>JAYRYI010000005.1:0-389309 GCA_041917095.1 Caulobacter sp. | reverse complement strand
CGGAGCCGCCGGGGCGGCCGCGGGCGCGGGCGGCTGGACCAGCGCGGCGGCCGGCGGCGGCGCCGCATCTTCCGGAGGGGCCTCGTTGGAGACCGGCTGAGCCAGAACCGGCGTGGCGGCCATGGCCGCGGCGGCGAGCAGGGCGGTGATGCGCTTCATTGAACTTTCCCTCCAGTGACGGACGCTACAGGCCGCGAGCCTTCTTCAGCTCGGCGACGATGGATGTGTTGAGGCCCTGGAAAGCGGCGCGGGCCAGCGCCGCGTACCGCTCCGGCGCGACCTCGATCGCGTAGACCTTGCTCTGGCGGTACAGCGAGCCGAGGCCGGCCTGTGCGAAGGCGTTGTGGATGGCCGGGTCGTCGGATCGGTCCTCGACCTCGTACATCACGCCGAACGGCTCGGCTGACCCGTGATTGCCCTGCATCAGGAACCCGCCGTAGGGCCCCGAGCCGAGGCCCTTGCGGGTTCCGCCGTGCAGGAAGAGCGCGCCAGAGCCGTTGAGGACGTCGAACCAGACCCTCGCCCCGACCTGAGCCGAGCCGACGTAGGTCCGCCGCCCGGTGGTTTCGAGCTGCTGGTAGTCGAGCGCCATCTGCGGCGTCAGCACCAGGGCGTCGAGTTCAATGCTCATGTCCGTGAAGACGATCGCCGACTTTGACGAGGACAGCACCGCCGCGGTGTAGGGATGCCCGGCGCGCAACGGCGCCGTCCGCGGGCCGTAGACGCTCATGCCGTTGATGCCGCGCGTGCGCGTTCCCACGACCTCCAGCTTGCCGGCCTCGGGCGTCGCGGCGATCTCCTCGGGCGTCACGACGTCGAAGCCGGCGGCCTTCAGGCGCTTGATCAGGTCGTCATAGGCTTCCTGCGCCAGCTGTTCGGCCAGTTCGTCGGAAACCCCGACCAGGGCGGTAGTCAGGCTGGTCCGGCGCGGCGCCATCTCCGAGCCGGCGCCGCCGGCGAAGGCGCTGATCTTGCCGGTGCGCACCAGGGCCAGGGCATAGGTCGGCACCAGCACGCGCGGCCGCTTGGCGCTGACCTTGGGGTTCCACGGCTTGAGCTGCAGACCGATGGCGGGAACGACTTTCGGCAGCATCGAGATCTGGGCCAGGCTGGCGAATCCGTCCTCGTCGGATCCGGCATAGCTGCGGCCGACGGCGCCGGTGACGCTGGTCACCCCGGTCTTCGTCGAGGGCGCGGGCGCGCTGCCCGGCGGCGGCGCATAGAGCGCCCCGAACGGATCGCTCTGCGCGCGCGCGGTCGAGGCCATCACGATCACCGCGACCAGGGCGCTCAGGCAGATCAGCAGATAGGCGGCCTTCCGGGCGATGCTCATGGGCTTCCTCATCGTTGGAGGAAGTCTCCGCGTCGCGCCGGCTCGCCTCACCCCCACAATGGGGGGAACGCTTCAGGCCTCGGCGACCAGGTCGGCGATCACCTGCGGGTGCGAGAAGTAGACCAGCCAGCCGGCGTCCTTGATCAGGCGAAAACGCGGATTGGGCAAATTGGCCCAGACCGTCTCGACGTCGGGCAGGGCGGTCGGTTCACACTCGGCCACGATCCACCGCCTGCCGCCGATGCCTTCCGGCACCTGCCAGCCGTCGACGACCGCGCGATGCTCGGCCGCGAAGCCGGCGCTGGTGCGGGCGAACATGCCCTGGGTATCGCGGACGAGCGCGTCGAGGACGCCGGGCTCTTCCAGCATGGCGACGTCGCAGGGCATGTCCGCCAGGGTCTGGCGCATGGTGTTCTGCAGCAGATCGGTCCGCATCTGGCGGCGCAGCGTCTCGGCGACGAGCGCGATCAGGTGCGGGTTGCGTTTGAAGGAGTGGGCGATGACGCCCATCATCGAGTTCTTCAGCCGGACATAGTCGCGGGACTTGATCGGCCACTTCGGGTTGACGGCGACGCCGGAGATCACGCGGTCGGCATGCTCGCTGGCGAAGCGCAGGCCGGTCGGCGTACTGGCGTCGCGGACCATCAGCTTGGCGCGGTCGATCTTCAGCGTGTCCATGACCCGCGCCATGTCGTCCGAGCCCTGGGCCAGGTAGTCGCCCCTGGCCACGTCGGTCAGGCCGAAGCCCGGGCGCTGCGGGACGATCGGCCGATAGCCGTGCACATGCAGCGCCCGCACAAGGGCCGGCGGCAGGCGTCGCCCGGTCGCCGCGCCGTGCATCACGATCACCGGCTTTCCGCTGCGCGGGCCGTAGTCGGTCAGGGCGATCCGACGGTCGCCCGAGGCGATCACCCGAAGCCTGCCGTTGGGATCCAGCGGCTCCAGCACCGTCTCGGAGGCCCCGGTCAGCGCGGCCAGGGTGCTGGCCTCGGCGGCGAGCCGGACCAGGTCCTTGGCCTTGTTGACGCCGGTCTTGGCGAAGACGGCCTTCAGCTGGCCGCGGACCGTGGCCTCCTTGACCCCCAGGCCGTCGGCGACCTCCCGGGCGGTCAGGCCCTGTGCGAACCGGGCCGCGGCCTTGGCCTCGGCCGCGGTTGCGCCGAAGCTGCTGGCCAGGACCTCTTCGACGTCGGGCGGATCGGGATGGTCGCCGCACATCAGGTCCATCATGCGGCGGATCAGGTCGGGCGAGCGGCGGGCGCCGGCCTTGCGCATCGCCTTCTTCAGCGCCTCGCGCGCCGTCTCCCGGCCGACCCCGATCCTGGCCGCCGCGTCATCCAGGCTGGCGGCGTCGAGCAGGGCTTCGGTCAGGCGGGCTTCCAGCGGCGTGAACCCGAAGGCGTCCGTCGCCCGGGTGGCCAGGTCGCTGGCTCGCGACGGGGCGAAGCACAGGATCACCACCCGGCGCGGATTGGCCTCCAGCGTGGCGCGGCAGTCATCGGGCACAGGCCAGCCGCGCGCCTCGTCGCGGGTCGCCGCGCAGGCGGGGATCGACGCGCCGTCCAGCGCCCCGACCAGGCTGGTCGCCTGGCCGTTCTTGATCGCGTCGCGGACGAGGCGCCGGATGGACAGGTCCGCGCCCTGGCCGAACCAGCGTTCAAAGGTCTTGTCGGCATGGATCAGCTGCCCCTCGCCGTCGACGATCGCGATACCGATCGCTGAACGCGGGGCGACGGTCGCCGAACCTTCGGCCGCCGCGAATCGGGAGGCCTCTTCCAGCGCCGCGCGCAACGCCTCGGGCTCGCGGACCATGGCGCGTTCGATGAACGGCCAGGCGTCGATGATCGCCTGGGCCGGTCGGCCTTCGGCCAGTCGTTCCCTCAGCACGGCGGGAAAGGATTGCGCCCCTTGAGCAAACACGTCGCGTACAGCACTCCCCCCGGGTCCCTCGACCGGGTAATTGACGATAGTACGCTGGTTCGAGGTTACGCGAACAGGATTCACCGAACTGGGTACTGATTGATCCACGTCAAGAATTTCTGGCAGGCGGCCGTTCGAACAACCGTTTAGATGCGACGCAAGGTCCATCACATTCCGGAGCCGCGCCCCGTGTCGCAGGACGTCCTGTTCTCCCCGCTGAAGATCAAGTCGATGACGCTCAAGAACCGGGTCGTCATGGCGCCGATGACGCGGTCGTTCTCGCCCGACGGCGTGCCCACGGACGACGTGGCCGCCTACTACGAGCGCCGCGCCGCCAACGCCGTCGGCCTGATCGTGTCCGAGGGGACCGGCGTGGCGCGCCCCGCCTCGCTGAACGACAGGAATGTGCCCCGCTTCCACGGCGAGGCCGAACTGGCGGCCTGGAAGACGGTGATCGACCGCGTCCACGCCGCCGGCGGCGTGATGGCGCCCCAGCTCTGGCACGTCGGCGCGGTCCGCACCCGGGATCCCGAATGGACGCCGCCCGGCCCCTACGACAGCCCCTCGGGCTTCTCCAGCCCGGGCAAGCAGTTCGGCGAGGCGATGAGCGACGAGGACGTCCAGGACGCCGTCGACGCGTTCGGCCGCGCGGCGGCGGATGCCAAGGCGCTGGGCTTCGACTCGGTCGAACTGCACGGCGCGCACGGCTACCTGATCGACCAGTTCTTCTGGGACGGCGTGAATCTGCGCACCGACCGCTGGGGCGGGGCGACCCTGCCCGAGCGCGCCCGCTTCGCGGCGGAGATTCTCAAGGCCGTCCGCAAGGCGGTCGGCGAGGACTACCCGGTGATCATCCGTCTCTCGCAATGGAAGCAGCAGGACTTCACCGCCCGGCTGGCGGCGACGCCGGCCGAGATGGAAGCGTGGCTGCAGCCGCTGGCCGACGCCGGAGCCGACGTCTTCCACTGTAGCCAGCGCCGGTTCTGGGAGCCGGAGTTTGAGGGCAGCGACCTCAACTTCGCCGGCTGGGCCAAGAAGCTGACCGGAAAGCCGACCATCACCGTCGGCTCGGTGGGTCTCTCGGGCGAGTTCATCGCGGCCTACGGCGGCGAGGCGAGCCAGCCGGCCTCGCTGGACGGCCTGCTCGAACGCCTCGACCGCGGCGAGTTCGACATGGTCGCCGTCGGCCGCGCCCTGCTGCAGGATCCGGAGTGGGCGGTAAAGGTCCGCGACGGCCGCAACGACGAGCTGAAAAGCTTCGAACGCTCGGCCATGGGCGTGCTGTACTGAGGCGAAACGGCCAGTCGACGCGACTGGCCGATCACGCTACGAATCCGTCATGACCAAGACCGACCGGGATCGGCAACGCTTCTGGCTCCGCCGCTCTCCAGGCCCGACCTGCTTCGTATGACGCCCCTGATCTGATCAGGCGACGCCGCTCGCGCGCGGCATTCTGGACGGCCCTGGCCGTCGGCGATCCCACGGAACATTTCTCATGACGACCTCAACACCCGATTGGGCCGCGCGCTTCAGCGAGCGCATGGCCCGTGTCCGCGCCAGCGAAATCCGCGAGCTGCTCAAGCTGCTGGATCAGCCGGATATCCTGTCGTTCGCGGGCGGCATCCCTGACCCCGGCCTGTTTCCCGCCGAACGCATCCAGGCCGGCTATGACGAGATCCTTGGCGATCCGGTCCTGGCCCGCCAGGCCCTGCAGTATTCGGTCAGCGAGGGCTATCTGCCGCTGCGGCGGTGGATCGCCGAGCGCATGACCCGTGACGGCGCACCCTGCGACGAACACAACATCCTGCTGACCGCCGGTTCGCAGCAGGCGCTGGACCTGCTCGGCAAGCTGTTCCTGACCCGGGGCGACACGGTGATGGTGGCGCGGCCGACCTATCTGGGCGCATTGCAGGCCTTCAACGGCTACGAGCCCGACTACCTGGATCTTCCGGAAGGCGCGTTGTCGGACGGCCTCGATGCGGCCACCGAGGACCGCGCCGCCGGCGCGCTGGGATACTTCGTGCCGGACTTCGCCAACCCGACCGGCCAGAGCCTGACGCTTGGCGAGCGCGAGGCGCTGCTGGACCTTGTCGAGCGCCTCGACATGACCCTGATCGAGGACGCGGCCTATCGCGAGCTGCGCTTCGACGGCGAGCCCCTGCCGACCCTGCTGGCGCTCGACATCGCGCGGTCGGGATCGATCGAGGCGGCGCGGACGCTGTTCTGCGGCACCTTCTCCAAGACCCTGTCGCCGGCGCTGCGCATCGGCTGGATCTGCGGACCCAGGGCGGTGATCGAGAAGCTGGTGCTGTTGAAGCAGGGCGCGGACCTGCACGTCTCGACGATCAACCAGATGGTCGCGCACCGGGCGGTGTCCGAGGGCTACGACCAGCACCTGGGCCGACTGCGCGGCGCCTACGGCGCCAAGGCCCGCACCCTGCTGGCCGCGCTGGAGCGGCACATGCCGCCGGGGGTGACCTGGTCACAGCCGCAGGGCGGCATGTTCGTCTGGGTCAATCTGCCTGAAGGCGCGGACGGCAAGGTGTTGCTCGAACGGGCGCTGGTCGAGGAGCGCGTCGCCTTCGTGCCGGGAGAGCCGTTCTTCGCGGAGGTCCCGGCGGCCAACGCCCTGCGCCTCAGCTACTCGCTGCCGACAGAGGCCGAGATCGAGGACGGCGTGGTCCGGCTGGCGCGGCTGATCGCTTCGGCCGCCTGGAGCACGACGGTGTCAGACGGAATCGTCTGACAAGCGGGACCGTGTTCTGGAATTCAGGCTCTAGCCGAGCTTCGGCGCGTCCTCGGGTGGCGGAAGGCAGCCGCAGGGGATCGGGCGCGGGTGGGCGCAGGCCGCGGCGAACAGCACCAGCGCGGCGGCGATGGCGATCCTGATCGTCTTCATCGCGAGGTCTCCTGGCGGGCGTGGGCGGCGAAGAGGTCAGCCGTCTCGACCGGGTGCGAATGATAGAACAGCAGCCCCGCGTCAGCGAGGTCGGTGAACCTCACGCCCGGCAGGCCGCCAAACGCCGCCTCGACGCCGGGCAGGGTCAGCGGCCGGCATTCCATGACCATCCAGGGCGCGGGCCCGGTCACCGCCGGCGGCCCCCAGCCCCGGGCGTAGAGGCTCTGTTCGCGCGCGAAGCCGTCGCTCGATCGCGCGGCCATGGCCTGGATGTCGCGCACGATGCTGGCCAGCACGCCGGGCCGGGCCAGCACCTCCCGATCGGCCGCGACATGGTTCGCCGATCGTCTGACCATATCGGCGACCAGATCCGAACGAGTCTGCCGTCGCAGCATTTCTCCGACCAGGCCAACAATCTCGGGTCGCACGAGGAAGGCCTTGGTGAGCGACCCCATCACCGTGTCAGGACTGCGCACGCCCAGGCCCGGCCAGCGGGGGTTGGCGAGCATTCCGGTCCGCACGCGTTCGGGCCAGCCGGCGGCAAAGGCCAGCGCGGAGGCGGCGCCGTCGTCGCGGAACAGCAGGTGGGCGGACTTCAGCCTCAAGCCGTCCAGCAGGGCCGCGAGATCGGCGGCCGCCGTTTCGGCATAGTCGTCGACGGCCGGATCGGTCAGTCCAAACCCGGGCCGCTGCGGCACGATCGGCCGGAAGCCGTGCTTCTGCAGGGCCGACACGAAGGCCGGCGGCAGGGTCCGGCCGGTGATCGTGCCGTGGCCGACCAGCACGGGCGCGCCGCTCATCGGGCCGTAGTCCCAGGCGGCCACACGGCGGCCGTCGGGCCGGGCGACCACGCGCAGGCGGCCGGCGACATCGTCCAGCTGGGTCGCTGTCTCGCCGGTCCGCGTCATGGCGTCGAGCGTCGCGGCCTCGGCGGCAAGACGGATCAGGTCCCGGGCCTTGTTGACGCCCGACTTGGCGTAGAGCGCTTTCAACTGGCCACGGATGGTGTGCTCGGTCACGCCGAGCTCGGCCGCCACCTCGCGGGCCGTCAGGCCTCTGGCCAGCGCGGCGGCGGTGCGCGCCTCGCCCGGCGTTGCGCCGAAGATGCGGATGAAGACGGGGGCCAGGTCCTCGATCTCGGGCTGGTCGCCGCACATCATGTCGAGCATCTGGCGGATCAGGTCGGACGAACGGCGGGCCCCGGTCTTGCGCTGGGCCGAGCGGATGGCGTCGCGCGCCGTCTCGCGCCCGACCCCGGCGCGGTCGGCGGCGACCTCGATCGACGGCGCGTCCAGCAGGGCTTCCGCCAGCCGCGACTCGAGGGGCGTCAGGCCGAAGGCGTCGGTGGCGCGCGCCGCCAGGGCGCTGACCCGCGATGGCGCGAAGCCGAGCAGGACGTGCCGCCCCGGCGCGGCGGCCAGCGCGGACAGGGCCTCCTGCGGCAGCGGCCAGCGGGCCGCAGCCTCGCCGCCGCCCGCGCACCCGGCCAGCACCGCGCCGTCGCTGGCCTCCACCAGGCCCGAGGCCGAGCCGTCGCGCGCGGCCAGCCTCAGCAGGTGCAGGAAGGGCGTGCTGTCGCTCGCCTCGCCGAACCATGCCGCGAAGGCCCGGTCGCGCCAGATCACCTCGCCCGAGTGATCGGCGACCGCGCAGCCGAGGGCCCGCGCCGGGATCAGCGTCGAGAGACTGGCCGACAGGTCCAGCCGCGCGGCGTCCTCGAGCACCGCCGCCAGGGCTTCGGGCTCCCGGATCGCCGAGGCTTCGACGGCGCGGAAACTGTCAAGCAACGCCTGGGACGGACGCCCCTCGCGCAGACGCGCACGCAGTTCCTCCGCGACCGACACCTCCACTCGGTTCAGCACGCCAACGCCTCCAGGCCGGCCAACTCGCCGGGTCGGCGGTCAGCATACCTGCGTTCCGTCAGGCGTTGTAGTTGAGCTTCAGACCGGGCCGCGGCCATCGGGCCTTGTACAGCTTGCCCGTGCCGGACGCGGTGACCCAGGCGGTGGTCATGTCCGGACCGCCGAAGCAGATGTTGGTCACCAGCAGATCGGGGAACGGATAGTGCTCGGTCGTGCCGTCCGGGGCGAAGGCGGTGACGCCGCCGTTGATGATCGTCGCCACGCAGACCTTGCCGTCGGCCTCGACCGCCAGGCTGTCGAGCAGCTGGTAGCCCGGCAGGTTGCAGAGAACCCGGCCCGGCTGGAACGGCGGCGGCTCCGCCAGTTCGCCCGGCGCGGCGACGTCGAAGGCCCACAGGCGGCCCAGCATGGTGTCGGCGACGTAGACCGTCTTCTCATCGGGCGAGAGGCCCACGCCGTTCGGCGAGATCATGTGTTCGCGAACACGGGTGATCATCGAACCGTCGGTCCTGGCGTAGTACAGCGCGCCGTGCTTGCGGCCGTCCGGCGTCGAGCAGCCGTGATCGGTGAACCACATGCCGCCCTGCCGGTCGAAGACCAGGTCGTTGGGCCCGTTCAGCCGCTTGCCGTCGCAGCTGTCGTAGATGGTCTGCGCCTTGCGCGTGGCCGGGTCGATGCGCTGGATGTAGCCGCCGGTGTGGCTGGGCGGGGTCGGGCCGGGGATCAGCAGGCCGTTGATCTCCTGGAAGTCGAAGCTGCCGCCGTTGTTGGTCACCCACATCGCGCCGTCGGGGCCGATAGCCGCGCCGTTCGGTCCGCCGCCGGTCTCCGCCCAGGTCTCGACCTTGCCGTCGGGGGTGACGCGGCTCAGCCGCTGGCCGGCGATCTCGGTGAGAATCACCGAGCCATCGGCCATGGCGACGGGGCCTTCGGGGAACTTCAGTCCCTCGGCGACGAGTTCGATGTCCATGCGGCGCTCTCCCTTTGTATCGTTGGGGAGAGAGTGAGCCTCTGACGCGGCGTCAGCGCAAGGGCGTCAGCGGCGTTCCAGCACGCGGAAGACGAAGGCGTGGTCGTCCTTTTCGCCGGCGGGATGATCCTCGCGCCGGACCTCGGTCCAGTCGGCCTCGGAGAACGGCGGGAAAAGGACGTCGCCCTCGGGCTCGGCGTCGACCTCGGTCATGTACATGCGCCGGGCCTTGGGCAGCGCCAGTTCGAACAGCGCCCGGCCGCCGATGACGCAGACCTCCTCGGCGCCGTCCTCCTCGGCCTGCTCCCGGGCGATTTCCAGCGCCTCCTCGAAACGTTCGCAGACCACGGCCTTGGGCGGCTGGAACGAGCCGTCGCGCGACAGCACCACGTTGAGCCGGCCGGGCAGCGGCTTCAACGGCAGACTGTCCCAGGTATTGCGGCCCATGATCACCGGCTTGCCCATGGTGACCGCCTTGAAGATCTGCAGGTCGGACCTCAGCCGCCAGGGCAGGGCGTTGTCACGGCCGATGACGCGATTGCGGGCGACGGCGACAGGACCGAGAGCGATGGGGATCAGGGGCATGCGCCTTGTCTAGCGAGGCCGTGCGGAGTTGTCAGCGCGGCGCTTCTCTTACCCGGCGGAATGGGGTCTAGCTTCAGGTCAGGGAGAGCGACCATGACCACCGATACCGCCTTTGAAATGCATATGCCGAAGACCGGCAAGGCCTCCGTCCTGACCGCGCGTGAGGTGGGTCTTCCGGCCCCCGGGCCGGGGGAGGCTCGGGTGAAGATCGAGGCTGCGGGCGTGGCCTATGCGGACATCGTCATGCGCCAGGGACTCTATCCCGGCGTGAAGGCCCCCGTGACGCCCGGCTACGACTTCGTCGGCCGTATCGAGGCGCTGGGCGCCGGGGTCGAGGGCTTCGCGGTCGGTCAGCGGGTCGCCGCCCTGACGGTCACCGGTTCGTACGCGGACCGTCGCAACATCGCGACGAAATGGCTCGTGCCCGCCCCGGAGGGCGCGGACGCGCGGGCCCTGGTGGCGGCGGTGCTCAACGGTCTGACGGCCTGGCAGATGTTCCATCGCGTCGCGCTGGCCGGGCCGGGCGAATGGGTGCTGATCCATGGCGCCGCCGGCGGGGTCGGCAACCTGCTGCTCGAAATGGCGCGCAACGCGGGGGTTAGGGCCATCGGCACGGCCTCGGCCGGCAAGAGGGCGGTCGTCGAGGCGCGCGGCGGGGTCCATCTCGACTACGCGGCCGGCGATGTCGCCGCCAGGGCTCGCGAGATCTCCGGCGGCGGCGTGGTCGCGGCCTACGACCACATCGGCGGCAAGCACCTGAAGGCGGTCTCGGTCGCCGCCCTGCGGATGGGTGGGACGGCCATTCTCTATGGCGGCTACGACGCGACCAAAGGCGGCAAGGTCAATCCCGGCGCGCTGGTGCAGATGGTGCTGAACAACAGCCTCTCGGCGATGGGCCTGTTCGGCCAGAGCCAGGGCGTGGTCGGCTACAACGTGTCCTACTGGCGCGACGCCCGGCCCGAGGTCTATCGCCGGGATCTGGCCGCCGTGCTCGCGGCGGTCGCCGACGGCTCGATCACCCCGCTGATCGGCGCGACCCTGCCGCTGTCGCAGGCGGCCGAGGCGCACGAGAAGCTCGAGCGCGCGGCGGTGGCCGGCAAGATCGTGCTGGTTCCATGACCGCCGTGTCCGGGAGGTCTCGCCTCTAGACCGCGATCGGCGCCTTGATGCTCGGGTGGGCCTGGTAGCCTTCCAGCCGGAAATCCTCGTACTCGAACGAGAACAGGTCGCGCTTGGGCGCAATGTGCATCGTCGGGAAGGGCAGGGGCTCGCGGGACAGCTGCTCGCGGGTCTGGTCCAGGTGGTTCAGGTAGAGGTGCGCGTCGCCGAAGCTGTGGACGAACTCGCCAGGCTTCAGGCCGGTGACCTGGGCCATCATCATGGTCAGCAGGGCGTAGCTGGCGATGTTGAACGGCACGCCAAGGAAGACGTCGGCGCTGCGCTGGTACAGCTGGCAGCTGAGCTTGCCCTCCGCGACGAAAAACTGGAACAGGCAGTGGCAGGGCGGCAGCGCCATGTCGTCGACGTCGGCCGGGTTCCAGGCGCTGACGATGTGGCGGCGGCTGTTGGGGTTGGTCTTCAGGCTCTCGACCACGGCGGCGATCTGGTCGATCACCCGGCCGTCCGGAGCGGTCCAGGAGCGCCACTGCCGGCCGTAGACGGGACCGAGCTCGCCGTCCGGCGCCGCCCATTCATCCCATATGCTGACGCCGCGTTCCTGCAGCCAGCGCACATTGGTGTCGCCGCGCAGGAACCACAGCAGCTCCAGCACGATCGACTTCAGGTGAAGCTTCTTGGTGGTCAGCAGCGGGAAGCCCTGCGACAGGTCGAACCGCATCTGGCGACCGAACACGCCGAGTGTGCCGGTGCCGGTGCGATCGCCGCGCTGGACGCCGTTCTCGAGGATGTCGGCGAGCAGGGCGAGGTACTGCCGTTCCGGATGGTCGGCGGCGGCCTGCTGGTCGATGACGGGCGCGAGGGCGTTCAACGTCTGCTCCTGATACGGGTGAACCCTGCGCGCGGCGCGGGTGATTCGCACGCCGTAATTCGTCGCAGGGGTGAGGTTATCCCCACACTCTTGATCTGACACCAGGAGGCGGCGAGTATCAGCGAACAATGCAACGCTAGCTGATCGGGTCGGCGCGTCCGGCCCGATCCGGGAAAGTGCACTCATGATTGCCCTTGCCTTGGCCATGGCCCTCAGCGTGACGGCTGAGACTCCAGCGACGACGGAGTTGCCTTCGCCCCCGCCTGCGGCGGCCCGTAAGCCTGCGACCACCGTGGGACAGACCCGTGCTGACCCGGAGCGGATCATCTGTCGCAAGGACAAGCGTTCAAACTCGCGCCTTCCGACCAAGGTCTGCAAGACTGCGGCGGAATGGGATGTCGACACGGAGACGGCCCGTGAAGCCGTGCGCGAAATCCAGAGCGCTCCGCGTACGAACTGACTCTGTCGACGGCTGACTGCTGTCAGCCGGCGAATCCGCCCTCATCCAGGAACGCCTGTTCCTCGGCGGTCGTCTCGCGGCCCAGCGCCCGGTTGCGGTGCGGGAAACGTCCGAACCGCACGATAATGTCGCGGTGGACGATGGCCCATTTCAGCGTTTCCTCGTCGCCGGTGGCGTCCCGATGGGCCTCCGTCAGCGTCACCGAAAGCGCCTGATCCGCCGGGTCCTCCGAGTGCTCGAAGGGCAGGTAGAAGAAGGGCCGCATCAGCGGATCGACCTCCTGGTCGAAGTCGGCCTGCACCGCGCGGCGGGCGATGGCGCGGGCCAGCGGGTCCGTCGCGAAGGCGTGGCCCGAACCCCGAAAGAGGTTGCGCGGGAACTGGTCGAGCAGGATCAGCAGGGCGAGGCAGCCCTCCGGCGTGCCCTGCCAGGCGTCGTATTCGCCCCGGGCGGCGCGATGGTGCACCGGCTCGAACTTCAACCGGATCGAGTCATCGAACCGGGCATCCTTGCGGAACCATTTCTGAGGACCGGCGGCCTGCCAGAATCCGATGACGTCCATGGGTGTCGCGCTCATGGACTGAAGCTGGCGCACAGCGTTAATTCGTTCAAGCGCGGTTCAGGTTCGGCGGCGCATCCGTCGATCCAAGGGACCACGCCGGGCCGCCGCGCCCACGGAGATACAGGGATGAAAAAAACGATCACGACGGCCATGGTGCTGACGCTGCTGGCAAGCACCGCCGCCGTCGCCCAGCCGTTCCAGCCGCGTGGCGGCGAACCGCGTTCGGACCAGGGCGACCGGGGCGATCGCGGAGATCGTGGTGATCGCGGCGGCCGTGGTGAATGGCAACGCCCCAGCGGCGGCCAGCAGCAACCTCAGACTGCCCCTGCGCCCGCGCCCGCTCCGGCTCCTGCCCCTGGCGCGTCCGGCGGACAGCGTGACCGCGGGGACCGGGGCGGTCGCCCGGAGGGTCGCGGCGAACAAGGCGGGCAGGGCGGCTGGCAGGGCGGCGGTCAGCCGCGCCAGCCCGGCCAGGCTATCCCCGGCACGCCGCGCGGACGGTGGGACGATGGTCGTGGCGGACAGGGCGGCTGGGACCGCGGCCGCCCGGGCCAGGGCGGCGGACAGGGCGGACAGCAGGGCGGCTGGGATCGCGACCGCGACGGCCGTCCGGGACAGCCGGGACAGCCTTCGCGTCCGGGTCAACCCGGCGGTTGGGATCGCGACGGACGCCCGGGTCAGGGCGGCTGGGATCGCGACCGCGACGGCCGTCCGGGACAGCCGGGACAGCCAGGTCAGCCTTCGCGTCCGGGTCAGCCCGGCGGTTGGGATCGCGACCGCGACGGGCGTCCGGGACAGCCGGGACAGCCGGGTCAGCCGTCGCGTCCGGGTCAACCCGGCGGTTGGGATCGTGACGGCCGTGGCGGCTGGGATCGCGACGGACGCCCGGGCCAGGGCGGCTGGGACCGCGACCGCGACGGGCGTGGCGGCTGGGATCGCGACGGCCGGCGCGGCGACGATCGGCGCTGGGACGGCCGTCGGCCGGGCGAGGGCCGCTCGCTGCGCGACCGCGACCGCGGCCGCCGCTGGTACGACCAGCGCCAGTGGCGCCCGAGCTATCGCGCGCCGCATCGCTATCGTGCGCCGGCCTATCGCTATCCGAGCGGCTGGTACGTGCGGACCTGGTCGTTCGGCGACTTCCTGCCCTGGGGCTGGTACGGCGCGAGCTACTACCTGAACGCCGGGATGTACGGCCTGCCGTACCCGCCCATCGGGACCGAGTGGGTCCGCGTCGGCGACGACGCTGTGCTGGTCGATATCTGGACCGGCCGCGTCCTGGCCGTCTACTACAACCTGTTCTGGTAAGGGCGCGTCCCTGTCGGACACCAAGGCCCCGGAGGCGACTCCGGGGTCTTTTCGTTGCGCGTGAGGGGGCCAACCCTTGACCCGCGCGCAAAATTCCGCTCGATAGCCCGGCCTTTGCTGCGGCGCCGTTGCGCGTGAGCGGCGCAAATCGAACCACCGGAGAATAATCATGCGCGTCTACTACGACCGCGACGCTGATCTGGCCCGTATCCTGGACCGCAAGATCGCCGTTGTTGGCTACGGCAGCCAGGGTCACGCGCACGTACTGAATCTTCGCGACTCCGGCGTGAAGAACGTGGCCGTGGCGCTGCGTCCGGGTTCGGCCTCTGCCAAGAAGGCCGAAGCCGAGGGCATCCAGGTGATGACCGTCGCCGAGGCCGCGGCCTGGGCCGACATGATCATGATCCTGGCTCCCGACGAGCTGCAGCGCGGCATCTACGAGAACGAGATCGCGCCCAACATCCGCGACGGCGCCGCCCTGCTGTTCGCGCATGGCCTGAACGTCCACTTCGGCCTGATCGAGCCCAAGGCCAGCGTCGACGTGCTGATGGTCGCGCCCAAGGGGCCGGGTCATACCGTGCGCGGCGAGTACCTGAAGGGTGGCGGCGTGCCCTGCCTGATCGCCATCCACCAGAACGCCACGGGCAACGCCATGGATCTGGGCCTGGCCTACGCCAGCGCCATCGGCGGCGGCCGCTCGGGCGTGATCGAGACCAACTTCCGCGAGGAATGCGAAACCGACCTGTTCGGCGAGCAGGCCGTGCTCTGCGGCGGCCTGGTGGAGTTGATCCGCGCCGGCTTCGAGACGCTGGTCGAGGCCGGCTATGCGCCGGAAATGGCCTACTTCGAGTGCCTGCACGAGGTGAAGCTGATCGTGGACCTGATCTACGAGGGCGGCATCGCCAACATGAGCTACTCGATCAGCAACACCGCCGAGTACGGCGCCTACGTGACCGGTCCGCGCATCGTGACGCCGGACACCAAGGCCGAGATGAAGCGCGTGCTGACCGACATCCAGGAAGGCCGCTTCGTGCGCGACTTCATGGCCGAGAACGCCGTGGGCCAACCGAGCTTCAAGGCTATCCGCCGTCGGGCCGCCGAGCATCCGATCGAGGAAGTGGGCGAGCGTCTGCGCGGCATGATGCCCTGGATTACGAAGAATAAACTGGTGGACAAGGCGAAGAACTGAGCCAATTCCTCCCCTGGGCTCCAGGGGAGAGATCGCCTCGTGTTTCGACGTTCGATGATCGCCACCGGCTGCGGCGCGGCGCTGCTTCTGGGCACGGGATCGGCGTCGGCCGCTCAGGCCCCGACAGACGTCGACGGCATCACCGTGTACGCCGCGACCGATGTGCGCCTCACGCTCGCTATCGGCGGTGAGATTACGCCCGGCCAGGTCGTGACGAGCGCGCCCGTCGGCATGAACTGCGGGGGCGCCGAGTATCGCTATTCGACGCGGGAGAACCGCCAGTGCTGGCTCTGGGTTCGCCGCAACCAGCCCGTCATCCTGACCGCCCAGGGCGAAGGCGCCTACGGACGCGACTGGACCGTGGTCTGGAGTGGTTGCGAGCCGGTGGCCGGCGGCCCGGCCTGCCTGCTGACCCCCAAGCAGGAAGCCGTGGTGGCGGCGGTGTTCTCGCGCGGCGGCCAATAGGCGACAACGGAGCCTTGCGGACGTCGGTCCGGCGACCGACATTCGAGCATCGTCTTCCGGAGGTCTTCATGAAGCGCCTGTTTCTCGCCGCCGCCCTGGCCCTCGCCGCAACGCCGGCGCTGGCCGAGCCGGTGGCCTACACGATCGACGCCAGCCATACCCAGACGACCTTCCAGGTCGACCGGTTCGGTTTCACCACCATCTTCGGCGCCTTCACCGCGTCGGAGGGCACGATCTGGATCGACGAGGCCGATCCCTCGAAGTCCCGCGTCGAGGCCCAGGTCACGACCGCCAGCCTCGTGGCCGGCGATCCCAACCGCGACGACCATCTGAAGGGCGCGCGCTGGCTCAACGCCGAAAAGAACGCGGTCATCACCTTCAAGTCGACCAAGGTCACGCCGACCGGCAAGGACACCGCAGACGTCGCCGGCGACTTCACCCTGAACGGCGTCACCAAACCGGTGGTGTTCAAGGTCAAGCTCAACAAGATCGGCGTCGCCCCCGGATCCAACAAGCAGTCGGCGGGCTTCACCATCACCGGCGAGATCGACCGCACCGACTACGGCATCACCGTCGCCAGCGGCCTGATCGGAAACAAGGTCGGTATCCGAATCGAGGCCCTCGCCGTCGTCCAGCCGCCGAAGTAGCCGGTGCGCCGCGTCGAGACCCTGTACCTGGCCGGACCCGAAGTCTGGTACCCGAATGTCGGCGCGCATTTCGGGCTCCGCCAGCACCTGTGCGCCGAGGCGGGCTTCGAGATGCTGCTGCCCGACGCCGGGGCGCTGCGCGAGCTCGATCCCGGCGAGATCATGGCGCGGGAGATCTATGCCGAGCGGGTGGCGCGTATGCGCAGGGCCGACGCCGCCATCGTCAACCTGACTCCCTGGCGCGGTCCCACCGCCGACCCGAGCGCGGCCTTCGAGGCCGGGTTCCTGTCGGGCCTCGGAAAGCCGGTCTTCGGCTGGATGAACATTCCCGACGAGCAGGACGCAGAATACCGCGACCGGATCGACTCCCATATCGGCGCCCAGCTCGACGAGGACGGCGTCTGGCGCGACGGCCAGGGGGCGGTGATCGAGGACTTCGGACTGCCGGAGACCGCGATGCTCTGGGCCGAGGCGCGCCGGCTGTTCGTGATCGTGACCCCGGACGTGATGAGCGACGTGACCGGCCTGCAGCTTTGCCTCCAGGCGCTGCGGCAATACGTCGACGAGTAGGCGCGATGTCGGCAGACCGGTTCCTCGGTCGTCCTCAGGACAACGGAGCCCGGAGAGACACGCCATGAAGCCGACCATCACCGCCTTCGAGCGGTCGCCCGACCGCGGCCAGGGTCTGGCCCGCGACATGCGCGTGCGCTGGGCGCTGGAAGAGGTCGGCCGGCCCTATGCCGTGACGCTGGTGTCTTTCGCGACGATGAAGGAACGCCCGCATCGGGCGCGCAATCCGTTCGGCCAGATCCCGACCTATGAAGAGGGCGGCCTGACGCTGTTCGAGTCGGGCGCGATCCTGCTTCATGTCGCCGAGCGCCACGCCGGCTTGCTGCCTGCGGAAACCGGCGCCAGGTCTCGCGCGATCATGTGGATGTTCGCCGCCCTCAACACCGTCGAGCCGCCGATCTTCGACCGCTCGCTCATAGGCACCCTTGAGCGCGACAAGCCGTGGTTCGAGGAGCGGGCGGCGGCGCTCGACGGCCAGGTCCGCATGCGCCTGCAGGACCTCTCGCGCCATCTCGGCGACGCGGACTGGCTCGACGGCGCCTTCAGCGCGGCCGACATCCTGATGGTCACCGTGCTGCGCCGGGCGGCCGGCTTCGGCGCGCTCGAGGCGTTTCCCAACCTTCTCGCCTATGTCGCCCGGGCAGAAGCGCGCCCGGCCTACCAGCGGGCGTTCGCCGACCAACTGGCGGTGTTCGAAGCAACGTCGGCCTAGGCGGGCACGGTCCTGAGGATCTTCGCCATCGGCCGGCCCCTGGCCAGTTCGTCGACCAGCTTGTCCATGTAACGGAGCTCCCGCATCAGCGGGTCTTCGATGGTCTCGATCCGCACGCCGCAGATCACGCCCTTGATCTCGTGGCGGGCGGGATTGAGCTTCGGCGCCTGGGCGAAGAAGTCCTCGAAGGTGGTCTTCGCCGCGAGATGGGCTTCGAACTGCGCCTGGCTGAAGCCGGTCAGCCAGCGGATCACCTCGTCGACCTCAGCCTTCGTCCGCCCCTTCTTCTCCGCCTTGGCGACGTAATGCACGTAGACGCTGGCGACGCTCATCCTGAAAACGCGGTGGGTCATGGGCGGGTCCGTCCGGGGCTGGCGCGCTGTAGACGGCCGCCAGTTTCCGTCCTGTAGTGCCGCTCGTCCATCACCCGTTCAGCGGAAGGCTTCGAGATGATCACCGTGTTCGGCGGCGCCACCTCGCGCTCGATCCGCATCGTCTGGCTGATGGAGGAGATGGGACTCGCCTATCAGATCCGGGTGGTCGACATGCTGGCCGCCGACGCGGACGCCGAGTTCCTGGCCGCCAATCCCGCCGGCTACATCCCGGTGATACGGGACGGCGAGGTGACGATGGTCGAGTCGATCGCGATCATGGAACACCTGATGGCCCGCTATGGGCCGACACCGCTGGCGCCCTCGCCGCGCGATCCGGCGTTTCCGGCCTATCAGCAGTTCCTCCACCTCGGTGAGGCCGGTCTGGCGACCCTGATGATGGTTCCCGTGGTCAGCGGCTTCCTCGCGCCCGAGGCCGAGCGCGACAACTGGGGCGCCCGCCAGGCCCTGCATTGGGCGAAGAACCGGCAGAAGCTCGTGCGACGCCAACTGGCCGCGGCGCCCTACATGGCTGGTGAAAACTTCTCAGCGGCGGACATCTCCGTGACGTACGCTCTGGAATTCGGCCGCCGGCAGGGGGTGCTGGAGCTCGACGGGATCGAGACCGCCTATCTCGGGCGGACCATGGGGCGCGAGGCGTTCAAGCGGGCGCTGGAGGCGTCGATGGCGGCCTGGGACGCCCGTTCGTAGGGCCTACCACCCCAGCGCCGCTTCGCCCCTGAGGATCGCCTCGGCCTGCGCCGCGTGCTTGCCGCCGTCGCGATTGTGCAGCACCAGCGGCGGAAGCAGCACCAACGGGGCCTTGCCCGTCTTGGTCGCGCGCAGCAGCACGCGCTTTGCAGGTTCGTCCGCAAAAGGCTGGATCGGGCGGATGCGGAACGATCCGGCCTTGGGCGCCAGCAGGGCCAGCAGGTCGGCCAG
This sequence comes from Caulobacter sp., assembly GCA_041917095.1. Lineage (GTDB taxonomy): Bacteria > Pseudomonadota > Alphaproteobacteria > Caulobacterales > Caulobacteraceae > Caulobacter. The sequence goes on along the minus strand of JAYRYI010000005.1, from coordinate 370,530 downwards.
CCGGTCCGCACGATGGATCACCGTGATCGTTCCGCCCTCTCGCACCGCCTTCAGCAGGAAGCCGGTCCAGGCTTCCAGCCCCCCGTCGGCCATCCAGGCGCCGGTCTTCTCGGCGGCGGGCGCGCGCAGCTCGGCCGGATCGTCGAAGAAGGGTGGGTTGGCCATGACCGCATCGAAGACGGGTAGGGCGGTCGCCCGGAAGCCCGCCTGGACATCGCCCTCCCGGATCGTCACGCGGGCGTCGAGGCCGTTCAGCGTCACGTTCGCACGCGCCAGGCGCGCCGCGTCGGGATCGCGTTCAAGTCCCGTGAACAGGGCCTCGGGCCGCCGGGCCGCCGCCGCCAGCAGGGCTCCGCCGGCGCCGCAGCCGGCCTCCAGCACCCGCTCCATCGGCCTTGCGTCGCAGGCGGCGGCGAGCAGGGCTGCGTCGACCCCGGCGCGATAGCCGCGGGCCGGCTGGCGCAGCCGCACGCGGCCGTCCAGCACGCCATCCTCGGTGATCTCGCGTTCGCCCGACATCGGTTGCGGCAACTCGGCCTTGTGCTTGTTCCCGGCGTGACCTATCCCGCCCATGAGGACTCCCGCAACGGCTCAGGGCCGTTCGCGGAATTGAGGAGCGCATGACCTTGGACGCAGCGAGCGCCGCCGTCGCCCGGCCAACGGGCTCTGTCGAGGTGCTGACGCACCTCGCGGCGGAGGACATCGCCGAGGTCAACGCCATCATCGTGGCGCGCATGCAAAGCCCGGTGGCGGTCATCCCGATGCTGGCCGATCACCTGATCAACGCCGGCGGCAAGCGCCTGCGGCCGCTGCTGACGGTAGCGTCGGCCCGGCTGGCCGGGGCCCGCGACGACGCCTGCCTGAAGCTGGCCGCGGCTGTCGAGTTCATCCACACCGCCACCCTTCTGCACGACGACGTCGTGGACAGCTCGCAGCTCCGCCGGGGGAAGGTCGCCGCGCATCTGATCTGGGGCGCGCCCTCGAGCGTGCTCGTCGGCGACTTCCTGTTCGCCAAGGCCTTCGAACTGATGGTCGAGGCCGGGTCGATGAAGGCGCTCGACATCCTGGCCAAGGCGGCGGGCGTGATCGCCGAGGGCGAGGTGCTGCAGCTGACGCGCGCCCATGACCTGAACCTGAGCCAGGACGTCTATCTGCAGATCATCGGCGCCAAGACCGCCGAGCTGTTCGCCGCCGCCGCCGAGGCCGGCGCGGTCAGCGCGGGCGCGCCGGACGACCAGATCCAGGCGATGCGGGACTACGCGATGAACCTGGGCCTGGCCTTCCAGCTGGCGGACGACGCCCTCGACTACGGCGGTGCGACCGAGACCCTGGGCAAGAACGCCGGCGATGACTTCAGGGAAGGCAAGGCGACCCTGCCGCTGCTGCTGGCCATCGCCCGCACCGGCCCGGCCGAGACGGCATTCTGGGAGCGGACCATCGGCCGCCGCGAACAGACCGACGCGGACTTCCGCCGCGCCATCGACCTGATCCGCGACACCGGTGCGCTGGAGTCGACACTGGATCTGGCCGCCGACTTCGCGTCGAAGGCCAAGACGGCCCTGTCGCTGATGACCGCCAACAGCTGGCGGGTGGCGCTCGAAGACCTGGCGGACTTCGCCGTCAGCCGACGAACGTGACGGTCAGCGCCCTTCCGGCCAGGCTCACCTTCGAGCCCGACGGCCTGCGCTACGTCCTGACCGCCCCCGTCAGCGATCGGCTGGCCTTGAGCTAGGCCTTCGGCGTGCGGAGGACCACGCAGGTGGTCAGGTAGGGATTGAACAGCCAGTAGAGCTTGCCCATCGAACGCTTCCACTTCTCCCAGCCGAGGAACGGGAACGGGAAGCGCAGCACGGGCCGCAGCAGGACCCAGGGACGCTGTTTCACGACATCCCGATAGGAGCCGCAGGGAACGATCTCGGCCTTCTCGATCGTCGCGCCGGGGAACAGGGCGGCGACTTCCTCAGGCGTCGGGCGGAACATCGTGTCGATGGGATCCCGGTGGTAGGGGTAGCTGCGCGGTCCGGTGAAGACGACCAGCCCGCCGGGTTCGACCAGCGCCATGGCCCGCCGCGCCACATCGCCGGGATCGACCACGTGCTCGAGGATGTTGCACAGCAGCAGCGCCCTGGCGCCGACCGCCTTGGCCCGCGCGAAGCCTTCGTCCGACAGGATGTCGGCAGCAATGTCGACGCCTTCGGCCTCCTTCAGGTCCAGGTGGACGAACCGCACGCCGTGCGCCTCGAGCGGCGCGACGAGCTGCTCGTGAATCCAGGGCTGAATCCGCGTGCGGAACTCCTGCGTGGACGAACCGACGTTCAGCAGCGGTGTCAGCGCCTTCGGGTCCTGCGCCGCGAGGGCGTCGGCGATCCAGGCGGCTTCCCGCGCAAACATTCAATTCTCCGAAAGATGAGGCCGAACGGTCGGGCCGGAACGTGTATGGATTCACAATGACCGGCGAGCGAATCCTTGTCATCAAGTTGTCCGCGCTCGGCGATTTCGTCCAGGCGACGGGCCCGATGAAGGCTATCCGCGCGGCCCATCCGGGCGCGCACATCACCCTGCTGACCACCGCGCCGTTTGTGTCGATGGGCCGGGCGACCGGCTGGTTCGACGAGGTCTGGAGCGATGGCCGGCCGGACTGGACCGACATCCCCGCCGTCTGGCGGCTGATCCGCCGCCTGCGCGCGGCGCGGTTCGACCGGGTCTATGATCTGCAGGGCCAGCGGCGGACCGACCGCTATTTCCAGCTGCTCTGGCCGCGCCGTCCGGCCTGGTCGGGCACGGCGCGGGGGGCGGAGCATCTGCACCGGCTTTCGGAGCGGGCCGGCGTCCACATCCAGGATCTGTTCCGCCGGCAACTGGAGATCGCCGGGCTGGCCGGGGTGGGTCCGCCCGATATCGGCTGGATGACCGGCGACGGCGATCGTTTCGGCCTCTCCGCGCCCTACGCGCTGCTCGCGCCGGGCGGAGCGGCGCACCGGCCGGCCAAGCGCTGGCCGGCCGCGCGGTTCGGGGCGGTCGCGGCGCGGCTGCTGGATCAGGGGCTCACGCCGGCGGTGCTGGGCCATGGCGAGGACGAGGCGGCGCTGGCGGCGACGATCCTGGCCGAGGCCCCGGGCGCGGTCAGCCTGGTCGGCAGGACCTCGTTCGGTGACATCGCGGACCTGGCCCGCGGCGCCGCGCTGGCGATCGGCAACGACACCGGACCGATGCACATCGCTGTAGCGGCCGGCGCGCCGGCGGTGGTGCTGTTCTCCGCCGACAGCGACCCGGCCCTCAGCGCACCGCGCCCGATCCGGGAGGGGCAGAGGGTGACGGTCCTGCGCGAGATGGATCTCGGGGACCTTGCGGTCGACACGGTCGCGGCCGCCGCGGAAGCGCTCAGAAGCCGGTAAACAGGCGGTCCAACGCGCGGCGGATGTCGTCCTCATGGGCAGCAAGCGAATCGACTCGCCGCCGCAGAAACTCTGAGCGGACGCTGAACATATCGCTGACCACAAGCGTCAGCTCCCGGTCCTGAACACTGACCGGGAGCTCAAGCTCAAGTATTCGAACCGGAGCGTCGCCGACGACGGGCGCCACCACGACCTCCGTGAGGTCACGCAGGTGATGGGACGAGAGCACGACCAGAAATGGCGCGGCCTTGCGGGCTTCAGGCGAGGGGTTCTGATAGGCCTCGAACTGCCTCACATCACCACTTCCGGAAATACTCGGACGTTAGGCCTCGCCTCGCGATTCGTTCATTGTGCGCCTTGATCGCCTCGGCGTTTTCTTCGGCCCATCTCTTCGCGCGAGCCTCGGCGCCGGCGGGGTCGAGCTTTTGGAGGCGCAAGCGTAGGTCGCGTTCACTCCATCCCGTGATGTCCAAGTCAAGCCGCGCCGCCTGTTCGAGCAGTTCCGGGTCGATAGCGGGCGGTGCGTCCAACCTGTCCATCAGCCGACGCTACGCTTGGGAGAACAAAATAGCAACTACAATCTCAAGGCGTGCGTCGCGCCCGCCGGCCGGTCCGTCCGCTCGAACCCCATCGCCTCCCAGAACGGCGCTGCGGCGTCCGAGGCGGCGGCGTTGAGCGTCAGCAGCGGCGCGGCCTGAAACCCCTGCTGCATCATCGCCCCGGCCAGCCTGCGCCCGATGCCGAACCGCCGGAAGGCGGGCAGCACGTAGAGCCGCCGCATCCGCATCGCCGGCTCGCCAGCGCCGCGCTCCACCGTGACGCCGCCGACGCCGGCCAGATCGCCGTCAACCAGCGCCGCGAACAGCGCGCCCGGGTCTTCGAACCGCTGCTCGCCGCTGGCCCACTGCGCGGCCAGCATCGCCATGTTGCGGACGCCCTCTGAGGCGGCGGCCTGCAGGATTACGTCGAATCCATCCGGCAGGGTCTCGACAACCCGCGCGATGACGACCACGTCTTGGTTCATGCGGGGCGCGGCCCCGGGACTTGGGAGCGCGACGTGATCAGACTGATCCTCAACATCCTCTGGTTCATCCTCGGCGGCTGGATCAGCGGCCTGCTGTGGCTGCTCGGCGGTCTGCTGCTGGCGATCACCATCGTCGGCCTGCCATACACCGGCGCGGCCTGGAGGATCGCCGGCTTCGCCTTCTGGCCGTTCGGCAAGGAGATCGTGTCGCGCGAGATCGTCACCGGCAAGAGCGATATCGGCACCGGCCCGCTGGGCTTCGTGCTCAACATCATCTGGTTCCTGCTCGGCGGATGGTACATCGCCCTGTCGCACCTGGTCGCGGCCTTCGTCGAGGCCATCACCATCATCGGCATCCCGTTCGCGATCAAGGACCTGCAGCTGGCCGGCATCGCCCTGGCGCCGATCGGCAAGGTCGTGGTGGTGAAGGACTAATCGCCTGAAAACGCGCCGCGCCGGGGAACCGGCGCGTCGCCGTCAGTCCAGGATCCTGAGCCGCCTCACCCCGGCGAGATCATCTTCTCCGGGCGCACCCATTCGTCGAACTCCTCATTCGTCAGGTAGCCGCCGCCGACGGCTTCCTCGCGCAGGGTCGTGCCGTTCTTGTGGGCCGTCTTGGCGATCTTGGCGCAGAGGTCGTAGCCCAGCTTGCCGTTCAGGGCGGTGACCAGCATCAGGCTGTTCTCCAGCCCGCGCTGGATGTTGTCCGTCCGCGGCTCGATGCCGACCACGCAGTTGTCGGTGAAGCTGATCGCCGCGTCGGCCAGCAGCCGGACCGACTGCAGGAAGTTGTAGGCCATCACCGGGTTGAAGACGTTCAGCTCGAAGTGGCCGCTGGCGCCGGCGAAGGTGATAGTCGCCTGGTTGCCGAAGATCTGGGCGCAGACCTGGGTCAGGGCCTCGCACTGGGTCGGGTTGACCTTGCCCGGCATGATCGAGCTGCCCGGCTCGTTTTCCGGCAGGTTCAGCTCGCCCAGTCCCGCCCGCGGGCCCGAGCCGAGGAAGCGGATGTCGTTGGCGATCTTGAACAGGCTGGAGGCGACCGTGTTGATCGCGCCGTGGCTGAAGACCATCGCATCGTGCGCGGCCAGGGCCTCGAACTTGTTCGGGGCGGTGGTGAAGGGCAGACCGGTGATGCCGGCGATCTTTTCGGCGACCTTCTCGGCGAAGCCCACGGGGGCGTTCAGGCCGGTGCCGACGGCGGTGCCGCCCTGGGCCAGCTCCATCAGCTTGGGCAGCGTCTGCTCGATGCGCTCGATGCCGTTGGCGACCTGCTGGGCGTAGCCGCCGAACTCCTGGCCCAGCGTCAGCGGGGTGGCGTCCTGGGTGTGGGTGCGGCCGATCTTGATGATGCCCTGCCAGGCGTCGCTCTTGGCCTTCAGCGCCGCGTGCAGGTGCTTCAGGGCGGGGAGCAGGTCGGAGACCACCTGCTCGGCGCAGGCCACATGCATGGCCGTCGGATAGGTGTCGTTCGACGACTGGCTCATGTTGACGTGGTCGTTCGGGTGGACGGGCTTTTTGGAGCCCATCTCGCCGCCCAGGATCTCGATGGCGCGGTTGGAGATCACCTCGTTGGCGTTCATGTTCGACTGGGTGCCCGACCCGGTCTGCCAGACGACCAGCGGGAAGTGGTCGTTCAGCTTGCCCTCGATGACTTCGTTGGCGGCCTGGACGATGGCGGCGGCCAGCGCCGGGTCCAGCTTGCCGAGGTCGCGGTTGGTCTCGGCGGCGGCCCGCTTGACGATGCCCAGGGCGCGGACGACCGGCAGCGGCTGCTTTTCCCAGCCGATCTTGAAGTTGCCGAGGCTGCGCTGGGCCTGCGCGCCCCAGTAGCGGTCGGCGGCGACCTCGATGGGGCCGAAGGTGTCGGTCTCGGTGCGCGTCTTGGTCATCGTCTTTCCCGGGGTCGTCGAATGGCGCGCCCGGTTTAGCGCGGGGGCGGGAGACTGCAAGGCCGAGGTGGTCGCCGGGAGGGGGAAGTGCTATGTTGGCTAGGAAGTTGGCTAGGAGGCCGGCCATGGAAATCGGCATCTTCGAGGCCCGGAACCGGTTCTCGGAGCTCATTGAGGCGGCCGAACGCGGCGAGGAAGTCGTCGTCACGCGGCGCGGACGTCCGGTGGTGCGGTTGTCTTCAGTCGATGACGCCGAGCGGCGCGCCGCGCAGGCGGCTGATGTTTTGGCGCGGGCCCACGAGTTCCGTGAAAGGGTGGCCAAACGCCTTGGACGCTCCTTCACGCATGAGGAACTCATCTCGGCCCGTGACGAGGGCCGCCGCTGACGATGCCAGCGGTCACGGATGCGTCGCTCGTCGTGGCTGCTCTCTTCAAGGAGGAGCACACGGCGTACGCGCAAGAGGTGTTCTCCCACCTGACGCCCCAAGGCCTGGTGGCTCCGGCGCTCATACTCTGGGAAGTCACCAGCATATGCCTGATGAAACACCGCCGCGGCCTGCTGACCGATTCCGAGGCTCATGAGGTGCTGGAGATATTCCTCAGCTTGCCTGTAGATCTGGACGTTGATCGTGGGCGTCTGGGCGACGCACTCTCCCGTGCCCGGCGACAAGGCCTGACCGCCTACGATGCGGCCTACCTCGAACTGGCCGCGAGGCTGGATGCGCCACTGGCCACGATTGACAAGTCTCTCGCCCGCGCGGCTATCGCCGAAGGCCTTACGGTCTACTCACCGTTCTTCTGATGTTCCTCATCCACGGCTTCCCGTCTGGCTGACCTCGAACTGCAGCGAGAACGGCAGGGTCCGCACCCGCTTGCCGGTCGCGGCGAACACCGCGTTGGCCAGGGCCGGCGCGACGCCGGGGACCGGGGGTTCGCCGACGCCGCCGACCGGCGCGCCGGGGCTCTCGAACAGGATCACCTCGATCGGCGGCGCCTGGTTCAGGCGGATGACCTGGTAGCTGTCGAAATTGTTCTGGTCGGCCCGACCGCCGGTGACGGTGATCCGCTCGCCCAGCGCGGCCGACAGGCCCATCAACGTGCCGCCCTCGAACTGGGCGCGGACCTGGTCCGGGTTCACCATGGTTCCGATGTCGGCGGCGACGGCGATCTTCTCGACCTTCAGGGCCTTGCCCTCGACGCTGACCTCGATGGCGTGGGCGACCACGGTGTCCCACTCGTGCAGCAGGGCGACGCCCCGGCCGTGGCCCGCCTGCAGCGGCGTCTTCCAGTCCAGCGCAGCAGTCGCCGCGCGCAGGACGCGCAGGGCGCGGGCATCGCCGGCCAGATGCGCCTCGCGCCAGGCCAGCGGATCGGCTCCGGCGACCAGCGCGCATTCGTCGAGGAAGCTCTCCTTGGCGAACAGCATCATGCCCGGGTCGACCGCCCGCCAGGCGCCGATCGGAACGCCGGTGGGCACGTTCGACAGGCTCATCGCGAACTTCGGCATGGCGTAGGGCTTCGGCGCGCTGCCGCCGGTGACGTCGTCCGTCGTCGCGGCGACCACCTCGTAGCCATTGATCTTCCCGTCCGCTTCCAGCGGAGCGCGGAAGGTGGCGCGCATGGCGGGACGGTAGAAGTCGTGGGTGAAGTCCTCCTCGCGCGTCCAGACCAGCTGCACCGGAACGTCGAAGCCCCTCGCCACCTCGATGGCGTAGCCCATGTAGTCGCCCTTCAGCCGCCGGCCGAAGCCGCCGCCGATCAGCTGGGGCACGAAGTCGTACTCGTCCTTCTTCAGTCCTGTGATGGCCGTGACGTCCTCGCGGGCGAAGGTCGGCGACTGGCAGGGGGCCCAGACCGTCGGTCGGCCGTTCTTCCAGTGGGCCGTGGCGTTCAGCGGCTCCATTGGACAGTGCGCGATGTAGGGGATCTCGTAGGTCGCCTCGACTTTCCGCGCGGCGGCGGCGAAGGCGGCGCGCAGCTCGGCCTTCATGGCGACGCCCGTATCGCGCGGACGGATCATGGCGTCCGGCGCGTCCTGGCCGGCGGCGAGGCGGGCGCTGATGGCGGCGCTGTCGTGGCGGACCGCCGGTTCGGTCCACACCGGCTCCAGCGCGCGGACGCCCTTGAACGCGGCCCATGTCGACCGGGCGACGACGGCGACGCCGTCCTTGAGCCGGACGACCTTCACCACGCCGGGCGTCGCAAGCGCTGGGGCCTCGTCTACCGAGGCCAGCGCCCCGCCGAACGTCGGCGCGCGGCGCAGCGAGGCGAACAACATGCCGGGCAGGCGCAGGTCGATGCCGTACCTGGCCCTGCCGGTGACCTTGTCGGCGAGGTCCAGCGTGGACATCGGCTTGCCGATGTAGCGACGGGCGGCCGGCGCCTTGAGCGGCGGATCGGCGGGCGGCGGGATGGCGGCCGCCTCGGCGGCGACGACGCCGTAGGCCAGGGAGCGGCCGCTGGCGGCGTGATGAACGACGCTGTCGCGGGTCGTACAGGTTGCGGGATCGACGCCCCAGCGTTTCGCCGCCGCGCCGACCAGCTGGACCCGGGCCGTCGCCCCGGCCCGGCGCAAGGTGTCGAAGCGCGGCTTGATGGTGTCGCTGCCGCCGGAATAGAGCGCGTTCTCGAGCGTGTAAGGCTCGGACTCGGGCGCCTGCACCGTCGACAGACTGTCCCAGGCGGCGTCAAGCTCATCGGCCAGCAGCTGGACCTGGCCGGTGCGCGAGCCCTGGCCCATCTCGAAGGCGGTGACCGTCAGGACGATGCGGCCGTCGGGGTGGATGGCGATCCAGGGCGACAGTGTTTCCGCGGCCGCCCGGGCGAAGGTCGCGCCCGGAAGGGCCATCAGGAAGGCGCCGCCCGCGCTCCAGGTCAGGAAGCCTCTACGGTCGAAGTCCATGGCCGCTCTCCCGAAGAACAGCGTGAGCCTAGCGGACGGCGGCGAGGGGGTCTGTTACATCGGCGTAATGACCCGATCCGTCACGACGTTTCGAAGACCTGTCGCCGCGCTGGCGGTCGCCTTTGCGGCTCTCGGCCTCGCAAGCTGGACGCCGCCGCCCAATCCGATCCCGCTGGTGGTGATCACGACCGACAAGGGCGACATCGCCGTCGGACTTCGGATCCACGAGGCGCCCCTGACTGTCTGCAATTTCCTGCGCTACGTCGAGGCCGGCGCCTACGACGGGGGCAGCTTCTTTCGAACCGTGGTGGCCGAGACCAACGATCATCCCCATCCCATCGATGTGATCCAGGCCGCGACCCCGGCCGGCGCCGATGATCCCGGCGTCGGCCCGATCGCGCTGGAGCGCACCCGCGACACCGGCCTTCGGCATCTGTCCGGGACCATCTCGATGGCTCGTGATGGACCGGACACCGCGACCTCGAGCTTCTTCATCGTGGTGAAGGACGCCCCCGCGCTGGACTACGGCGGCCAGCGCAATCCCGACGGTCAGGGCTTCGCGGCGTTCGGCGGCGTGGCGGGGGGCATGGATGTGGTCCGGGCCATCCAGGCGCTCGCGGCGGACGACGAGCAGATCAGAACCCCCGTCAGTATTGCTTCAGTGAGGCTGCTGACCGAGTTCCCCGCGCCGTGCCGCCGGTGAGCGAAGAGGGCTGGACATCGCACGGCAAGGTGCGTGCGCGTGAGCGCGGCGGCGTGTTCGAGATCGTCGTCGATGGTCTGACTACCCAGGCCAAGTACTACAAGCCGCTGATCTACGAGTTCTTCCGCAAGGAATGGCGCGGGTCGCGGCCGGCCTGGGGCGACTACGGCGTCGAGATCTTCATGGACTACGAGGGCGACCCGCCCTGGCTGGACCTGGACAATCTGGCCAAGGCGATCCTCGACGCGATCAAGGGCTACGCCTTCCACGACGACGCGCAGGTCGCCCGGCTGCTGGTCGAGCGGCGGCCGGGAGAGCGCGAGCGGATCACCGTGCGTGTGACGCCGCTCCCCGGGACCGGCGTTCGAAGGCCGTGACTCCGACGGTGACGTAGCCCACCACCATGAAGGCGGCGTAGCGGCCGATGGTCACCGGATCTAGGTCCGGCAGCATGTCAGTCAGCTTCAGCGCCGTGAGGGCGCCGAGCGCCAGGCCCGGCATCACGAACATCAGGGCGGCCAGCGGCCGGCGGCGTCGGGTCACGCGGCGCAGCCGGACCGCCACATGGAAGACCAGCGTCATGGCCACCGCCGCCAGGAAGGCGTTGGCGGCGTAGAACCAGAACGCGCTCTCGAGCAGCTGGGGACCGAACGCGACGTAGTAGGCGGTCACCGCCGCCCAGGTCACCAGACCCGCCAATCCGAAGGTCAGACCGTCCTGTTTTGACACGACACGCACCCCACGCAGCCAGTTTGATCCTGACTGTGCGAGGGCTGTGCCGTCAGCCGGTCTTTTCGTCGCGGCTACACAAAGCTGTGGATGAGCCCGTCCCGACTAGCAGATGGTCAGCTGGCCCAGGGATAGATCGCGCCCCAGGTCGCCAGCACAGCAGAGAAGCCTGCGAAGATCAGCGCTGTAGCGGTGAATCGCAGTTTGCGCCCCGGGGTCCAGCTGTCGACCCGGCGGCCGCCGCGCCAGACAAAGGGCAGCAGGACCAGATTGCCGACCGAGAGCAGCGCCGCGACCAGGGCGCAGGACGACGCGGTGAGCATGAGCCCGCCGGGCCAGTCAAAGAAGATCGCCGCCACGTCGCCGGTCTTGCTCAGCCACAGGCCGGCGGTGAAGGCCGCAAGCAACCAGAGCACCGATTGGGTGGTCTGCACCAGGCTCACCCGGCGCTGCATGGGCGTCTCCCGGTAGTCCCGCAGGCGTGCGCGGAGCAGCACGCCGCCGATGGTCGCCAGCGAGGCGATCAGCGCCAGCAGGCCGAGGTTCATGAACCAGCCGTCGCCGCCGAAGAAGCCGACCCGCTTGTAGGTGTTCACGCCGCCGCCGGGGAAGTATCCGACAGCGCGGCCGTCCTTCATCTCGAAGACCAGGGTGCGCCAGCCGTCTACCTGGCGGAACTGTCCTTCGGTTCCGACCGGCAGCCAGCGGGATGAAAAGCCGTAGCCGTTGACCAGCAGGACGCCGCTGTCGGCGACCCGCACCGTCACCCGGCTGTTGATCAGCCCGATCAGCTTCTCAAGGCCATGAAAGGACCGACGGCTGGCGATGTACTCGCCCTCGAAGCGGTCGGCGTTGGCCTTCAGCCATGCCGAGCCGGGCGCGGGCAGGGTCGGGGCGGGCCCATAGAACTGCTGCACGATCCGGGGCGCGAGGTCGCGCGTCAGCCGTTCGCCGGTTTCGCCGTTGGCGGCGACGAACACGCCCAGGCCCAGGTCGTGCGAGATGACCATCGAGGAGCGGAACGACAGCAGCACGCCGTCGTGGCCCCAGCCGGTGCGTCCGCCGGGCAGCGCGAAGGGCAGGAACCCGTGTGCGGTTCCCGAGACGCCCGGATGCGGTCGCCACTGCGGCGTCCTGAAGCCCTGCGCCGTGCCGGCGCTGTAGATCGTCGCGCCGTCCAGCGATCCGCCGTTGAGGATCATGGTCATGTAGCGGGCCATGTCGGCGGCGGTGGTCGAGGCGCCCCCCGCCGGCGCGCCGTGCGAGGTGTACTCATAGGGCCGCTTGCGCCACCCCGAACCCGTCCAGAAGAAGCCGTCTGCCAGATCGGCGGCGAGCGCGGGCGGCATCGGCGCGGGCAGGTCGGGTCGCGCGGGATAGGGATCGCGGAAGGTGGTGCGGCTCATGCCGAGCGGGCCGGTGATGTCCTGCTCGATGATCCGCTCGAACGGCCGCTGCGAGACATAGGCGACGGCTGCGCCGGCCAGGTTCACACCATAGTTGGAGTAGGCGGGCGTCGACCCCGGTTCGAAGACACGGCTGGGGCGCTCCTGGCGCAGATACTCAAGCTGCGATCGCACGCGGGCCGGGTCGCGTTCGAACAGTTGGCCCAGAGCCCTGTCCTCGAAGCCGGGGGCGTGCGCCATCAGGTCGATCACCCGCACGGGGCTGTCGAACGCGCGGTCCAGAAGGCGGTGCTTTCTGCGGACCTGAATCTTCTCGGGCAGGTAGAGGTTTACCGGCGCGTCCAGCCGGATGCGGCCGGCCTCGGCTTCGCGCATCACGGCGATCCAGGTGAAGGTCTTGGAGATCGAGGCGATCCGGAACAGGGTGCGGTCCGGATCGACGGCCCTGGGTGTCGGCTCGAGCTTCGCAAAGCCGTAGCCCTTCTTCAGGACCACCTGGCCATTCTGGACGATGGAGACCGTCACGCCCGGGATATGGTCGGCGCTCATCGCATCGCGGACGATCCCGTCGACAAAGGCTTCAAGCTCGGCCGGGGGCAGGGGCGCAACCGGCGCCACGAAGGTTCCGGCGGCAGGCGGTGCAGCCGGCGTCGCAACCGCCGGCGCGGCCCTGACGACCGGCCGCGCGGGCGCCGGAGCGATAGCCGCCGGGGCAGGCGTCTGCGGGGCGGGAACCTGCGCCAGGCCCAGCGTGGATTGGCCAAGGAGGCCGGCGCACGCGATCGCGGCGACGGCTCGTTTCAGCAAGCGCACTGGACGTTTCCCCAAGGGCGGATTTGAGAGCCCCTCTTAGGACGTTCGGCGCGCGGTTCAAAGGCCGCGCGTCTCGAATCCCCGGGTCAATGTCAGGGCGCGCCCGCGCCCTTCGCGCCGGAGGGGAACGGCATCATCGACAGCGACATGCGCAGCTCCGGCCCGATCGACACCTGCGGCTCGGAGGCGGGGGCCAGCCCCAGCTCCGTCTCCTTGCGGGCGACGCAGGCCTGTATGACCGGCGCCAGGGCCGGGAAGTTGCGGGTCTTGCCCACCGACTGCAGGAAGCAGTCGTCGAAGAACGGGTATTTGTCGTCGGTGCTGCAGCCGAAGGAGCTGCGGTCCTTGCGGGCGGCGGTGACGACCATGCGCTGGGAGCCCTGCAGGTAGGGCACGAAGACGCCCGAGAAGCAGGCTGAGACGAACACGATCGCCGGCCGGCCCGGGCAGGCCTCGTCCAGCATCACCGCCATCTCGCCGGGCGAGAAGGCGTAGAGTCGGCCCATGACATCCAGCGCGACGCCCTCGGGATTGCCGTGCGAGGTGTAGTAGACGAGACAGCCGCCCCTGGTCCGCGACGCGGACGCCTTGAGGGATTCGATCATCGTCTGGGCCGTCAGCCGCTCGGGCTTCGTATCCTCGTAGCGTTCGGGCCGGGTGGTCAGCTGGGTCAGGTTCTCGGGCTTGACCCCCAGGCCGATCAAGGTCGCGGCGATGTCGCGCCGGGCGTTGTCGAAGGCCTCGGTCGGACGGCCGTCGCTGGCGCGCCAGTCGCCCGCCACCACGACCGCCGACCAGTCGTTGAACGGGCTCTTGGGGGCCTTGGGCGGCGTCTGGGCGAAGGCGAGGGGGGCGGCCAGCGCCGCGACCAGTCCCAGGATGACGCCGAGCCCCCGCCGCATGGCCTTTTCCTATTCCTTGTAACGCTTGAACGGCGTCGGCATCGCCGTGCCGGTCGCCTTGGCGAGGGTGCGTCCCTCGGCGTCGAACAGTTCGCCCTCGGTGAAGGCGATGGTCTTCCCCCACCGCGCCACGCGGCCGACGCCGCGGATCGTTCCGGGCATGGCGGGCCGGTAGAAGCTGGTCTTCATCTCGACGGTCGGCGCGACGCTGGTCATCCCTGAGGCGACCATGCAGGCCACGCTCATGCACTCGTCGAGCATGGCGCAGAGGTAGCCGCCCTGGATCTGCTTCATCGGGTTGGTCAGCTGCTCCGACGCCTCGAAGGCGACCTCGACCTCGCGGTCGGCCTGGCTGACGCGCACCATGCGGAAGCCGAGCAGCTCCGAGCCGGGCGGTCGGCGCTTGGTCCCCGTGAACCGCGCCAGCAATTCCTCGTCCGTCCAGGTCTTGGCGTCCTGGTCCGCCGCCGTGTCGCTCAAGTCCGCCTCACTTCTTCCGGAACTGGTCGAGCGAGACGACCTTGGGGCCGTCGTCGGGGGCGGGGGGCGGCGTGTCGTCGTCGTCGTCGGGCGCAGTCTCCACGACCACCGGCTCGGCCTCGGCCGGCGCCTCGAACTGCAGACCGAACTGGACGTAGGGATCGAAGAACCGGGTCACCGCCGCATAGGGCACCGACAGCCGCTTCGGCGAGCCGCCGAACTTCAGGGTCACCGTGAAGAAGGTCTCGCCCGGCGCCAGATCCCAATACTGATGCTGCAGCACGATGGTCATCTCGTCGGGGTATTTCGACAGCACCTCGACCGGACCGGAGACGCCCGGCGCCTTGGTCTTGAAGGTGATGTAGAAGTGGTGGTCGCCCGGAATCCCGCCCGGCGCGGCGGCCACCTTGAGCGCCGCCTTGACCACGCCGCGCAGGGCGTCCTGGGCCATGGCCTCGTAGTTCATCTGGTCAGTGGGAGGCGTCTTGTCGGCCATGAGTCACTTGCTGCGATACAGTCGCGGGCAGGGTAGCGTGTCGCGCGGGCGGCGCAAAGGCGCAGTGGGTCGCGGGGAGGGCGCCATGCGGATCGTGAGGACAGTGTGGCTTTTAGCCCTCGCCATGGTAGCGACATTCGGTCTGGCGAGCGCCTCGATGGGGGAGCCGCGGGCGATGCCAAGCCTGTGTCTCGCAGGCGAGGAACCAGTGCTCAGCTGTAGCGTGAGAGGCGGCAAGATCCTTTCGCTCTGCGCGCGCGGAGAGAGCCTTCAGTATCGCTTCGGACGGCGAGGTTCGCTGGAACTGGCTTGGCCGGAGCAGCCGGCGCCCGCGAAGGGACGGTTCTTCTTTTCGGTCACCGGCTACGCTGGCGGTTTCGAGGAACGTATTCGCTTCTCCAATCAGGGGTACGACTATGTGCTCTTCAACTGCGTCATCGCCGGCAGGTGGTTTTCAGACGGAACCCGAAAGCGTTTCGAGGACGCCGGCGTAGTCATTCATCGTGGTGGCTGGTTCGTTGGTAAGCAGCTTTGCAGGAGCGGGTGGGACAGCCGCCGATCAAGCCTCAAGGACCAGCTGAGTGAAGAGGCGTTCGATCACGACCTCGATACGCCGTGCTGTGGGGACAGGTAGGGTAACGATTGGAAAGCTTGGCCAAGGGGCCGTGATTTCTTGTCCCTCGCCGGCCCCAGCGGTAGCTACAGGCTGTCACCCGACGCCGTCCCGGCCAGAAGCATGAGTGAAGGAAGAGGTGGGGGATTCTGTTTGCAGGCTCCCCCGGGCCCAGCCTGAGGATCTGAACCCCCAGGGCTTTAGGTCGAGTTCGCTAGAACCGCATTACGCGGCGATCGCGTACTCTTCAGCGAAGTTATCGTTCGCAGTTAGTTTAATGGCCCGAAACGGTGAGCCACGCCGGGACAAAGAAACGTCTTTACACGTCTGTCGATGCTGATCGGCCCCGTACTTCTCGCGATAACTCGAGAGAGGATGGTGGAGCCGCCGGGAATCGCACCCGGGTCCAGTCCGCTTATTACACGCCCGTTTATGTCCATAGTCCGGGCAAGCCCGGACACATCCAATATAGGGATGATTGGTTGCCGGGGGAAGAACGGCAGAACGTTTCCCGTCATTGGTTCCGGGACTCAGCCGAAAGCGCAGGCTCGCAGGACACCGCTCCGTGGGGGCGGACGGGAAGGCGGGAGACGATCGTCCGTCGGCTCGGCGACGCCGAGGCTGCCGACCGTCTACATGCCCTCGGCGCCTCTCTCGATCGAGAGGACGCCTGTGCGGGACAGTTCCACCAGGCCGAGCGGGCGCATCAGCTCCACGAAGCTGTCGATCTTGCCCGGCGCGCCGGTGATCTCGAAGACGAAGCTTTCCGACGTGGTGTCGATGACCTTGGCCCGGAAGATGTCGGACACCCGCAGCGCCTCGACGCGGTCGCCGCCGGTCCCGCGCACCTTCACCAGCGCCAGCTCGCGCTCGATGCCGTTCGGGTCGCGGGTCACGTCATGGACGCGACGCACCGCGACCACCTTCGACAGCTGGGCCTCGATCTGGTCCAGCACATGCGGCGCGCCGCGGGTGACGATGGTGATGCGGCTGGTGTGCGCCCGCCGGTCCGTCTCGGCGACCGTCAGGCTTTCGATGTTGTAGCCCCGGGCCGCGAACAGCCCGACCACGCGGTGCAGCACGCCGGCTTCGTTGTCCACGAGCAGCGCGAAGGTGGCGAGGTTCTCGACCTCGTCCGTGTGGGACATGTCGTAGGCGGAGGCGGGATTCGGCTCGGTGGTCATGTCGTCCTTAAACCAGCTTCCGTCCCGCTTCGTCGATGACCTTGCCGATGTCCTCGCCGCCTTCGGGCAGGATCATCTCGTTGTGGGCCTTGCCGGACGGGATCATCGGGAGGCAGTTCTCAAGCTTCTCGACGCGGCAGTCGAAGATCACCGGGCGCGGGCTGTCGATCATCTCGAGGATCTTCGCGTCCAGCTCGGCGGGGTCCTCGCAGCGGATACCGACGGCGCCATAGGCTTCGGCCAGCTTGACGAAGTCGGGCAGGCTCTCGCTGTAGGACTGGCTGTAGCGCTCACCGTGCAGCAGCTGCTGCCATTGGCGGACCATGCCCATCCACTCGTTGTTGAGGATGAAGATCTTGATCGGCAGTCCGTACTGGACGGCCGTCGACAGCTCCTGGATGCACATCTGGATCGAGGCTTCGCCGGCGATGTCGATGACCAGGCTGCCCGGGTGCGCCAGCTGCACGCCCAGCGCCGCGGGCATGCCATAGCCCATGGTGCCCAGCCCGCCGGAGGTCATCCAGCGGTTCGGCTCCTGGAAGCGGTAGAACTGGGCCGCCCACATCTGGTGCTGGCCGACCTCGGTGGTGATGTAGGCGTCACGATCCTTGGTCAGAGCATACAGCCGCTCGATCGCCTGCTGCGGCTTGATGGCCGTGGTCGAGGGCGTGTAGCGCAGGCACTGCACGGCGCGCCAGGCGTCGACCTGCCGCCACCAGTCGTCCAGCGCCGTCCGGTTGGCCTCGAGACCTTCGGCCTTCCAGGCCGCGATCAGGTCGTCCAGCACGCTGCCGGCGTCGCCCACGATGCCGATGTCGACGCGGACGTTCTTGTTGATCGATGACGGGTCGATATCGATGTGGATCTTCTTGCTGCCCGGCGAGAAGGCGTCCAGCCGGCCGGTGACGCGGTCGTCGAAGCGCGCGCCGACGCAGATCATCACGTCGCAGTCGTGCATCGCGTTGTTGGCCTCGAACGTGCCGTGCATGCCGACCATGCCCAGCCAGGCGGGATCGGCGGCCGGGAAGGCGCCCAGGCCCATCAGGGTCGAGGTGACGGGCGCGCCGGTCATCGCCGCGAAAGTCCGCAGGCTCTGGCTGGCGGCCGGGCCCGCGTTGATGACGCCGCCGCCGGTGTAGAACAGCGGCCGCCGGGCCTTGGCGATCATCCGGGCCGCCTCGGCGATCTTGCCCGCGTCGCCCTTCGTGCGCGGGGCGTAGCCGTGGCTGAAGCTGACCTCTTCCGGCGACTGGTAGAGCGCCCTGCTGAACTGGACGTCCTTGGGGATGTCGATCAGGACCGGGCCGGGGCGGCCGGTGGTGGCGATGTGGAACGCCTCGTGGATGATACGCGGCAGGTCGGCGGCGTCCTTCACCAGGTAGTTGTGCTTGGTGCAGGCGCGGGTGATGCCGACGGTGTCAGCTTCCTGGAAGGCGTCCGTGCCGATCAGATGGGTCGGAACCTGACCGGTGAAGACCACCATCGGGATCGAGTCCATCAGGGCGTCGACGATGCCGGTGATGGCGTTGGTCGCGCCCGGACCGCTGGTCACCAGCACGACGCCCGGCTTGCCGGTGGAGCGGGCGTAGCCCTCGGCCGCGTGCGTCGCGCCCTGTTCGTGGCGGACCAGGATGTGACGCAGCCGCTCGCCATGCGCCTCGCCGTCCTGGAACAGAGCGTCATAGATCGGCAGGACCGCGCCCCCCGGATAGCCGAACAGCGTGTCGACGCCCTGGTCGATCAGCGCCTGGACCACGATCTCGGCACCGGTCATCTCGCGGCTGGCCGCTTCGGCGAAGGGGTGGTCGGTTCCGTTCGGGGCGGTGGTCTGGGCGGTCATGTCGGCGTCTCAAAGTTCGGAAAAGGGCAATAAAAAAGGCCCTCTGGAGGGGCCTGGGCATGCGCGACCGGCGACAGCGTGACGGTCTGTCACGCCGTGTCGGCCGCTAGGTAAGTACGATGGTGGTGTTGGCGGTCGCGCTGCGCACGATGATTGCTCCAAATCGTCGCTGGAGCAGATGCCACGCTAACTGATGGCGGTCAAGGCCGGGTTGAGCGCAAGGAATTGCCTCCAGGCTGCATCCGCCGCCGTTTCAGTGACACGCGGCCAGTCCGGCGTCTGGTTGCGCAGCCAGGTCAGCTGGCGCTTGGCGTAGCGGCGCGTCTCCTGGCGGGCGAGGGCGGCGGCGGCCTGCACGGTCGTCTCGCCGCGCAGGTGGGCCGCCAGTTCCCGCACGCCGACGGCCTTCATCACCGGCAGGTTCGGGTCGAGACCGCGGGCCAACAGGGCGCGAACCTCGTCGAGCGCGCCATCCGCCAGCATGGCGTCGAAGCGGGCGTCGCACCGGGCGTAGAGATTCTCGCGGGGCGGCTCGATCACCACCGCCGTCCAGCTGTCCGCCGCGAGGGCCGGCGCCGTGTCGGCCTGCCAGGTGGTGAGGGGACGGCCCGTGGCCTCAAACACCTCCATGGCCCGGGTCAGGCGCATGCGGTCGCCCGCCGCGATACGGGCCTCGGCCCTGGGATCGACCTGCGCCAGCAGGTCGCGGAACCGCGCCTCGCCGAGCGTGTCGAACATGTCCTCGTTGCTGCGACGTACAGCGGCGGGTGTCGGCGGAATCTCCGCCAGGCCTTCGGTCAGGGCCTTGAAGTAGAGACCGGTGCCGCCCACCACCACCGGCGTGCGGCCCCGGGCGGCGATGTCGGCCAGCAGCGGAGTCGCCTCTCGCGCCCAGCGTCCGACCGACCATCCGTCGGCGCCGTCGGCGACGCCGAACAGGTGATGCGGAACGTCCGCCGTCTCCGCCGGTGTCGGCCGGGCGCTGAGCGCGCGCAGGTCGGCGTACAGCTGCAACGCGTCGGCG
This sequence comes from Caulobacter sp., assembly GCA_041917095.1. Classification (GTDB taxonomy): domain Bacteria; phylum Pseudomonadota; class Alphaproteobacteria; order Caulobacterales; family Caulobacteraceae; genus Caulobacter. Next base: position 351,127 of record JAYRYI010000005.1, on the reverse strand, counting down.
TTGACGATCTCGCCGCCGATCTCCCGCGCCGCGCGCAGGGCCAGGGCCGACTTGCCGCTAGCGGTCGGTCCGGCGATGAGCAGGATGGTCCCGGTCATCGGGCGGGCTTACGGCATGCGCCCGCCGTCCGCCACCCTGGTGCGAGACCGCGTGGGGCTTCCGGTCGAGGCGAAAGCAGGCTACCGGGCGCGCCATGTCTCTCGCCGTCACCCTCGTCGCGGCCGACGCCGCCCGTCTGCCGACCGTCATCGAGGCGGCCGCGATCGCGCTCGAGCGCATGGGCCTGGCCGTTTCCGCCCCTGATCTGCTGGGCCCGAACGCCGCTGATCTGCGGGTCGACAGCGGTCTGCGCGAGCTGATCCGCGAGCGGCTGGAGGCGGCGCTGGCCGGGCGCGGCGCGGACGTCTGCGTGCAGCCGGCGGAAGGGCGCCGCAAGCGCCTGCTGGTCGCCGACATGGACTCCACCATTATCGGCTGTGAGTGCATCGACGAACTGGCCGACTTCGCGGGCGTCAAGGCGCAGGTCGCCGAGATCACCGAGCGCGCCATGCGCGGCGAACTGGCCTTCGAGGGCGCGCTTCGCGAGCGGGTGGGGATGCTCAAGGGCCTGGGCCTGGACAAGCTTCAGGCCTGTTTCGACGAGCGCGTGCGGCTCAATCCCGGCGCCGAGACGCTGGTGAGGACGATGGGCGCCCATGGCGCGCGCTGCGTGCTGGTCAGCGGCGGCTTCACCTTCTTCACCAGCCGGGTGATGGCGGCGGCCGGCTTCCACGCCAACCGGGCCAACCTCTTGCTTGAGGACGGCGCCGTGCTGACCGGGGGCGTCGGCGAGCCGATCCTGGGTCGCGAAGCCAAGCTGACAGCGCTTCAGGAGGAGGCGGCGGCGCTCGGCGTCACGCCGGCGCAGGCGCTGGCCGTCGGCGACGGCGCGAACGACCTGGCGATGATCGAGGCCGCCGGCCTGGGCGTCGCCTACCGCGCCAAGCCCGTGGTGGCCGGGAAGGCCCACGCCAAGGTCGACAACGCCGACCTCACGGCGCTGCTCTACTTCCAGGGCTATCGCGTGGAAGAGTTCCTGGGGACTGCTTCCGGCAATAGCCGGTAGCTGTCCCCGATCCATGCAAGCGTCGGGGACAGTTCAAGATGTCCCTGAAGGGACGCCTTAAACTGTCCCCTCAGGCCTACTGCCCCGACGGTCCGCGCTGGAAGTAGCGGAAGAAGGCGCTGTCGGGCGACAGGACCAGGGTCGTGCCCTGATCGAGCGACGCCTCATAGGCCTGCAGCGAGCGGTAGTAGGCCGCGAACGACGGATCCTGGCCAAAGCTGGAGGCGAAGATGCGGGACCGCTCGGCGTCCGCCTGACCGCGAATGGTCTGGGCCTCCTGCGTCGCCGTGGCGATGATTTCCAGCCGCTTCTGCTCGCCCTCCGCCCGGATGCGGGCGGCCTCCTGCTGGCGGGCCGTCTTCATGCGGTCGAAGACGGCGTCCTGGTTGGCCTCCGGCAGGTCGGCGCTGCGGATCCGCACGTCGATCACGCTGAGGCCGAGCCGCGAGCGGACCGTCCGGTCGGCGAGGTTCTGGCGAACCTGCCGGGTGAGGGCGGAGCGGCGACGGGAGATGATGTCCTCGGAACTCGCGGAGCCCAGCACCTGCCGGAGCGAGGCGTTGATCACCGAGTTCAGGCGGTCCTTCGCCGTCCGGTCATCGCCCAGGCCCGTGTAGAAGCGGACCGGATCGTCGATCCGGTAGCGGACGAAGGCGTCGACCATCAGCCGCTCCTGATTGGCGGTCAGGATCTCCTGGCGGTTCACCTGCAGCGCCTGGTTCCGCTTGTCGAAGAGCAGGCGGGTCTCGAGGAACGGAACCTTGATCTTGAGGCCCGGGCCATCGTCAGGCGATGCATTGACGGTCCGGACGACCTCGCCGAGGCGGATCACAAGCGCCTGGTGGGTCTGATCGACCACGTAGAAGGTCTGGCTCAGGACGATCAGGGCGACCGCCGCGACGATGCCGTAGAGGGTGAGGCGCTGATTGGTCATTGGGCGCCTCCCGAGACGCGCTGCGACGAGGCCGGCGCGGCGGCGGCCGGAGCCGGCGCGGCGCGCGGACGGAACACGTCCGGCGGCAGGATGATCGGGGCCGAGGCGCCCTTGCTGTCGATGACGACCTTGTTGGTCTTGCTCAGCACGCGTTCCATCGTTTCGATGTAGAGCCGGTCGCGCGTGACGCCGGGCGCCAGCTTGTACTCGGCGTAGACCTGGTTGAAGCGCGCCGCTTCACCGGCCGCCTCACGGACGACCTGCGACTGGTAGCCCTTGGCCTCCTGGATCACCTGGGCGGCCGTACCGCGCGCCTGGTTGGCGCGGGACTCTGCGTTCTGGCTGGCGTTGTTCACGTCCCGGAACGCATCGACGACCTCCTTCGGGGGGCCTGCGTCGCTGATCTGCACGCCGTCGATGATGATGCCGGCGCCATATCCGTCGAGAATGCGCTGCATCAGGGCGGCGACCTCGGTCTGGATCTGGCCGCGGCTGCGGCTGATGATGGCGTCCAGTTCGCTGCGGCCGACCACTTCGCGCATGGCGCTCTCCGCCACCGCGGCGAGCGTGGCGTCCGGATCGGCGATGTTGAACAGGAAGCGCCCGGGGCTCGAGACGCGCCAGGTCACGGAGAAGCTCAGGTCGACGATGTTCTCGTCGCCGGTCAGCATCAGGGTGTCGCCGTCCCCGGTGCCGGCGCCGATGCTTTTGGTCTGCAGGGTGGTCACATCGAGCTTCCGCGAGCGCTCGATCAGCGGGAAGTGATAGCCGATGCCGGGGCCGTAGCTGCGGGTCCAGGCGCCGAAGGTCGTGACCACCGCTTCCTCGCGGGGGCCGACAACGATGACGCCGGCCAGCGCGTAGAGCGTCACCAGTCCGCCGCCGATGAGCGGGGCCAGTTTGCGGATGTTCATCCCGCCGCCGCCGCTGCCGCCGCCCGTCAGACCGCCGAGCCAGGCTTCGAAGCGGCGTTGCAGGTCGCTGAGATCCGGCGGCGCGCCGCCGGGTCCGCGACCGGGTCCGGAGGGCCGGCGAGGGCCGCCTCCGCCGCCGCTCCCGCGCTCTGGTTCGTCCTTGCCGCCGGGCGGCGGGGGCGAGCCCCAGGGACCGGGGTTGGCGTTGTCATTCCATGGCATCTGTGTGCGTCGCTTTTCCGTCGTGTGTCGGCGGGCTTGCAAGCCGGCGCTGTCATGCGGATATGTGACGCCCCGCCGCCCAAGGCAAGCCGATCCCGACATGACGACGTTCCATACCTCCGCCGACCGAGACGCCGCGCTGCGCGCGCTGGACGCCGTGATCGACCCACGCTCGGGACGGGGGCTCGCTTCGGCGGGGCTGGTCCAGGGTCTGGTGATCCGCGAAGGCCGCGCCGGCTTCATGCTGGAAGTCCCAGCGGCCGACGCCGCGCGCTACGCGCCAATCCGGGACGCGGCCGAGAAGGCGCTGGCGGCGCTGCCGGGCGTCGAGCGGGCGCAGGTGGTCCTGACCGCGGCCCAGGCCCCGGCCGGCAAGCCGGCGCGCGGCGGCCAGCTGAACCGTGACCCCAGAAGCGAGGTCGGCCCGGGCCAGACGCTGGAGCGGCCCGCCAACGTCAAGCGCGTCATCGCGGTGGCCAGCGGCAAGGGCGGCGTGGGCAAGTCGACGGTCTCGGTGAACCTGGCCTGTGCTCTGGCCGCCGAAGGCCTCCGCGTCGGCCTGGCCGACGCCGACATCTACGGCCCCTCGGCGCCGACCATGATGGGCGTGTCCGGCAAGCCGACCTTTGACGGGGAAAAGCTGGAGCCGTTCACGGCGCATGGCGTGAAGGTGATGTCGATCGGCTTCGTGGCCGACGACGACCAGCCGATGATCTTCCGCGGGCCGCGCGCCTCGGGCGCCGTGCGGCAGATGACCCTCGGCGTGAACTGGGCGAGCGCGGCCGAGCCGCTGGACGCGCTGGTTATCGACCTGCCGCCCGGCACCGGCGACATCCACCTGACCATCCTGCAGAGCGTGCAGCTGGATGGCGTGGTGCTGGTCTCCACGCCGCAGGAAGTCGCGCTGGTCGACGCGCGGCGCGCGGCGGCGATGTTCCAGAAGGTCGGGACGCCGATACTGGGCCTGATCGAGAACATGGCCTTCTTCGCCGACCCCTCGACGGGCGCCCCGATCCCGATCTTCGGCACGGGCGGCGGCAAGGCCGAAGCCGCCCGCCTGGGCGTGCCCCTGCTGGCCGAGATCCCGATCGAGGTGGCGGTGCGCGAAGGCGGCGACGCCGGGGCGCCGGTCGTGCTCACCCACCCGGGCAGCGCGGCGGCCGGAGCATTCCGCGCAGCGGCGAAACTGCTTTCCTGACCTCTCCCGATTGGGGGAGGAGGGGCGTTACCCCGCCGCCGTTCCCTGGGCCGCCAGCGCTTCCGCGTCCTTGACCGCCAGGGCATTGCGGATCTCGTCGTGGCGCTCCCGGTTCAGCGAATAGCCACGCACCGCCGCGGCGGCCAGCAGCACCAGCGTCACCGGCGGCACGGTGTAGAGGACCAGCAGGGCCATCATCGCTTCCGGTGAGTTGGTCGCGCCCGGCGCCGGATCGAAGCCGAACGAGGCGAGCAGGGGCAGGGCGATGGCGACGGCCAGAGCGGAGCCGATCTTCGCGGTGCTGGTGATCAGCGAATAGAGCACGCCGATGCGATCCTTGCCGGTCTCCAGCCGCACCTGGTCGCCGACGTCGGCGACCATCGCCCGCACGAGGAAGGCGAAAGCGGAGAGAACGCCGCCCGCCAGGAACATGCCGGGCGCGAGCAGCCAGAACGACTTCGGCGGCAGCAGGGGCAGGATGCCCTGGAAGATCGCGTAGAGGATCGAGGCGATGATCAGCGAGCGGTGCTTGCCGATCTTCATCGCGCTCCAGGCCCAGATCGGCGCGCCGAACAGGCCGGCCAACGAGAACAGGATCAGCATGATGAAGGACTCGGCCTCGGTGTAGCCCCGGGCCTGCTTCATGAAGAACAGATACAGCGGCGAGGTGATCGCCGGCCCGACGGTGAACAGCAGGTCGGCGAGCAGCAGCCGGCGCATGGCGGGGTGCGCGATCAGTTGCGGAAAGTCCTTCAACGAGGCCCGGTCCTCCGGGTTGACCGGCCGCATCGGCTCCGGCGTCGACGCCGTGACGACCAGGGTGGTGATCGGGACGGAGATCAGGATGATCCAGCCCATTACCTCGACGCCCTCGGCGCCCTCCTTGCCGAGCAAGATGGGGACGAGGAGCGCGAGCACCCCGCCGAGCACGCCGGTCACCGCGCCGAAGGCGTAGACCTTGGACCGCTCGTCATAGTCGTCGGTCAGCACCGCGCCCCAGGCGACCTGGGAAAGCACAAGGATCGAGAAGCCGACGTACATCACCGTCAGCCAGGCGAAGAGGTACACCTCGCTGACCCCCGGCCCGGCGAAGAACAGCTTCCAGGTTCCGATCAGCAGGATGGGGGCCGAGCCGATGAGCCACACGCGATATCGGCCCAGCCTGGTCCGCGTGCGGTCCATCAGCATGCCGATCGCAGGGTCGAAGAAGATGTCCAGCAGCTTCACCGCGCCGAAGATCAGGCCCACGGCCGCCAGCGACATGCCCAGCAGGCCCGCGTAGTGCGGCGGCAGGTTGACCAGCAGCGGGGTGCTCAGGGCCCCGACGGGCGCGGTCGCCAGCGAGAAGGCCAGGATGGTGTGGAGCGGGATGCGGCCCTTGGGCGCAGCGGCGTTCACAGGCGATTCCCCCTTTCGTCTCTGACGGACGTCAGGGGAGCATCCGCGCTTGCCGGTGGGGAAGCGCAAATGAAAAAGGGGACACGCACTTCAGTGCGTGTCCCCGGATTTCTCAGCGGTCGGTCGGGGACAGGTTAAGGTGTCCCAAGGGACATCTTAACCTGTCCCCTCAATCCTCAGCCGCCGGCCATCTTGCGGAAGAACTTCTGGCCCTGCTCGCCGCCGGCGAAATAGGCCTTTGCGCCCGTGGCGTCGGTGATCTTCGACCAGCTGTCGCGGACCTCCTCGACCGACAGGCCGCCTTCGCCGAGGTACACGCCCTCGGTCTCGACGATCTGCGAAAGGGCGAAGGCGCCGGCGCCGGCGGTCAGGATGGCGCCCGTCGGCGCTTCGTCCGAGGCCAGGAAGACCACGCCCGGGGTCACGTACTCGGGAGCCAGCTTGGCGAGGACTTCCGGCGGCATCAGGCCTTCGGTCATGCGCGTGGCGGCGACCGGGCTGACGGCGTTGATGTGGACGTTGTTCTTCTGGCCCTCGAGCTTGATCGTGTTCATGAAGCCGATGATGCCGAGCTTGGCGGCGCCGTAGTTCGACTGGCCGAAGTTGCCGTACAGGCCGGACGACGAGGTCGTCACGACGATGCGGCCGTAGTTCTGCGCCTTCATGATCTCCCAGACGGCCTTGGTCGGCTTCACGGTGCCCATCAGGTGCACATTGAGGACCAGCTCGAAGTCCTCGATCGTCATCTTCGAGAACGACTTGTCGCGCAGGATGCCGGCGTTGGCGATCAGCACGTCGATGCGGCCCCAGGCGTCCATGGCCTGCTGGACCATCAGGGCGACGCCGGCGTCGTCGGTGACCGACGATCCGTTGGCGATCGCTTCGCCGCCCATGGCCTTGATCTCGGCGACCACGGCGTCGGCCGCGGCCGAGCTGCCGCCCGAGCCGTCCATGGAGCCGCCGAGGTCGTTGACCACGACTTTGGCGCCGCGGCGGGCGAGTTCGAGAGCGTGCTGCTTGCCCAGGCCGCCGCCTGCGCCCGTGACGATCGCGACTTTGCCGTCGAAGCGGATGTCGGCCATGTGCGTATTCCCCTTGCGTGGAGCGCCCGGCTGGTCCGAACGCCCGTTTCGATATCGCGCGCGTTTTGCGGCGCAGCAGGGGAGGCGTCAAGCGCGACGCAACGGCAGGCCGGGGCTCCCGCTACTTCGTCTGCGACCCGGCCGGCTTCGGCGCAGGACGCGCGGCTCCGGCCTGGAAGCCCGGCTTCATGAACTTCACCAGCACCCGTTGGCCGATCAGCAGCGGCGCGTCGGTGGCCGAGACCACGACTTCGACCACGCGCTCGTCGCTGCGCTGGGTCGGATCGTCGGAGGCCAGCTTGCGGGCCCCGAACACGGCGGCGCGGCGCAGGACGCGGCCGACATAGGTCTTGCCCGGATCGGACTCCGGCTGGATCTCGACCGCCTGGCCGTCGCGCACGTTGGGAATGTCCGCCTCGACGATTTCGGCGCGGACGATGCGGGCCGTGTTGGGCTCCAGGTCGAACATGGTCGAGACGTTGAGGGTCGACGCGCCCGCGCCGGGATTGGCGTAGCGGCGGGCGATGCGGCCGTCGGTGGGCGCGCGGATCACCGTGAGCTCCTGCGCGTACTCCGCCTCGCGCAATGCGGCCTGATAGGTGGCGATGGTCGCGCGCTGGGCGGCGATCTGGGCTTCCCAATCACGGATCTGGTCGCGCTGCTGGTCGAGCCGCTGGCGGGCCACGAAGTTGCTGTCGATCAAGCCTTCAAGGCGGCGATACTCGCGACGGGCGGCGTCGAGCTTGACCTGCATGACGTTCACCTGGGCCTGCGCCTGGCCGACCGTGGCACGGGCTCGCTCGACCGCGAGACGGGCCTCGTCGTCTTCCTGGCGGGCGAGGATCTGGCCGGCGGTCACCCGGTCGCCCTCCTGCACGTAGACGGAGCGCACTACGCCGCCGCGCCGGGCCGCGACCTGGATCATGCCGCCCTCGACGTCAGCCTTGCCGTTGGCGATCGCGGCGTAGGGGCTCGGCGCCTGCTGGGCGGCGGCGGCCTCGACCTTCTTCTTTTTCGTCTCGGCCTGGCCCTTCATGAACAGGCCGCCGCCGCCGATGACGACGACGAGAACGGCGATGATCCAGAACCAGCGGCTGCGCAGAAAGCCGAACATTTGAGTTTCCCTCAGAAAATCAGTGAGTGAGCGGGGCCGGATCGGCGTCCGGCGTGCGCCGCTCGTCGCTCAGGATGCGGCCGTCCTCGATCTTGATGATCCGGTCGGCGTAGGCTTCCAAGCGCGGATCGTGGGTGACGCAGATGACCGCCGCGCCGTGTTCGGTGGCGGCCCTGCGCAGCAGACGGATGACGACCTGGCCGTTCTCGCCGTCGAGCGCGGAGGTCGGCTCGTCGGCGAAGATCAGGTCGGGGTTCTTGGCCAGGGCGCGGGCGATGGCGACGCGCTGCTTCTCCCCACCCGACAGCTCGGATGGCCGCTGGTTCATCTTCGGCGTCAGGCCGACCTCCTCGAGCGCTGTGCGTGCGCGGCGGTCCGCCTCGGCCTTCGAGACACCCTGGTAGTGCAGGGCGGTCATCACCTGCTGCCTCGCGGTCAGCGCGGGAAACAGGTTGAAGCCCTGGAAGATGAAACCGCAGTGGTCGAGGCGGAACCGGTCGATACGGCCCGGCGACCATTTCCACAGATCCTTCGCCTCCAGGGCCTGGACCGTTCCCTCCTCGGGCTTCAGCAGGCCTGACAGCGCGGCGACCAGCGTCGACTTGCCGGAGCCGGAGGGGCCCATGACCATTGTCACGTCGCCGTGGCGGGCGTCGAAGTCGATGCCCTTGAGGACCTCGACGAAGGTGCGGCCGGTCTTGAACCGCTTGACCAGGCCCTTGGCCGTGATCGCGGTGGCGCCGAGGGTGTGTCCGTTCTTCGTGCTCATCGCAGCAGGTCCGCGGGTTGGCTCTTCTTGAGCACGCCCAGCGACAGCAGGCCGGACAGCATGGCGATCGCGAGCAGGAAGATGCTGATGGTTAGGATGACCGGGGCCGGGAAGGCCATCGGCAGGCCGCCCATGCCGGCCAGCATGCTGACGATCCAGGTGAGGAGGCCGGCGAAGATCACGCCGGCGACGCCGACCCAGAAGCTCAGCTCCATGACGATCATCCTCAGGCTGCCCATCGAGACGCCGAGGGCGCGCAGCGAGGCGAACTCCTTGATGTTGGCCATGATCGCCCCGCGCAGCGTCTGCCAGGTGATGGCGACGCCGATGACGGCGCCCATGATCATCGCGAAGATCAGGATGATGCTGATGAACTGCTCCTTGAACATCGCGCTCTGGTTGGCGTCGGCGAGTTGCTGGCGGGTCCAGGCCTTGAAGGCGCCCTTGCCGGCGGCGTTGAGCTGGGCGGCGACCACCTCGGCGCGCGAGGGATCCGCCAGCTTGACCATCAGCGGACCGACGCGCTGGCCGGTGTCCGCTTCGCCCAGCATGCGCAGGGTGTCGCGCGACATGACCAGGGTGGCCTGCATCATGTTCGGGTAGCCCTTGGTAACCGCCGCGATGGTGATGGTCTTGCCGTTGTAGACCGCCTTGTCGCCCACCTTGACGCCCAGGCGGGGCAGGGCGGTCTCGTCCACCGCCACGGCGTAGGGCTGGCGCAGCGTCTCGATCAACTGGTCGGAGTAGTCTGTCGGGACGGTGACGTAACCGGGGATCGGGTCGATCACCGTGACGTTGACGAACTCCATCTTGCGGTCCTTGGGCGCCTTCGTCGGGTCGGCGGGACCATTGCCTTCGGGCTGGGCCATGTTCTGGAAGCGGCCGCCGGATCCGTCCAGCGGCGCGACCTGCACGACTTCCGGGTGCCGGTAGACGGTCCCGATCAGTCGCCGCGGCAGGCCGGAAGGGCCGCCGTTGAACAGCGCTGTGGCGCCCGGCCCAAGCACCATGACGTCGGCGCGGGCGCGGTCGATCTGGGCGGTGAACGCCTTCCCGATGCCCATGAACATGCCGACGAACGCCAGGACCAGCAGTCCCGAGAAGGCGAGCGCGACCACCGCCGCCATGTAGCGGCGCCATTCGTGGATCAGCGTGGCCAAAGCCAGCGACATGCGGCGAACTCTCCCCGATACGCCCGGAAATCCTGCGCCAGCTTCTGGACGCGGGGCGGCTCGCGTCCAAGTTAAATCGGGGTAAGGCCGCCCCCGTCTCTGGCCAACACGGCATTCTGCGCGCTAAGGCCGCTGGAGATCGGGTACGATCCTTCCGCATTCCGAGGACTTTGTATGAAGCGCGTTTCCCTGGCCGGCGCCTTGGCCGGTCTTCTGGCCCTCCAGTTCGCGACCGCTGCCCGGGCCGACGAGGGCATGTGGACCTTCGAGAATTTCCCCTCGGCCCGCGTGAAGGAAGCCTATGGCGTCGATATCGACTCGGCATGGCTGAATCGCGTGCGCGCGGCGGCCGTTCGAATTCCGGGATGTTCGGCCTCGGTGGTGTCGTCGGGCGGTCTGGTGCTGACCAACAACCACTGCGTGACCGATTGCCTGGTGACGCTGTCGAGCGCGGACAAGGATCATCTGAAGGACGGCGTCCTGACCGCGACACGGGATGAAGAGCGCGCATGCCCCGGCATGTGGGCTGACGTGATGCTGTCGGCGACCGACGTCACCGAACAGGTCCGCTCGGCCGTCGCCGGCAAGACCGGGCCCGAGTTCACCGCAGCCCGCGACGCCGCCTTCGCCGCCATCGAGGGCGAGGCGTGCAAGGACGCGAAGGGGCCTCGCTGCCAGGTGACCAGCCTGTACCGGGGCGGCCGGTACATGCTGTACCGCTACCAGCGCTACACGGACGTTCGAATGGTGTTCGCGCCGGAGTTCGCGGTGGCGTTCTTTGGCGGCGATCCGGACAATTTCAACTTCCCCCGCTACGACTTGGATTCGGCGTTCCTGCGGGTCTACGAGGGCGGCAAGCCCGCGAAGACGCCGAACTTCCTGCGCTGGAACGCGGAGCGGCCCAGGGCCGGCGAGCCGGTGTTCCTGCCCGGCAATCCCGGCTCCACCGAACGTCTTCTGACTGTGTCGCAGCTGGAGAGCTACCGGGATCTCAGCCTTCCGGTCGCGCAGCTGCAGCGGTCGGAACTGCGCGGCCGGTTGATCGAGTACGGCCGCCGCGACGCCGAGGCGAAGCGGCGGATCGCCGATCCGCTGTTCGGGCTTGAGAACGGCTACAAGGTGTTCTTCGGTCGCCAGTTCGCGCTGAACGACAAGGCGTTCATGGACGCCAAGCGCGCCGAGGAAGCGGCGTTGAAGAGCAAGGTCGCCGCTGACCCCGCACTGACAGCCGAGATCGGCGATCCGTGGGGCGAGATCGCCACGGCGCAGAAGGCCTATGCGGTCAACTACCTGCGCTACCGCCAGCTCGAAGCCGAGGCGGCGCGCGGGTCGGTGCTGTTCGGCTGGGCCCGGGGCCTGGTTCGCGCCGCCGCCGAGCGCGAGAAGCCGAGCGCCGGACGCCTGCCGGAATTCGCCGACGCGCGGCTGGCGGGCGAAGAGCGCCGCCTGACCTCGGCGCGCGTGGTCGAGCCGGCGCTGGAACAGCTCTATATCGAGCACTGGCTGCTCAAGAGCCGCGAGTATCTGGCGGCGTGGCCCGCCGACCAGGCCGCAGTCTTGGGCCGCGAGAGCCCCGAGGGCCTGTCGGCGCGACTGGTTTCTGACACCAGGCTGGCCGACCCTGCCGTCCGCAAGGCGCTCTGGGACGGCGGCATGGCCGCGATCAGGGCGTCTGATGATCCGCTCATCCGCTATGTCCTGACCATGGACGAGGCCGCCCGCGCCGCGCGCGCCGCCTGGGAGGCCGGCGTCAGCGGTCCGACCGAACGCGCCGCCGAGCGCATCGCCCGCGCCCGCTTCGCGGTCTATGGCGACAGCGTCTACCCCGATGCGACGTTCACGTTGCGCCTCAGCTACGGCAAGGTCGCCGGCTGGACCTGGCAGGGGGCGCAGGTCGCCCCCTTCACCACCATCGGCGGCGCCTTCGACCGCGCCACCGGCGAGGCGCCCTACGCCCTGCCGCCGAGCTGGCTGGCGGCCAAGGACCGGCTGAACAAGGACGTCATCTTCAACTTCACCACCACCAATGACGTCATCGGCGGCGCCTCCGGCTCGCCCGTCCTCAACGCGCGGGGCGAGGTGATCGGCGCGGCCTTCGACGGCAACATCCACAGCCTGGGCGGCGCCTACGGCTACGACGCCTCGGTCAACCGCGCCGTCGTCGTGTCCAGCGCCGCGATCACGGAGGCGCTGAAGGTCGTCTACGGCCGCGACGCGCTGGTGAAGGAACTGATGGGCAAGTAGGCGGCGCGCGCCGGACTCTTGCGCCGGGCCGCACGATGGTAGTCAATCGGCCGGAAGGCGCGGGTGGGGACTCGGCGCCGCAGGGGTGACGATGTTCCGGCTGGAAAACGCTCAGAGCCTGGTCGGCATCGTGCTGACCCTCGCCATCTGCTGGCTGTTCTCGGAGAACCGCGCGCGGTTTCCATGGCGCCTGGCGATCGGCTCGCTCGCGGTGCAGATCGGGCTGATCCTGCTGCTGTTCGGTTTGCCGGCGGCGCGGGGCGTCGTGGTGGGCATCAGCGGCGCGGTCGATGGCCTGGCCGCCGCGACATCGCAGGGCACCCAGTTCGTGTTCGGCTACCTGGGCGGCGGACCCCAGCCCTATGCGCTCGAGCCGAACGCCAATCTGTTCGTGTTCGCCTTCAACGTCCTGCCGCTGATCCTGGTGATCTCGGCCCTGTCGGCGCTGCTCTGGCACTGGGGCGTGCTGAAGTGGATCATCCGCGGCTTCGGCTTCCTGTTCGAGAAGGCGCTGAACATGGGCGGCGCGTCGGCGACGGCGACGGCCGCCAACATCTTCGTCGGCATGGTCGAGACGCCGATCATCATCCGGGCCTACCTCGACAAGCTGACACGCGCCGAACTGTTCCTGATGATGGTCATCGGCCTGGCGACCGTCGCCGGCTCGACCATGGTCGCCTACGCCACCATCCTGAAGGACGTGCTGCCCAACGCCGCCGCCCATGTGCTGGTCGCCTCGGTGGTCTCCGCGCCGGCCGGCGTGCTGCTGTCGCGCCTGATCATCCCCGAGAAGCCGGGGGAGGGCGGGGTCAATGTCGACTACACCTCGCTGCTGAAATACGAGAGCTCGATCGACGCCATCTCCAAGGGGGTGGCCGACGGCCTGATGGTGGTGCTGAACATCTCGGCCATCCTGATCGTGTTCGTCGCCTTCGTGGCCATCGGCAACGCCCTTCTGGGTCTCGCCCCAGACGTCTGGGGCGCGCCGCTGACCATCGAGCGTATCCTGGGCGTCGTCTTCGCGCCGCTGGCCTGGAGCCTGGGCATCGACTGGTCCGAGGCCGGCAAGGCCGGATACCTGCTGGGCGTGAAGCTGATGCTCACCGAGTTCATCGCCTTCATCCAGCTGGGCGGGGTTCCGGCCGGGGAGATGAGCGAGCGCACGCGGATGATCATGACCTATGCCCTCTGCGGCTTCGCCAACGTCGGCTCGGTGGGCATCACGGTGACCGGCATGGGCGTGCTGATGCCCGAGCGCCGGGCCGAGATCATCGGCATGGTCTGGAAGGCGCTGCTCGCCGGCTTCCTTGCCACCTGCATGACGGCCGCCGTGGTCGGAGCGATGCCGCGCGAACTGTTCGGCATCGCCGGCTAGAACGACAACAATAACAAGGGGAAACGCCATGAAGCTCTATGACAGCCTGCGGGCGCCCAATCCTCGCCGCGTGCGCTGGTTCCTGGCCGAGAAGGGCGCGGAGGACCAGGTCGAGATCATCGACGTCAGCATCTTCGGCGGCGAACATCGCACCCCCGAGTACCTGGCCAAGGCCGGCCTCGCCAACGTGCCGATGCTGGAGATGGACGATGGCACGGGCATCACTGAGTCGGTCGCCATCTGCCGCTACCTTGAGAGCGTCTTCCCGGAGCCGAACATGTTCGGCCGCGACCCCAGGGAGACGGCGATCATCGAGATGTGGGCCCGTCGCGCCGAGATGATGCTGGCGACGCCGCTGATGATGACGGTCCGCCACAGCCACCCGGCGCTGGCGGCGCTGGAGAAGCAGATCCCCGAGATCGCCGACAGCAACCGCGCCGGCGCGACCCGCTCGCTGAAGGTGTTCGACCGAAGGCTGGCCGAGAGCGAGTTCATCGCCGCCGACCGGATCACCATCGCCGACATCCTCGCCGCCTGCTCGATCGATTTCAGCCGCATGGCCAAGTTCGTGGTGCCGGACGAGATGGCCAACGTGAAGCGCTGGTACGCGGCCATGATGGCCCGTCCGGCGGCGGTCGCTGGCACGGTGGCGGCCGCCTGAGCCGCACGCTCGGGGTCGGCTATCCGATGCGGTGTTCGTCTCGTTCGTGGACGATGTTCGGGCGCCCGACGATCAGGTCATCGACGCTGCCGATGCGGATCGCATCCTTGCCAGAATAGGGCAAAGAGCGCAGCACGTAGCGCATTGCGTTGAGTCTGGCTCGCTTCTTGTCGTCGGACTTGATGACGGTCCAGGGGGAGTCCGCTGTGTCAGTATGGAAGAACATTGCTTCCTTGGCCCGGGTGTAGTCGTCCCATTTGTCGAGCGAGGCGAGGTCTACCGGTGACAGCTTCCACTGCTTCAGTGGATGCACCTTGCGCTCCTTGAAGCGCCGTCGCTGCTCCTCCCGGCTGACGGAGAACCAGAACTTGATCAAGTGGACCCCGCTGCGGGTCAAATGGCGCTCGAACTCCGGCGCCTGGCGCAGGAACTCCTGGTATTCGGAATCCGAACAGAACCCCATCACCCGCTCGACGCCCGCCCGATTGTACCAGCTGCGGTCGAACAGCACGATCTCGCCGGTGGTGGGCAGGTGCTCGACGTAGCGCTGGAAGTACCACTGCCCGCGTTCAACCTCGCTCGGCTTTTCAAGCGCCACCACCCGCGCGCCCCGCGGATTGAGGTGTTCCATGAAGCGCTTGATCGCTCCGCCCTTGCCCGCGGCGTCGCGCCCTTCGAAGAGGATAATGACCCTCTGACGGGAGTCCTTGACCCAGGCGTGCAGCTTCAGCAGCTCGGTCTGCAGAACGAATTTCTGCTGCTCATAGTCGCGCCGCAGCATCTTGTAGCGGTAGGGGTAGCCGCCGGCGCGCCAGTCGGGCGCGAGTTCGTCCGCGGCATGCCGTGGCGTGCGAGGCGCCTTTGGCATGCCGAGAGCCTGGCGAAGCACGGCGGCGTCGTCGGGCGAGGCTCCCTCCAGCATCGCCTCGACGTCGCCCGCCGCCAGCTGGCGTGCAGCCGCGGTCTCGGCTTCCTGTACGGCCTCGGTGCGGGCCTCCGCGAAGCCCTCGGCGATCTCCGCCTGGATGTCGTGCTCGGCCATGCTGCTCCTCCGGGGACGGAGCACCCGCGCTCCGACCCGACGCTAGGCCTGCACCCCGCCCGGCGACATGATGTGGATCAACCGCCCCGGCCCGCGCGGCGGGGCAGGGCTTCCCACTCGCGGCGGAGCATCGCGAACAGATGGGACGAGTAGTAGATCCCGTCCCAGTGCTTGTAGACCTCGCGCACCGTGCCTTCATGTTTGAAGCCCTCGCGGCGATAGACCCGCTCGGCGCGCGGGTTGGCGGCGGAGACGTCGAGCTCGAACCGGTTGGCGGACGTGTTCTCGAACACCCAGTCGATCAGCCGCGGCATCAGCTGCCGGCCGATGCCGCGGCCGGGGGCGGAAGTCCCGATCCGCTTCAGCAGCACGATGTCGCTGGGGTCGGTCAGCCGGGCCAGGATGGCGAAGGCGACCAGCCGCCCGTCCTCGCGCCAGGCGAAGTAGCGATAGTCCTCGTCGGCCATCTTCGCGGCATGCTCGTCGGCGGTGAAGTTGCCGAGATAGACCGCGTACTCGGGGATGCGCTCGATCGCCATGATCGCCGGGATATCCCGAGGCGTGGCGGGCTCGAGCGCCATCGTCAGAGCCTGCGTCCGACCTTCTTGATGACGCCGGAGAAGGACATCATCGGGCTGTCGCCGGTGAAGATCAGGCCGCGCACGAAGATCGTCGACTTGCCGGCCTTCAGCACCTCGCCGGTGCATTCGATCAGGTCGCCCTCGTGGGCGGTCCCGATGTACTCGCCGCTGAGCGTCAGGGTGACGCCGTGCTGCTCGCGCAGGTGTTTCGTCGCGATCGAGAACAGGGCGAAGTCGGCGAAGGTCATCACGCAGCCGCCGTGCATGAAGCCGCCGCCGTTCATGTGCTTCTTCTCGGCGCGGAAGGCGCAGCGAACCGAGCCGTCCTCCTGTTCCCGGTAGTAGTACGGGCCGGACTGCGTCTCGAACGGATCGCCGGCCCAGTACTGCCATCCCGCCCATTCGCCGTCGCGGATCGTGGTCGCGCCGTGAGGGTTCTCGTCGCCGCCGTCCATGTGGACTCCTTTGTTCGCCATGGCTGATAGGGGGCGATTTCGGTGCTCGCAAGCTTGCCAAACTCATTCCTTCGGGGTTATGAATTAATTCATAGCCACGGAGTTATCGATTGTCAGTCCCCGACGCCCATGAGCTGCTGTTCAGGACACTCGCCGACCCGACGCGGCGGGCGCTGTTCGAACGGCTGTGCCGCGAAGGTGAGCAGACCGTCGGCGCGCTGACGGCCGGCGCGGGCGTCTCGCAGCCGGCGGTATCCAAGCACCTGGCGGCGCTGAAGGCGGCGGGTCTGGTCCGCGACCGGCCCGAGGGACGCCAGACCCACTACAGCGCCCAGCCAAAAGCGCTGGCCCCCCTCACAGACTGGACGCATCAGATGGCGGCGTTCCGGGATCGCCGTCTCGATGTCCTCGAAGACCTTCTCAACAGGATGGACCAATGACCGAGCGCCGCACCGTCGTCGTCGAGCGGGACCTGGCGCATCCGCCGGAGAAGCTGTGGCGCGCCCTGACCCAGCCGCACCAGATGGCCGAATGGCTGATGCAGAATGACTTCGCGCCGACCGTCGGCCACCGCTTCAACCTGCCCGGCGAATGGGGCGGGGCGCCGGTATGGGAGCACGGCGGCATCATCTGCACCGGCGAGACCTGGAAGGCCGTGGCGCTTCAGGACCTGGTCCGCGCCGCGGCCGCCCTGAACCTGGCCAGGACGAAGCGCTCGAAGGTCTGACGGCGGACAATTTACACAGGCGTCAGTTGAGTGAACGATGTTCAGGGCGCGGGGCGGGTGAAGGGTTTCTGAATTCTGGACGATTTCCCGGCGGAACCGTCCATGGTTAGCCTCTGGTTAGCGATCTGCGGCGACTGTGCCTCGAACAACGGAGGTCGCCGAATGGGCGCACAGGATCACCGCTCGATGGTTCTCGAGGCCAGTATGGCGACGACGCTCGACGTCCTGGCCTGGGAAATCGAGCTGGCCGGCGCGCGCTGCATCTTCCTGGACAAGGTGATCGGCCAGACGATGCAGTCGCTGCCCGTCGAGCAGCAGGGCATGCTGATCGAAGGGCTGCACGCGGTCGATCTGCTGAGCCAGCACCTGACCAACCTGTCCGCCTTCGCCCGGACCATGAGCGCCGATGCGCCGGACGAGGTCGCGGCGCCGGTCGGACGGGCCATCGGCGACATCACCCTGGGCGCGCTGGCCGACCGCATGGCGACGGCCTTCGGCGCCGAGGAGGCGGCCGAAGTCGCCGACGCCGGCGACGTTGATCTGTTCTGAAGCGGCTGGCCGGGGGAACCGCTTCATGAACTACGACACGCGCAGCCATAAGGTCATGATCGCCGAGAACGACCGGGCGGTGGCCGAGATGCTGCAAATCCGCCTCGACGTGGCCGGCTACCACACGATGACCTGCCGCACCGGCGCACAGGCCCTCGAGATCCTGTCGGTGATGCGGCCGGATGCCCTGATCCTCGATCTCGGACTGCCCGACCTGGACGGCTGGGGCCTGCTGCAGGCCTTGACCAACCGCTTCGGCAAGCCGCCCTTCCCGGTGCTGATCATGGGCCGGCGACTGGGTGTCGAAGACGTCCGTCGCGCCGTGGCCGCCGGGGCGCGGGATTGCCTGTCGAAGCCCTTCAGCGGCGCGGAAATCGTCGATCGCGTCGAGCGTCTGCTGCGCCGTCCGGCCCCCGTCGTCACCGCCATCGCCGGCGCCCGCCAGCTGGCCGCGGTCGAGAGCCGCTTCTAGAGCGCCCCGGAGCAGGGTATCAGGCGGCCATCCACCGGAGCGCCGCCGTGACCACCTCGCCCATCGAAGACGCCATCCTCGACCTGCTCGGCAAGCTGCCGGCCGGCAAGAGCATCGATCCGTCGGAAGTGGCCAAGCTGCTCCAGCCTGAACGCTGGCAACGCCTTCTGCCGCAAGTCCGCTCAACGGCCGTCGGCATGGCCCGGCAGGGCAGGCTGGTCATCACCCGCCACGGCAAGCCGGCCGATCCGGACACCTTCAAGGGCGTCTACAGGCTGAAGCTGCCTTAGGGGTCTGCCCATTCCTTGCCGCAAGTCAGGGGCATACCGGGACCGATGAATCGCCGCGACTTCCTGCTGACCGCCACCGCGCCCGTGCTGCTTTCGGCCTGCGCGCCGACGATCCAGACAGCGGGCGTTCCGGGGATGGATTTCAGCGGGCCGCGTCTCGAGGACGAGATCTTCGTCAGCTTCGACGGCGCGCGCCTGGGCCTGACCCGGTGGATGCCGGACGGCGCGCCGCGGGCCGTGGTCGTCGCCCTGCACGGCATGAACGACTACGCCAACGCCTTCCACTTCGCCGCCCCGGTCTGGGCGAACGCCGGGATCGCGACCTATGCCTTCGACCAGCGCGGGTTCGGGCGGTCGCCCCAGCGCGGCGTCTGGGGTGGCGAGGCGTTGATGACGGAGGACCTGCGGGTCTGCGTCGGCCTGGTCCGCGCGCGCCATCCCGATACGCCGGTCACCGTGATCGGCGAGAGCATGGGCGGTGCGGTGGCCATCGCCGCCTTCGCCTCGCCCAACCCGCCGCAGGCCCATCGCCTCGCGTTGCTGGCGCCGGCCGTCTGGGGCTGGTCGAGCCAGCCGCTGCCCTACAAGACCGCCCTGTGGTTCACCGCCCATGTCGCGGGCGAGAAGGTGCTCAGGCCGCCCCGCTGGGTCACCGACCGGGTCCATCCCAGCGACAATCTCGAAGAGCTGATCGCCATGGGCCGCGATCCGCTGATGATCTGGGGCGCGCGCAACGACACCCTCTATGGACTGGTCGGGCTGATGGAGAGCGCCTGGGCCGGGGTCGCGCGGTTGCGCGTTCCGACCGGGTACTTCTACGGCGCCAACGACGAGATCATCCCCAGGGAGCCCAGCTTCCAGTCGGCCCGCCGGCTGAAGCCGACCGATCGCTCGGCCTACTACGAACAGGGCTGGCATCTGTTGATCCGCGACAAGGCCCGGGATCGCGTCATCGCGGACCTCCAGAGCTTCATCCTGGATCCCGGGGCGCCCCTGCCGTCGGCCCCGCCGACCATTCCCGGATCCCCAACGGCGAGGAACAGCACCGCCGTTTGAGGGTTGTCGGTCGGGCTGACGGAGCGTAAACCCCGCGCGCACGTTCATTCCCCAAAACGGCAAAGATTCCGGCATGACGCTGTTCGATTCTCCCGACTTCGCGAACCACGAAGGCGTACACGCCGTCTTCGATGAAAAGTCCGGCCTGAAGACGATCATCGCCGTTCACTCGACCGCGCGCGGCCCGGCGGCCGGCGGCTGCCGCATGTGGCCCTACGCCGACGCCCAGCAGGCGCTGACCGACGCGCTGCGCCTGTCCCAGGGGATGTCCTACAAGAACGCCATGGCGGACCTGCCGCTCGGCGGCGGCAAGTCGGTGATCATCGGCAACTCCCGCACCGACAAGACGCCGGCGCTGTTCGAGGCGTTCGGTCGCGCCGTCGACAGCCTCGGGGGCAAGTACTGGACGGCCGAGGATGTCGGCGTGTCGCCGGCCGACCTGGCCCATGCGAGCCGCACCACGAAGTATGTCGCGGGCCTCGAAGGCCACGCCGCCGCCTCGGGCGATCCGAGCCCGGTGACCGCGGAGGGCGTGTTCCGCGGACTGCGCCTGTGTGTCGAGCGGGCCTATGACCGCGATCTGACCGGCGTCACCGTCGCCATCCAGGGGGTGGGCCATGTCGGCGCCTATCTGGCGGAAAAGCTTCACGCCGCGGGCGCCAGGCTGATCATCACCGACGTCAACGAAGCGGCCCTGGCCGCCGTCGCCGCCCGCACCGGCGCCGAGATCGTTCCGCCCGACGCCATTTTCGACGTCGAGGCCGACGTCTTTGCACCCTGCGCCCTGGGCGGGGCGATCAATTCCGAGACGCTGAAGCGTATCAAGGCCCGCGTCATCGCCGGCGGCGCCAACAACCAGCTGGCGACGCCGGAGATGGGCCGCCAGCTGTTCGCGCAGGGAAGGCTCTATGCCCCCGACTACGTGATCAACGGCGGCGGCATCATCAACGTCGCGGCCGAGATCATCGGCATCGAGACCGGCAAGCCGTTCGACGCAGCCTGGGTCGAGGCCAAGCTGACCCGGCTGACCCAGACGCTGGGCGAGGTGCTCGACCGCTCGCAGGCCGAGAAGCGCCCGACCCATGAGGTCGCCGACGAGATGGCGAAAGCTCGTATCGCCGAAGCGGGAAAGCTGAAGGCCGCGGCCTGATCACCGGACGCTGTTGCGAACCGGCTCGATGGTGTTCTTGGGGATGCCGTACTCGTACTTCACCTTCTGCGCCGGCTTGCCGCTGACGGTGAAGGTCACGCCCAGGACCGTGTCCTCGCGCTTGTAGCCATACAGGCCGATCTCTCGCCGGGCGGCGCTGACGGCCACCTGCCGGTCGCCCCTGCGCCAGCCGACGCCGAGCTGGGCCTTGCCGAACTCGGCCAACCGCTCGACCGACCAGCCGGTGCGGCGCCAGCCCCGGGCCGGGTCGCGAACGATGTTCAGGCCGAAGGCCTCTCCTGAACCGGCGGCGAACACGAACCACCGGCCCTTCTTCCGGTCGGCGGGTTCGGGAGCGATGCTGACCAGCAGCCGCCTGGCGTCGAAGGGCTGGGATTCGCGGGGCGGCCTGGGCGCGAAGGCCTGACCTTCCACCGCCAGGCCGGAGCCGATTTCGGTGGCGTCGCGGTCGCCGGACACCGAGAGGCTCACCCGCGGCCCGCCGGCCAGCACCTTGCTGCTCACGGAGGCGAGGGCGACGCGCGATTTGATGACCGGCGAGGGGGCGGCGACCGAGTCGGCGAGCGCCCTGGCCGAGGGTGGGGGCGTCAGGGCGGCCATCTGCACGGCGGGACGATCGACCGGCATGCGCGCCGGCGTAACGGATCTCGTATCGACCTCGGGACCGCCGAGCAGCGCCAGGACCGGCGCCGGCGCTTCCTCCCAGCGCCCGGTGCGGATCGGCGCGTCCGGATCGTCCGGCACGCGGGCCGCGGCGCCGCTGAAAGCAGGTCCGAAATTCGCGCCGGAGAGCATGGTGTCGGACGACAGGCCGTCGCTCGCCGCGCCGATCGACGACGCCGCGGTCAAACCCACCGTCGCCAGGACGATGGCCCCAGTCAGTCCAGTCGCCGCGATTACTCGCATGGCGCACCCAAGTTACCCTGCTCCCCGTAGCAATGGTTAACGAGTTGCCGCAGGGGCGCAACCCCACTCGCGGGGAAGGAGAGCCGGAAAGCTGTGGATTGGGTCAGTGACCCGGACGGGGCTTGGCCTTGCGGACCGGCTTGTCGCGCTCCATGCAGCCCTTGTCGGGCTTCTGGCCGTGTTGGGGCAGGGCGTCGGTCTTGGGAAAGGAGAAGTTCTGCATCGGGTTCTGGTGCGGGAAACCACTGGTCATCGGCTTCTTCTGTCCTCCCTGGGTAAGCGTCGGAATGCGGGTCATGCGGCGGCCGAAAAGTGCTCCGGCGAAACGTCCACGCGGACGTCCAGCGTGGTGGCGCCGGGGTCGCCGAGGATCGTTCCGGTGACAGGCGCGGCCTCCTGCGGGCGGCGGCTGACGGCGATGCGGATCAGGTCGGCGGACTCGGCGATTCCGTTGGTCGGGTCGAACTCGGTCCAGCCCAGTCCAGGCAGAAAGACTTCGCACCAGGCATGGGTCGAGCCGGCGCCGCGCATAGCGCCGCTGTTGACGTAGCCGGTCACAAACAACGACGCATAGCCCAGCCAGCGAAGGCTCTCGACCATCAGCCAGGCGAAGTCCCGGCAGGTGCCGCTGCCGCGCGCCAGGGTCTCGATCGGCGTCTGGACGCCTTCCTCCCATCGGGCGCGGTATTCGAAGGTCTCGTGGATGGTGCGGTTCAGGCGCAGCAGGAAGTCCAGCGCCGGCTCGTTGTTGTCGTAGAGCTGGCCGGCGATCCATCGGAAGACGGCTCCGTTGGGATCTTCCAGGGCCGGTGTGATGAAGGGCGTCAGCGCGATGCGGTCCTCGACCGGATAGACGATCGGCATCGCGGTGTGCGGATTGTCAGGCTGTACATAGGCCAGGGGCGCGGGATAGCGATCGATGACCAGCCGGCTGGTGATGTTCAGATGGTCGGCCTCGCCCTGCGGCGTGAACAGGCAGACGCAGTTGCCGAGCGCGTCGAAGATCCAGCGGGTCGACCCCGGCTGCGAGGTGATCAGCGAAGCCTCGACCACCCGGATGGCGTGGCTGTCGCGGGGCCGCAGCAACAGCCTCTGCGGTCCGAAGGCCACCGGCTTTTCGTAGCCGTAGCGGGTCTCATGGGTGGTGGAGAGGCGGGTCACGAAGCGGGAACCCGTCGCCCGACCGACAGTTCCATCACGATCCCGCCAGATGCACGCCGAGGTGCGTGGACAGAACAAAAGCAGAACATCTAGGGTGCGGTCATGACCGCGCCCGACCTCCGCCGCAAGCTCTCGATCCTCGCCGACGCCGCAAAGTACGACGCGTCCTGCGCGTCATCCGGGTCCGTGAAACGCGGCTCGCTGGACGGAAAGGGGATCGGCTCGACCGATCCTGGCATGGGCATCTGCCATGCCTATGCGCCCGACGGCCGCTGCATCTCCCTGCTCAAGATTCTGCTGACCAACTTCTGCATCTACGACTGCGCCTACTGCATCAACCGGGTGTCCTCGAACGTGCCCAGGGCGCGGTTCAGCGTGCAGGAAGTGGTTGATCTGACGCTCGGCTTCTACAAGCGGAACTATATCGAAGGGCTGTTCCTGTCCTCGGGCATCATCCGGGGCGCGGACTACACGATGGAGGCCATCGTGCGGGTGGCCCGGACCCTCCGCACCGAGCACGACTTCCGCGGCTACATCCATCTGAAGCTGATCCCCGAGGCCTCGCCGGAGCTGGTCACCGAGGCCGGCCTCTACGCCGACCGGGTGTCGATCAACATCGAACTGCCCCGAGACGAGAGCCTCGCCGCCCTTGCACCCGAGAAAGACAGCCGCACGATCAAGAAGGCGATGGGCGGCGTGCGCCTGGCGATCGAGAGCCGGTCGGAGAAAGGCCGCAAGACGAGGTCGCCGACCTTTGCCCCGTCCGGGCAGTCGACCCAGCTGATTGTCGGCGCCGATGAGGCCAGCGACGCCGATATCCTCGACCGCAGCGTCGGCCTTTACGGCTCCTACGGCCTCAAGCGCGTCTACTATTCGGGCTTCAGTCCCATTCCTGACAGCTCCAGTCGCCTGCCGCCGGCCAGGCCGCCGCTGATGCGCGAGCACCGGCTCTACCAGGCCGACTGGCTGATGCGGGTCTACGGCTTCGACCGGCGCGAGATCGCCCACGAGGGCGGCATGCTGGACCTGGACATCGATCCGAAGCTGGCCGCCGCCTTGCGGGACCGGGGCGAGTTCCCAGTCGACATCAATCGGGCGGATCGCGAGCGGCTGCTGCGCGTGCCCGGACTGGGCGTCACAGGCGTAGACCGGCTGATCTCCGTGCGGCGGCACAAGCGGCTGACGCTGGAAGACGTAAAACGCGCCTGCCGCAGCCTGGCGAAGGTGCGCCCCTTCATCGTGGCCGACGGCTGGTCGCCGGGTGCGCTGACCGACAGCGCCGATCTGCGCGGCCTGATGCCGAAGGACCGGCCCCGCCAGCTAGAGCTGTTCTGATGCAGGTGATCCGGCTCGCCTCCGAGACGGATTTCGAAGGCTGGCGGGCCGCCGCCCGACGGCTGCGGCGCGCCCATACCCCTCCCGAGGCCGTAGCCTGGTCAGTGACCCCCGACGAAGTGCTGATCGGCGAGGCGGCGCGCGAGAAACCCCGGGCGTCTCCGCCGGAACCGCCGGCGAGGAAGGTCGCGAGGTCCGGCGAGTTCAGGGTCTCGCGGGACTTTCTCGATCTCGCCCGCGCCGTGGTGTTGCACCGCTCGTCCGAGCGTTTCGCGCTGCTCTACCGGCTGCTCTGGCGGCTGGAGGACGAACCGGCGCTCATGCAGATCGTTACTGACCCGGAAGTCGCCCGCGCCATGGACATGGCCAGGGCGGTGTCGCGCGCGACGCACAAGATGAAGGCCTTCGTCCGCTTCCGGCGGCTGGAGGGCGTGGAGCCCGAAGCCTACGCCGCCTGGTTTGAACCGCCACACCGGGTGCTGGAACGCGTCGCGCCCTTCTTCATAGAGCGGTTCGCCAACATGCGGTTCTCGATCCTCACGCCTGACGCCACATTGCGCTGGGATACCCGGACCGCCGTGTTCGGGCCCGGCGCGACGGCGTCGGAAGCCCCCGGCGACGACGCCCTGGAGGACATCTGGCGCACCTACTATGCCTCGACCTTCAATCCCGCCCGGCTGAAGGTCGCGGCGATGACCCGGGAAATGCCAAAGGCCTATTGGCGCAACCTTCCCGAAGCGTCGCTCATTCCCGAACTGATCGCATCCGCCTCGGCAAGGACGACCCGGATGGTCGAACAGGCCCCAACCCAGCCCTCTGTCCGCGCCCGGAAAGCGGCGGCCCGGCTTGCGCGAGACGGAACCTTCGACGACGTTCCGCAGAGCCTGGATGAGGTGGTTGCCGGCGTCCAGATCTGCCGCCGCTGCGACCTCTGGCGCGACGCCACCCAGGGCGTGCCGGGCGAGGGCTCCGCGCACGCCCGCCTCATGTTCGTGGGCGAGCAGCCCGGAGACCAGGAAGATCTGGCCGGCAAGCCCTTCGTCGGCCCGGCCGGCCAGCTGTTCGACCGGGCGCTCGAGCGGGCGGGTCTGCCTCGCGAGGCGACCTACGTCACCAACGCCGTGAAGCACTTCAAGCACGAGCCCCGCGGCAAGCGGCGCATTCACCAGACCCCGACGCAGGGCGAGATCCGGGCCTGCCGCTGGTGGCTCGACGCCGAGCGGCGCTTTGTGAAGCCCAGGGTGATCGTGGCGCTGGGAGCCTCGGCGGCGCTGTCGGTGTTCGGCAAGGCCATGCCGATCGGTTCCAGCCGCGGTCGCATCCTCGAACTGCCGGACCGGACGAAGGCGGTGGTGACGTATCACCCGTCCTACCTGCTGCGCCTGCCCGACGAGGCCGCCAAGGCCAAGGCCTGGGAGGTGTTCGTGGCCGACCTGGGCATGGCCTGGGAGCTGGTAGGCTAGGCCCGCGCCTTATCCGCCGCTTCGAAGTGGGCCATCTGGTCGGCGTGGGCCTTTACGAAGGCGGGGCGGGCGGTGACGCGGGCGACATAGGCTTCGGTCGCCGGCCGCGTATTGAATTCACGCAGCTTCTCCATGCGCAGGACGTCGGCCATCAGCAGGTCAGCGACGGTGAACCGCCCAGCCGCCAGCCAGTCCCGCCCGCTGAGTTCCCGCTCGAGGTGGTCGAGGCGCCGGGTCAGCCAGTCGGCCAGGCCGTTCTCCTTTGCGCCGCTGACCTCCAGGAACCACCAGGGCACGGAGACCATCTCGATCGAGTTGAGCGCGGCGATGGTCCACTGCAGCGTTTCGGCTTCTCCGGCGGGATCGCGCGGCATCAGCGCTTCGCTCTTGCGCGCCAGGTGCAACAGACCGGCGCCGCTCTCGAACAGCTTCAGCCCGCCGTCGTCGAGATAGGGCACCTGGCCGAACGGCTGGCGGTCGAGGTGGTTGGTCGCGCGGTCGTCGAAGGCGATCGTCCGGATCCGGTAGGGCAGGCCCGCTTCCTCGCAGGCCCACCGCAGTCTCAGGTCGCGCACGAAGCCGCGCGGCATGTCGGGAACCCAGTCCAGGGTCCAGATGGTCAGGTCGCTCATTCCGTCCCTCTGAAGCTCACGGCAGGGGATGAACGTACACCTCGTTCCAGCCGATGCGATCGCCGTCGAACTCGACCAGGTCGAAGCCGCGCATGCGGGTGGTCGAGCCGTCCGGCATCGAGACGGTGCAGTACCACCGTCCGCAGAACCCGCCCTCGATCGCCCAGACTGTTTCCGGCTCGTAGGTCATCGGCGGGGTCGCCGCGAACAGGCCGGTCAGATAGGCCCACAGGGCGTCATGCCCGACGATCCCGGCGGCGGTCTGCGGGTCCTTGTAGGTGCAGCCCGGCGCATAGAAGCCGATCAGCGCCTCGACGTCCTTGGCGGTCCACGCCGCCAGCCAGCGGCGGTTGAAGTCCTCGATGTTCATCAGGCGTCTCCCTCAGGCCTCACCAAGCACGCGGGCCCGGTGCTCGGGCGTGAAGACTTCCGGCGGCAGGGTCTCGGGCCCGGCCATCACCGCGAAGGCGTGGGCGCCCAGGCTCGGATCGGCGGCGGTGCGTTCGAAGTGATGCCGGCGGCGCCGGGCGGCCGCCTCGCCGAACTCGGCGTCGAAGGCCGAGGTGATGGCGGCGGTGAAGCGCAGGCGGCGCATCCGCTCGGCCCGCTCGACCGCGTAGTCGCTGAACGCCGCCGGCGACCAGTCCTCGCCGCTCAGAAGCACGTCGCGCACCGTCCGGACGTCGCGGTAGGTGATCGACAGGCCCAGCCCGATGATCGGGTCGTTCCAGCCGGCCGCGTCGCCGACCAGCACCACGCCCTCGGAGGCTTGCGTATCGGTCCAGGTGTCGTTGTTCAGGTAGCTGAGAACGGGTCCGGCGGGCGTGCCGGCCACAAGGGCCTCGTTGACCGGGCTGCTGTCCATCCGGAAGGCGTCCAGGAACTTCCGCTGACCGTCGGGCCCGGCGAACCGGCCTTTGTGCTCCAGGGGATAGCTGCCGTAGACCCGGACCTTGTCGCCGCCCTGCGGGAAGGCGAGGAAGGCGAAGTCGCCCTCGGTGCCGATGGCCTGAAGGTCCTGGTCCCATCCCGGCGCATTGTCGACCAGCATACCGGCGAACCAGTGGTGCGGCTTGTCGTGATGCAGGGTGATGCCGGCTGCCTCGCGCACCTTCGACATCCGTCCGTCGGCGCCGACGATCAGCCGGCAGCGGACGGTCTGTTCGACCCCGCCATGGACGAAGGTCACGGACGGCTCGGCGCCGGGCCGGATCTCGGTCACCACGGCGTCGCGCAGGGTCCTGGCGCCGCGCGCCGTCGCCGCGTCGAACAGGGTCTGGGCGTGGTGCGGATTGCCGATCGCCAGCGGCCCGGGCACGTCCGCCGCGAAGATGCTCAGCGGCAGGGTCTTGGCCTCGGCCTCGGCCGGAGTGCGGGTCTCATCGTAGGTGACATGGCGACCGATGTGGTGGCCGCCGGCGGCCATGAGGGCGTCGTAGAGGTCCAGTCGTTTGGTCTCGACGACCCCCCAGGGCGCGATCCACTCGCCGCGCACCCGGTCCTCGAACACCTCGGTCTGCTCCAGCAGCAGCACGTCGCGTCCGGCCTCGGCCAGTGTTGCCGCCAGCGCCGAACCGCCGATGCCGCCGCCGACGATCACGATCTCATGGAAGTCCGCCACGGCCGTTCCCTCCTGCTTCAGGCCCGAACGGTAGGCGCCTTATCTCGCTTGGCAACCGTGACCTGACGTCAGCCGAGCAGCATCGCCATGCCTTCCCGAACCGCCGGCCGCGCCATCAGCCTGTCATACCAGCGAGCGACCGGCGGCCGCTCGGCGATGGCCTCTGCAAGACCGAAACGTGAGGCCATCAGCACCAGGGGCGCGTAGCAGATGTCGGCAAGGGAATAGTCGCCGGCCAGCCAGTCGTCCGTCGACAGCGGCCGAGCAAGGGCATCGAGGTGAGCGGACAGTTCGGCCTTGCCCCGCTGCAAGGCCTCGGGCCCGGCGGGAACACCGATGGAGTGCGGCGCCACCCAGCGCTTCCACGCGAAGGGCCAGGTGTCCGTGCTCCACCCCATGTATTGGCGCGCCAGCGCCCGGCCCGCAGCGGTCTTCGGCATTAGTGGCGGGTCAGGAAAACGCTCGTCGAGATACTCAAGGATTGCGGTGGATTCAGAGATCACCAGATCCCCGTCCTCGAGCACCGGTGTCTGGCCGAACGGGTTCAGCGCCAGAAACTCGGGAGTCCGCGCCGCGCCGCCGGGGAGGTCGATGACCACGTCCTCGGTCGTGAGGCCCTTTTCCGCCAGCGCGATCTTCACCCGCCACGGCATCAGCGAAACGGGATGCCAATAGAGCTTCATTTCGAGGTCTCGGCGCCCGGCCGGTAGCTCCGGACGACCCGCCCGGCCAGCTCCGCTTCGGTGAAAAGCACCGGCTTCGTCTTCATCGCCGCGAACATCGGGACCTGGTCGGCGTAGTGCGGCCGCTTCGGCCAGGAGGTGTTCGAGCCGAACTGGTGGATGCTTTCGCTCGAGAGCCGCCCCTCACGGTCCCAGGTGACGACCATGATGAAGGTGTCGCCGGCGACGGCCTCGAGGCGCCCGTCCTTGCCAGGCTTGCCGTAGACAGCGCGGAGGGTATCGGGGCCGCCGTCGATCGGCAGATCCACCGCGCCGCGCCGGATGCGGTTCACCTCGCCCCACGCCGGATCGATGCGACCGAAGCTCTTCTTCAGGTCGGCGCCCGCCCTCAGCAGGGCGTCGCGCACCGACACCTTCGGCCCCTCGCCCGAGCGGCCCGCCACGACGGCGCTGGCGGTCGCGACGCCCAGCGCGGCGGCGCGGCTTTCACGGTTGGTGCGCAAGTCCCAGCCGGCCAGAAGGGTCTTGGCGGCCTTAACCTCCGGATCGTCCTCCTTCAGGGCCGCCACCTCGCGCATGATCCCGGCCAGCTCCGACTTGCCGCTGTAGGCCAGGTCGTACTTGTAGGCGCGGAACTCCTCGGCAGAGATCGCCGGATCGGCCGCGTAGGTCTCGGTCAGACGCCAGGCGCGATTGGTCATGTTGGTCTGGATGCCCATGGTCAGCGGGTAGGCGCGAGGGTCCATGCCGTCGCCGAGCGCGGTCGACTGGTAGGGCGTGTTGTTGGCGTTGAAGACCAGGCCCGACTTCGGGTTCCACAGCTGCGGGACCTGGTCGAAGGGCTTGTAGCCGTTCCAGATCAGGTCCGACCGGTCGCCGGGCAGGACGCCGGACCAGTCGACGCCGTCGCGCCGGTTGGGGAACAGGCCGTTGTAGACGTAGCCGATGTTCCCGGCCTCGTCGGCGTAGATGTAGTTGATGCTCGGCAAGGCCTGCAGCGCCATCGCCGCCTTCCAGTCCGCCAGGGTCGCGGCCTTGTTGAGCCGCCAGTACTGCAGCGGCTGGCGCGCCTCGCCCATGCCGGCGTAGCGGATCGCGTAGAGACCGGACCTGGTCTCGAGCACCGGCCCGTGGACACTGCGCAACACCGGCCGCTTCACCGTCCAGCGGAACGGACCCCACAGCTTGACCCGTAGTTTAGCCTCGGACCGTTCGAAGTCCTTCCAGGCGCCGTCGAGCCGGTACTGGTTGGGGTTCGCCGGGTTGATGACCAGCTTGTAGACGTCGATGAGGTCGGGGTTGTTGACCGTGTTGGCCCAGCCCAGATGGGCGTTGTGGCCGTGAAGCATGAAGGGGGAGCCGGGGAAGAAGCCGCCGGCCACGTGCCAGCCCTCGCCGCTCTGGACCACCGCCTCGTACCAGGCGACCGGGCCGGTGTAGGGCTGGTGCGAGTTGACCAGCAGCCGCGTCGCGCCGTCGGTCGAGCGGGTCGGCGCCACGGCGACGCCATTCGATCCCTTGGGCAAAGGGTCGGGCTCCCGCTCGTTCAGCTTCCGAAGCTCGCTGTCGAGGCCATAGAAGAACGGCGTCTTGAACACGAAGCCGGCGGCGATGTCCTTGCCGGTCAGGGGCAGCAGGCCGGGCGCGACCTCCTTCGGATGGGTGGCGGCGTAGTAGTTCACGCCGTCGGCGTAGGCCTCCAGCACCTTGCGGACATCGGCGGGGAGGGCGGTCTCGTACTGCGCGTCGATCGTGGTCCAGACCCCCAGAAGGCTGGCGATGTAGTCGGCCGGCGCGGCGTCCAGGCCCTCTTCGGCGGCCAGCTTGCCGCGCGTGGCCAGGGCGACCTGCTGGATGGTGGCGAAGTCGTCCTCGCTGTGGGCGAAGGCCAGGCCGAAGGCGGCGTCGGCGTCCGTCTTTCCGAGGACGTGGGGGACGCCCCAGCGGTCGCGGCGGATGACGACGTCATAGGCCTTGGCCTTTGCGATCAGCGGTGCCGCATCGATCCGGCCTGGCCGGTTGGGGACGTCGAGCAGCAGGACCGTAGTCGCCGCCACGACGACGAGTGCGAGCAGGACGCCGAGGCCCCTGATGATCCACTTCATGCGCTTCCCCTGACGCTGTTTTCGCCACCCTATCCCTTCTGCTCATCCTCGCGGAAGCGAGGACCCAGGTTTGCGGCCGGTGCACTCATTCCAGAGGATGTGTTCGCCAATTCCAGCGATGAGCCGCTGCATCGAAAAAGCCTCGGTCCTCGCTTCCGCGAGGATGAGCGGATTGAGGAGGGGTGACGCAACGGCGCCCCGTAGCCGCTAAGGCTTTGTAACGAAACGTCAGACCGCGGAGCCCCTTTCGGCTTGCCCCGGGGGCGTGCGGCGGGCTAGGCAGACTCCCGCGCAAGGGGTCGGTCCTCAGAGCCGCGTCAGACGGCCAGGGACCGGGACGCCCCGACAATGTAGGAGCGTCTGTGATGGGCGACGTAGCCATCGAGGGCCTTGACCAGGCCCCCACGAAACACGCGCGTCTTGTCGCGTGGGTCCGCGAGATCGCCACCCTGACGAAGCCTGACCGGGTCTACTGGTGCGACGGTTCCGACGCCGAGTGGGAGGCCCTGACGACCCAGTTGTGTGAGTCGGGCACGCTGAAGCGCCTGAATCCCGAAAAGCGTCCCAACAGCTTCTATGCGGCGTCCGATCCGCGTGACGTGGCGCGTGTCGAGAGCCGCACCTTCATCTGCTCGGAAGACGAGGCCGACGCCGGCCCGACCAACAACTGGTCCGACCCGGTCGAGATGCGCGAGCGCCTCGGCAAGCTGTTCGACGGCTGCATGCGCGGCCGCACCATGTACGTCGTGCCCTTCTGCATGGGCCCGCTCGGCTCGCCGATCAGCGCCCTGGGCGTGGAGATCACCGACAGCGCCTATGTCGCCATCTCGATGCGGGTGATGACCCGCATGGGCAAGGGCGCGCTGGACATGATGGGCGAGGACGGCTTCTTCGTGCCCGCCGTCCACACCCTGGGCGCGCCGCTGGCCGAGGGCCAGGCCGACGTGCCGTGGCCCTGCAACGACGACAAGTGGATCGTCCACTACCCCGAGACCCGCGAGATCTGGTCCTACGGCTCGGGCTATGGCGGCAACGCCCTGCTCGGCAAGAAGTGCTACGCCCTGCGCATCGCCAGCGTCATGGCCCGCGACGAGGGCTGGCTGGCCGAGCACATGCTGATCCTCAAGCTGACCTCGCCGAAAGGCGCGGTGCGCTACGTGGCCGCCGCCTTCCCAAGCGCCTGCGGCAAGACCAACCTGGCCATGCTGCAGCCGACCATCGACGGCTGGAAGGCCGAGACGGTCGGCGACGACATCTGCTGGATGCGTTTCGGCGCCGACGGCCGGCTCTACGCCATCAATCCGGAAGCCGGCTTCTTCGGCGTCGCGCCGGGCACGGGCATCGGCACCAACAAGAACGCCGTCGAGGCGCTCGACAAGAACACGGTCTTCACGAACGTGGCCCTGACCCCGGACGGCGACGTCTGGTGGGAAGGCCTGACCGACGAGAAGCCGGCGAAGCTGACCGACTGGCGCGGCCGTCCCTGGACGCCGGAGAGCCCCGATCCCGCCGCCCACCCGAACGCGCGCTTCGCCGTCTCCGCCGCCCAGTGCCCGGTGATCGCCCATGAATGGGACGATCCGAAGGGCGTGCCGATCAGCGCCATCCTGTTCGGCGGTCGCCGCGCCAGCGCCGTGCCGCTGGTCACCGAGGCCTTCGACTGGGCCCACGGCGTGTTCCTGGGCTCGACGGTCGCCTCCGAAGGCACCGCCGCGGCCGAGAACAAGGTCGGCGAGCTGCGCCGCGACCCGTTCGCGATGCTGCCGTTCTGCGGCTACAACATGGGCGACTATTTCGGCCACTGGCTGGACGTCGGCGCCCAGGCCGACGCCGACAAGCTGCCCAAGATCTTCATGGTCAACTGGTTCCGCAAGGACGAGAACGGCCGCTTCGTGTGGCCGGGCTACGGCGAGAACAGCCGCGTGCTGAAGTGGATCTTCGACCGCCTCGAAGGTGACGCCGAAGCGGTCGACACCGCCATCGGCCGCCTTCCGGCGCCGGGCGCGCTGGACACAGTGGGCCTCGGGCTTACCGACGCCCAGCTCAAGATGCTGACCACCGTCGACGCGGAAGTCTGGACCGAAGAGGCCTCGCTGATCCCGGCCTTCTTCGAGAAGTTCGGCGACCGCCTGCCGGCCCGCCTGTGGGCCGAGCACGAGGCGCTGACCAAGCGCCTCGAAGGCGCCCGGGAGCCGGTGGCGGCGTAGCGGCCAAGGGGATATGCGCTTCGGTGCGTGTCCCCGGCAGCTTGCGCTGCCCGATCATCAGATTTCCAGAAAGTCGGGGGGACACGCCGTGAGGTGCATGTCCCCGGACGTCGCCTGCGTCTACTCGGCGGCGATGGCCATCGGGTTCACGTCGCGGACGGGCAGCTGGACCACCTCGGCCGTACCGGCCCCATCGCGGGTCTCGGCCAGCTCTTCCGGGGTGACCATGTAGCCGCGCTCTCGCGCCTTGCGGCCGAGATCGAGGCGCGAAGTCCAAGCGGCGATCGGCGCGGCCAGCAGCATCGGCACGATGATCGGCAGCACCCACATCAGCAGGTCCGGGCGCAGCACCAGGGCCAGGAAGCAGAAGGCGCCGGCGAACATCTCGTTGCGGTAGCTCTTCACCGCATCAGCGCGGCTCAGGGCCTCGCCGTCGCGCACCTGGGCGGTCCAGCCGGCGTCGCGGCCGGTGAAGATCTCGTACACGGCGCGGGTGTTGCCGATCATGTAGATCGGGGCGGTCATCGCCGACATGGCCATCTCGGCCAGCAGGCCCTTGACCAGCATCTTGCGGCCGCCGAACGCCGCGCGCTCGGTCTTGCTGAAGAAGGCCATCGCCCAGCCCATCACCTTCGGGCCGAGCAGCATCAGGGTGGTGAACACCGTCGCCCACATGAAGGGGCTGTACTCGAACCTGAAGTCCCAGAAGCTGTAGCCGTAGCCCGGCTTGTTGCCGACCTGGATGATCATGCCGACGACGAGCGAGGCGAGCCACAGCGGCGAGGCCAGGTAGCCCATCATGCCGACGGCCATCTGGAAGCGGCTCATGAAATGCAGGCCGGGGGCGCCGACAATGCCCATGTGCTGCATGTTGCCCTGGCACCAGCGGCGCTCGCGCTTCATGAACTCCAGCAGGCTGGGCGGGGTCTCTTCGTAGCTGCCGCCGAGCGCGGCGGTGACGTGGACGCCCCAGCCGCCGCGGCGCAGCAGGCCGGCCTCGACCACGTCGTGGCTCATCACATGGCCGCCGAACGGCTTGCGGCCGGGCAGGCAGGGCAGGCCGGCGCACTGGGCGAAGGCCCGGACCCGGACGATGGCGTTGTGGCCCCAGTAGCTGGCTTCCGAGCCCGACCACCAGGCCAGTCCGGCGGAGGCGACGCGGCCGTAGAGCCGCACGCTGAACTGCTGGGCGCGGGCGAACAGGCTCTCGGCATTGATCACGGTCGGCGTGGTCTGGATCAGGCCGATTGTCGGATGACGCTCCATCGCGTCGACCAGCTGCAGCAGGGTTTCGCCCGCCATCACGCTGTCGGCGTCGAGGATGATCATGTTCTCATAGGCGCCGCCGAACCGGCGAACCCAGTCGGCGATGTTGCCCGACTTGCGCTCGGTGTTCTGGCTGCGACGACGGTAGTAGGCGCGGCAGCGGCTGCGGTTGCGCAGCAGGTTGAACTCCGTCCACTCCTGCGCGGCGATCACCTCGTTGGTGGTGTCGCTGAGCACGAAGATGTCGAACAGGCGGCCGACGCCCAGGCGCTCGAGGTCGGCGTCCATGCGGGCCAGCCGCGCCATCGTGGCGCGCGGGTCCTCGTTGTAGACCGGCATCAGCAGAGCGGTGCGGGTGCGCGGCATCGGCGTGCGGGTCGCGAACGACAGCTCGTCGCGGGCGCCGCGCAGAAGCACGAACAGGCCGATCGTCGCGCTGGTGAACCAGCAGGAGATGGCCGCGATCAGGATCACGAACAGGGTCAGGCCGAGGGCCTCGAGCGGCTCGACGCCGCCCTTGGCGTAAAGGCGGACGGGCACCCAGCAGGCGAGGGCGGTCAGCACCAGGGAGCCGGTCAGCAGCACGGCGCGGCGCTTGTCGATGTCGGCGGGGCCGCTGGCGGGCGTGGCCGCGGCCAGTACGCCGTCCGCGCCGAGCGACTGCACGGGCATGGCCAGGGCGGCGGGGGCGGGCAGGTGTTCGCGATCCCGCGACGTCAGCTGGACGTAGCCGTCGCTTTCGTACTGGACCGCCAGATTGCTCATGTCCATGGACGTCGCCGTACGCTTCCTGGTGAGCGGTCGGGCCCCTCCCATGAGGCCATGACCAATGTTCACGGACTTGTGTTGTTGCGACGCAACAAATGCAAGGGGCAAAGGGCGAAAAAGAGGCGCCGATGTGCAGAATTTATCGTCGCAGCCCGGAAAAAGACCCGGCTGAAAGCGACTTGCGCGATTTTCGAGCGCAATCACGCTCTATCACGCATTCGAGAGGCGTCGCTAGGTTCGCGTGATCGACTCGGGGATTATCCGCCCCTCGACGCTCAGGCGGGCGCCGACTCGGCCTCCGCGAGGGCGAGCGATATCAGGCGGCGTTCGAGCAGGAAAGCGACCACGCCGACCCAGCCGACCAGCACGAAGGCGTAGACCCTTTCCCACAGGCCGACGTTGGTCGCGTTCACCACGCCGGGGAACAGCGGAATGAAGTTGTAGTTGGTGATCGCGGTCAGGATCAGCATCGCCACGAACACGCCGCCGAGGAACAGCTTCATCCGCTTGAAGCCGTCGACCCGGGCCAGTCCCCACAGGATGAACACCGGCGCCAGCTGGATGCCGAGGCCGAGGTTGATGATTGCGTGCTTCGGGTCCGGATAGAGCCAGACCGTCGACAGGATCAGCCCGGCCGCGCCGAGCAGGAAGGCGAAAGCGGTCACTCCCGCCGCCCAGCGGTTGCCGCCGAGCGCCAGCAGGGCCAGGCCGAAGCCGACGCCCGCGAAGCCGGCGGCGACGCCGGCCAACAGGACGCCGGTGTTGAAGATGGCCGGATAGGGCGCGGCCTCGCTGCCCAGCACGCTGATGTACTGGGTGGCGTGGTTCAGGTCCGGGAACGTCAGGGTTCCGATCACGAAAGCGACGGCCGCGATCAGCGGCGCGGCGATGCCGCCCCACAGCAGCCGGCGACGACGGCGATAGCGGCTGGTCATGCGGCGCGGGCGGGCTCGGAGGCCTGTTCGGGGTCGGGCGTGGGCTTCGGAGGCGTCGCTCTGGCCAGCGGCTTGAGGCCCCACAACGGCCGGATCGGGCTGATGCGGCGCACGATCTCGTAGACCGCGAAGCTGCCGCCGAGCGTGATCGTGACCAGCAGCAGTGCTTCCGGGATCGCAGGCAAACCCCAAGGCTTCATCAGATAGATGGCGATGACCAGCAGGGTCTGGTGCGCGAGATAGCAGGGAAAGACCGCGTCGGTCAGATAGCGCAGCACCGGCCCGTCGGCGCGGCGCAGATAGGCGCTGCCGAAGCCCAGGATGGCG
Source organism: Caulobacter sp. (assembly GCA_041917095.1). Lineage (GTDB taxonomy): Bacteria > Pseudomonadota > Alphaproteobacteria > Caulobacterales > Caulobacteraceae > Caulobacter. The sequence goes on along the minus strand of JAYRYI010000005.1, from coordinate 315,187 downwards.
GCGATCGTCAGCCACTGGTTGGCGGCGTAGACCATGTTCTTCGGAATATTGAAGAAGAACCGGCCGTCGGGGTGGGCGGTCAGGACCATCAGCAGGACCAGGCTGACCAGCGCGCCGGCCAGCGCCGGCTTCCGGAACCGCTCCAGGTCGTTCCAGATGCTCTCGCGCATGGCCACGGCGAAGCCGAACAGGAACACCGCCAGCGAGACGCTGTGGTTGTACCAGTCGATCGGCAGCTTGTTGTTGATGCCGAAGATCGGGAACAGGGCCAGCCGTACGGCGATCAGGTAGGCGATCGGGACGAGCAGAACCCGCCAGCCGGCGAGGGCGCGCTCAAGGCCCTGCTCGAGCTTCTGCAGCACAGTGGGCCGGGTCATCAGGGCCACGGCGGCGAAGGTGTAGACGCCGATGTAGAGCACGAACCACAGGTGGTTCAGCGGCACGCGCAGCAGCTCGGGCAGGGTGAAGCTGCGCCACCACCAGCCGGCCAGACCGGCCGACCACCAGCCCTTGTCGAGGGCCTCGAGCCAGGACTGCGGCGGCACAAGGACCAGCACGCCGAACAGGAAGGGCGGCAGCAGCCGGGCGACGCGCGCGCGGGCCGTCTCGCGCGGCGTGAGCCGTCGGCTCATGAACCGAAGCGCCGCGCCGGAAACCAGGAACAGCAGCGTCAGGCGCCACGGGCCGGTCGCGAGGATCGCCTCGGCCAGCCAGCCGAAGGTGTGCCGGCTGTGCATGTGCCAGTCCCAGGGCGCGTAGACGAGCGCGACGTGGAACAGGATCAGCAGGCCGAATGCGGTGACCCGGATCCAGTCGAGGTCGGCCCGCCGTGCGAAGGCGTCGGGCGTCACGGGAGTGTCCTGCGGAGCGACGGGCGACACGGCGGGGTCTGCAACCTCGAAAGCGGAGCGCGGGGCGCTCCTGCCAGAGAATGAGGGCGAAAGCGACCTCGTTTTCGCCGTGCCTGAGCGAGGCGATGGCTACTGTGCGTGCAGCCCGGCGGCGCGACCGCGACAGTTTTGTGCAGGTGCGAAGATAACCTGTTCAATCGTCAGAATCCAGACTATGGGGCCGCGCCGACGCAGCCAGTCTGTGTCGTGACCGGTCCGGACTGTCGGAGGCGAGGACCGGTTCCCTGTGAGTGCGGGCTGCGGGGCCCGCGGAACCCCGGTCCTGTCAGGGCCGGGGTTTTCTCCTTCTCCGACATCCTCGCGACAAGCGCGAGGATGGCGGGTTGAGGAGCGATCAACGGAGAGGGCTTTCGTTCCCCGGCGTCGATCCCGCAGAATGGTCCCATGATCACGCTCTGGCACTGTTCCGACGCCCGCTCGTTCCGCCCGCTCTGGGCGCTGGAGGAGCTCGGTCTTCCCTACGAGCTGAAGATGCTGCCGTTCCCGCCGCGCGTCTTCCACAAGCCGTACCTAGCGGAAAATCCGCTCGGCACCATCCCGCTGCTGGTCGACGGCGAGACGCGGATGACCGAGTCGGCGGCCATCGTGCAGTACCTGTCAGAGGCGCACGGCGAGGGACGGCTGTCGCTCAAGCCGGGCGAAGAGGGCTACGGCGCCTTCCTCAACGGCCTGCATTTCGGCGAGGCGACGCTGACCTTCCCGCAGACGCTGGTGCTGCGCTACCGGCGGCTGGAGCCGAAGGAGCGGCGCGTGCCCCAGGTGGCGGACGACTACGCCAAGTGGTTCCTGTCGCGGTTGCGGGGGTTGGAAGGGCGGCTGGCGCAGGGCACGTTCTACGCCGGCGACCGGTTCACCGGCGCGGATATCTCGGTGTCCTACGCGCTGCTGCTGGCCCATACGCTGGACATCGCCGGGGATTTCTCGCCGCCGGTCGTTGACTACTGGGAGCGGATGCAGGCCCGCGACGGCTTCCAGCGCGCCAAGGCCGCGCAGAAGGCGGCCCTGGCCGAGCAGGGCGTAGCCGGGCTGGATGTGAGCAGGCTCTGATCCCATTTTTCCGCTCATCCCGGCGAATGCCGGGACCCAGATGAAGGTCGGAACGGTCAGGGTTCTGACCTAGGTCCCGCGATCTGTGATCTGGGTCCCGGCATTCGCCGGGATGAGCGGGTAGTGAGGGATCGCTATTTCGCCTCCGCCAGGGCGTAGAGCAGGTCGACGTAAAACTTCTCGACCTCGGCCAGGCCGGCGACCGACGAGCCCGCCTTGGGCTTGATCACCATGTACTCGTTCGGCGCGTGCTGGGCCGAGCCGTGGCCCATGCCGCCTGTGACCAGCGGCAGCTTCAGGCGGTCGGTGAACACGTGATAGGGCGCGCTGCCCGCCAGCCTCGGCATGATGCGCGGCGTCACGCCGTGCTTGTTGAACGCCCCGATGGCGGCGCGGACCAGCGGCGCCTCGACGGAGGTCTGGGCCGCCGGATACCCGCTGAGCTGGGTGATCTTGATGTCGGTGAAGCCGTTGGCGTCCAGGTGGGCGCGGAACTGCTGCATGATCTGTTCCGGCGTCTGGTCCGGCACCATCCGCACGTCGATCTTGGCCAGCGCCTTGTGCGGCAGGATGGTCTTGGTCCCCACGCCGGTATAGCCGCTGACCAGGCCGTCGATGTTGAAGCTGGGGTTGAAGAGGTGCTCGTAGAGCGTCTCCTCGGCGGTCATGCCGTTCATCCAGCGGTCGACCTTCAGGGCGTCCTTCCGCTGGGCTTCCTCTGCGATCCAGGCCGGCATCAGGCCGTTGGTGAGCTTCTGCTCTTCCAGGCTCGGCGGCCGCACCGGATCATAGAAGCCGGGCACCAGGCAGGTGTTGCCGTCGACCGAGGTCAGGCTGGCCAGCGCGTGGGCCAGACGCCAGACCGGGCTGTCGAGGATCGACTTCTGCGAGCCGTGGACCTCGGCCTCCTTCGGGCCGCCCTGCGGACCGCCGATCGATTCCAGCTCGGCGTACCAGATGCCCTTCACGCCCATCGGCAGGGTGACCTTGCCGCCCGGGCTCTGGCTGTTCATCGGGAAGAAGACGCCGTCGGCGGTCTTCAGCCGGTCCTCGTACTTGCCGATGATCTCCGGATAGTTCGGCGAGCCCAGCTCCTCCTCGCCCTCGGCCAGGATCATCAGGTTGACCGGCAGTTTCTTCTTCACCGCCAGGATCGAGGCGACGGCGTTCAGGAAGGCGCGCTCCGGTCCCTTCTGGTTGGTCGCGCCGCGCGCCATCAGCACCTGGCCGAACTTCGGATCGTCGACGAGCTCGCCGGCGAAGGCGTCGACCTTCCAGCCGGTCGGCTCGATCGGCTGGACGTCGTACATCATGTAGACGACGAGGGTCTTCTTCGCCTTGGCGTCGAAGTAGCCCCAGACGCCGGGATGCCCCTTGCTGGGGACGATCGCGGTCTCCTGGAAGCCGAGCGCCTTCAGGTCGTTCTCGACCAGCTTCGCCATTTCCAGCACGCCGTCGTTCTGGGCGCTGATCGAGCGCTGGCGCACCCAGCGGCGCAACTGCTCGACGTGGTCGGCCTGGTGCGCGTCGATGTAGGCATAGACCGCGTCATGCCTGCCCTTGTAGGCGGGGATCTTTGAGGCGTCGAAAGCCTCGGCCGTCGTGAAGGGCGTCTTCGGCGCCTTGACGGGCAAGGGGAGCGGATCGGGCTCGTGCGCCCGCGCCGGCAGCGTCGCCGCGGCGGCCGCGCCAAGTCCGAGCAGCGCGCCAAGGCCGCGCCGCGAAACCGATGTCTTCGACACTGAAAAGCTCCCTCTACGCCCGCTCGGGCGGCAGGCTAGGCCGGGGCAAGGGCAGGGCGCAATGCCCAGGCCGGGTGACGCCGGGCGCCGCCGCGGGATGACGTCGGGGCGCCGTTGACGGCGGCCTCGCGCACGGCGCTCAATCGCCAAAACGCCGAGGAAAACCCCGATGATCGAGCTGCTCGAACACCCCCTGTCGCCCTATGCCCAGAAGGTGAAAATCGCCCTCGCCGAGAAGAGCGTGCCGTTTACGGTGCGCACGCCGGAAGCGATCGGATCGGGCAATACGCCGGAGGCGTTCAAGCGCGCCAATCCGCGCGGCGAGGTGCCGGTGCTGTTCGTCGATGGCGAGGCGATCTTCGATTCGACCATCATCCTGGAGTTCATCGAGGACCGCTTTCCCGAGCCGGCGCTGCTGCCAGCCGATCCGATGGCGCGGGCGAAGGCGCGTACAATCGAGGAGGTGATGGACACCCACTACGAGGCCATCAACTGGGGCCTGTCTGAGATCACCTGGTTCCGCCGCGCCGAGGGCGAACTGGCCGAGCAGTTGCGCGCCCGCGCCGGCGAGCAGACCGGCCGGCTGAACGTCTGGCTGGAGCGCCATCTGGGCGATGCCGAATGGTTCGGCGGCGACCGCTTCGGCTGGGCGGACCTGTCGGTCGCGCCCTTCCTGCAGGGCTCGGTCGGTCACGGCGTCGGCCCGGCGCCGGACAGCGCGCTCGGCCGCTGGCTCGACCGGGCGAGGGCGCGGCCGTCGGTGGCGGCGGCCTTCGAGGCGGCGGCGCAATCGATCCAGGCCATGTCGCAGGTCGCCGGAATCGTCCAGGCGGGCCTGTTCAAGCGCCAGTACCGCGACCACCGGCTGGAGTGGATGATCCGCTCCGGCGGCGTCGAGGTCGTGCTGAAGGGTCTGGAAAAAGACAACATCCGCTTCAACGGCGAGCCGGTCTGACGCGGTTTCGCCGCGATCGCCCGGCGCTGAAACAAATCCGCCTTACCGTCGCAACGAACGCGCCTCACTCGCGCCGGGGCGGCCGTCCACATTGCGTGCGTCGCGGCGCCCTTAAGGTCCGCGACGGGCCAGACGCGGGACCCTCCCCCTCCCGAACCCGCCAGGCCATTGGCGGCGCTGTCTCTGGACGGACAGCGCCGCCCTTTCCCGCCGCCAGATCGCGATAAAGAGTCTGGGGACAGCTACCGATGTCCCTGACGAGGGACACCGGAAGCGGTCCTCTAGATCGAAACGCCCTTCAGCAGATCGCCCTGCGTGCACTCTGACCGCTGACGACCGTCCTTCACGCGGTTGGCCCAGTCCGCGTCCGCCAGCATGGCGCGACCCACGGATACGAGGTCGTATTCTTCGCGTGAGAGGCGAGCGGCGATCTCATCCACAGGCTCCGGCTTACCCGCCTTGCCGCCGAACGTCTGGATGAAGTCGCCACTCATGCCGACGGCGCCGGCGACGATCGTCGGGACGCCGGTGACCTTCTTCGTCCAGCCGGCGAGGCTCAGCGGCGAACCCTCGAACCCGGCCTCGTCCCAGCGCAACTGCGACACGCTGACGATGTCGACGCCGGCGTCGATGTAGGGGCCCAGCCAGGTTTCCAGCTCGGTCGGCGTCGCGACCAGCCGGGCCGACAGGTCCGCCGATTTCCACTGCGAGATGCGCAGCAACACCGCGAAATCCGGGCCGACGGCCGCGCGGACGGCTTTCACAACCTCGATCGGAAAGCGGCTGCGTTCAGCCAGCGTCGCGCCGCCCCAGCGGTCGGTCCGGTCGTTGGTGGCGGCCCACTGGAACTGGTCGAGGAGGTAGCCGTGTCCGGCGTGCACCTCGACGCCGTCGAAGCCGAGACGCCTTGCGGTCTCCGCGGCCGCCGCGAAGGCGGCGATGGTCTCCAGGATCGCCGTCTCGTCCATGCTCACGCCGCGCGCCATGCCCGGCGCCTGGCGTCCAGAAGGGCTTTCGAACGGGGCGGGGGGCATCCAGCGGCTGCCGGGTTTGCTGGTCGCGCCGCAGTGCCAGAGCTGGGGCACGATGGCTCCGCCGGCGTCGTGCACGGCCTCGATCACGGCGGGCCAGCTGTCGAGCGCCGGCCCGTACAGCTTCAGCGAGCTGGGATCGTTGCCCGCGGCCGGGCGCGCCGGATTGGCGCCTTCGGTGAGGACCAGGCCCGCCCCGCCCTCGACCCGGCGGCGATAGAAGTCCGCCAGTGGCGCGGGATCACCGCCGGGACTCGCCCAACGGGCCATCGAGGCCATGGCGATGCGGTTGCCGGTCCGCAACGACCGGCAGGCGAACGGGCGGAAGAGCGCATCGACAGCCATGCCGCCGGCCGGGGGTCAGCGGCCGGTGTCGAGGAAGTCCCGGCCGACGCCGCCGTTGCCTTCCGGAGCCGCGATCTCGACGATCCGCTCCTCGATGTCATCGTACTCGAGCCGCATGGCGCGGTTCATGATCGCATGCATGATGTAGAGGCTGGTGATGTAGGTGAGTTCCAGGATTTCCTCGTCCGAGAGGAAGGTCTTGAGCTTGTCGAAGACCGCGTCCGGCGTGCGCCCGTGCTGGGCGGCGAGGCAGTCCGAGTAGGCCAGAACCGCGCGTTCGTTCTCGGTGTAGCAGTCGGCGACCTGCCAGTGGGCGATGGCTTCGATGCGCTCTTCCGAGACGCCGAGGCCCCGAAGGGACTTGCAGTGCTGCGAGAAGCCGAACTGCGTCTCCAGCACCCAGCTGACGCGGGTCTGGCCCAGCTCGCGCAGGACCGGATCGAGCTTGCGGTTGGGACTGCGGTAGTAGCCGAAACCCTGGCAGGCATGGTGCAGCGCGTCGGGGGAATTGGCGAAGACGGTCCACCAGTTGCCCGGCGTGCCGGTCTGGGTGCCGGGCTCGGCGACCGGGTCGCGGTCGCCAAACAGCAGGTTGTACATCCGCAGCCCGGTGCCCTGATCGACCTCGGCGCGGGGAACCTGACGAAGACGGGGCATGCTCAGACCTCCACAGTGGCGCCCATCGGCGCATGGCGCACGTCGGACTCGCCGAATTCCTTCTTCGAGGCCGCGAACTCCATCATGATGCCGTTGGGGCCGGTGAAGTAAACAGAGCGCACGAAGACGCCTCGTGCATTTCGCCGGCCACTCCGGCGCCGCCGCCGGCGCTTCGGGTCACCAGAAGAACGCCACCGCCGCGCCGCCGCCGCAGTCGAAGAAGACCCTCTCCTGCATGTCCCGGCAAACCAGGACCAGGTGGTTGATCCCTGTGGTCCGCATAGATTCTCTCCCCGCAGTCGCGTCGCGCGATCGTTGCAGGCAAGCGTAGAGGCACGCGCCAAGTCGTCAACTAAACTGATAAAAAGCATCGCGCAGGAGCGCCTGCGCCGCGTTGACGCGGGGGGTGCGTAGCCTAGTGTGCAGTCAATTCCAAACCGAAGAAGCGACACATGATCGGCGCAGATACTCTTATCGTTCCGCTGCTGCAGGCCTTCTTCTGGTTCGACGACGGATTGCAGAGCTATCTGCAGGCGCGCGGCTGGAGCCAGGTCACGCGTCCGCAGTCCATGGTCATGAGCAACGTCGTCATCGGCGTCCACAAGCCGTCGGACATCGCGCGCAACCTCGGCATCAGCCGCCAGGCGGTCCACACCACCATCAACCAGATGGTCGAACTCGGCATGCTCGAGCTGAGGGACGACGATGAGGACGGCCGCGCCAAGATCGTGGCCCTGACGCCGCTCGGCGCGCAGATGCGCGAGGACGCCAACCGCGTCATGGGCGATCTGCAGGCCGAGTTGCGTCGGCGCATCGGCTCGCGCAACGTCGATAACCTGATAAAGGCCTTCAGCCAGGATTGGGGCGCCCCGGTCACCGAATGGCCGGATGCCGGCAAGGCCCGTTGATCGGCCTCGGCTGATCGATCTATTGTCAATTTCATTGATGATGGGGCGGGCCGTGGCAACCCGTCTGTCCGAAACCTTCGAGGCTCCCGCGCGGGCGGTTCGGGAGATCGTCGGCGCTTCCCATGGATGGGAGCGCTACTCGAACCGCTTCAGCCACGCCGCCACATGGCCGGCGCTGCGCTGGCCGAGCTCCGGCTGGCCGAAGTAGTAGTGGTTGGCGCCCTCGATCATGTGATGCTCGATCTCGACCTGCCTGGCCGCCGCCATCAGCCGGGCCGCGTGGCTGGGCGTGCAGGCGTCGTCGGCGCCGTTCTCGATGACCAGCATCGGGACGGTCAGCTTCGCCGCCGCCTTCAGGCCGTCGGCGTTGGAGTGGCGGTAGGACCACTGCGACAGCCAGCTGCGCAGGGTCGTGAAGCGCCCCAGGCCCACCGGCCCGTCGTTGACCACTTCCGGATCGCCCAGGAAGCACCAGTTCGGCTTGCGGCCATTGGCGTCGATAGTCGGGTCCAGCCACAGGGGCGCGGCCATCGTGCCCTGCACGGTGAAGCATCGCTCATGGTTGGGTTTGCCCGCCCTGCGCAGGGCTTCGAGCTGTTCGAGGCACCAGTCGCTGATGCGGTCGTTGCGGGCGATCTGCCGCTTGCGGAACTCGGCCTGGTAGTCGACGGAGTAGGGCGCGCGGTTGGGGTTGGCCGGATCGTAGAGATTCCACTCCGGGTCGCGGTCGAAGGGCCGGCTCTCGTCGGTGATCGACGGATCCAGCCATTCGGTCATGGTCAGGTTGCGCGACAGATGCGCGGCCAGCAGCATCACGCCGTCGGCCGGGATCAAACCCGCCGCCGTCAGGTCCAGCGGATCGCCGGCCGGGGTGTGGGTGACCGTCGGGTCGGTCGCCTGCGCCTGGTAGAACAGCGACAGCCCGCCGCCGCCGCTCCAGCCGCCCAGCACGACCTTCTTGTACCCGAGCCGCTCCTTCGCATCGCGGACCACCGCGCCGAGGTCGAGCGCGACCTTCTCCATCTGCAATGCGGTATCGTTGCCGCGGAACCGGCTGTTGCCATAGATGACGTGGACGCCCATCCGCGCCAGCATGCCCGGCATCGGCAGGTAAGCGCCGCCGCCGATCGGGTGCATCATCACCACCACGGTGTCGGACGGCGTATCCGGCTTCAGCAGGTGCGCCTCGAGCGTCACCTTGCCCATCTGCCCGGCGTAGGTGTCCTTGAAGGCGGCGGTCTCGTCGAAGACGACGAGGTAGGGAATGCGTTCGTATTTGCCGCTCATCAGGTACGGCCCCGGCGGTCCAGGGCCTCCACGCCGAACTTGGCGACCTTGGCCTCGCGGGTGCGCCTGCCCCACTCGGCGATGGCGTCGCGGGCGTGGGCCTTTTCCTCGGCCATGATCTCGTCGTGCCGCGCCGTGCGGGTGGTGAACTCGATCTGGATGCCGTTGGGATCGTACATGTAGACCGAGCGGACGAAGCCGTGGTCGATCGGCCCGAAGCAGGGCACGCCCGCCGCCTTCATGCGCGCCTGCATGGCCAGCATCGCCTCCTCGCTCTCGGCCTCGAAGGCGTAGTGCATGTCGAACCCGTGCTTCATGTCGAACCACTCGGGATCGATCTTCTGCGGCTCGTCGAAGAAGGCGATGTAGTTGCCGTCCGGCAGCTGGAAGAACAGGTGCATGTAGGGCGTGTCTTCCTGGGTGCCTGGAACGGCCTCGATCACCAGCGCGGCGGCCAGCGGCAGGCCCATGGCGTCCTCGTAGAACCAGCGGGTCTGCTCGGCGTCGCGACAGCGGTAGGCGACGTGGTGCGCGCCGGCGAACGGGACGGTCCGGGTCTGCTGGCCCATGGCGATCTCCTCCTCGCAGCCGGTTCGCCGGCCATCGATATTGTCAATCTCACTGACGCTGTGACGCAACGGCAGTCACGCGGAATGTGATCCGCCTTGCCGCCCGCGCGAGTCTGCGCCGACAATGGCGCGGTGTCTCGCCAAGCCATCATCTTCGACTGCGATCCGGGTGTCGACGACGCCTTCGCGCTGTTCCTCGCCTTCGCCTCGCCCGACGAGCTGGAGCTGCTCGCCGTCACCACGGTGGCCGGCAACGTCGACGCGACGCTGACCGCCCGCAACGCGCGGGTCATCCGGCAGCTGGCCGGGCGCGAGGACGTGCCCGTCCATGCCGGCGCCGAGAGGCCGCTCGCCCGGCCGCCGATCGTCGCCAGCCACTTTCATGGCGAGTCCGGGCTCGGCGACCTGCCGGTGTTCGAGCCCGCCGCGCCGACGGCGTCCGGCCATGCGGCCGACGTGATCATCGACCTGGTGATGAGCCGCCCGCCGGGAAGCGTCTCGATGGCGGTGACCGGCCCGATGACCAATCTGGCGCTGGCCCTGCGGAAGTCGCCCGCGCTCGCCGGGCGACTGGGGACCGTCGTGGTCATGGGCGGCGCGCGTCGCGAGGGCGGCAACATCACCGCCTCGGCCGAATACAACATCTACGCCGACCCGCACGCCGCCGACGTGGTGTTCCGCTCCGGCTGCCGGATCGTGACCCTCGGCCTCGACGCCACCCACCAGATGCGGGCGACGCCGGCGCGGGTGGAGGCGATCCGGGCGCTGGACACTGTCGCCGCCCGATCGGTCGCTAACCTCCTCGACTTCTCGGTCGACGTCGAAAAGCGGCTGGTCGGCGGCGACAGCCCGCCGCTGCATGACCCCTGCACGATCGCCTGGCTGCTCGCGCCGGAGCTGTTCACCGCCGTGCCGGTCGATCTGCGGGTCGAGACCGGCTCGATGCTGACCCTCGGCCACACGGCGGTCGAGTTCCGCTTGCCTGAAGGCTTCGAAGCCACCACCCGCTGGGTGACCCACGTCGACCATGAGGCAGTGTTCGCCCTGATGCTGGAAAGGCTGGCCCGATGACCCGCATCACGGTGGTCGGCTCGATCAACCTCGACTTCGTGGCCACCGCCAGCCATCTGCCCGCGCCGGGCGAGACCGTGACCGGCGCGACCATGGCCACTTATCCCGGCGGCAAGGGCGCCAACCAGGCGCTGGCCGCGCGTCGGCTCGGCGCGGAGGTGGCGATGATCGGCCGCGTCGGCGCCGACGCGCTGGCCGACCAGGCGCTGGCGTTGCTGAAGGCGGACGGCGTCGACCTGTCCGGCGTCGGCGTGGACGCTTCGGCGCCCACCGGCGCGGCGTTGATCGCGGTCGACGCCGACGCAGAGAACCAGATCGTCGTCGCCTCGGGCGCCAACCTGGCGATCACCCCGGACATGCTGCCGGCCAGCATCGACGATCCGCTGATCCTGCAGCTCGAGATCCCGATGGACACCATCGCCGCCGCCGCCGCGCGGGCGACCGGCTTCGTCTGCGTGAACCTCGCGCCCGCGCATCTGGACGTCGACGACGCCGTGCTGAAGCGCGCCGATCTGCTGGTCGTCAACGAGGGCGAGGCCGAGGCGTTCGGCAAGCGGCTGCACGGCCTGCCGGGCCTGGTGGCGATCACCTGGGGCTCGCGCGGCGCCGGCCTGTTCCGCGACGGCGCGCGGGTGGCGACGGCCGAGCCGCCGGAGGTCGATCCCGTGGACACGACCGGGGCGGGGGACACGTTCGTCGCGGCCCTGACCCTGGCGATGCTGGAGGGCAGGGCGCCGGCGGAAGCCCTGGCGTTCGCCTGTGCGGCCGGGGCGTTGAGCACGACGAAGCCGGGGGCGCAGACGGCGCTGCCTTGGCGGGCCGAGGTGGATGCGATCCTCCCATAGTTCCGCTCATCCCGGCGAATGCCGGGACCTAGGTCAAAGATCGCAGGACGCAGGTCAGGATCCGGACCGCTCAGGCCCTCATCTGGGTCCCGGCATTCGCCGGGATGAGCGGGTTTTAGTGCGTGCGATCAAGGAGTAGCTTCCCTCCATGACCCGTTCCGTCCCCGAACTCAGCCTCAAGGCCTTCACGCAGGGCGACTCCGCCCAGCGCGCGGCCTTCTCCGACGCGATGATGCGCGGCCTGCAGGCGTACGGCTTCTTCATCCTCAAGGACCACGGCGTGCCGCTGGACCTGCTGCAGCGCGCCTATGCCGAGGCCGAGGGCCTGTTCGCCCTGCCGGAGGAGACCAAGCAGCAGTACGCGAAGGGCATGCGCGGCTACACGCCGTTCGGGGTCGAGCACGCCAAGGACAGCGGCCATCCGGACCTGAAGGAATTCTGGCAGGTCGGCCATGACCCCTCGCCGGATGCTCCCGCTGACGAGCCGTTCGAGCCCAACGTCTGGCCGGCCGAGGCGCCGGGCGTGCGCGCCGCCTTCAGCCAGCTGTTCGGGGCCTTGAACGAGACCGGCGTTGTGCTGCTGCGCGCGCTGGCGCCGAAACTGGGGCTGGCGGACGACTTCTTCGACGACAAGGTCCGGTACGGCACCTCGCTGCTGCGCGTGCTGCACTATCCGCCGCTCGCGCCCGACGCCAACCCGAACGCGGTCCGCTCGGCGGCGCATGAGGACATCAACTTCCTGACCATCATGGTCGCCGCCAAGGGCGCAGGGCTGGAGCTGCTCGACCGCGACGGGACCTGGCTGCCGGTGGTCACCGAGCCGACCAACCTGATCGTCGACAGCGGCGACATGCTGGCCCGCATGACCAACGGCGTGATCCCGGCGACGACCCACCGGGTGGTCAATCCGACCGGGCCGAACGTGTCGCGCTACTCGATGCCGTTCTTCATGCACCCCACGCTGGCGACGTCGCTGGCCGTGCTGGAAAGCTGCGTCGGCGAGGGCGCGAAGTTCGAGCCGATCACGGCCGGCGAGTTCCTCGACGAACGGCTGCGGGCGATCGGGCTGCGAAAGTAGCTCCCCAACATCCGCTCATCCCGGCGAATGCCGGGACCCAGATCAAGGCCCGGAGGAGCCAACCGTTCGAGGCCCAGTTCTGCCATCTGGGTCCCGGCATTCGCCGGGATGAGCGGCAAAAGGGAGGTCTAGACCCCTCCTACCGTCAGCATCAGCCCGGCCAGCGCCGCGCTCATCAGGTTGGCCAGACTCCCGCCCAGCACCGCCTTCAGGCCCAGCTTCGCGATCAGCGGACGTTTCTCCGGGACGAGGCCGCCGAGGACGCCCATCTGGATGGCGATCGAGCTGAGGTTGGCGAAGCCGCAGAGGGCGAAGGTGACCACGGCCTGGGTGTGCGGGCTCAGCGTGTCCCGGATCCTGCCGTAGTCCATGTAGGCGATGAACTCGTTGAGGATCAGCTTCTGGCCGAACAGGCCGCCGGCCGTGTTGATCTCGTTGGCGGGGACGCCGAGCAGGTACATCACCGGCGCGAACACCCAGCCCAGCATCTGCTGGATGGTCAGGTCCGGGTGGCCGAACAGGCCGCCGATGCCGCCGACCACGCCGTTGCACAGTGCGATCAGGGCGACGAACACGACCAGCATGGCGCCGACCGCGACCGCCAGCTTCACACCGTCCTCGGTCCCCTGAAAGATCGCCATGATCAGGTTGGACGGCCGCTGCTCGTGCTCCTCGATCGGCGCCTCGGCCTCCGCGGCGGGCAGGTCGCCGTCGGCCGCTGGGGCCGGGTCCGGCATCAGCAGCTTGGCCATCAGCAGGCCGCCGGGGGCCGACATGAAGGCGGCGGCCAGCAGGTACTCGATGTCGACGCCCATCTGGGCGTAGGCGGCAAGAATCGAACCCGCCACGCCCGCCATGCCGGTGACCATCAGGGCGAAGATCTGCGGCTCGGTCAGCCGGTGCAGGTAGGCACGCACGACCAGCGGCGACTCCGACTGGCCGACCAGCACGTTGGCGGCGGCGTAGAAGGCCTCGACCTTGTCCACGCCGAGCACGCGTTGCAGGAAACCGCCCACGAAACGGACGAACACCTGCATGATCCCGAAGTAGTAGAGCACGGACACCAGCGCCGAGAAGAAGACGATGATCGGCAGGATGTTGATGGCGAAGCTGGCGAGGCCATTGACCTGTGTCAGGCCGCCGAAGACCGCTTCGATGCCCGCGCGGCTGTAGCCCAACACCGTCTCGACGCCGCGCGCGACAGCGTGGATCGCCGCCCGGCCCGCCGGCACATACAGCACCAGCCCCGCGATGGCCGCCTGCAGCGCGAAGGCCGGCACGACGACGCGCAGGCGGATGCGCTTTCGGTCGCTGGAGAACAGCACCGCGATGGCGACAATGACGACGATGCCGGCCAGGCCGAGCAGGATCTGCATGCGGTGGTCCTCCCCCGACCCCCAAAGTCCGTCCTGGCCCGACTTGTTCGGGCCACCCATGAACACCGCAGATGCTCATGGGGGCGCGACGCACGGCCGAGCCCTTGTCGGCGAGGTCACCACGCATGGGTGGCCCGAACAAGTCGGGCCATGACGGCGCAAGGGACAGGCTATGCCGCGCTCTTCACACCCTTGCGGCACGCCATCAGCGGCTGGATCTTTTTCCCGAAGGCCTCGATGCCCTTTTCGAAGTCGTCGAAGGTCAGCAGCACGCCGGCCGTGTCCGGCACCGTCGCCACCTCGTCGAGCATCCTGGCGATACTCTCGTAGGACCCGACCAGGGTGCCCATGTTCAGGTTCACGGCGGCCTGCTCGGCCGCGAGCTGCTTCGTATTGGTGTCTTCCGCCGTATTGCCGCTGGCCTGGCCGACCAGCCACTTCACGGCCTCGCGGTCGACGCCCTCGCGGTAGGACTGCCACTTGGCCATGGCCTTCTCGTCGGTCTCGTCGGCGATGACCATGAACAGGATGTAGGCGGCCACGTCGCGGCCGGTCTTCTCCTTCGCCGCGCGCAGGCGCTCGTTGACGTCGGCGAAAGCGGTGGGGGTGTTGGTCCCCTTGCCGAGCGCGAAGCTGTAGTCCGCGTACTTCGCCGTGAAGGCCAGGCCCTCGGTCGAGGAGCCGGCGCAAATGATCTTCGTCCCCGCCGCGCGCGGGCTGACCCGGCAGTCGGTCATCTGGAAGTAGTCGCCCTTGAAGTCCGACACGCCGGTGTCGAACAAATCCCTTAGAATCTGAGCATATTCAGCGAGATAGTCGTAGCGCTTCGTGTAATGGCTGTCGCCCGGCCACAGGCCCATCTGGCTGTACTCGGCCTCGGCCCAGCCGGTGACCAGGTTGATGCCGAACCGGCCCGGGGCGATCGAGTCGATGGTCGCGGCCATCCGCGCCACGATCGCCGGCGGCAGGGTCAGGGTGGCGGCGGTGGCGAAGATCCTGATCCGCTCGGTGACGGCGGCCAGGCCCGCCATCAGGGTGAAGCTCTCGAGGTTGTGCTCCCAGAACTGGGTCTTGCCGCCGAAGCCGCGCAGCTTGATCATCGACAGCGCGAAATCGAGGCCATAGCGGTCCGCCGCCTGGGTGACCTTCTTGTTGAGATCGAAGCTCGGCATGTACTGCGGCGCGGTCTCGCTGATCAGCCAGCCGTTGTTGCCGATCGGAATGAAGACGCCGACTTCCATGGAACTGACTCCCGTCAGGCCTGCGCGCCGAGGAAGGCGAGCAGGGTGGTGTTGAACGCGTCCGGCGCGGTCGCGGTGAAGGCGTGACCACCCCAGGGAACGATGTCGAGTGTGGCGTTCGGCAGGCGTTGCGCAAGCCGTTCCGAACAGCGCGACGGCACGAGCACGTCGTCCGCCGAGGCGCTGACCAGCACGGGCGCCGAAATATCCGGAAGGCGGTCGTCGATGTCGAAGGCCAGCAACGCGTTGATGCGGGCGAGCATGTTTTCCGCGCCCTGGAAGCCGGCGATGTGGTGACGCTCCTCCTCGGCCAGCCGCTCGGCGTGCTCGCTGATCCAGTTGGCGGGATAAAGGAACAGCGGCTGGGCGTGGACGTAGGCCTCCGGCCCGCTGTCATTCAGAAGGCTGATCCGGGTGCGGAAGCAGCGGGCAATGTGCGGGTCGGGCCGGCTCCAGCCGTTGACCACGGTCAGACTGCGCAGGAGGTCCGGGCGGTCGAGCGCCAGCTGCAGGCCGGCGAGCCCGCCGGCCGCGTGACCCATCACATGAGCGGTTCCACCCACCGCCTCGATCACCTTGGCCATGTCGTCGGCCATGTGGCTGACGGCATAGGGCGAGGGCAGGGCGCGGTCGCTGCGGCCCGTGCCGCGCTGGTCGTAGAGCACGACGCGGTGGCGGGCGGTCAGGGCCTCCATCTGCGGCGCGAAGAAGGCGCCCGACCCGCCGAGCCCGGCCGACAGCAGGACGACCTCGTCGCCCTGGCCGTGGACTTCGTAGTGGAGGCCGTCGATGCGGCCGGACTCGGGCAAGCTACTTCTTGCCGATGTGGGCGATGGACGCGATCTCGACGAGGAAATCGGGCCGCACCAGGCCGCAGACGATGCAGAACCGGGCCGGCTTCTCGCCGGGGAAGTACTCGGCGTAGACCTTGTTCATGGCCGCGTAGTCGGCCCAGTCCTTCAGGAAGATGTGGTTCATGGTCACGTCGTCCATCGTGCCGCCGGCGGTCTCGATGACGGACTTGATGGTCTCCAGAACCTGCCGGATCTGACCCTCGGCGTCTCCGACGTGGGCGACGTTGTTGTCCTTGTCGAACGCCAGGGTGCCGGAGACGTAGACCACGCCGTCGGCCAGGGTGCCGGGCGAGAAGGGCGCGATCGGGGTCTGGGTCCCGGGCGGGGTGATGACGGTCTTGGGCATTGGGGGTCCTTGTCAGGCTTTGGGCGGGGTCTGGCCGAACGCGCCCTTGAAGTCGGCGACGCTGGAGACCCAGCCGAAGAACTTCTCGATGTTGTAGAGGGCGGCCTTCTGCACGAATTCGGGCCCGGCCTGATGGGTGGCGTCCTCCAGAACGATGCCGAAGTATTCCAGGAAGAAACCATCCCTGAGCGTTGATTCTACACAGACATTGGTCGCAATGCCGACCACCACGATGTTGCGGATGTTGCGCGACCGCAGGGTGCTGTCGAGCTGGCTGTTGAAGAAGCCGCTGTAGCGGGTCTTGTGCAGCACGATGTCGCCCGGCTGCGGCTTCAGCTCGTCGACCAGTTCGTAGTCCCAGGTCCCCTTGGCCAGCAGCGTGCCCTGCAACTCCGGCCGCTCGCGCATGGTCTTCAGGGCGTTGGACTTGTGGAAGTTGGGCGAGCCCGGTCCGCCGGCCTCGACGTACTCGGCGTCCCAGCCGTTCTGGAAGTAGATCACCGGCATGCCGGCGGCGCGGGCGACCTCGAGCACGGCCTTCGTGTTGGCGATCACCGCCGGCGCGCCGGAAATGTCGAATCCGGCCAGGTCCAGATAGCCGCCCGGCGAGGCGTAGGCGTTCTGCATGTCGATGACGATCACCGCGGTCCGGGAGACCGAGACCGGGACCGGTTCCGGCCGGGCCGGCAGCATGATGGTGTCGTCACCGGCGCTCATGCGTCTGGAAACCCCGTGTCGTTGGACCGTGGACAATGTCATACGGTGCGGCGGCGCCAAGCCTCACTTTCGGGAGTTGAACATCCGATGCCGCACCGCCTGCCAGACGCCAGCCTCGACCAGCTCTTCCGCGAGGCCCGCACACGCAACGGCTGGACGCCCGAGCGCGTGTCCGAGGCGCTGCTGCATGAGGTTTACGCCCTGGCGGCGCTCGGCCCGACGGCCTCGAACGCCCAGCCGGCGCGCTTCCTGTTCCTGGTCACCGACGAGGCCAGGCAGCGGCTGGCCCGACACATGTCGTCGGGCAACCGGCCCAAGACCCTGGCCGCGCCGGTCAATGTGATCATGGCCTACGACCTCGACTTCGCCGATCACATCCCGCGGCTGTTTCCGCACAATCCCAAGGCCGGGGAGTGGTTCGCATCCAACCCCGAGCTGGCCCGCGAGACGGCCTTCCGGAACGGTTCGCTGCAGGCGGCCTACCTGATGCTGGCGGCGCGGTCGCTCGGCCTCGATTGCGGGCCGATGTCGGGCGTCAACCTGGCCGGCGTGAACGAGGAATTCCTCGCCGGCACGCGCTGGCAGGCCAATTTCGTGTGCAACATCGGCTACGGCACGGACGAGAACCTGTTCCCGCGCAATCCGAGGCTGACCTTCGAGGAGGCTTGCCGCATCCTGTGACCGGACGCGACTGGGAAACGGCGCATGGCTGACGACAGGACCAAGGGCAATCTGCTGAACGGCTTCGTCCGGTTGCCCGCCCCTCCCACGCCGGACGCCGAGATCCCCGGCTTCGAGAACGTGCGACTGACGGTGCAGGAGGCCGAGGAGTCCCTGACCGCCGCCGCCGACCGGCTGTCGCTGCCCAACGCCCTGTTCGTGCGCGAGGACTTCAACATCCTCGCCATCTCCGGCGGCGCGGCGGGCGGCGCCTTCGGCGCCGGTGTGCTGGTCGGGCTGTCCGCCGCGGGCGCGCGGCCGGACTTCGCCATCGTCACCGGCGTCAGCACAGGCGCCCTGATCGCGCCGTTCGCCTTCCTGGGCCCGGCCTGGGATGACCGCCTGCGGGACGCCTATACCGGCGGCCACGCCAGCAAGCTGCTCAGCATCGGCGGCCTGTCGACCAATCTGGGCGGCGTGTTCAAGGGCGAGCAGCTGGAGCGACTGCTCGATCCGTTCGTCAACGAGGAGATGGTCGCCGCGGTGGCTGAGCGGCACGCGCAGGGACGCCGGCTGCTGGTGGCGACGACGGACCTGGACAGCCAGCGCACGGTGATCTGGAACATGGGCGAGATCGCCGCCGTCGGCGGTCCGGCCGCCGTGCGCCTGTTCCGTGACGTGCTGATCGCGTCGGCCAGCCTGCCGGGCCTCTTCCCGCCCCGCCGGTTCGTCGTGGAGCACGAGGGCGTGGCCTACGAGGAGATGCATGTCGATGGCGGCGTCGCCACGCCGCTGTTCGTGATGCCCGAGGCGATGCTGCGCTGGAAGAACCTGCGCCGCCGCCTGCAACGCAGCCGCATCTACCTGATCGTCAACACCGTGCTGGAGCAGGGACCCCGGACGACGCCGAACAATGTCCCTTCGGTGCTGATCCGCAGCTTCGACACCATGCTGCGGTTCAGCTACCGCCAGGCGATCAGCATGACCACCAACTTCTGCGCCGCCCACAAGCTGCCGCTCAGCGTGACCTCGATCCGCCCCGAGCCGCTGCAGGGCAGCATGATGAGCTTCGACACCGCCTCGATGCAGCGAACCTTCAACGGCGCCTACGAGCGGGCGCTGTCCGGAGACCTGTGGACCACGCCGGCCGCCGATCCGGCCCGGCCGGCCTTCCTGGGCGCGCTGATGTCGCGATGGTCGGGGGCGCCGCCGCCGCTTCCGGCCGAAGGGTGACGCACCGTCCCCCTTGTCAGCGGCGTCGTCGCGTTCCAACAGTTGTTTGAAGCGACAAGCGCCGAGGGAGGCCACCCGTGAAGACCAAGATCACCGAACTGTTCGGCATCGAGCACCCGATCATCCAGGGCGGCATGCACTACGTCGGATTCGCCGAGATGGCGGCCGCTGTGTCCAACGCCGGGGGCCTTGGCATCATCACCGGTCTGACCCAGGGCACGCCGGAGAAGCTGGCGGCCGAGATCAAACGCTGCCGGGACATGACCGGCAAGCCGTTCGGCGTGAACCTGACCTTCCTCCCGGCGGTGACGCCGCCCGACTACCCGGGCTTCGTGAAGGCGATCGTCGACAGCGGCGTGAAGGCGGTCGAGACCGCCGGCAACAACCCGGCCAAATGGCTGCCGGGCCTCAAGGAAGCCGGCATCAAGGTCATTCACAAATGCACCTCGGTCCGACACTCGGTGAAGGCCGAATCGATCGGGTGCGACGCGGTCAGCGTCGACGGCTTCGAGTGCGGCGGCCACCCGGGCGAGGATGACGTCGGCAGCTGGGTGCTGCTGCCCCGCGCCGCCGAGGAGCTGAAGATCCCGTTCGTGGCCTCGGGCGGCTGCGGGACCGGCTCGCAGCTGGTCGCGGCCCTGGCCATGGGCGCGGAGGGCATCAACATGGGCACCCGCTTCATCGCCACCAAGGAAGCGCCGGTGCATGAGAACGTGAAGCAGGCCCTGCTGGCCGCGACCGAACTCGACACCCGACTGATCATGCGTCCGCTGCGCAACACCGAGCGCGTGCTGACCAATGAGGCTGTCGAGCGGCTGCTCGTCACCGAAAAGGAGAAGGGCGACAAGGTCACCTTCGCCGACATCGCCGCCGAGGTGGCCGGCGTCTATCCCAAGGTCATGGTCGACGGGCAGATGGACGCCGGCGGCTGGTCCTGCGGCCAGGTCGCCGGCCTGATCCATGACGTGCCGACGGTGAAGGAGCTGATCGACCGGATCATGTCCGAGGCCGAGGAGATCATCGCGCAGCGCCTGAGGCGCTTCGCGGCCTAGTCCCGAAGCGAGGCGGCGGGGTCGAAAAAAAGCCGCGCCGCCTTACGCCGGGTCATACTTTCGGCCCCCGTCCGAAGGGGGCATGGTCCTTCCGCGCACGTCAACGAAGGTCCCGGCACAAGGACGGACCGGGCGCATGGGAGGACGGCTATGCATGATCTGGTGATCCGTAACGGACGCATCGTCGACGGCACGGGCGCGTCCGCCTTCGCGGGCGACATCGCCGTGGACGGCGGCGTCATCACCGCCGTCGGCAGAGTGACGGGGCAGGGGCGGCGCGAGATCGACGCCGGGGGCCTGCTGGTCACGCCCGGCTGGGTTGACATCCACACCCACTACGACGGCCAGGTCACCTGGGACCCCTACCTGTCGCCGTCGAGCTGGCATGGCGTCACCACCGCCGTCATGGGCAACTGCGGCGTCGGCTTCGCGCCGGTGAAGCGCGACCGCCACGACTGGCTGATCGAGCTGATGGAGGGTGTCGAGGACATCCCCGGCTCGGCCCTGGCCGAAGGCATCAAGTGGGACTGGGAGACTTTCCCCGAGTACCTGGACAGCCTGGACCGGCAGGAGCGGGTGCTCGACGTCGCCGCTCAAGTCCCGCATAGCGCCGTCCGCGCCTATGTCATGGGCGACCGGGGCGCGGCCAACGAGGAAGCGACGCCCGAAGAGATCGCGGCCATGGCGGCCATCGTCGCCGAGGGCATGCGGGCCGGGGCGCTCGGCTTTTCGACGTCGCGGACGGTGGTCCACACCACCAAGGACGGCACGGTGATGCCCGGCACCACGGCGGCCGCCGACGAACTGCTCGCTATCGGCAAGGCCATGGCCTCGGTCGGCCCGGGCGTGTTCGAGATGTCGTCCGACATGGGCCCGCCCGAGCCCGAGTTCGAGTGGATGACGGCCATGTCGATGGATACCGGCGTGACCGTCACCTACAGCCTGCTGCAATCGCCGATGCGCCCGGACAACTGGGTCAACTTGCTCGAGCTGACGCGCGAGGCGCGGGCCCAGGGCGCCAGCATCGCCGCCCAGATCGCCTGCCGTCCGACCGGCCTGGTGCTGGGCTGGCAGAGCACGATCCATCCGTTCGTGGGCCGCCAGACCTACCGCGACATCGCCCATCTGCCGTTCGAACAGCGGCTGGAGCGGCTGAAGGAGCCGACGGTCCGCGCCGCCATCCTGTCGGACCCGAGCAAGAAGATGGGCCCGCTGGGCGCCATCATGACCCAGGGCTTCGACCGCATGTTCCGGCTGCAGCAGCCGGACGGACATCTGGAGTACGAGCCGCGCGCCGAGGACTCGATCAAGGTGATCGCCGAGGCGACCGGCCAGGCGCCGGACGCGATCATCTACGACATGCTCATGGAGAACGACGGCCGGGGCTACATCTACCTGCCGCTGCTGAACTACGCCGAGTTCAACTTCGACCACATCCACGCGATGATGCAAGATCCGAACACGGTGCTGAGCCTGTCGGACGGCGGCGCCCACTGCGGCGTGATCTGCGACGCCAGCTTCCCGACCTACATGCTGACCCACTGGGTGCGCGACCGGAAGCGAGGCCCGACGCTGCCGCTGGAGAAGGTCGTGTCGATGCAGACACGCGAGACGGCGCGGCTCTACGGCCTCAACGATCGCGGCGTGCTGGCCCCCGGGATGAAGGCCGACATCAATGTCATCGACTTCGACAACCTGGCCATCCAGGCGCCGGAGATGGTCTTTGACCTTCCAGCCGACGGCCGAAGGATGATCCAGAAGGCGCAGGGCTACGTCGCGACCATCGTCAGCGGCGTCGTCACCTATGAGAACGGCGAAGCCACCGGCGCCATGCCCGGCAAGCTCATCCGCGGTCCGCAAGTCGCGGCCACGGCCATGGCCGCCGAATAATCGACACGCGAACGGGAAGACACACCATGAAGGTCGCCGCCCTGAAGGCCCCCGGCGGGCTGGACAAGATCGTCATTGAGGAGCGCGAGAAGCCCTCGCCCAAGGCCGGCGAAATTCTCGTCCGCGTCCACGCCAGTTCGCTGAACTTCCATGACTTCGCGGTCGTGGCGGGCATGATCCGCACGCCGGACGGCCGCATCCCGATGTCGGACGGCGCCGGCGTCGTGGAGGCTGTGGGCGAGGGTGTGACCCGCTTCAAGGTCGGCGACGAAGTCCTTTCGACCTTCTTCCCCAACTGGGACGGCGGCCCTCCGACCCTGCCGCGCCTGATCGGCGTGCCGGGTGACAACGCTGACGGCTTCGCGGCCGAGTACGTCGCCATGCCGGCCACGGCCTTTACCCGTATCCCCAAGGGCTGGAGCCTGAAGCAGGCGGCCACGCTGCCTTGCGCCGCGCTGACGGCGTGGCGGGCGCTGTTCGTCGAGGCGAAGATCAAGCCTGGCAGCATCGTCCTGACCCAGGGCACCGGCGGGGTGTCGATCTTCGCGCTGCAGCTGGCCAAGGCGGCCGGCGCGACGGTGATCTCGACCTCGTCCTCGGGCGAGAAGCTCGAGAAGCTCAAGGCCCTCGGGGCCGATCACCTGATCAACTACAAGGAAACGCCCGAGTGGGGCGTGGCGGCCATGAAGGCGACCGGCGGCCGAGGCGTTGACGCCGTGGTCGAGATCGGCGGCTCCGGCACCATGCCCCAGTCGATCGTCTCGTGCGCCATCGGCGGCCACATCTCGCTGATCGGCGTGCTGGCCGGCATCAACGGCGACGTGCCGACCGCCATGGCGATGTCCAAGAACGTCTGCATCCAGGGCCTGACGGTCGGCTCGCGTCAGGACCAGGACGAGATGATCACCGCGATCGAGGCCAATCCCTTCGAGCCGATCATCGACTCAAGCTTCCCGCTGGAAGGCATCGCGGCGGCCTTCGCGCACCAGATGTCCCAGAAGCACTTCGGGAAGATCTGCCTGGAGTTCTGACCGAGGACATCAGGCGGAAGTGCTCGCGGTTCCGCCGCCCCCGCTGCGCGGCGGGAATGCGGGGAGGGGCTGGATTTACGGCGTAAACTGGCTAACGTCGCCGGCCTCTCAGGGGAGTTGAAGCCATGAATCCGAACGCCGAGTTCGACATCATCGTCTACGGAGCCACCGGCTTCACCGGCCGGCTGGTCGCCGAGCACCTGGCCGCGCGCTATGGCGTCGGGGGCGAGGTCAAATGGGCCATGGCCGGCCGTAGCGCCGAAAAGCTGGCCCAGGTGCGGGACGAGATCGGCGCGCCCGGCGATACGCCGCTGATCGTGGCCGACGCATCGGATCCGGCCTCGCTCAAGGACATGGTGGCGCGCGGCAAGGCGATCCTGACCACGGTCGGGCCCTACCAGCTGTACGGATCGGCCCTCGTCGCCGCCTGCGCGGAGGCGGGGACCGACTATCTCGACCTGGCCGGCGAGTCGCTGTGGATGGCGGACATGATCGCCGCCCACGAAGCAGCGGCGAAGGCCAGCGGCGCGCGGATCCTGTTCTCCTGCGGCTTCGACTCGATCCCGTTCGAGCTGGGCGTGCTCTACACCGAGGCGCTCGCGGTCAAGCGCCTCGGCCACCCGGTCCCGAGGGTGAAGGGCCGGGTGCGGTCGATGCGCGGCGGCCTGTCCGGCGGCACGGCGGCCAGCGGCGTGGCGACCATGGCGGCGATCCAGAGCAATCCGGCGCTGATGGGCGTGATGGTCAATCCGTTCGCCCTGACGCCCGGCTTCACTGGCCCCGAGCAGCCGCGCGGCGACAAGCGCCACTTCGACGAGGACATCGGCGCCGAGGTCGGTCCCTTCATGATGGCGACCATCAACACAAAGAACATCCACCGCTCGAACTACCTGCTCGGCCACGCCTGGGGGACCGACCTGGTCTATGACGAGATGAGCGTCATCCTGCCCGGGGCCTCGACCAGTTTCGAGAGCATCGATCCGGCGACCGCGCCGAAACCGGGCGAGGGGCCGAGCAAGGCCGAGCGCGAGGCGGGGTTCTATGACCTGCTGTTCGTCGGCATCGACCGCGACGGCGCCCAGATCCGCGGCAGCGTCCACGGCGACCGCGACCCCGGATACGGCTCGACGTCGAAGATCATCGCCGAGACCGCCATCTGCCTGGTCCGGTCGCCGGAGGTCGCCGGCGGCGTCTGGCTGCCGGGCGCCGCGCTGGGCGAAAAGCTGATCGACCGCCTGTCCGCCCACGCCGGCCTGACCTTCAGGGACGAGACGGCCTAACCGCCATCAGGGAGCGCAGACGCATGCAGATCAGGGCCGCCGTGGCCGTCGGGCCGGGACAGGGTTTCGAGCTTCGCACCGTCGAGATCGACGACCCGCGGGACGACGAGATTCTCGTGCGCGTGGTCGGGGTCGGCGTCTGCCACACTGACATCGTCTTCAAGGAGACCGGGGCGATTCCGGCGCCCGCCGTGCTCGGCCACGAAGGCTCGGGCATCGTCGAGAAGGTCGGCGCGAAGGTGTCAAAGGTGGCGCCCGGCGACCGGGTGGCGTTGACCTTCCGCTCCTGCGGCGCCTGCCGCCGCTGCGGCAAAGGCGACGCCGCCTACTGCGAGACCATGCCTCTGCTCAACTATGCGGGCATGAGGACCGACGGCAGCAAGGCGCTTCGGTGCGAGGAGGTCCCGGTCGGCAGCAACTTCTTCGGCCAGTCGTCCTTCGCCACCCACGCCCTGACCTACGAGCGCAATGTGGTGAAGGTGCCTGACGACCTTCCGCTCGAGCTGTTCGGACCCCTCGGTTGCGGCATCCAGACCGGGGCCGGCGGGGTGATGCGGTCGCTGGCCTGCGAGACCGGCTCGACCCTGCTGATCACGGGCGGCGGGCCGGTGGGCCTGAGCGCGGTGATGGGCGGCAGGATCCAGGGCTGCGAGACGATCATCCTGGTCGAGCCCCATGCCGCCCGCCGCGCCCTGGCCCAGGAGTTCGGCGCGACCCATGTGATCGACCCGGCCGTTTCGCCGGACCTGGCGGCCGCGGTGCGGGCCATCCTGCCTGGCGGCGTCGACTACGCCTTTGACACCACCGGCGTCCCGGCGGTGCAGGCCGCCGTCATGAACACCCTGGGGCCCAAGGGGACGTTCGGCATCGTCGGCATCTCGCCGCCGGGTACGCCGCTGCCGGGGGACATGAACCAGGCCATGACCTTCGGCCATACCGTGAAGGGCATCATCGAGGGCGACAGCGATCCCGACGTCTTCCTTCCCGAGCTGATCGAGCATTACCGGCGCGGCGCGCTGCCGTTCGACCGGATGATCAAGACCTTCCCGTTCGACCAGATCAACGAAGCGATCGCCGCCCAGCACCACGGCGACTGCGTCAAGGTCGTCCTTCTGACCGGAGCCTGAAGAGCCGCCATGTCCGACGAAACCCGGTCCGGCCCGCTGGCCGGCGTCCGCATCATCGACCTCAGCCAGTTCGTGCTGGGGCCCTATGCGACCCAGATGCTGGGCGACCTCGGCGCCGACGTCATCAAGGTCGAGGAGCCGTCCGGCGACCGCCAGCGCAACTCCGGAAAGGGGCCGTCGAAGGAGATGGGGCCCGGGTATGTGGCCTTCAATCGCAACAAGCGGTCCGTCGCGCTCGACCTGAAGACCGATGAAGCGAAGGACATCCTGCGCAAGCTGGTCGCGACCGGCGACGTCTTCATCCACAACATGCGCCCCTCGGCCGTGGCGCGGCTGGGCTTCAGCTATGAGGCGGTCAGGGCGATCAAGCCGGACATCGTCTATGTCGAGGCGATGGGCTACGACGACGACGGCCCGTACGCGGGGCTGCAGGCGTTCGACGACCTGATCCAGTCGGCCAGCGGCGCCTGCGGCCTGGGGCAGCTGGTCGATCCGGAGACCGAGCTGCGGCCGCTGCCCTCGCTGCTGGCGGACAAGACCTGCGGCCTGTTCGCGGTGATCGCGACGCTGGCGGCGCTGCGCCACAAGGAACAGACCGGCGAGGGCCAGTTCGTCGCCGTGCCGATGCTGGAGACCTTCACCGGCTTCGTGATGGCCGAGCATCTCTACGGCCAGACCTTCGTCCCGCCCACCGGAGGCTTCGGCTTCACCACCGCGATCACGCCGCACCGCAAGCCGCTGCGCACCAGGGACGGCTGGTTGACGGTGCTGCCCGCCAGCCAGGTGCAGTCGGCGAAGTTCATGGAGCTGGGCGGTCTGCCGGGCGCCTACGAGCTGGAGCGGTTCACCTCCAAGGCCAGTGGCAAGGAGAAGGTCGCCGAGTACTACGCGATGATGGCCGAGGCGGCCGCCAGCCACACGACTGATGAGTGGATGGCGCTGGGCGCCGAGCACTCGATCCCGGTCATGCGCGCCAACCGGCCGACCGAGATCTTCGAGGACGCCCAGCTGAGCAAGACGTTGTTCGAGGAGCGGTCGTTGGGCGAGGACGGCCCCTATCGCGCCATGAAGCCCGGGCTGCGTTTCGCGCGCACGCCGGCAACCATTCGCCGCGATCCGCCGCGCGTCGGCCAGGACACGGCCGAGGTGCTGGCGGAACTGGGGCTGGCCGCCCCGGACGCAGGGCGTTGACGCCGCGGGGGCGCAGCGGCGGCCCCGAAGGGCATGAATTCTGGATTGAGGAGATGGTGGGTGTACAAGGATTCGAACCTTGGACCCGCTGATTAAGAGTTAGAATCAGTCGTGTCCCGCCGCATCCCGCTAGGTCCGATAGTGCTTGTAAATCAAGGGGTGAACGTGTCCATTGCGTCCCGACTTGTCCGGGGTATCCCGCCCGAAATGTTACCTAGGTAACGCGGGCGCGGGCCTCCTGACGATTTTTCAGAGGGTGCGCGATGGCCGGTGACGTAGGGCTTACAGACGCGAAGATTGCGGCGATCAAGCCGCCCGCGTCCGGCCAACTGGAGTATCCCGACAAGCTGATATCTGGGCTTCGCGTTCGGGTCGGCGCGTCCGGGGCCAAGACGTTCACCCTTCGCAAGCGCGTCGGCGGGAAGGTCAAGAACATCACCTTGGGCCGCTACGGCGAGCGGTTCAAACTGGCTGATGCCCGGCGCAAGGCGCGCGATCTGCTGGTCGATATCGACGCTGGGAAAGACCCGACCGCCAGCGCAGGCTTGAGGGTCAAGGGCGCCCTGACCGTCAAGGCGATGGTCGAAACCTACCTCGCCGGGGAGGTGCGCGGGCGAAAGCGTAGCGCCGGAGAAATCGAGCGCATTCTGACGAGCTACGTTGTTCCCGAGATCGGTGACCGGCTGGCGGACAGCATCACTCGCGCCGACGTCACACGGCTGGTTGACGGCGTGGTCAACGCCAACCCACTACGCCCCAAGAGGGCCATGGGCCGCGCTGTGTTCGCGCAGATGTCCGCCTTCTACTCGTGGGCCATGCCGAGGCTTGATCGTCTTCCTGCGAACCCTTGTCGCGATGCCGGGCGACCAACCCCGGTCAAGGCGCGCAAGAGGGTGCTGACTGATGATGAGATCAAAGCGTTCTGGCAAGCCTGCGATGGGCTGGGCCGACCGTTCGGGCCGGGCTTTAGGCTTTTGCTTCTGACGGGCCAGCGTCGCGCGGAAGTGTTTAAGGCGACGTGGGGCGAGTTTGACGGCGCGACCTGGACGATCCCCACATCCCGCGCGAAGAACGACGTGGCGCATATTGTCCCGCTTTCCGACGACGCGAAGGCGATCATTGACGGGCTGGGGAAGGTCGAGGGGACGCCGTACCTGTTCCCGTCTCGCGCCAATCCCGAGACACCCGCCAGCGGCTTCTCCAAGGCTACAGCGCGCTTAGCCTCGCTCATGGCGGAAGCTTTGGAGGTCGAGGAGGTCGAGCCGTTCGTTCTCCATGATCTGCGGCGGACGATGGCGACGGGAATGCAGCGTCTTGGCGTCGCCCTGCCGGTTGTGGAAGCGGTGCTGAACCACATTAGCGGATCACGGGCCGGGGTTGCCGGGGTCTATCAGCGTCACGACTACCTCAAAGAGAAGGGCGAGGCTCTGACCTGCTGGGCGGAAGAGGTGGCGCGGATCGTGGCGGACAAGGAGGCTTCCGAGTGACGACCGAAGGGAACAACGATCCTACCTACTACAGGGCTTGGCTGGCTCTTCGAGAGGGCGGGAGCCTGCCGGACGTTACGGCCTACTTGTCGGAGTTGCGTCCAGAGCTTGGGGCCTTCGCATCCCGTCTGCACGATGTCATGAGCGATGACGAGCGGCGGATGCTGGCCAGGCTCGCTCTATTCGTGGCCGGTCTTGAAGATGCGACGAGCGGAAAGGGACCAGCGAAGCTTAGCCTGAATAGAGTTAGTCGCGGAAATCCCTCAAGGGCCGATGAGTTACATAGGCACAAGGTTGTATCTCTAGTGGCCAAACAGCTTCGGCAAAAAGTGAAACGTGAGGCCGCAATTCAAGCCGCGATAGATGCTACCGGCCATAGCCGATCCACGATTAGCAAATGGCTTGCAGACTATAAGCCACTTTGGGATTACATCGAACGTGACGGCTAGTGGCCCGCATGTCCGCGCAATTGCTACGATTGCGCGGACCGGGCTCTTGTTGTGCGACCCGATCTGACCTGTAGTTTCCCTAGTCATCCCAACTTCGGAGATGGCTATGAGACTGCTGCGTATCCGCGAAGTGATGACCCGGACCGGGCGCACTCGCTCCCGCATTTATGACGACATCGCCAATGGTGAGTTTCCCAAGCCGGTGAAGATCGGCGGGCAGGCTATCGCCTTCGTGGAGACCGAGATTGACGCCTGGATCGCCGCGAAGATCGCCGCGCGTGACCGTGTGGCCGCGTAGATGGCCCGCGTCAAACGCAACCACCCGCCCGGCGTAGTAAACCCCGCGACCGTGGCAGCGGTGCGCGGGGCTGGAAGCCTTCATCTGGACGGGTTCAGGCAACCGGGAATCTACCGCACTGGCGGCGCTGTCGCAACGATCCTGCGCGAATGCCGGAACGACGATGGCCACTTCGTCGGGCTGGAGGTGGCGCGATGATCGCCCCCGATCCGACCGTCACGCCCGACGAGATCGCCGCCTTCCGCCGGTCCATCGAGGCTGATCTGGCCGACTGGATTGCGGACTACCGCCGCGCCGGCCACGACCCCGCCGCGATGATGCGCGCCGCCCTGGCGGCCTTCCCCGAGGCTACCGGGAGCATGTTCGCAGTCGCCTTGATCAAGGCCAACCGAGCCCGTGGGGGCTCCCATGCGTAAGCCCTCTGAAGTCAACATCGCTGCCGCGCTCGAATACACGCGGCAACGCCAGCGGATAGAGGCTGAAGCCGCAAGGCCGCGCCTTCCTGCCGAAGACATCGCCGATTGCATGACGTCGGGACTGTCGGGCGTGGCGCTCTCTGCTGCCCTGCACAATCACTTCCCGACCGCGAACCGCGCTGACGTCTATCTCGCCGCCGGGCTGGCCGTTGCCGTCATGCAAGCTGACCTCACGCTCGCCCGCATGGAATTGGACATGATCCGGCGCGGGGTGGCGGCATGAATGCTCACGTCATTCCCGAGGCCGCGAGCCTCCCGGCGGCCTTCTCCGCTGCCGACCTCCAAGACATGCGGTTCCCGCCAGTCAAGTACGTTGCCGTCGGCGTCCACATCGTCGAGGGCCTGACCCTGCTCGCCAGCAAACCGAAGATCGGCAAGAGCTGGCTCATGCTTCAGGTCGCCGTCGCTGTCGCCCTGGGCGAGACCGTCTTCGAACACCGATGCGAGCCCGGCGACGTCCTCTATGCGGCGTTGGAAGACAATCCGCGCCGCCTGCAAGGCCGTATGGACCGGCTCTGTGGGGTGCGGTCCTGGCCCGCGCGCCTGACGTTCCGGTGCGAAATGCCGGGCCTCGCCGAAGGTGGTCTCGACACGGTGAGAGAGTGGGCGGCTTCGGTCGATAGCCCCCGCCTCGTCATCATCGACGTTCTGGCCAAGGTCCGCCCGTCTCGCGGGCGAGAGGAAGGCAACTACGAGGCCGATTACCGCGCCGTGGCTGGTCTCAAGGCTCTTGCCGATGACCTGGGTATCGCGGTGGTTCTGGTCCACCACGTCAGGAAGATGGAGGCCGACGACCCGTTGGACACGGTTAGCGGTACGACCGGCCTGACCGGCGCTGTTGACTCCATCCTTGTCCTGACGCGCGGCGGTGACGGCGTGACCCTTCAAGGCCGTGGCCGTGACATTCCCGAGGTGGAAGCGGCTGTGCGGTTCGATCCTGAAACCTGCCGCTGGAGCTACCTGGGTGAAGCCGCCGACGTGCGGCGCTCCGATGAGCGGCGGCTGGTTCTGGATTGCCTGCGACAGTCTTCAGAGCCGCTGACGCCACGCGAGATCGCGGACGCCACGGGCCACCCATACGGCGCTGTTCGGGTGCTTCTCACCCGGATGGCCAAGGCCGGTGAAGTCACCAAGACCGGACGTGGTTCCTATTCCACCCCCTGTAACAACAGTCACAAGGAAACATCCGATGATGACGACCACGAGTGACCACCCCATCGGTTGTTACCCTGTTACCGATGTTACAGGGGGTATTCAGGGGCCTGCGGTTCACGACCTACACGAGCTAATCGAGTCCGACCCCGCGAGCGAATGGGCCTGGGGGGGCACGCACGATCCCCTGACGAACGCGGCCCATGCCCCGGTGTGGCCGCCTGATCGCCAGAAACCGCCAGAGAAAAGGTTCGCTCCGGACCTGCCGGGGGGGCTTCCATCGTTCAATCGGTCGCCCCTTGGTCCGGCGGGGTCGGCGTCCGACCGCGCCCACGATTCAGAACATGGGTTGCGAACAGCGTTCTCCACCCCGACCAACCGCAACCCCGACAAGGGCTAGACCATGGACGAGCAACTCGCCGCTCTGCGGCTCTGCGCGCGCGACTACGTCCGCCAGTGCATCACTGAAGGTCTCGACCCGCTCCTGGTCGGACTGTCGATGGTCGCCGCCGGGGCGGACGTCATCAACACCGTGGCGGGGCCGGGCGCGGCCTTGTGCGCGGCGGATCAAATCAAGGATCGCGTCTCGAAAGCCAATGTTGCGCCCGATGGCAAAACCCACTAGAGTCAAGGGGTTGCGTGACTTGGCCCGCCGATGGCGCCCCAACCCTCCGCAGCCTCTCCAGTTGGCCCGTCGAGGACGGCGCGCGCTGGCCTAACCCACATTCAACCTGTGGCGGCCTGAGCGCGTGCGCCTGCCGCCTGCCTGGAGTTCATCCCATGCAACTTGACCAGAAGTTCTTCCAAGGCCGGTTCTCCGCAGACGAGATCGGCGCGACGAGCCGCCTTTGCGGCGACTTCCTGACCCGCAACAAGATCGACCTCGCCGAGATCGACTTCGATGGCTCCGACTGGAGCGGACTGTGCGCCGCCAGCCGGGACGCCGGGCGCGAGCTTACCCGCTTGATCGACGTTCGCCACGGCGAGGGCGCCGACGCCAGCGCGGCTGCTGTCGCCCTGGAGGTGGTCCGCGAGATTCGGGACGAGATCGAAGCGGCCAAGACGATGCAGCGTGGCGGCAAGGCTCACCTTCGCCCGAACCCGCAAGGCGAGGCTCGCCACGGCGAAGGCGATGGCGACGAAGAGCAAACGAACGTCGCCCTTCGTCCCGAACAGCGCATGGCCGACTGGGCGCGCTCCAACGGCGCCCGAACCGACTATGAAGGGCGCCTGACGACCGGCGGCCTGCTGCGCGCAATGGTCATCGGTCCGCAGAACGAAGCCGAACGCCGCGCCCTCTCGGAAGGGACCGACAGCGCCGGCGGCTACAGCGTGCCCGACGCTCTGGCGTCGAGGATGATCGACCGGATGCGAGCGCAGTCTGTCGTGAACCGTGCGGGCGCGCTCACCGTGCCCTTGACCTCCGACACCAACTACATCGCCAAGGTGCTGACCGATCCGGTCCCGGCGTGGCGCGCCGAGAACGCCGAGATCACGAACAGCGACGCGACGTTCGGGCGGGTTTCGATGGCTCCCAAGAGCCTGGCCGTTCTCTGCCGGGTCTCCCGCGAGCTGCTCGAAGACAGCCTGAACATCGGCACCGCCCTGCCGGACATCATCGCGAAGGCGATGGCGGCAGAGCTGGACCGGGTGTGTCTGTTCGGGTCGGGTTCCGGCGCCGAGCCGCAAGGGCTGCTCATGTTGAGCAGCCTGCCTGAGATCGCGCTGGACGATCAACTTACCGACCACGCCAAGGGCGCATTCGGTCCGCTGATCGCCGCGCGCGGCCTGTTGCTGGCGGCCAACTCCGCAGAGCCGACCGCCTTCATCATGAACCCGCGCGAGGACGAAACCTACGTTGGTCTCCGCAACGGCAACGGCGACCCGGTGAAGGCTCCCGACAAGATCGCCCGCATCCCGCAACTGGTCTCGACGGTGGTTCCGAAGACCGGCGGCGTGGGGACGAACGAGTCCAGCATCATCGCGGGCGACTTCACCAAGATGCTGGTCGGCATCCGCAACACCCTCCGCATCGAGGTGCTGAAGGAGCGGTACGCCGACTATCACCAATATGGGTTCATCGCGCACATGCGGGCGACCGTGGCCGTTGAGCAAATCGCGGCCTTCGCTGCGATCACGGGGATTCTGCCCGAGGCGTAGTGAGACGCCTTCGGCTGGTCGCGTGAGTGGACGCGGCAGGGGATTAGTCGGCGAGTGCCCCAACCCAAAACCCCGACTACCGGCGGCCCGTCCATTCCAGCGGGCGCGGCCGGTCTCTTCCTCCTTCGAAGATTGGTTCCGCCATGCCTCAAGTCGCAGCCGCCGCAATCGTCACCGCATTGGGTGTCGGTCAGGCTACCCTCGCCGCCGTCGCCATTCACGCGGCGGTCAATGTGACGTTCGCCCTGGCGGCTGACGAGATCACCCCGACCATGGCGCCAGATGGCGACTGGACCCCGGCGACCATCGAGGCGGGCCATGACGGCGCTTAACGTCATCGTCCAGCGCGACCGGGCGCACCTGATCACCGACGCCGCCACGACCTGCACCGCAACCGGGCGCGTGGTCCTGATCGAAACGAAGGTTTGGGCCTTTCCGGCGCTCAAGGCCGCGTTCGCGACGTCGGGCGCTGTCGTTCCCGGCGACATCGCTAGCTTTCTTGACGGGCGGACTGCGCGGACACAGGGCGACCTGAAAGCCATCATCGCCGCCCTCGCGCACCACATGACGGCGAGGGCCGATCAAATCCGCCCGCTGCTGAAAGGCAATGAGGCGAACGGCGCCCGCGTGGCGGCCATCGCCTGGAATGACCGGCTGAAGCGTCCGGAGGCGTGGTCGGTCGGGACATACGGTCTTAGCGGCCACGGCGGCGCGGACGGCGTGATCTACACCGGCGGTCCCGGTTGGCTCGCGCCCGCCTTCGAAGGCGAGGACTATCTTTCGCGCTGGGATGACCTGGACCCGGCAACCGATGGCGTGGAGATCCTTGAAGCGCAGCGCCGCACGGTCGGGCCTCAAGGCTGGCACGTCGTCGGCGGCTTTGGCGAGCTTGTCACGGTGACGCGCAAGGGACTGCGCTGGCGGACCCTCGTGACGTGGCCCCAGGACAAGTTGGGCGAGCGGATTACGACCGATATGCGGAGCATCGCCGCATGAGGGATACCCGTCGCACTCCCAAGGCGGTGGCCTATCGCGCCTGGTACAAGACCCCCCAATGGCTCCAGCTACGCAAGCTGCAACTCGCCCGTGAACCCCTCTGCCGCTACTGCAAGCAAATGGGCATCGTGACCGCCGCAGGCGTCGTGGACCATCACAAGCCGCACAAGGGCGACGCCGATCTGTTCTTTGATCCGGCGAACCTTCAGAGCCTCTGCCAGCTTCACCACAACTCGACCAAGCAACGCGAGGAACGGCGCGGCCAGCCTATGCAGGCCATCGGGCCGGACGGGTGGCCCATTGGAACCTGACAACGCCCCCGACCCGTGGTTCGACTGGACCGGCTCGACTGCCGAGGAGCTGGCCAACGCGCTGTTCGGCAAGCGGCCTGCGCCACTCCTGACGGGGGCCGGTCAATCGCCAGAAGGCGACGACACCCCGCCGGTTGGCTACGCACGCGGCGATAAACCGTAACATGGGGGTAGAGCGAGAGGGCCATTGACTCTCCGCGCCGCATGAGAACATTCGGAGAACATGCCTGCCGTGTTCCCCATCAGCCTCCGCGACTGCCTCGCCTCGAAGTGGGAAGTCAGCACGCATTGCGACCATTGCCGGAAGGGCTCGCAACCGCCCCTGGAGCGGCTCGGCAACCTGCCCGCTGCGGATCGACCGATTGGGGAGCTATTCGACGCCGGGAAGCTGACCTGTAGCGACTGCGGAAAGCCGCTGTCGGGGCTCACCGTGCGGCGTACAGGGTCGGTTCCGCTGGATTGCACCGTGATCGCCCGGTTCTGGCGTCCGGGCTCGCAGAGCGACCCGGAAGTCGCCGCCTACTGGAAGGGCTACCGGGAGGCGAAGGGGCGCTGACGGACGCGCAACGGGCCGACCACCACGCGCGGCAGGAGATTGACGCCTTCGTCATGGACGGCGACGAAGATGACGCGGCCCTTTGGGAGATCGACGAGAACTTTGCACGTGCCGAACTGACAGACGCCCAGCGCGCGGATCACCATGCGCGGCGGGCCGAGATACTGCGCCGCAAGGGCATTGTCTCGGAACACGGCGGGGACCGTCGTTCAAGTTGCCAATCTGGCAACTTGAAATCCTACGCCGACCAAGCGTCGGAGACGCTGGGCGTAAGTCGCCGGGCTGTCGCTCGTGATCTTCGACGCGGCAAGGAAATCCTCCCGGAAGTCCTCGCCGAAGTTGCCGGGACGGACATGGACAAGGGCGTCATCCTCGACGCTCTGGCCAGCACGCCGAAGGAAGACCAGCGGGAATTCACGCCGATAGAGTCACGATCCCTTGGCAGAACGCAGCAACACCCGCGAAGCCTGCGCCCCAAGCATTCAGGCGGCTCTGAAGCCGCAGCGCCGCCAATAGTTCGTCGTGTTCGGGCGATGAGACGCCGTAGGTGCTCGGCAATCTCTCCGGCAACTTTGGCCGTGTGGATGCGAGCCACAGGGCCGCCGCGACAAAAGCAAACAGGGCGGAAGCGATGTTGATCGCCCCAATCATTTCAGCTTCTCCCCGAGGATCATTCGCACCGCTTCCGGCCTGGTCGGGTTCCCGTGTGCTGCCCGCCATGCGTCCAGCTTGGCCAGTTGGTCGGGCTGGAGGCGGACGCCGACCATGACACCGGCCTGCGCCGGGCGCCTCACTTTCGTGTAAGCACGAATTGACTTTGCCATGAGCTTCGCGTTATCACGAAAACGACCCGGCGGGAAGTTGCACCTTCCGCACCGGGCCTGACCGCACCCGTTCACAAGGAGATCGGGCTATGGCTGCTGACCCCTATAACACAAACATCGTGCCGTTCCCGACCGCCCGCCGGGCGCCGTTCGCGTCACCTCGCGTCGATGTTCAGAACCCGCCCCCGAACGTGAGCCTCGCCCTGGTAAAGCGGGCTGACGAGGTAGTGGCCGAACAGAACAGGGCTCGCCCCCGCCGGGGTGTCGGGCATGGCCAGCGGCAGTTCTGGCCGACCATCGCCAACTCCCCCCGCGAGTGGGTAGCCGCTGCAAAGAGCGTCCGCGCCGCCATGGTCGCCCTGAACCGGCTGTTGCCTGCTGAGGGCCACGAAAGAGGGCGGACACCCGGCGACCATGCTGACCCGGATTGCCCGGAGTTGGCCGAAGCCTTCGAAGCTTACCGGCAATCGCTGGTGGACCTGTTGAAGTGCGAGGCGGTGAAGCCTCGTCACGTCCTGGACATCCTGCGAGCAGCGGCAGAGCTGATGGACCTGCAAGACCCGGTGTGGGCGTACATGGATACGGCGGCCACTCCGCAAGAGCGGGTGTTCGCGTTCGCGGTCCAGAAGGTGCGGCAGGCTCTAGCCAACTAGTCGCGCGCAATTCGGCAGTCAGGGCCATCTCGGGAGACCGGGACGGCTCGATTGCGTGTTGATCTGGCGACTGGGGCGGGGAATCATCCGCGTAACGCGGTTGTTACCTAGGCGCATACCTAGGACGCCGCGCCGCTCCCGAGGAGGCCGCGACGCTCTGAAAAACCCAACGATTTTCGGAGGTTATGGTGGGTGTACAAGGATTCGAACCTTGGACCCGCTGATTAAGAGTCAGCTGCTCTACCAACTGAGCTATACACCCGTCCCGGCTCCGGCCCCTTGCGGTGGCTGGCGGCGAGGGCGCGGAACATACTCGAAAAGACCGGCGACGCAAGGGCGATAAACGTGGCGCGTAGAGACATCACCGGGGCCGTTGATTTTCCTTACCTTGAGGGCTTCGCGGCGGGGGACTCGGCCGTCATCGACGAGGTGCTCGCCCTGTTCGAACAGCAGGCTCAGCTGTGGTCGCCGATGCTTGATTCCGCCTCCGAAGGCTGGCGCGACGCGGTGCACACAGTGAAGGGCGCGGCGCGCGGCGTGGGGGCCCATGCACTGGGCCTGGCCTGCGAGCGGGCCGAGGCCGAGGGGACGGCGGGCCTGCCCGATGTCCACGCCGCCCTGGACGCGGCGCTGTTCGACATCGCCGCCTATCGCCATGAGCAGGCGCTGCGGTCGCTTAAGGGCTAGGGGGCGACCCGACGGGCCGACTAACCCTTCCGGATCCTGTCCCAGACGCCGAACTCATAGGCGATGCAGCGGTCGATCATCGTACGCCACACCGGTTCGGCGATGGCTTCCGAGAGACCGGCCTCGCGGGCGGCGGCCCTGACCTTGGTCACCACGTCCTCAATCCGCGCGCGGTCATGCACGACGCCCCGGTCCTGCTTGATGCGGGCGGCGGCGTCCATATAGCCCTGACGCTCGGCGATGATGGTCACCAGCAGCCGGTCGAGGGCGTCCACGCCCTGACGGACTTCGGCCATCGTCATGCAGTCGGCGGGGGCCAAGCGCGCGTCTCCGAGGGGAGCGGCGGGGGCGTTCGAAACATCTTTGGCCACGTCAGATACCGGCGCCGTTGTCCATGGTCTGGAGGGCGGCCTCATGAGCCGCAGCCTCCTCGGTGAGCCAGGAGACGAACGCCTTCACCTGCGGCAGCCGTCCCTTGGTCTTGGGATGGACGACGTAATAGGCGAAGTCCACGGCGGTGGCGATCTGAAACGGTGTCACCAGACGTCCGGCATCGAGGTCTGCCTGCGCCAGCGTCCGTTTGGCCAGGGCGACGCCGCGTCCGTTGGCGGCGGCCTCGATGACCAGGCTGGACTGGTTGAACCGCGGACCCCGGGCGCCGTCGACGCCCTTTACGCCGCGTGCGGCCAGCCACATGGCCCAATCGGGGCAGGAATCGTCGGCGTCCGGCGAGCCGTCGTGCAGCAGGATGTGGTTGGCGAGGTCGGCGGGCTCGTTGAGTGGGTTCTGGGCCAGCAGCTCGGGGCTGACCACCGGAATCACCGTCTCGCTGAGCAGCCGGGTGACTTCCAGCCCCGGATAGCGCCCGCCGCCGTAGCGGATGGCCAGGTCGATCTCGCCGCTGGCGAAGTCGACGACCTCCATGCCGGCGCTGAGCCAGACGTCGACCTGCGGCTGCGCCTCTTCGAACTTGCCCAGCCGGGGCACCAGCCACTTGGCGGCGAACGAGGGCGCAGCGGTGAGGGTGAGGCGGCGGCCGTCGACGGCGGCGGTCAGCAGGCTGGCGGCCTCGGCCAGGCGGTCGAAAGCTTCGCGCAGGGCGGGCAGGGCGGTCTGGGCGGCGTCCGTCAGCAGCAAACCCTTGGGCGTGCGCTTGAACAAGGCGGCGCCGACGTAGTCTTCCAGGTTCTGGATCTGCTGGCTGACGGCGCCCGGCGTCACCGACAGCTCGTCGGCGGCGCGGCTGAAGTTGAGGTGGCGAGCGGCGGCTTCGAATGCGCGCAGGGCGTTCAGCGGCGGCAGTCTGCGACGCTCGATCGTCCGTTCCATAGAAATCCTGAGGCCCCCGGCAGAAGACTTGGTTTGCGATCTGGGGGCGCCAAACCCAGTTTGCAATGGTCCGATGGCGTATCGGCCCTTTTCGTCAACGGACAAGCAGCGGGGCGGGCCGATGGCCTGCCCCGCTTCGAATTCCGGGTTCTAAACCCCATTCCGCTTGTAGAGAAACTGAAAGTTCGATGTCGCGGCCGCATACATCCAAGTCCCCGGGTCTGGTGGCGCTCGACGGCGCCGGCCGGAACACCCTGGCGGGTCGCGTCTGGCTGGTGGGGGCGGGACCGGGCGATCCCGAGCTGCTGACCCTGAAGGCCGCGCGGCTGATCGCGGCGGCCGACGTCATTGTTCATGACGGCCTGGTGTCCGCCGAGATTCTGTCGTTGGCCCCGACTTCGGCCCGGCTGATCGACGTCGCCAAGCGCAAGAGCCGCCATACCCTGCCTCAGGACGACATCAACCGGCTGCTGGTCGCCTTCGCGCTGCAGGGGCTGAACGTCGTGCGCCTGAAGGGCGGCGATCCCTTCATCTTCGGCCGTGGCGGCGAAGAGCTCGAGCAATGCCGCGCCGCCGGCGTGGCCTGCGAGGTCGTTCCCGGCGTCACCGCCGCCCTGGCCGCCAGCGCCGGAGCCGGCGCCCCCCTGACCCACCGCGGCAGCGCCCAGGCCGTGACCTTCGTCACGGGCCACGCCGCCCACGGCGCGCCCGATCTCGATTGGACCTCGCTGGCCAGGGCCAACCAGACCGTCGTCATCTACATGGGCCTGACCACTGCCGGCCTGATCGCGGAGCGTCTGGTCGCCGCCGGACGTGACGCCGCGACGCCCGCCCTGATCGTCGTCAATGCTTCCCGCGCCGATGAAGGGCGCTATCCGACGACGCTCGGCAAGCTGGCCCAGGTCGCCGAAGGACTGTCCGGCCCCGCGCTGCTGATCGTCGGCGAGGCGATGGCGCTGGCTTCTTCTCAGTCCGATCGTTCCCGCGAAGGCGGGAATCCAGGCGGTCTTTCAGCTGCGTCCGACGCGGCTTGGGTCCCCGCTTTCGCGGGGATGAGCGGGGTTTCGCAATGAGAGCCATCACCGCCAACCGCCTGATCGACGGCGAGGTCGTTTTCTGGAAGCAGGGCGCCTGGATCGAGCGCTTCGCCGACGCGCAGCTGTTCGCCGCCGACGACCTGTCGGGCGAGGCCGCGGTCGAAGCCGCCCTGAAACAGTCCACGGTCGTGGTCGAACCCTATCTGATCGACGTCGTCGAGGCGGCGGGCGGCTGGGCCCCCGTCAGCTACCGCGAGCGCCTGCGCGCGCTCGGCCCCACCAACGAACCCACTCACGGCAAGCAGGCCGAGGGCGGCGCCGGCGTCGAGGCGATCCTCGCCGCCACCGGCGCGGCGCGCTCGACCGGCCGTGTCGATCTGATCCGCAGGAAGTAGCCGCATGTATCGCTACGACGTCATAGACAGGGAATTCCTGGCGGACCGCTCCGCCGAATTCCGCGAGAACGTGGCCCGCCGGCTGATCGGCGAGATCACCGAAGACCAGTTCAAGCCGCTGCGCCTGATGAACGGCCTGTATCTGCAGCTGCACGCCTACATGCTGCGGGTCGCGATCCCCTACGGCTCGCTGGACAGCCGCCAGATGCGCAAGCTGGCGTCGATCGCCCGCGTCTACGACAAGGGCTACGGCCATTTCACGACGCGCCAGAACATCCAGTACAACTGGATCAAGCTGGGCCAGGCGCCGGACATCCTGGACGAGCTGGCGAGCGTGGACATGCACGCCATACAGACCAGCGGCAACTGCATCCGCAATGTCACCGCCGACCCTTACGCCGGCGCGACCGCCGAGGAGATCGACGATCCCCGCGTGTGGTCGGAGCTGATCCGCCAGTGGTCCACGCTGCATCCGGAATTCTCGTTCCTGCCGCGCAAGTTCAAGATCGCCGTCACCGCGGCCGCGAAGGACCGTACGGCGGCCAAGGTGCACGACATCGGCCTGGTGCTGCGCCGGGGCCGCGACGGCACGCTGGGCTTCGAGGTGATCGTCGGCGGCGGGCAGGGACGCACGCCCTACGTCGGCCCGAGCATCGCCGAGCACCTGCCGGCCGGGCGGCTGCTCAGCTACCTGGAAGCCATCCTGCGCGTCTACAACCGCCACGGCCGGCGGGACAACAAGTACAAGGCGCGGATCAAGATCCTGGTCGCCGCCCTCGGCGCCGAGGAGTTCCGGCGCCAGGTCGACGAGGAGTGGAGCCGCCTCGACAGCGCGCTGGCCGATGCGCCCGACACCGAGCTGGCCCGGATCCGCGGCGCCTTCACGCCGCTGAACTTCGAGACGCTGCCGGCGCGGTCGCAGGCTTTCGAAACCGCGAAGGCCAATGATCGGGCCTTCGCCCGCTTCGCGCGCAACAACGTCAAGGCGCACAAGAAGAGCGGCTATGCGATCGTCGAGATCTCGCTCAAGGCGCCGGGCCAGACGCCGGGCGACGCCTCGGCCGACCAGATGGACGTCGTCGCCGACCTCGCCGAACGCTACGGCCTGGACGACATCCGCGTCACGCACGAGCAGAACCTCGTCCTGCCGCATGTGAAGCTGGATGACCTGCCGACCGTGTTCGCGGCGCTGCAGGCGGCCGGGCTGGCCACGCCGAACATCGGCCTGATCAGCGACATCATCGCCTGCCCGGGCCTCGACTACTGCGCCCTGGCCAACGCCCGCGCCATTCCGATCGCCCAGTCGATCGCGCAGCGGTTCGAGGACCAGGACCGCGCCGAGCTGATCGGCGAGCTGAAGATCAAGATCAGCGGCTGCATTAACGCCTGCGGCCACCATCACGTCGGCAACATCGGCATTCTCGGCGTCGACAAGAAGGGCGAGGAATTCTACCAGCTCAGCCTCGGCGGCTCGGGCCAGGAGGACGCCTCGATCGCCAAGATCCTGGGTCCCGGCATGTCGGCCGAGCAGGTGCCGGACGCCATCGAGGCGCTGGTCGATACCTATCTCGCGGTCCGCCAGGGCGAGGAGCGCTTCCTCGACACCGTCCGCCGCGTGGGCTTCGCCCCCTTCAAGGAGGCCGTCTATGCCGACGCTCATTAGGCTCGTGGACGGCGTCTTCTCGGCCGCCGAGAACCTCTTCACCGACGTCGCCGATGACGACGCCATTCCGTCGGAAGGCGCGGTGATCCTGTCGGTGACCCGCTTCCAGGCCGAAGGCGACACCCTGCTCGGCGCCGGCCGCACGGTCGGTGTCCGCGTCCAGCCGGACGAGGCGGTCGAGGACCTCGCCTATGATCTTCCCCGGCTGGCGCTGGTCGCGCCGGTGTTCCCCAAATACGCCGACGGCCGGGCCTACACGTCCGCCCGGCTGCTGCGCCAGCGTCTGGGGTTCAAGGGCGAGGTGAGAGCGGTCGGAGACGTCCTGCGCATGCAGGCCGGCTTCATGGTCCGCTGCGGCTTCGACAGCTTCATTCCCGCCGACGGCTCTACGCCGGAGCAGTGGGCGAACGCCGCCGGGCGGTTCCGGCACGTCTACCAGCGCGGGGCCGACGCGCGGGCGCCAGTCTTCGAGGAGCGCGCTTAGCATGGCATTCGACCAGCTCGATCGCACACAGATCCAGGGCAGCCGCGCGGCGATCCTCGACGCCGAGCTGCGCAGCGCCCACCCGCGGACGGTCATCGAGGCCGCCTGGCGCGAGTATGGCGACCGCCTGGCGCTGGTGTCGTCCTTCGGCGCGGAGTCGGCCGTGCTGCTGCATCTCGCCGCCCAGGTCAGCCCGGGCATCCCGGTGCTTTTCCTCGACACCGGCATGCTGTTCGGCCAGACGCTGGATTACCGGAAGACCCTGTCGGCGCGGCTCGGCCTGACCGATGTCCGGGACCTGCGCCCGACCTTCGCCGACATCGCGGTCACCGATCCGAAGTCGGACCTGTGGAAGACCGACACCGACGCCTGCTGCAATATCCGCAAGGTCATCCCGCTGGACAAGGCGCTGGCCGGATTCGACGCCTGGCTGACCGGGCGCAAGCGCTTCCATGGCGGCGACCGCCTGCGGCTGT
Source organism: Caulobacter sp. (assembly GCA_041917095.1). Lineage (GTDB taxonomy): Bacteria > Pseudomonadota > Alphaproteobacteria > Caulobacterales > Caulobacteraceae > Caulobacter. The sequence continues at coordinate 273,310 of JAYRYI010000005.1, read as the reverse complement.
CCGTGGTCGAGGAGTCGGACGGGAAGCTGAAGTTCAATCCCCTCGCCAACTGGACCAAGGAAGATCTCGACGCCTATGTCGCCGAGCACGACCTGCCGGCCCACCCGCTGGTCGCGCAGGGTTTTCCGTCGATCGGCTGTTGGCCCTGCACCAATCCGGTGGAGGAGGGGCAGGATATCCGCGCCGGCCGCTGGGCCGGGCAGGACAAGACCGAGTGCGGCATCCACGTCGCGCGCGCCCCGACGATCCCCAACGTCGGCGGCGGGATCTAGGGTCTTTTTCTTCTCCCTTCCCCTCGATGGAGGAAGGGCCGGGGATGGTGGTGAAGGCAGAGCTTTTCCTGGCGAGCGCGATTGGCGTCGAGCCTGTTGAGCCCGACGCTTCAACATCGCGGACACACCACCACCCAACCCTTCTCCATCGACGAGGAGGGCTTTGCGCACTCGATCTCAGGGAATTTCGTAAATCTCGGGTCTTCTGGACCCGCCCGCCGACAAGGAACGGACCTGCCGCATGAAATCGTTCGACTCGGGCACGGCGAAATGCGCCTTCAGCGCCGCCATGTCCGACCAGCGTTCGAAGAAGAACAGCCGCAGCGGCTCTTCCGCGTCGATGTGGATGTTGTGGCTGACGCAACCCGGCTCCTCACGGGAGCGGCGGGAGTGTTCTGCGCAGATCGCGACGAGGGCGTCGAGCGTGTCTGGCCTGGCCAGGATCTCGCCGGTGACGATGATCACCTCAGAGCTTCGCCACCTGGACGGCCGCCTTGGGGCAACCCTCGAAGGAACCGACGCGCGAGACGGTCAGGGTCTTCATGTTCAGCTTCATCATCGGCTTCATGGACGCCGCGCTGTGGCCGGTGAACAGGTCGATGCGGTGGCCCTTAACCGCGCCGCCGACGTCGGAGGCGTACCAGTAGCCGTCGTGGGTGGAGCCGTCCGGCATCGGCATGCCGACGGTTTCCTTGATGTAGAGAATGGTGCGCCGGGGCACGAGCGTGCGGTCTGTGGCCGCCGTGCGCATCGCGACCGTCTGGCAGCCCAGCGAGTCGCGGCCGCCGACGCCCTTGGCGCCCGAATGGTACAGCGTGGCCTTCAGCATCCAGTCCGGGGCCAGGTCGCGCAAGGCCTGGACCGCCTTGCCGGCGGTGGACGGAGTCTGGGTGGCGGCTTGTTCCAGGCTGTCCTGGATGAGGTCCCCGATGGGGTCCACAGGGTCGTTCGAGCGAGCATTGGCGACCGGCGTGCAAAGACCGATGGCCAGAGCCGCGAGGCATGGCAGGATGCGTTTCAAGGACGCCCCCCTGTTTGTTTCTCGACGTGGGGGCGGCTTGTACCCGCATCCGCCACGCGCAACAACCCGGTCCAATCAACCCTCAGGAGAGCGGCGTGATGCTGACGATCTACGGCGACGGCAAGTCGGGCAATTGCCTCAAGGTCAAGTGGACGGCCGAAACGCTCGGGATTCCATACCGTTGGCGCGAGCTGGACATCCTCAAGTCCGAGACCCGGACGCCGGATTTCCTGGCGATGAATCCGGCCGGCCAGGTGCCGCTGGTGATCCTGCCGGACGGCCGCGCCCTCGCCCAGTCAAACGCCATCATCGTTCATCTGGCCGAGGAATCAGCGCTGATTCCCGCTGATCGCTATGATCGGGCCAAGATGTTCGAATGGCTGTTCTGGGAGCAGTACAGCCACGAGCCCTACGTCGCCGTGGCCCGGTTCCAGATGGCCTATCTGGGCAAACCCCGGCAGGAGCTCGACGCCAAGCTGGTGGAGCGTGGCAAGGCGGCGCTGAAGCGGCTCGAGGACGGACTGGAGGAGACCGCCTTCCTGGTCGGAGACACAGTCAGTCTCGCCGACGTCTCATTGGTCGCCTATACCCGGGTGGCGCACGAAGGCGGCTTCGACCTGGCGGAGTACCCGCGGACGGTCGCCTGGATCGCGCGCGTGGAGGCCGCGCTGGGGATAACCTGACGCGCCTCGCTTACGGAGCCTGTCTATGCGTCGTGCCGTCCGTTTCACCGCCTTCGCCGTCGCGCTGGGGCTCGCCATGGTTCCGGCCGCGGCCGGCAGCTGGGGCAACACCGGCCACAGGATCATCGGCGTGCTGGCCGTCCAGGCGCTGCCGGAGGAGGTTCCGGCCTTCCTGCGCACCAGGCAGGCGGCGCTGGATATGGGCGAACTGGCGCGCGAGCCGGACCGGTCCAAGGGCGCGGGCCGCGTCCACGACCACAACCGCGATCCCGCGCACTTCATCGACATCGATGACGAGGGCAAGGTTCTGGGCGGCCCGCTGTTCGCCGAGATGCAGCCGACCCGGGCCGAATATGAGAAGGCGCTGCAGGCCGCCGGGATCGACAGCTGGAAGGCCGGTTACCTCCAGTACTCGACGATCGACGCCTACCAGCAGCTGGTCCACGACTTCGCGTACTGGCGCGTGATCACGGTCGCCGAGAAGAAGGCCAAGGGCGCGCAAAAGGCCTGGTACAAGGCCGACCGCATCCGCCGCGAGAAGCTGCTGCTCGCCAACCTCGCCAACCTCGCCCACTACGTCGGCGACGGAAGCCAGCCGCTGCACACCACCACCCACTACAACGGCTGGGGCGACTACCCGAATCCGAAGGGCTACACGACCGACCGCATTCACGGGCCGTTCGAGGGGGACTTCGTGCGGGGCGCTGTCACCATCGACATGGTGCGGCCGAAGATGGCTCCATTCACCGACTGCAACTGCCCGATCGACAAGCGGGTGCTCGGCTACCTCGCCAGGACCCAGACCTATGTCGAGCCGCTCTACCAGATGTGGGGCGAAGGCGCGTTCCGGCCGGGCTCCAGCAAGGGCGCGGATTTCGTGGTCGAGCGCATTGGGGCCGGCGCCTCCGAACTGCGTGACCTGATCGTCCTGGCCTGGCGCGACAGCGCCGACAGCAAGATCGGCTGGCCGCCGGTCAGCGTGGCGGATGTCGAGGCCGGCAAGGCCGATCCGTGGGAATCACTGCTGGGCAAGGACTGATGCTGCAGTTCGGCGTTCCCGCGCCGGGCGCCGTCCACACGCCCCGGCCCGCCGCCTTCGGCATCGCCGAGCGGGACGGAAGGATCGCGGTCGTGCGCGTGCGACCCGCCGCCGGCGGCGACTGGCTCGACCTCCCCGGCGGCGCCATCGATCCGGGCGAGGACGGTCCGACGGCCCTGATCCGCGAGTTCGGCGAGGAGACCGGCCTGGTCATCACCGTCTGCGCGCCGGTCATCGAGATGGCCCAGTACTTCGTGAAGTCGGACGGCCAGGCGGTGAACAATCAGGGTCTGATCCATACGGTCACGGTCACCGGCGAGGACCCGGCGCTGAAGGTCGAGGACGACCACGAACTGCTCTGGCTTGATCCCGCCGACGCTGTAGGCAGACTGCGCCACGACGGTCACGCCTGGGCGGTGGCGAAATGGATGCGGGGAGGGGGCCAATGACAGGATTCTGGGATCGCCACATCATGCCGCGGCTGATCGGCTGCGCCTGCGCCAGCAAGCCGATCACCAGGCAGCGCGAGAAGGTCGTACCGAAGGCCGCCGGCAAGGTGCTGGAGCTGGGCATCGGCCTGGGCCTGAACCTTCGCCATTACGACCCCGCCAGGGTCGAAAGCGTGCAGGGCGTCGATCCGTCGCTGGAACTGCGCGACCGGGCCCTGGCCGCCCGGCGTCCGGACGGGCTTCAGGTGACCATCCGCGAGGGCGTGGCCGAGAACCTGCCCTTCGACGCCGGCGAGTTCGACTGCGTGGTCTGCACCTTCACGCTCTGCTCGGTGCAGGCGCCGCAGAAGGCGCTGGCCGAGGCGCGGCGGGTGCTGAAGCCTGGTGGCCGCTTCCTCTATGCCGAGCACGGTCTGGCCCCGGATGAAGCCGTGGCGACCTGGCAGCGCCGCGTCGAGCCCACATGGAAAAAGATCGCCGGCGGGTGCCATCTGACCCGGCCGATCACGACCGCCATCGAGGCCGCCGGGTTCGGCGTCGAGCACTCGGGCGCCATGTATCTGCCGGGCACGCCCCGCATCCTTGGCTGGAGCGAATGGGGCGAGGCGCGGGCCGCCTGAAAGATCGTCGGTTGACGGTCCCGAGCCGCCTGCCTCAAATGCCTTGGCCCGCTTCGGGGGAGAGCCAGTTCGGCGAGGGCATGGAAGACGACGCCGCCGTGATCGAACAGCTTCGCGCCGCCGTTGACCGGCGGCTGGCGGAGCTGTTGCCTGACCGAACCGCCCGGCCTGACCGGCTGGCGGAGGCTGCGCGCTACGCGGCGCTGTCGCCGGGCAAGCGGTTCCGACCCATGCTGACCCTGCTGGCCGCCCGCGAGTTCGGCGCCGAGACGGCCGTGGCCCTCGACGCTGGCTGCGCCTTCGAGATGGTCCACGCCGCCTCGCTGATTCTCGACGACCTGCCTTCGATGGACGACGCGGCCCTGAGGCGCGGGCGGGCGACGACCCATACCGCCTTTGACGAAGCGACGGCGATCCTTGCGGCGGTCGGGCTGCTGAACCACGCTTTCGGAATCATCGCCGCGCAGGATGCGCTGCCCGCCGCCGTGCGCGCCGACCTTTGCCGGCGCTTGTCCGACGCCGTCGGCTTCGAAGGTCTGGTGTCCGGCCAGGCGCTGGATTTGCACGATCGCGAGCGCCACCGGACGGCGGCCGACATCGACCTGCTGAACCACCGCAAGACCGGCGTGCTGATGGTCGCCGCGGCCGAAGCCGGCGCCCTGGCGGCCGGTGCTTCGCCTGAAGCTGTGTCAGCGCTCGGCGACTTCGCCCGGCACATCGGCCAGGCCTTCCAGATCCAGGACGACCTGATCGACGCGGCTGTCATCGCCGAGAGCGGCAAGGATCTGGGCAAGGACGCCGGGATGGCCACGCTGGTGACGGTCCTGGGCGTCGAAGGGGCCCTGGCGGTGGTCGACGAACATCTCGAGGCCGCCTCAGCGGCCCTGGGCCGCGCCGGAGGCGGCGGCCTGCTGGCGCGCTACGCCTTCGGTCTGTTCGAGGCCCGGAAGGCCGCCGCGTGACCGATCGTCCCATCCTGAACGTCTGGCGGGCGGAACACGCCTACGGAACCCGCAAGGTTCTGCGCGGCATCGACCTGGCGCTGCGGCCGGGCGAAATCTATGCGCTGCTCGGGCCCAACGGGGCCGGCAAGTCGACGCTGGTCGGCGCCATCTGCGGTCGCCTGAAGCTGTCAGCGGGCGAGGTGGCGATCAACGGCCACGACCCCTTCGCCGACGCCGGGGCGCGGGCCCAGCTGGGGCTCGTGCCGCAGGAGATCGCGCTCTACGGCCACCTGACCGTCCGCGAGAACCTGGAGACCTTCGGCCGCCTGTCGGGCGTGAAGGGCAAGGCCCTGGCCGACGCGGTGCAGCGGTCGCTGCACCTGACCCGGACCGTGGACCGCGAGCATGTGCCGGTGAAACACCTGTCCGGCGGCTATAAGCGGCGGGTCAACATCGGCGCGGCCATCCTGCACCGGCCCTCGCTGCTGATCCTCGATGAGCCGACGGTCGGCGTGGACATCGACGCTCGCGAGGCGCTCGACACGGTGATCCGGAACCTGCGCGACACCGGCGTCTCGGTGCTGATCGTCACCCACGACCTCGACCAGGCGGGCGGGCTGGCCGACCGGGTGGGCTTCCTGCGCGAGGGGCGCAAGATCATGGAAGGCGCACCGCGCGCCCTCATCGAGCAGGCCTTCGGCGAGGAGATGGAAATCCGCGTCCATCTGGCGCTGGAACCCGACAGCGCCGGCGAGATCACGCTGGCCGGCGAGGGGCTGGAGCGGCAGGGCCGGACGAACGTCTGGATCAAGCTCGATGAGGGCGGCTACGCCACCGCCGGACGGCTGGACAAGCAGCTGCGCAAGGCGGGGCTGGAGCCGCGCGAGATCCGGGTCCGCCAGCCCTCGCTGCAGAACCTGTTCACACTGGTCGCCGACTGGAGGCGGGCCGCATGATCTTCGCCATGTTCCGCGTCATGGCCCTGGAGCTGTGGCGCGACCGCGGGGCGCTGGTCATGACCTTCCTCCTGCCGCCGCTGGTGTTCCTGATCTTCTCGGCGGTGTTCTCGGGCGCGACCGGCGAGGACATCAAGCTGAAGCTCGCCGTGGCCGATGAGGCGCGGACCGTCGACTCGCGCCGGCTGGTCAAGGCCCTGGTCGCCGATGCGGATCTGCGCGCCGAAGACGTCGGCGAGAAGGGCGGCGCCGAGGTTCGCCGGCTGGTCAAGGCCGGGCGCGCCGACGCGGGCCTGATCGTCCGCGCCGACCCGAGCCTGGACCTCGCGCCGGTGCTGATTGTCTCCGACCCGAGCCGCGCCGTCGCCGCGCCGCTGACCATGGCGCGAGTCCAGCAGGCGATGAGCAAGGCGATGCCCGACGTCCTGTTGGCCCGGACCCTGGCCGAGACCGCACCGGCCTTCGGCGGCCTGACCCCGCCGCAGCAAAGGGCGGCCGGCGCCACGCTCGACCATCTGGCCAAGGGGACCGCGCCGAAGGCGGCGACCGGATCCAAGGCCGGCCTGTTCGAGCGCGAGGACGTCGCCGGCGCCAGGAAGGGCGGCGGCACCATCGCCTACTACGCCGGGGCGGTGACCATCCTGTTCGCGCTGTTCTCGGCCATGCACGGGGCGCTGAGTCTGATCGACGAGCGGCGCAGCGGCGTCGCCGACCGGATTCTGGCCGGCGCGTCGGGGATGGCGCCGGTCATCAACGGCAAGTTCGTCTTCCTGATGGCCCAGAGCGTGCTGCAGGCGACGGCCATCTTCGCGACGGCCCAGATCGTCTACGACGTGCCGGTGCTGTCGCATTTCCCATGGTGGCTGGCCACGACCCTGCTGGTCGCCGCCTGCGCCGCCGGACTGGCCATGGCCATCGTGGTGTTCTGCAAGACCCGCGACCAGGCGCAGATGCTGTCGACCTTCGTGATCCTGATCCTGGCGGCCGTCGGCGGCAGCATGGTGCCGCGCTTCCTGATGCCGCCATGGCTGCAGACCATCGGCTGGGGCACGCCGCACGCCTGGGCAATCGAGGCCTATCAGGCGATCCTGTGGCGCGACGGCGGGCTGGGATCGGTGTATATCGGCTGGCTGGTGCTCGGCGGCGTCGCGGTCGCCGGGCTGGTGCTCGCCCATCTCGCGGCGAGACGCATTCGCTGAGCGTCCGATGCTGAACGTCCTGCTGTACGTCGTGCTGTTCCTGGCGGCCCTGGCCTTCATGGAAGGCTTCGCCTGGTTCATGCACAGGTACGTCATGCACGGCTTCATGTGGGTCTGGCACAAGAGCCACCACGAGCCGCGCGACGGCGCCTTCGAGCTGAACGACCTGTTCGCGGTCGTCTTCGCGGCGCCGGCGATCGTCGGCATCTGGCTCGGCGTCAACACCAGCCTGACCTGGATGTTGCCGGTCGGGCTGGGCATCACCGCCTATGGGGCCATCTACTTCCTGTTCCATGACGGGCTGGTCCACCGCCGCTGGCCGATGCCGAAGGCGAAGTCGGCCTACTGGAAGCGGTTGATCCAGGCGCACCGCTTCCACCACGCTGTGAACACCAAGGACGGCTGCGTCTCGTTCGGCTTCCTGCTGGCCCCGCCGGTGCGCGTGCTGAAGGAGCAGTTGAAGGCGAGGGGCGTAGAGGCGGAGTAGGACGTATCGTCCTCTCCTGCGGGCTGACTGCGGCCGGACGCCGGCCGGAGTGCATCCGGCCAGCCATCCTTCGCTTCACTCAAAATTCCCGGGCGGCGCCGCGTGCGCTCAGATCTTGCTCCACAGCGGCGGGCGGAGCGGGGCCTTGCCCCAGCGGTCGAGCGTGACTCCGCGCGCCGCCATCAGACCGCCGCCGAGCGCCAGCCTGACCTTTTCGCCGGTCGAGGTGGACACCCGCTCGTCCCACGCGGCGGGGCCCTTCCTCGCGACCTTGACGCCGATCTCGCGGTAGACGCCGAGCGCCGCAGCCACCGCCCATCCAGACCGGAACGGCAGGCCGCGCAGGCCCCAGCGGGCCGAGTGGTAGTAGGGCTCCGCGGTCCCCACCAGCCGCCGGGCGATCGCCGCCAGCTGGGCGCGATGCTCCGGGGCCGCAACCGCGTCCTCGGCGATCCGCACCTGCGCCAGCCATTCCGCCGGCACATAGACCCGGCCGTTCTCGGCGTCCTCGACGATGTCGCGGGCGATGTTGGTCAGCTGGAAGGCCAGCCCCAGGTCCTGGGCCCGGCGCAGGGTCGCGAGGTCGTCCGGCTCAACGCCCATGACGATGGCCATCATCGCCCCGACCACGCCGGCGACATGCCAGCAATAGTCCAGCGTGTCGTTGATGGTCTGGTAGCGGCGGCCGGCCACGTCCATCGCGAAGCCGTCGATCAGCTCGATCGCATAACGCTCCGGAATGCCTCGCCTTCTCGCCACTTCGCGGAAGGCCGCGAAGGCCGGATCGTCCGTCGGTTCGCCGGCCAGCGCGGACCGGGTCTGGGCGTAGAGTGCCTCGAGCCGGCGTTTCACCTCGTCGGCCGACAGCACCTCGCGGTCGTGGCCCAGGGTCTGGCCGTCGATGACGTCGTCGCAGTGCCGGCACCAGGCGTAGAGCATCTCCACATCGGCCCGGGTCTGGGCGTCGAACAGCGCCGCCGCCGCCGCGAAGCTCGAGGACCCCTTCTGGATCGTCTCCCGGCTGGTCGCGACGAGGTCGGTCACCTTCCGATATCCTCGAGCATCAGGCCTGCGGTGGCCTTGGCAGAGCCGACCACGCCGGGGATGCCGGCCCCGGGATGGGTGCCGGCGCCGACGAAGTACAGGTTCGGGATGCGGTCGTCGCGGTTGTGGGTCCGGAAGTAGGCGCTCTGGGTCAGGATCGGTTCCAGCGAGAAGGCTGCGCCCTGCCAGGCGTTGAGCTCCGACGTGAAGTCGTCGGGCGTGAAGATCCGGCAGGTCACCAGGTCGCGCGACAGGTTCGGGATGTAGCGATCCTCAAGGTATTTCAGGATCCTGTCCCGATAGGCCTCGCCTTCCTTCGCCCAGTCGACGTCGGCCGTCTCCAGGTTGGGAACGACGGAGAGCACATAGAAGGCGCTGCAGCCCGGCGGGGCCATGCCGGGGTCGGTGGCGCACGGATTGTGCAGGTAGAGGGAGAAGTCCTCCGACAGCGTGTCCTTGTTGTAGATGTCGCCGATCAGCTCGCGGTAGCGGGGCCCGAAGCAGATCGTGTGGTGCCGGATCTCGGGGTGTTCCGCCTTCAGGCCGAAGTAGATCACGAACAGTGAGGGGCTCCAGCGCTTCTTTTCCAGAGCCTTGCTCGCGGCCTTGCCCCTCGGATCGTCGACGAGCAATTCCCGGTAGGTGTGCATGATGTCGGCGTTGGAGGCGACGGAGTCGAAGGCTTCGAACGCGCCGTCGTGGCGGACCACGCCGGTCACCCGGCCGCCGGCCGTCGCGATCTTCGAGACCGGCGCGTTGAGCTCCAGCTTCCCGCCCAGCTCTTCGAACAGCTTCACCAGGCCGCGGATCAGCGCGCCTGTGCCGCCGCGCGGGAACCACACCCCGCCGCGCCGCTCCAGCGCGTGGATCAGGGCGTAGATCGAGGAGGTGGCGAACGGGCTGCCGCCCACCAGCAGGCTGTGGAAGGACAGCGCCTGGCGGACGTGCTCGTCCTTCACATAGCTGGCCACCTTGCCGTAGACGCTGCGCCAGGCCTGCAGCTTCATGAGCGCGGGCGCGGCGGCGACCATGCTGCCGAAGTTCAGGAAAGGCACCGCTCCGAGCTCAAGGTAGCCCTTCTTGTAGAGCGCCTCGGAGTAGGCGTGGAACCGCCGGTAACCGTCGACGTCGCCGGGATTGCGGGCGGCGATCTGGCGATCGAGCTCGTCCTGGTCGTTGACGTAGTCGAAGACGTCGCCGTCTTCCCAGACGAGCCGGTAGAACGGATTGACCGGAAGAAGTTCGACGTAGTCCTCGATCCTGCGGCCGGTCAGCGCGAACAGCTCCTTGAGGCAGTCCGGGTCGGTGATGACGGTCGGACCGGCGTCGAAGACGAAGCCCTCGTCCTCCCAGACGTAGGCGCGGCCGCCCGGCTTGTCGCGGCCTTCAAGAATGGTCGTGTCATAGCCCGCGGACTGCAGGCGGATGCCCAGCGCCAGCCCACCGAACCCTGATCCGATCACCGCCACGCGCGGTTTCGTCATACCCTGTCGTCCCCCGGTTGGACCGATCGTTCCGACAGCACCCTGAGCGCTTCGGAGATCGGCACAGGCGGTTTGCCTATCAGGATGCGGGCCTTGTCCGCCAGCGTGATCCGCGCCGCGTAGAACCGTTCCACGAGGCCTTGTCCCAGCCGATAGAAGCGCTGGAGCACGACGTACCGACGGCCTGGGCGTGCCGCCTTGAACAGCATCCTGTTCAGGAGCCGGTAGTAAGCCCGCTCGGCCCACCGCTGCCTGGATCGCGCCTCGACGCAGGCGCGCACTGTCGCCGTGGTCAGCGCCGGCAGGGCAGCGATCTCGTCGGCGAGCCGGGCCGCGTCGGGCAGGCTGTAGCCGGTGATCGGCTGGAACAGCGCGGCGCGCAGGCCCGCCTGGGGCAGGGACGTCTCGCGCCAGTGGGCGTCGATGTCGCCGCCCAGCGCGATGGGCAGGACGCCGATTTCCTCGCGCACCACTTCGGCGATCGCCCAGCCCCGGGCCGCGGCGTAGTCAGCGACGGCCTGCCGCAGGGCCGGGGCATCCAGGTCGCCGCCGTCGCTGTACCGCGTATCTTCGATGAGCAGCCGGGTCGGCGAGAAGGGGAGACTGTAGAGGAAGCGATAGCCGTCCAGCTGGTCGACCGTGGCGTCCATGATGATCGGATGCGTCAGCCCGTGTGGCGCCGTCAGCTCGACCTCCAGCCCGACGAACTTCTGCCAGCCGAGCGCCAGATGCGGTGTTGCGCGCGGACCGCGGGCGTCGATCACGCAGGGCGCGCCGACGACCCGGCCATCGGCCAGCGTCACGTGATCGGCGGCCAGCCCCGCCACGGCGGCGCAGGTCCAGGCGTCCTCGCCCAGCGCCGCCGAGACGACCGCGTGGAACCGCTCTGAGGTCACCGAGCGATAGGGCGTGGTCAGGGTCCGGCGATGGTCCGGGAACCGCACCTCGTAGCCGTCCCAGCGATGGACGATCAGCGGAGCCAGCCAGGCGTCGATGTCGGCGCTGACGTCGGTCGCGAAATGGCTCCAGGTGTGAACCCCGCCCAGCGTGGCGCCGGCCTCCAGCACGATCACCTTCAGCGCGGGATCGCGCGCCTTCAGTCGCAGCGCGATCAACCCGCCGGCCAGCCCGCCGCCGGCGATCACGACGTCGGCGCGGACGGGTGGAGCCATGGACACGGCATATCACGCTGCTGGCGGATGGCTATCCCGCCGTGCGTCCTGCGCGACGCCGCTGCGCGGTCCCCGCTACGAGGGCTGCTTCTTCGTCGGCGTCCTTCGACGCCCCGGTCCGCGCCAGCAGGCGCTTGCCGCGCTTGCGGCGTTCAGCATGCAGGGTCCTGGCTTCGGCCTCGCAGCGCTCGAGAATGGCCTCGAGTTCGACATCGGTCAGGTGTTCGATGCCGATGAAGCTGTTGTCGGCGTCGCTCATGCGGATCAGCTCGTCGAGCTTGGCCTGCAGGGCGGCGTTGTCACGGTTCTGGGTGTTCTGGATCAGGAACACCATCAGGAAGGTGATGATGGTGGTCGAGGTGTTGATCACCAGCTGCCAGGTGTCGGAGAAGCCGAACACCGGCCCCGAGACTGCCCACGCCACCACCAGGCTGATGCAGACCACGAAGGCGATCGGCCTGCCGGTCAGCTTCGAGGTCGCGTTGGCGAACCGCGTGAAGAGCTCGTTCAGTCCCATCGCGTCCGGTCCCGTTGAATTGCGCCCGGTGAACGGGTAGGGGCGGGCGCAAGTTCCGGAGGACAGCCCGCATGGCCCAGGCCCAGATCATCGACGGCAAGGCGTTCGCGGAGAGCCTGCGCGCGCGGGTCGCCGCGGAGGTCGCCACGCTGAAGGCGAAGGGTGTGACACCGGGTCTCGCCGTGGTGCTGGTGGGCGAGGATCCGGCCAGCGAGACCTACGTCCGCAACAAGGGCATCCAGACCCTGGAGGCGGGCATGCATTCCGAGACCCACAAGCTGCCGGCCGATACGCCGGAAGCAGAGCTGTTCGCCCTGGTGGACCGTCTGAACGCCGACCCGAAGATCCACGGCATCCTGGTCCAGTTCCCGGTGCCCGATCACCTGAGCCAGGACCGGATCGTCGCGCGCATCTCGCCCGACAAGGACGTGGACGGCCTGACGGTGACCAACGCCGGCCGCCTGGCCAGCGGATTGCCCGCCCTGACGTCCTGTACGCCGGTCGGCTGCATGATGCTGATCCGCGACGTGCTGGGGCAGGACCTGCGCGGCAAGCGGGCGGTGGTGATCGGCCGCTCGAACCTGATGGGCAAGCCGATGGCCCAGCTGCTGCTGGCGGCGGACTGCACGGTGACCATCGCCCACAGCCGCACCGTCGACCTGCCGGCGGTCTGCCGCGAGGCCGACATCCTGGTCGCCGCCGTCGGGCGGGCGGGCATGGTCAAGGGCGACTGGATCAAGCCGGGCGCGGTGGTCATCGATGTCGGCATCACCCGGCTGCCGTCGCTCGATCCCGAGCGCGCCGCCCAGGGCAAGACCCGCATCGTCGGCGACGTGGACTTCAAGGAAGCGATCGAGGTCGCCCGCGCGGTGACGCCCGTGCCGGGCGGCGTCGGCCCGATGACCATTGCCTGCCTGCTGCAGAACACGTTGACTGCGGCGAAGAGAATCCACGGCCTGGAGGGGTAGGAGCATTGGCCAGGGCGCTGCGTCCTTCGACACGTCCGCTGCGCGGACTGCTCAGGATGACTGAGGGTTTGCATCGTCATGGCGGGCTGCGGCGAAGCGGCGTGTCGAACCCCGCCGTGACGGTCGGCCTCGCTATCGCTGCGCTCACCCTGGCCGCCTGTGGCCGGCCTGTGCCGCCGGCGCCGACGCCGGAGCAGGCGCTGCGGCTGAAGCCGGCCGACGCGCGCCTGGCCGGACTCTACGAAACCTCCTGCAAGGCCTGTCACGCCATGGTCGGCAACCTGGCGCCGCAGGTCCAAGACCGGGCCGCCTGGGATCCGCGCTGGAAGCAGGGCGAGCAGACGCTGCTCGACCACACCATCCAGGGATTCAACGCCATGCCGGCCGGCGGCCAGTGCGCGTCTTGCACGCCGGACGATTTCAAGGCCCTGATACGGTTCATGGCGGGGCGCGAAGACTCCGCGGAATAGCGGGGGAACTTCGATGATCTCGAGACGAACGGCGTTGATCGCCGGCGGCGCGGGCGTGGCCGTGGTCGGCGGCGGCGCGGGCGCGATCGCCATCGCCAACCGCGAGAAGCCGGAGCCGCCGGCGCCCCCTTCGACGCAGGACGGCAAGGTCCTCTGGCGCAACTGGTCGGGCATCCAGCACAGCTATCCGGGCCAGCGCCTGGCGCCCAAGGACGCGGGCGAGCTGGCCGCCGCGATGAGGGCCGCGGCGGCGCCGGTGCGGGTGGTCGGCGCCGGTCACAGCTTCACGCCGCTGGTTCCCACCGACGGCGCGCTGGTCACGCTGGACGCGATGAGCGGGATCACCGGCTGGGACGGCGATCGGGCCATCGTGCAGGCCGGCACCCGGCTGGGCGCGCTCGGCCCGGCGCTGGCCGAAAAGGGCCGGGCGATGGCCAACCTGCCCGACATCAACAAGCAGTCGCTGGGCGGCGCGCTCGGCACCGCCACCCACGGCACCGGAAAGACCCTGAAATCGATCCCCGGCGACGTCACCGCTGTCACCCTGGTCACCGCCGATGGCGAAGTGATCGAGGCGGATGCGAAGCGCCGGCCGGATATCCTGTCGGCGGCCAGGGTGTCGCTCGGCGCGATCGGGATCATCACCAGCGTCACCCTGGACACCACGGCGAACCGGCGCCTGAACCGCCGGGTCTGGGTCGAGCCGTTCGAGGAGTCGCTCGCCCAGGCGGAAGCCCGCTGGAACAAGCACCGGAACTTCGAATTCTACGCCGTTCCCTTCACGGGCCTGGCCGCCAACATCACCCACGACGAGACGGATGCGCCGGCCACGGTCCGTCCGCCGAGCCAGGACGACGCCTTTCTCGATGTGCTGAAGACTCTTCGCAATCTGCTCGGCTTCTCGAATGGCATGCGCAAGTCCGCCGCCCAGGCGCTGCTCGGCGGGCTGGAGCCGGAGACGGCCGTGGACGAGGGCTGGAAGTTGCTGTCGACCGAGCGGCCGGTCCGCTTCAACGAGATGGAGTACCACCTGCCGGCCGAGGTGCATCTGAAGGTGCTGGCCGAGGTCGTGGCGCTGATCGAGAAACACCGCAAGGACGTCTTCTTCCCGATCGAGGTCCGCCGCATCGCGCCGGACGATGCGCTGCTGTCGCCATTCCAGGGTGGTGAACGGGGCTCCATCGCCGTCCACGCCCACTACAAGGACGACTACAGGCTGCTGTTCGAGCTGGTCGAGCCGGTCTTCCTGCGCAACGGCGGCCGGCCGCACTGGGGAAAGCTGCACTCGCTGAAAGCCCCGCAGCTGGCGTCGCTCTATCCGCGCTGGGCGGAATTCCTGGAGATCCGCCGCGAGCTCGATCCGCAGGGCCGGCTGCTGAATCCGTACCTGAAGGGGATCTTCGGGGTGGCGTAGGACGGGGACATGCTCCGGCGGGAGCATCGTCCTGGTCGGCTAGCCGCCTGTATCCACTGCGTTCACCCAGCCCACCAGCTCGTTCAGCACCTGGCTCAGCGCGCGGTCGAAGGCGGGGACGATGGCGCTGACGCGGTTGTCGCCCGCCCGGACCCTGGCGGTGAAGGTGCGGTCGCCGACCAGCGTGCGGTCCCCGGCGTCGGTGATCACCCCACGGACGGTAATGACGATTTCCGGCGCCGCCTTGGGGCCCCGATCGTAGATCGCCTCGAAGGCGTGGACGTCGAGCTTCAGTGTATAGTCGGCCTTGACCACGTCGCCGCGCGTGATCAGCCGTGCGCGGCCGCCGGTCTGGAAGGCCAGAGCGGTCTGTTCATCGAACATGACCGACGCCGGCGACACCCAGCGGGCGCCGGCGATGTAGGCGGCCTGGCCACCGCCCGAAACGGTCAGGATGCGATCTCCGGCCGAAGCCCGTGGGAAGCCGGTTGTCAGCCGCAGCACGCCGAACGGCCGGCCGGCCGGCGCGGCGGCCGGAGCGGCCTTGGCCTCCAGCCGGTAGAGCTGCGAGGGCTCCGCCCTCGGAAACAGGCTGATGCAGCCCGACAGACCGAGCGCGGCGACGGCGAGGGCGGCGAGGGCGAGCCGGCGGCTCACGGGCGCGGCGATCACTGGGGCACCTCTACTTCCTTGGCGGGCGGCTTGGAGACCACGCCCTGCGGATTGGCTTCGACCTCGCCGACCAGCCGGTCGAGGGATTCGGCCGCCGACTGAAGCGTTGTGATCGCGCGGGTCAGTTGCGGCAGGCCTGTCGTGGCGAAGTCGGTCGTCGGCCCCTCGAGCCGGGTGATCATGGCGCGGGCGTCCCTGGTGGCCGCCTTCAGCTCTTCGGAGGCCTCGGCCAGTTCGCGCAGCGTGCGCTTGCCGTCGGTGTCGACGAGGCCCTTCGTCGATCTGCTCAGCTCGCCGATGTCGGTCGCGGCGGCGTCAATGCTTTGCAGCGCCTTCTGGGCGTCCGCGATGATGGCCTTGCGCTCGCGCGCCTCGGCTGTGATCGCCTGGACGTCGTCGAGCGCGGCGCTGAAGGTCTTCACGTTCTCGTCGGACAACACCTTGTTGACCCGGTCGAGCGCCTCGATGGTTCGCGTGAGCACGGTCCCGCCGCCCTGGAGCAGGTCGGACAACGCGCTGTTCTGGCTTCGGATCACAGGGATGTCGCCGGCCGGCACGGTGTCCTTGAGCAGGCGCTTGCTCGGCGTGCCGGCGGTGATCTGGACGTAGTTCACGCCGGTGATGCCCTGCGGTTCCAGCGTCGCCGAGGAATCCTCGCGGATCGGCACGTCGGAGGTCACGCGAATGCGGGCGATGACGCGGTTGGGATCGCGGCTGTCGAGCTCCAGCTTGGTCACCTCGCCGACCTTGATGCCGTTGAAGTGGACCTCGCCGCCTTCCGAGAGGCCCCGCACCGGGCCGAAGAACAGGATGTCGTAGATATCGTAGTCGCGATTGACCGCGAACCGGGCCAGCCACACGCCGAAGACGATGGCTCCGACGAACAGCAGGATCGACGCGACCCCGACCAGCGCGTAGTTGGCGTTTCTTTCCATCAGCCCGTCTTGCCCTTCGCCGCGGCGGCCGCCCGGCCGCGCGGTCCCATGAAGTAATCCCGTATCCAGGGATGTTCGGAAAGCTCCAACTGGTGAACCGGAGCCACGGCGGTCACCTTCTTGTCGGCCAGCACCGCCACCCGGTCGGTGATGGTGTAGAGGCTGTCCAGGTCGTGGGTGATCATGAACACCGTCAGGCCCAGGCTGCGCGACAGATCGGCGATCAATTCGTCGAAGGCGGCGGCGCCGATCGGATCCAGGCCCGCGGTCGGCTCGTCGAGGAACAAGAGCTGGGGGTCCAGCGCCAGGGCCCGGGCCAGGGCGGCCCGCTTGATCATGCCGCCCGACAGCTCCGAGGGCTTGAGCGCGCCGGCCCGCGGCGGCAGGCCCGACAGCGCGATCTTCAGTTCGGCCAGATCGTAGATCTCCGCCTTCGACAGGTCGGTGTGTTCGAACATCGGCGCGGCGACGTTCTCCTTCACCGTGAGGGCGGAGAACAGCGCCCCCTGCTGGAACAGCACGCCCCAGCTTCGCTCTACGGCCATCCAGGCCTTGCGGGTGGCGCTGTGGACGTCGTGGCCGAACACCCGGATCGTTCCGCCATCGGGCTTTTTCAGGCCGATGATCGTGTTCAGCAGCACCGACTTGCCGGTCCCCGAGCCGCCGACGACGCCGATCACCTCGCCGCGGTTCACGGTCAGGTTCAGCTTGTCGTGGATGACGTTGTCGCCGAACTGCGAGACCAGATCGATGACCTCGATCGGCGGCGCCTCGTCGTCGAGGCCATCGCCGTCCATGTCGGTGATATGGGGCCGGACCTCGCTCATCAGATGTCCAGTTCCATGAAGATCAGCGCGAACACGGCGTCGATCAGGATGATCGAGAAGATCGCGTGGACGACCGCCGCGGTGACCCGCTGGCCCAGCGAAACGACGTCGCCGCCCACTTCCATCCCCTGGCGCGAACCGATCCCGGAGATCACCGCGGCCATGATCGGGACCTTGACCAGTCCCACGATGAAATGGGTGAGCCCGACGTTGTCGACGATGCGCTGCAGGAAGAAGGTCGGCGACAGGTCGAGAACCATCCACGACACCATCAGCCCCCCGATCAGGCCCGAAAGGTTCGCGACGAAGACCAGCAGCGGCATGGTCAGCTGCAGAGCCACGAAGCGGGGCAACACCAGGGCGTCGAAGGGATCGACGCCCATCACCTGCATGGCGTCGATCTCCTGCCGCATCTTCATCGCGCCGATCTCGGCGGCGAACGCCGAGGCCGAGCGGCCGGCCAGCAGCACGGCGGTGATGACCACGCCGAACTCGCGCAGCACGGCGATGCCGATCATCTCGACCACGAAGATCGAGGCGCCGAACTCCCGCAGCACATTGATGCCGAGCAGCGCGATGACCGCGCCGATGAAGAAGGTGGTGACGGCCACGATCGGCAGGGCGTCGAGGCCGGCGCGCTCGCACAGGGTGACGATCGGAGCCCAGCGGATCTTGTGCGGCAGCGCTATGGCGCGTCCGGCGGTGACGATCACCCGACCGATGAAGGCGAAGGTCTCCAGCGCTTCGCCGGCGACGTGCAACACGCCCCGGCCGATCCGCTCCGCCAGATCGTAGAAGCCGCGCTGCACGACCGGCGGGCTGGGCTCCACCTTGACCGCGTCACTGACCAGATCGAGCAGGCGGGTCTGTTCGGGGCGGGCGATCAGCTGGCCGGCGCTGACCCGCCCTTCCGACGCCCTGACGATCGCGTAGGCCCCGGCGGTGTCGCAGCGGCGCATGCCGTTCAGGTCGAGGTTCAGCGCCTTTGAACCGACCATGACCTGCGCCAGCCTTCGCCCCGCGTCGCCCAGGGATTCGGCGGTCCAGTCGCCGGTCAGGAACGCCGTCGCGCCGTGTTCGCCCTCGTTGAGCTTGAAGTCGGCGGGTCTGCTCATTCGGACTTTCGGCGGCTCCTCGTCGGGCGGACCCTGCCACGCCGCGCCGGTTCCCGCAAAGGGTTCGCGCCACGGAAACGCGTGATTGCCAGCGGCGCGCGCATGGGTGAGGCTCGCCTCCGCCAAACCGGGAGGCGCCGATGTCCGACCATCCGCTCGACCACGCCGCGCCGCCGGCGCGACTGGGCCTGATCCGCATCGCGATCGGCTTCCTGGCGGGGCTGGCGGTCTGGGCTCTGGCCGAGGCCGGCGATGCCAGGATCTGGCCGGCGACCCATCTACCGCTGTTCGGGGCGCTGGCGGCGGTCGCGATGGCGCTGCCGTTCGTGCTGGCCGGCGGACTGGGGGCGCTGCGCGGGCGGACGCTGGCGGTCTGGGCGCCGGCCGTCGTCGCGGTCTATGCCGGGCTGGGCTGGCACGACCTGTCGCGAGGCTTCACGCAGGAGAGCGATCTGTGGCTGTCCGGGGCGCTGATCGCTTTCGGCGCCGCCGGTCTGTTCATCGCCCACCACCTCGTCGCCGGGGCGGATGCGGAGCGGCGGCCGATCGCGTCCTATCCGCGCTACTTCGAACTGGCCTGGAAGCACGGGGTGCAGCTGGCGCTGTCAGCGGTGTTCGTCGGGGTTTTCTGGCTGATCCTCTACCTGGGCGGAGCGCTGTTCGCGCTGATCGGGATCGACGGCGTCAACGAACTGCTGCGCAAGGGCTGGTTCGCGCTTCCGGCCACGGGGGCGATGTTCTTCGCGGCGGTCCACCTGACAGACGTCCGCGCGAGCCTGATCCGCGGCATCCGTACGGTCGTCCTGACCCTGCTGTCCTGGCTGCTGCCGATCCTGACCGTGCTGGGCGCCGCCTTCCTGCTGGCCCTGCCGTTCACCGGTCTCGAGCCGCTGTGGAAGACACGCAGCGCGGCCGCCATCCTGCTGAGCAGCGCCGCCGTGCTGATCGTGCTGGTCAACGCCGCCTGGCAGGACGGCGAGCCGGACGGCGCCGCGCCGCCGGTCCTGCGCTGGACGACCCGGCTGGCGGCGGTCCTGCTGTCGCCGCTGGTGATGCTGGCGGCCTATGCCCTGTGGCTGAGGATCGGTCAGCACGGCCTGACGCCGGACCGCGTGGTCGGCGTCGCCTGCTGCCTGGCCGGCGCGGTCTACGCGGTCGGCTATCTGGTCGCGGCGGTGCGGCCGGGCCGCTGGATGCGCCTGATCGCCCACGCCAACATTACCGCCGCCTTCGTGGTGTTGGGCCTGCTACTGGCGGTCTTCACCCCGCTCGCCGACCCGGCAAGGCTGTCCGTCGGCAACCAGATGGCGCGGCTGGCGGCGGGGAAAGTGACGGCGGAGGCGTTCGACTACGAGTTTCTGCGCTGGCAGGCCGGGCGGTACGGGCGCGCGGCGCTGGAGACGTTGAAGGCCAAAGGCGGTGAAGCGGGCCGCCGCGCCGACACAGCGCTGGTGCAGACGGAGCGGCGCGGCGACGCGCCTGAGCCCGTTCTGCTCGATGCAGACCATCTCCCGGTCATCTGGCCGGCTGGGCGCGCCCTGCCGGCCGGCTTTCTCGTCCAGCAATGGGCTCGCGACCAGCAGCGGATGTGCACGATGCAGCCTGACGCCTGCCAGGTCGCACTGCTGGACCTCACGCGGGACGGCGTCGAAGAAGTTGTGATCATCAGCGGCGGCAGAGCCTGGATTCACGGCCAGGTCGACGGCAGATGGCGCGTCCTCGGCGAGGCCTCACTATGGCGCCCCGGCGGGCAGAGCGATGAGGCGCTCATCGACGCCATCCGCAAGAAAGGGATCAGCGCGGGGACGCCCGTGATCGACGACCTGATCATCGATGGCGTGCGATACGACGTCACGCCGGTCAGCCCACCGTCGGCGGGTCCCGCGATCGTATCGCGCTGACGTCGGCAGCCCTTCTTCGCCAAAGGCTACGAAGGACAACCTGCTTCGAATGGTGGTTCAGGGACTTGTTCTGCGAAGCTCGTAGAGCAGAGCAGAATGGTGGATGCGACAGGGATTGAACCTGTGACCCCCTCGGTGTGAACGAGGTGCTCTCCCGCTGAGCTACGCATCCGCTCTGTGGGCTGTCGGCCCGGGAGGCGGCGTCTATAGCGACTCGGCCGACGCGGGGCAAGACGCCGCGAAGGTCTCGATGACGCCGACCAGCTCGTCGAAGTGGCTGATGATCACCTCGCCGCCCAGTTCCTCCGGCGGCAGGTCGTTGTAGCCGAAGTCGCAGACCACGCAGGGCACGGCCGCCGCCTTCGCCGCGCCGGTGTCGGGCGAGGCGTCTCCGACCAGCACGGAGCGGGCCGGATCGCCGCCACAGCGGGCGATGGCTTCCAGCAGCGGCGCGGGGTCCGGCTTCTGGACCGGCAGGGTGTCGCCACCGACGATGGCGTCGAAGAAGCGGGTCATGTCGAGGTCGTCCAGCAGTTGGTGAGCCAGCCCCGACGGCTTGTTGGTGCACACCGCCAGCTTCGCGCCGCGCGCCCTCAGGTCGGCCAGCGCCCGCAGGCAGCCGGGGAAGGGCGCGCTTTCCTGTGAGATCCGGCCCTCGTAGATCTCGACGATGCGCGGCCGCAGCTCGGCCAGCCGCTCGTCGGTGATCGGCCGCCCCTGCAGGGCGTAGGCCCGCGCGAGCATGCCGCGCAGCCCGTGTCCGACCAGTTGCCGGATCGCGCTCATCGGCGCGGGCGCCATTCCCTCTTCGACGAGAACGACGTTCAGCGCACCCAGCAGGTCGGGCGCGGTCTCCACCAGGGTGCCGTCGAGGTCGAAGGCGACGGTCCAGCCGGCAAGGTGTTGCGGCAGGTCATGCATTGCTCAGGGCTTTCGGCTAAACCGCCCTTCGATGCAACGCTTAGAAGAGTCGCCAGCATGACCGCACGCGCCGCCGTGATCATGGCCGCGGGCCAAGGGACGCGGATGAAGTCCCCGACCCCCAAGGTCCTCCATAAGGTAGGCGGGCGGACCATGCTCGATCGCGCCATCGACGCCGTACAGGCGGCGGGCTGCGAGCGGGTGGTGGTGGTCTGCGGGACCCACAGCCCCGCCGTCGCCGAGCATGTCCGCAAGCGTCTGGGCGAGGCCTCCGTGGCCATCCAGGACCCGCCGCTGGGCACCGCCCACGCCGTGCTGGCGGCGAAGGACGCGCTGGCCGGCTTCGATGGAGAGGTGCTGGTCACCAACGCCGACTGCCCGCTGCTGACCGCCGCCGACCTCAGCCCGATCTTCGAGCGTCGCGCCGCCGGGGACGACCTCGTCATGCTGGCCTTCGAGGCCGCCGACCCGGCGCTCTATGGCCGGATGATCCAGGGCGCGGGCGGCGAGTTGCTGCGCATCGTCGAGGCGCGTGACGCCACCGAAGCCGAGAAGACCATCAGGGTCTGCTACTCCGGGATGCTGGGCGCGAAGGCCGGGCCGCTGTTCGACTGGCTGGCCCAGGTCGACAACAACAACGTCAAGTCGGAGTACTACATCACCTCGATCGTGGGCATCGCCAACGCGGCGGGCAAGCGGGTGGGCGTGGCCACGGCGTCGGAGACCGCCGTCATGGGCGCGGACGACCAGGCCGGCGTCGCCCGCGCCGAGCATCTTTGGCAGCAGCGCACCCGCGCCGCGCTGATGGCTGACGGCGTCTGCATGGTCGCGCCGGAGACGGTGTTCCTGAGCTTCGATACCCGGGTCGCCGGCGGCGCCGTCATCGAGCCGAACGTGGTGTTCGGTCCTGGCGTGACGGTCGAGAGCGGCGCGGTGATCCGGGCCTTCAGCCACCTCGAAGGCGCGGTGGTGCGCTCCGGCGCCATCGTCGGCCCCTATGCGCGGCTGCGGCCGGGCGCGGACATCGGCGAGGACGCCCACATCGGCAACTTCGTCGAGGTCAAGAAGGTCAAGGTCGGCAAGGGCGCCAAGGCCAACCACCTGGCCTATCTGGGCGACGGCACGGTCGGCGCGAAGGCCAACATCGGGGCCGGCACGATCTTCTGCAACTACGACGGCTTCGACAAGTTCGAGACCCATGTGGGCGAGGGCGCCTTCATCGGCTCGAACAGCTCGCTGGTCGCCCCGGTGACCATCGGCGCGGGGGCCTACACCGGCTCGGGCGGGGTGATCACAAAGACCGTCGCCCCCGACGCCCTCGCCATCGAACGCGCCCCGCAGGTCGAGAAGCCCGGCTGGGCGGCGCGGTTCCGCGCGATGAAGGCGGCGCGGAAGAAGGGGTAAGGCGTAGCGGGTCGGGGGCGAAGGGTCCTTCGAAACGCGCCGTCGGCGCTGCTCAGTATGACCTGTCAGGAGTCATGATCCCAAAGTCATGGCGAGTCGTGCCGAAGGGCCCTGTCGAACCACGCAAGGTCGAGGATGACGGCGCCGGAGCGCCGTGGCATGCAGTCGTCATGCGTCTGACGTCTGGGATCCTCGCCATCGCAATCGCCGCCGCGCCCGTCGCCGCAACGGCTCAGGACGGCAGTGTCTTCGGCTATTTCCGGGGCATCTGCGGGCCCGATCTGGACCCGGGGCGGACGGCGGCGCGGGCGGCGGACCACGGCTTCGCGCCGGCCAAGAAGAAGCCGAAGGCCGGCGGTCTCGACGAGGCCCAGGGCTTCGAGAAGACGGTCGGCGGCCGCGAGCTGTTCGTCATCGTCGGACGGGGCAAGGGCAAGGCCCGCGACGGCCTGCCGGCCTCGACCACCGTCGCCTGCGCCGTCGGGGTCAAGGGCAAGGACGAGGCGGCGCTGGCCGCCGGGCGCCGATGGGTCGGAGTGCCGGTCTCGAAGAGTCTGATGGGCGTCAACGTCTACGGTTTTCGCAGCGCCGGCGGCGCCCGCACGGGCCTCGACTTCGAGGACAAGCCGGCGAGCGCGGCCGCGCTCGCCGGCAACGACTTCAACATGCTCACCGCCGGCAGCTTTGCGGGCGTGACCCTGCTGATGTGGACGAAGAGCCGGGCGGCCTCGTAAGGCGTCGACGCTCGCGCTATAGCGGCCCGACGCCGCCGACCGGAGACTCGCCATGACCGCCGACGACCAGAAGCGCATCTCCGGCGAGGCCGCCGCCGCGTTGGTCGAGGACGGCATGGTGGTGGGGCTGGGCACCGGCTCGACGGCGGCCTGGTTCGTCAAGGCGCTGGCCGCCCGAGGCCTCGACATCCGCGGCGTGCCGACCTCCGAGGCCACCGCCAACCTGGCCCGCGAGCTCGGCATGGCGCTGGCCACGCTGGACGACGTGAAGTCCATCGACCTGACCGTCGACGGCGCCGACGAGATCGGCCCCGGCCTGTCCCTGATCAAGGGCGGCGGCGCGGCCCTGCTGCGTGAGAAGCTGGTCTGGGAGGCCAGCCGGCGCTGCGTCGTCATCGCCGACGCCGCCAAGCACGTGACGGCGCTGGGCAAGTTCCCGCTGCCGATCGAGGTCGTCCGCTTCGGCCACCCGCACACCGGCCGGCGCCTGGCCGACATCGCCGCCGAGTTCGATCTGCCGCCGCCGCGCCTGCGCACGGCCGAGCGCGGCGTGGTCGTCACCGACGGCGGCAACGTGATCTACGACATGGCCTCGGGCGTGATCGACGATCCCGCCGCCCTGGCCGGCGCGCTGAAGAGCGTGACCGGCGTCGTCGACCACGGGCTGTTCCTCGACCTCGCCGACGAGGCGCTGCTGGGCACGGACGACGGCATCCTGCGCCTCCTGCCCTGAATACCTACATAGACTGACCTGACAGACCGACCGGAGCCCCCGATGCCCACCTACGACTACGACCTCTTCGTCATCGGCGCCGGTTCGGGCGGGGTGCGGGCGGCGCGGCTGGCGGCGATGACCGGCGCGAAGGTCGCCGTCGCCGAGGAGCACCGGGTCGGCGGCACCTGCGTGATCCGCGGCTGCGTGCCCAAGAAGTTCATGGTCTACGCCAGCGAGGTCTCCAGCCAGATCAAGACCGCGCGCGGCTTCGGCTGGACGGTGGAAGAGCCCACCTTCGACTGGCCGACCTTCCGCGACGCCAACGAGATCGAGGTCTCGCGCCTGTCGGGCATCTACGTCACCAACCTGCAGAAGGCCGGCGCCGAGCTGATCCACCGCCGCGCGGTGGTCAAGGACGCCCATACCGTCGAGATCGTCGGCGAGGACCGCACCGTCACGGCCGCGAAGATCCTGATCGCCACCGGCGGCCGCCCGACGCTGCCGGACTTCCCGGGCGCGGACCTCGGCATCACCTCCAACGACGCCTTCCACCTCGACAAGCTGCCGGAGAGCATCCTCGTGGTCGGCGGCGGCTATATCGCCGTGGAATTCGCCGGCATCTATGCGGGCCTCGGCAGCCAGGTGACGCTGCTCTACCGCGGCCCCAACATCCTGCGCGGCTTCGACGACGACGTCCGCGCCCACCTGGCCGGCGAACTGGAGCGGCGCGGCATCAAGGTGGTGCTGGGCTGCCAGCACCAGAGCCTGGAGAAGACCGACGCGGGTCTGGTCAGCACCCTCAGCAACGGGCTGAAGTTCACCACCGAGCAGGTCCTGTTCGCCACCGGCCGCGAGCCGTACGTCGAGGGCCTGGGCCTGGAAAACGCCGGCGTCGAGCTGAACGAACGCGGTGCGATCAGGGTGGACGAATACTCGAAGACCAGTGTCGACAGCATCTGGGCGGTCGGCGACGTCACCGACCGCGTCAACCTGACCCCGGTCGCCATCCGCGAGGGCGCCGCCTTCGCCGAGACCGAGTTCCGCAACAACCCGACGACCTTCGACCACGAGACCATCGCCACCGCCGTCTTCAGCCAGCCGCCGATCGGCACGGTCGGGCTGGGCGAGGCTGAGGCCCGCAAGGCCTACGGCCCTATCGACGTCTACCGCGCCGTCTTCCGTCCGATGAAGATGACCTTCTACGGCGGCGAGGAGCGCACCCTGATGAAGCTGCTGGTCCGCCAGGACACCCAACAGGTCGTCGGCGTCCACATCGTCGGCCCCGACGCCCCGGAAATGATCCAGATGGCCGCCATCGCCGTGAAGATGGGCGTCACCAAACAGCAGTGGGACTCGACCTGCGCGGTGCATCCGACGGCGGCGGAGGAGCTGGTGACGATGAGGGAGAAGTACCTGCCGGCGGAGTTGGGGGCGGTCGGCTAGCCAAGGCTTGTAGCGAGCGCTACAACATTCTATCTTGTAGCAATCGCTACAAGAAGATGGAGCCTGCCCGTGACCACGCCGCTCGATACCGTGTCCCGTTTCCTCGCGGCCATGGCCGTCGCCGACTACGACCACGCGATGACCCTGATCGATGACGCCTGCGTCTATGCCAACCCGGGGGTCCTCCCGACCGTCACCGGCCCGGCGGCCATGCGCGCGCTGCTTGAGCCGTTCTTCGCGCCGACCCTCGAGAACGATCTGCAGATTTTGAACAGCGCCGTCAGCGGCGACCTGTTGTTCGCCGAGCGCCTGGACCGGCACAGACTCGAAACCGGCTGGGTCGACCTCCCGGTCACCGGCGTGTTCGAGGTCAAGGACGGCCGCATCATCCGCTGGACCGACTATTTCAACGGGGCCACCATCACTGATGTCTGGCCACGCTGAGGCCCGGAGACGACATCATGGACGCGCTCAGAACCCCGGATGACCGTTTCCAGGGGCTTCCCGGATACGATTTTGCGCCGCATTACGTCGACGACCTTCCGGGCCATGGGGGTCTCCGCGTCCACTATCTCGACGAGGGGCCGCATGACGCGGCGAAGACCTTCCTTTGCCTGCACGGCCAGCCGACCTGGTCCTACCTGTACCGGAAAATGATCCCGGTCTTCGCCGCCGCCGGCCATCGCGTCATCGCGCCGGACCTGCTCGGCTTCGGCCGATCGGACAAGCCGGTAGACGAGGCTGTGTACACGGTCGCCTTCCATCGCGGCATGCTGGCGGCGCTGATCGAGAGGCTGGACCTCCGCGACGTCGTCCTGGTCTGCCAGGATTGGGGCGGCATCCTCGGGCTCACCCTGCCGCCGACGATGCCGGAACGGTTCACGGGCCTGCTGGTCATGAATACGACCATCCCGGTCGGGGAGCCTGTCAGCGAGGGCTTCGACCGCTGGCGGACCTTCAACCGGTCGCAGCCCGATCTCGATATCCCCGCCCTGATGCAGCGGTCGCAGCCCGACATGACGCCGGAAGAGGCCGCCGCCTACGGCGCGCCGTTCCCGGACGCCCGCTACAAGTCGGGGGTCAGGCGCTTCCCGGAACTCGTCATGACCGATCCGGGCATGGCCGGCGTCGACATCGCGAGGGCTGCCCGCGAGTGGTGGCGCGACGAATGGTCCGGCCCGACCTTCATGGCCGTCGGGATGCAGGATCCGGTTCTCGGGCCGCCGGTCATGGAACGCCTGCGCCAGGGCATCCGCGGTTGTCCGGCCCCGATGGAGGTCCCGGACGGCGGCCACTTCGTCCAGGAAAAGGGCGAGGCCATCGCCCGGGCGTCTCTCGCGGTGCTGGCTCCGGGACGATAGGGCGGGCAGCCCAGGGGCTTCGCCGCCCCAGGTCTTTCGGGAGCGTCCAGAAGGCCGACGCCGTGAGCTACGGCTTGAGGCCGTACTTCGCGAACGTTTCAGCCACATCGGGAGATATGGCGGTGGCCGTGTCGATGTCGTCGTCGCCTTCCTCGGTCCGACCGAGCAGCCGCTTGGCAATGCCCCGCATGTACAGCGAGGCCGCCATTTCCGGCTCCAGCTCCAGGGCCGCATCGTAGTCCGCGATGGCGCGGTCGTACTTTCCCATCCGGAACCAGACCAGGGCCCGGCTGTCGAGATAGCTGGCCGTCTCGGGTTGAAGCGAGAGGGCCTTTTCACAGTCGGCCATCGCCTTGGGCAGGTCGCGGTTGGCCCGACCGAGAAGCCAGCAACGCACATTGTAGGCGCTGGACAGAGTCTTGTCGCGGGCCAGCCCTGCGTCGAGGGTGGCGATGGCCTGGTCGACCCGTCCCAGCTCGAACTGGGCATCGGCGCGATGGGCGTACTCGAAGAATGTCGTGCCGGTGCGGGCCGCTTCAATCTCCCGCTCGGCGTCGCTGCGCTTGTAGCCTCGCGGAGCCTCCAGGTAGATCGTGCCGCTCAAGGCGCTGAGAGCCGCCTCGGCGGCAGGCGCGTCGGCGAACGGGATTTCGGTGTCGATCACCCGCTTGCTGACGACCCCCGAGAAGACGCCGTCGGTCAGCGTCATCGTCCGCTGAAGCTCGTAGGCGGACACCCTCTGATTGACATTCGAACCGGTGAATCGGAAGCCGGCGCCGCCTCCGGGAAGCTTGACCGTAACTCGCGAGACGAGGAACTCCGGAGCGCTCGTGGCGAAGGGCGCGTCGTCGTTGGGACCGGGCTCGCGTTTGAAATCGGGTCGCCAGCCAACGGTCATGGCCGCCATCTGCAGCCGCCTGGGCCGGGCGCCCACCGCCGCGTTCCACTGGATCGATGCCGCGCCGTCCATCGTCAGCCGAACATCACCGGTGTCCTCGTCGATGCGCCAGGCCACGGTCACCGGCACCAGCTGCTCGGACAACTGGGTCCAGAAGGCCTTCAGGGTCTCGTCGCGCTTGTCCTCCGGCGCGGCCTTGAGGCCGATGGCCATCGCCGCGGCCATGGACCCGCGCAGCGTCACGTCGCCCCTGACCAGAACAGGGGCGTCGAGGCCCGCCGTCGCGTCATAGTCAAACGAGACGTCCAGCATCGGCAAGTCCGGCGGAGACATCGGGATCGGCTCCAGCGCGGCGCCGGCGCGGACGGGCAAGGCCCAGCGATACTCGGGGGCCAGCAGCCGGTCGATCGTACGGTCGCCCTGCCGGGTGCCGTCCAGCCAATAGGTCTTGCCGTCAATCCGCACACGCACGATGGCGTGGTTGAACGCGGCCGTGAGCGGCAGTTGCTCGTTCATGCCGTCGCCGATGATGGTGCTCACGAACATGACGTCGGCGTCTATGCCCAGCTCCCGCAGCAGCGCGGCCAGGAGCACGCTCTTTCCCTTGCAGTCGCCGAACCGGCGGGACCAGGTCACGTCCGCCGAGGCGGGGGTGTAGCCGCCGAGGTCCATCCCCAGGAAGAGATAGCGCACCTGGTCCTGCACCAGCCGCAAGGCGGCGTCGGCGCGGCGTTTCGGGTCGCTCGTCGAGGAGGCGATCTTCGCCACCTCGGCGCGCAACGGCGAATCCGGAGCCAGCTTGAGGGCCTCGTCGTACATCGGCGCCATTACGGCGGCGATCTCGCCCCAATCCTTGAACTCGGTGACGGATACACGGCCCGGGCTGTTGAACCGGGGCGGCGCTCCCGAGGGCGGCTCGCTGGGCGGCTCGATGTCCTTGAGATCGAGCAGCAGCTCGGTTTCGGTCGGCCCGCGCGTGATCTTCGGCGACGAGAACAGGCCTGCCGCCGACCACCGGACGGGACGATCGTTCGGCCATATCTTCCGGAGGTACAGGCGGCCGACCTTGCCGCCGTTCAGACTCACCATCGATTCCGCGAGGCCCTGCATCACAGGGTCCTTGTGGCGGATGGAGTAGGCGACCTCGAGAAGATCACCGACCTGCACGCCCTCGACCTGGAGCGTGGCCGTCAGGCGCCCGTCGAGCATGGCGACCTCAAGGCCCTGCTCCCGGCGCAGGATCGTGAACTTGTCGCCCCGGGCCAGAACATCGATCACCGCGCTGCCGCGGCGCAAAAGCACCTGATGGATGGTGACGTCGTCCGTCTCGGGGTTCCAGCTGATCTTGAGGTTGGCGAGCTGCAGGGCCTGCGGCGTGCGCAGGTCGAACACGGTGTGGATGAAGGTCTCGGCGCCGCCGTCGCTGATCCTGACCTGATAGTCCTGCAGCGCGAGTCTGGCGGCGTCGTTGGTGACGACGGGGGTCGCTTCAGCGAAGGCCTGCGGCCGGATCCAGGCGGCGGGCCGACCGTAAGCCAGTGACTCGCCCGCCACCGCCGGCCCCGCCCACATCAGGGCAAGCCCGACCAAAACCCACTTGTACATGACAGATACCCCCGGGCGATGAGAATATCGCTGCCGTCCAGAGTTGCAACGATATCCCTGTCGGCGAGCGCCTGAGTTTGCCGATCGGGCGGCGCGCCTGTCGCGAGTCCGAGGGGGCAGCGCCCAGACAGGCCGAGAGATGTTCCGGCAGCCGACAGGCTTCTCATCATTGACGCCGACAGAGACTTTGCCTCGTTTCACCCGCAACCATCACGCAATCCCATTCCCCTTCATGCGGCATTCACCCGCATGAGGCGCATTATTTTGCCTTCCATGCCGCGCTGCGGTATGAACCGCGTCCCTATTTTCGAGTTGAGACCATGACCGAGCGCTGGACCCCGTCCACCTGGAGAAGCAAGCCCGCCAAGCACGTGCCGACCGACTATCCGGATCAGGCCGTTGTCGAGCGCGTGGAGAATGACCTTCGCCGGATGCCGCCGCTTGTGTTCGCGGGGGAAGCGCGCCGCCTGAAGAGCCTGCTCGGCGACGTGGCGCGCGGGGACGCGTTCCTGCTGCAGGGCGGCGACTGCGCCGAGAGCTTCAAGGAATTCCACGCCGACAACATCCGCGACACCTTCCGCCTGATCCTGCAGATGGCGGTGGTGCTGACCTTCTCCGGCGGCAAGCCGGTGGTGAAGGTCGGCCGCATCGCAGGCCAGTTCGCCAAGCCGCGGTCTGAGCCAATCGAGACGATCGGCGATGTCTCCCTGCCGTCCTACCGGGGCGACAACATCAACGGCATGGCCTTCGAGGCTGGTGAGCGGACGCCCGATCCGGAGCGGCTGCTGAAGGCCTACGGCCAGTCGTCGGCGACGCTGAACCTGCTGCGGGCCTTCGCGCAGGGCGGTTACGCGGACCTGCACAACATCCACCGCTGGACGCTCGGCTTCGTCGCCGACAGCCCGCAGGGCGCGCGCTACCGCGAGCTGTCGGACAAGATCAGCGAGAGCCTGGCCTTCATGGCCGCCATCGGCGTCACGCCCGACAGCCATCCGGGCATGAAGCAGGTCGAGTTCTTCACCAGCCACGAGGCGCTGCTGCTGAACTTCGAAGAGGCAATGACGCGGATCGATAGCACCTCCGGCGACTGGTACGACACGTCCGCCCACATGTTGTGGATCGGCGAGCGCACCCGCCAGCTGGACGGCGCCCACGTCGAGTTCATGCGCGGCGTGAAGAACCCGATCGGCATCAAGGTCGGCCCGACGCTTGAGGCCGACGACCTGCTGCGGCTGATCGACGTGCTGAACCCGGCCAACGAGCCGGGCCGGCTGACCCTGATCGGCCGCTTCGGCGCCGACAAGGTGGCCGAGCGCCTGCCGCGCCTGATGCAGGCGACCAAGCGGGCCGGCCGCAGCGTGATCTGGTCTATCGACCCGATGCACGGCAACACCCTGAAGGCCAACAGCGGCTACAAGACCCGGCCGTTCGACCGGATCCTGGCCGAGGTGAAGGGCTTCGTGGACGTGGCCGAGGCCGAAGGCGTCCACCCCGGCGGCGTGCACCTGGAGATGACCGGCCAGAACGTCACCGAGTGCATCGGCGGGGCCCGCGCCCTGACTGAGGGCGACCTGGCAGACCGCTACCACACTCACTGCGACCCGCGTCTCAACGGCGAGCAGGCGCTGGAGCTGGCGTTCCTGGTGGCCGAGCGGCTGAAGGCCGGCCGCGAGGGGATGCGGCAGGCGGGCTGAACCTTTCCCTCCCCTTGAAGGGGGAGGGCGGCTATCGCCTGATCCACCCCGCCGCCCGTTCGCCCTCGGGGTCGCCGGGCTTGCCGAAGTCGACGTTGATGCTGCGGTGGGTCTCGCCCGGCGCGGCGACGACCTCGGCGCTGCCGCCGGCAATCCGCAGGGCGTCAGCCAGCTCCTCCGACTGGCGTTGCGCGTCGGGCCGCGCGGCGACGTGGAAGATCAGGAACGGCGGATAGGCGCGGCCCCCTTCGACCAGCCGGGTCGGCGACAGCTCCGCCGCGCGCGCGCCGAACGCCTGGCGGTACATGTTCGGCAGGATGCCCCTGCGGTCGGCGAGGTAGGCCATCTGGGCCACGGCGTCGTAGCCGGCGCCGTCGATCGGGATGACCCCCGCCAGGTCGGCGGGTTCCAGGCCATGGGCTCCGAGGTACCGCGGATCGACCCCGACCAGCGCGGCCAGATGGGCGCCGGCCGAATGTCCGGCGATGAAGATCCGCTTCGGATCGCCGCCTTGCGAGGCCGCGTTCGCCTTCAGCCAGGCGATGCTCAGGGCCACATCCTCGGCGCACCCGCCGGCGTCGACCTCCGGCGCCAGGCGGTAGCCGGCCGAGGCGAGCAGGAACCCGTGCCGCGCCGCGTAGTCGGGCAGGCTGTTGACCGCGCCCTTGTTCCCGATACTCCAGCCGCCGCCGTGCACGAACAGCAGCACCGGCGCGCCCGTCAGGCCGGGGGTCCGGTAGAGGTCCAGAGCCTGGCGCGGATGGGCGCCGAGCGACACGGTCCGCGAGGGCGCGGCGCAGGCGGGCAGGGCTGGTGCGGCGAATGCGGCGACGGTGAGTGGAAGCAGGGCGCGGCGACTGATCATGTCCGTTCCACGCTTCAGCCGGCCGTCTCCGTCGTCGCTTTCAGCCGGTCGCGAGAGGCCTTGCGATGACCTCTGGCCTCCACCAGCCGGCCGGCCAGCCCGAGGCCCCAGGGCGGCATGTTGTTGTAGACGGTCTCGTAGGCGCCTGGCTTCACGACATAGGTCTCGTGCCAGATGCCGACATCCCCGTTGCTGCCGACGGCCCTGTTGAAGGCCTGCCAGGCGGGAAGGTGCTCGGCATCCCGCGCCTTGGCGTAGGCCTCGAGATGGTCGTAGCTGCGCCAGTACTGCACCAGCCAGATGTTGCCCAGGCCGAAGTGGCTGATGTGGTGCAACAGGCCCAGCTCGGGCTTGCCGTACAGCTCGACCAGCATCCGGGGCATGGCGGCGGCCACCGGGCCCCAGCGCCATACCTTCCAAAGCTTGTTGATCCTCATGCCGATCAGGAAGACGACGAACTCGCCCTCAAGCTCGGCGCAGAGACGCTCTGCGCGAACGGCGGTCATGCGTCTGCCCTCCTTTTGCGGAACGGCTGCGGCTTCCACATCACCAGCGACCGCCAGACCCACTCGAACGGGCCGTAGTGGAAGACGGCCAGCCACGGCTTGCTCCACAGCAGGATAACCAGCCAGATCGCGGCGACGACATAGTAGAGCTCGAACCGCTCCAGCCGACCGTAGAGGCCCAGCCCGAAGCCGCAGAAGACGAAGGTCGTGATGATCGAGGTGCCGAGGTAATTGCTGAACGCCATCCGCCCGGCGGCCTCCAGACGGCTGACCAGCCAGCCCAGCGCGCCGGACCGCACCAGCAGCAGCAGCGCCGAGGCGTGGGCCAGGGCGATGAGGGGGCGGGGCAGGGCGCCAAGCACGATGTAGAACTGACGGTGGATGGGGTCGAAGCCGCTCTGCACCGTCGCCCAGGCCATGGCGGCGGTGAGCGGCGCGGCGACCAGATAGCCGACGGCGACGAGGGCGCCGTAACTCCGGCTCCTCCAGCCCAGCGTGAAGAAACCCAGCTTGAACAGGCCCATGCCGATCAGGATCTGGCCGATCGCCTCGGGCAGGGCCTCCATAAGCAGGAAGTAGGTCTGCATGATCAGCGTCATCTGCGCCCGCGCCTGAAGCGCGTCGACGAAGCCGCCGCGATAGCCGGCCAGTTCCGCCTCGCCGAATGCGGCCGGCGGCGTCAGGTAGAAGGAAGCTTCCTTCCAGGCCTTCAGCGTTTCAGCGGATGCGCCGGGCGCGCGGGCCGCCTCGCGCAGCAGGCCGACCTCGTGACCTTCGACGAGCCCCTTCGCCACCAGGGCGACCAGGATCAGCGTCCCCAGCGCGATGAGTGTCCGGGGGCGCCATTTGCGGGCGAAGAACGTGACCGCGCCGGCGATGGCGTAGGTGACCAGGATGTCGCCGAAAAACAGCAGCCAGGCGTGCGCCATGCCGATCACGAACAGCCAGAACATCCGGCGGTAGTGGGTCGAAGTCGGACCCGGAACCCGTCCCGCGGCCCGGTCGGCGATCAGCAGCATGCTGGCCCCGAACAGCATCGTGAACAGGCCCCGCATCTTGCCGTCCGCAAGGACGTAGTTGATCGCCCAGGCCCACAGGTTCGGGCCCTCATGCCCGCCGTAGTAGGTCGGGTCGATGTAGGCGAAGCTCGGCAGGCCCATGCCGACGATGTTCATCAGCAGGATGCCCAGCACGGCGAAGCCGCGCACGGCGTCAATGGACTGGTGCCTGACGGCGGTGGTTTCGGTCATGCGCTCCCCCCGGGGCGTGTCGGGCGGGGAGGTTGGACCCGGCGCTGGCGAAGTCAATACGCGAGCGGCTTGATCGGCGAACCGGGTTCGGCGACGGTCGCGAGCCCGTGAACCTGGAGCCTCGCCCCTGACCGCAGACACACAATCGGTGGGCCGCGACGTGCGGTCGGTGCTGTCGGAGATGCTCCGGCTGGCCGGACCGGTCGTGGTCGCGCGCCTGGGCATCATGGCCATGGGCCTGACCGACGCCATCGTGGTCGGGCGTTACTCCTCCGAGCAGCTGGCCTTCCACGCCCTGGGCTGGGCGCCGACCGCGACGATCCTGACCACGGCCGTCGGCCTGCTGATGGGTGTGCAGGTCATGACCGCCCGCTACGTCGGCGAGGGCCGGCGCGAGCAGACCGGCGGCGTCCTCCGGCGCGGCATCGTCTACGCCTTCTGGATCGGCGTGGTCTCGACGGCGGCGATGTGGCTGGGCGGGCCGCTGTTCATGTCCTCCATCGGCCTGGCGCCCGACCTCGCGGCCGGGGCGAACCGGGCGCTGGTCGTCTTCGCGCTGTCGCTGACGCCCTACCTCATCTCGGTGGCGGCGACCTTCTACCTGGAGGCGCTGTCGCGGCCGCTGCCGGGCATGTGGGCGATGTGGGCGGCCAACGCGGTCAACCTCGTGATGGCCCTGGTGCTGGTGCCCGGACTGCTCGGCCTGCCCGCGATGGGCGCGGTCGGCGCGGCCTGGGCCTCGTTCGGCGCGCGGACGGCGCTGATGGTCTACCTGCTGGTCCATATCTGGCGGATGGCCGACGCCCGCGCGCTCGGCGTGTTCAACAAGCCCTCGGACACCCGCGCCGACGCGATCGAGCAGCGCAAGATCGGCTACGGAGCCGGCGCCTCGTACTTCGTCGAGTCGGCGGCGTTCGCCGGAATGAACATTGTCGCCGGCTGGCTGGGGGCGATGGCGGTGGCCGGCTACACGGTGATGCTCAATGTGGCGGCCGTGATCTTCATGGTCCCGCTGGGTCTCAGCGCCGCGGCTTCGGTGCTCGTCGGCCGCGCCTATGGCGCGCGCGATCCGGACGGCGTTCGGCGCGCAGGCTGGACCGCGATCGGTGTCGCCGCCGCCTTCGGGCTGGCGGTGGGGATCATCGTCTGGCCGCTGGCGGCGCCGATCAGCGCCGTCTACACGCGCGAGGCTCCGCTGATCGCGCTCGCCGCGCCGGCGCTGGCGCTGTACTGCATCGCGGTCTGGGCGGATTGCAGCCAGGTCGTCGCCGCAAGCGTACTGCGCGCGCGGGGCGACATCTGGGTTCCCACGGCGACCCATGTCCTCAGCTACGCGGCGGTGATGTGCCCGCTGGCCTGGTACCTGGCCCATCCGCTGGGCATGGGATTGTCGGGGGTCGTCTGGGCCATCGTGGTTTCGAGCCTGCTGTCCGCCGGCTGCCTGGCGGGCCGGTTCTGGCTGCTGAGCCATCGGGACGCCCTGTCGTCCTGACCGCTTGCCGCTTGCGCCGATCCCCGTCCGGTTCCAAGACGGCTCGGCAGGAGGCTCCCCATGACCGATGTTCCCCCCGACGCCCTCGCGTCCGATCCCCGCACGCTGGGCTGGATGGTCGGCTCGCCGCCGCCGGCCGGAAAAGTCATCTCCATGGCCGAGCCGGGCGGTTCGCGGTTTCCGCAGATGCGCTGGACCTTCAGCAACATGCGCCAGATGGCGCCGACCGTCGGCGTCAGCCGGGGCCTTGGCGCGCCCTCGGCGCTGAAGCGCGCCATCGACCCCGCCATCGACGGCCTGACCTTCACGCCGATGGGCGGCGACCGGCCGATGACCTGGGACGAGTCGCTGCTCGCCAACTACACCGACGGGATCGTGATCCTGCACGACGGCGTCATCGTCCATGAACGCTACGCGGGCGCCCTGACCGAGGCGGGCCAGCATGTCGTGATGTCGATCACAAAGTCGATGATCGGCCTGATCGCCGAAGCCATGATCGTCGAAGGCGCGCTCGACGAGACCGCGCTGGTGGCCGATCTGATCCCCGAGCTGGCCGGCAGCGCTTTCGCCGACGCGACGGTGCGCCAGCTGCTGAACATGACCACCGGCCTTCGCTACAGCGAGGCCTACGCTGATCCGTCGGCCGAGATCTGGGCCTACGTCGCCGCGACCAGCCCGATGCCGCGTCCCGCCGGCTACACCGGGCCGCGCACCGGGTTCGAGTACCTGGCGACGGTCCAGAAACAGGGCGAGCACGGCCAGGCCTTCGCCTACAAGACCATCAACACCGACACCCTCGGCTGGATCCTGGCCCGCCTGACGGGCAAGTCGACCGCGCAGCTGATCTCCGAGCGGATCTGGAGCCGGATCGGCGCCGAGCAGGACGCCTACATGACCATCGACTCGGTCGGCACCCCGTTCGCCGGCGGCGGCCTGAACGCGGGCCTGCGGGACCTGGCGCGGGTCGGCCAGATGGTGCTGGACGGCGGTGTCGCCGGCGGCGAACAGCTGCTGCCGCGCCTTGCCGTCGACCGCCTGTTCGAGGGCGCCGATCCCGCGCATTTCGCGAAGTCAGGTTACGACAAGCTGATCGGCTGGAGCTATCGCGGCATGTGGTGGAACACCCACAACGCCCACCGCGCGATCATGGCGCGCGGCGTCCACGCCCAGTCGATCTATGTCGATCCGACGGCGCGGATGGTCATCGCCCGCTTCGGCTCGCATCCGGTGGCGTCCAACGTCGGAAACGACGCGGTGACGCTGCCCGCCTTCTGTGCGGTGGGCGAGTATCTGGCGGGGCGTTAGTAGCCCAGCACCCAGCCTTCCTCACGCTCGACGGCGGCGATGTCGGCCTCGGGGGGCTCTCCCTTGGGGCCGAAGGCCTCGCCCAGCTTGCCGGCCTCGTCCAGCTTCAGGAAATGCTCGCACAGGGCGCGGACCTGGGCGCGGTCGATCACCTCGCCCGGCTCGGCCTTCACCTCGCCCAGCGCCGGATAGACCTCGGCGAACAGCACGTCGACGCCGTCGAGATCGGCGTCCTTCAGCGCCTTCCAGCCGGTCTGGAACGGCCAGACCTTCGCCCGGTCGCCCAGTTCGTCGAGCAGCGCCTTGACGCGCGGGATGCCGACGATGGCCTGGCTGCCCACGGTGCCGTTGCCGAAGATCTGCCAGACGCTCTTGGCTCCGGCCTTGCCCTTTCCCTTCGTCGCGAGCTCGGCGCGGCGGAGTTCCGCGGGCAGGCCGGTGCGATCGAAGTCAGGCTTGGTCGTCGACAGCCAGCGCTGGGCGTCGCTCGCCGGACAGCCCCAGAACGGCCAGGCCTGATCGGTCATCAGCCGGTTCATCTTCGAGGCGACCTGGAAGCGGTTGTTGACGTTGTTCGGCTTGTCGACGACGTCCTTGGCCAGGAAGGCCCACATGCCGGCCCAGTCCTCGCCCTTGACCTTCAGCAGCGCGGCCGTCCCTTCGGGATAGCCGAGCGCGAAGTCGACGCCCACCAGGGCGCGCTCGCCCCGACGGCGCAGGTCGGCCAGGATCTCGCGCAGCTGCGTCATCGCCGCCTCGCGCGTGGCCGGGTTGAAGGCCTCGAATGTCGGGCGGAAGCGGATATCGCGCTTGATCACGCCGATCCAGATGGAGTCCTTGCCCTGCCGCGGGGCCGCGGCGGCGCTCCAGTCGATCATCACATAGGCGCTGAACAGGCGCGACACGGCGGCTTCCTCCAGAGGGGCCGGCTCTCTTAGCTGTCCCCGCGCGCCGGAGGAAGCAGCCCCGTTCACAACACGCCGCATCGTGATAGGGAGGGCCGTCCGCTTACGGAGGATTTCGATGAAGACGTTCGGGCTGTTCGCCCTACTGGCCGCATTGGCTCTGGCCGGATGCGGCCCGGAATCGGCCCGGCCCGGGAACGCCCTGGAGCGCTCGAAGATCATTCCGCCCGGGCCGACGGGACCGGTGTTCGAGAGCATCGGCGTCGTCAGCCGGGCCACCAGCCGCGAGCTCGTCCTCGATCATGAGGGCGCTCCGGACGCCGGCCTCGCCGCCGGCCGGACCACGTTCAGGACCTGGGCCGACGTGATCGCCGGCGCTCCGGGGGAGCCTGGCGACCGGGTCGCCTTCAGGTTCCAGCGGCTCGGCGACGGCTGGGCGGTCGTGGAGATGACAGGCCGGTAGGGACAGACACCCTGGTGTCTGTCCCGGGTAGGGCTGACCAGAACTGGCGCTGAGCGGTCGTTCCGCCGGCGGAGAACCAAGAGAGCTTGGCGCATTGCCGGTGGAGAGGGCGTACTCTGGCCTCTCCGGCTGCTTTGGTGGTCGGCACGACAGGGACAGACACCCTGGTGTCTGTCCCTGTCGTGCCGAGCTCAGCTCAGCTTCACCAGCATCTTCCCGGTGTTCTCGCCGCGGAACAGCTTGAGGAAGGCGCCGGGAGCGTTCTCGATGCCCTCGTCGACCGTCTCCTTCCACTGGATCTTTCCCTCGGCGATCCAGCCGGACATGTCCTTCAGGAACTCCGGCAGGTGGTGGAAGTGGTTGGAGACGATGAAGCCCTCCAGCCGGATGCTCTTGCCGACGGCGGCGATCAGGTTCTTGACGCCGTACATCTCGCCGGTCGCGTTGTACTGGCTGATCATGCCGCACAGCGCGAAGCGCGCGAACGGCCGGGCGGCGGCCAGGGCCGCATCCATGTGCTCGCCGCCGACGTTCTCGAAATAGACGTCGATGCCCTTGGGCGCGACGCGGCTGAGGGCCGCCGTCAGGTTCTTCTCGGCCTTGTAGTCGATGACCTCGTCGCAGCCGATTGACTTCAGGTACGCGACCTTGTCGGCCCCGCCGGCCGAGCCGATGACGGTGTTGCCCTTGATCTTGGCGATCTGGACGACGATCTGGCCGACCGCCCCGGCGGCGCCGGACACAAAGACGATGTCGCCCTCCTTCATGGCCGCCACCTTCAGAAGCCCGGCCCAGGCGGTCATGCCCGGCATGCCGGCGACGCCCAGGAAGGCCTGCGGCGGCAGGCCGAAGGTGTCCAGCTTCTGCACCGCGCCGGCCGGGGCGTTGAACGCCTCGCGCCAGCCGAACATCGACTGCACCAGGTCGCCGACTTTCAGGGACGGGTCGTTCGAGGCGATCACCTCGCCCACGGCGCCGCCCTGCATGGCCTCGCCCAGCGCGAACGGCGGGGTGTAGCTCTTCACGTCGTTCATGCGGCCTCGCATGTAGGGGTCGACCGTCATCCAGTGGTTGCGCACCTGCACCTCGCCGGCGCCGGGCGCGGGCAGTTCGACGGTCGCCAGTTCGAAATTGTCGGCGACGGGCGTGCCCACCGGGCGGCTCTTGAGGCGGATCTCGCGCGAGGTCGTCATCTGTCTTTCTCCCGGTTTACGGTGTATTTTCAAACGACCGTTTAGACCCTTTCCTGACCTCGCGGAAGGCCGCGAAGCGCGTTAGAAGGCGGCCATGACCAAGATCCTCAAGGCCG
Source organism: Caulobacter sp. (assembly GCA_041917095.1). GTDB lineage: Bacteria > Pseudomonadota > Alphaproteobacteria > Caulobacterales > Caulobacteraceae > Caulobacter. The sequence continues at coordinate 234,251 of JAYRYI010000005.1, read as the reverse complement.
GCGTCGTCGGGTCGGGCGTGTTCGGCGGCTACCACGCGAAGAAGTACGCCGAGATGGACGGCGTCGAGCTCGTCGGCATCTTCGACATCCATCCCGAGCGCTGCTTCGAGATGGCGCATCAGCTGGGCGCGGAAGCCTATGGCGACATCGCCGACCTGCTGGCCGTCTGCGACATCGTCACGGTGGCCTCGCCGGCCACCACCCATGCCGAGGCCGCGCTGGCGGCGCTAAAGGCGGGCAAGTCGGTCTATGTCGAAAAGCCCCTGGCCACGACGCTGGAGGACGCCGACAAGCTGATCGCCGAGGCGGCGAAGCAGGGCGTGGTCCTCGCCTGCGGCCACCAGGAGCGCGTCGTCTCCCAGGCCATGGGCCTGCTCGACATCCCCGAAAAGCCCCTGCGGCTGGAGGCGGTGCGCAAGGGCACGGCCTCGATCCGCAGCCGAGACGTCTCGGTGGTGCTGGACCTGATGATCCACGACATCGACCTGGCGCTGGCCCTGACCGACGCCGAGCCGCTGACCGTCGAGGCCGACGGCGACGCCGACGTGGTCCGCGCCGAGGCGACCTTCGACGACGGCTTCATCGCCCTGTTCGAGGCCTCCCGCGTCCATGACAGCCGCGAGCGGACGATGAAGATCGTCTACCCCTCGGGCGAGCTGGAGATCGACTTCATCACCCGCGCGTTCCGCAACTCGACGCCGTTCGCGCTGAACGAGGCCTTCACAGAGACCCCGGCCGGGCGGGATCCGCTGGGGACGAGCGTGGGCGGCTTCGTGGCGGCGGTGCGAGGGTTGTCGCCGAGGCCGGTGGTCAACGGCGAGGAAGCGGCGAGGGCTCTGGACCTCGCGTTGGCGGTGGAACAGGCGGGCGGGTTCTAGAAGCGATCATGGCTGAAGGCGGGACCTACATCGTTTCCTTCAGCGACGAGTTCGACGCTTCACGGTTCGATCTGGAGGGCCGGAGCTTCGCGCTTAACCTGGTCGGCTTGGTTACCAAGACGTCCGACGGAAACAGCTATCAGGTCTACGAGTTCGCGTTTCGGGACCGACCTATCGAGTATCGGGACGGATCGCTGGCTTCCGGCAATGTCTTCATGTCCCTGTCACCCAAGTTGGAGGCGTCTGAAGGTCCTTGGGGCGCCAGAGTGATCATGTTCGATGGCGCTGGAGCAATCGTGCCGATCGGGCGTGCCTCGCTGTCTCCGGCGTAACTTCCTTCGCGAGAACTCGGCTCTAAAGTGGGGGCTCTAGAGTGGGGACACACACTACTTTCCGAATGACATTAGCGTTTGTCCCTAATTTCCAGCCCCTTCTCTCCGCTCATCCTCGCGGAAGCGAGGACCCAGGTTTACGGCCGGTGCACTCATGGTCGGGGATGTGTTCGCGAGCCCCCACGATGAGCGGCTGCATCACAAAGCCTGGGTCCTCGCTTCCGCGAGGATGAGCGGAGTTTGGGGGGAAGGGGCGTTGGTGTTCGCGATGGGGCGGGTATAGTTCCGCAAAGCCCCCGGGAGCCCCGCCATGACCACCGCCCATGACTACGACTTCACCGCCATCGACGGCGCGCCGCTGCCGCTGGCGAGCTTCAGGGACAAGGTGGTCCTGGTCGTGAACGTGGCCAGCCGGTGCGGGCTGACGCCGCAGTATGACGGGCTGGAGAAGCTCTACACCGACTACCGGGACAGGGGCCTGGTCGTGCTCGGCGTGCCCAGCAACCAGTTCATGGGGCAGGAGCCCGGCACGAACGCGGAGATCGCCGAATTCTGCCGCACGACCTTCGGCGTCGACTTCCCGATGGCCTCCAAGGTCGACGTAAAGGGCGACGACGCCCACCCGTTCTACAAGTGGGCGGTCGAGCAGGTCGGCGAGCCCGCCGAGCCGGTGTGGAACTTCCACAAGCTGCTGGTCGGCAAGGACGGCTCGCTGATCAATGTCTTCGGCCCGCGCACCGACCCGCAGGACCCCGAGATCAAGGCGGCGATCGAAGCGGCGCTTTAGGCGCATTGCGTGGTTCGTGACGCTCGCTTGAGGCTCGCTCCTCACCATGACGAAGGGGAGTGATGCTTCTCAGAGCTCGTCATCCTGAGGAGCGATCCCTCAGGATCGCGTCGCGAAGGACGCAAGGTCTGCGCGCATCGCTCATCTGCACCTGAACCTCACAGGGGTTTCACTTGAGAAACAACGGCTTGTTCGCCAAACTCGCGCAGCAAGTCCGGGGCCTGCTGAAGTGTTGTCGAGACGGTTGATGTTGGGCGGTTCCGCCGCCCTGGCCACGGGCGTGGCCGCGCGCCCGGCGTTCGCCGCGCCGGTCGGCGCCGGCGCGCCCGCCGCCGCCGCGGCCCGCGACATCGTCCTTGGACTGATGGCCGATACCCGCGCGCCCTCGATGTCCGCCGCCGTCAGCCGGGGCGGCGAGGTGATCTGGGCCGAGGCGTTCGGCTACGCCGATCTCGAGCGGCGGACGCCCGCGACCGTTTCCGGCCGCTATCGCCTGGCCAGCGTGTCCAAGCTGATCGCCGGGGTCGCCGCCGCGCGGCTGGCTGAGCAGGGCGCGATCGATCTCGACCGGCCGATCGGCCGCTACCGCCCCTCGCTGCCCGTCGCGCATCACGGCACCACGCTGCGTCAGCTGCTGGCCCACACCGGCGGCATCCGCCACTACATCCCGCGCGACTATGACCCGAAGGCGCCGGGCGGGCCCATCGACTTCCGGCCCTATCGCAGAACCGACGATGCGTTGGCGGTGTTCGTCAACGATCCGCTGGTCTCGGTTCCGGGCGAGGCCTTCAACTACAGCACCTTCGGCTACACCCTGGCGGGCGCGGTGATGGAGGCGGCGACCGGCAGGACCTTCCCCGATCTGGTCGCCCAGCAGGTCGCCGCGCCGCTGGGCCTGCCCAGTCTGCTGCCCGAGGTGATGAGCGCTCCGGTCCCGGAGGGCGTCGCCTGCTACCAGCTGCGCCAGGCGACCGGCGAGGTGTTCCGCGCGCCCAGCATCAACCCGGCCTACAAGTGGGCCGGCGGCGGCTATGTCGCGACGGCCTCGGACATCGCGCGGTTCTGCACCGGGTTTCTGGCCGAAGGCTACCTCGCGCCGGACACGCGAAGGGCCGTGTTCACGCCCGTCGCCCCGACGAAGATCGCCGCGCCAGTCCAGGTCGGCCTGGCCTGGCGGATAGACCACGATCCCGCCGGTCGCCCGCGCGGCCACCACGCCGGCAGTATCGCCGGCGGCCGCTCGATCGCGATGCTGCTGCCCGAGCACGACCTGGCCGTGGTGGTGCTGTCCAACCTCAGCGACCTGCCGATCGACCCGCTGAGCCCGGCGCAGCGGATCGCCGAGGCGTTTCTGGCCTAGCTTTCCTCTCCCTCAGGGAGAGGGGGACCACCCCGCAGGGGTGGTGGAGCAGGCCCTAGGCCCCGGAAGAATTCGCCAGGTGGAGACGTCACGCCTCGTCTGCGCCTCTCCACCATCGCATTCGCGATGGTCCCCCTCCCCTGAAGGGGAGGATCAGCGGGCCTCCAGCAATCCCAGCAGATTCCTCAGCGTCGCGGCGTCGTCGGCGCGTCGCCAGACGAGGCCGGTCTCCAGGATCGGCGGATCGGCGAGCTCGAGATAGCGCACGCCGGCCCGCGCCAGGTTCCTCAGCGATGCCGGCGCCAGGGCCACGCCGAGCCCGGCCGAGACCAGGCTGATGATGGTCTGCATCTGGATGGCTTCCTGGACCACGCGAGGCGGTCCGCCGTGGGCGGCGAAGTAGCCGGTCACCAGGTCGTGGAAGGCCGGCGCCACGTGTCGCGGGAACAGGATCAGCGGCGACTCCGCGATCGCATCGGGCGGCAGAACGCCGTCGTGCGTCCGCAGACGGCCGTCCTCGACCCAGGCGGCGGGCGCGACCGCCACCAGCGGCTCCGACACCAGTCTGCGGTAGGCGAGGGCTTCGGGCAGCGCGCGGTCGTGCGGCGGGATGACGATGCCGGCATGGCGCTCGCCGGCGGCGATGGCGGGGATCTGCACGTCGCTGGTCGCCTCGAACAGGCGGATCTCTACGTCCGGATAGGCCCCCGCGTAGCGCCGGACGAGGTCGGGAAGCACGTTGTAGTCGGCCGTGCTGACGAAGGAGATCGACAGCAGTCCGGTCTGGCCGTCGCGCAGCCGTCGGGCGACGCCCTCCAGCGCGTCGACCTCGCCCAGCGCCGATCGCACATAGGGCAGCCACTGCTCTCCAAAGGCGCTCAGGCGCACGCTGCGTTTGGTCCGCACGAACAGGGCGACGCCGAGCGCCCGCTCCAGCGCCATGATCGACTGGCTCAGCGGCGGCTGCGTCAGGCCCAGGCGCTCGGCGGCCTGCCCGAAGTGCAGCGTCTCCGCGACGGCGAGGAAATGGCGCAGCTGCCGGGTGTCCATGTGATATCCTGAGCGACTTAATATGACCTCAGTAATATATTTCGGCGCTGCCGATAACCGCGATAGGATCGGGGACCTTCTTCAGTCGAGACCTCGCCATGCCCGCCCTCCGCTCGCGCACCTCCACCCATGGCCGCAACATGGCCGGCGCCCGGGGGCTCTGGCGCGCCACCGGCATGAAGGACAGCGACTTCGGCAAGCCGATCATCGCGGTGGCCAACAGCTTCACCCAGTTCGTGCCCGGCCACGTCCACCTGAAGGACCTCGGCCAGCTGGTCGCCCGGGAGATCGAGGCCGCCGGCGGCGTGGCCAAGGAGTTCAACACCATCGCCGTCGATGACGGCATCGCAATGGGTCACGGCGGGATGCTCTACTCGCTGCCCAGCCGCGAGCTGATCGCCGACGCGGTCGAGTACATGGTCAACGCGCACTGCGCCGACGCCATGGTCTGCATTTCCAACTGCGACAAGATCACGCCCGGCATGCTGATGGCCGCCATGCGGCTGAACATCCCCGTGGTCTTCGTGTCGGGCGGTCCGATGGAAGCCGGCAAGGTCCAGGTGAAGGGCGCGGTGCGTAAGGTCGACCTGATCGACGCCATGATCGTGGCCGGCGACGACGCCTACACCGATGCGGAGGTCGCCGACATCGAGAAGGCGGCCTGTCCGACCTGCGGCTCCTGCTCGGGCATGTTCACGGCCAACTCGATGAACTGCCTGACCGAGGCGCTCGGCCTGTCGCTGCCCGGCAACGGCTCGGTTCTGGCGACCCACGCCGACCGCGAGGCGCTGTTCAAGGAAGCCGGCCGCCTGGTCGTCGACCTGGCCCAGCGCTGGTACGAGCAAGACGACGCTACAGCCCTGCCGCGCGGCATCGCCACCAAGGCGGCCTTCGAGAACGCCATGAGCCTCGATATCGCCATGGGCGGTTCGACCAACACCGTCCTGCACCTGCTCGCCGCTGCCCAGGAGGGCGGCGTCGACTTCGGCATGGCCGACATCGACCGGCTGTCGCGCCGCGTGCCCTGCCTCTGCAAGGTCGCCCCGGCCAAGAATGACGTCCACATGGAGGACGTCCACCGCGCCGGCGGCGTCATGGCCATCCTGGGCGAGCTGGAGCGCGGCGGCCTGATCGACGCGTCGCAGCCGACCGTCCACGCGGCCACCATGGGCGAGGCCCTGGCCCGCTGGGACATCGGCCGCAGCAACAGCCAGGTCGCCCGTGACCTGTTCAGCGCCGCGCCGGGCGGCGTGCCGACCCAGGTCGCCTTCAGCCAGGCCTCGCGCTGGGAAGAGCTCGACACCGACCGCGAGGCCGGCGTGATCCGGTCGATCGACCATCCGTTCTCGAAGGACGGCGGTCTGGCGGTGCTGTTCGGCAACCTCGCGCCGGAAGGTTGCATCGTGAAGACGGCCGGGGTCGACGAGTCGATCCTGACCTTCCGCGGTCAGGCGCGGGTCTACGAGAGCCAGGACGACGCGGTCAGCGCCATCCTGACCAACAAGGTCAAGGCCGGCGATGTGGTCGTCATCCGCTACGAAGGCCCCAAGGGCGGTCCGGGGATGCAGGAGATGCTCTACCCGACCAGCTACCTGAAATCGAAGGGGCTCGGGAAGGCCTGCGCCCTGATCACCGACGGGCGGTTCTCCGGCGGCACGTCGGGCCTGTCGATCGGGCACGTCTCGCCGGAAGCGGGCGAGGGCGGACTGATCGCGCTGGTCGAGACGGGCGACCCGATCCTCATCGATATCCCGAACCGGGGCATCACGCTGGAGGTCGCTGACACGGTGCTGGCCGAGCGCAAGGCGGCCCAGCTGGCGCGCGGCAAGGACGCCTGGAAGCCTCTGAACCGCCAGCGGGAGGTCAGTCCGGCCTTGCGCGCCTACGCCGCCATGACCACCAACGCCGCCCGCGGCGCGGTGCGCGACGTCAGCCAGGTCGAACGCTAGACCGGCGGCGGCGGCGCCTCAGTCGTCGCGGGCTTCCTTGCGGATGCCGGCCTCGACCGACTTCTCGAACTCGCTCGCCGTGGCGGGCGGCTCGCCCGCCGAAGTGCTGTCGCCGGGCTGGCTGCCCGGTTTGCCCATGATGATGGTGTCATTGCCGCCGGCCTTTGGCGCGGCGACCCCGATCGACGGCGGCTGGTCGCGGACGCCGGCCGCCTTCTTCGCCAGATAGTCGGCGCGCTCATCCTCGGTCACGACGCCGTCGCGGTCGGCGTCGGCGGGATTGGCGAACAGTAGCGGGGCCGTCTGGGCCAGGGCGACGCCGGGCGCCAGTACGGCGAACAGAACGGCGGCGACAGCGGTCTTCATCGTGGATGCTCCCCGGGACGGCCCAGCATCGCGCCGCGGGACGTCGCGATCAAGGCAGCGGCGAGACGCCGAACAGGAACGGGTGGCCGTAGAGCAGGGCGGCCCAGACCAGCACGGCGAGCCCGATCCGCCACCAGCCGATCTCCCCCCATTTCAGGGTCTGCTTGCCGGTCAGGATCGCCGCGAACGGCAGGTTGGACGTCTGCGCCGCGAAGGCGTCCCAGCTGGCGCCGAGGCCTTTGCGGCGCTTGGCGTCGATGCTGGCGGTTCCGAACAGGGCCAGGGCCAGCATGGCCCCGAACAGGATCAGGCTCGGCGTGTCGCCGTTCACCAGCAGGTGCGCCAGGCCCCAGATCGCCACGCCCCAGAGGAAGGGATGGCGGGTGATCCGCAGCATGCCCGTCACCGCGTCAGGACGATTCAACGCACCCTCCTGTTTCACGCTCGTAGGATTGGGCGTGGTCAGTCCGGGCACCACGAAGAGAAGGGAAACCAGCATGAGCAGGATCGCCGCGTGACGCGCGCCGGCGCCGGCGTCCCAGAACACATCGCCGGATCCGCGCGCGTCGCCGTACGCCATCGACAACCAGACGATGCCGCCGACCGAGGCCAGCGAGAACAGGCCCATGTAGGCGCCTTCGCCGATCACCTTGACGATCGCCCCGCGCAGGGCCGTGCCGGACACCAGCAGATGCAGCAGCACGAAGAAGGCGGCGGCCGCGATGAGCAGAGACATGTGGTTCCTCCCGACGTGGTTACAGGGGGAGGGTGCGCTTTTAAATTTACGCCGTCAATTATCCCGTTCGTCGTCGGGATCGGGCCCGAAGTCGAACTCTGGTTCGCCCTCCCAGGGCGGCGACCCGTCGTCCTCCGGGGGCGGGGAGGCCCGGCGCGGCGTCGCGGGGCGAGCGGGCGCCGGATCGGGCGCCCGAACGGGCGTGAGGACCGGCTGGGCGATCTGCGGCGGCGGCGCGGCGGGCCGGGCCGGGCGGCGGACGATGGCCTCGACGCGGGCCAGCCAGCGGTTGGCCTCGCCGATGGCGGCGCGCGGCGACCAGTCGTCCCGACGGTCCTCATCGCCGCGCAGCCAGAGGTCCAGCTCGAAGTCGGGATTGCGCGGATCATCGAAGACCAGCCTCAGCGTCACCTGGTCGGCCGACGAGACCGCCTGCTCCAGCGCGCGGCGCGGCTCGCCCCTCCAGGCCTTGGCGGTCACCTGGCCGTCGATGATCAGTTCGGCGCCGGTCACCTCGTCGATCCGGTAGAGCAGGCACCAGTCGCCGCGGTCCCAGGCCACCGCCAGCATTCCCGAGGCGAAGGAGAAGCCGACGCCCCGGCCCCGGCCCCTGGCGACCACCATCGCCTCCGGTTCGCTCCTGAGGACATTGCGCAGGGCGCGACGGATGCGGCGCTCGTCGTTGAGCCACCAGAGGGCCAGGCTGCCGACGAACGTCACCGCCGTGCCCGCCAGGGCCAGCATCATCAGAAGGCGCCACATGTCCGTCATGCGGCGAAGCTAGCGGGAGTCCGACGAGCCGTCAGCTACGGCGCGAGAGGCGGCGGCGGCGACGGCTGATCGACGTGCGTCGGGCCTGCGGCAGGGGATTGTCCTGACGCCCGACGATCTCGGCCAGGGCGGCGGCGATGGCGGCCGCGGCGTTGGGATGGACTTGCATGATGCTCTCCGCTTGTGAGCAAGTGCTCACTGTGAGCGCTCACTTACATCCCGGATTGCGGCGAAATTGTGGCAATGTGAGCAATTGCTCACTCTGGCGCTTCAGCCGATGACGACCTTTTCCTCGCCCCACCACAGCGGTGATCGGGCCAGGTCGATGAACCGCTTCTCGTCCTCAAGCAGCAGACGGCCGGCCTCACGGGCGGCGTCGGGATCGGCGGCGGCCATGTCCTCGAAGCTGTCCCACCAGAGCTGGGCGACGCCGTCGTACTGGGGCGGGCCGCCCCGGGAGCGAGCGGTCTCGGCGCTGACCTCCGGCGAGAAGCTGTGGAGCTGGACGTAGCGCCGGATTCGCAAGCTGTCCTTCACGCTGGCGACCAGCGGTCCATGGGTGTTCAGCCAGTAGTCCTGGAACTGCTCCAGGCTCAGGTGCGGCAGCCTGACAAGGCAGAAGGTCAGCTTGATCACAGGTTCAGCTCCACCACGACGGGCACGTGGTCTGACGGTTTCTCGCCGCCCCGCACGTCGCGGTGGATGTCCACCCGCGCCAGCCGGTCGGCGGCCTGGGGGGAGAGCAGGGCATGATCGATGCGGATGCCGTTGTTCCGCTGCCAGGCCCCGGCCTGGTAGTCCCAGAAGGTGTAGCCGCCCGGCATCCCGTCGGCCTGCATGTAGGCGTCGGTCAGGCCGAGGTTCTGGAGGGCGCGGTAGGCGCCGCGGCTCTCAGGCTGGAACAGGGCGTCGTTCAGCCATTCCTTCGGCTTTTCAACGTCCTGTTCGAAGGGAATGACGTTGTAGTCGCCGGCGATGACCAGCGGCTCCTCCAGCGCCAGCAGCGCCTCGGCATGGCGACGCAGGCGATCCATCCAGGCCAGTTTGTAGGCGAACTTCTCGGTCCCGATCGGATTGCCGTTCGGCAGGTAGATCCCGGCCACCCTCACGGGCGTCGGGCCGGAAACCACCGCCTCGATGTAGCGGGCCTGCTCGTCGCCGTCGTCGCCCGGCAAGCCCTTGCGGACGTCCTCGAGCGGCGTCTTCGAGAGCATGGCGACGCCGTTGTAGGTCTTCTGGCCGTGGACGGCGACGTTGTAGCCCAGGCGTTCGAAGACCTCGGCCGGGAACTTCTCGTCGATGCACTTGATTTCCTGCAGCACCGCCACGTCCGGTGAAGCCGCCTCGAACCAGGCCAGCACAGTCTCCAGGCGAGCGTTGACCGAGTTCACGTTCCAGGTGGCGAGTCGCATTGACGGCTCCGTTGCAAGGCCCGAAGGCTAGGCGCCATGGCCACAGGGCTCAAGACATTAGCGGAACGTGACCAGCGTGCGAGGTTCTTCCTGCTGATCCTCGCGACGGCGATCTGCGTCGGCCTGGCTCCGGTCGGCGCGGTCGGAACACTGTTCTCGCCGCTGGTCTTCGACGAAAGAGGAAACCTGCTCAACCCGCTGGCCTGGCTGGGCTTTTTCCTGATGATCACCTTCTGGATCGTGTGCCTCGTGGCCCCGTTCGTCGCCTGGGTCTACTGGCGGCGCAAGCGCGAGCAGATGGCCTGGTCCGTGATGAGCGCCCCGCTGATCTGGGGGCTCCTGCTCGTGATCGTGCTGCAGTTCATCCCGGGCTAGGGATCCGTCACGAACGCGACGATCGCGTCGACGACGCCCGACGCCAGCGGCCCATACCGCAGCATCCCGATGGGCAAGGGCCTTGAACAACGCGTCCATAGGCCGAAGGCCAGCCAGGAAGTTTTCTGATGTCAGGCCGCACGGTCACGCCGGGGGCGAAGGTCGATCGCGGATCAGATCGAGAAGCTGACGCCGCAGCCGCAGCTGGACTTGGCGTTGGGGTTGCGGACGCGGAACTCGGCGCCGGCCAGTTCGTCGACGAAGTCGATCTCCGAGCCCTTGAGCAGGGCCAGGGAGATGTCGTCGACCAGGGCCGTGGCGCCGTCACGCTCGATACGCAGATCGTCGGCCTCGGCGCTTTCGACCAGATCGAAACGGTACTGGAAGCCGGAGCAGCCGCCGCCGTCCACGGCGACGCGCAGCATGACGCTTCGGCCTTCGGCGGCGCCGATGGCCTGGATGCGGCGCGCGGCCTGTTCGGAAAGGGTGACGTCGGCGGTGGCCAAGGCGGGACTCAAGGCTGTGGAAAACTCCGTGGCTTCATATATGTGCAACCCCGCGCCTTCAGGGAAGGGGGCGCAACGCAAGGCTCTTGAATGTCGAACCTTTTCCAGCCGCCGCCCCGGGCGCCCTACGCCGAGGATCCGGCGAAGTCGCGCGGCCGGCAGCATCCTGGCGAGGAAAGCCGCACCCGTACGCCGTTCGCGCGTGACCGGGACCGCATTATCCACTGCACCGCCTTTCGCCGTCTGAAGGAAAAGACCCAGGTCTTCGTGGCGCACGAGGGCGATCACTATCGCACCCGGCTGACCCACTCACTTGAGGTCGCCCAGATCGCGCGCTCGATCTCCACCGCGCTCGGCCTCGACAACGACCTGGCCGAGACGATCGCCCTGGCGCACGACCTCGGGCACCCGCCGTTCGGCCATGCGGGCGAGGACCAGATCGACGACAGCATGAAGCCGTTCGGCGGCTTCGACCACAACGTCCAGACCTTCCGCGTCGTCGCGAAGCTGGAGCATCGCTACCCGGACTTCGAGGGCCTGAACCTCACCTGGGAGACCCTTGAGGGCGTGATCAAGCACAACGGCCCGGTGACCGAGAAGCTCAGCCGGCCGTCGTGGAACATGATCAAGAAGTTCGACGCCGACTACGATCTGAAGCTCGGCGACTGGGCTTCGGCGGAGGCCCAGGTCGCAGCCATCGCCGACGACATCGCCTACAACAACCACGACGTCGACGACGGCCTGCAGGCCGGTCTTTTCGGGCTGCGCGATCTGCTCGACGTGCCGCTGATCGGTCCGATCCTGCACGGCGTCCAGGCCGAGCGGCCGGACCTCGACGACCGGCTGACGCGGCTGGAGGCCGTGCGCCGGATGATCGGCGCGATGATCGATGACGTGATGGGCGAGACCCTGCGCCGGGCGCAGGCCAGCGGCGTGGCCTCGGCCGACGACGTCCGCGGCCTGGGTCACGCGCTGGTCGCCTTCTCGCCGGACATGAACGAGGATCTCGCCAGGCTCCGGGCCTTCCTCATGGAGCGCATGTATCGGCACTGGAAGGTGAACCGGACGCGCAGCCAGGCGCGCCGCATTATCGCCGAGATGTTCACGTTGTTCATGACCGAACCCGAGGTCATGCCGTCCGAGTGGTTCGCCCGGTCGCAGAACCGCGACGAGGCCGGCCGCGCCCGCGTCGTTTGCGACTACATCGCGGGCATGACCGACCGTTACGCCATCGAAGAGCACCGCAAGCTGTTCCAGCTCGAAACCTGGTCCTAGAGCGGCAGGCGACGTCACGTCGCTTCCGGTCGGCGGCGCCGCTTCGATAGACTGAACGCCTTCGGCGCGCGATTCGCCGCTGCGCCTGCCCCTATGCTCCCTGGAGCCTGCCTCAGATGTCCGACCACGATCGCGGCGCCTACACGCCGCCCACCGATTCCCCGCTGTCCTTCGACGCCCGCCGCCCCGTCCGCGGCGGCGGCGGCGGCGGTTCGATCCTGCTGATCAGCGCCGTCATCCTGCTGGTGCTGATCGTCGGCGTCGGCGTCTGGCTCTACAGGGACGGCCTGCGCGGCGCCGATGACGCGCCGCAGCCGGTCGGCGCGGCGGTCGAGACCGCCAAGGTCGAACCCAAGGCCGCCGACCAGCCGGAGGCCGATCCGGCCGCCGGCCTGACCATCCACAAGGACGACGGCGGCGTGGTCACCGATCCCACCTTCGCGCCCGGTCCCGAGCCCGTGTTGCCGCGACCGGCGCCGCAGCCGGCCGCGCCGGCGACCGCCGAGCTGCGCCCGGCCGCTCCCGCTTCCGCTCCCGTGGCCGCCGCGCCGAAGCCGGCCGCTCCGGTGGCCGCCGCTCCGGCAGCGCCCAAGCCCGCGCCGGTCGCCGCGGCGCCCGCGCCTTCGACCGGCGGCGGCGCTTCGGTGCAGATCGGCGCCTTCTCGTCGCAGGCGCTGGCCGACAAGGGCTGGAGCGACGCCGCGGCGGTCGCGCCGGGCCTGGCGGCCGGCAAGGGCAAGCGGGTTGAGACGGTCGACAAGGACGGCAAGACCCTGTTCCGCACGACGGTGACCGGCTTCGCCAGCCGCGCCGACGCGACGGCCTTCTGCGATCGGCTCAAGGCCGCGGGGAAGAGCTGCTTCGTCAAGTGAGCCGGCTCGCGGTCATCCTCGGCTGCCAAAGCGGCGAGCTGACTGCGGAGGAAGCCGCCTTCTTCCGGTCAGTGAAACCCTGGGGCTTCATCCTGTTCAGGCGCAATATCGAGACGCCGGACCAGGTGCGGGCGCTGACCGCCGCGTTGCGCGAGACCGTCGCTGACCCGGCGGCCCCGATCCTGATCGACCAGGAGGGCGGCCGCGTGCAGCGGATGGGCCCGCCACACTGGCCGAAGTATCCGCCCGGCCGCGCCTATGGCGACCTGCCGCCGCCGGTCCGCCGCGAGATCACTCGCCTCGGCGCACGGCTGATGGCGCACGATCTGCGCGAGGTCGGGATCAACGTCGACTGCCTGCCGGTCCTGGATGTGCCGTCTCCCGACGGACACGAGATCATCGGCGACCGCGCCTATGGCCCGGACGTGGAGACGGTGGCCACGCTCGGCCGCGCCGCCTCCGAAGGCCTGATCGCCGGCGGCGTGCTGCCGGTCATCAAGCACATCCCCGGCCATGGCCGCGCCGTGGCCGACAGCCACCTCGCGTTGCCCGTCGTCGATACGCCGTATGACGAACTGGACGCCCGCGACTTCGAACCGTTCCGGATCCTGTCAGACATGCCGATGGCGATGACCGCGCACGTGGTCTACACCGCCCTCGACCGCCGCAGGCCCTCGACCCTGTCGAAGACGGTGATCGACAGGGTGACGCGCGGGGCGATCGGCTTCGATGGACTGCTGATGACCGACGACCTGTCGATGAAGGCCCTGACGGGCGACTTCGCGGCCCGCGCCCGCGCCGCGCTGGCCGCCGGCTGCGACGTGGTCCTGCACTGCAACGGCGACATGACCGAGATGAGGCCGGTGGTCGAAGGCTGCCGGCCCCTGAAGGGCAAATCGCTGCGCCGGGCGGAGGCCGCCATGGCGCGGCTGGCCCGCACGCCCGAGCCGTTCGACGTCGCCGCCGGCCGCGCGCGGCTGTCGGCCGCCTTCGAAGGCCGGTTCTGATGGGCGGCTCGACCTTCCAGCCTGATCTCGACTTCCAGGCCGCCAGCAACGCGGCCGAGGACGGCGACGCCCTGATCGTCGACATCGACGGCTACGAAGGCCCGCTGCACGTCCTGCTGGCCCTGGCCCGGACACAGAAGGTCGACCTGCTGCAGCTGTCGGTCACCAAGTTGGCCGACCAGTACCTGTCGTTCGTGAAGCAGGCGCGGCATATGCGCTTCTCGCTGGCCGCCGATTATCTGGTGATGGCCGCCTGGCTGGCCTACCTGAAGTCGCGCCTGCTGCTGCCGCGCAACGAGCGGCCCAGGGCCGACGAACCGCCGGCCGAGGAAATCGCGGCCCAGTTGGCCTTCCGCCTCGCCAAGCTCGACGCCATCCGGCGCGCCGTCGACGCGCTGCGCGACCGGCCGCAGCTGAAGCGGGACGTGTTCGCGCGCGGCGACCCGGAGGCCATCAGGATCGTCGGCTCCAACCGTATCGAAGGCGACCTGTACCAGTTGATGAGCGCCTACATCGGCCAGCGCCGCAAGGAAGCAGACCGCAGCTACCGGCCGTACATCCCGGTCGCCTACGGCCTGGAAGACGCTCGGGACCGGTTGCGCGGCATGATCCACGAGTTCGGCGTCTGGACCCCGCTCGGCGGCGTGGCGCCGGAAGCGCGCGATCCCGACGGGCCCAGCCGCTCCAGCTATGTCGCCTCGACCCTGGCGGCCAGCCTGGAACTGGTGAAGGAAGGCGCGCTCGAGGCCCGCCAGCTGGAGGCCTTCGCCGAGATCTATCTGCGCAAACGCAAGGAGCCGCCGGCCGGGGAGGGCGCGCAGCCATGAGCGAGATCACCCAGATCGAACGCGCCATCGAGGCGCTGCTGTTCGCCGCGGCCGAGCCGCTGTCGGTCGAGGACCTGGCGCGCCGGCTGCCCGAGGGCGCGGACGTGGCCTGGGGAATCGAGACGCTGCGCCAGCGCTGCGAAGGTCGGGGGGTGGAGCTGGTCCAGGTGGCCGGCCGCTGGCGGTTCCAGACGGCGGCGGACCTGGCGTTCCTGATGACCGAGGAACGCGAGGAGCCGCGCCGCTTGTCGAAGGCTGCGCAGGAGACGCTGGCCATCATCGCCTACCATCAGCCGGTGACCCGGGCCGAGATCGAGGCCGTGCGCGGCGTGCAGGCCAGCAAGGGGACGCTGGATGTGCTGCTGGAACTGGGTCTGGTGAAGATGCGCGGGCGGCGGCGCACGCCGGGCCGGCCGGTCACCTACGGCACGACCGACCTGTTTCTCGAACACTACGGCCTGGCCAATCTCTCGGACCTGCCGGGCATGGCCGAGATGAAGGCCTCGGGTCTGCTCGGCCTCGACCTGCCGCCCGGCTTCGAGGTGCCCGATCCCTCGCGCGGCAATGGCGAGGAGGAGGATGCGCTCGACTTCGAAGGCGGCGGAGACGAGACCCCGGAGTTCGTGCAGGACTACGTCGGGGATGAGGACTGACCTCACACGCCTTTAATTTGGCCAGTTGGCGCCGTAGCGCCTATATAGGCCGAGACAATCGTACAGGCCGGGCGGCGGATCGCCGGCGCGGCATCAAGGAGCACCCGGACTATGGGTTCATTCAGCATCTGGCACTGGCTGATCGTGCTGGTCGTCGTCGCTCTGCTGTTCGGCGGCCGCGGCAAACTGTCCGGCCTGATGGGCGACGCGGCCAAGGGCATCAAGGCGTTCCGCGACGGCCTGAAGACCGACGACAAGGTCGACGAGACCCCGGCGCAACCGCTGCCGCGGACCGAATCCGAGAAGGACAAGATCGTCAGCTGAGGCTGCGATCCATTCTGCCCTTGATCGCGCCCGGTGCGCGGGCTTAAGGCCGCGTCATGCTTCCTGAAATCGGCGCCACGGAACTCCTGGTCATCGCGGCGGTCGCCCTGATCGTCGTCGGTCCCAAGGACCTGCCCATCCTGCTGCGCAAGCTCGGCCAGTGGGTCGCCAAGGCGCGCGGCATGGCCAACGAGTTCCGCGCCAGTTTCGACGAGATGGCGCGGCAATCGGAGCTCGACGAACTGCGCAAGGAAGTCCAGGCGCTGCGATCGGGCAATTTCATGGACCCCATGAACTCGGCCGCAGCCGACGCCTCGAACGCCTCGGTCGAGCAGGTGTTCGCCGACATCGACGCGGGGCTGAAGGGCGGCGACGTCCAGATCAGCCCGGCGGCGGCCTGGAAGACCGAAGCGCTGCCTGAGCCCGAGCCGGTCGTCGCCGAGAAGCCCAAACGCAAGCGGGCGCCCGCCAGGCCGAAGGCGACGGCGATCGTCGAAGAGGCGACCCCGGCCCGCAAGCCGCGCGCGCCCCGCAAGACGAAGACCGAGGCCGCCTCGTGAGCGACGCCTACGATCCCGACGAAGCCGAAATCGAGGCCTCGCGCGCGCCGCTGCTCGATCACCTGGTCGAGCTGCGCAAGCGGCTGATCATCTGTGTCGGCGCCCTGATCGTCGGGTTCGGCGTCTGCTTCGGCTTCGCCGACCAGATCTACACCTTCCTGCTGCAGCCGTTCGTGAAGGCCGGCGCGCTGATCGCCTCGCAGAAGGCCGGCGTGCAGCACGGGCCGTTCGACCTGCTTCAGGTGATGGTCGGCCTCAAGGCCGCGCCGACCGCGATGGACGCCAAGACGGTGGAGATGATCTTCACCGCCCCGCTCGAATTCTTCTTCACCAAGCTGAAGATGGCCGGCTTCGGCGCGGTGATCGTCACCTTCCCGGTGCTCGCCTGGCAGGTCTACCAGTTCGTGGCCCCCGGCCTGTACCGCAAGGAAAAGAAGGCCTTCCTGCCGTTCCTGGTCGCATCGCCGATGCTGTTCACGCTGGGCGCGGCGATGGTCTACTACGTGATGCTGCCGTTCGTGATGTGGTTCTCGCTCAGCCAGCAGGTCACCACCGAGACCGTCAACGTCGCGCTTCTGCCCAAGGTGTCGGACTACCTGACGCTCGTCACCACGCTGCTGCTGGCGTTCGGACTCTGCTTCCAGCTGCCGGTCGTGCTGTCGCTGCTGGGGCTGGCCGGGCTGGTGACCAGCAAGCTGCTGCGCGAAATCCGCCGCTACGCCATCGTGGGCGTCTTCGTCGTGGCGGCCATCTTCACGCCGCCCGATCCGATCAGCCAGCTGATGCTCGCGATCCCGATCATCCTCCTCTACGAGGTGTCGATCTGGCTGGTCTGGCTGATGGAGCGCCGCCGCCAGCGCGAGGACGAGGCGGCCGGCACGGACGTGGTCCCGGTCTGAATCCTTCCCCTGGCGCGGCAGGGGGAGGGCTTTATTCGCCGCCCGACGCGCTCTAGAGAAAGCGCCTCACTCAAGCGGCGTTCTTCCCATGCACGACATCAAGGCCATTCGCGAAAACCCCACCCTGTACGTGCAGGGCTGGAGCTCTCGCGGCCGCGATGACGCCCAGGCGCTGGTGGACCAGCTGCTCGGCCTCGACCGCGACCTGCGCGTGGCGCAGACGGCGGTGCAGGCGGGGCAGTCGCGCCGCAACGAGGCCAGCAAGCAGATCGGCGCGGCCAAGGCCCAGAAGGACGAGGCCAAGGCCCGGGCCCTGATGGCCGAGGTCGAGGCGCTGAAGGCCGAGATGGCTGCCCAGGGCGAGATCGAGACCCGGGTCGGCGGCGCGCTGCGCGATCTTCTGGCGTCCCTGCCCAACATCCCCGACCCGGTGGTTCCGGCCGGTGCCGACGAGCACGACAATGTCGAGACCGGTCGCCACGGCGATCCGCGCCGGATGAACAACCCGCGCGACCACGTGGACCTCGGCGCCGCCCTGGGCGGCATGGACTTCGAGGCCGCCGCGAAGATGAGCGGCTCGCGCTTCGTGGTGCTCAAGAAGGGCGTGGCCAGGCTTGAACGGGCGCTCGGCCAGTTCATGCTCGACCTGCAGACCGGGACGAACGGGTACAACGAGGTCGCGCCGCCGGTGCTGGTCAAGTCGGACGCCCTGTTCGGCACGGGCCAGCTCCCGAAGTTCGAGGAAGATCTCTTCAGGACGACCGGCGAGCACTACCTGATCCCGACAGCGGAAGTGTCGCTCACCAACCTCGTCCGCGAGGCGATCACCTCGGAAGAGGATCTGCCGCTCCGCCTGACCGCCCTGACCCAGTGCTTCCGCTCGGAAGCCGGCTCGGCCGGGCGGGACACGCGCGGCATGATCCGCCAGCACCAGTTCCAGAAGGTCGAGCTGGTCTCCATCGCCACGCCGGAACAGTCGCCGGCCGAGCACGATCATATGGTCGCCAGCGCCCAGATGGTGCTGGAGAAGCTGGGTCTCGCATACCGCACGATGCTGCTCTGCACCGGCGACATGGGCTTCTCGGCGCGCAAGACTTTCGATCTCGAGGTCTGGCTGCCGTCGCAGAACACCTTCCGCGAGATCAGCTCGATCTCGAACTGCGGCGACTTCCAGGCCCGGCGGATGGACGCCCGCTGCCAGAAGAAGGGCGAGAAGGGCACGCGGTTCATGCACACCCTGAACGGCTCGGGCCTGGCGGTCGGCCGGACGCTGGTCGCGATCCTGGAAAACTATCAGGACGAGGGCGGCCGGGTGGCCATCCCGGACGTGCTGGTTCCCTACATGGGCGGCGTCACCCATCTGGAGCCCCAGGCCTGATGCGCATTCTCCTGACCAACGATGACGGCATCCACGCCGAAGGGCTGGTTTCGCTGGAGAAGATCGCGCGGGCGCTGACCGACGACGTCTGGATCGTCGCGCCCGAGTACGAGCAGTCCGGCGCCAGCCGCGCCCTGACCCTGTCCGACCCGATCCGCGTCCGGAAGGTCGGCGACCGCAAGTGGGCGGTGGGCGGCACGCCGACAGACTGCGTGATGCTCGGCGTGCGCGAACTGGTCGACGGCGCCCGGCCGGACCTGGTGCTGTCGGGCGTCAACCGCGGCCAGAACATCGCCGAGGACGTCACGCTCTCGGGCACCGTCGCCGGCGCCATCGAAGGCATGGCCCTGGGCATCCCGTCGATCGCGCTCAGCCAGTCGATGCTGGCCTTCCATGACGAGGTCGTCCCCTACTGGGAAACCGCCGAGCGGTTCGGTCCCGGCATCGTCAAGCGCCTGGTCGAGGTCGGCTGGCCCGCCGACGTGATCATGAACGTCAACTTTCCCTCGGTCCCTCCGGAGGAGGTGTCGGAGGTCGAGGTCACGCGGCAGGGCTTCCGCGACACCCACATCCGCACCTTCGACAAGCGAACCGATCTGCGCGGCCGCGACTATTACTGGATGGGATTCTCGGGAAAGCTGTCCCGGCCGGCGGACGGCACCGACCTGAAGGCGGTCTACGGCGGCAAGATCTCGGTGACGCCGCTGCACATCGACCTGACGCACATGCCGACGGTCAACGAGTTGAAGGGAGTTCTGGGCGGCGCGCCGCCCAAGATCTGATGACGGACGCGCAGGACACGCCCCAGACGCGCATGGCGCGCCTCATCCTCGCCCTCCGCTCGCAGGGCGTGACCGATCCACGCGTGCTTGAGGCGATCGAGAAGACCCCGCGCGAGCTGTTCACGCCGGATCTGTTCAAGGAACGCGCGTTCGAGGACTCGGCCCTGCCGATCGCCTGCGGCCAGACGATCAGCCAGCCGTTCATCGTCGGCCTGATGACCCAGGCGCTGACCATCGAGCCTCGCGCCCGGGTGCTCGAGATCGGCACCGGCAGCGGCTACCAGACCGCGGTGCTCAGCAAGCTGTCGCGGCTGGTCTATACGGTCGAACGCTACCGCACGCTGATGAAGGAGGCCGAAGAGCGGTTCAAGGCGCTGGGCCTGATCAATGTGATCACCCGGTTCGGAGACGGCGGCGAGGGCTGGGCCGAGCAGGCGCCGTTCGACCGCATCATGATCACCGCGGCCGCGCCCGAGGAACCGAAAAAACTGCTTGCCCAGCTCAAGCCCAACGGGGTGCTGGTCGCGCCAATCGGCAAGGGACCGGTCCAGAGCCTGCGGCGCTATGCCGGGGACGGACAGGGCGGCTTCAAGGTGGAGCTGCTGGGCGACGTCCGCTTCGTGCCGCTGCTCGACGGCGTGGCGCGGGAACTCTGATTTTCCACGGATCGGTGACCGGAACTGGCGTCTCCCGCCTCGAATCCGCCCAGAAGGTCCGCTGACAAGAACGTAACTGGCGACCGCTGCGTGCTTAACGCAGGCTTAAGGCGGTCCGCGCGATTCATGCTCGCTTAATTCGAATGGAGCGGCGATGACCCATCTGTTGACCCGTACTGCCCTGGTCGCCGCCGCCGCGGGCCTGCTGACCGCCTGCGCCTCGACCCCGCAGTATCCCACCTCGGAAGGCCAGGCGGCCGGAACCGGGCCGCAGGCGCCACGTCCGACCTACCCGGTGCAGGCTTCGGACCTCGAGTCCGAGACGGTCGCCGAGGCGCGTCCGGCCTCGCCGGTCGAGTCCGAGGCCCTCCCGCCCCGCGCCCCCGCCGCCACGAGCGCGGCGGTCGAGACCGCGGCCCTGCCGCCGCCGGTCGTCCGCCAGCCCGATCCCGAGCCTGAGCCGGCGGCCGAGCCGGCGCCGCCGCCTGAACCGGTGATGATCCCGGTGACCAGGACGGTCACCCTCGCGCCGGGCAAGGTCATCGACGTCGACGGCCGCCCCGCGACGTACCGGGTGAAGGAAGGCCAGGGCCTCGACGCGGTCGCCCGCGCCATGGGCTCGAGCCGCAAGGAGCTGGCCGAGATCAACAGGCTGAAGGAGCCCTACGCCCTGAAGCCAGGCCAGGTCATCAAGGGACCGGCCAGCCGCCAGAAGGCCTATGTCGTGGCGTCCGGCGACACCCTGTTCGCAATCGCCCGCCGCTTCGGCGTCACCGCCAGGGCGATGGCTGACGAGAACGACATCGAGATCAATTCGCCGCTCAAGGTCGGCCAGAAGATCAAGTTGCCCGAGGGCTACAAGGACAAGGGGCCGGAGAAGAAGACGATCACGGTGATGGAGCCGGCGCCGGGCCAGGCGGTGGCGTCGCCCACGCCGCGCCCGCGACCGCCGGTGACGCCGCCGGAGCCGAAGCCGGCTCCGCCGCCCGTCGCGGCGCAACCGTCCACGCCTCTGGCCGGCGCCCCCAGGCCGGCGCCCAAGCCTCCCGTCGTCACCCCGCCCGCGGCGACGCCGCCGGTCGCGGTCGCGCCCAAGCCGGTTCCGGTCGCGCCCAAGCCCGCGCCGAAGCCGCCGGTGGCGACCCCGCCCGCCGCGCTGCCGCCGGTGGCGCGTCCGCCCGTCGCGACGCCCACGCCGCCGGTGGCTCGCCCTCCTGTCACCGCGCCGGCCCTGCCGGATGATCGCGCGCCCGCGCTGTCCGACGCCGACATCACCAACCTCGCTCGGGGCCGCTTTCAGTGGCCGGTGCAGGGTGAAGTGATCTCCGACTTCGGGCCCAAGGGCGGCGGCCGCCGCAATGACGGCATCGACATCGGCGCCGCAGCCGGCACGCCCGTCCGCGCCGCGGCCTCCGGCAAGGTGGTCTATGCCGGCGGCGACGTGCCCGGCTTCGGCGTCACCGTGCTGATCCAGCATGACGACGGCTGGGTCACCGTCTACGGCAACCTGCAGAGCGCCAGCGTGCGGATGCAGCAGTCGATCCGCGCCGGCGAGCAGATCGGCACGGTCGGGGCCAGCGGCGGCGCCCCCCGTCCGCAGCTGCACTTCGAGGTCCGCTACTCGCCGTCGCCGAAGTACAAGGCCAAGGCGGTGGACCCGCAGCTGGTCTTGCCGCGCTGACGTTTCCCTCCCCCTCGTGGGGAGGGTGGTCCCGAAGGGACCGGGTGGGGGATAGGGCCGTCAATCCCTGAAGGCGGGGATTGGCGTCACATTGCCCCACCCTGACTCGCTGCGCGGGTCTGTCCCTCCCCATGAAGGGGAGGGAAGCTACGCCGGCAGGCCCACGCCCATCTCCCCCGCCAGGTCGCGGATGAACTGCCAGGCGACGCGGCCCGAGCGGGAACCCCGCAGCTGCGCCCACTGCAGGGCGCGGCGGTCGAGGTTCGGCGCCGCCAGGCCAAAGCGGTCCGCGTAGGCTCGCACGGCCGCCAGATAGGCGGCCTGGTCCATCGCGGGGAACCCGATCCACAGACCGAAGCGGTCGCTGACGCTGACCTCCTCCTCGGCGTCCTCGGCGGAGGCGATCATGCCGCGACCCTCGGCGTGGTCGCGCGGCATCAGATGGCGGCGGTTCGAGGTGGCCACGAACAGGACGTTCTCGGGCGGGCCCGCGACGCCGCCCTCCAGCGCGGACTTGAGCGCCTTCGCGGCCGCCGCGCCGTCCTCGAACGACAGGTCGTCGCACAGCACCACGAATCGCTCCTGACGGCCGCGCAGCAGGTCGAACAACGGCGGCAGGGCGACGACCTCGTCGCGGTCGACCTCGACCAGCTTCAGCGCCGGGACGTCGTCGACCACCGCCATGAAGGCCGCCTTGGACAGCGAACTTTTGCCAGTGCCGCGCACGCCCCACAGCAGCACGTGGTTCGACGGCAGGCCGCGCGCGAAGCGGCGCAGGTTCTCGACGAAGCGCGCCTTCTGGGCGTCGATCCCGACCAGAAGGTCGAGCGCCAGCGGGTAGTCCGGCGCGGTCGGGAAGCCGCCGGTCTCGGGATCGTGCCGGAACAGTCGTCCGGCCGAAAAGTCGGCGGGACCGGCGTCCGGCGGCGACAGCCGTTCGAGCGCCTCGGCGATACGGGAGAGCAGGGCCTGTGTCTTATCGTCCATAGCGGCGGATTAGCGGGCCGGCCGCTCATTGCAAAGCGCAGGGTCAACGCATAGTTTCCGCCGACCCGAGCGACGGCCACCGCCGCGCCGCCCATTCAGAGCTCCCGGAGACGTCATCTTGACCGGCGAAACCACGAACATGTTGATGCAGATCGCGCCGCTGGTGCTGATCTTCGTCGTGTTCTACTTCCTCATGATCCGTCCGCAACAGAAGCGGATGAAGGACCATCAGGCGATGATCGCGGCCCTTAAGCGCGGCGACAACGTCGTGCTGTCGAGCGGCCTGATCGGCAAGGTCGTCCGCGTCGAGGAAAAGGAAGTCGGCCTCGAGATCTCCCAGGGCGTCACGGTGAAGGTCGTCCGCGGCATGATCGCCGAAGTCCGCGCCAAGGGCGAGCCCGCGCCCGCCAACGACGCCAAGAGCTGAAGCCGCAAAGGCTGATCGACCCATGCTGACCCTGTCCCGCTGGAAGGTGATCGCCGTTATCGCGTCGGTCATCTTCGGCCTGCTGTTCACGCTGCCCAACCTGCTGCCGCAGGCGGCCCGCGACAGCCTGCCGCCGTTTCTCCCCAAGAAGGTCCTGAACCTCGGTCTCGACCTTCAGGGCGGCTCCTATCTGATGCTCGAGGTCGATACGCCCGCGCTCATCAAGGAACGCTCGGAGGCCCTTTCGGAAGACGTCCAGCGCCAGCTTGCGGACGAGAAGATGCCGGGCGTGAACCCGGTGGTGGGCCGTGGTTCGGTCACGCTGAGAGTGGCCGATCCGGCCCGCTATGACGACGCCTTCAAGCTGCTGTCGCGCCAGATGCCGCAGCCGGTCCGGAATGGAACCGGCGCCAACATTGAGATCTCCAAACTCGATGGCGGCCGACTCCGGGTCGCCTATACCGACGCCGGACTGGCGGATCTCTCTTCCGCCGCGGTCGAGCAATCGCTCGAGATCATCCGCAAGCGCATCGACGACCTGGGCACCAAGGAACCGTCGATCACCCGCCAGGGCGCCGACCGGATCGTCGTCCAGGTGCCCGGCGAAAGCGATCCCGAGCGCCTAAAGGCGGTCATCGGCCAGACGGCCAAGCTGTCGTTCCAGATGGTGGACGAATCCCGCACGCTGGAGGAAGCCCTTCAGGGCACGCCGCCGCTCGGCGCCAGCATCCTGCAGTTCGACGAAACGGCCGGCGACCCCCGTCCCGGGATCATCGTCCGGAACAGCATCTCGATCGCCGGCGAGAACCTGATCGACGCCCAGTTCGAACCGGACCAACAGGGCCGCAACGGCGTCAGCATCACCTTCGACGGCATCGGCGCCCGGCGGTTCGCCGAGATCACGACCCGCAACGTCGGCAAGCCGTTCGCCATCGTCCTCGACGGCAAGGTGCTGTCGGCTCCGAACATCAACGAGCCGATCCTCGGCGGCCGCGCCTCGATCACCGGCAACTTCACGCCCGAGAGCGCCAACAACCTGGCGATCATGCTGCGCAACGGCGCGCTGCCCGCGCCGCTGAAGGTGGAGGAGCAGCGGACGGTCGGCGCCGAACTGGGCGCGGACGCGGTCGAGGCCGGCAAGATCTCCACCATGGTCGCGTTCGTCGCGATCCTCATCTTCATGGTGCTGGCCTACGGCCTGCTGTTCGGCGGTTTCTCGGTCATCGCGCTGGTCATCAACGGCCTGATGATCATCGCCGCGATGAGCGTCACCCAGGCGACCCTCACGCTGCCGGGCATCGCCGGCCTGATCCTGACATTGGCCGTGGCCGTCGACGCCAACGTGCTGATCTACGAGCGCATGCGCGACGAGTTCCGCGCCGGCAGACCGTTGCTGTCAGCCATGGAGGCGGGCTTCTCGCGGGCCATGGAGACGATCATCGACGCCAACCTGACGACGCTGATCGCCGCCGCCATCATGTTCTTCTTCGGCGCCGGACCGGTGCGGGGCTTCGCCTGGACGTTGTCCATCGGCGTGTTCACCTCGGTCCTGACCGCGGTCCTGGTCACCCAGGTCCTGCTCGCCCTCTGGTATCGCACGGCGCGTCCCAAGACGCTGCCGATCGCGTGAGGTTCGAACCATGTCCTTCTGGCCTCTGATCAAGATCCTGCCGGTGAAGACGAACCTGAGGTTCGTCGCCTTCGCCAAGTTCGCGGCCGCCCTGTCGATCATTCTGACGATCGGATCGCTGGCGATGGTGCTGTTCCCGTTCAAGGCGCCGTGCGGCGGTCTGAACTGCGGCATCGACTTCCGGGGCGGCACCGTCCTGGAGTTCACGACGTCCCCCGCGCCGCCGCCGGGCAGCGCCGCCCCGGCGACCGGCGGGCGTCAGATCCCGCTCGACACTGTCCGAAAGTCGCTGGAGGACAAGAACCTCGGTGATGTCCAGGTGCAGGCGTATGGCGACGGTTCCGCGGCCATGGTCCGCTTCGAGACCCGGGAAGGCGAGAACGCCAACGCCGTGAAGAGCGACGTCCGCGCCACCCTCCAGAAGGCGTTGCCGGACATCCGCTTCACCAACGACGCCACCGTCGGCGCCAAGGTGTCGGGCGAGCTGTTCACCAGCGGCATAACGGCCCTGCTGGTCGCGATCGGCCTTATGCTGGTCTACATCTGGTTCCGCTTCGAGCTGCAGTTCGGCCTCGGCGCGGTCGTGGCGCTGTTCCACGACGTGATCCTGACCTTCGGTCTGATCGCCGTCACCAAGATGGAATTCAGCCTGACCACCATCGCCGCGATCCTGACGATCATCGGCTACTCGATGAACGACACGGTCGTGGTCTTCGACCGCCTTCGCGAGAACCTGCGCAAGTACAAGACCATGCCGCTGCGTGAGGTGATCGACCTGTCGATCAACGAGACCCTGTCGCGCACGATCATCACCGGCCTGACCGCCATCCTGGCGCTGACAGGTCTGGCGGTGTTCGGGGGCGAGGCGCTGTTCGGCTTCTCGATCATCATGATCTTCGGCATCGCGCTGGGCACCTACTCGTCGGTCTACGTGGCCGCGCCGGTGATCCTGTTGTGGGGCGTCAAGCGCGGCCAGGTGGCGGAGGAAGCCACGCCGATCAAGCTCGGCGCGGCCTCGCGTCCCTGATGGCCGCCCTGCGCCAGCCGCCCTCGGTCGACGCCTGGGGCGGCGGCGGCTTCCGTGTCTCGGGCGAATGGCGACCGGGCTCGCTTCTGATCCTCGAGGATGTCGCCCACGCCTGGTCGGCGAGCGCGCTGGCCGAGCTGTCGATCGACCACTTCGCCGAGGTGCTCGCCCGCCGCGCCGCCGTCGAGTTCGTGCTGCTGGGCGCCGGTCTGGTCCAGGCACTGCCGCCGCGCGCGGTCCGCGAGGGCCTCAAGGCCGCCGGCATCGGACTGGAATTCATGTCCACAGAGGCGGCGGCGCGCACCTACAACGTCGTGGCGTCCGAAGGCCGCCGCGTGGCCGCCGCCTTCATCGCGGTTTGATCCTGATCAATGACAGGGCCGCGCAACCCTTTACCGCGCGGGCCGATGCGGCCTATAGCTGACCTCCAAGGTAGGAATCTCCAAGGGGTTGGATGATGGGTGCTCTTCTCTCGAACTTCCGCAACACGGTCATCCTCAGCGTGATCCTCGCGCTGGTCATGGTCGTGGCGTACTTCCAGTACGCCGGCGGCGGCGCCGCGTTCGGCGAGGCCGTCCTCCGCTGGCTGCACACCTTCTTCGGCATCCTGTGGATCGGGCTGCTGTACTACTTCAACTTCGTCCAGATCCGGAAAATGCCGGAGATCCCGGCCGAGCTTAAGCCGGCGGTGTCGAAGTACATCGCCCCCGAGGCGCTGTTCTGGTTCCGCTGGTCGGCCGCGGCGACGCTGGTCGTCGGCATCCTGCTGGCCTGGCACAAGGGCGTTCTGATCCCGGCCTACACCCTGGGCGCCAGCGAAGGGTTCGTGAGCACCAGCCACATCCTGCTGGGCATCGGCATGTGGTTGGCGACGATCATGTTCCTGAACGTCTGGCTGTTCATCTGGCCGAACCAGAAGATCGCGCTGGGCATTGTCGAGGCCGACGCGGACGCCAAGGCCAAGGCCGGCCGCACCGCCATGCTGTTCTCGCGCACCAATCTGCTGCTCAGCATCCCGATGCTGACCAGCATGACCATGACGCAGACCATCGGCTAGTCCGTTCACATCGGCTAGAGAGGGCCCGCCGGAGCAACCCGGCGGGCCCTTTTCGTTTGGGTATGGCCGACGACCTCGAAACCACTGTCCGCGAGCAAGCGCCTGATCGCTGGCTGTCCAGCCGGTTCGTCAGCGACGAGGCCGCGCGCGCCGACCTGGTCGCGCTCTATGCGCTGGACCACGAGCTGACGCGCATCCCGCACGTCGTGACCGATCCTCTGATGGGAGAGATCCGCATGACCTGGTGGCGCGAGGGGCTCGAGGAGATCGCCGAGGGCAGGGCGGTGCGCGCCCATCCGGTGCTGCAAGCCATCGCCGCCACCCGGCTGCCGCCCGTCGCCCTGGCCGCTCTGGCCGAGGCGCGACTGGGAGATCTGGACGGGCCGAAGACCGGCGACGCGCTGCTCAAGCACGTCGACGCCACCGAGGGGCTGGTGATGGCGCTTGCCGCCCGGCGGCTGTCCGCCGAGGCGACCGCCGACCAGGTGGCGCAGGCCGCCCGGGCCTGGGCCCTGGCGGAGCGCGACCCGGCGGCGTCGCGGACCGCGCTCGACCAGGCGAGGCTTGACCTTCGGACGCTGCCGATCGCGGCGTTCCCGGCGGTCGCCCACGCCACGCTTGCCCGCGCCCCGGGCGCCGGTCCGCTGGCCAGACGGACGCGGGTGCTGGCGGCCGTGCTCACGGGACGGATCTAGCCGGCGCCGCCTCGCAACGGCGTCAGGCGGGCGCGGTCCATAGGCTACTCCGCCGCCGCCAGCGTCTCGCCGGCCAGCCAGCCGTCGAGGTCGGCGATCGCCCGCTCGCTCATCAGCCGCTTCCGCGCGCGACCGCGGTCGACGTTCTTCATCCGCTGGCCGTCGGCGGTCTTCTTCGGCGCTTCCATGGGCGGCAGCAGGCCGTAGTTGATGTTCATCGGCTGGAAGCTGTGCTTGCCGCCGTCCAGGTGGCCGCCGGTGATGTGCGCCACCAATGCGCCCAGCGCCGTCGTCGCCGGCGGGGTGGCGATCGGGCGGCCCAGCCGCTCGGCGGCGGCCAGCCGCCCCGTCAGCAGGCCCAGGGCCGCGCTCTCGACATAGCCCTCGACCCCCGTCACCTGGCCCGCGAAGCGCAGGCGCGTGTCGGCCTTCAGGCGCAGCCTGTCGTCCAGCAGGCGCGGGCTGTTGATGAAGGTGTTGCGGTGCAGGCCGCCGAGTCGGGCGAACTGGGCGTTCTCGAGCCCCGGGATCATCCGGAAGATCTCGGTCTGGGCCCCGTGCTTCAGCTTGGTCTGGAATCCGACCATGTTCCACAGGGTGGCGAGGGCGTTGTCCTGGCGCAGCTGCACGACGGCCCAGGGCTTGACGTCCGGCTGGTGCGCATTGGTCAGGCCGACCGGCTTCATCGGCCCGTGACGCAGGGTCTCGCGGCCCCGCTCGGTCATCACCTCGATCGGAAGGCAGCCGTCGAAGTAGGGGACGTTCTCCCAGTCCTTGAACTCGGATTTCGGCCCGGCCAGCAGGGCGTCGATGAAAGCCTCGTACTGGTCCCTGTCCATCGGGCAATTGATGTAAGCCGCCGCGTCGCCGCCGGGGCCTTCCTTGTCGTAGCGCGACTGCCGCCAGGCCTTGGTCATGTCGATCGAGTCGAAGTGGACGATCGGCGCGATCGCGTCGAAGAAGCTGAGGCTGTCCTCGCCCGTCAGGTCGAGGATCGCCTGCGCCAGGGCGGGCGAGGTGAGGGGGCCGGTGGCGATGATCACGCTGTCCCAATCGGCCGGCGGGATGCCCGCGATCTCCTCGCGCACGATGGTGACCAGCGGGTGTTTCGACAGCGTCTCGGTGACCTGGTCGGAGAAGCCGTCGCGGTCCACGGCCAGGGCGCCGCCCGCGGGCACCTGGTGCCGGTCGCCGGCGGCCATGATCAGGCTGTCGCAGCGGCGCATCTCGGCGTGCAGCAGCCCCACGGCGTTGTACTGCCAGTCATCCGAACGGAACGAGTTGGAGCAGACCAGTTCGGCCAGGCCGTCGGTCTGGTGGGCGTCGGTGCGGACGCCCTCGCGCCGCATCTCGTGCAGCACGACGGGAACGCCGGCGCGGGCGATCTGCCAGGTCGCCTCGGAGCCGGCCAGGCCGCCGCCGATGACGTGAATGGGCTTCAGGGTCATGGCGCGGACAGATAGGCCCGCCGCGCCGCGAGGGAAAGCTTCGATCGCTTCGCACAGTGGCGCCGGACGGGGAGTTGTGATCCTCTCCCGAAGATCGTTGTGTCGGGGGAGGGCCGAATGGCCACGATCGATATCGGCCGCACGGCCACCGCGGGCCTGGGCGTCATCGCGCGCGCGCCGCTGGCGGTGCTGGCGTGGGCGGCGGTGCTGTTCGTGGTCGGCGTACTGCCTGTCGCCGGCCTCCTGAGCGCCTTCGTCGGCGCGCTCGTCGAACTGGCGCACGCCGAGGCCGCCGGCCGGGAACCCGCGCCGGAGGACATCATGCCGATGATGTCGGCGGCGTTCGCCATGCAGCCGGTCTTGCTGATCACGGGAATGGCTGTGCGGGCGATCATCACCTCGGCCGTGTTCCGCGCCGTGCTGGAGCCGGACGAGAGCCGCTGGTTCTATCTGAGGCTGGGCGCCCAGGAGCTGTGGATGGCGCTGATGATCGCCGTCATGTGGATCTTGCTTTCGCTGCTGTCCTTCCCGGCCGCGTTCGTGGTCATGCCGGTCATCATGTTCGCGGCCATGGGCGCGCAGAACGACCCGGCGATGGTGATCGCGCCCACGGTGTTCGCGGTGCTGGTGATGGGCGGGCTCTACGCCTGGCTGCTGATCCGCTTTTCGATGGCCCTGCCGATGACCTTCGCCCAGCGCCAGTTCCGGCTGTTCGAGTCCTGGAAGATCACGAAGGGGCACACCCTGCGCCTGCTGGGCGTCGGCCTGATCCTGGTGGCGGTGGTGGCGGCGTTGCAGCTGGCCGTGGCCGTGGTCTTCGTGGCGATCAGTTTCGGGCTGCACGGGACAGGCGGCTTCGACGAGGCGGCGATGACGGCCTTCTTCGCGCAGGACGCCTCGATCTGGATGGCCGAGCTGGCGCCCTGGGCAATTGGCGTCGCCGTGCTCGGGGCCCTGCTCGGCGCAGTGCTCACCACGGTGATGACGGCCCCGTGGGCCGAGGCCTGGCGCCAGCTTGGCGACGCCGGCGCGGAACCTTCGGCCTGAACCGCAATTCCTGTCGCCAGCAGGCGCGAAGCAGGGTCTAAGTCTGCAAAATGGTGAGGCGCGCGGCGGCGCGCGCAAGAGGGCGAATGACGAAGGCGCGTTTCTCGATCCGCACGGCGATCGCGGAAGGCTTCGAGTTCTGGCGGGAGCATTGGCGCAAGGCGGCCGGCCCACTTGCGCTGGCCGGCGTCGGCGCCTGTCTGGCTTCGTTCAACGACCCGCTGATGCTGATGACCGGCGCCGGCATGGAGTTCGTGGCGCTAATCCTGGCCCACTCGGTCTACTATCGCATCGCGCTCGCCGATCTCGGCGCGGAGTCGGCCTCGGTCAACGGGCCGCTCGGATTCCAGTGGGGCCGGCTTGAAGGGCGGCTGCTGGCGGTCAATCTGCTGATCGCTGTGATCTTCGCGGTCGTGATCTTTATCTGCGTCTTCATGGTGATGGTCCTGCTCGCCGGCGCCTCGCAGAACGCCCCGATCCCGCAGCTCGAGAGGGTCGTGACGCCGCAGGAGCTGCTGGCGATGCTGTCGCCGGACCAGCAGACGGCGCTGCTCGTCGGCTTCGGCGGCACGCTGATCGTGATGCTGCTGATCTGGGCGCGCCTGTCTATGGCCGCGCCGACGACCGCCGCGACAGGCGCCGTCAACGTGCTGGGCAGCGTGCCGCTGACGCGGGGCTCGACGCTGCGCCTGGCCGGCCTGTGGCTGCTGGTCCGGCTGCCGGTCTTCGTGCTGGCAGTGATCGCGCAGCAGTTCGGCCTTCTGGTCGGTGATCCGGCGACCGGTCTGATCGCGACGCTGATGGTCGGCCTGATCGGCGTCTTCTTCATCCAGCCGATCCTCATCGGCGCCCTGGCGCACGTCTATCGCCGACTGTCGGTGAGCGCCTGATGGCCCGCGTCCAGCCCCTCGACGCCGCCTTCGAGGGTTTCCGGATCGTCCGCGACCGGCCGCAGCTGATCCTCGCGTGGACCGGGTTCTACCTCGTCTCGCTGCTGGTGATGATCCTGATCCTGCTGGTGCCCAACCTCGGCACGCTGGCGGCCTCCGATCATACCGGCGGGCAGCGGGATTTCGATCAGCTGCTCGCCCGTTTCGGCCCGGCCATCCTGATCGTGTTTCCACTCGCCATGGCGATGATCACCGTGCTGGCCGCCGCCGTCTATCGGGCCGTCCTGCGCCCCGAAGAGAAGTCTTTCGCCTACCTCAAGCTGAGCTGGGACGAGGCGCGGCTGTTCGCGCTCAGCGTGATCGTCCTGCTGTTCTTCACCCTGGTCAGCGGCGCCTACGGGCTCGGCCTGGTGCTGCTGGCCCAGACGGTTGAGCCGCTGCGCGAGGTGATCACCTTCCTGGGCTCGATCGGCGGCCTTGCGCTGATCGTCTGGCTCGGCGTGCGGCTCTCGCTGGCCGGCGCCATGACCTTCGCCGACCGCAGGATCAGGTTGCTCGCGGCCTGGCGCCAGACGCGCGGCCAGTTCTGGCCCCTGCTGTGGACGCTCGGCCTGACCATCGTCTTCGTGTTCGTCGTGGTGATTCTGGCTTTCGCCTTCAGCCTGGTGCTTGCGACCCTGCTGGGCGGCTTTTCGCTGCTCGGCGAGCTGGCCAGCCCCGACCTGACCGATGTCACGCCCGGATTCGCGCTGGCCCTGCTCGGCCAGCTGCTGCTGCAACTGGCCATCCAGGTCCTGCTGATCGTGCTGATTCTGGTGATCTTCTACGCGCCGCCCTGCCGGGCCGAGCAGCAGATCTCAGCCCCCTGACGCGTCAGGCCGCAGCGCTCGGCCTTGCCGACGCCCGGGCGTGCCAGTCGCGCAGGTTGGCCGCTTCTTCCGGCATCTCCAGACCGGTGAAGGCCGCGAAGTCGATCGTGGTCAGCGCCGCGATGTCGGCCATCGTGAAGTCGGCCCCCGCGATCCACGGGCCGGCCTTGCCGAGCTCGCGGTCCAGCCAGCGGCAGGCGCCGGCGTAGCCCGCGCGGTTGGACTCGCCGAAGTCCTTGTACTGGGTCAGCAGCGCGGCGGTCAGCGGATGGGCGTGGCGCCAGAACATGCCGACCGGCGTCATCATCTGGAATTCGATGCGGCGGATCCACATGTCGACCAGCGCCTGTTCGAGCGCCGTCTTGCCGAACATCGGCGGCTCCGGATGCAGCGATTCCAGGTAGCGGCAGATCGAAACGGTTTCCGAGATCGCGGCGCCGTCGTCGAGCACCAGGGTCGGCACCTGGCCGAGCGAGTTGCGCGCCCGGTGCTCCGGCGACTTGTGTTCCGCCTTGCGCAGGTCCAGCCGGGTCTCGGGCAGGTCGATGCCCTTTTCCGCGATAAAGATGCGGACCCGCCGCGGGTTCGGCGCCGGATTGCGCTCGCCGTACAGGATCATTCGTCTCTCTCCCCGACGCGATCTTCGTCGCGATTGCCGATGAACGGCGTTCTCGTCAGACTGCTACCGACCGGGGGCGATGTCGTCCATCGGAAAGCCAGGGAGACTGCGGCATGAGAAACTTTTCGGCGACCGCGGCCGGATTTTCAGCCTTCAGCCTCGCGCGCGCCAACCTGCGTGTGCTGGCCATCTGGGCTCTGCTGATGACCGGCATCTCGATCGTCACCGGCGCGGCGACCGTGATCGGCATGGGGCAGACGATCATGGACATGCAGGCGGCCAGCGCCTCCGGCGACTCGGAAGCGTCACTGGCCGCGCTGGGCAAGCTCGCGCCGCTCTGGCTGGTCGCGCTGGTGTTCGGCGTCGCCTACTACGCCGTGGCGGCGGCGGGCGTGAACCGGATGGTGCTGCGGCCCGACGACAGCCGCTCGGCCTATCTCCGCTTCGGGGGCGACGAGCTCCGACTCGCGGTCGTCATGGTCGTCCAGTGGATCTGCCTGTTCGCCGTCTACATCGCGGTCGTCATGGTCGTGGCGATTGTCGGGGGGGTGGTCGCCACCGGGGGCGCGATGGGCGGCCTGATCATCGGGACGCTCGGCGTCCTCTCCGGCATCGCCCTGCTGGTGTTCCTGGCGATCCGTTTCTCGCTGGCGATGTCGCAATCCTTCGCGACCGGCAGGATCAACATCTTCGGCAGCTGGGCCCTGACCCGGGGCAAGTTCTGGCCGATGCTCGGCGCCTACGTCCTGGCCTTCATCCTGATGGCCATTCTCTACCTGGTGATGCTGACCGTGCTGACCGCCGTCGCCTTCATGACCGGGGGAGGGTTCGCGGGCGTCCAGCAGATCTTCCAGCCGGACATGTCCTCGCTGGCCAGCTTCTACACGCCGACCATGCTGATCTACTACCTGCTGGGCGGACCGCTGGCGGCCATGGTGATGTTCAGCGTCTACGCGCCGTCGGCGACCATCTACCGCGAGCTGGCCGGCTCGGGGGCGGCGGACGTCTTCAGCTGAGGGTTCGAACCCCGGCGTTGCCCCCGCTGTGACGATCTGCTGATCTGTGCGGCGGGGGCCGCAAGGCCGTGTTGGTCCAGGACATCGCCGTGCGCAGCCTTTCCGCTACAGACGCCGCCTTCGCGGGCTTCAGGATTCTCCGCGACAACCCGGCGATCATCCTCATGTGGACGCTTGTCAGCTTCCTCTTCATGCTGGGCGTCATCCTGCTCATCGCGATGTTCGTCGGCGGCCCGATCGTGAGCCTCGTGCAGGCCGGCGACGCCGATCCCGCTCCGGAGCAGGTCGCGGCCCTCGTGCTGACGATGCTGCCGCTGATCCTGCTGATGATCCCGCTGTTCCTCATCTACTCCGGGGTGATGGTCGCCAGCGTCAATCGGGCGATCCTCCGGCCCCAGGAGAAGGGCTTCTTCTATCTGCGTCTGGGCGCGGACGAGATGCGGGTGGCGGTGGTGTTGCTCGTCCAGGGCCTGGCGGGTTTCGGCGTCAATATGGTGGCCAGCATCGTGCAGACGATCGCGACGGCGGGCGCCATGGTGGCGGGCGGCGCCGAAAGCAGCGCAGCGTTCTCACCCGCGGCCGTTGCGGTCCAGCTCGCCAGCTGGGCGGTGATGATCTTCCTGAACGTGAAGTTCTGTCTGGCGCCGGCCCAGACCTTTGCCAAACGCTCCATCGACATCTTCGGCACCTGGTCGCTGACCAAGGGGCGGTTCTGGACGATCTTCGCCGCCTATCTGCTGGCCGGCGTCATCTGCGTCATGCTGGGCGTGGTCATCCTGGTCGTCCTGTTCGGCGCCGCCTTCGCCTCGGGCATCGGCGCGATGCTCCAGGCCGGGGCGGGCGTCGAGACGCTCAATATCCCGCTCCTCGTCGGGTTCGGCGTGGTGGCGGCGATCGTTCTAGGCTTCCTGGGCACCCTGTCGAACACCCTGCTCTATGCGGTGGCGCCGAGCGTCTATCGGCAGATCACCGGCGAGGACGATCCCAGCGCGGTCTTCGCCTGACCTGCCGCGCGGCGGGTCAGGCCCGCCTGCGCTTCTCGCCCGCGCGCTCGCGGTGCCGCTTGAGGACCTCGGCCAGATAGCGGCCGGTCCAGCTGCCCTCGCTGGCGGCCACTTTCTCGGGCGTGCCCACCGCAACGATCTCACCGCCGCCGTCGCCGCCCTCGGGCCCGAAGTCGACGATCCAGTCGGCGGTCTTCACGACATCCAGATTGTGCTCGATGACCACCACCGTGTTGCCGTGGTCGACCAGCTCATGGAGCACTTCCAGCAGCTTGCGGGTGTCCTCGAAATGGAGGCCGGTGGTCGGCTCGTCGAGGATGTAGAGGGTGCGCCCGGTCGCCCGTTTGCTGAGCTCCTTGGACAGCTTCACGCGCTGCGCCTCGCCCCCTGACAAGGTGGTCGCCTGCTGGCCGACGTGGATGTAGCCGAGGCCCACGCGCTTGAGCGTGTCCATCTTGTCGCGCACCGGCGGCACCGCCTTGAAGAAGTCGGCGGCCTCCTCGACGGTCATGTCCAGGATGTCGGCGATCGACTTGCCCTTGAACAGGATCTCGAGCGTCTCGCGGTTGTAGCGCTTGCCCTTGCAGACGTCGCAGGTGACGTAGACGTCGGGCAGGAAGTGCATCTCGATCTTGATCAGCCCGTCGCCCTGGCAGGCCTCGCAGCGGCCGCCCTTGACGTTGAAGCTGAACCGCCCCGGGCCGTAGCCGCGCGCCTTGCTCTCCGGCAGCTGGGCGAACCAGTCGCGGATCGGCTGGAAGGCGCCGGTGTAGGTCGCCGGGTTCGACCGCGGCGTGCGGCCGATCGGGCTCTGGTCGATATCGATGACCTTGTCGAAGTTCTCCAGCCCCTCGATCTTCTCGTGCGGGGCGGGCGCGTCGCTGGCGTTGTTCAGCCGCCGGGCCGCGGCCTTGTAGAGGGTCTCGATCGTGAAGGTCGACTTGCCGCCGCCGCTGACGCCGGTGATGCAGGTGAAGGTGCCGACCGGAATCTCGGCCGTCACGCCCTTCAGGTTGTTGCCGGTCGCCCCGACCACGCGCAGCACGTTCTTCTTGCTGATCGGGCGACGGTCCTGCGGTACGGCGATCTCGCGGACGCCGGTCAGGTACTGGCCGGTGACGCTCTTCTCGCTGGCCATGATGTCGGCCGGCTTGCCCTCGGCGATTACCTGGCCGCCATGAACGCCCGCCGCCGGTCCCATGTCGATCACATAGTCGGCGGTGAGGATCGCCTCCTCGTCATGCTCGACCACCAGCACGGAGTTGCCGAGGTCGCGCAGACCCTGCAGCGACTGCAGCAGTCGGGTGTTGTCGCGCTGGTGCAGGCCGATCGAAGGCTCGTCGAGCACATAGAGCACGCCGGTCAGGCCGCTGCCGATCTGGCTGGCCAGCCGGATGCGCTGGCTCTCGCCGCCCGACAGGGTGCCGGACCCGCGCGACAGGTTCAGATAGTCGAGGCCGACATCGACGAGGAACTTCAGCCGGTCATTGATCTCTTTCAGGATCCGCCGGGCGATCTCCATCTGCTTGTCGGTCAGCTGGCCGTCGAGGCTCGCGAACCAGTCCCGGGCCGGGCGAATGGCCAGGGCCGACACCTCCGAGATGTTCATCCCGGCGATCTTGACCGCCAGCGCCTCGGGCTTGAGGCGCGCGCCGTGGCAGGCGTCGCACGGCGTGTCGGACTGATAGCGGCCGAGCTCCTCGCGCACCCAGCTGGAATCGGTTTCGCGCCAGCGCCGCTCGAGATTGGGCAGCACGCCCTCGAAAGGCTTGTTGACCTCGTACTTCCGGGCGTTGTCGTCGTAGACGAACTTGATCTTCTCGGTTCCGGTGCCGTGCAGGACGACCTCGCGGGCCTTCTCCGGCAGGTCATGCCAGGGCTTGTCCATTGAGAAGCCGTAGTGGCGCGCCAGCGCCTGCAGCGTCTGGGTGTAGAGCGGCGAGGGGCCCTTGGCCCAGGGCGCGACGGCGCCCTTGTGCAGGGTCTTGCTGCGATCGGGGATGATCAGGTCGGCGTCGAAAGCCAGTTTGGCCCCCAGGCCGTCACAGACCGGGCAGGCGCCGAACGGATTGTTGAAGGAGAACAACCGCGGCTCGATCTCGCTGATCGTGAAGCCGCTGACCGGGCAGGCGAACTTCTCGGAGAACAGGATGCGGCGCGGCTCGCTCTCGCCGTCCTTCCGGTCAGCCCATTCGGCCACCGCGATGCCATCGGCCAGGCGCAGGGCCTGCTCGATGCTGTCGGCGTAGCGCTGCTCCAGCCCGCTCTTGGTGACCAGCCGGTCCACGACGACGTCGATGTCGTGCTTGAACTTCTTGTCGAGCTCGGGCGCGTCCTCGATCGGATAGAGCTCGCCGTCGATCTTGAGCCGCTGGAAGCCCGCCTTCCGCCATTCCGCGATCTCCTTCTTGTACTCGCCCTTGCGGCCGCGAACGACGGGCGCGAGCAGGTACAGCCGCTCGCCGTCGGGCAGGGCGGTCAGCTTGTCGACCATCTGGCTGACGGTCTGGCTCTCGATCGGCAGCCCGGTCGCCGGCGAGTAGGGCACCCCGACCCGCGCCCACAGAAGGCGCATGTAGTCGTGGATCTCGGTCACTGTGCCGACCGTCGACCGCGGGTTCCGGCTGGTCGTCTTCTGCTCGATCGAGATGGCGGGCGACAGGCCCTCGATCAGGTCTACGTCCGGCTTGCTCATCAGTTCGAGGAACTGGCGCGCGTAGGCCGACAGACTTTCGACGTACCGTCGCTGGCCCTCGGCGTAGATGGTGTCGAAAGCGAGCGAACTCTTGCCCGAGCCGGACAGCCCGGTGATCACCACCAGCTCCCCGCGCGGGATGTCGACGCTGACGTCTTTCAGATTGTGCTCGCGCGCGCCGCGGACACGGATGAAGTTGAGCTGTTCGGCCATGACCTGTCGGGAACGCATCAGCCGGGCGAGAGGGCCCCGGCGCAACGCCGATATGTAGTGCCCAGACTCGGAATGAACACAAGAACAATGTGCGAACGAATGCCGCGGAGGCTTCGCGGGCGCCGGTCCTGCTGACATCGGGTGTCAGCAGACGCTAGGTTGGCGGCGACATGTCCAAGCTGCTTCGTCCGGCGACCGTGCTCGCCACGCTGTGCCTCGCCGCCTTCGCGCCGCCCGCGCGGATCGACCCGGCGCGGCTCGCGGGGTTCATCGATCTCTATGCGCCGAAGGCGAAGGCCCGGGACTATGAGCTGAGGCTGGCCGGCTATCGCGGCGAGGCCGTCCGCGCGGACTACATCGTGCGCCGTCATGGCGACTGGCTCCGGATAGAGCGCAAGGGCGATGGGCTGGCTGGCGTGCAGCAGATCCATTTGCCGACCGGCGTCATCATCGAGCGCGAGGCGGCTTCGGCGTCCGGTGGCGAGTACCTGAACATCCGTGCCCCGGACCCCGCGCCGACTCCGGGGATCGACTACACGAGCAAGCCGACCCGGCGCAGCTGGAAGGCCGCCGGCGAGAAATGCCGGATCGTCGAGGTCTATCGCGGGATCGAGGGCGGCTACACGACCTTCACCCGGCTGGGCTGCATGACCCGTGACGGCATCGAGGTTGCGCGCTGGACGACCGGTCGGACCGGAGCCGATCTCGGCGAGCGGGTGACCGGCTACTACCTCTATCGGGGTCCGATGAAGGACAAGGAGGTCCGTCCCTCGAACCTGAACCTCGACGTTTCCGGCTGGCTGAAGCCGGCGCCCGCCGCCGTGGGCGACGAGGTGGTGCTGAAGGGCGAGGAGGGGGCAGAGACCGTCACCCTGCGCCGGCGTGGCGGCTGGACCTTCAGCGAAACGGTCAATCCGGACGGCTCGCGCGACATGTTCGGCGCCGATGGCGGCGGGCTGACGGTCAGCGCCCGCATCGGCCCGTCGGGGGCGCCGCAGAGCTGGATCGCGCGACGGGGCGATGCGCCGCCGCCGCTGCCGGTGGTCACGATCGATGAGCCGGGTCGGGTCGTCCAGGGGCGGGCCTGCGCATGGTATGACGCCATGCCCTACGCCGCCGATGCCGGGCGGCATGAATGCCGGACTCCAGACGGACTGGTGCTGATCATCCGCAAGTTCGCGCGGGGTCAGCAGACGACGCTCACCGCCACCGGACTGAGCGAGCGCCCGCTTTCGGACGCCGAACTGCTGCCGCCGGCCGGCCTGCTCGATCTGCGTCGCTGGGGCGTCCCAGACTAGAGCCTGTCGATCCGCGCCGCGAAGCAGCCGCGACGGGCATTGTGGGCATGGAGGAAGGCCGCCCGGGGATCGGCCAGCAGCCGCTCTATCAGCGGCGGAGCGTCCTCGCCCTCGGCGATCTCGGCGTCGATCATCATCCCGTCGGCGTCGTAGGCGCGGATGGCGAGCAGGCGACAGGCCAGCGCGGGCGGCATCCGGCTCTCGTATCGCGCGGCGACCGTGGCGGCTTCGCCGACAAAGATGGCATGGCGGGCCCGGTACGGGCCGACAGCGTGGTGTTCGTGGTTCAGCAGCAGGACCGTCTCGCCCGGCTCCGCATCCTCCAGGGTGATCCGGCACGGGAAGCCCGGCTTCGCATCGGCGCGATAGCGGATGGCGCCCGCCGATCTCAGCGACGCCTCGTCGGCGCCGAACAGATGGGCGAACGGTGCGGGGGAAAGACCTGTGACGACGAAGGACATGGCGGGCTCCTGACCTGGAGCGCCTGTCTGACAAGCGGACAGCCAAGCGGCGACCCGGTTCTTGCGATCAGCGCCGGAACCGCTCTCCGACGCCCAGCATGACGCCGTTGTGGTTGGCGACGCCCAGCTCGAGGCTCTGGGCGATCTGGCGGGCGCGGACGATGACGTGCCTTGCTCCCGCCGGGGTCAGCAGCTCGCGCGCGGTGTCCTCGAACAGCGCCAGCCAGCGGTCGAAGTGCTCGGCGTCGACCGGCAGCCGCATGTGCTTGGGCATGGGCCGGCCGTTGTAGAGGCCTGTCGACAGCGCCACGGAGCCCCAGAACAGCTTCATCTGCGCCAGATGCGGACCCCAGTCCTCGATCTTCGCCTCGAACACGGGCCCCAGCAGGGCGTCGGCGCGGACCTTCTCGTAGAAGCGCTCGACCAGCTGGTCGATCAGGGCCTCGTCGATGCCGGTCTCGGCCCGGGCGCGCGCGATGGCGGCCTCGCGGCGCGCGCGGGCCTCCTCGGGCGTGTAGGGCGTGGCGTGAAAATCGAGCGTGGACACGGCCGCTAGATAGGCGCTGGCTCGACGGCGCGCCATTGCGCCTGATCAATCGGCGCCGATTTGCCGCGCCCGGCGGGAAGGCCTATATCCGCCGCTCCGGGATTGGCCCGGTCACCCATGGAGGCTCCGATGATCGACAGGACGCAGAACCGCTTCGCCGTTTCCGCCGCCCTGACCGAGAGCCGACATGTCTCCGACCCCCGCCTACTTCACGCTCGACGCGGTCTCCGCCGCCACGCCTGACGGCCGCGTCCTCTTCCATGATCTGACCCTCGCCTTCGGACGCGAGCGCACCGGCCTGGTGGGCCGCAACGGCGCGGGCAAGACCACGCTGCTGCGGCTGCTGACCGGCGAGCAGGCGCCCGTGGCGGGGATCATAGGCCGCCGCGGCCGCGCGGGCCTGCTGCGTCAGGCGCTGCAGCCGCCCCCCGAAGCGACGGTGGCCGACCTGCTCCGCGTCACCGGGCCGCTGGCCATGCTGGCGCGCATCGAAGCCGGCGATGGAAGCGACGACGACTTCGCCGCCGCCGACTGGACGCTGCCCGCGCGGATCGACGAGGCGTTCGCCGAGGTCGGGCTGGCGGGCGTCGACCCCGCCGGACACGCCGACGCGCTCAGCGGCGGCCAGCTGACGCGGCTGTCGCTGGCGGCGCTCATCGTCGAGGCTCCGGACGTCATCCTGCTCGACGAGCCGACCAACAATCTGGACGTCGAGGCCCGGTCCCTGCTCGCCGGCTTGCTGCGCCGCTGGAAAGGCGGGGCGGTGGTGGTCAGCCATGACCGCACCCTGCTGCGCGAGATGGACCGGATCGTCGAGCTCTCGACGCTCGGCGGCCGGCTATACGGCGGCGGCTGGGACCTCTACGCCGAGCGGCGGGACCAGGAGCGCGAGGCGGCCGAGCGTGATCTTGCCGTGGCCGAGCGTGACGCGGATCGCATCGATCGCGCCGCCCAGCTGGCGCGGGAGCGGAAGGCGCGTCGCGACGCGACGGGCAAAAGGATCGCCGCGCGGGGCGGAGCGCCGAAGATCGTTCTGGGCGCCATGAAGCGCCGCGCCGAGGAAAGCACGGGCAAGGGCGATCGCCTGGCCGAGCGACTGCGCGGCGAGGCGGCCGAAGACCTGGCCGACGCCCGCGCCAATGTCGAGCGGGTGAGGGCGCTGGCCTTTGATCTGCCGTCCTCGGGGCTGGCCGCCGGCAAGACCGTGCTGGCCTTCGAGGACGTCGACTTCGGCTACGGCGGCGCGGCGATCCTGTCGGACCTGTCGCTGCGGCTGGTCGGGCCCGAGCGGGTGGCGGTGACCGGGCCGAACAGCTCCGGCAAGACCACGCTGATCCGGCTGGCGGCCGGCCAGCTGGAGCCGACAGCGGGCCGCGTCGCACGCGGCGTCCGCCCGGTGCTGCTCGACCAGCGCACGGCCATCCTGAATGACGGCGAGACCATCCTGGAGGCGTTCCGCCGCATCAATCCGGAAGCCACCGCCAACGCGGCCCATGCCGCGCTGGCCCGGTTTCTGTTCCGCAACACGGCCGCCCATCAGCTCGTAGGCTCGCTGAGCGGCGGCGAACGCCTGCGCGCGGCGCTGGCCTGCGTGTTGTCGGGTGCGGAGCCGCCGCAGCTTCTGATCCTCGACGAACCGACCAACCATCTGGATCTGATGTCGATCGAGGCCGTGGAACAGGCGCTGGCCGGCTACGACGGCGCGCTGCTGGTCGTCAGCCACGACCCGGACTTCCTGGACGCCATCGGCATCGAGCGGGAGATCAGCCTCTGCTGAGCACCTGGAAGGTCGCGTTGGCCCTGGCGCACGGCTTGCCGTCGGCGGTCACCAGCGCCGAGGCGAAGCAGAGGCTCTTGCCCCGCTTCACCACGGTCGGTTCGATCTGAAGCCATTGGCCGATGCTCGCGGTCGACAGGAAATCGATCGCCAGGGTCACGGTCACCAGCCCCCCGATGCTGTCGAGCCCGACCCCGCAGCTGAGACCCATGGCGTTGTCGGCCAGCGCGCTGATCAGGCCGCCGTGCGCCATGCCGCGGCTGTTGGTGTGGGGCCCGGCGAGGCGCAGCCCGATCTGCACCGTGTCCTCGATCCGGCGGCTGTAGTGAGGTTCCCACGGATCGGTGAGCGGGCTCTTGCGATAGTGGGGTTCGAACCCCGTCGGAATGGTCATGACATCAACCTTCTATTGATGTAGACCAGTCTACATAGATTCCGATGCCCGCCCAGCCGAAACACCGAAACGCCATTGTCCAGTCCGCCGCCGCCCTGTTCCGGCGGAACGGCTATTCCGCGACCGGACTGGCCGACATCGTCGAGCGCAGCGGCGCGCCCAAAGGCTCGCTCTATCACTACTTTCCGGGCGGGAAGGGCCAGATCGGCGAGGCGGCGGTGGCCAGCGCGGGCGAACTGGTCCGGCGGACTCTGGCGACCATCGGCCAGGAGACTGCGGACGCCCCCGCCCTGATCGCCGAGTACGTCCGCTGGCTGGAGATCTGGATGGAGCAGTCGGGCTGGCGCGACGGCTGTCCGATCACCACCGTCCTGCTGGAGACGGCCGCGTCCGATGACGCCATCCGCGCCGCCGGCCGCGCGGCGTTCGCCGGCTGGGTCGAGGTAGTGGCGCGCAAGCTGGAAGGCGACGGTCTCGCGCCGGACCGGGCGGTCGAGCTGGCCAGCTTCGCCATCTCGGCGCTGGAGGGAAGTCTCGTCCAGGCCCGCGTGGAACAGAACCCGGCGCCTATCCGGACGGCGGGACGGGTGCTGGGTCTGCTCTTTACGCGGGCGCGCGGGGCCTGATCCCCGGAACGGGTGCAATCTGTCACGCGATCGCAGCGTCGCCGCCGCATTCTCGCCGCGCGGGCACGCTTCCTGCTCCGAGTAACAGCGTTCGTACCGAACTGGGACAGGCGATGAAGACGCTCGCCATTCTTTCCCGCAAAGGCGGGACCGGAAAGACCACCCTGGCCATTCACCTGGCGGTGGCCGCGCAGGCCGATGGCCGCGCCACCTTGCTGGCCGACATCGACCGGCAACACTCCGCCGTCGAGTGGCGACGCGAGCGCAAGGTCGCCACACCGATCGTCGAGGCGGTCAAGCCGGGCGCTCTGTTCGCCCGGCAGCAGGAGGCCGCCCGCGCCGGGTTCGGCCTGATGGTCGTCGATACCGGCCCGTCGATCGAGGAAGAAGTCGAGCACGCCGTGCGCTGCGCGGACTTCTGCCTGGTGGTGGCCCGTCCCAACTTCTTCGACATCCGGGCGGTCGCCGAGTCCGCCGCGCTGGCCGACCGTTTCCACCGGCCCGTGGCCTTTGTCCTGAACCAGGCGCCGCATCGGCAGGACAGCATCGAGGCTCCGGTGCTGATGGAGGCGGTCAAGGCGCTTCGCGGCCTGGGATTCCCGGTCCTGCCGATCGGGCTGCGCTCGCGCGTCGCTTACCAGGCGGCCGCCGCCCGTGGCGAGGCGGCCCAGGAGCTCGACCCGGATGGTACCGCCGGCAGCGAAATGACGGCGCTGTGGCGCCACGTTTCGGAACGCCTCTGGCCGGCGCCCGCGAGGGCCGTGGCCGAGACCGTCTACGCCCCCGTGCCGGTGTTCCGGGCCGCCCCGGCCCAGCCCTGACGCCGTCAGGCGCCGCGCGACAGCGCAGACCAGATCACGTTGCGCTGCGTCTCGCTGGTTCCCGAGTAGATGGTCGCCGCCCGGGTGGCGAGGTGCTTGGCCATGGTCCGCGCGCCGACGGCCAGCGGATCCTCATCCATGCCCTCGATGAGCGCCGCAAGGGCGGGCGCCCGGTAGCCGCCTTCGATCTCCATCGCCAGCTCCGCGACGCGCTGATGGAGCTCGCTGCCGATGAGCTTGAGCATGGACGGTGCGGCCTGATCGCCGGGACGCGGCAGTCCGTCCGGCAGGGCCGCCAGCTCGGTCTGCTCGAAGGCCAGCAAATCCACCTCGGCCTCGACGAGCCTCCGGCGCAGGTCTGGCTCGAGATGCTCGTGGACCTCGGCCGCGGCGCGAGCCCGCTGATAGACCCGGCGGACGAGCGCCGAGGGTGTGTTGTTCGAGCGCGCGAGCGCCATCAGCCGCTTGGCGACCGCCCAGCCGTCGCCTTCATCGCCGACCCGATTTGCGACCGGAACCCGGACTCCGTCGAAGAACAGGGCGTTCAGCTCGTGCTCGCCCTCGATCGTGATGATCGGCGAGATCGTCAGGCCGTCGGCCGGCAGGTCGATCAGCAGGAAGGTCAAACCCTGCTGGGGCCGCTCGCCGTCCGATGTCCGGACCAGAGCGAACAGGCGATTGGTGAGATGGGCGCCTGTCGTCCAGATCTTCGCGCCGTCGATCACATAGTCGTCGCCGTCGCGCCGCGCCCGGGTCGAGATTCGGGCCAGGTCAGACCCCGCGCCCGGCTCCGAGAAGGCCTGGCCCCACAGATCGTCGCCGGAAAGAATCGCCGGCAGGTAGCGGGTTCGCTGAGCGGGTGTTCCGGCCTCGATCAGCAGCGGACCGAGGCTGCGTAAGCCGCCTGCGAACAATACC
Organism: Caulobacter sp.; assembly: GCA_041917095.1. GTDB lineage: Bacteria > Pseudomonadota > Alphaproteobacteria > Caulobacterales > Caulobacteraceae > Caulobacter. The sequence continues at coordinate 190,349 of JAYRYI010000005.1, read as the reverse complement.
GGCGCGTCGTTCAGCGCGCACTCGCGGTCAAACAGGAACTTGCGTCTCGCCGACCAGCCGGCGCCGCCCCATTGCGCGGGCCAGGCGGGCGCGATCCAGCCCTTGATGAACAACCTGCGGTGCCAGCTCCGACAGGCGTAAATGTCACTGTGAACGCCGAGCGTCCGGCGGCCGGCCTCACGCAGGTCGGGCGTCAGCGCGCCGTCGAGGAACCGCCGGACTTCGCAGAGGAAGTCCTGGTCGTTGTCGGCGCGGGTCGTGTCGCGGTCGAAGGCCATCCCCGCCAGAGGACGACCATTGCGGCGAACGCGCTGTGATCTGGATCAATCAGGCGCGCTTGTTCAGCGTGATCGCGCGGGCGTCGCCGCTCTTGCCCTCGGCGCCCGGACCGTAGCCCGAGCCGCTCGAGCGCTGCGAGGCGACCTCGTCGGCGATGGCGCGCACCAGGCCTTCGGTCACTGTGCGGGCGGCATCCAGCGCGCGGCCCTGGCGGGCGAGCACCGCGTCGAAGGCCTCGGTCGCCCGCATGAGCCGCGAGCGGAGCTCCAGCGAGGCACCCTCGATCAGGGCCGGCGTGTTCCGCACCCGCATCGACTCGTGGCGGTACAGGTTGGCCAGCCGGGTCATCTCGTCCATCTGCCCCACGACGTCCTGCGGACGGCGCTGCTCGAAGGCCTGGCACTGCTCGACCATCATCGCCGTCAGGCGGTCGGTCAGGACGATCAGCTGTTCGACGCGATCGGTGGCGTCGCGGGCGTCAAGCGCCATGGGAATATCCTCTACTCGGTCAGGCCCTGGAGCTTGAGCATTTCGCGTTGAACGGTGTCGGCGATGCCGACGCCTCCGGCCCTGGCCACCTGCTTGGCGACCGCTTCGGTCAGGAAGGAACGGAACATCTCCTCGCCGCGGCCGCCGCCGAACGGCGCCTCGGTGCTCAGCGAGGCGAACATCGGCTGCAGCATGGCCGACAGGAACGAGGCCTCGAACGCCTGGGCCGTTTCCTTGACCTGGCGCCTGCGGGCGGCGAGGTCGGCGGTCGACGCGGTGGTTCCGGCCTTCTGGGCCAGCAGAACATCGGTAGGGAGGGCGACGGCGCCGGTCATCACATCACCTCGATGTCGGCCTGGAGGGCGCCGGCGGCCTTGATGGCCTGCAGGATCGAGATCATGTCGCGCGGCGTGACCCCCAGGGCGTTCAGGCCGGCGACCAGGCTGGAGAGCGAAGCGCCGCTCTTCAGGGTGATCAGCTGGCGGCCGCGCTCCTCGTCGACGCTGACCTGCGACTGCGTGGTCGTGGTGGTCTGGCCCCGGCTGAAGGGCGCCGGCTGGCTGACCAGCGGCGTCTCCTGGACCGAGATCGTCAGGTTGCCCTGGGCGATGGCCACGGTCGAGATTCGCACCTGGTCGCCCATGACGATGACGCCGGCGGTTTCGTCGATGATCACCTTGGCCGGGGCGTCCGGCTCGACCTCGAGGTTCTCGACCGCGCCCATGAAGCCGACCAGTGACTGACCGACGGGCGGGCGCAGGGTGATGATGGTGGGGTTGTCGGCGACCGCCGAACCCGGGAAACGGTTGTTGATCGCCACGGCGATCCGCTGGGCGGTCGTAAAGTCGGGGTTGCGCAGCGTGAGCCGCATTTGCGGCATCGACGCCAGCTGGAAGCCGGTCTCGCGCTCGATGATCGCACCGCCAGCGATGCGGCCGGAGGTCGGCACCCCCTTCGACACAGAGCTGCCAGAACCGCCGCTGGCCGAGACCGAGCCGGTCTGCACCGAGCCCTGGGCCACGGCGTAGACCTGGCCGTCGGCGCCGAGCAGCGAGGTGACCAGGAGGGTGCCGCCCTGCAGGCTTTTGGCGTCGCCCGCCGCCGAGACCGTCACGTCTACCGGTGAGCCCGAGGCCGCGAACGGCGGCAGCTTGGCCGTGACCATCACCACCGCGACGTTCTTGGTGTTGAGGTTGCTGTCGCGGACGTTGACGCCGAGCCGCTCGAACATGGCCTCGAGGCTCTGGCGGGTCATCGGCGCGTTGCGAAGGTTGTCGCCGGTGCCGTTGAGACCGACGACGATGCCGTAGCCGGTCAGCAGGTTCTCACGAACGCCCTCGAACTCCACGACGTCCTTGATGCGCGACTTGGCGAAGCTCGGCCCGGCGAAAGCCAGGGCGAGGGCGAGGACGACGCTGCCAATGACGCTCTTACGCATGACGCTCCCGTGGCGCGAACTGCACTGCGCGCGTCCATGCGAGAACCGCGCCACGAAATTACTCCGTGAAATCAATGGCCTGAAATGAGAAGCGCCGCATTCGGTCCCCGCGACGGCAGAATTTGCCCGGCATTAACCATACGGGCCGACATTGGGGCTCCATAAGGACAGGGAGCGGCGTCCAGCCTCCATGAAAGTCTCCGGACCCAGCAGTACGGGCGGCGTCGCCGGACCCAGGGCGTCACGGCAGGCTGGGGGGGGCGGGAGCTTCAGTCTTCCCTCTGTCGACAGCGTCGGCGGCGCTTCCGGCGTCGCCCGCACGTCGGGCGTCGTTGGCGTGGCGGGAATCGAGGCGCTGCTGGCGCTGCAGGACGTCGGCGGGCCTCTGGAGCGCCGCAAGCGCGCGGTCGGCCGGGCCGGGCGCATTCTCGACGTTCTGGACGAGGTCAAGATCGCGCTGATCGACGGAGACCTGTCGGCCGCCTCGCTCGACCGGCTGGTCCGCGCGGTGCGCGAGGAGCGAGCGAACACCGACGACAGCGGCCTTGAGGGCGTGCTGAACGAGATCGAAACGCGGGCGGCCGTCGAGATCGCCAAGCTTGAACAGGCGAGAATTGCGGCATGAACGCGCGCCGAACGCGAGGTTCATTGTTTGTCGTTTGGCGTTTGCTATAAGGCCGCGCTCGCATGAGCGAGCGCGTGGATGGGGGCGTGGAGCGTCAATGCAGACGGCTACCGTTCTGGTTAAGGTAGATACTTATCGTCCTTCCGAGGACGAGGAGTTCATGAACGAGCGTCAGCTCGAGTACTTCAAGCAAAAGCTGCTGGAGTGGAAGGAAGACATCCTCCGCGAATCTCGCGAGACGGTGACGCACCTCCAGAAGGAAACCGAGAACCATCCCGACCTGGCCGATCGCGCCTCGTCGGAGACTGATCGGGCTCTCGAACTTCGCACCCGCGACCGGCAACGTAAGCTTATCTCGAAGATCGACGAGGCCCTGCGCCGGATCGAGGACGGGTCGTACGGCTACTGCGAGGAGACCGGTGAACCGATCGGCCTCGCCCGGCTGGAGGCCCGCCCGATCGCGACGCTGAGCCTGGAGGCCCAGGAGCGGCACGAACGCCGCGAACGGGTTCATCGGGACGACTGATTTGTGTCTGCCCCGCCGGGTCTTACCGGCGGGGTAGTTTCTTTCCGGGATCGCCCGAGCCATCCTGCGCACAGCGGGAGGCGATGATGAGCGACAATCCGGACGCTGCGACAGCGGCCAACCTCTCGGCGGCGCGACGTTACGTCGACGCCTGGCTGGCGGGCGACTTCCCAGGGATGATGGCGACCTACGCCGACGACTTCGTCCTGCACTGGTTCGGCGCCAATCCCTTCGCCAGGACCATGAACGGCAAGGCCGAGGCGATCGGCGCGCTCATGGAGTTCACCCGCCGCACGGAGCGCCGGCTGGTCGAGGTGGTCGACGTGATGGCCGGTCCGGCGCGGGCCACGGTCATCGTCCGCGAGAGCCTGACCATTGGAGGCGAGACCCGGGAAGTCGAGCGGGTGCTCGTCTACCGCGTAGAGGCCGGCCTGCTGGCCGAGTGCTGGGTCTATGACCAGGACCAGCGCCTGATCGATCAGGCCCTCTCCGCTTGACTTTGGGGCGTTCAGAGACGACCTAGCCCGGCTCTGAACAGGACGCCTCCATCATGACCGTAAAGGTCCGTTTCGCCCCGTCTCCCACGGGGCGCCTGCACGTCGGCAACATTCGCACCGGCCTGATCAACTGGCTGTTCGCCAGCGGGCAGGGCGGAACCTTCGTGCTGCGCATCGACGACACCGACCTGGAGCGCTCGACGCAGGACTACGAGGACGGCATCGAGGCCGACCTGACGTGGCTCGGGATGACCTGGGGCGAGCGCTACAACCAGTCCAGGCGGTTCGCGATCTACGACGCCGCCGTCGAACGGCTGAAGGCCGCCGGCCGTCTCTACGCCTGCTACGAGCGTCCCGAAGAGCTCGACCTGCGCCGCAAGGTGCAGCTGTCGCGCGGCCAGCCGCCGATCTACGACCGCGCCGGCCTGAAGCTGACCGACGAAGACCGTGCGAAGCTGGAAGCAGAGGGCCGCAAGCCGCACTGGCGCTTCAAGCTCGAAGGCAAGCGCGTCACCTGGGAAGACCTGGCCCGCGGCCACAGCGAGGTCGACACCGCCTCGATGTCGGACCCGGTCCTGATCCGCGAGGACGGGGCCTATCTCTACACGCTGCCGTCGGTCGTCGACGACATCGACATGGCCATCACCCACATCATCCGGGGCGAGGACCACGTCACCAACACCGGCGCCCAGATCGAGATCTTCGAAGCCCTCGGCGCGACGGTTCCGAACTTCGCCCACACCACGCTGCTGGTCGGCGCCGACGGGCAGGGGCTGAGCAAGCGCCTCGGCTCGCTGTCGATCCTGCAACTTCGCGAGGACGGCTACGAGCCGCTGGCCGTGGTCTCGCATCTGGCGCGGATCGGCACCTCCGACCCGCTGGAGCCGGGCGCCTCGATCGAGGCCCTGGCCGGCGACTTCGCGTTCGGCAAGATGGCGCACCGCGCCGCGCGCTGGGACCCGGAAGACCTCAACAAGGTCAACGCCGCGATCATCCACGCCATGCCGTATGCCGAGGCGAAACAAAGGCTTGCGGGGATCAATGCAGATCTCGGCGAGGCCTTCTGGCTGGCCGTCCGGCAGAACCTGACCCTGTTTGGCGACGTCGCCCAATGGGCCGGCGTGGTCAGCGGCGCGGTGACTCCGGCTATCGCCGACGAAGACCGCGCGGTCGTCGAGGCGGCGCTGGAGCTGCTGCCCGCGACGCTGGACGAGACCAGCTGGGGCGCCTGGACGGGCGTGGTCAAGGAGCGCACCGGCGCCAAGGGTCGTGGCCTGTTCATGCCGCTGCGCAAGGCCCTGACCGGCCTCGAGCATGGCCCGGACATGAACGCCATCCTGCCGCTGATCGGCCGCGACAAGGCCGCCCGACGCCTGGCCGGCGAGACGGCCTGATGTCGGGGACATGCACTTCAGTGCGTGTCCCCATCAGCGTCCGCAAACTGCGGAGGGCGCCGACCGAAGACGGTGCATGTCCCCGGCTGAATCCATGACCCGCAAGCGCATCGACCTGCTGCTCGTCGAGCGTGGCCTGTTCGACAGCCGCGCCAGGGCCCGGGCCGCGATCGAGGCGGGCCTGGTGCGGGCCGACGGCCGAGCCGTCGCCAAACCGTCCGACATGGTCGCCGAGGACGCGGATATCGTGGCCGAAGCGCCGCACCCGTGGGTCGGACGCGGCGGTCTGAAGCTCGACCACGCGCTGACTCTCTGGCCCGTTGTCGTCCAAGGCTCCGTCGTGCTCGACGTCGGCGCCTCGACCGGCGGCTTCACGCAGGTCTGCCTGACGCGCGGCGCGGCGCGGGTCTATGCGGTCGATGTCGGGACCGGCCAGCTGCACCCGACGCTCAAGGACGACCCGCGTGTGATAGAGCTGTCGGGGACCGACGCCCGCGCCCTGGACGCCAGGCTGGTCCCGGACGCGCCTGACCTGGTCGTCACCGACGTCAGCTTCATCTCCCTGGCCAAGGCCCTGCCGGCCGCCCTGGCGCTCGCGCGGCCGGGCGCGGAGCTGGTCGCCCTGGTCAAGCCGCAGTTCGAGGTCGGCCGCGACCGTGTCGGCAAGGGTGGTCTGGTCAAGGACGAGGCGGCGCGGGCAGACGCGCTGGCCGGCGTTATCGCCTGGCTGGAAGGGACCGGCTGGCGGGTGCTGGCGACGGCGGACAGTCCCGTCACCGGTGGCGACGGCAACCGGGAATTCCTGCTGCGGGCGGAGAAGGGCTAGGGACAGACACCAAGGTGTCTGTCCCCAACGGAAAAGGCCGCCCACCTTTCGGTGGACGGCCATTCCTCACAGGTGGGTCGGGACCTTAGTCGACGACCTGGTAGTTGCCGTGGGCGTCGCGGCAGACGCGCACGAAGCGCTTCTGGACACGGCCGTCCGGCAGGTAGATCGGGCTTTCGGCCAGGGTGCAGTTGTCCGCCGTCGTGCTTCCGCCCGCCACCGGGGTGGCGCGGTAGTCGTCGTAGGCGTCGCCGTAGGACTGGTCGTAGGCGCGCTGCTCGTAGCCCTGGTAGCCGTCGTAGCCCTGATAGCCGCTGTCGTAGCCAGCGTAGCCCTCATAGCCGTCGTCGCCGTAGTAGGCGCTGGCCGGGCCGCGATAGTTCGGGTTGGAGGGGTCGTACTGCGAGGAGCAGGCCGCGCCGGACTTGCCGACGTTGGCCCCGATCACTGCGCCCAGGATGCCGCCCAGCACGGCGCCTTCGGTCTTGGCGCCCTTGCCGGCGATGCTCGAACCGGCGAGCGCGCCGAGGCCGCCGCCGACGAGCGCGCCGCCCGTCCCGCGCTGGACCTGGTCGCGGCGGCAGGGATCGTAGTAGCCGCCCTGGGCGTAGGCGCCGCCCGGCTGATAGGCCGGGGCGGACTGGGCCGAGGCGACCGACGGCGCGACGAGGGCGCCGGCCATCAAAGAAGCGACGGCCAGGCCGGCGGCGCCTCGGGACAGGATCTTGCGGGTCATGAGCCTTGCTCTCCTTTAGCTCGATGATGCGGGGCGGTGCGTTCTCCGGCCGGGGTCAGCCCCGGCCGCTGGGACGCCATTCGCCGCTGCGGTTGCGACAGACTTCGAAGCCATGCCAGCGGCCGCCGTAGTACTCCTGGACCCAGCGACAGTTGTCGCGGCGGGAGGAGATACGCTTGGGGTAGCTGGCGCAGCGGAAATTCTTCTTGGCGATCTGATTGCCGGCCACCGCGCCGACGAGGCCGCCGAGCACGGCGCCTTCGGTCTTCGCGCCGTCGCCGGCCACGGCCGCTCCCAGCGTGCCGCCGACCAGGCCGCCGGCGATCGTGCCGCGATTGCCGGCTTGCTTGCGCTGATAGCTGCAGACGTCGCCGCGGCCGTAGGAGTGCGAGGATTGGGCCTCGGCCACGACGGGAACCGTGAACGCCGGGGCGGCCACGGCGAGAGCGGCGGTCAGAGAGAGGATGGTGCGCATGACGCGACTCCGTCTTCCTTCAGGCGAGTCTTGCTCGCCGTCTGTGGTGTGAAGATGGCCGGAGTTTCCTGAACGCTCGTTGAGCGGTCCGTTCATCTTCGTTCATGTGGCGTAAAACGCCGTCGGATTGCCGTCGGATAATGCTAGGGACGGGCCGAAGTTCCGTTCGGAGGGTCGGTTGACCGACACGGCTGACATCCAAGTGACACGCGTGGGGGCCCAGGGAGACGGCCTGGCTCTGACGCCGTCCGATGGTCCGCTGTTCGTCCCGCTGACGCTGCCGGGCGAGCAGGCGCGCGTGCGGATCGAGGGCGATCGCGCCGAACTGGTCGAGGTGCTGGAAGCCAGCCCGGAGCGGGTGGTTCCGGCCTGTCCGCACTTCGGCGTCTGCGGCGGCTGTTCGCTCCAGCACTGGGCTGCTGAGCCTTACCTGGCCTGGAAGGCCGAACTGGTGCGTCTGGCGCTGCGCAAGGAGCGTATCGAGACCGAGATCCTGCCGACCTTCGCCTCGCCCCCCGCCTCGCGCCGGCGGCTGGCGCTGCATGCCCGCAAGGGGGGAGGAAAGGGCAGGGTCCGTCTCGGCTTCAAGGAGCGGCGCAGCTGGTCGCTGGTCGACATCTCGGTCTGTCCGATCGCCGATCCCCGCCTCGTCGCGGCGCTGCCGGCGCTACGAGCCCTGGCAGAGCCTTTCCTGGAACATCCGAAATCCGCGCCGACCCTGCACGTCACCTGGACGGGCGCCGGGCTGGACGTCGATGTCACCGGCGTCGAGCGCAAGAGCGGCGGCCTGTCCGCCGACGCCCGCATGCGCGCTGCCGAAGCCGCATCCGCCGGCGACATGGCCCGCGTCACCCTGGCCGGCGAGACGGTCTATGGCGCGCGCCAGCCGGTCGTGAAGCTCGGCGACGCCATCGTCGCCCTGCCGCCGGGTTCATTCTTGCAGGCCGTGCCTCTGGCCGAGGCGGCAATGGCGAAGGTGGCCTGCGACGCGGTGGAGGGCGCGGCCCGGATCGCGGATCTCTATTGCGGCGTCGGCACCTTCACGTTCCGCCTCGCGAAACTGGCGCCGGTGATCGCCGCCGACGCCGCCGCCCCGGCCATCGCGGCGCTGAAAGCGGCCATCGCCACCGCGCCTGGCCTGAAGCCCATCTCGGCCGAAGCCAGAGACCTTTCACGCCGTCCGGTGCTTGCCGCCGAGCTGGCGAAAGTCGAGGCGGTGGTCTTCGACCCGCCGCGCGCCGGCGCCCTGGAGCAGACGCGCGAGATCGCCGCCAGCAAAGCCTCGCGCGTCGTCGGCGTGTCCTGCAATCCGACAAGTTTCGCGCGCGACGCCGGGGTGCTGATCGATGCCGGATTCAGGCTCGAGCGGGTCTTGCCTGTAGACCAGTTCCTGTGGTCGCCGCACGTCGAACTGGTCGGGGTGTTCAGCCGCTAGGGATTGGCCAGAGCCGCGCGGCCGGCCTCCACCGCCTCGCGCAACGTCGACCGGGTCCAGCCCCCGCTGGTGTTCACTTGCCGTCCGAAACAGGCGCGCTCCAGCATGTTGTATGCGATCGTGCCCTCGCGCACCGGCAGCACAGCGGGAGGCTCAGGGACGGCCGGCCCGATCGAATAGTTGGTCGCGACCTCCCGGTTCGACAGCTGCTGCCAAGTGCGGGCGGCGCAGTCGAACCTCAGGCTGCTGAGAATCGGCTGGCGGTCCTTGATCACCGCCAGCATCTCGACATGAACGACGTTCCCAGAGCGGTTCAGCGTGCCCTGGTCGAGAAAGCCGACGTATCGCCCTGCGCCGGCATCGACGGCGACATAGGGGGCGGCGCTTGCCACTTGCGGCGCCAGACCAGCAGCGGCGATCAGAAGCATCCACCGAACTCGCATAGGTTCCTCCAGCGGTTTGTCCACGCCATGTAGAACCGCTTCGAGGCGCCTTGCCCGCCCAGAAAAGGGGTAACGCGTCAGTCGAACAGACTCATCTGGTCGCCCGGCTTCGGCGGAACGCGGAAGGCTCCCAGGTCGAACGTCCTGCGGGGCTGGTCCAGGCCGTAGCGTGTCCGTGCGGCGGCGAAACGGCGGGCGACCAGTTGCGCCACCGGACCCTTGCCGCGCTGGCGCTCGCCCCATTCGGAGACGTAGTCCTTGCCGCCGCGCGTCTGACGGATCAACGACATGACCCGCGAGGCCCGATCCGGGTGGTCGGTCTCCAGCCACTGCTGGAACAGTTCGCTGATCTCGAGCGGCAGCCGGACAAGGACGTAGCCCGCGCCCGTCGCTCCCGCTTCGGCCGAGGCCTCCAGCACCCGCTCGAGTTCATGGTCGTTCAGTCCCGGGATCACGGGCGCGAACATCACCGTCACCGGACAGCCGGCCTCCGCAAGCCGCCGCACGGCGTCCAGCCGCCGCTGCGGCGTGGCCGCCCGGGGCTCCATGCTTCGCGCCAGCTTCCGGTCGAGCGTGGTGATCGAGATCGCGGCAGAGGCCAGGCGCGCCCGGCCCATTTCGCCCAGAATGTCGACATCCCGCGTGATCAGGTTGGACTTGGTGATGATGCTCAGCGGGTGACGGAACGCCTGCAGCACCTCAAGCACCTGCCGGGTGACGCGCAGCTTCCGCTCGAGCGGCTGGTAGGGATCGGTGTCAGCCCCGACCTGGATATGGCGCGGCTGATAGCCCTTCTTCGACAGCTCGGCCGTCAGCAGCCGGGCCGCGTCGGGCTTGAAGAACAGACGGCTCTCGAAATCGAGGCCGGGGGACAGGCCCAGGTAGGCGTGGGCCGGTCGGGCGAAGCAGTAGATGCAACCGTGTTCGCAGCCTCGATAGGGATTGATCGAACGGTCGAAGTGGATGTCGGGGCTGCTGTTGCGGGCGATGATGGTCTTGCTGGCGTCTGGCAGGACGGTCGTCGTCAGCTGGGCCGCCTCGGGATCCTCCAGCGTCCAGCCATCGTCGAACGCCTCGCGCTGGGCGGTCACGAAGCGGCTGGTCGCATTGCTGCGCGCGCCGCGGCCCTTCACGAGAGGGGGAGGATTGGACATGCCCCAATCCTACGCTCTGACGAGAACATAACAAGAACAAGTTGACCTCGATCGATCCAACGGCGCCTAACGGACGCATGATCAGCGTCATTGTCCCGACCCGCGATTCCGCCGCCAGCCTGCCGGTCTGTCTGTCGGCCCTCGTGCCGGCTGCGGTGAGCGGGCTTGTGCGCGAGGTGATCCTGGCGGACGCGGGGTCGCAGGACGCCACGGTCGAGATCGCGGCCGACGCCGGCGCGCGGATTGTCCAGGGCGGGGTCGCGGAGGCCGCGGCCGTCGCCAGGGGCGACTGGTTGCTGGTGCTGCCGCCCACTTGCCGTCTGGAGCCTGGCTGGGAGGCTGCCGCCGCCGACCACATCGACCGCAGGCGCGGCGAGGCGGCGTGCTTCCGGCTGGCGGTCGAAGCCGCCGGGCCCGCGGCGCGGGTGAGGGAAGCGCTGGCCAGGCTGGGCGGACCGAAGGCCGAGCATGGCCTGCTGGTCGAGCGGGAGCGGTTCGGCGCGCCCGGCGCCCTGCGCCGGCTTGGCGCGCGGATCCTGACGCCCTAACGATCCAGCCGCAGATCGATGATCCGGTCGCCGCGCGCCGCCGCGTCGAGAGTGCGGGTCTCGCCGCCGAACTTCTTGCGATACATCCAGTAGGCGGTCATCACCTTCTCGACGTAGTCGCGGGTCTCGAGCGCCGGCAGACTTTCGACCAGAAGGAGCGTGTCGGCGTCGGGCCCGACCTTCTTGAGGGTGTTGAGCACGGTCCCGGCGCCTGCGTTGTAGGCGGCCACGGCGCGCATGACGTCATAGCCTTCAGGCCCGCCGCCCAGGCCGCGCTCCATCAACCAGATGAAATAGTCCTGGCCAACACGCAGATTGGTCGGTCCGTCCAGCAAAGGCATCGGATTTGCGATCAGCTGGTCATCGCCGGCCGCGCGGGCGGCGGCCACCGGGCGCACCTGCATCAGCCCCATCGCTCCGGCGCCGGACACGGCGTACGGGTTGAAGCCGCTTTCCTTCCAGACCAGCGCGTAGACCAGCGCCTTGTCCAGGGTCCAGCCGCCGACGGGAAACAGCTCCGGCGTCGGGTAGTCGGTCGGCGGGCGACGGCGGGCGGGCAGGGTCGGGCGGCGCACCGAAGCGGTCGGCGTGGTGTCGGCCGCCGTCGTGATCGGAGCGTTGAGGACCAGAATCAGACCTTCCCACTGGCGGCGTTCAGCGGCCGTCCTGGCGGTCGACAGACCGGCGCGCAGTTCCAGCCCCGCTTCGGTCTGACGTCCGACCTGCATCAGCGCGGCGGCGCGGCGGGCGCGGGCGTTGGCTTTCAGGAACGGTCCGGTGTCGGCCGCGACGGGGGCCGCCAGCAACGGCGCGGTCGAGACGCGCAGCAGCATCGGCCGGGCAGGGAGGTCCGGAGTGGCGCCGCTGGCGCTCAGCCGGGGCGGGTCCAGTTCCAGGGCGCGCTGGGCGATCATGCCGTAGAAGCTGTGCGGCGTCCTTGCGGCCATCCGCAGAAAGGCGACCGCCTGATCCGGTTGGTTCAGTTCGCGCGACGCGCGCGCGGCCCAGAACGCGCCTCCGGCGCGGAGCCATTCGTCCTCTTCCTCGTCCACCGCCACGGCGCGGAAGAAGGCGCGCGCCTCCTCGTAGCGGCCTAGCCGCCAGGCCGCGAGACCTGCGATCCACGGGTTCCCCGCCGCCGGCGCCAGCGCCAGCGCCTTCACGGCGTCGCCGGAATAGTAGGCTTCGCGGGCGGCGCGGTCGCGGTCAGGGCCGGTCGGCCCGCCGGCCAGCGAAGCGGCGCCCTCGATACGGGCCCAGGTGCGGCTGATATCCAGGAAGGCCGGCGCCCGCGGATCGGCGACGCCGGCCGGCTTGCGCTTCAGCGCCAGGGCGTAGATCCGCTCCGCGCCGGGGTGATCGCCGTGGGCCTTCAGCCAGGCGACCAGCTCGTCGTACTCCGCGCGATAGGCGGTCGGGTGCATCAGACGCACGAAGACGACATGGCCGGCGAGAGACTTGTCCCTGGCCTTGGCCAGTGCGGCGTCCGCGGCCTCGAAGTCGCCGCGTTGCGAGGCGGCGAACGCCTCGCGGTAGGCGCGGACGTCCATGGGCGAGAGGACGTCAGCGCCCGCCGCGTGCGTCGGACCGGGATGGAGCATCGCGAGAATCGCCACGGCCAGGGCCATGACCAGCGTACGAACGCCTGCCGTCATGCTGTCAAACACGCTCCCGGCGATCCTGCGGCGACGAAGGGGCCGCTCCGCATAAAACACACCATAGGGAAACGGCGGCGAGGCCGGAAGCAGGTTCAGCTCTGGCGTGCGTCGCCGGTTCGCTGCTGGTCCGATTTGTCTCGCAAGCGCAAAGCCGCTGCTCCCGTTGTGTTCAAATTGTGACTTTCTTGTAACTATCTGGCAAAGATGTGTCGGACAAGGCTACGGCCAGGTCGCAGGCTGTGGACTTCAGGGTAGGCTAAGATAGCCGCAACGAAGCACTTACTGCGTCGCGCAGACGCAACCGGGGGAGAATACTGAATGTTGAATCGCAAGTTCCTGCTGGGCACCACGGTCATCGCAGGTCTCGCAGCGGCGGCCGTCGCCACCGCGCCCTCGATCGCTTCGGCACAGAGCACGCCGTCGTCGACCCAGTCGACCAGCGATCAGGATGATCAGGAGGCGGAGGTCGAAGAGCTGGTCGTGACCGGCTCCCGCATCAAGCGCAACGAATTCACGAGCCCGGCCCCGATCCAGGTGATCACGAGCGAGCAGTCCGTGCTCGAAGGTCTCGTCGATACGGCCGAGATCATCCAGTCCTCGACGATCGCCTCCGGGTCGTTCCAGGCGAACTCGATGCTCGGCGGCTACGTCATCACCGGCGGCGCCAACGTCAACACGGTCTCGCTGCGCGGCCTCGGCGCCGAGCGCACGCTGGTTCTCGTCAACGGCCGTCGTCTTCCGCCGTCCGGTTCGGGCGGCACCGTCGGCCCGACGGACCTGAACGTGATCCCGTCGACCATCGTCGAGCGCGTTGAAATCCTGAAGGACGGCGCGTCGTCGATCTACGGCTCGGACGCCGTCGCCGGCGTCGTCAACTACATCACCAACAAGAACACGGACGGGATCGAGCTCGATATCTTCGGCCGCGTGCCGGTTGAGCAGGGCGGTGAGTCCTACCAGCTGGCCGCTACCTGGGGGCGGACCTTCGATCGCGGCTATCTGAGCGCCAGCGCCAGCTACTACGAGCAGGGCGCGCTGAAGGTCGGCGACCGCGACTACACGGCCTGCGCCGAAGACTACTTCGTGAGCGCAGCGACCGGCGCCCGCGTTGATTTCACGGATCCGGATACCGGCCAGTTCAAGTGCTACAACGCCATCCAGAATGCCTGGCAGGCGGCCGACGTCTACGGCGGCATCTTCCAGTACGACCCGACGCTGGCCGACGCGCCTCCGGGCGGCTATCCGGCCGCGGCCCTGGGTCTTCGTCCGGTGCTGCCCGACTGGGTGCGCGCCGCCCGCGCCGGCCAGCCGGCGACGTTCTCGTACGCGAACTACATCAGCTCGAAGAACCTGAACTCGAACGTCATCTCGCCGATCAAGCGCTACTCGGTGTTCGCCACCGGCGGTTACGACCTGACCCCGTCCGTCGAGCTGTACACCGAGATCCTGCTGAACCGTCGTGAAGACAGTGTCGACAACATCCAGTACCTGTTCGAGACCGTCCAGGCGACGAACCCGAACAACACCGTCGCGGCCGGTCTGATCGCCGGCGGTCTGGGCGCCTCCGGTCGCGCCATTCCGATCATTCTGCTGCCCTACAATTTCGAGCAAACGGTCGACTACACGCGCGCGGTCGCGGGAGCCCGCGGCACGTTCGGCGGTGAAAGCTTCCTGAGCGGATGGGACTGGGACGTCTACGTGATGGGCGGTCGGTCCGAGGCCGAGTACACCCAGGACTTCATCTACCAGGACCGCGTGTTCGCCACGACGGCCGCCGGGACCGCGTGCACCAACACGCCTGCCCTCGGCAACAAGTCGAGCTTCAACTGCGCTTCGCTGCCCGGTGGCGTTCCGTGGTTCAATCCGCGCGTCCTTTCGGGCGATTTCACGGCGGCCGAAGCGGCGTTCCTGCGGGGCCGTGAAACGGGCACCACCACCTACGAACAGACGATGGTCGAGGCCTCGATCACGGGTGACCTGTTCACCCTGCCGGCCGGTCCGATCGGGGCCGCGTTCGGCGTCGTGTGGCGTAAGGACAAGCTCAACGACACGCCCGGTTTCAACGCCCGGAACCAGAACTTCTGGGGCTTCACGACCAGCGGCATCACGGCGGGTGACGACACCGTCAGTGAGGCCTATGGCGAACTGGAAGTGCCCGTCGTCCGCGGCATTCCCGGCGTGGAAGCCCTGACTCTCAGCCTGTCCGGCCGCTACACCGACTATGAGAGCTATGGCTCCGGCGATACCTACAAGATCGGCCTGAACTGGATCATCAACCCGTCGTGGCGGATTCGCGCGACGCGCGGCACCTCGTTCCGCGCTCCCGCGCTGTTCGAGCTGTATCTGGCCAACCAGACCGGCTTCACCTCGTCCGGCGACCCCTGCGTCCAGTGGGGTCTCTCGTCGAACCCCAACGTCCAGGCCAACTGTGCGACCCAGGGCATTCCGAACAACTACCTCGGTTCGGGCAGCACGCTGTTGGTGCAATCGGGCGGCGGCATCGGCCTCCTGGATGCCGAGACCTCGGAAGCGACCACCGTCGGCGTGATCTGGACGCCGAGCTTCATCGACCTGAGCGTGGCGGTTGACTACTTCGACATCCAGGTGAACGACGAAGTCGCCAAGCTCGGCGCCGGCAACATCCTGTCCAGCTGCTATCGCGCCGAGCCGGCTTCGTTCCCGAACGACTACTGCACCCTGATCGACCGCAACATGGCGGCGGGTCCGACGCAGTACAACATCACGCTGATCCGCGATAACTACCTGAACATCAACAGCCAGGTTAACCGCGGTATCGACCTTACGACGCGTTACGAGCATGAGCTCGATTTCGGCCGTTTCGTTTGGGACACGCAGTTCACCTGGCAGCTGGAAGACGTGGTGCAGCTGCTGTCTGGAACGCCGGTCGACAGCAATGGCTCGACCACCGAGCCCGACTTCACCGGCATCAGCAACCTCCGCTTCGAACGTGGAGACTGGGTCGTGAACTGGGCGGTCGACATGATCGGCAAGGCGTCTGAATCAGAGCTTCAGGCCGACATCATCGCGAGCACCAAGTACAACCTGAACGTTCGCCGGAAGCAGCACACTGAGTTTACGGCTTACCACACGCTGTCGGTGCGCAAGACCTGGGACGATTTCTCGCTCCTGGTCGGCGTGAACAACGTGTTTGACGAGCATCCGCCCGCCCAATCCGCCGGGATGTTCCGGGTCGGCACCTCGGCGCTCAATCTCTACGACGTGCGGGGCCGCCGCGTGTTCTTCAACATCACCAAGACCTGGTAAGCCGGGCACATTCCGGACACGGCGAAGCGGCGGGATCCTCCCGCCGCTTCTGCTTTTCAGGGGCGGCCTCGGCTGCCGCGCGACTCGTAAGCGGCGCCCCGGATTCGCTTTCGAGGCGACGCCCGGGGTCATTACTCGCGGAATAGCGTCATGTGTGCGCCCGTTTTCTGGCCACAATCGGGAGGATGTGAGGCCTCCATGACACATTTGGCGAGAACTTCTCACTGCATGATGGCGCTGGCCTGCCCAACCCTGTATGCGATGGGACAGATGCGGCAATGCCGCAGGGGCGCGCGCCCGTCGGGCACGCGGACGCTATTGGGGAAGTATCTCGAATGTTGAACCGCAAGTTCCTTATGGGGACCACCGTCATTGCCGGCCTGGCGGCCGCCGTGGCCGTTTCCGCCCCTTCCATGGCCTTTGCCCAGACGCCGGCTCCCGCCGCTCAGCCCCCCGCTGAGGAAGAGGACGACGTCGAGGAAGTCGAGGCCCTGATCGTCACGGGCTCGCGCATCAAGCGCACCGAATTCACCAGCGCCTCGCCGATCCAGGTCATCACGACCGAGAACGCCGACCTGCAGGGCATCGCCGACACGGCCGAAATGCTGCAGTCCTCGACGCTGGCCGCCGGCTCGCCGCAGATCAACTCGACGATCTCGTCCGCCTTCGTGACCAACGGCGGTCCGGGCGCTGCGACGATCTCGCTGCGCGGCCTCGGCGCCAACCGCACCCTGGTCCTGCTGAACGGCCGTCGGGCCGGTCCGGCCGGCACCCGCGGCGGCGTGTCCTCGTTCGACCTGAACGTGCTGCCGCAGTCCTCGATCGAGCGCATCGAAATCCTGAAGGACGGCGCCTCGTCGATCTACGGTTCGGACGCCATCGCCGGCGTCGTGAACATCATCACCCGCTCCAACCGCGACGGCTGGGACTTCGAGGCCTTCGCCACGAAGCCGGAAGAAGCCGGCGGCGAGCAGTACCGCTTCAACGGCGGCTGGGGTAAGACCTTCGACCGCGGCTACATCAGCGTCTCGGCCGACTACTACTTCCAGGCCGAACAGACCGTCGGCGACCGCGAGTACACGAACTGCACGCGCAACTACACGACCAACGCCGCGACCCGCGCCCGGAACGACGTCGTCGACCCGCGCACCGGCGAATTCGCCTGCCGTGAAGTCCTCTGGGGCCACCTGTGGGTGTACGACTACGCCACCGGTCCGAACCTGCCGGCCGGCGCCAAGCTGCAGTACGACTACGATGGCGACCTCGCCACCTACATCCCGCGCGTTCCGGCCGGCTACCCGACCGTGGTCAACGGCCAGTCGCTGATCGCTCCGGCTGATTGGTTCTTCGTCGACTACGGCGCGGCTGACGCCGTGACCCGCGGCGTGACCAACACCAACCACCCGTTCGTCCAGTCCTCGTCGCTGATTCCGGAAGTCGAGCGCGCGACGCTCTTCATCAACGGCGGCTTCGACATCACGCCGAACGTCGAGGCCTACGGCGAATTCCTGCTGAACCGCCGGACCTCGAAGACCAACGGCTTCCGTCAGTTCTGGACCTACCTCTACACGAGCGACTGGTTCGGCGCGGGCGACCCGTTCAGCGCCGGCTTCCACGGCAACTACTGGCTGAGCCCCACGGCGATCACCGACCACTTCGACGCCGAACAGACCGTCGATTACGGCCGCGCCGTGTTCGGCCTTCGTGGCGACTTCGGCAGCGCCCTGGCCGGCTGGGACTGGGACATCTTCGCCCAGATCAGCCGTTCGGACGGTGACTACACCACCGACGTCATCCTGAACGACACCATGAACGCCGCCATCTTCCGTACGGGCTCCTGCGTCGGCACCACCACGCCGATCAGCGGCAAGCCCTGCATGGATATCCAGTGGCTGACCGGCGATTTCATGGCCGGCAACCTGACGCAGGCGGAAAAGGACTTCCTCTACGACACCGACACTGGCAACACCATCTACGACCAGAAGGTGATCGAAGGCTCGGTGGCCGGTAACCTGTTCAGCCTCCCGGCCGGTCCGATCGGAGCGGCGTTCGGCTTCCAGTACCGCACCGACGAGATCAACGACACGCCCGGCCCGATCACCCTGGCCAACAACAGCTGGGGCCTCAGCGGCGCCGGCATCACCAAGGGTGAAGACACGGCCAAGGAACTCTTCGGCGAACTGCAGATCCCGGTCGCCAAGGCTCTGCCGGGCATCGAGAGCCTGGAGCTGACGCTGTCGGGCCGTTACACCGATGTCGAAAGCTACGGCAGCGGCAACACCTACAAGGTCGGTCTGAACTGGCAGGTCACCCCGTCCTGGCGCATCCGCGCCTCGAAGGGCACCTCGTTCCGCGCCCCGGCGCTCTACGAACTGTACCTGGCCAACCAGACCAGCTTCCCGTCCCAACGGACGGTCGACCCCTGCATCAACTGGGCGGCGGGCCTGCTCGCCGGCACGACCACCCAGCGCGTCGCCGACAACTGCGCCAATCCGGCCGGTCCGGGCGGCGGCGTTCCGGGCAATCACACCGGCGCCGGCTCGAGCGTGACCCTGGTTCAGGGTGGCGGCTTCGGCCAGCTGAAGGCGGAAGAGTCGGAAGCTCTGACGGTCGGCTTGATCTGGTCGCCGGACTTCCTCGATCTGAACGTCGCCCTCGACTACTTCGAGATCGAGGTGAACGATGAAGTCACGTCGCTGACCGGCGGTCAGATCGTCGCCGGCTGCTACCGTTCGCTGACCTTCCCGACCGACCCGCTGTGCAGCCTGTTCGACCGTAACCCCGGTCACAAGCGCATCGACGAGGTCCGTGCGAAGTTCATCAACGTCGCCAGCCAGACCAACCGCGGTATCGACCTGACGGTGCGCTATCAGCACGAGTTCGATTTCGGTCGCTTCGTGATGGACTCGCAGTTCACCTGGCAGCTTGAGGACGACATCGCTCTGTTCCAGGGCTTCAACGTCGACAACAACGGCGACCTCGGCGATCCGGACTTCGTCGGCAACGTCAACCTCCGGTTCGAGCGTGGCGACTACACGGTGAACTGGTTTGTCGAGATGATCGGCAAGGCTTCGGACACCGAAGACCAGCGTGACACCAACAACGCCGGCACCATCCGGTACAAGCTGCACAACGAGTTCACCGCTTACCACTCGCTGTCGCTCCGTCGTCGCATGGACGACTGGACCTTCACGGGCGGCGTGGCGAACCTGTTCGACGAGCATCCGCCGGCAGTCACGCCGGCCCAGGTGACCTCGTCGGTGGGCACCTCGTACCTCGGCTCGCAGTACGACTACTACGGCCGCCGCCTGTTCCTGAACGTCAAGAAGACCTTCTAGAACTGAAGCGATCGGACTAAAGCAACGGCGGCGGGATCATCCCGCCGCCGTAACTTTTTGCGCTGTAGGCTGGCGATCGATCCGCGCCCCGTGCCGCGAGGCCAAGCCTTCCGAACCAAGACGGAGTTCGCCGTGTCTGTTGTGATCCTGGGCAAGAAGGACACCCTCGACGAGGAGGCGCAGAAGTTCGAGCAGAGCCCGCTGAAGCAGCCGCTCTTCCTGAACAGCGTGCCCAAGAGCGGAACTCACCTGATCCGCAATATCGTCCGGATGTTCGTGCCGTTCGAACAGCAGTGGCACCAGGCCTACATCCAGTATCCGAACCTGCGTCCCAACCTGGGGGCCTTCTCCACGGAGAAGCCGCATGTCAGCTGGGGCCACCTGCTCTTCACCGACGACTCGGCGCTGCCGCTGCAGAAGGTGCGCCACATCGTGCTGGTGCGCGATCCGTACGACTGGGTGCTGGCGCGCTCGCGCTTTTTCCTGTCGGACGAGTTCCAGGGCCCGATGAACCACATCAAGAACGGCGCGGTCAGCGCCGAGGATGTGATGAACATGGCCATCTTCGGGGTGCATGATCGCGCCCCGAGCCTGATGGACATCTACACCTTCAACGCCGCCGCCTGGATGGGCACCCACGCGGTGATCGTCCGCTACGAGGACATGCTGCATCACGTGAAGCGCCTCGACACCCCTCAGGCCGAGAGCTTCTTCCGGCAGCTGTTCGGCGACTGCGGTATCGCTGTCCCGGACGACTGGCGCGAGCGGGTGCGGGTCGGTTCCGATCCGGCGCAGAGCCGCACAGCGCGCGAGAACCTCAACGTCACCGTCGAGTTTCCGGACCAGCTGCCCCTGACCCAGAAGCGGCTCGTGGACTTCGCCGCGCCGGGTCTGCGCCATTTGCTCGGCTACGCATGAGCGTGCGGACCGCCGTCGCGGCCGCGGCAGCGATGTTCTTTGCGGCCGCCGGAAGCGCCGCGGCACAGTCACCGGAAGATCTTGCGCGCTGGACCGCGATCAACGCCGCTCTTCCGGCTCCGCCGCTTGAATCCGCGCGCAAGGCGATCCTGGCCGCGGACTCCGGTTGTCAGGCCGCCGGCGCGACGCTGGGCGTGCTGGAGCCGGTCACCGCCTGGCGGAAAATCGACGAGGCCGTTTCGGACGGCCGCCTCGCCAACGCCTGGGCGGTGATGGTGCAGCGGCCGCAATGTCCGCCTGACCAGGTCTTCGCCCGCTATATCCTGCTACGCGATCAGGCCGGAAACCTGACGGCCCAGATGATGCACCTGGGCCGGTCCCATCTTGATCTCGACTCGTTCGGCGAGCAGGCGCTGCCCAGGGCCATCCGCACCGTCGGGGCCAGCGCGGTGCGGGATATTCCCGGATGCTCGCCGGAAGCAGCGTCAGGGTCCATGGCGCTCCTGTACACCGAGATTGTCCGCGACACGGGTCTGGAGCCGGCCATCTTCGGCCTCCGCCGAACCGGCGCCTGGCGGGAACTGTGGGTATTCACCGCCTGTGGCCGGACCCTGTCGGTCTACCTCGATCTCGAGGCGTCGCCAGACGGCGTGCGGGCGACCGCTGCCCCCTGGGCCAGTCTGCGGCGCTGAGCGCCAGAAGGAAACCTGAAGGCCGCCTCAGCACCGGCGCCCTAGGCGCCGCGCCCGCGGGTCCTCTAAGACAACGCTCTCAGCCGCTGGAGACCCTCCGCATGTCCGCCGACCTGCTGTTCACGCCACTCACCTTCGCCCACGGCCCGGCGATGAAGAACCGGCTGATGCTGGCCCCGCTGACCAACACCCAGAGCCATCCGGACGGTCGGCTGTCGGACGAGGAGTTTCGCTGGCTGACCATGCGGGCCGAGGGCGGCTTCGGCCTGACCATGACCTGCGCGGCGCACGTCCAGCGTATTGGTCAGGGCTTTCCGGGCCAGCTCGGCATCTGGTCGGATGATCACCTCGAGGGCCTGACCCGGCTGGCGGCCGCCATCAAGGCCAACGGCAGCGTCGCGGTCGTGCAGCTTCACCACGCCGGCAACCGCTCGCCGGCCGAGTTGATCGGCGAGGCGCCGGTCTGCCCGTCCGATGATCCGGAGACCGGCGCCCGGGCGCTCTCGGAAGCCGAGGTCGTCCAGCTGCGCGAGGACTTCATCGCCGCTGCGGTGCGGGCGAAGATCGCCGGCTTCGACGGCGTGGAGATCCACGGCGCGCACGGCTACATTCTCAGCCAGTTTCTGTCGCCGCAGATCAATCGCCGCACGGACGGCTGGGGCGGCTCGGCGGGCGCGCGGGCCAGACTGGTTGTCGAGATCCTCGCGGGCGTGCGCGACCGATGCGGCGAGGACTTCCAGATCGGCCTGAGGCTGTCGCCGGAGCGGTTCGGCCTCGACCTTGGCGAGATCCGCGACCTGGCCCAGCGGCTGATGATGACGCGGGCCATCGACTATCTCGACATGTCCTTGTGGGACGTGCGCAAGGCGCCGATGGACGAGGCCTACCAGGGCCAGAGCCTGATCAGCTATTTCACCGCGCTCGACCGCGGCGAGGTGCGGCTGGGCGTCGCCGGCAAGGTGATGACGCCCCGTGACGCCTTGTGGTGTCTGGAGCAGGGCTCTGACTTCGTGCTGATCGGCCGGGCCGCGATTCTTCACCACGACTGGCCGAAGCTGGCCGCCGACGCGGACTTCGCGCCGATCAGCCTGCCGGTCACCCGCGCGCACCTGCGGCGCGAGGGTCTCAGCGACCGCTTTGTCACCTACATGCAGGCCTGGAAAGGCTTCGTGGCCGAGGAGGAGGTGGTAGGGGCCTAGGGCCCCTTCGCCGGGCTCCAGTCATAGAGTTGAGCCCTGAACGGGCGACCAAAGATGTCCGTGGCCGGCGCGAACGGTCCATTGGCGCGAACAGCGGCGCAAGCGGCGACGTCGCCGGCGTCGGTTCCCGAGGACGCCTCGATCGCACAGGCGCTGATCGCGCCCGACAGC
Organism: Caulobacter sp.; assembly: GCA_041917095.1. Lineage (GTDB taxonomy): Bacteria > Pseudomonadota > Alphaproteobacteria > Caulobacterales > Caulobacteraceae > Caulobacter. Next base: position 168,223 of record JAYRYI010000005.1, on the reverse strand, counting down.
TCAACCATGACGTTGAGCCGCACGCGCGCCAGGGCGTCGGCGGGCAGGGCGCCCGCCACCGCCGCACGCGCCGCGTCGCTGGCCAACGGCTGGCCGCTCCACTTCCTGATCGGCAACAGGGCGCGGGGCTTGCCGCCGGACAGCACGAAGTGCAGGTGCATCCGCCGTTGCCACGGCTTTTCAAACCTCGAGACGTCATAGCGCCCCTTCGCCGCCGCTTTGCAGGCGCGGGCGTCGAAGGCTGCGTCCCCGGAAGACTTCACGATGCGGCAAGGTTGTCGCGGGTCTTCCGGCGAGTACTCGATGCCGGCCCAGGGCTCGGCCCGCGCTTCGGGCGAAGTCGGGCCGCCGGGCAGCAGGTCGAGCCTCTCGACCGTGGCCAGCTGGCTGTCCCAGGAGGGCGGCCACTGCCCGCCCGGCGGCGGCGGCGCCGGAGACGGCTCGCTGACCACCACCAGCCGGGATTGCGGGGTCAAGCTTCGACCGACATTGACCGTCAGAATGAACTGGTCCGACACCGGCGCGCCGGCGTCGTCGATGGCCGGACGCAATCGCGCCCGCCCGGCGATCCGTTCGCACAGACCCTCGAACAGGGTCGCATCCCCGTAGGGCCGGAGCAGTTCGCAGGCAGACACGCGACCCATGGGCTCGATGGTCAGCTTCGCGGACACCGCGCCCGAAGAGACGGTCCCGTCCGCCACCAGCGCGACCAGGGGATCACTGTCCGGCAGCCAGTCATTGACCGGGCCGACGGCGGCGGCGCGGCGCAGGGGGCGGGCCTCGCCGGCCGCAAGATACGCCGAGTAGCCGTAGACCGTGATGAGCGGATAGGTCTTTTGCGCCGGGCGCGGCGCGGCGGCGGTCGGCGGCGTCTGGGCCGAGGCAAGGGTCGACAGCGCCAGAAGCGCCGCGGCGAGCAGGGTGGCAGGTCCTGGTCGTTTCACGTCGGTCGGGCTCCGTTTTCGTCACTCCGGCCGCTCGGGCCTGTCCAGCCGTTCAGTCAGCATCAGCAGGTCCTGCCAGGCCTTCTTTTTCGCCGCCGGCTGACGCAGCAGAAACGCGGGGTGAAGCGTCGGCAGGGCCGGCAGGGTCAGGCCGCTGGCCTCGCCGCGCCATTCGAACCAGCGGCCGCGCATCGACAGGATGCCTTCCTCGCGGCCCAGCACCGACTTGGCCGAGGCGCCGCCGACCAGCAGCAGCATCCTGGGGTTCACCAGCTGGATCGCCCGCTCGAGGAACGGCGCGCAGACCGCCTGCTCGGCCGGTGTCGGCGTGCGGTTGCCCGGCGGACGCCAGAAGACGGTGTTGGTGATGAACACCCGGCCCGTCAGCCCGGCGGCGGCGACCATGCGATCGAGCAGCTGGCCGGCGCGTCCGACGAACGGACTGCCTTGTGCGTCCTCGTCGCCGCCCGGGCCTTCGCCGATGATGACCAGCGGCGCGTCGGCTTCACCGCGCGAGAAGACGGCCTGCTTCGCGCCTTCGAACTTCAGCGGGCATCCGTCGAAGGCGGCGATGGCGGCGGCCAGCGCCTCCAGATCGGCGGCCTCGGCGGCGCGGGCCCGGGCCTCGGCCAGGGCGGCGGCGTAGTCAGGCCGGCCCGGAGTCGCGGGAGGCGCGGCCTTCAGCGCGCGCGGCGCCGGCTGGACCTTGGCCTTCAGCCGCTCGGCGCCCTCGGCCAGTCGGTCGATCGCCTCGTCCCCATAGGCCGTGTCGACGCCTGCCTCGGCCCAGAAGGCGAGGGCGGCCTCGGCGGCGCGGATGTCGGGTGTGGCGTTCACGATCCAGACTTACCCGTCCGCCAAGCGTTCTCATAGCGCAAGGCATCGTGTCTGGTCGGCTTGAGGACTAAGACGCCAATCGATCCGCGCAGGACAGAATGCGATCCGTCGCCGCCCGTTCCGATGAGCCAGTTAGGAGCGGTTCGCAACACCGCTTTCCGACTTGACCGCCCTCGCGTCGCCTCGGAATAAGACCCTGAACCGATAGGGGATAGAGCCATGTCCGAAGACGCCGTCGAACGCGAATCCATGGAGTACGACGTCGTCATCGTCGGCGGCGGCCCGTCGGGTCTGGCCGCGGCGATCCGGCTCAAGCAGCTCGAGGCCGAGCATGGCCGCGAAATCAGCGTGGCGCTGGTCGAGAAGGGCTCCGAGGTCGGCGCGCATATCCTCTCCGGCGCGGTCATCGATCCCAAGGCGCTGAACGAACTGATCCCCGACTGGAAGGACCTCGGCGCCCCGCTCGAGACGCCGGTCGAGAAGGACAAGTTCCTGCTCCTCGGCCCGCAGGGCGAGCTCGACCTGCCGATGTTCGCCATGCCCCCGTTCATGCACAATCACGGCTGCTACATCGCCTCGCTGGGCAATGTCTGTCGCTGGCTGGCGGGCCAGGCCGAGGCGCTGGGCGTCGAGATCTACCCGGGCTTCGCGGCCTCGGACCTCGTCTATCGCGAGGACGGCTCGGTGAAGGGCGTCGTCGTCGGCGTGGTCGGCATCGGCAAGGACGGCGAGCACAAGCCCGACTACCAGCCGGGCATGGAATTGCACGGCAAGTACGTCTTTGTCGCCGAGGGCGTGCGCGGCTCGCTGGCCAAACAACTCGAGGCGAAGTTTGACCTTCGCGCCGGCAAGAGCCCGCAGAAGTACGGCATCGGCATCAAGGAACTGTGGCAGGTTCCGGACACCAACTTCCGTCCCGGTCTGGCCCAGCACACCACCGGCTGGCCGCTGGACAACAACACCGGCGGCGGCAGCTTCATGTACCATTTCGGGGATAACTACGTGGCCATCGGCTACGTCGTGCACCTCAACTACAAGAACCCCTGGCTCTCGCCGTTCGATGAATTCCAGCGCTTCAAGCACCATCCGTCTGTGAAGCCCTACCTGGAAGGCGGCAAGCGCATCGCCTACGGCGCCCGCGCCATCACCGAGGGCGGCTGGCAGTCGATTCCGAAGCTGACCTTCCCGGGCGGCGCGCTGATCGGCTGCTCGGCCGGCTTCGTGAACGTGCCGCGCATCAAGGGCAGCCATAACGCCATGAAGAGCGGCATGCTCGCCGCCGAAGCCGCCTACGCCGCCCTGGGCGAAGGGCGCGAGGCCGACGAGCTGAAGGGCTACCAGACCGCCCTCGAAGGCAGCTGGGTCGCGAAGGAACTGAAGGTCGTCCGCAACGCCAAGCCGCTGCTCAGCAAGCTGGGCACGGCGCTCGGCGGCGCGGTCGGCATGTTCGACATGTGGTGCACCCACCTGCTCGGCGGCTTCTCGTTCCTCGGCACGCTGAAGCACGAGAAGACGGACGCCGCCTCGACTGGCCTGGCGGCCGACTATGAGCCGATCGTCTATCCCAAGCCCGACGGGGTGATCAGCTTCGACAAGCTGGGCTCGGTGTTCCTCTCGGCCACGAACCACGAGGAAGACCAGCCGGCCCACCTGAAGCTCAAGGATCCGAACGTCCCGATCGACGTGAACCTGCCGCGCTACGGCGAGCCGGCGCGCCTCTACTGTCCGGCGGGCGTGTACGAGGTGCTGTACGACGAGGCCGGGAACAATCCGAAGTTCCAGATCAACGCCCAGAACTGCGTCCACTGCAAAACCTGCGACATCAAGGATCCGTCGCAGAACATCGTCTGGACCACCCCCGAAGGCGGCGGCGGCCCGAACTACCCGAACATGTAGCGGCCAGCGGCGGCGACCCAGGGCTCGCCGCTGCGACGTCCGCCCGTCACCGGGCCCTCAGCAGATCCGACAGGCGCCAGGCCGGGCGCCGGCATCTCCGTTTGACGGTCATCCGCACGACATTGTCCCGCCGCGCACGATCCGCCTTGCGGCGGCCAAAGTTTCCGGCGAGCTTCGCATCATGAAGCTGCGTCTCGCCTTGCCCGCCCTTGTTCCGCTTGCCTTCGCCGCCGTCGCGGCCGTGGGGGCTCCCGCCTTTGCCAAGCCGGCGAAAGCGCCGCCCGCCGCCGGCGACGTCGCGTTCGACACCGAGCGCGGCAGGTCCGCCTACGGTCAGTTCCTGGCCGGACAGGCGGCGATGAACGACGGCCGCAGCGACCTGGCCCTGACCTACTTCGACCGCGCGTCCGCGGCCAACCTCGACAATGCCGATATCCGGCGCCGCTCGTTCATCGCCGCCGTGTTCGCCGGGGACGTGCCGCGCGCCGCGCGGCTGGCGCCTGGCGAAGAAGCCGGCGTCACCCTGCAGCGCCTCGGCGCGCTGGAGAAGGTGGTCGACGCCATCGCCGCCGGACGCGGCAAGGAGGCCCAGGACCTGCTGGCCAGTGGCGCGGTGACGATCCCGCATCGCTCGGCGGCGGCCATGCTGGCTCCCTGGGCGGCCGCCGCGGCGGGTGACAAGGAGGCCTCGATCGCCCGCCCGAACCTGCGCGGAGACCGCCTGGTCGAGGTGTTCGGCCAGCTGGGCCAGGCGCTCCTGTTCGAGCGGGCGAAACGCTACGACGAGGCCGAGACCGGCTACATGTCCCTGACGGGCATGGGTGACGCCGGCATCCTGTTCGTGCTCGACCACGGCGCATTTCTGGAGCGGCGCGGACGCCGCGCCGATGCCGTGGCGCTCTACGACCAAGCGCTGCAACAGCTGCCGAACGATCCCGGCCTGACGGCGGCCCGCGAACGGGCCGCGAGCCGTCGCAAGCCGCCCGCGCTGCCGACGATCAGCGAGGGCGCGGCCCGCGCGCTGCTTCCGGCGGCCACGTCCTTCGCCGGCGAGCGGCAGTACGAAATGGCATTGGCCTACGTCCGCATGTCGCTCCACCTCGACCCGTCGCGCGAGGACGCCCGCGTCCTGCTCGGCGACGTGCTGATGGCGCTCGAGGATGTGGACCAGGCGAGGGAAGTCTACGCCTCGATCCCGGCCACCTCGGCCTACTACCCGGGCGTGCGGTCCAAGATGGCCTGGAGCTACCAGGCCGCAAAGGCGGGCGAGCAGGGCCTCGCGATGGCCAAGCAGGCGTATGACGCCCAGCCGACTGACCGCGACTCCGCGGTGACCTACGCCGACCTTCTGCGGGCCAACGAGCGGTTCGCGGAGTCGGCCAGGGTGCTTGACGGCGTCATCGCCCGCGCAGGCGAGCCGGTGGACTGGCGCCTGCTCTACATGCGCGGCATCGCGCTCGAGCGCGCCGGCCAGTGGCCCGCCGCCGAGCGCGATCTCGTCGCGGCCCTGGCGCAGCAGCCCAATGAGCCGGACCTGCTCAACTACCTCGGCTATGCCTGGATCGACCGTGGCGAACGGCTGGCGGAGGCCATGGACATGGTCAAGCGCGCGGTCGCCGCCAATCCACGCTCGGGCGCGATGGTCGACTCGCTGGGCTGGGCCTACTTCCGCATCGGCGACTACCGGAACGCAGTTGATCGGCTGGAGGAGGCTGTGCTGCTGTCGCCGGCCGATCCCGAGATCAACAATCACCTGGGCGACGCCTACTGGCGGGTAGGCCGCACGATCGAAGCCCGCTTCCAGTGGAGCCGCGCCCTCAGCCTCGACCCGCCGGCAGCCATCAAGGCCGACGCCGAGGCCAAGCTGAAATCCGGCCTGCCGCCTCTGAAGGGCGCCGCCGTAGCGGTGAACTAGCGCGATCTGCCGTCCGGTCTGCCGCACGTCGATCCGGGACCCAGCCGATTCCGCGGGAGTCTTCCGGGTCCAGGCCTCTCACCAGGCCTCGGCCGGGATGACAGCTGTGGCGGGTTCGCAGTAGAGGTGCCCCATGAGCCTCTCAGCCTTCGCGCCGGCCAAGGTGAACCTGTTCCTGCATGTCGGGCCGGTGGAGGCCGACGGTTATCACCCGCTGGCCAGCCTGATGGTGTTCGCCGACGTCGGCGACCGGGTGTCCGTGCAACCATCGGAAGCGCCGGAGTTCGAGGTCACCGGGCCGTTCGGACATCTGATCGAGCACGGGCCGGAGAACCTGGTCGTCCAGGCCGCGCGCGCGCTGTTCGAGCATGTGAAGGGCCCCAAGCCGCCGTTCCGGCTGCTGCTCGACAAACAGTTGCCGGTCGCCGCCGGGCTGGGCGGGGGGTCCTCGGACGCCGGGGCGACGCTGCGGCTGCTGCGCTCGGCGCTTGAACTGCCGGTCCAGGACGAGATGCTGACCGCCATCGCCGCGCGGCTGGGGGCCGACGGGCCGGTCTGCCTGTGGGGCCAGTCGGCCATGGCGCAGGGCAGGGGGGACCGCCTCAGCCGCCCGCCGGTGTTCCGGCCGATCGACGCGGTGCTGGTCAACCCGATGGTTCCCTCGCCGACGGGAGCCGTCTACCGGGCCTATGACGACGCCGGCGCCCCGGGCGCGGCCGACCTGCCGGCGCTGCCCGACAACTTCGAGAGCCCGGAGGAACTGGCGGCCTTCCTCAGCTATTGCCGGAACGATCTGGAGGCGCCGGCCGTGGCGCTGGAGCCCCGGATCGGCGAGGTGCTGGAGACCCTGCGCGACGAGCCCGAGGCGCTGCTTGCCCGCATGAGCGGATCGGGCGCGACCTGCTTCGCCCTGTGCGCCGGCGACATCGAGGCCGAGGGCCTGGCCGTGCGGCTGGAGTCGATGCGACCGGACTGGTGGGTCCGGCGCTGCCGGCTGGGCTGAGGCCCGGGACACGCACTGAAGTGGATGTCCGACAATGAGAAAGGGCGCGGACCTTTCGATCCGCGCCCCGTTCCCTGTCCGGAGACCGGGCCTACGAGTGGTAGGCGCGCTCGCCGTGTTCGGAGATGTCCAGGCCTTCTTCTTCGGTCTCGGGGCTGACCCGCAGACCGGTGATCAGCTTGATGACGAAGAAGACGAAGGCCGAACCGATCGCCGAGAAGGCGATGGTGAACAGAACCGCCTTCACCTGGTTCATCACCTGCGTGCCCATGACATAGGTCGCTGCGTCGCAGGTCGAGATGTCGCCGTCCGCCGCGCAGGTCGTGTAGTCGACGATGCCCGCGCCGCCGAGGTCCGGGCTGACCAGGATGCCTGTGGCGATGGCGCCAACGATGCCGCCGATGGCGTGGATGCCGAAGGCGTCCAGGCTGTCGTCGTACTTCAGGGCGTTCTTGATGGCCGAGCAGAAGACCACGCAGATCGGGCTGACGATGAGGCCGAGCACGATGGCGCCCATCGGTCCGGCGAAGCCGGCGGCCGGCGTCACGGCGACGAGGCCGGCGATCAGGCCCGAGGCCATGCCGAGCATCGAGGCCTTCTTGCGCGTCACCCACTCCGTCACGGTCCAGCTGAAGCCAGCGGCGGCGGTGGCCAGGAAGGTGTTGAGCATGGCCAGCGAGGCGTAGCTGTTGGCTTCCAGGTTCGAACCGGCGTTGAAGCCGAACCAGCCCACCCACAGCAGGCCGGCGCCCACCAGGGTCAGCGTCAGGCTGTGCGGCGGCATCGGCTCCTTCTGGAAGCCCGAACGTTTGCCCAGGATGATCGCGCCGACGAGGGCGGCGATACCGGCGTTGATGTGGACCACGGTGCCGCCGGCGAAGTCGAGCGCGCCCCAGGCCCAGAGCATGCCGGCCTGGATCGGCGCTTCAGGATTGAGAGCGACCGTATCCGGACCCGCCCACCACCAGACCATGTGGGCCATCGGGTAGTAGACGACCAACGGCCACAGGACGGCGAACAGCACGGTGGCGCTGAACTTGATCCGTTCGGCCAAGCCGCCCAGCACCAGCGCCGCGGTGATGCAGGCGAAGGTCATCTGGAAGGCGACAAACGTCAGTTCAGGGATCGAGACGCCGGTGGAGAAGGTGCCCACGAGGGTCGTCGTATCCACGCCCTTGAGGCCAACCTTGCTCAGGCCGCCGACCCAGGCGTCGAGACTGCCGCCGTCGGTGAACGCGAGGCTGTAGCCCCACAGCGCCCAGGTGATCATGCCCACGACCGTCACGGTCGAGACCTGCATCAGCATGGATAGCATGTTCTTCTGGCGAACCAGGCCGCCGTAGAACAGGGCCAGGCCCGGCACGATCATCAGCAGCACGAGCAGCGACGACAGCAGCATCCAGGCATTGTCGCCCTTGTCCACGGTCGGGGTAATGGTCGGAGCTTCGGCGGCGGCCGGGGCCGCGGCTTCAGGCGCGGGCGCCGGCGTTTCGGCGGCCGGAGCGGCCGCCGCCGCCGCCGCTGGCGCGGCCTCCTGGGCGAAGGCCGGGGCCGCCATCGGCGCTCCGGCCAGGACGGCCACGGCGGTCAACGCCGCGAGTCGTCCGAAGAGAGTGGTTTTCATCGTCGCTATCCCCTTGTCCCGATGATGTTGTCAGAGCGCCGCCGAACCGGTTTCACCGGTCCGGATGCGCACGGCGTCCTCGACGTTCAGGACGAAGATCTTGCCGTCGCCGATCTTTCCGGTGGCGGCCGCGGCCTTGATGGCCTCCACGGCCTTGGCGGCGGCGGCGTCGTCGACCACGGCCTCCAGCTTCACCTTCGGCACGAAGTTCACCTGGTACTCGGCGCCCCGGTAGATCTCGGTCTGGCCCTTCTGGCGGCCGTAACCCTTGACCTCGGAGACCGTCAGGCCCTCCACCCCCGCGCCGACCAGGGCTTCACGCACCTCGTCGAGCTTGAAGGGTTTGACCACCGCAATGATCAGTTTCATCCGCCTTGCTCCCGCACCCCGGTTGCCCGGCGCGCGCCCCTTGTCTTTCCCGTGGAACCGGCGGGAGGGAGCGATGCTTGGCCGCTCCATCCCCGGTCATGGCCACGCTAGCGGGAGGGCTTGCCTGACGGTGTGCAGCGCACAATGAATGAGGCCGAAAGGCCGGTTTAGCTCAATCCGTAAGCAGAGGGTCCGGCGGGCGCCGCGAAATCGGGCGCCGCCGGGCGCCGGCGCCGACGCCGCCGCGACGGCTCCGGCCACGCCGGCGGCCGATCCAGGCTCCGCGGCCGATACGGCCAACCCCGAGCCCGCCACCCAGGTCGAGCCGGCCGAGGAGCCGGAGAAGCCGAAGGGCTGATCCGGACGACTGCAAATCGGGCAACCGACGCCGCGCCGCTCTTCCGCACTGGGAGAGCGGCGCTCGCGTTGCTAACGGTCGTTTGACTCTTGCCCTGCAATGTCCCCGCGCCGGTCAAACGGGAGCGGTATTTGCCGGACACATACACGCGCCACGGACCGGGCCCGCCCTTGAGGACGGGCCCGGTCCGCGACTCCAGAAGGACTCATTGATGCTCGCCACCCGTTTCGCCGTCGCTCTCGCCGTCGCGGCTTCCCTTTCGGTCCCGGCCTTCGCCCAGACGGCGCCGGTTGCGCCTGCCGCGCCGGTCGCCCCCGTGGCCTCGGCTCCGGCCGCGCCGACCATGACGCTCGCCCCGGCCGGCGACACCATCGAGACGCTGCGCGCCTCGGGCCAGTTCAAGACCCTGCTCAAGGCGCTCGACAAGACCAGCCTGACCGGCGTGATCAAGGCCCAGCGCACAGTGACGCTGTTCGCGCCCACCGACGCGGCCTTCGCGGCCCTTCCGGCCGGCGAGCTGGATCGTCTGATGAAGGACGCGCCGACGCTGCAGCGCATGATGATGTACCACCTGATCAACACGCCGGTGGAAGCGGCCAGCCTGGCCGGCGCCAAGGGGCCGGTGAACACCGTCGCCGGCACGGGTCTTGTGCTCGACGGCAGCGGGACGGGCCTGAAGGCCAACCTCGCCAACATCCTGGTCGCCGAGGTGAAGACCTCCAACGGTCTGGTCTATGTGGTCGACGCCGTGCTGACGCCGGAAGGCGCCGCAGCGGCCATGGCCGAACCCGCGGCGGAGGCTCCTGTCGAGGGCGCCCCGGCCGTCCAGTAAGTCGCGGCGGGACAAGGCTTTCATCGCTTGAAGCAGAAGTCGGCGGGCCCTATGGTCCGCCGACTTTTTTGCACCCGCGAACCAGACCATGTCCTCCGACGCCAAACCCCGGTCTTTTCAGGCCCTTATCATGCGGCTGAACCAGTACTGGGGCGAGCGCGGCTGCCTGATTCTGCAGCCGCACGACGAGCAGGTGGGGGCGGGGACGCTCCATCCGGCGACAGTGCTTCGTGCGCTGGGTCCCAAGCCCTGGAACGCCGCCTACGTCCAGCCCTCGCGCCGGCCCGGCGACGGCCGCTACGGCGAAAACCCCAATCGCCTGCAGCACTACTATCAGTACCAGGTGATCCTGAAGCCGAACCCGGCCGACATGCAGGACCTCTACCTCGGCTCCCTCGAAGCCATCGGCCTGGACCTGAAGCTGCACGATATCCGCTTCGTCGAGGACGACTGGGAGAACCCGACGGTCGGGGCCTGGGGCCTGGGCTGGGAAGTCTGGTGCGACGGCATGGAGGTGTCGCAGTACACCTACTTCCAGCAGGTGGGGGGGCTGGACGTCGACCCCGTCGCGGGCGAGCTGACCTATGGCCTCGAGCGGCTGGCGATGTACGTGTTCGGCGTCGATAACGTCTACGACCTGCCCTACAACGACCCGGACAGCCCGCTGGGCGCGCTGACCTACGGCGATGTGTTCCTGGACAATGAGCGCCAGCACTCTGAAGCCAACTTCCACGGCTACGACGTCGCGGTGCTGAAGCGCCAGTTCGAGGATATGGAGCAGCAGGTTCCGCTGATGCTCGCGCGCTCGTATGACGGCGACCATCTGGTGCTGCCGGCCTACGACATGGTCCTGAAGGCCAGCCACCTGTTCAACCTGATGAACGCCCGTGGGGCGATCGCGGTCGCCGAGCGCGCCAGCTACATCGGCCGCATCCGCGACCTCTGCAAGCTGTGCGCCCAGGCCTGGGTCGACCAGCAGGGCCGGAACGCCGCCTGACATGCCCCAGCTTCTGCTTGAACTGTTCTCCGAGGAAATCCCGGCCCGCATGCAGGCGCAGGCGGCGCGCGATCTCGAACGCATGGCGCGCGACGGCCTGGGCAAGGCCGGCCTGATCTCCGAGGGCCTGAAGGCCTTCGCAGGCCCGCGCCGGCTGACGCTGGTGGTCGAAGGGTTGCCGGTCGCGCAGCCCGACGTGCATGAAGAGTTGAAGGGGCCCAAGGCCAACGCGCCTGAGCAGGCGCTGGAAGGCTTCCTGCGCAAGACCGGCCTCGCGCGCGAGCAGCTGACCGAGAAGGACGGCGTGCTCTTCGCCCACGTCCACAAGGCCGGCCGTCCTACGCCGGAGATCGTCGCCGAGCTGGTCGAGCAGATCGTGCGCGGTTTCCCCTGGCCGAAGTCGATGACATGGGGCCACGGGAAACTGCGCTGGGTGCGCCCGCTGCAGCGGATCCTGTGCGTGTTCAACCGCGAGGTCGTGCCGCTCAGCATCGACGGCATCGTCGCCGCCGACCTCAGCGAGGGCCACCGCTTCATGGCCGAGACGCGGGTGTTCCGCGCCCGCGACTTCGACGAGTACCACGAGGCGCTGGCCGGCCACTTCGTCGTGCTCGACGTCGAGGAGCGTAAAGCACGCATCCTCGAGGGCGCCCGCACCCTGTGCTTCGCGCGCGGGCTGGAACTGGTCGAGGACGAGGGCCTGCTGGACGAGGTCGCGGGCCTGGCCGAATGGCCCACCCCGATCCTGGGCGACATGGACCCGGCCTTCCTGAGCCTGCCGCCCGAGGTCATCCGCACGTCGATGCGGACGCACCAGAAGTACTTCGCCGTCCGCAAGCCGGGCGAGGCGGGGCTGGCGCCGCACTTCCTGGTCGTGGCCAACAACGTCGCCCCGGACGGCGGGGCCGAGATCGCCCGCGGCAACGCCAAGGTGCTGTCCTCGCGCCTGTCGGACGCCCGCTTCTTCTGGGCCGAGGACGTCAAGGACGGCTTCGAGCCCTGGCTGAAGAAGCTGAACGGCGTCACCTTCCACGCCAAACTGGGGACGATGGCCGAGCGGGTCGAGCGCATCGTCGCCCTGGCCCGCGAGATCGCCCCGCTCGTCGACGCCGACCCCGACAAGGCCGCCGAGGCCGCCCGCCTCGCCAAGGCCGACCTCGCCAGCCAGATGGTCGGCGAGTTCCCCGAGCTGCAGGGCGTCATGGGCGGCTACTACGCCCGCGAATTCGGCCTCGACGGCGAGATCGCCGACGCCATCCGCGACCACTACCGCCCGCAGGGCCCCGGCGACGCCGTCCCGACCGCGCCGCTGAGCGTGGCCGTGGCGCTGGCCGACAAGCTGGACACGCTCGTCGGCTTTTGGGCCATCAACGAGAAGCCGACGGGAAGCAAGGATCCCTATGCCTTGCGCCGTGCAGCACTTGGTGTGATCCGCGTCCTGCTCGAAGGCCGTTTCCGAATTTCTCTCTTCGACGCTGTCGATCCGGCATTCGTCCGTCTGGACGACCAAATCGATGCTCGTGAGCTTGCGAAAAAGCAGGCCGCCGGTGGCTCATTCCTACATGCCCGTAGCTTAGTCGGTGACGGCAAGACACGACACCGCGATCTCCTCGACTTCTTCGCAGACCGGCTGAAGGTCGCGCTGAAGGATCAGGGCAAACGCGGCGATCTCGTCGACGCGGTGTTCGCGCTCGGCGATGACGACCTCGTGCGTATCGTCGCCCGGGTCGAAGCGCTGAGCTCATTCCTCGCCACCGACGACGGCGCCAACCTGCTGGCCGGCTACAAGCGCGCGGCCAATATCCTCAAGGCCGAGGAAAAGAAGGGTCCGCTGCCGACCGGTGCGCCGTCGAAGGTGGCCCAGCCGGCGGAGGAGGGGGCGCTGTTCGCGGCGCTGGAGACCCTCGCGCCCAAACTCGACACGGCCCTGGCCGCCGAGGACTTCACCGGCGCCATGACGGCGCTGGCGGGCCTGCGCGCGCCGGTCGACGCCTTCTTCGACAAGGTGCTGGTCAACAGCGACGTTCCGGCGGAACGCGAGAACCGCCTGCGTCTTCTGCAGCAGGTCCAGGTTTCGATGGGCCGCGTCGCGGACTTCTCTTTGGTTACGGGGTAGCCCCCGATCCGATCGCCCCCGCGAAGGCGGGGGTCCAAACTGAATCGCCGTTTGGGTCCCCGCCTTCGCGGGGACGCTCGGTGAAACAAGGGACTGGGCATAGTGACTGGAACGCAAACCACCACCCGCTGGGTCTACGGCTTCGGAGGCGGCGGCGCCGACGGCGACGCTTCGATGAAGAACCTGCTGGGCGGCAAGGGCGCCAACCTGGCCGAGATGGCCATGCTGGGCCTGCCGGTGCCGCCGGGGTTCACGGTCACGACCGAGGCCTGCGTCCACTACTACGCCAACGGCAAGCAGTACCCGGCCGAACTGGCCGCCCAGGTCGCCGACGGCCTGAAGAAGGTCGAGCAGATCACCGGCAAGGCGTTCGGCGATGCGGCCAACCCGCTGCTGGTCAGCGTCCGCTCGGGCGCCCGCGCCTCGATGCCGGGCATGATGGACACGGTCCTGAACCTGGGCCTCAACGACGAGACGGTGCAGGGGCTCGGCAAGCTCTCCGGCGACGAGCGCTTCGCCTTCGACAGCTATCGCCGCTTCATCCAGATGTACTCGAACGTGGTGCTCGACCTCGACCATCACATGTTCGAGGAGATCCTCGACGACCATAAGGACAGCCTCGGCGTCACCGTCGACACCGCCCTGACCGCCGACCACTGGAAGGCCGTCGTCGCCGACTACAAGAAGGCCGTCGAGCGCGAGCTGGGCCGGCCCTTCCCGCAGGATCCGCAGGAGCAGCTGTGGGGCGCGATCGGCGCCGTCTTCGCCAGCTGGATGAACGACCGGGCCAAGTTCTATCGCCGTATGCACGACATCCCCGAGGCCTGGGGTACGGCGGTGAACATCCAGTCGATGGTGTTCGGCAACATGGGCGAGACCTCGGCCACCGGCGTCGCGTTCACGCGCAACCCCTCGACCGGCGACAACCGGCTCTACGGCGAGTTCCTGATCAACGCCCAGGGCGAGGACGTCGTCGCCGGCATCCGCACGCCGCAGTCGCTGACCAAGGTCGCCCGCGAGGAGATGGGCGACATCGCCCCGTCGATGGAAGAGGCGATGCCGGAGGTGTTCGCCCAGTTCCGCGACGTCGCCGCCAAGCTCGAGAGCCACTACCGCGACATGCAGGACGTCGAGTTCACGGTCGAGCAGGGCCGGCTCTGGATGCTGCAGACCCGCAACGGCAAGCGCACCGCCAAGGCTGCGCTGAAGATCGCCGTCGAGATGGCCGAGGGCGGGGTGATCACCCGTGACGAAGCCGTGGCGCGCGTCGAGCCGGGCGCGCTCGACCAGCTCCTGCACCCGACCATCGATCCTTCGGCCGAACGAAACGTCATCGCCAAGGGCCTGCCCGCCAGCCCGGGCGCGGCGACCGGCAAGATCGTGTTCGACGCCGACGAGGCCGAGAAGCTCGGCTCAGCCGGCGAGGCCGTGATCCTGGTGCGCGAGGAAACGAGCCCCGAGGACATCCACGGCATGCACGCCGCCCGCGGCATCATCACCGCCCGCGGCGGCATGACCAGCCACGCCGCCGTGGTGGCGCGCGGCATGGGCCGTCCCTGCGTGTCCGGCGCCGGCGAGATCGGCATCTTCCCGAAGGAAGGCCTGTTCCGCTCGCGGGGACGCGAGTTCAGGGCCGGGGAGGTTGTCACTATCGACGGCTCGACCGGCGAGGTGCTGGCGGGTTCCGTGAAGATGATCGAGCCGGAGCTGACCGGCGACTTCGCGCATCTGATGCAGTGGGCCGACGGCGTTCGCCGCCTCAAGGTCCGCGCCAACGCCGAGACGCCGCTGGACGCCAAGACCGCCCGCCAGTTCGGCGCGGAAGGCATCGGCCTGTGCCGCACCGAGCACATGTTCTTCGACGAGACCCGCATCGTCGCCGTGCGCGAGATGATCCTCGCCGACGACGAGAAGGGCCGCCGCGCCGCCCTGGCCAAGATCGCGCCGTTCCAGAAGGCCGACTTCGTCGAGCTGTTCACGATCATGGAGGGCCTGCCGGTCACCATCCGGCTGCTCGACCCGCCGCTGCACGAGTTCCTGCCGCACGACGAGGCCGGCATGGCCGATGTGGCGAAGGCCACGGGCCTGGACGCCGCCAAGCTGATGCGGCGGGCGCGCGAGCTACACGAGACCAACCCGATGCTCGGCCACCGCGGCTGCCGCCTCGGCGTCTCCTATCCCGAGATCTACGAGATGCAGGTCCGGGCGATCATGGAGGCGGCCTGCGAGATCGCCAAGTCTGGCCGCCCCGCGCCGGTGCCGGAGATCATGCACCCGCTCGTCGCCAAGGGCGAGGAGATGAAGTACCTGCGCGACCTGACCGACCGCACCGCCAGGGCGGTGCTGGCCGAGCAGGGCGTCGAGATCGAGTACCAGGTCGGCACGATGATCGAGCTGCCCCGCGCCGCCCTGCGGGCCGCCGACCTGGCGGAAGCGGGCGCCGAGTTCTTCAGCTTCGGCACCAACGACCTGACTCAGACGACCTTCGGCATCAGCCGCGACGACGCCGGCAAGTTCCTGGGCGCCTACATCGACAAGGGCATCTTCGAGAAGGACCCGTTCGTCAGCCTCGACCAGGACGGCGTCGGCGATCTCGTCCGCATCGCCGCCGAGCGCGGCCGCGCGGTGAAGCCGGGCGTCAAGCTGGGCATCTGCGGCGAACACGGCGGCGACCCGGCCAGCATCCACTTCTGCGAGAGCGTCGGCCTCGACTACGTCAGCTGCTCGCCCTTCCGCGTGCCGATCGCACGGCTCGCGGCGGCGCAGGCGGCGCTGGCGGGGAAGTAATCGGAGTTTCCTCTCCCAAGAGGGAGAGGTTTGCCTGTGCTGACTATCAGGGCATTCTCCCCCCATGCCCTTCGCCCTCGTCACCCCCGCCGCCGAGCACCTGCCCTCCTACGTCGACGCGCTGGAGCGCGGCTGGTCGCCAGACAACACGGCGGGCGGCGAGGCGACGCGGCTTCGGTTTCTGGAGCTGATCGCGGAGGATTCCGCCGGCTTCCTCGCAAGCATGGATGACCGCGAGGCCGCCGGCCCGGACATCGTCCTGCCTGACGGCGAGACGGTGAAGCGGCTGCCGGGCTTCAATCGCTGGATGTGGGACGACGGCTTTGTCGGCTCGATCGGCATGCGCTGGGCGCCAGGGACGGAGGATCTGCCGCCGCACGTGCTCGGCCATGTCGGTTACGCCGTCGTGCCCTGGGCGCGGCGCAGGGGTCACGCGACGGCCGCGCTGGGCGCGCTGCTGCCGCTGGCGGCGGAAACGGGCCTGCGGTGGATCGAGCTGACCACCGACCCCGACAACATCCCCTCGCATCGCGTGATCGTCGCCAATGGCGGGCGACTGCTCGGCCCGTTCACCAAGCCGCAGGCCTATGGCGGCACGGAAGGCCTGCGCTGGCGGATCGACCTCTAGACGACCGCGCCGAATATCTTGCCGACCCCGGCCGTGACCGCCATGGCCAGCGCCCCCCAGAAGGTCACGCGGACGGTCGCCTTCATGACATCCGCGCCCCCGGCGCGCGCGCCGATGGCGCCGAGGGCCGCCAGGAACAGCAGCGAGGACGCCGCGACGGCGGGGGCCGCCAGCGTCATCGGGCTCAGCGCCAGCACCAGCAGCGGCGCCGCCGCGCCCGCCGCGAAGGTCGCGGCCGAAGTCAGCGCCGCCTGCACCGGCCGGGCCGAGGTGATCTCCGAGATGCCGAGCTCGTCCCGGGCATGGGCCCCGAGCGCATCGCGGGCGGTCAGCTGCACCGCCACCTGCCGGGCCAGCGTCTCGTCAAGGCCGCGCGAGACGTAGATGCCGGTCAGTTCTTCCAGCTCCGCCTCGGGCTCCTCGGCGAGCTCCCGCGTCTCGCGGGCGATGTCCGCCCGTTCGGTGTCCGACTGGGAGCTGACCGAAACGTACTCGCCGGCCGCCATCGACATCGCGCCGGCCGCCAGCGCGGCCATGCCGGCCACCAGCGCTGCGCCCTTGTCCGAGGACGCGGCGGCGACGCCCAGCACCAGGCTGGCCGTCGAGACGATGCCGTCGTTGGCGCCGAGCACCGCGGCGCGCAGCCAGCCGATGCGGGAGACCAGATGGCTTTCCCGGTGGCTCATGAAACGGGCCATGCCGATCCTCCGTGACGACGCGATGCTCTACGCCATCCGGACGCCGAGTCCTTGTCCTGCGTCAAACGCCGTTCAGGCCCGCCGCATCAGGCTCAGGGCGTTCAGCGCGAAGTCGACGTCCTCCGGCGTGTTGCGGATGCTGGGCGTCAGCCGGACATGGCGGGTGGCGTAGGGCGCCGCCGATCCGATGACCCGCTGGTTGCGCAGGCGCCGCACCACGCCGTCCGCCGAGAGACCGGTCACGTCGAAGCTGACGATGCCGGCCGAAAGGCGCGGATCGACCGGCGTGCGCAGGATGACGCCCTGCATTTGGCGCAGACCGTATTTCAGGCGCGACGCCAGCTCGTGCGTGCGGGCCTGGACCTGGGCCTTGCCGATCCACTGATGGAAGCCGAACGCCTCGGTCATCGCCCAGACGTGCTCGAACGCCTTGAACCCTCCCGGCGTCATGCGGGCGCCGGTGGTCGGGCCGGGATCGTAGTTCCCCAGCCAGGCGCCGTAGGCGTTGGGGGCCAGGAAGCTCGGCACCGTCGGCGTCACCCGCGACCAGCCGTAGTCGGTGCCCAGGATCACGCCGGTGCCCCGCGGTCCGAACAGCCACTTGTGACAGCCGGCCATCAGGAAATCGCAGCCGAGTTCGGGCAGGCTGGTGTTCTCGACCCCGAAGCCATGCACGCCGTCGACGCAGAACAGCACCCGGTCCCGTTCGTTGCGGGCGGCGTTGATCGGTGCGAGGGCGGCGGCGATCTCGCGGATCGGCAGCTTCATCCCGGTCGAGGAGTGCACCCAGGTCAGGGCGAGCACCCGGGTCTCGGGGCGGATGTTGTAGATGATCCGGCTGACGATCTGTTCGACCGTGGCGGTGGCCGCCTGGTCGTACAGGCTGATCTTGCGCACCGTCCCGCCGCCCTTCTGGGCCGCCAGCCGCAGCGACTCGTGGGTCACGTAGTAGTCGTGGACCGTCGTCAGCGCCTCCTGGCCGTAGCGCAGACCGACGCCGGCATAGACCAGGGCCACCGAGGTCGTCGTGTTCTCGGTAAGGGCGATATTGTCTGCCTTGACCCCGAAATAGGCGCCGGCGGCGGCGCGGGCGGCGTTCTGGAGCGGTCGGTTGCGGGCTTCCAGGTACTGCACCGGCGAGCGGTCGAGTCCGTCGCGATGGCGCGCGATGGCGTCGCGCACGATGCGCGGGTTGGCCGCGAACAACATCGCCGACAGATCCACGACGCCCCAGTCCATCGCGAACTGCGCCCGGACCCGCTGCCAGTCCGGCCCGCCGCCGGCGTGGGCCGGCGGCTGCATCGGCGGCTCGATGGCGGTCGGATCGCCGTCGTGGAAGTCAGGATCGTCCGGACCGGGCGGCGGCTCGGCAGGGGCCGGCTCCTGGGCGCGGGCGGTCTCGCCCATGGCCGCGACGCCGAGCGCCAGGCCCGAGCCCGCCAGCAGGCGCCGGCGGCTGAGCCGCGCGTCCTCTTCGGTCCTGTCCTGCGCCATGTCTCGCCCCGTACCCGAGAGCATTGTTCACATTCCGCCGTCCGCGTCACACCCGGCTTCTAGCGTCGCGGGAATGCGCGCCGTCTTCCTGACGGCGAATTCACCTGACAGACGCGGCGACACATGGACATCTGGCGCTGACAACAGGGAAGGAGGGTAGGCCCATGGCCGCCACGAACGCCATCGATCCGGCCGCCGAGACCGCGCGCTATCTCGCGACGCTGCCGCCGGAGGTTCACGAGAAGGCCACGGCCTACACCCAGGGCGGCTACTGGATGCTCCTGTGGGGCGCCCTTGTCGCTGTAGCGGTGTCATGGCTGATCATCCGGTCCGGCGTGCTGACGAAACTGCGGTCCGGCGTGGAGCGCGCCCGCCCGCGTCCCTGGCTGGCCGCCCTGGCGGTTCTGCCCGTCGCTGTCGTTCTTGAAGAGCTGCTCAGCCTGCCCTGGTCCATCTACGCAGACTGGTTCCGCGAGAAGTCCTACGGCATGACGAGCCAGCCGCTCGGCGGGTGGCTCGGCGAGTGGGCGATCGGCGCGGTGTTCGGCGTCGTGGTCAGCGTGCTGGTGCTGCTGGCCATCTACTGGCTGCTGCGGCGGGCGCGAAAGACCTGGTGGATCTGGGCCACGGGCGTGTCGACCGCGGTCCTGGTGCTGGTCCTGGTGCTGGCGCCGATCTTCCTGTTGCCGCTCTTCAACACCTACAAGCCGGCGCCCGAGGGCCCTGTGCGCGACGCGATCGTGGCGATGGCGAAGGCCAACAACATCCCGTCGGACAAGATCTTCATCTACGACGGGTCCAAGCAGTCGAACCGCTACACCGCCAACGTCACCGGCCTGTTCGGCTCGGCCCAGATCAACATGAGCGACACCATGTTCAGGGCCGGGGCGGACATGTCCGAGATCCGCGCCGTGGTCGGCCATGAGATGGGCCACTACGCGCGCGGCCACATCCTGTCGCGCCTCGTCGCCACGGCCGTGCTGCTGATGATCGGCTTCTGGCTGGTCGACCGGTTGTTCCCGCTGGCCGCGCGGTTGCTCGGCGCTCGCGACGTGAAGGGCATCGAGGATCCGGCCGGGCTGCCGGTGCTGATGGCGGTGCTCGCGGTGCTGGGCCTGGTGGCGACGCCGGCCTTCAACTCGATCACGCGCCTGTCCGAGGCCGACGCCGACAACTACTCGCTCGAGGTCGCCGGCGAGCCGGACGGTCTGGCCAAGGCGCTGATCCAGACGGTCGAGTACCGCGCCGCGACGCCGAGCCGGCTGGAAGAGGTGCTGTTCTACAGCCACCCGTCGGTCAGCTGGCGCATCCGGAATGCGATGGAGTGGAAGGCGAAACAGGCTGGCGGGGCCCAACCTTCCCAGTGATCCGTCATGGCCCGGCTCGTCCGGGCCATACATGGACAGCGGCGAAACGAAGAGGGGCACGGATCAAGCCGCGCCCTTCAACCTTTTGGCTCACCACGCACGGGTGGCCCGGACGAGCCGGGCCATGAAGAAGGAAGAACGAACTACCGCTTCCGGACAAACACCGTCCCGGCCGAATAGCCCGCGCCGAAGCTGCAGATCAGGCCCGTCTCGCCGGCGGCGAAGTCGTCGTTGGTCTTGTGGAAGGCGATGATCGAGCCGGCGCTGGAGGTGTTGGCGTACTCGTCCAGGATGATGACGTTCTCGCCCGGCTGCGGGTCGCGGCCCAGCACCTTGCGGCCGATCATCTCGTTCATGTTGATGTTGGCCTGGTGCAGCCACATGCGCTTCAGACCCGTCGGGTCGACGCCGATGTCGTCGGCGTGCTCGATGATCATGGCGCTGACCATCGGCACCACCTCGCGGAACACCTTGCGGCCTTCTTGCACGAACAGTTTGTCCTTCGCGCCGATACCCTCGGGCGCGGCGCGGTTCAGGAAGCCGAAGTTGTTACGGATGTTGTTCGAGAACTCGGTCTTCAGACGCGTGCCGAGGATGTCCCATCCGCCTGTCGCGTCTTCCGCCCGCTCGACGATCACCGCCGTCGCCACGTCGCCGAAGATGAAGTGGCTGTCGCGGTCGCGGAAGTTCAGGTGGCCCGAGCAGATTTCCGGATTGACCATCAGCACCGCCCGCGCCGAGCCGGTGGCCACGAAGTCGGCCGCCGTCTTGATGCCGAAGGTGGCGCTGGAGCAGGCCACGTTCATGTCGAAGGCGAAGCCGCCGATGCCGAGCGCCTGCTGCACCTCGATGGCCATGGCCGGATAGGCGCGCTGCATGTTGGAGGCGGCGCAGAGCACCGCGTCGATCTGGTCGACCGGCTTGCCCCAGGCCTCGATTGCCTGCCGGGCCGCCTTCACGGCGATCTCGGCGAGGACGGACAGTTCCTCGTTCGAGCGCTCGGGGATGCGCGGCGTCATCACCTCCGGGTCGAGGATGCCGGTCTTGTCGATCACGAAGCGGGATTTGATCCCCGAGGCCTTCTCGATGAACTCGGGCGAGGAGGGGGCCAGCGCCTCCACCTCTCCGGCGGCGATGGCCTGCGCGTTGGCGGCGTTGAACCGCTCTACGTAGGTGTTGAAGGCGTCGACCAGCTCGGCGTTCGAGATGCTCTGGTCCGGGGTGTAGAGACCGGTGGCGGCGATGACGGCCTGATGCACTTTGACGGTATCCCGACGATGGCCGCGGGCGGCAGCGCGCGCGGCGTTCTTGTTTTCTGGGGCCGATAGATAGCACGCGACGCGCGCGCGTCAGCCCGGATGCGCGGCTGTGGCGCGGGGGCAACGAAACAATTTCGCCTCATTCCCTCCGCTGAACCGTCCACCGTCCGCCGCGTTTGGCTCCTACGCCGTCCGGCAGCTGGGGAGCTGAAAAAGCGTCAAGGAGACTATGACGATGAAAACTCTCATGATCGCGGCCTCGGCCGCCGTGCTGTCACTGGCCGCTGTCCCGGCCGTTTCGCAGGCCCAACAGGCCTACGGCACGATCGGCTACGCCAACGTCGACGCCGACGACGCCAACCTGGGCGCGATCCAGGGCCGCCTCGGCTACAAGTTCAACCCGTATGTCGCCCTCGAGGGTGAAGCCGCCCTGGGCGTCGGCGACGACACGGTCGGCGGCGTGGATGTCGAACTTCAGAACCAGCTCGGCGTGTATGGCGTCGTTTCGGCGCCGATCTCGCCCAGCTTCGACATCTTTGCCCGCGCCGGCTACAGCGGCGCCAGCTTTGACACGTCGCTGGGCGAGGTCGAGAGCGACGGCTTCGCCTGGGGCGTTGGCGGCAACTACTACTTCACCGACAAGGACGGTGTGCGCCTCGACTGGACGCGCCACGACCACGACGACGCCGAGGCAGATGTGTGGTCGATCGGATACACCCGGAAGTTCTAATTCGTCCCAGGACCTCCTTTGCGGAAAACCCCTCCCGGTCGGGAGGGGTTTTTTGTTGTCCGATGACAAGAACACCGATACGCGAGGACTGCGCGCCAGAGTTGGGCGTGAACAACAGAACAACTGTTTGGGGGAAATACCCATGAAGAAGATGATCGTGGCGGCCGTCGCCGCCGGCGCCCTGCTGGGCCTGCCCGCCCTTGCCCAGGCCCAGAGCCAGGTTTACGGCGGCGTCGGCTACTCCAGCATCGGCATGGACAATCCGGACGTGAGCCTCGGCCTCGTCCAGGGCCGTCTCGGCGTCGATCTGAACGACAACTTCGCCATCGAGGGCGAGTTCGGCTTCGGCGTGGGCGATGACACCGTCGCCGGCGTCGACGTCAGCGCCAACTGGCAGTTCGGCGGCTTCGCCGTGATCAAGGCGCCGGTCAGCGAGAGCTTCGACGTCTTCGCGCGCCTCGGCTACGTGGCCGTCGAGTTCGAAGCGTCGGGCCCGGGCGGCACCGCCACGGCCGACGGCAACGACTTCGCCTACGGCATCGGCGCCCAGGCGTTCTTCACCGAGAACGACGGCATCCGCGGCGACTGGACCAGCTACGGCGGCGACGGCAACGTGTGGTCGATCTCCTACGTGCGCCGCTTCTAGTCAGCCAGCTGACGGAACACACAACGAACGGGCCTTCTCCTTCATGGAGAAGGCCTTTTCTGTTTCGCCAACCCGGGAAATGTCGTTAAGGCGGATTCATCGGTCGATGATCGGCCAAATGAACTTTCGGGGGACTACCTGATATGAAGACCATCGCGATTGCGATCGCCGCTTGCGCTGCTCTGGCAGTGCCTGCCGTTGCCCAGGCTCAAGTCTACGGCAACCTGTCCTACACCAACGTCGACGTCGAGGACGAGAACGTCAACCTGGCGCTGATCCAGGGCCGCGTCGGCTATGACGTCAACCCGAACTTCGCGATCGAGGCCGAAGCCGGCTTCGGCATCACCGACGACGATTTCGCCGGCGTCAACATCGAGATGAAGCACCAGCTCGGCGTCTACATGGTCGGCAAGGCCAAGGTCAGCGAGAACATCGAGTTCCTCGCCCGCGCCGGCTACGTCACCTACGAAGTCGAAGCTTCGGTCGGCGCCGTTTCGGCCACGGACTCGGGCAGCGACTTCGCCTTCGGCGTCGGCGCCCAGGCTTTCGTCACCGAAAACGACGGCATCCGCTTCGACTGGACCAACTACGGCGGCGACGCCAACACCTGGTCGGTCGGCTACGTCCGCAAGTTCTGATTTCTCGCCCCTCCGGGGGACGAGCATCCTGGACAAGCCCTCTCCCGGCGACGGGGGAGGGCTTTTCTGTTGACGCCGGGGCCGGCGGGTAGAAACTCCGGCCCGGGGAGAAGGCGAACGCCGTGGAAGAATTCTATGTGCTGATCGGCTCGGCCGTGGCCGTAGCGCTGATGGTCGCCGTGGCGGCCTGGGCGCGCATCGCCCGGCCGACGGCGCCGCTGGACGCCGAGTCGGCGGCGGCCCTGCTGTCGGCAGAGTTTCCCGACCGGACTCCGAGCTCGATCTGGATCGCCGCGGACGGGGCGGGCCTGATTGCCCGCGACGGCGAGCAGGCCCTGGTCCTCTATCGGCTGGGCGATTCCTGGGTGGCACGCACTCTGCGCTGGGAGGACGCCCTTGCGGCCCCCGTGGTCCGCGGCAGCGTGCGGCTGAAGCTGCGCGACCCGGCCGCGCCCGTGGCGAAACTCGCGGTCAGCGGCGTCACCCCCTGGCCGCCCGAAAGCAACGACGAGGTCCTCGCCGCATGACGCTCGACCCGATCAAGCCCGCCTTCGACCCGGTCACATGGGCGATCCCGATGTTCGTCGTCACGATCGTGCTGGAGATCGTGCTCGGCCGTTTCGGCAAGGCCAGGGCGACCTACGAGGCGAAGGATACGGCCACCTCGCTGCTGATGGGCCTGGGCAGCTCGGTCGTGGGCGGCCTCACCGCCGCCACCATCGCCGGCGTCGGCATCTGGGTCTGGCAGAACCACCGGATCTTCGAGATCCCGATGACCGCCTGGTGGGCCTGGGTCGCGATCTTCTTCCTTGAGGATCTGACCTACTACTGGTTCCACCGCATCGCGCACGAGCGCCGGTTCTGGTGGGCCAGCCACGTGAACCACCACTCCTCGCAGCACTACAACCTGGCCACCGCCCTGCGGCAGACCTGGACCGGCGGCGTGGCGGGCACCTGGTTGCTTTGGCTGCCGCTGGCGCTGATCGGCTTCCCGCCGGCCATGATCGCCATCCAGAAGGGGATCAGCCTCGTCTACCAGTACTGGATCCATACCGAAGCCATCAGCCGGCTGCCGCGCTGGTTCGAGGCGGTGTTCAACACGCCCTCGCACCACCGCGTGCACCACGCCCGCAACCCGCGCTATCTGGACGCCAACTACGCCGGCATCCTGATCATCTGGGACCGCCTGTTCGGCACCTTCACACCTGAGGACGAGAAGGAGCCGCCCCGCTATGGCCTGGTCCATAATCTGGGCGATTTCAACCTGTTGCGGGTGGCGTTCCACGAGTGGATCGGCATCGGCAGGGACCTGGCCTCGGCCCGTTCTGTGCGCGAGGTATTCGGCTACCTGTTCGGCGCGCCGGGGTGGAGCCCGGACGGCTCGCGCGATACGTCGAAGAGCCTGAAGGCCAGGTGGCGGGCGCGCGAAGAGGCGAAAGCCGAAGCGACGCCCGAGCAGATCGCGGCGGAATAGCTAGTCCCGCAGCAGCGGCAGACTCAGCCCGCCGGCCGGCCTCTGGGTCAGGAGTTCGCGGCGGAAGCGGAACAGCTCGGCGGGCCGGCCTCCCGTCTCGGTGTCCATGCGACCCAGACCCTCGACCAGATCGATACGCTCGACCACGCGGCGGAAGTTCTGCTTGTGCAGGGGCACCCCGGCGATCGCTTCGACGGCCCGCTGCAGCGCTGACAGGGTGAACTCCGGCGGCATCAGCTCGAACACCACAGGACGGTACTTCAGCTTGCCGCGCAGACGGCCCAGGCCGGTGGCGAGGATCCGCCGGTGGTCTGACAGCATCGGCTCGCCCAGCGCCGCTGACAGGGCCCGGGGTTCGACGGCGTCCTCGCCTCTGTCGCGCCTCTGGTCGCGGGCGGCCTCGGGCGCGAGACCGGCCTCGTAGAGCAGCTCATAGCGGTCCAGCACCCGCTCCTCGTTCCAGCCGGCGCCGTCCAACGCGAACAGCAGGCGCGCCCGGGCGAGGCGGGCGTCGTCGCGGCCGGCCCAGGCGCGCAGCGCCGGCGCGATGGCCTCGTCGACCAGCGCGGGCCGGCCCAGCCGCCAGTCTTCCCACGGAAAGAACCGCGACCACGGCGCCCAGGCGGTGTCCGGCGCCGTGGTGTCGACGGCCGACGGCGTGAGCGCGAGGTAGCCCACCGAAACGACTCTTGCCGCGCCGGCCCCGACCTCTGCGCGGGGCGCATCGCGGCCCTTGTCGCCGAAGGTGTAGAGCTGCTCGACGAAGCCGAGGTCGAAGCCGGTCTGCTCGGTGACGAAGGCCCGCAGCGCGATTTCGAAGGTGCGGTGGCCCTCGGGATCGAAGGGACCGAACGGCAGGCCGGGCAGGGTGGTCGCCCGGTCGGTCGCCGCATCGTGCGGGCGCACGGTCAGCACCACCGCCTCGCCGTTGCGGATGGCCATGGTGACGGCGGACAGGCCGATGACGACGGACAGGGTCATTGAGCCCTGACTATCATCGACGGGCGGAGCGGGGGAGGGGCCGCGCTCGGTCGGCGCCGGCGGCGGCGTCAGGAGGTCAGCTTCAGTTCGAAGGGCGAGCCGGGGTAGGCGTAGACGCCCCGTCCGATGCTCGCCACCGCATCGACCATCCTGCCCTTGCGGCCCATGATGTCGTCCGCCAGCCGGATCATCAGCGGGTTGGGCGTGGCCGAAGGCGAGGCCTTGCGAAGGTCCTGGGCGATCTTCGCCTCGTCGAGGTCTGGGCGATGGGCGCAGGCGAGCATGTAGGCGGCGGCCGTCGAACGGCTGACGCCCGCCCAGCAATGGACCAGCATCGGATCCTCGCCGCTCCACGTCTTGCCGAACGCCAGCACGTCCTCGACCACGGCCGGGTCGGGCAGGACCATCCCCTGCCTGGGCTCCCAGATGTCGTCGACGGCGATCTTCAGGTGCCGCTCGGGATTGAAGCCCCGCGGACCGTCCCCCATCAGATGAGGGTCGAGCAGGGTGATCAGATGCGACGGTCGCTTGAACCGGACCACGGTATCGACGTCGCGCAGGGGGCTGACGATCAGCTTCAAGCGAGCCTACTCCGTATCGAACGCGGCCTGGACGGGCTCGAACCCGGCGGCCTCCGACAACACATGGAAGCGATGAACATAGCGTTCCTGGGCTTCGCGCGCGGGCATCGGGTCGAGCTTGAGATCCAGCCCCTGGGGCAGGGGACCAAAGAAGCCTAGCGACTCTTCATGGCCAAATCCCGCCAGCTGCGTCGCCTCGAAGTAGGCGCAGGCGCGGTCGGCCTGCTTGATCAGCTTCTTGATCGCCGCCGGCGTCCTGGCCGGCAGGCCGAAGCGGGCGTGGATGGCGTGTTCGAGCCGCTCCTCGAAGTCCTTGTAGCTGACGCCCAGCGCCGCCTTGAACGGGCTGATCATGTCGCCGATCACATACTCGGACGCGTCGTGCAGCAGGGCCGCCAGCCGCCACTTCGGGTCGACCGCCGGCTGGATGTGGGCGACGATGTCCTCGACCACCAGCGAATGCTGGGCGACCGAGAAGCCGTGTTCGCCGATCGTCTGGCCGTTCCAGCGCGCGACGCGGGCCAGGCCGTGGGCGATGTCCTCGATCTCGATATCCATCGGCGAGGGATCGAGCAGGTCCAGGCGCCGTCCCGACAGCATTCGCTGCCAGGCCCGCGGCCTGTTCTTCTGTGGGGTCGCGCCTCGCAGCCCTTTGGCCACCTGTTCGTTCCTTTGACTGAAGAGGGCGCCTCAACTGGCGCATCGGTTGACAAAGATCAATGACCGGTTCTGCCTGACAGGGCCATCGTGATCGCAACAAGGGAGACCTGCATGAGCTGGGCGAGAATCATGGCGCCGCTGGCCGGCGGATCGCACGACGCACAGGTTCTGGCGTACGCGGCGGCGATCGCCGCGCCCTTCGGCGCCGAGGTGGCGGCCGTTCACGCGCCCGCCGACATCGCCGATCTCATGCCCTGGATGGGCGAGGGCTTCATGGGCGGCGTGCAGATCACCGCGATGGACAGCCTGAAGGAAGCCGCCGCGGAGGGCGAGCGAACCGCCCGGGCCGCCTGCCAGGCCTGTGGCTACGCGAAGACGGCCTTCGTCTCGCTCGAGACGCCTGTCTGGGCCGGCCTGTCCATGGAAGGGCGGCTGTCCGATGTGGTCCTGTTCGACACCGAGGCCGCACGCGGCCGTGGCCCGCTGGCGGAGGCCTTTCAGCAGATTGTCGCCGACGAACAGCGCCCGACCATCGTCGCCCGCCCCGGGCTGCGCGCCGACGGCGTCGTCGCCGTGGCCTGGGATGGCGGCAAGGAAGCCTCGCGCGCCGCGCGCACGGCGCTGCCGTTGCTGGAAAAGGCGTCGCGGGTGGTGATCCTGGCCGCGCCGCAGGCGTCGTCCCGCAACTTCGACGCGGCGCGCCTCGCCGGCTTCTTCGCGGATCGCGGTGTGACCGCCGAGGTGAAGCTGATCAATGACGGGGGCGATGCGGCGCAGCTGCTGCTGGACGGCGCGCGGCAGGTTTCCGCCGACATCCTTGTGGCCGGCGCCTTCGGGCACCCGCGCCTTCAGGAATACATCTTCGGCGGCACGACCCGCACCCTGTTGAACAACGACGGCCCGTCGCTGTTCCTGTCCCACTAGCTCCCAGAAAACGAGGGAAGCCATGACGCTTTCGCGTATCGTCATGCGCCTTGCGCGCAATCCCGGCACCGAATTCGCCGACGGCGACGATCATCGCGGCTACACGCTGGTGGCGCCGCTGCTCGAGGACGGAAAGCTGGACACCGAAGCCTTCCAGAAGGTCCGTGGCGAATGTTCGGTGCGCCGGTTCATGCCGGACGAAGACGCCGTCACGGGTCGTCTGGCTCGCCGCGGTCAGACCTGGTTCTTCGACTACGACGACGCCGACGACGCAGACGACGAACCAGTGCATCGGCTCGGCGAGCACCGGTTCTCGGTCGGTGAATACGTGTCGGTGGCGGACGAGGACGGCCGGCTTCTGGCCTACAAGGTGACCGACGTCAGTCCACTATGATCGTGCCGCGGGCGCGATCGCGGCCGCCGACGTTGTGACGGATCAGATCCTCGACGTCCTCGAAAACGTCGTTGTGACCCCCATCCGTGGCCCGCGCCTTGACCACGCCGACCACCAGGGGCCCGCCGATCGGCCCCCGCGCATCGTAGCCGACCGCTTTCCACTCGCCGGTCGAGGTATCGCTGGCCAGGATGTAGCGCACCGATACGCCGTCGCCACCCTTGCCCTTGCCCTTGCCCTTGCCGTCGGCGGCCGCCGTCAGGTTCTTGCCGGCGCGGATCTCCGCGCCGCCGCCCTCGACGGCATTGACCTCGACGCCAGGTGCGCGAACCTTGGCGCCTTGCTCGCCGGCCTGGATGCTCACGCCTGGCAGGTTGATGTTGACCTCGTCGGTGGCGGAGGCCGGCGGGTTGGTCTTCACGTCGGGCAGGATGGCCTTCAGCTCGGCCTCGATCGGGGCCAGAGCGGCGGCGGGTTCGGCTCCATTCAGCGACACCAGGCGCAGCGTGACCTCGGCATCGTTGCTGGCGTAGACGCAGGACAGTCCGTCGCTGGCCGTGGTCGTGCGCTTCAGCCCGCCCTGGCGCTCGGGACAGTCGAGCTTGCTGACGACCTTGATCGCGCGCTCGGCGTGCTGGCGCTTGGCGTCAGGATGGTCGCAGGCCGCCAGGCCGAGGACAGCGACGCCGGCGAGCAGCAGGGGGAGGCGGTTCATGGATGGTCCCTTCCGGTTTGTGTCCGAAAGGTGGCGCAGCCTCCGGAACGGGGCCAGTGAAATCGCGGTAACAGCAGGCGATTCCACATGAAAAAGGGGACATGTGCGACCGCACATGTCCCCGATCCGCGGGTTGATCTGAACCTATTGCCCCGGGCGGGCGCCGCCGGCGCCTTCGCGGCGGGCCAGGAAGGCGAGACGTTCGAACAGGTGGACGTCCTGCTCGTTCTTCAGAAGCGCGCCGTGCAGGGGCGGGATCAGCTTCGTCGGATCCTTTTCCTTCAGCGTCGCCTCGTCGATGTCCTCGACCATCAGCAGCTTCAGCCAGTCGAGCAGCTCGCTCGTCGACGGCTTCTTCTTGAGGCCCGGCACCTTGCGCATGTCGTAGAAGATGCGCAGCGCCTCGGCGACCAGCTTCTCCTTGATGCCCGGATAGTGGACATCGACGATGGCCTGCATCGTCTCGGCCTCCGGGAAGCGGATGTAGTGGAAGAAGCAGCGGCGCAGGAAGGCGTCCGGCAGCTCCTTCTCGTTGTTCGAGGTGATGATGATCACCGGACGGACCTTGGCCGAGATCGTCTCGCCGGTCTCGTAGACGAAGAACTCCATGCGATCGAGCTCCTGCAGGAGGTCGTTCGGGAATTCGATGTCGGCCTTGTCGATCTCGTCGATCAGCAGCACCGGGCGGCTCTCCGATTCGAACGCCTCCCAGAGCTTGCCCTTCTTGATGTAGTTCTTGACGTCCTTGACGCGCTCGTCGCCCAGCTGGCTGTCGCGCAGGCGGGTCACGGCGTCATACTCGTAGAGGCCCTGGCTGGCCTTCGTCGTCGACTTGATGTGCCAGGTGATCAGCTTGCTGCCGAGCGCCTTGGCCACTTCCTCTGCCAGCACGGTCTTGCCGGTGCCGGGCTCGCCCTTGATCAGCAGCGGGCGCTGCAGGGCGATCGCCGCGTTGACGGCGACCTTCAGGTCATCGGTCGCGACGTAGTTGTCGGTGCCTTCGAAGCGCTGGCTCATGGTCATCCCCCGAGGCGGCGTCGGCCAGCCTCAAACAAACGTTCAATTCGAGGCCAGCCTAAGGCGCCGGGAGGGATGTTCAAGCGGCTTTCGCCGTTCCCGCGAAATGTCGCGGAGCGGGATCAGTCCGCGCCGGGATTGATCGAGACGGGGTCGCTGGCGGGGAAGGTTTCCTTCAGGCCCTTGTCGAGCTGACGCTCGGTATGTGGGTCGGCTTCTTCGTCGATGTCATCGGGATTGCCGCCACGCTCCAGATCGGATGGCGTGTCAGCGTCCGTCGGAACGCCGCCAGTGGGGGCGCCCTCGGCGGTCAGGGGCTCACGCCGTATGTCGAGGCCCTCGTCATCGCGGGCGGCGTCGATTTCTTCATCGATCTCATCGGCGTCGTCGGCGGAGGTCGCGTCGTAGACGTCGGGAATGTCGTCGAAGTTGGCGATGTCCTGGCCGTCCTCGGTCAGGTTCGTCTCGTCCAGGATCTCAGCGCGGTCCTGGGCCTCGTACTCGAAATCGGTCTGCGGGGTCATGCGGGGTTTCCTGGCTGGCGGGCGGGGCGCCCGCCGTCCACGATTCAACCCGCTGGTCGTCGCGATGTTCCGCCGGCTAGACGTCGAAACCCTTCTCGCGAAGGCGCTGCGCCATCGCCTCGCGGCGCGGCCGCCACTCGTCGGCGAGCAGGCCCAGGCCGATCACATCGACCGGCTCGCCCTGCTTCACGACATGACCGCGGAACAAGGCCTCCTGCTGGAAGCCATAGCGCATGTGCAGCTTCCAGACGGCCTCGTTGGAGGCCAGCACCTCGCACCACAGCTTTCGCAGGCCGAGCGGTCCGAACACATGCTCGATCACCGCGAACTCGACCCAGGAGCCGACGCCCAGTCCTCTCACCGACGGATCGGCGAGGTAGTAGGCCCAGGCGCAGCGGCCATGCGTGCGGTTGATGTCGGCCAGATTGGCGAGGCCCACCGGCAGATGGTTCGCCTCAATGATCCAGTATCGGCGACTGGCGTCGCCGGCCATGCCGTCGAACCAGCGGTCATGCTCGTCGGGCGAAATCATATGATCGGAGTACATGTAAGGCGCGACGTCCGGACTGTTGCGCCAAGCCAGCAGACGCCGGCGGTCGTTTTCGGTCACGTCCCTCAGGGCGACATGCGTCATGCGCGCGGGTCTCCGCCCAGCGTGAGCAGATCGGGCCGGCTTCGGACGAAGGCGCGGACGTCATCGCTCGAGAAGGCCGGATCGGCCGGATAGAGAGCATCGTACACCGCCCGCACAAACTCGAGGTCGTCGGGTCGATCGACGGTCCATCGGATGTCGCCCTCGATGTACGGCTGGGCGTGGAAGGCGAGGGCGTACCGTTCCGGTCGGCGATAGATGAAGGGCGTCACATGTTCGCGGTCGTAGGGATCGGCGGTCTCGGCCGCCGCCTCGCGCAGCGCGGCCGCGCGGAACACCTCCACATCCAGGCCCTTGGGAAAGGTCCGTGGCTCGCCGGTGTTCGAGGCGTAGTCGGCGTCGGCGCGTTCGAAACAGGCGACCGTTGCGTCGATCACCCCCGGGTCGGCCAGCGGACAGTCCGCGGTCAGGCGGACCACCGTCGCAGCCGGACCAACAGCGTCCATCGCGCCGATGAAACGGCCCAGAACGTCGTCCAGCGCCCCCCGGAAGACCGCCACGCCGGCCTCGACCAGCGTATCGGCCAGAACGTCGTCGCCGGCCTCGGTGGAGGTCGCGACCACGATGCGGTCCAGTCTGCGCGCGCGCTTCAGTCGCTCGATCTGCCGCAGGATCATCGGCGCGCCGGCGACCTCGGCGAGAACCTTGCCGGGAAGCCGGCTGGAAGACATCCGGGCCTGCAGGATCGCCAGGACCATCGCCCGCCTCACCTAGAGGGAATCGCCGAGATCGAACCGTTCGCGAAGCGCCTGGCCGACCTCGGTCATGATCGGGTTCCAGTCCTGGTAGTTCGAGGAGCAGAAACAGCGCGCCTGCGGGTACCACGGGTAGGCGTCCGTCCCGAGCATGGTCCACGCGTTGATGACGGTGATCAGCCAGACCGGCGCGCCGCAGGCGCCAGCCAGGTTGATCGTGGCGTTGGCAAAGCCGACGACCAGGTCCATCGCGCAGCAGAGCGCGGCGAGGTCATCCAGGTCGTTCTTCAGGTCGATGCCCGGCGGCTGCCAGATCTCAACGCCGAACTGTTCGCGGGCCAGGGCGAGCTCGGCCTCGCAGTCGCCGTACTGCAGGTTGACGAAGGTGACGCCCGGAGCGCCCAGCACCGGCGCCCATTGCTCGAAGGGCGAGAAGTAGCGGTGGCGGGCGCCGTTCCGGATCATGCTCTTCCAGAGCAGTCCGACCTTGGGGCCGGGCAGGGCCTCCAGCTGCGCCCGCCAGAAGGCCACGCGCTCGGCATCAGGCGTCAGATATCGCTCCCGCGGGGGGAAGGCCTCGGCGGAAGGACGGAAACGGCGAAGCAGCGAACCGATCGGCGCCCACAGATCAACGTCTGACGTATCCTCCACGAACGGCGCCCCGCGCAGCATCTTGCCGTCGATGGCGAAGCTGGCGTGCGTTCCGAACTCGGCGGTCGGGAAGGTGCGCTCGAACAGCGGGATCAGTCGCTGCTCCAGCGCGACGCGCAACCGTCCTTCGGGACCGATCGCCTCGACGAGGTCGGGCAGGGTGTTGGCGAACAGCACCTCATCGCCCAGGCCCTGCTCGCCGTAGATCAGGACCGACTTCCCCTTCAGGTCGCTCTCCGGCGTCCATTGCGGGCGATCGATGTAGAAGCGCGTGGCGTCGGCGAAGCCGGGCTGCAGGCGGGCTTCATAGTCGTCCCAGCCTTCCTGGAGGTGACCGCGCGCCAGCTGGATGGTCGAGCGGGCGAGCTGCATCATCAGCCGCTCCTCCTCGTTCGACGCACCGGTCATGGCTTCCTGCACGTCGGCGTAGGCGCCCTCGGGATCGCCCAGCGCCAGACGCGCATTGCCGCGATTGTAGCGGGCCTTGGACATCGCCGGATCGATCCGCAGCGACTCGTCGAAGAAGGTCGCTGACAGCGCCGGGTCACCCTGCTCGCCGATCACCGTGCCGAGGGTGTTCCAGAGCAGGGCGTTGTTCGGATCGACCTCGATCGCCGGCCGCAGCACCTCGACCGCATCGGCGAACCGCCGCTGGTCGCGCAACGCGCAGGCCATGTTGTTCGAGGCCTCTGGCGAGCCCGGGTGCCGGCTGAGGTAGTGAGCGAACAGCTTCTCGGCGGTTTCGACCATGCCCATGCGATAGGCGAGACGGCCCATGTCATTGGCGATCTCATCATGGTCGGGAATCAGGGCCAGCGCGGACTCGTAGCATTTCACCGACAGGCCGAAATCCCCGGCGCGCTCGCGGGCGATGGCCATCAGGTACCAGCCGAAGCCGTTGCGTTCGTCCATCTCCAGCGCCTTGATCGCCAGGTCGCCGCCCGTCTTGAAGTCGTCCGCCTGCAGCGCGGCCACGGCCTGCTGCAGAAGTGGCTGGACGGCCATGGCCTTCAGCTCGGCGACCGCGGCGGTAAGTTTGTCCAGCGCGGCGCGCGACGCGGAGTCTCCGGCCACCGGCGCGGCCATGCGCGGGGCGGTCGCGGCGATCTGGATCGGCTCCATGCCAAGGGCGACCGCGGAGGTCATCGACCTGGCTGAGGGCTGCGGCATGCGGACGCGACTCCGGAGGAGAAGGATGGCTTACCAGCCTTCGATGCCCGGATTATGCCTAATGGCCCATTAACCAGCGACGTCACGTCGCGGACTGGGCAATGTCCCGTTAACCGTGCGACCTTAGCGTCCCGTTCATCGGGCGGGTGCAGATTCCCGGAGCTCAGGCTCCCGAAAGCGCACGCCCCGGATACTGGAGTGAGACGTCTTGCCGCTGAAACTGTCGCTGAAGCCCGGAGAGAAGTTCGTTCTCAATGGCGCCGTCGTGCAGAACGGCGACCGTCGCGGGGTTCTGGTTCTCCAGAACAAGGCCTCCGTGCTCCGCGAGAAGGACATCATGCAGCCGGAGGACGCCACGACGCCGGCGCGCCTCATCTATTTTCCGGTGATGATGATGTACCTCGATGAGCCGGGGGCGCTCCGCTACTACGACGAGTTTGTGCGCAGGCTGTCGGAATTCATGAACGTGATCCGCAACCCGGACGTTCTGGCCGACTGCGTCGCCATCTCCAAGCACGCCATGAGCAAAGAGTACTACAAGGCCCTCATGCTGTG
Organism: Caulobacter sp.; assembly: GCA_041917095.1. Lineage (GTDB taxonomy): Bacteria > Pseudomonadota > Alphaproteobacteria > Caulobacterales > Caulobacteraceae > Caulobacter. The sequence continues at coordinate 134,092 of JAYRYI010000005.1, read as the reverse complement.
CCGGAAGCTGATCGAGTACGAAGACGAAAGGTTGGGCAATGTCGCTGCAGGCTTATCAGCAGGCCGCGGCGAGGGCTGAGGCCCCCCGCGAGGCGGAGTACCGCCTTTTCGGCCAGGTGACCCGCGCCCTCATGCAGGCGGCGGAGCTGCCGGCCGACGATATCAAGGGGCGCATCGACGCCCTCGACTGGAACCGCCGGCTGTGGTCGGCGCTGGCCAGCGATTGCTCCGATCCGGGCAATCAGCTGCCCTTGCCGCTGCGCGCGCAGATCATCTCCCTGAGCCTCTGGGTCGGCCGCCACACCAGCGCGGTGATACGCCAGGAAGAAGAGATTGAGCCGCTGATCGACATCAATCGCATCATGATGGGCGGTCTGGCCGGCGGCGCCGAAGCGGCCTGACGGCCGCGCCCGACGCCCGATCGGGGCAGAGTTTGCCGCCCGGCCAATAGCGCCGGGCGGTTCCCGTCCGGGCCAGCGCCCGACCGCCGTTATCTCAAAATTTCTTTTTATTATTCAGTGACATGCGGTGGCGGCGCTGGTGTCGAAACTGGCCTGCGCCTTGCGATGATCTGAGCGAGCAAGAACGCTCGCCGGCAAAAGCCGGGACACCACCCGACCAGAATGGAAGGACCCGCCGATGATCAGCAATTCGGTGAATACCAACGTGGGCGCAATGGTTGCGCTCCAGAACCTCAACGCGACCAATATGGAACTGTCGCAGACCCAGAGCCGCATCAACACCGGCAAGAAGGTCGCCAACGCGAAGGACAACGGCGCCGTGTGGGCCATCGCCCAGACGCAACGTGGCACTTCGCAGGCCCTGAATGCGGTGAAGGACTCGCTCGACCGTGGACGTTCCACGATCGACGTGGCCATCGCCGCCGGTGAAAGCGTCTCGGATCTGCTGTTGCAGATGAAGGAAAAGGCCCTGGCGGCGTCGGATGCTACGCTCGACTCCACCAGCCGTTCCGCACTGAACGAGGACTTCAAGGCCCTGCGCGACCAGATCGCCAAGGCTGTGTCGAACGCCGATTTCAATGGGAGCAATCTCATCAAGACCGGTGCTTCGGCCATCGCGGCCCTCGCCAATGCGGATGGATCGTCGAAGATCACCGTCGCCGCCGAAGTCATGGCGCTGGGCGGCTCGATCGTGACGGTGGCTGCGGCCGGCTCGATCGGAACCGTGACCACGGCCACGGCGATGATCTCGACGGTGTCGACCTCCATCACCAACACCGGCGCGGCGCTCGCCCGTCTCGGCACCAAGGCCAAGGCGTACGAGCTGCACTCGACCTTCATCGGGAAGCTGCAGGACAGCCTCGATGCAGGCGTCGGCAATCTCGTTGACGCGGACCTCGCGAAGGAAAGCGCCAAGCTCCAGGCTCTGCAGACCAAGCAGCAGCTCGGAGTCCAGGCTCTGTCGATCGCGAACTCGTCGACGCAGTCGCTGACGCGTCTGTTCCAGTAGGCCGCGACGCCGGGCGGGGCGAAGGCTCCGCCCGGCAGGCTTTTCCTCCGGGGCGCCCGGCAGGAATTGCCACCCATGCCCGAAACCCGGCAAAAATTGCCGGTCCGAAGTGTCCCTAACAGACCTATAACGCAATAAATTCAGTAGCTTGTCTCGACGATCTCGCCAGGCCGTATTGGCCCGGCGATTGCTTCCTCCCCAGGTGGGCAAAAGGCCCCCGGCCGCCAAAACGGCGCCGGATCACCTGAAAGGAACCATCGTCATGGCGCTGAACAGCGTTAACACGAACAACGGCGCCCTCGTCGCGCTGCAGAACCTGAACGCCACCAACAACGAACTGAACACCGTTCAAGGCCGGATCAACACCGGCAAGAAGGTGGGCTCGGCCAAGGACAACGGCGCGATCTGGGCCATCGCCCAAACCCAGCGCGGGACCTCCCAGGCCCTGAACGCCGTGAAGGACTCGCTCCAGCGCGGCCAATCCACCATTGACGTCGCGATCGCGGCCGGCGAATCCGTTTCCGATCTGCTCGTGCAGATGAAGGAAAAGGCCCTGGCCGCTTCTGACACGACCCTGGACACGACCAGCCGCTCGGCCCTGAACGAAGACTTCAAGGCTCTGCGGGACCAGATCGCCAAGGCCGTTTCGAACGCCGACTTCAACGGCTCGAACATGATCAAGGCTTCGGGCGCCACCGTCACGGCTCTGGCCAACGCGGATGGCTCGTCGAAGATCACGGTTGCGGCGCAGTCGCTCGCCCTGGGCGGCTCCAACGTCACCGTCGCGGCCACGGCCTCGCTCAGCACCGCGACCATCGCGGCCACGCTGGTGACCACGGTCAGCACCTCGATCACCAACGTCGGCTCGGCCCTGGCCAAGCTCGGCACGGGTTCGAAGGCCCTGGAAGCCCACCTGACCTTCGTCGGCAAGCTGCAAGACAGCCTCGACGCCGGCGTGGGCAACCTGGTCGATGCCGACCTGGCGAAGGAAAGCGCGAAGCTGCAGGCCCTGCAAACCAAGCAACAGCTCGGCGTGCAGGCTCTGTCGATCGCCAACAGCTCGACGTCGTCCCTGCTCGGCCTGTTCCGTTAAGGGCTACGCCAATAGGGGCGGGCGGTTCACGCCGTCCGCCCCGGTTGCGCGGGCGAAGGTCGAGAGATCTTCGCCCTGCGCGTATCCGGAGAGACGCCGGTCGGAACGGTCCGGCGCATGGAGAGATGAAAGCCATCGCACCAATCACGCCGGTCGCCGGCGCGGACGCCTTCCCGGTCCCGCAAGTCGATCGGATCCAGACGACCAGGGTTCCGGGCGCCCAGAAACCGCAGAGCGCGGATCTGCGCCTCGTCATCGAAGAGGACGAGCAGTCCGGCGCCATCGTCTACAAGACTCTCGACCGTCGCACCGGAGAGGTGGTCCGGCAGCTTCCGCGTGAGGAAGTCCTGCGCCTGAAGGACGACCCTGGCTACGACCCGGGCGACATCGTCGACTCGAAGTCCTGACGACGACCCTCCGCTGCGGCGCCAGGCCGCACGGCTGACAGACCCTTGTCCGACACGGCCTCAGCCGCGGCGGTAATCATGGTTTACGCGCGTTAACCATACGCACACCATCTCCCGCCAGCTTGTACTGCGGGGCGATCCAGTGAGTCGCTCTCAACTGCGAAGCGCCTTGCTAGGAGAAGCCCTATGGCGATCAGCGTCCACACGAACCAGTCCGCCCTGGTCGCACTCCAGAACCTGAACAAGACCAATGACGACCTGGCGAGCGCGCAGAACCGCATCAGCACAGGGCTGAAGGTTCAGGGCCCCAAGGACAATGCGTCCGTCTGGGGCATCGCCCAGGCGCAGCGCGCGGACATCGGCGCCCTCAACGCGGTCAAGATGAGCCTTGATCGGGCCCAATCAATCGCCGACGTGGCCATGTCCGCGGGTGAAACCGTCTCCGACCTGCTGCTTCAGATGAAGGAGAAGGTGACGGCCGCCATGGACCCGTCGCTGGACACCGTCTCGCGCACCGCGCTCGACTCCGACTTCAAGGCGCTGCTGCGCCAGCTGACCCAGATCAAGGACGATGCCGAGTTCGACGGAGCCAACCTGCTCGACGGCTCGCTCGGGGCGAGCATCCGCTTCCTGGCCAATGCCGACGCCAACTCCTACATCACGCTGAGCAGCAAGAACCTGACGCTGGGCGGCGCCATCGTGACCATCGCGGCCACGGCCTCGATCACGACGGCGACGCTGGCTACGACCATCCAGAGCGCGTTGACGACGTCGATCTCGAACGTCAACCAGGCGCTCGGCGATCTCGGCGCCCAGGCGCGGCAGATCGAGGCGCACAACGGCTTTGTGGCGAAGCTGACCGACACCCTGAATACCGGCATCGGCAACCTGGTCGACGCCGACCTGGCCAAGGAAAGCGCGCGCCTTCAGGCTCTGCAGGTCCAGCAACAGCTCGGCGCCCAGGCCCTGTCGATCGCCAACCAGGCTCCCCAGGTCATCCTGTCGCTGTTCAAGAGCTGATGAGCGGCGTCGCGTCACGGCTCCGCCGCGATGCGACGCTAGGGTTGGCCGCTGCGGGGCGGAGCGTCTGAATGATCGAACTTCGCGAGCTCTCGCCCGAGGACGAGCAGCGTCTCTACGATTGGCGCGCCGAGCCGGAGGTCGCGCGCTGGATGTCGGACGCCGACGTCTCCGGCCGCGAGGCGCACCGCGCCTGGTTCCAGCAGTTGTCGACGGACCCGGACCTGAAGGGCTGGATCATCGCGCGCGGCGGTCGCCCCGCCGGCCTGCTGACCCTGACCGGCCTGGCGGGGCATCACCGCAGGGCGGCCTGGAACTGGTTCGTCGGAGATCGGGACGCACGGGGCAGGGGCGTGGGGCGCGCCGCCCAGGTGCTGGGACTCGACCGCGCCTTCGGGGAGCTGGGCCTGCACAAGGTCTGGGCCGAGGTGATGGCCGACAATGACGCGGCGCTGAAGATGCTGGCCGGCATCGGCTTCCGCCGCGAGGGCTATCTGCGCGGCCATGTGCTCTCGAACGGTAAGCCGCGGGACGTCGTGCAGCTCGGCATCCTCGCCGAGGAGTGGAAGGCGCTCGCCCCAAAGGCGCGCGAGCGCCTCGCCGAGGCCGGCCTGATCGCCCGTTAAGGCTGCGGCTTAACCTCTTCTCAGCCCTTGTGGGGCAAGGTTTCGGCGCGGAACTCCGTATGGGCGTCTATGGCCATCACGATCGATACCAGCTCCCTCCTGGGCTACTACCAGGCGCGCACCAGCGGATCGGGTTCCGCCGGAGCGTCGACGGCTGGCGTCGCGACGACATCGACCGGCAAGCCGAAGTACGCGCCGACGCCCCCCTGGTCGACGAGCTCCACCGCCGCCAAGTCGAGTGAACTGGTCAAGCAGGCGCTGGCCGGGCGTCGCTTCATCGACGAAGGCGCCGCCCAGCTCGACCTCCCCGGTGCAAGCGCCGACTACAAGAAGCTGTTCGCGCTGTATCAGGGCCTGAACGCGCTCAGCGGCCTGGCAGAACGGGCCAAGACCACCGGCGTCAGCCAGACCGAGATCAATCGCCTGGCCTCGACCTTCACGCGCGGCCTTGGTGAAATCACCAGCTACACCGACAAGCTCAAGATGGACGGCATGCGCCTGACGCGCGGCGACACGATGATCACCGACAAGTCGGCGGTCGGCGTGCCCCGGGCCATCTACAGCTACAAGACCGGCAAGGTGCACACGGGCGGCCAGAACGACGCGGTCGCCGCCTTCCAGGGCGAAGTGAAGTTCGACATCAGCGTAAAGCGCGGCAACGCCACCCATACCCTTTCCATAGACCTCGCCGAGATCAGCGGCGTCCGCTCGATGGGCGCGGTCACCTCGCTCATCAACGACAAACTGTCGGCCGCCGGGCTGCAGACCCGCTTCAGCGTCGAACGCACCCCGGGTGAGCCGCGCAAGGTGACGACCGGCGGAACGACGGTGACCCTGCCGGCCATCGCCGACGACTATTCCTTCAAGATCAGCGGCGACTCGACCGAGCAGATCACCTTCTCGGCCGCCGCCACCAAGCCGGCGGTCTATGTCACGACCTATGCCGGCAACCCGGACCCGGACAAGAACGTCAAGACCGACGACGGCAAGTTCGAAACCACCCTGGTCAAGCTGGACGGCACGACGGTCGGGGCCGAGGGCTCCAAGGTTTCGTCGGGCACGCTCGAGGGCACGATCGACAAGGTGCGCTCGACCAGGGTCGGCCCCGACGGATCTCTCTACGTCCTTGCCGACGTGAAGGGCACGGTGGACAACCAGACGGTCAAGGGCGACCGCGACGTCGCGGTGCTGCGATACGACAGCGCCGGCAAGCTGATGTACGCGCGCACGCTCGGGGCGGGCGACGACGCCGAGGGGCTGGCGATGACCGTGGCCGCCGACGGGCGCGTGGCGATCGCCGGCCGGGTGACCGGCGAGCTCAACGGCGTCAGCGAGAGTCCGATCAACTCGGGCGCCGCGTCCAGCAAGAGCGACAGCTTTCTCACTGTCTTCGACGCCAAGGGCGACGAGATGTGGACCCAGCGCCGCGGCGCGCTGGCCGAGGACGAGGCGACGGCAGTGGCGTTCGGCGACGGCGGCATCGTGTATGTCGCGGGCCGCGCCCGGTCGGCGATGCCGAGCGGCGGCGGCACGGTGGGGGGCTGGGACAGCTACCTGACCGCGGTCGCGCCGGATTCCAAGGGCGAGCCCAAGGCCCTGTTCACCACGCAGTTCGGCACGGTCGGCGAGGACAGCATCAGCGGTCTGGTCGTCAGCGGCTCGACGGTGACGGTGGCTGGAGTCGAGAACGGCAATGGCGTGCTGCGAAGTTTCTCCGTCACGCCGACCACGACCGAGCAGGTCCGGACGGACGACAACGGCCTGACCAACATCACCACCACCAGCACGACCAACGGCGTGCCGACGGTCAACTCGCAGAACTACGGCACGCACGACGGCGGCAGCGCGCCGGTCAAGACCACGACCACGACCTGGACCTCGGCGGCCAGCTTTACCGCCGGTGCGACGCGCGACCTTGGCTCGATGGGCGGCGGCGTCATCACCGGGCTGGGCATGGAGGGCGGTCACCTTTGGATCGCCGGCACGACCTCGAACGGGGCGCTGAACGTCGGCGGCGCGACCCGCGCCTACAGCGGCGCGCAGGACGCCTTCGCGGCCCGCATTTCCACCGATCTGTCGAGCACTTCGGGCGACAACCTCGCCTATTTCGGCGGGACAGGGCAGGACACTGTCACGGCCATGACGATATCGGGCGGCAAGGTCTGGATCTCGGGCCTGGCCAGCGCCGACCAGCCCTTGAGCTCCGCCATCGCGACCAAGGACGGCTATCTGGCCAAGATCGACGTGACCACCGGCGCCGTCGAGGCGCAGCGGATCACCGGCAAGGACGGCTATGCGAGCGCGACCTCCATCGCCGTGGACGCCACCGGAGCCAGCGCGCTGGACAAGCTCGGACTGCCGAAGGGGACGCTGCTCTACGCGGACTCGACCAGGCTGGTCTCGGCGACCGGCGTGCGGCCGGGCGACAGCTTCCAGATCCGCACCAGCGAGGGCGGCCGCCTGAACACCGTCACCATCGAGGCCAACGACACCCTCGATACCCTGGCGACCAAGATCAAACGGGCCGGCGGCTTCAAGGTGAAGGTCGAGGTGGTCTCCGACGGCGAGTACCGGCGTATCAAGATCACGCCTCAGCTGAAGACCGCCTCCGTCGAAGTGCTGCCCGGCAAGAACGGCGACGCGCTGGAGGCGCTCGGCATCACCCAGGGCGTCATCCGCAACACCGTCATCGACAAGAACGGCAAGAGCGTTTCGGCGGACGGGCAGGGGCCGGTGTTCGGCATTGGCCTGGACATCGATCTGAGCCTGTCCTCGAAGGACAAGATCGCCGCCGCCCTGACCGCCATCGGCAAGTCGCTGACCAAGGTGCGTGACGCCTACCGCACGCTGGAGACGGCCGCCAAGCCGCAGGTCCAGGCCGCGCCGGGGGCCGGCGGAGCGGTGCCGGAGTACATGAGCAGCCAGATCGCCAACTACCAGGCGGCGCTCGATCGCCTGAACGGATACGGTTGATCACGCGGACTTGAAAGCGCCGTCGCCCCGCGATAGCGGTGACGGCATGGAAGTGTTCAAGGATCGCAGGATCGTTCTCGCTCTCGGCGGCGGCGTGGCCCTGCTGCTCGGCATCCTCATCGCGGTCACGATCATGCGTGCGAGCAAGGCTCCGGCCGAGCCGCCGCCGGCCTCGCAGGGCGGTCTGGTCGTCGAGACCGGCCGCGACGACGACACCCGGCTCGATCCCGCCCGCCCGATCCGCTGCTTCGTCGCCGGCCAGTTCGCCGGCGAGCTGACCCTGGCCGACTGCGCCAAGCGCAACGGCGTCGCCACCGGCGCGCTCGACGTCGGCGTGGACGAGACGGGGGCCCTGGCCGCCGCCGATTCCGCGGGCACCATTCTCGCTCCGCTGCCGCCGCCCGGCGCCGCCCCGGCCCAGCCCGCGCAGCCGGTTCCCGCGACCCCGTCCGAACCCGCGCCGGTCCAGGCGTCGGGCTCGACCTGCTGGCGCTACGCCGGCGGCTCGTGGTCGCAAGTCGGTTCGATGGACCTCAACAGCTGCGTCCAGACCCTGTTCGCCGGCCAGTGCGAGAAGCGCGGCGGCGCGACCTACGGTCGATGGGGTGAGCAGACGCTGCGCCTGGTCCGCGACAAGGTCGAGATCTCGCAGGACAACCGCCGCTTCCGGACGCTGGTCGAGCAGGGGCCGAACTGTTCGATACCACCGGTCGGCTGAGCTGGCCGGTCACGCCGCGCGGGGAACCGCACAACCCAGGTAGAGCCTATGTCGCGTATCGTCCCGATCCTCGCCCTCGCCGCCGCCGCGTTCGGTCTTTCGGCCTGCGAGAAGGCGTTCGAAGCGCCGCTTGACCGGGGCGTCTGCTACCATATGGGCGTGCTCCCGGATGGCGGCGTGAAGTGGAACGTCGTCGCGCGGAACGTCGAGAACATCGAGAAGTGCGCCGCGCAGCTCGAGGGGATGCGCCTGCGCTTCCTGCGCATGGGCAGCCAGAACAGCGAGATGGTCGGCGCCTACCAGGGCAGCTTCATCCATCTGCGGCGCGGCGGCATCTACCGCGCCCAGAGGTGGAACGGGAACCAGTACCTGCTGCTCGTCCGCTCCGGCGACGGCCGCCTGGTCATTCCCGGCGCCGTCCAGTAGGGCGGCCGGGACGGCCGGTGCGACAAGATTTCTCCGACTTGCGCACAAGAACATTATGTGAACATGCTATCGCCATTCGTTAACGCCCGTTAGCTTGGGCGTCAGATTCCGGCGCGCCCCGGAGGTCCGATCGTCGGACCTCACCCAACGGGGAAGTGGTCGCCGGGCGTGAAGGAGATCCCCATGGCGGGCAGCGTCAACAAGGTCATTCTGGTCGGCAACCTGGGCGCCGATCCCGAAATCCGCACTCTCAATTCCGGCGACCGCGTCGCCAACCTTCGCATCGCCACCTCGGAGAGCTGGCGTGACCGCGCCACCGGCGAGAAGAAGGAGCGGACCGAGTGGCACCGTGTCGTCGTGTTCAACGACAACATCGTCAAGGTGGTCGAGCAGTACCTGAAGAAGGGCTCGACGGTGTACATCGAGGGCGCGATCCAGACCCGCAAGTGGACCGACCAGCAGGGTCAGGAGAAGTACTCCACCGAGATCGTGCTGCAGAAGTTCCGCGGTGAACTGACCATGCTCGGCGGCCGGGGCGACGGCGGCGGCGCTTCGTCCTACAGCGGCGGCGACGGCGACTTCGGCGGCTACTCCGGCGGCGGCGGCGGCAACTTCGGCGGCGGCGGACGCAGCCAACCCTCGGGCCCCAAGGAAAGCTTCTCGGCCGACCTCGACGACGAGATTCCGTTCTAGTCGCCCCAGCTCTCGCGGAACGCCCGCAGGAAGTTGCCGCCGAGGATCTTGGCTGTCGCGGTCTCGCTGACGCCGCGCTTCAGCAGTTCGGCGGCGACGACCTTCATGCGGTCGGGCGCGTTCATGCCTTCGACATAGGGCGGCCGACCTTCCTCGGGGGCGGCCACGCCGCGCTTCCTGCGGTCGGCGGTCTGCTCGTCCCACTGCTTCATGCTCTCGGGCGAGAGGTCCCAGCCGGTCAGCACCGCATCGCTGCCGACCCCGACGTGGTCCTCGCCGCAGACCTTCAGCGCGTGCATGACGTGGGCCATGTAGTCGTCGACGGTCGGTTGGCTTGGCCGGTCCGGGGTCAGGAAGGGCAGGTTGTAGAGGCCGACCACGCCGCCCGCGCCGGCCACCGCGCGCAGGGCGACGTCGGACTTGTTGCGCGGGTTGCCGTGGATCGCGGCGCAGCCGGTGTGCGTGATCAGGGGCGGGCGCTTCGCGGCCGCGACCGCGTCGACCACCGTGCGCTCGTCGCTGTGGCTGAGATCCAGCGCCACGCCGGCGCCCTCCATCCGGGCGATCGCCTCACGGCCCAGCGGCGTCAGGCCGGTCGACTCTCCGCGCGGCGTCATCACGCCGGCCCCGAAGGCGGAGGCGGCGTTGTAGGAGAGTTGCATCACTTTGACGCCCAGGCCGGCGAATTCGTCGATCCGTTCGACCTTGCCCTCCAGCATCTCGACCGTCTCGAACGACCAGATCAGTCCCACCGGCCCCTTGCCGCGCAGGGCCTCGATCTGAGCCACGCTGCGGACGTTGGCGTAGACCTTCGGGCTCAGGGCGACGCCCTTCTCGTAGGAGGCCAGCATCTTGAGGGTCTCGTCATAGCCTGCTCCGGGTCCGACGACGGACACCTTGGTCGCGGTCAGGCCCGACGCGCCGATCCGGACGGCCCATTCGGCCGGAAGCGTCTCGGTGTCGTCGATCGGGATCGCCAGATTGCCGTCGATGATCGGACCGGCCCGGAACAGCCGCTCGACCACGGCCGCAGGATCCTCACGCGCCATCGCCGACCCGCCCGCGGCGCCCGCGCAGAAGATGCCGGCCAGCAGCGTCCGCCTGTTCATCCGCGCGTCCATGGGGCTCTCCTCATCCCGTGCCCAAGAGGATATGTAGGCGCCTACGGAGTTGGTCAAATGAACGATCGGAAAGACTTGCCGCTGGACGCCCAGTACACGAACCGCCAGGGCGGCTCGTCGATCGGCGGCCGCCTGCGCCGGCTGTCGGAGCGGATCGACCGCGACGCCGCCCGCCTCTACGCCGACAGCGGCGTGACCTTCGAACAGCGCTGGTTCGGGGTGCTCGATCTCTTGCAGCGGTACGGGCCGTTGTCCGTGGGCGAACTGGCGACCCCGCTCGGCATCAGCCACGCCTCGGTCAGCGAGACCCGCAAATCCCTGCTCAGGGCCGGCCTGATCGTCGCGACGCCGAACCCGGCCGACGGCCGCAGCCGCAAGCTGGCGCTCAGCGCGGAAGGCCGCGCGCTGATGACCCGCATGGCGCCGCTGATGGAGGCCCTGATCGCGGTGGGCGCCGAACTCGACGAGGAGGCCGCCGGCGTCGTCGCTGTTCTCGACCGCCTCGACCGCGTGCTCGACAAGGCATCGCTGTACGATCGCGTCCGCGCCCGCCTGGCCGGGCGGTGACACTCACACGCCGTAACCGGGTTTGAGCGGAGCAGGGGTTCTAACGCGGCGCCCCGCGTGCGAAGAGCCGGGCCGTGACGTCTCCCCGCTCTTCCTTCACCGGCGCCGAATGGGCCGCCATCGCCGCCATCCTGATGGTGTGGGGGATCAACAACGCCGCCGCCAAGCTCGCGACGGACGAACTGCCGCCGCTGCTGATCGGCGGGCTGCGCTTCGGCGTGGCGCTGATCGTGCTGGCCCCGTTCCTGAAGCCGCCGTTTCCGCCGTGGCGACAGATCCTGCCGGTCATCCTGCTCTGCGGCCCGCTGCATTTCGGGCTGATCTACTGGGGCTTCGCGCTGATCGAAAACCTCAGTCCCATGGTCGTGGCGCTGCAGCTGTGGATCCCGATGACCGCCTTTTTCGCCTGGCGGATGCTCGGCGAGCGGATGGCGCCGGCGGCTCTGGCCGGTCTCGTCGTCGCCTTCATCGGCGTGGCCTGGATGAGCCTGGATCCGAAGGGCGCGGCCGATCTGCCGGGCATCGCGCTCGGCCTGGCCGCCAGCGCCCTGTGGGCGCTGGGCACGGTGCTCGTGCGCCGGATGCCGGGGGTGCCGCCGCTCAAGATGCAGGCCCTGACGTCCGTCGTGGCCGCACCGGTGCTTCTGGCCGCCTCGTTCGCGTTCGAGGGCGATGTGGTCGGCAAGGCGATGTCGGCCAGCTGGTTCGTCTGGGCGACGGTGATCTGGGCGGGCCTGGCCTCGACGGTCGGTGCGACGGCGCTGCTGTTCTGGCTGGTCCAGCGCCGCGAGCCGAGCCGGGTGACGCCCTGGTTCCTGCTGACGCCGCTGATTTCGGTCGGCATCGGCGTCGGGCTGATGGGCGACCAGATCACGCTGCAGCTGGTGCTGGGCGGCGGCGCGACCCTGGTCGGGGTGGCCCTGGTGGCGCTGTCGGAGCGCCGAGCCGCGGTCCGGGCGGCGGCGGACCGGCAGATCCAGACCTAGGGCGTCCCGGCGGCGGGCTCCGGCGCGTCTGCGCGATACCCGCCGATGCCCTCGCCGAGGAAGACGCTGTTGGCCTCGCGGAGCTTCGCGGCCTCTTCATCGTAAAGGAACGGCAGGAAGGCGTATCGCTTGCCGGCGGTGACGGCCGTCGCCTCGTGCAGCAGCGCGCAGGAAAACACCACGGCCCCGCCGGTCGGGGGGCGATAGGTATGGTCGCCGAACTCCGGGAAGCGAAGGTCGCCGCCCTCGTGCGCCTCGGCGTCCAGGTTGATCGACACCGCGAACCGCCGATGGGCGGTGCCCTTGGTGGTGTTGTCCCGGTGCGGGCGGAAGAACCCGCCGCTTTCGGAGTCGTAGCAGGCGACGATGTAGCGCTCCATTCGCGTCGCCGTGTACTGGAACGCCTGCTGGATCAGGGGGACGAGACGTCTGACGATGCGGACCCGGGCCTGGTTGCGAAGCGTCTCGTCCTCGATGATCACGTCCGAGCGCTTCTTGTGACGGTCGTCCATCGCGACGACGGTCTTGCCGTCGACCTCGCGCATGAAGCCCGAAGGCGCACCGCCGACGGCCTCGTAGTGGGCGATCAGCCTGCGACAGAACTCCGGCTCGAAGATGCGGGGCGCGACCAGCACCGGCGCATGCAGCGGTACCCCCGCGTGGTCGTTGACCGCGGGAATAGCCGCCAGTCGCTCCATCACCGCCTCTCCGGCCGTCAGCGGCGCGGTGAAGAGGACCCGGAGCGACGGATCGAGCAGCAGCCACTGCGGCGTCTTCACGTCCCACAGCCGTGCGATGTCTCCCCCGGAGTCATCCAGCCAGCGGATGCCGGGCAGGTCATCCCTGGCGGCGGCGAACGCGTCGGCGCTACGCAGCAGTCCGAAGAAGCAGCAGAAGTGGTCGTCCAGCAGCCGGCGGGCGCCGGACAGCGCGGCCGTCACCGCCGTTTGCGCTGCGGGATCGTCGGCCGGCAGGAACGCGACCAGGACATAGCGGCCCGCCGCGCTGGCGAAGGCATAACGCGGGTTGCCGGAGCTTGGCGCGATGAAGGCGGGCGCGAGATCGCCGGGCGTCATGGGCATGGGCGGCACCCTGCCAAACACGCCCAGAGGCGGCAAGCGCCGGCCTAGCCGCCCTTGATCACGCCGCAGGCGACGCGGTCGCCGGCGCCGCCGATCGGCTGGCTCAGATAGTCGTCCGCCCTGGCGTGGACGACCAGGGCCGAGCCGTCCGCATCGAGCAGGCCCGGCTTGCCGCCGCCGGCGGCGAGGGAGACGAACGGCGTGAAGACCTCGGCGGCGGCCGTTCCGTCAGCGCCCGCGAAGATGTTGGGCAGGTCGCCGGCGTCGTTGTGACCGGCGGCGAGGAAGCCGTGAACCACCGTCGGCTGGTCGTGGACATGGCCGCCGGCCGACTTGAAGTCGGCGCTCGAACAGTCGGCCTTCTCGTGGAAATGCAGGCCGTGCCAGCCGGGCGTCAGGCCCTTGGCCTCGACGCGCAGGACCACGCCACGCGCGCCCTCGGTGACTGTGGCGCGGCCGAGATCCTCGCCCTTGGGCCCTTTCAGATCGACCGTCACGGAGGCCGGCGCGGCGAGCGCGGGGAGGGCGACGACGGCGGCTGCGAGGACGGTCGGAAAAAGGCGCATGAAACATACTCCACAGGGGCTGAAAACGGTGCGCGAAGGTGGCGCCGCCGGGACTGGGATGTTAACTAACGGGCGGACGTTTTGTGTCCGATTCTGATAGCAAAATCCCGCACTTGACCGACGAAAATACGACCCCTCCGGAAGACGGACGGCGGGGGGCTGTGGCCCCCATCGCCATCGAGGACGAGCTGAAGCGCAGCTATCTCGACTACGCCATGAGCGTGATCGTGAGCCGGGCGCTTCCGGACGTGCGCGACGGGCTCAAGCCCGTGCATCGGCGCATCCTGTTCGCGATGAACGAGAACGGCTTCACGTCCAACGCGGCCTACCGGAAATCGGCCCGCACCGTCGGCGACGTCATCGGTAAGTACCACCCGCACGGCGATGTGGCGGTCTACGACGCCATGGTCCGTATGGCGCAGCCCTTCTCGATGGGCCTGTTGCTGATCGACGGCCAGGGCAACTTCGGTTCGGTCGACGGCGATCCGCCGGCCGCCATGCGTTACACCGAGAGCCGGATGACCAAGGCCGCCGAGGCCCTGCTCGCCGATCTCGACAAGGACACGGTCGACTTCCAGGAGAACTACGACGGCTCCGAGCAGGAGCCGACGGTCCTGCCGGCCCGGATCCCGAACCTGCTGGTCAACGGCGCCGGCGGCATCGCCGTCGGCATGGCGACCAACATCCCGCCGCACAACCTCGGCGAGGTGGTCGACGCCTGCCTGGCCTACATCGACGATCCCGAGATCGGCGTCGACGCCCTGCTCGACATCGTGCCGGGCCCGGACTTCCCGACCGGCGGCGAGATCATGGGCCGCACGGCCTCGCGCAACGCGCTGCTGACCGGCCGCGGCTCGGTGATCATCCGCGGCAAGGCCTCGGTCGAGGAGATCCGCAAGGACCGCGAAGCCATCGTCATCACCGAGATCCCGTTCCAGGTGAACAAGGCGACGCTGCAGGAGCGTATCGCCGAGCTGGTCCGCGACAAGAAGATCGAAGGCATCAGCGACATCCGCGACGAGAGCGACCGCGACGGCATGCGCGTGGTCATCGAGCTCAAGCGCGACGCCTCGGGCGAGGTGATCCTCAACCAGCTGTACCGCTTCACCGCCCTGCAGAGCAGCTTCGGCTACAACATGCTGGCGCTGAACCGCGGCCGGCCGCTGCAGATGGGTCTGCGCGAGATGATCACGGCCTTCGTCGACTTCCGCGAGGAAGTCGTCGTCCGCCGCACCAAGTTCGAGCTCAACAAGGCCCGCGACCGCGGCCATGTGCTGGTCGGCCTGGCCATCGCCGTCGCCAACATCGACGAGTTCATCCACATCATCCGCAGCTCGGCCGATCCGGCCGAGGCGCGCGAGCGGCTGTGCGCCAGGGACTGGCCGACCGGCGACATGATGCCCCTGATCGAGCTGATCGCCGACCCCCGCACAGCCGTCACCGACGGCGACAAGGTGCGGCTGTCGGACGAGCAGGCGCGCGCCATCCTGGCCCTGACCCTGTCTCGCCTCACCGGCCTGGGCCGCGACGAGATCATGGAAGAGGCCCGCGGCCTCGCCACGACCATCGCCGGCCTGCTCGAGCTGCTCAGCCACCGCGCCAACATCATGCGCGTGATCCGCGAGGAACTGGTCGAGGTCCGCGAGAAGTTCGCCATTCCGCGTCGCAGCGTGTTCGGTGAGGGCGACGCCGACCTCGAGGACGAGGACCTGATCGCCCGCGAGGACATGGTCATCACCGTCACGCACGGCGGCTATGTGAAGCGCACGCCGCTCTCGACCTATCGGTCGCAGCGCCACGGCGGCAAGGGCCGCTCGGGCATGTCGACCAAGGATGAGGACGCCGTCACCCGCGTGTTCTCGGCCTCGACCCACGCGCCGGTGCTGTTCTTCAGTTCCGGCGGCAAGGTCTATCGTCTCAAGGTCTGGCGTCTGCCGCTGGGCACGCCGACCTCGCGCGGCAAGGCCTTCGTGAACCTGCTGCCGATCGAGCCTGGCGAGACGATCACCTCGATCCTGCCGCTGCCCGAGGACGAGGCCGAATGGGGCGCGCTGGACGTCATGTTCGCGACGCGCTCGGGCAACGTCCGTCGCAACAAGCTCAGCGACTTCGCCCAGATCAACCGCAACGGCAAGATCGCCATGAAGCTGGACGAGGGCGACTCCATTATCGGCGTCGGCCTTTGCACCCCGGCCAACGACGTGCTGCTGACCACGGCGCTGGGCCGGGCGATCCGCTTTGAAGTGGGTGATGTGCGCGTGTTCGCGGGCCGCGACTCCACCGGTGTGCGCGGCATCCGCCTGGCCGAGGGCGACGAGGCGCTGTCCATGGCCATCCTGCACGGCGTCGACGCCACGCCGGCCGAGCGCGCCGCCTACCTCAAGTACGAGCGGGCCCGGCTGCGCGCCGAGAACGCCGACGACGAGGACGCGGCGGTTCCGGCCGACGACGAGGAGGACGCCGGCGAGGCCGACCTCACGCCGGAGCGGATCATCGAGTTGCAGGCGGCGGAGGAGTTCCTGCTCACCCTGTCGTCGGAAGGCATCGGCAAGCGCACCAGCGCCTACGACTTCCGGCGCACCGGGCGCGGCGGCCAGGGCCTGCTGGCCCAGGATCTGACCCGCAAGGGCGGCCGGCTCGTGGCCAGCTTCCCGGTCGACCAGGCCGACGAGATTCTGCTGGTCACCGACGCGGGCCAGCTGATCCGCTGTCCGGTGGGCAACATCCGGATCGCGGCGCGCAATACGCAGGGCGTGATCGTCTTCCGCACCGCGGAAGATGAGCATGTCGTGAGCGTGGAAAGGCTTGAAGCTTCGGCCGAAAGCGGCGACGAAGGCGACGAGGACGACGGGGGCGACCAGACCCCCGCGTAGCCGTAGCGCGCAAAGGGGTTCGGAGTGCAGCGAGTCGGTCTCTATCCGGGCACGTTCGATCCGATGACGAACGGGCACCTCGACATCATCGGCCGGGCTGTGAAGCTGGTCGACAAGCTGGTGATCGGGGTGGCGATCAATGAGGGGAAGGGGCCGCTCTTCTCGCTCGATGAACGGGTCGCCATCGTCCGCGACGAGACCGCTCACCTGCAGCAGGTCGCCGAGATCGAGGTTCGCCCCTTCAAGGGCCTGCTGATGCATTTCGCCCGCGAAGTGAACGCCGGCATTATCGTTCGTGGTCTGCGGGCTGTCGCGGATTTCGAATACGAGTTTCAGATGACGGCCATGAACCAGCAGCTCGATCGCGAGATCGAGACCGTGTTCCTGATGGCCGACCCCCGTCACCAGGCCGTTGCGAGCCGCCTGGTCAAGGAGATCGCCATTCTCGGTGGCGACATCACCAAGTTCGTCACCCCCGGCGTCAAGGAGCGCCTCCTCGGCAAGGTCGGCCGGGGATGATCGGCGCGGCGGCCGCGCTGCTTCTTGCGGCGACGCCCGCCGCGGACGCGCCGCCGGCCGATTGCGACGAGTACTGGATCTTCTGCGACAACATCGTCGGAGCCGGGGTGCTCTCCCGGTTCGACCTGCCCCCGGCCCGGAGCCTGGCTGACCAGGGCTACGTCGGCATCCGGGTCATCACCCAGAGCGGACACGGGGGCTGGCTGCCGATGATCTCGGTGCTCCGGCGAGGTGAGGGATCGCCGGTGGCCGGGGCCCGCGAGGCCGGCAAGCCGGCGCGGGAATTCCCTGCGTCAGACGCGACCTGGCAGGCAGCCCTGAAGCTGTCCGCAGACATGAAGGCCGGCCCGCCATCGTATCGCCTGACCGATCCGGAGGCCATCTGCCTTCACCCCTGGACGTTCGCGATCGAGGTCATTGATGCCGACGGCGTGACGACGCGTGCGCGGGACACATGCGCGCTTGAGCAGTCGGGGCTCGATGCCCAGGCGCTGGCGAACGCCATTACGGACGACATTCCGGGCTGCGAGCGCCTGGAGCGGGACGGATTCGGCTCGATCCCGGCCTATCGTCTGCGGGCTTGCCTGACGCTGGCCGCCTCGCGGCGCGGGACGGCCGCCGAGGTGGTGAACGCCTGGGAGGCCTCGCCGATGGCGCGGGTCGCCGGCGAAGATGTTCGTCCGGAGAACTGGCTCACCAGCGGAGTCGCACTCCACTGGCCAGATCGTGTCGCCCTGCGCGGGCGCGACACAGTGGCACGCTTCTGGCGGATCGCGAGCAACGAGGACCAGGAGCAGAGCGCATCCGACCTCGGACTGGGCGAGATCACCGCCCGCTACGAGGCTGCGCGCGCGATCTCCGACCGGCGCGTTCGGGTCACCGGTGAGCTTTGGCAGGACAACGAGCCCGGCGATGTCGTCGCTGAATTTGTTCAGGAATGGAGGCTCGGCGACGATGGCCGGTGGCGACTGGCAAGCTGGGAGGTCGGCGACTTTGTCCGGAAGCGGTAGGATGACCGACCTCGACGCCTTCGCCGAGGAATGGATCGGCGCCTGGAACGCCCACGACCTCGACCGCATCCTGTCGCACTATGCCGAGGACGTCGTCTTCCGCAGTCCGATCGTGCGTGAGCGGTACGGCAAGCCGTCGGGCGAGGTCAGCGGCAAGGCCGAGCTCCGTGACTACTGGTCAGGCGCATTCCGGCCTGGCGCGCCGAGCCTGCATTTCGAGCTGATCGACGTGCTGGCCGGCGTCGACGGCGGCGCGATCCGCTATTTCAGCACGACGCGCGACTGCGAGGTGGTCGAGGTGTTCGCGTTCGACGACGCGGGGCTTGTGAACCGCGCGGCGGCGTTCTACGCCCGCTGACGGGGCGTCAGATGAGAAGGTTGCCTATGAAGTTCGCGCCGGTCGCGCTCGCCGTCCTGTCGCTCGCCGCGACGCCCGCCTTGGCCCAGACGCCGGTCCCTTCGGCCGCCGAGTGGCGCACGCCCGACCCCGAGAACGTGCTGGTGTTCGACACCAACAAGGGGCGGATCATCGTGGAGATGTATCCCGCCGTCGCGCCGGCCCATGTCGAACGCTACCGCACGCTCGCGCGCCAGGGCTTCTATGACGGCCTGACCTTCTTCCGCGTTATCAACGAGTTCATGGCCCAGACGGGCGATCCGACCAACAGCGGCGCGGGCGGCTCGGAGCTTCCTGACCTGAAGGCGGAGTACCCGTTCCGCCGCGGACCGGTGCCGGCGATGACCATCGTCGAGCGCCTGCCGCCCGGCCGGGAAGTCACGTCGGCCACCGAGGTCGGCTTCATCGGGACGCTGCCGGTGCGCAGCTTCCCGACCATGCAGATGATGATGACCGCCGACGGGCGCACCACGGCCTGGGGCATGTTCTGCGCCGGCGTCATGGGCGCGGCGCGGGCCCAAGATCCGGACAGCGCCAACAGCCAGTTCTTCTTCATGCGTCAGCCCTATCCCTCGCTCGACAATGACTACACGGCCTGGGGCCGCGTGCTCGTCGGGCTGGACGTCGTGCGGGCGATCAAGACGGGCGAGCCGGTGCCCGCGCCGCAGGACGCTATGACCCGCGTCCGCGTGATGGCCGACATGCCCGTCGCGGATCGGCCCAAGGTGCAGGTGCTCGACACCACCGGTCCGACGTTCAAGGCACTCGTCGCCAAGGCCAAGGCCGATGCGGTTCCTCTGCCGATCAATCCCTGCGCCATCGAGATTCCGGCCAAGGTCGGCTGACGGAAGGACACGCCATGCGCCGCAACCTGCTGATCCTCGCGTCCGGCCTCGCCGCGATCGCCGCGCCCCCTCTGGCCTGGGCCGCCGCCCCGACGGCCGGTGACTGGCGCACGCCGAATGCTGACGACGTGCTGGTCATCGACACAAACAAGGGCCGGGTAATCGTCGAGCTCGTGCCCGAAGTCGCCCCCGGCCATGTGGCGCGCCTGAAGGAACTGGCGCGCAAGGGGACGTACGACGGTCGCACCTTTTTCCGGGTCATCGACCGCTTCATGGCCCAGACCGGCGATCCGCAGAACACCGGCGAGGGCGGCACCGACCTGCCGGATCTGAAGGCCGAGTTCACCTTCCGCCGGACGGCCGAGCTGCCTTTCGTCATCGCCGCGAGCCCGTGGGGGACCGAGGAGGGCTTCCTGAAGTCGCTGCCGGTCGTCAGCCAGGCGATGAGCTGGAGCGAGATGACGGCCGACAAGAAGGTCGCCGCCTGGGGCAGCTACTGCCCGGGCGTGGTCGGGATGGCGCGCGGCGACGCCAACGACAGCGCCAACAGCCAGTTCTTCCTCATGCGCCAGCCCTATCTGTCGCTCGACAAGCGCTACACCGCGTTCGGCCGGGTTATCAGCGGGCTGGAGGTGATCCGGGCGATCAAGACGGGCGAACCGGTCCCTGCGCCGCAGGACCGGATGGACCGCGTGCGCGTTCTGGCCGATATACCCGCGTCCGAACGGCCGGCGGTGCGCGTCATCGATCCGGCCGGCGCCTGGTTCAAGGGCGAGATCGCACGGGTCCGAACTGAAAAGGGCGCCGACTTCTCGCTCTGTGACGTCAACATTCCGGTGGAAGTGAAATGAGCGACCTCGAAAACACCCTGATCCTGACCACCGAAACCGGTCCGGTCACCATCCAGCTGCGTCCCGATCTGGCCCCTGGCCATGTCGCGCGCATCAAGGAGCTGACCCGCGAGGGTTTCTACGACGGCGTCGTGTTCCACCGGGTGATCCCGGGCTTCATGGCCCAGGGCGGCGATCCGACCGGCACCGGTTCGGGCGGCAGCAAGAAGGCGGACCTGCAGGCCGAGTTCTCGCGCGAGCCGCACCTGCGCGGCGTCTGCTCGATGGCCCGCACCAACTACCCGCACTCGGCCAACAGCCAGTTCTTCATCTGCTTCGACGACGCGACCTTCCTCGACGGCCAGTACACGGTCTGGGGCGTGGTCACCGACGGGATGGAGCACATCGACGCCCTGCCGAAGGGCGAGCCGCCGCGCCAGCCGGGCAAGATCGTGTCGATGAAGGTCGCCGCGGACGCCTGAACGCGACAGGCGCGCCTGTCCCTACGGGCGCGCCAGCTCCACCACCACCGGATAGTGGTCCGAGCCCAGCTTCGGACCGCGCCGGACCGAGACCGTCTTCCACGCCTCGCCGGCGTAGACGTGATCGATCGGCAGGAACGGGAAGGGCGCGACGATGCCCCGTCCCGAGAAGTCGCCGGCCGGCCAACTGGCCAGGGCCCGCGTACGGCGCTCGAGTCCGAACAGCCGGTCCTGCCGCTTGAGCGAGAAGGACCATGGCGTGGAATTCATGTCGCCGGCGACGACGAGGCTGTCCGCAGGGAACCGCTCCAGAGCCCTGGAAAGGCGCAAGGTCTGTTGCTGCTGCGGGCCGGCGGGCAAGGGCCAGGTGTAGTGCACGCCAACGACGGTGAACGCGCCGCGTCGCCCCCTGAACGTCGCCCAGGCGCCCGAAAGATTAGCCTCGGAGACTGAGCCTCCCAGGCCCCCGGCGGCGACGGGCGCCCGCTTGGACAGGATCATCGTCGAGCAGGGCAGCGGCTCGGCGCAGGTGGTGACGTGCGGATAGCGGACAGCCAGAGCGCGGGCGACGCCGCCGGATCGCGCGAAGCCTTCCTCGAAGACGATGACGTCGGGATCCTCTTCGAAAATCCATTCCGCCGTGCCCTTCGGGTCGCGGTTTCGGCCCCACAGATTGAACTGGACAAGCTTCAGCGTGGGGGCGTCGCCCTTGAAACGGTCCTGCCGCGAGGCCGCCAGCAGTTCGGGGCCGACAAGCAGCAGGCCGGACGCGATGCTGACGGCGGCCAGAAGCGGGACCATCCGGCCGCGCCGTCCGCCGAGCATCCAGAGCACGGCTGCCGCGGCGGCCATCGCCAGCCAGAAGGGCGCGAAATGAGTCAGCACGTCCAGCCGGTCACTGAACCGTCCGCCCTGGGCGATCACCAGCACCGCCGCCGCCGCAAGGGCGAGCAGGCCGGCGCCGAAGCGCGCCAGGGCGGCGAGACTGTCGAGGAACCCCTTCACGGGGTCGGTCTAGCACGCGATTCGTGCAGCGAGGGTGCAGACGGCGCGGTCGATCGGCGCCGTCAGTCTCCGAGGTGGTAGTTCAGCGCGACCTCGGCGGCCGGGGCAGAGCCGACCTTGAGGGTTCCGCGCAGCACAGGCCTGGAGCTGAAGCCCTCGTTGCGGGCCTGAGCCAGGGCGGCGGTGTCGAAAGCGCCGGAGAAGAGGATCTCCCCGACCTTGGGGTCCGAACCCCTGAACGACACCTTGCCAGGCTCGAACCGATAGGCCTGGGGCAGTACGCGCAGCGTCACCGAGTGAGACTCCGCGCCGCCTTCGCTGGTCTGCCTGGGGCTGGAGGTATCCTCGAACTGGAACAGAATCGGACCGAAGACGGAGTCCCGCGAACCGGCTTCCCAGCCTGCGAAGTCGCTGGGAGCGCCGACGCCGACGTGGGTCAGCTTCCAGACGCCGGTCTGGACGGGCTGGGCGGTGAGATAGTAGCCGGAGGCGTCGAACTGGGCCTGATGCCCGAATCCGGAGGCGACTTCGATATGCGTTTCCGGCGGCGGCGCGGGCGTCGACGCGGGAGCGGCGGCCATGGGCGCGGGGGCCTCCGTCTTCTCCGGCTTGCGGTTGCAGGCGGCGGTGAAAGCGAGTGCGCCGATGGTCAGCGCGATGGTCACGGAACGCATGCAGATCCCCGAAGTGTTCGCCGGCAATGTGTGTATCGCGAACGGCGTTGTCCATCGCACGCTTGACGCCGGAGCCGCAACGTGGCGCTTCGCCGGCCGATGAAGCTGTCCGATTTCGACTTCGACCTGCCCGAGGACCGGATCGCTCTGCGCCCGGCGACGCCGCGCGAGCGCGCGCGCCTTCTGGTGGTTCGGCCGGGCGAGGGCATGGATGACCTGACGGTCGGCGACCTGCCCGGGCTGCTTCGCGCCGGCGACGCCCTCGTGTTCAACGACACCCGCGTCATCCCGGCGCGCCTCGACGGGCTGCGCGAGGGGCGGAGCGAGGGCGGCGGCGACGGCTCGCCGGTGGCGGTCGAGGCCACGCTGCACAAGCGCCTGTCGCCCGCTCGCTGGAGCGCGTTCATGCGGCCGGGCAAGCGGCTCAAGGCCGGCGACCGGATCCGTTTCGGCGAGCAGGCCGACCGCGCCTGCGACGCCGCCCATCTGGACGCCACGGTCGTCGAGAAGGGCGAGGGCGGCGAGGTCGTGCTGGCCTTCGATCTCAGCGGGCCGGACCTCGATATCGCCATCAACACGCGCGGCCACATGCCGCTGCCGCCCTACATCGCCGCCAAGCGGGGCGAGGACGACCAGGATCGCAGCGACTACCAGACCGTCTACGCCCGTGAGGACGGCTCGGTCGCCGCGCCGACCGCCGGGCTGCATTTCACGCCGGACCTGCTCGCCCGGCTGGCGGCGGCGGGAGTGTCGCAGCATTTCGTCACCCTGCACGTCGGGGCGGGCACCTTCCTGCCGGTCAAGGTCGACGACGTTTCCGAGCATCGGATGCACGCCGAGTACGGCGAGGTGTCCGCACAGGTCGCCGACGCCCTCAACGCCGTCCATGCGCGAGGCGGCCGCATCGTCTGCGTCGGCACCACCTCGCTGCGCCTGCTTGAGAGCGCAACGGGCGAGGATGGCGTGATCCGGCCGTGGGCCGACGAGACCGCGATCTTCATCACGCCCGGCTACCGCTTCCGCGCCGCCGATGTGCTGATGACCAACTTCCACCTGCCGAAATCGACGCTGTTCATGCTGGTCAGCGCCTTCGCCGGGCAGGGCCAGATGCGGCAGGCCTACGAGCACGCCATCGCCACCGGCTACCGCTTCTATTCCTACGGCGATTCAAGCCTGCTATTCCGCGCCCCTCAATAATCCGCTCATCCCCGCGAAGGCGGGGATCCAGGCGGACGCTCAGCTTGGACCCCCGCTTTCGCGGGGGCGGTCGGAAGAAAATTGGCGACGTTTCCATTTCAGATCGCGGCCACCGACGGCGCGGCCCGCACCGGCGTCCTGAAGACGCCGCGCGGCGACATCCGCACGCCCGCCTTCATGCCGGTGGGCACGGCCGGCACGGTCAAGGCGCTGACCGTCGACCAGGTGAAGGCGACCGGCGCCGACATCATCCTGGGCAACACCTATCACCTGATGCTGCGGCCGACGGCCGAGCGGGTCAGACGACTGGGCGGCCTGCACCGCTTCATGCGCTGGGACGGACCGATCCTGACCGACAGCGGCGGCTTCCAGGTGATGAGCCTGTCCGGCATCAGCAAGGTGACCGAGGAGGCGGTGACCTTCGCCAGCCATCTCGATGGTTCGAAGCACAAGCTGACGCCCGAGCGGTCGATCGAGATCCAGGCCGACCTGCTGGGCAGCGACATCGTCATGCAGCTGGACGAATGTGTCGCCTGGCCCGCCGAGGAACAGCGCGCCCGCGAGGGCATGGAGCTGTCAGCCCGCTGGGGCGCGCGGTCGAAGGCCGCGTTCGGCGAGCGGGAGGAGCAGGCCCTGTTCGGGATCCAGCAGGGCTCGACCTTCCAGAACCTGCGCCGCGAATCCTCGGACCGTCTGATCGAGACCGGCTTCGACGGCTACGCCATCGGTGGTCTGGCGGTCGGCGAGGGGCACGAAGGCATGGTCGAGGTGCTCGACTACGCGCCGTCGTTTCTGCCCGCCGACCGTCCCCGCTACCTGATGGGCGTCGGCAAGCCGATCGACCTGGTCGAGGCGGTGGCGCGCGGCGTCGACATGTTCGACTGCGTGCTGCCGACCCGCTCGGGCCGCCACGGCCAGGCCTGGACCTGGGACGGCGCCATCAACCTGAAGAACGCGCGCTTCGCCGAGGACGACAGCCCGCTGGACGAGGACAGCGACTGCGCGGCCAGCCGCGACTATGCGAAGGCCTACCTGCACCACCTTGTCCGCTCGGACGAAATTCTCGGCCAGGTGCTGCTATCCTGGCACAACATCGCCTTCTTCCAGGCTCTGACCGCCGCGATGCGGGCCGCGATCGCGGCGGGGACGTTCGAGGCCTTCCGGCGGGAGTTCAGGGCCCGGCACCTGAAATAGGTGCGTCCTTCGACACGCCGCTTCGCGGCTGCTCGGGATAACCGGGACAGATGGCGATCCCCCTGGTCATGCTCAGCAGCGCTCGAAGAGCGCGTGTCGAAGCCCGCAGGGTCACTTGATCGGATACCGCGGTCCCTTCCGTGGCGGTTCCTTGGGCAGGGTCGACTTCAGGTGGCTGGGCGTGGCGGGCGGATTGCAGCCCTTGGATTCGCCCAGACCCTTCAGATAGCCGCGCCGGATGCCGCCGGCGGTGATCGCCGCGCGGACCAGGCGGTCGTGGCGCTCGGCGCCCGACAGCCGCCGCACCCAGCTGCGCAGGGGGATCAGGTCCTGGGCTGCGTCGGCGACCAGGCCGAGCGCGGTGTCGCCGGCCGCGTCGCGCCCCTTGTCGATCAGGTCGCGATCATCCTCCGAAGGCGGATCGTCGATGTCGGCGCCGAGGGCTTCATTGAGCGTCCGCACCAGCGAGGTCAGTTCCGCGCAGGTGTTCGGGCTGGGCCGCTTGTAGGGATCGTCCAGCGCATCGAGCAGCACCTGGGGCACCTTGGTGCGCAGCATGTTGAGGTCGCGGGCCGGGGCCGTCACGGCGGCGCCGACACTGCTCTTGTTGAACTGGTCGGTCGTCTGGACCTGGCCGGTCGGCGGTCCGGGGCGGGCTGTCGCACAGGCCGAGAGAGACAGGCAGGCGAGGGCGAGGACAAGCGGACGCATGGCGCGAGGATAATCACGACATGGCGGTGTCGGAAAGCCGCTCAAGCGGGTTGCCGCGCCGGATCGCCGCCACTATGGTCCGCGCCGCTTCGAACCAGTCCCGCACTGCTTCGTCAGCGGGCCGGTAGCTCAGTGGTAGAGCATTCGACTTTTAATCGAATGGTCCTGGGTTCGACCCCCAGCCGGCCTACCAAATTCCTGTTCCCGAAAATGGTCCGCCGCCCCCGGTTTGATTGACAAACCGGGCGCCGCCGCCAAGGCTCGACGGCGTCAGAGCCTGTCCGATGTCCGGACGCGCAACGGCGGGGCCCGGGGGGGCGAGATGAGCGCGACAGAAACCGCGAGGCCTGATGAGTCGCGGCCGCTGTTCGGCCATCCCCGAGGTCTGACGGTGCTGGCCGGGCTCGAAGTCTGGGACCGCATCTCCTTCTACGGCATGCAGTCGCTGCTGGTCCTCTACATGGCCAAGCAGCTGCTGTTGCCAGGCCACGTCGAGCAGATCGTCGGGTTCGCGACCTACCGCGCGGTGCTGGAGAGCATCGTGGGCCCGCTTACGGTCAAGGGCCTCGCCACCCAGACGTTCGGCCTCTACGTCGGCCTGGTCGCGCTCACGCCGATCCTCGGCGGCTTCCTCGGCGACCGGTTCCTCGGCCGCCGCCGAGGGATCATCCTGGGCGGCCTGCTGATGACCGGCGGCCATTTCGCGCTGGCCTTCGACGAGTCGTTCCTGCTGGCGCTGCTGCTGCTGATCTTCGGCGCGGGGTTCGTGCGTGGCAACGTTGCCCCCCAGATCGGAGAACTGTACGCGCCGGACGACCGCCGCCGGGGAGTGGCCTTCCAGATCTATGGCAGCGTGATCAACTTCGGCGCCTTCGTCGCGCCGTTGGCGACCGGCGCGCTGGGCAAGGCCTGGGGCTGGCACTACGCCTTCGCCTTCGCCGGCTTCGGGATGCTGATCGGCCTGGCGGTCTACCTGCTCGGCCAGCGCCATCTGCCGCCGGAGCGGCCCAGGGTGAAGGGCGAGCGGGTCGCGCTGACCCGCGCCGAATGGCGGCCGGTCTTCGCGCTGCTAGCGGTCCTGCCGGTCGCCTCGATGTTCTGGGTCGCCCAGTCGCAGATCTGGAACACCTACAACCTCTGGGTCGAGGAGCACCTTCAGCTGAACATCGGCGGCTGGACCATGCCCGTGAACTGGCTGCAGTCGCTGGACGGCCTGGCGCCGTTCATTCTGCTGCCGCCTGTGCTGATGCTGTGGGCGGCCCAGGCGCGACGTGGACGCGAACCGAACGAGATCGGCAAGATCGCCATCGGCTGCTTCATCTTCGGCGCCGCCACCCTGCTGCTGGCCGGGGCGCAGTTCGTGACCGACGCGGCGGGCAAGACGCCGTTGATCGTCGCTGTAGCCTTCCACTTCGTCTCGAACCTGGGCTGGCTGTTTGTCGTGCCGACGCTGAACGCGCTCTTTTCGCGGGTCGCGCCCCGCTCGGTGAACGCGACGCTCCTCGGCGTGAACGCCTTGTCGGTGACCGTCGGCAGCTTCATCAGCGGCCGACTGGGCAGTCTCTATGAGCTTCTGCCGGCGATGCAGTTCTGGCTTCTGCACGCCGCCGTCGTCGCCGGCGGCGGGGCCTTGATGCTGCTGGTGGGGGCCGCCTTGAGACGGGACTTCGCCGCGACGTCCGAAGCGTAGCCGGAAAGGTCGGTCTGATGGTCGAGACCACAGGCTTCGTCCTGTGCCGGCAAGAAAAACTATATTGCCTATCGTGCCTGTAGGTTTTATCGGCGTTTCAGGGCTGATGCGCGTCCTGGCATCGAACCGGAGCCGGGCGCGTTAGTGTTTTTGGCCGACACCATGGGGCCGACCGCGACGTGACGACGACGACCTTTCCAGACGCCGCTGCCGCGCGCGCCCGCCGCCCCTTGTTCCGGCGGCGCAGCGCCATCCCCGGCTTCGGCCTGACGATGGGCGTCACGCTCACGATCCTGTCGCTGGTCGTGCTGATCCCGTTGAGCGCCGTGGCGCTGAAGGCGTCGGAGCTGTCCTTCCCCGAGTTCCTCGCCGCCGCCTTCTCGGAACGGGCGGTGAAGGCCTACCAGCTGACCTTCGGCGCCTCGATCGTCGCGGCCGCCATCAACGGCGTGTTCGGCGTGCTGACGGCCTGGATGCTGGTTCGCTACGAGTTTCCCGGCAAGGGCGTGGTCAACGCCCTCGTCGACCTGCCGTTCGCGCTGCCCACCGCCGTAGCCGGCATCGCGCTGGCCACCCTCTATGCGCCGCAGGGCTGGGTCGGTCAGTTCCTGACGCCGCTCGGGATACAGGCCGCCTACAACCCGGTCGGCGTGGTGATCGCCCTGACCTTCATCGGCCTGCCGTTCGTTGTGCGGACCATCGAGCCTGTGCTGCGCGACCTCGCCGCCGATGTCGAGGAGGCCGCCGCCAGCCTGGGCGCCGACCGCCTCCAGACCATCGCCCGCATCATCCTGCCGGCCCTGGCGCCCGCCTGGATGACCGGCTTCGCGCTGGCCTTCGCCAGAGCCGTCGGCGAATACGGCTCGGTGATCTTCATCGCCGGCAACATGCCCTACAAGTCCGAGATCGCGCCGCTGCTGATCATCATTCAGCTCGAGCAGTATGAGTACGCCGCCGCCGCCGCCATCGCCGTGGTCATGCTGGGCGTATCCTTCTCGATGTTGCTGGTCATCAACGCCACCCAGGCCTGGGCCCGGAGGTACGCCTGATGACCGCCGCCAACCTCCCACTGAAGGCGCAGCGCGCGACCGAGGATCCCGTCTGGGCGCGGATCGCCATCGTCGGCTTGGTGCTGACCTTTCTGGCGCTGGTGCTGATCCTGCCGCTGGTTTCGGTGTTCGCCGAAGCCCTGCGCAAGGGCGTGCCGACCGCGCTCGAGGCGATCCGGAACCCGGACGCCATCGCCGCGATCAAGCTGACCCTGCTGACGGCCGCCATCTCGGTGCCGTTCAATGCGGTGTTCGGTCTCTGCGCCTCCTGGGCCATCGCCAAGCACCATTTCCCGGGCAAGGCCTTCCTGATCACGCTTATCGACCTGCCGTTCTCCGTGTCGCCGGTCGTGGCGGGCCTGATCTATGTGCTGGTGTTCGGCGCCCAGGGCTGGTTCGGCGAATGGCTGATCGAGCGCGACATCAAGATCATCTTCGCCGTTCCCGGCATCGTGCTGGCCACGGTCTTCGTAACCTTCCCGTTCGTGGCGCGGGAGCTCATCCCGCTGATGCAGGAACAGGGTTCGGACGAGGAGGAGGCGTCCGTCTCGCTCGGCGCGTCGGGCCTGCGCACCTTCTGGAGCGTGACCACGCCCAACATCCGCTGGGGCCTGCTCTACGGCGTACTGCTCTGCAACGCCCGCGCGATGGGCGAGTTCGGCGCGGTGTCGGTGGTCAGCGGCCATATCCGGGGCATGACCAACACCATGCCGCTGCATGTCGAGATCCTCTACAACGAGTACGATTTCGTCGGCGCTTTCGCCGTGGCGGCCCTGCTGTGCCTGCTGGCGGTCGTGACCCTTGTCCTCAAGAGCCTGCTCGAGCTGGCTCAGCCCGGCCGTAAGGCCGCCCACTGACCGGAATGACGATCCCGCTATGACCCTTTCGATCCGCTCGGTGCAGAAGACGTTCGGCCGCTTCCCGGCCCTGAATGACGTGAGCCTCGACATCGCCGATGGCGAACTGCTGGCTCTGCTGGGGCCGTCGGGCTCCGGCAAGACGACGCTGCTGCGCGCCATCGCCGGCCTGGAGTACCCGGATACGGGCCAGATCCTGTTCGACGGCGAGGACGTGACCTTCGCCGGGGCCGCCGAACGGCGGGTCGGCTTCGTGTTCCAGCAGTACGCGCTGTTCCGCCACATGACCGTCGCCAGGAACGTTGCCTTCGGCCTCGATGTCCGCAAGGGCAAGGAGAAGCCGTCGAAGGCGCAGATCGAGGCCCGTGTCGACGAGTTGATCCGCCTCGTCGAGCTGGAAGGCCTGGGCAAGCGCTATCCGGCCCAGCTGTCGGGCGGCCAGCGGCAGCGCGTCGCGCTGGCGCGCGCGCTCGCGGTCTCGCCGCGGGTCTTGCTGCTCGACGAACCGTTCGGCGCGCTGGACGCGACCGTCCGCAAATCGCTGCGCAAGGAACTGCGCCGGATCCATGATGCGACCGGCGTCACAACGGTCTTCGTGACCCATGACCAGGAAGAAGCGCTGGAGCTGGCCGATCGGGTCGCGATCCTGAACCACGGCGTCATCGAACAGGTGGGCACGCCGGCCGAGGTTCACGATGCGCCGGCCAACGCCTTTGTCTGTGGCTTCGTGGGCGAGGCGAACCGGATCGAGGGCGTGGTCAGCGGCGGAACCTTCACCGCCGGGCCGGTGGTGCTGCCCGCGGCGGGCGTCGCGGACGGCAAGGCCGTCGCCTATGTCCGCCCCTACGAGATCGTGCTGGACGGCCAGGGCCTGGAGGCGCGGGTCGAACGCGTCGGCATCGACGGCGCCATCGCCCACGTCGACTTCTCGCTCACGGACGGCCGCAGGCTGGAAGCGCAGGTCTCGCGGGAACAGGGGCGGACACTGTCCAACGGCGCGACGGTGAAGGCGCTGCTTCGTCAGTCACACATCTACGCGGCGAGCTGATCGAGACGGCGCGACCGGGCCGTTCCGCAGGTCCGTCGATCGGGGGCGACGGGCCTCGCGCCCCGCCTCCTATTGCTGCTGTTGCTGTTGCTGCTGTTCGCGGCGCGCCAGATCGCCGCCGGCGTTGCGCCGTCGCCCGCCGGGAAACGAAGGGCGCGGCATTCGCAGGAACTCGGGTTCCGCCAGCGCGGCGCGGGCGCGGCCGACCGAGACCGCGACGGCCAGCTGACTGTCCGCCTCACCCTTGTAGACCCCCAGCGAAGGCGGCACGTCGGCATAGTCGCGGCCGATGCCGACGGCGATGTGACGCTCTCCCGCCAGGCAGTTGTTCGTCGGGTCGAGTCCGATCCAGCGCAGGGTCGGCAGGAACACCTCGACCCAGGCGTGGGTCGCGTCCGGGTCAGAGCGGTCACCGTGCTGGCGATCGGTGAACAGGTAGCCGGAGACATAGCGCGCCGGGATGCCCCAGCGCCGGCAGACAGCCAGCATGATGTGGGCGAAGTCCTGGCAGACGCCGCGGCCGACGCCCAGGGCCAGGTCGATCGGGCTGTCGGCCGTGGTCACGCCGGGCGTGTAGTCGAAGGCGTCATAGATGATCTGGTTCAGCGCCAGCACCGCCGAGAGCGGATCCTTGGCGCGCAATACATCCAGGTTCCTCTCGGCGATGAAGGTCTGCAGCGCCTGGGTGTAGACGACGAAGCCGTGCGGCTGCAGGAAGTCGAAGCATTCGCCCCGGACGAAATCGCCGCGCAGGCGATCCCATTCGCCCATGTCGACGCTGTCGGGCAGGGCGGTCTCCGGCTGGGTCTCGACCGCCGAGCGCGCCTCGATGCGCAGGGTGTCGTGCGGTTGCGGCACGTCGAAATGGTAGACGGCGTTCCCGAAGTTGTCGGCGTACGAGAACATCTGGGCCCTCGGCTCGAGGTCGAGCTCGAAGCTGATCAGCCTCTGGCCCGCGCTCTTGCGGGGCTGCATGCGCAGCTCCATCACGCTCTCCCGGACGGGGCGCTCGTAGTGGTACTGGGTGACGTGGCGGACTTCGAGCAGCATGGGCGACCTCAGGCCGAGTGGAAACCGGTCGGCCGCCCGGAGGTCGCCCCACCATCTATTGGTGAACGCATCCGGACGCAGAACCGGACGCCACGTCTGCTGGATGCGTTCACGCGGGCAGTCTCATTTCGAGGGAATAGGCCACGAAGGTGTCGTAGATCGCCTCATGGATGCGGGAGCATTCGTTGACCACGCTGGCCAGCAGGCTGCTGGCCCCGGTGGTCTCCAGCTCATCGACATCGGTAAACTGCAGGCGCGCCTTGAGCCGGCCGGCCAGCCGCTCCGGCGTCGCCAGCCCGCCGATCTGAACGTGCCGCGACACGCCCACGAGGTATTCCTCGATCCGCATCGTGGCGAAGCGGATCGACCGCGGAAACTCCTCGTCGAACAGCAGGAACTCCAGGATGTGGCGCGGCTCGATCTCGGCGGTGTAGCGGCGCAGGTACGGCTCGAGCGCACAGCCCATCCGAAGCAGGTTCATCAGCGCCAGCCGGTCGTTGACGCTGTTGCCGCGCCCGTCTCCGAAACAGACCTCCAGCAGCCGGGCGATCAGGTGCGCGCGCTCCAGATAGACGCCAAGCAGGAGGAATCGGAAACCTTCGCCGTGGCTCATCGTGGCGTCGGCCGCGCCCCTGAACAGGTGCAGGTCGGCGATGATGTCGTGCAGGAAGGCCGACGAGCCGCTCTCGAACTCCGCCGCCGCCGTCTCGGAGGTCACCTTCAGATAGAGAAGATTGAGCCGCTCCCAGGTCTCGGTCGTGATCTGGTCGCGCACCTGGCGGGCGTTCTCGCGGGCGTGGGCCAGCGACATCAGGACCGAGTTCGGGTCTTCGCGGTCGAGCACCAGCGTCCGCGCCGCCTCATAGGTCCGGGAGGCGCGGGCCATGTCCGGGTCGCCGACAGCGGAGAGCGCGATGTACGCCGTCTGCGCGGCCGCGTCGGAGCGGTCCAGCGTGGCGTTCAGCATCACGTCGGCTAGGCGCGAGAAGTGCTCGGCCCGCTCCACGTAGCGGCCGATCCAGTAGAGGCTGTCCGCCACCCGGGCGAGCATCATGGCTGCAGGTCTCCGGTGTTGTCGTCGTCGACGAGGACCCAGGTGTCCTTGGATCCGCCGCCCTGGCTGGAATTGACGACCAGGGAGCCCCGGCGAAGGGCCACGCGCGTGAGGGCGCCCGGCGTCACGACGATCTTCTCGCCGGACAGGATGAAGGGCCGCAGGTCCACGTGGCGCGGCTCGATCCGCCCGTCGATCAGGCAGGGCGCGGTCGAAAGCTGGATGGTCGGCTGGGCGATGTAGTTGGCCGGATCGGCCTTGAGGGCTTCGGCGAACGCCTCGCGTTCCTTCCGCGACGCGTGCGGCCCGACCAGCATTCCGTAGCCGCCCGAGGCGCCGACGGCCTTGACGACCAGCTTGTCGAGATTGGCCAGCACATGGCTCAGCTGCGCCGGCTCGCGGCACAGGAAGGTCTCGATGTTGGGCAGGATCGCGTCCTCGCCCAGGTAGTAGCGGATGATGTCCGGCACATAGGCATAGACCGCCTTGTCGTCGGCGACCCCGGTGCCCGGCGCGTTGCAGATGACCACGTTGCCGGCGCGGTAGGCGTTGAACAGTCCAGCCAGGCCCAGCGAGGAGTCGCGGCGGAAGGTGAGGGGATCGATGAAGTCGTCGTCGACCCGGCGATAGATCACGTCGACCCGTCGCAAACCGGTCGTGGTGCGCATGTAGACCATGTTCTCGTGCACCACGAGATCGCGGCCCTCCACCAGCGGCGCGCCCATCAGCCGGGCGAGATAGGCATGCTCGTAGTAGGCGCTGTTGTAGACGCCGGGCGTCAGCACCACGACCTGCGGGTCGGGTCGCCACTCGGCGGCCATGCTCTTCAGCGTCGCCAGCAGCAGGTCCGGGTAGCGTTCGACCGGCCGCACGTTCGAACTGCGGAAGGTGCCGGGGAAGGTCCGCTTCGCCGCGTCTCGGTTGGCCAGCATGTAGGACACGCCGGAGGGGACCCGCAGATTGTCCTCCAGCACGGCGAAAGCCCCGTCCTGGCCGCGGATCAGGTCGCTGCCGCAGACGTTGGCGTAGGCCTTGTGAGGCACGTACAGGTGCTGCATTTCGCGCCGGTACGAGGGCGCGCCCAGCACCAGCTCGCGCGGCACGATGCCGTCCATCAGGATCTGCTGGTCGCCGTAGATGTCGGCGAGGAACATGTTCAGCGCGCGCAGGCGCTGGGTTAGGCCTTCCTCGATGGTCTTCCATTCCGTCGCCGGAATGATCCTGGGCACCAGGTCGGTCGGGATGATCCGCTCGGTGGTCGCCTCGGCGCCATAGACGGTGAAAGTAATGCCCTGCAGCAGGAACGAGCGTTCGAGCGTCTTCTGGCGGTCCGCCAATGCCTCGGGCGACAGGGTCGTCAGCCGCGTATGCACGGCGCTGTAGTGCGGCCGGACGTCGCCGCCGGAGACGTACATCTCGTCGAAGGCGATGCCAGGCAGATAGGCGGCGTCGGTCATCGGCAGGGCCGGGACCGGGTCGAGGGCGTCAGCGGCAGCCAGGCTCACGTCGGGATCCGTCTCATTCACGGCCGGGAAGGCCTTTTCACGCGTCATTCCTTACCGCTCTTCCCCCGGCGGACGTCTGGTTTCGGTCGCGCGCGCGACCGGACGCGGCGACTGCCCTGCATTTGTGCAACTTTCGTCGCTCGTGCAAAGGCCGGATGGGCGTGACAGCCGCCCGCCGCCCGACTACACGGGATTCGGGGGCCAGGAGGAGAAGAGAAGCTTGGCGCCTTCGCGTTTCGCCCTGGCCGCAACGGCCGCCGTCGCGCTGTGTTTCGGCGCGACCGGCGCGGGCGCGCAACAACCGAAGGCCAGGATCGAGGGCGTGCAGGACGAGGAACTGCGCGAGGCGATCGAGCGCGCGGTCGGCGAGAGCAAGAGTCCGGCGACGACGCGCTTCGAGGCTCGCCGCCGGGCGCGCGGCGCGGCAGACGACGCTGTCGCCGCGCTGCGGACGCAGGGCTACTACGGCTACGAAGTCGAGCCGGACGTGGTCGATCCTGACGACGATGACGCCGGCGAGCCGCCGCGCGCTGTGGTCAGGATCACCCCCGGCCCCCGTTTCCGCTTCCTGCGGCCGGGAATCGAGTGGATCGGCGCCGAGCCGGTCCCGGAGGTCGGCATCGCCGCCGAGCAGGCGATGGCCCTGCGCCGGGGCGCGCCCGGCAAGGCCGATGACGTGCTCGCCGCCGAAGGACGGATCCTGGCAGCGCTGCAGAAGCGCGGCTACGCTGATGCCGAGCCGGGGACGCGGCAGGTGCTCGTCGATCATCAGGACCGCAGCGTCCAGCCGACGTTCCGCATCGCGCCGGGGGAGCTTGTCCGCATGGACGGCCTGACGCTCGGCGATGTCGGACGCACCAATCCGGACTGGATTCGCGGGCTTGCTCCCTGGACGCCGGGGGACGTCTACGATCCGGAGGATGTCGCGGAACTCGAGCGGCGACTGCTGGACACCGGCGTCTATGACTCGGTCGGCGTGTCCCTGCAGCCGCGCGAGAAGGCCGACGCAGACGGCCGGCGACCGGTGCTGGTGACGGTCACCGATCGCGAACCCCGGACCATCGAACTGTCGGCCGGCTATTCGACCAGCGAGGGAGCAGGCCTGGACCTGCGCCGCACGCGCTACAACCGTTTCCGTCGGGCCGACACCACCACCTACACGCTCCGCCTCGCAGAACTGGAACAGCGGCTCGAGGGCAAGCTGCTGTTGCCGCACTGGCGCACGCCGCAGCAGACTCTGACGCTGGTCGCCGGTGTCTACAACGAGCGGACCGACGCCTACGACGCCACGGGCCTGGGAATCAGCGGCGACATCACCCGTCGGTTCGGCAAGACCTCCTTTGTCACCGGCGGGCTGTCGTTCGACGCGGCCCGCAGCGCCGAGATCGAGCAGGTCGGCAATGTCATCGTCCGGGCGCAGGAGAAGGACGTCTTCACGGCCTCGGCCCTCGCCGCCTTCGCGCTGGACCGGTCGGACGATCCGCTGGACCCAACCGAGGGCTGGCGCGTCGAAGGCAAGGTCGAGCCGACCGGCACCCTGGGCGATGTCCAGGCGCTGTATCTGCGTGTCCAGACCCAGGCCTCCTACTACCGCTCCCTCGATGAGGAGGCGAAGACCGTGCTGGCGGCGCGCGCCAAGGTCGGGTCGATCTGGGGCGCGGTGCTGGACGAGGTGGCTGCGCCCCGCCGGTTCTACGCGGGCGGCGGCGGCTCGGTGCGCGGCTACGGCTGGCAGGCGATCGGCCCGCGCCTTTCGGACAACACGCCGCAGGGCGGCATTTCGCTGGTCGAGGCCAGCTTCGAGGTCCGGCGCAAGGTCACCGAACGTTGGGGCGCGGTCGCCTTTGTCGACGCCGGCGCGGTGGGCAGCGACTCCTTCCCCGGCGGCGAGGACTTCGGCGTGGGCGTCGGTGTCGGCGTGCGCTACGACCTTGGCTTTGGACCCATCCGCGCCGACATCGCCGTCCCGCTCGACAAGCGCGAGGGCGACTCCGGCTTCCAGATCTACATCAGCATCGGGCAGGCGTTTTGACCGCGGCAGACGAACCCTCCGCGACGCCTCCCGCGCCCGCCCGCCGGTGGCTGCGACGGCCGACGACCGCGCCGGGCTGGATCATCCTGATATCGGTGCTGGCGGTTCTGTTCGTGGGCGTCTCGGCCGGCGTGCTGCGCTACGGGCTGAACACCGTGCCCGGACTGCTGTTCGTCGAGGCGCGGGCCAGCGGCCTGAAGATCGGCCGCTTCGGCAAGCTCAGGATCGAGGGGCTGAGCGGCGACCTGTGGCGCAACTTCGGCATCCGGCGGCTGACCATCGCCGACGAGAAGGGCGTCTGGCTCGACGCCGCCGACGTGTCGATGACGTGGCGCTATCACGAACTGTTCGTGCGCCGGTTCCACGCGGACCAGATCACCGCGCGCGAGGTTCGCGTGCTGCGCCGGCCGACCCTGACACCGAAGGAGAAAACCAGGGGACTGCCGGTCTCCATCCAGATCGACAGTCTGCGACTGCCGGTCGAAACGGCGCCGGCCTTCAGCTACCGGCGCGGGCTGTTCAACGTGGCCGGCCGCATCGGCGTGGTCCGCAAGGGGCCGACGACCGTGGCCCTGGGCGCGGCAAGCCGCCTGCACGAGGGCGACCGGCTGATCCTCGCCATCGAGACCGGCAAGAACCGGCCGCTGAAGATATTCGCCGACGCGCTGGAGTCCCGGGGCGGGGCCCTTGCGGGCTCGCTCGGTCTGCCGGCCGATCAACCCTTCGTGCTCAAGGTCAACGCCAATGGCGCGGGCGCTGCCGGCCGGTTCGACGTGCTGGCCGCCTCGGGCGCCACGCGACCGGCGGAAGCGTCCGGTCGCTGGGACAGCCGGGGCGGATCGGCGACCGGCCGGGTGTCGCTGGCCGCCTCCACCCTGACCAGCCGCTACGCGCACATGTTCGGCGACGAGGTCCGTTTCGAGGGGCGGGGCGGTCGGGCCAGCAGCGGCCTCTACGCCATCGACGCCGCCGCCACGAGCGAGCTGATGTCTGTCACCGCCAGGGGCGAGGCCGACATCGGCAAACGGCTCATCGGCAGAGACGGGCTGGCCGTGTCGGCGACGTCGAAGTCCCTCGGACGGCTGACCAACGACATCGTCGACGGCCAGGCCGCGACCCGAGGCGTCTTCTCCGGCGAGGCGTCCGACTGGGCCTATGAGGGGGCGCTGACCGCGACCGCGTTCGAAGCGGCCGGCTACCGCGCCGCGCGGGTCCAGGGGCCGGTAAAGGTCGCCCACAAGGCCGGCGAACTGACGGTCGAGGGAACGCTGAACGCTGACGGCGGCGGTGGGCAGGGCTACCTCGCCGCCCTGCTCGGCGCGCGCCCGAAGGCGGAGATCGTTCTCGCGCGGCTCAAGGACGGTCGCCTGCTGATGCGCCGCATCGTCGCCAAGGGGGCGGGCCTGGACCTCGACGCGACGGGGGAGCGCACCCTGCTCGGCGGGCTGTCGTTCAAGGGCGATGCGCGGATGGCCAACCTTCAGGCGGCCCGGATCGGCGCCCGGGGCAGCGCCACGGCGACCTGGTCGGCGTCCAACGGCGGCAAGGGCAAGCCCTGGGTGTTCTCGGTCGACGCGAAGGGTGCGTCATTCGCCACAGGGCTGGGCGAGCTCGACCGCCTGCTGGGCGCCGCGCCAAGGCTGCGCGGCAAGGCCGAGTATCGGGCCGGCGTCGTCTCGGTGGCCGATGCGCAGCTGGAGGGCGCGCTGGGTTCGGCGCGCACGGCCGGGCTGATCGGTCCGGCCGGAGCCCTGAAGCTGAAGCTTGACTGGATTGCGCGGGGTCCGTTCCGCGCCGGCCCGGTCGAGATCGCGGGCGAGGCCAGAGGCTCCGGCGCGATCACCGGGTCGATCAGGGCGCCGCGCGCCGACCTGATCGCCGATATCGATGAAGTCGACCTGCCGCGCCTGCCGCTGCGCCGGGCGCATATCGTGCTGAGCTTCGCGCGCGGGCCGGGGGGGACCGACGGCGCCATCGCGGTCACCGCCGACAGCCAGTACGGCCCGGCCCGGGCCCGAACCGATTTCCGCTTCGCCCAGGGTGGCCTCGACCTGACGGGCCTCGACGCCGACGCGGGCGGGGTGCAAACCACCGGATCGCTGGCCCTGCGGCGGGGACGACCCTCGACGGCGAACCTGATCGTCGCGGCCGGACCGGGCGCGGTCCTGACCACCGGGCGGATCAGCGGCACGGCGGTGTTGTCCGACGCCGGGCCGGATGGACGGGCGACGCTGAACCTGGTCGCCGAGAATGCCGAGGTGCGCGGCGCGGGCGGGCTGCGGTTCTGGCGCGGCACGATCACCGCCGACGGACCGATATCGCGGCTCCCGCTGGCCGTGGACCTGCGCGGCAGCTACGGCCCCAATCGCTGGCGGTTCAAGGGCGACGGCGTATTGGCGGGCGGCGAGACGGCCAACGGCCTGGCCCTGAACGGCGAGGGGCGGTTCGGCAGCGCCGACTTCAAGACACTGGAGACGGCCCGGCTGGGCTTCGGCGGCGGCCAGCGGTTCGCCGATCTGAAGTTGCAGGTCGCGGGCGGGCACGCCGATATCTCGCTGAAGACGGACGGCGACCAGGCCGATATCGACGCCGACCTGACCAATGTCTCGCTCGGCGCGCTCAACGAGGACCTGGCGGGAACCGTCGACGGCAAGATCGCCCTGCAGGGGCGCGGCGCGCGCCTCAGCGGTACTCTGGACGCCGCCCTGACCGGGGCGCGGGCGCGCGGCGCCGGACGGGCGGTTTCCGTCGACGGCCGCGTGAAGGCGGTGCTCACCGACCAGACCCTCAGGGTCGCCGCCGTGGCGACCAACGCCGGCGGCCTGAGGTCCGAGGCCACCGTGACGTTGCCGGTCGTGGCCTCGGCGGCGCCGTTGCGCCTTGCGGTGGCGACCCGGGAGCCGATGAGCGGACGCTTCTCGGCCAACGGCGAGATCAAGCCGCTGTGGGACCTTCTGGTCGGCGGCGAACGCACGCTGGCCGGCGTCGTCGACATGAACGGTACGATTGCGGGAAGCCTGGGGGATCCCCGGCTGACCGGGCATGCCGAGCTGCGCAACGGGACGTTCGAGGACGGCGTGGTCGGCCTTCGGCTCCATGACCTCCGCGTCAGCGCAGACCTGGCCGACAACGCCATCGACGTCAGCCGCTTCTCGGCGACGGACGGGCGCGGCGGACGGGTCAGCGGCGGCGTGTTCGGCAAGCTGACCGGCGGCGGTCGCATCAGTCTGCTTCGGAACGGCGTTTCGACCTTCCGCGTGGCGCTCGACGATTACCAGTTGATCCAGAATGACGCGGTGACAGCCATCGCGAGCGGCGAAGCCACCCTGAACAGGGCGGCGGACGGCAAGGTGCAGCTGTCGGGCGCCCTGACGATCGACCGGGCGACCATCGCCGCCGATCCGCCGACCCCTTCGGGCGTGGTGCCGATGGATGTGATCGAGCGCAACAAGCCCGGCGCGCGCGAAGGCGATGTCGCGCCCGCCGCGCAGCGGGGTCTGTCCGTGGCCCTGGACGTGACGCTGAAGGCGCCGCGCGGCATCTTCATCGAGGGGCGCGGTCTCGACGCGGAAATGTCTCTCGACGCCCGCGTGACCGGCACGACGGCGAAGCCGGTTCTTGACGGCGTCGCCCGCATGGTGCGCGGCGAGTACGACTTCGCCGGCAAGCGGTTCGAGTTCGACCTGCGCAGCGCGGTCTATCTGGCCGCCTCGCCCGATCGTATCCGCCTGGACCTGACCGCGACGCGCGAGGATCCGACCCTGACCGCCGTGATCCGCGTTCGCGGCACCGCGTCCCGGCCGGAGATCACCCTGACCTCGACGCCGGTGCTGCCGCAGGACGAGGTGCTGTCGCGCATCCTGTTCGGCGCCTCGGCCGCCCAGCTGTCACCGCTCGAGGCCGCCCAGCTGGCTTCGGCGATCGCGGCCCTGGCGGGCGGCGGCGGCTTCGATGTGATCGGCAACCTGCGCAGCTTCGCCGGCCTCGACCGCCTGGTCTTCGCCGGCGGCGGCGAAGGCGGCGCCATGACCGTGGC
Organism: Caulobacter sp.; assembly: GCA_041917095.1. Classification (GTDB taxonomy): domain Bacteria; phylum Pseudomonadota; class Alphaproteobacteria; order Caulobacterales; family Caulobacteraceae; genus Caulobacter. The sequence goes on along the minus strand of JAYRYI010000005.1, from coordinate 94,286 downwards.
GGGCGGCAAGTATCTGACCGACGACGTCTATCTGGAGATCATCGGCGGCAGTCGCGAAGGCCCGGCCGCCCAGGTCGAATGGCGCGTGCGCCGCAACCTGTCGATCATCTCCAAGCTGGCGGGCGAGGACTCCAAGCTCTCGGTGCGCTGGCGGAAGGACTACTAGCGCGGACCGGGACACGCACTGAAATGCATGTCCCGGGTAGGGGTTCACCTAGCGGCGCCCCTGAGCTAGGAAGAAGGCGTTCGGCGACTCCCGTCTTGCGCCATTCCGGCGGGTCGCTTCGTCCCAACTCGCGTCGACCTGGTCCGCGGCAATGGCGTTAAAGAGCTGGACGATCAAACCGATGCGCCTGTCGCCGGAAGAGAAGGCCGTTCTCGATTCCATCGCCGAACGCGGGTCGACCATCGTCGAGCGCGCGGTGACCTGGAGCGACGTCAACTCCGGCAGCCGCAATCTCGAGGGCCTGCGATCGACGCTGGACCTGTTGGTGCCCGCCTTCGCCGTCCTGCCGACCGAGCCGGTCGAGATTCCCTTGCAGCCGTCGATCGAGATCGGCGCCGACGGCCGCGAGAAGGAGCAGGCGCACACGCCTTCGCTGAGCCTGATCGTGCGGCCCGAGGCGCCGGTGCAGGTCGTACTGACCGGCCACTACGACACCGTCTACCCCGCCGACAGCCGCTTCCAGACGGTCGGCACCCGCGCCGACGGCGCCCTGCACGGACCCGGCATCGCCGACATGAAGGGCGGCATCAGCGTCATTCTGGCGGCGCTGGAAGCGCTCGAAGGCTCCGCCGACGCCGCCAACCTCGGCTACCGGGTGCTGATCTCGCCGGACGAGGAGATCGGCTCATTGGCCTCCGGGCCCGTGCTCGCCGAGTACGGCCGCCTGGGCCATGTCGGCCTGACCTATGAGCCCTCGATGCTGCCGGACGGCACCCTGGCGAGCGAGCGCAAGGGCTCGGGCAACTTCCACATCCGCGTCGTCGGCCGCACCGCCCACGCCGGCCGCGCCTTCAACGAGGGCCGCAACGCCATCACGGCCGCGGCCCGCATCGCCGGCAGCCTGGACGGGCTCAACGGCCGCCGCGACGGCGTCACCGTCAACGTCGCCCGGATCGACGGCGGCTCGCCGCTGAACGTCGTCCCTGACATCGCCATTGTCCGCTTCAACGTCCGTTTCCCGGACGCCGAGGCCGCCGCCTGGCTGGAAGCCGGCATCCGCGGCGCGATGAAGGCGGGGGAGGGCGATGGCCTGCTGGTCAGCCAGCATGGGGGCTTCACCCGCGCGGCCAAGCCGTTCAACGCCGCCCAGACCGAGCTGTTCGGCAAGGTGAAGGAAGTCGGCGCGCTGCTCGGCCAGGACATCGGCTGGAAACCGTCCGGCGGCGTCTGCGAAGGCAACAACCTGTTCGCGGCGGGCCTGCCGAACGTCGACACCCTCGGCGTGCGCGGCGGCGATATCCATTCCGAGAACGAGTTCGCCTGGCCCGACAGCTTCGCCGAGCGCGCCCAGCTGTCGGCCCTGATCCTGATGAAACTGGCCAGCGGCGAGATCGACGCCCGCGGCATCCGCGCCCTGATGGAGTCCCACTGAATGCTTGTCGTTCGACCCGCGCTTCCGGCCGACTACGACCAGCTGATGGAACTGGCGGTGCTCTCCGGGCGAGGCTTCACGAGCCTGCCCGAGGACGAGCCGACCCTGCGCGAGCGGCTGGACCTGTCGAGGGCCAGCTTCGCCGGCGAAGTCGCGCCGCCCGAGGCCTGGTACACCCTGATGCTGGAAGACAGCGACACCGGCGCGATCGACGGCGTGGCGGGCGTGAAGGCCGGCGTCGGCCTGAAGCGGCCGTTCTTTTCGTTCCGGGTCGTGACGCTGGCGCAGTCCTCGCCGACCCTGAACATGCGCTTCGACCACCAGGCCCTGGTGCTGGTGAATGAGTGCGCCGGCTGGTCCGAGGTCGGCTCTCTGTTCCTGCGGCCGGAAAAGCGCAAGGGCGGAGCCGGACGGCTGCTGGCCCAGTCGCGCTACATGCTGATCGGCATCGAGCCGTCGCGGTTCGCCGAGATGGTGCTGGCCGAGCTGCGCGGCTGGTTCGACGAGAACGGCGTCTGTCCGTTCTGGGAACATGTGGCGCAGAAGTTCTTCCGTCTGGAGTTCGACGAGGCGGACCTGATGAGCGCCTCGACCAACGGCCAGTTCATCCTCGACCTGTCGCCACGCCACCCGATCTACACCGGCCTTCTGCCGCAGGACGCCTGCGAGAGCATCGGCCGCGTCCATCGCGACGGCGAGGCGGCGCGGGCGATGCTGGAGCGCGAGGGCTTCCGCTATCAGGGCCTGGTCGACCTGTTCGACGCCGGCCCGACCATGGGCGCTCCGCGCGACGAGATCCGCACGGTCAAGGAAGCCCGCCGCCTTACGGTGCGCCTCGGCGAGGACGCCTTCGGCGAGGAGGCGCTGGTCTCCACCGCCGAGATCGGCCGCTTCCGCGCGGTGCGCGCGCCGGTGCTGGTCGACCATGAGCACGCCGTGCTGTCCCGCGAGGCGGCGGAGGTGCTGGGCGTGCGCGAGGGTGAAAGCGTGAAGGTGAAGTCATGAGCCGCAGCCTGTTCATCAACGGCCAGTGGCGTCCCGGGCATGGCCAGGCGCTGACCTCGATCGACCCCGCGACGGGCGAGGCGGTCTGGCAGGAGAGCACGGCCGCCGCCGCCGACGTCGCCGCCGCCGTATCGGCCGCCCGCGAGGCCTTCCCGGACTGGGCCGACCGCCCGCGCGCCGAGCGCATCGAGGCGCTGCGCCGCTACAAGGCCGCGCTGGAGGAACGCCGCGCGCCGATGGCCGAGGCGATTTCCCGCGAGACCGGCAAGGCGCTGTGGGAGACCACCGCCGAACTCGGCTCGATGATCGGCAAGGTCGACGTCTCGATCGCCGCCTATGACGAGCGGACCGGCGTGAAGGAGACCGCCACGGCCTTCGGCCGCGCCGTGCTGCGCCACCGTCCGCACGGCGTCATGGCCGTGCTCGGGCCGTTCAACTTCCCGGGCCACCTGCCGAACGGTCATATCGTCCCGGCGCTGCTGGCCGGCGACACCGTGGTGTTCAAGCCCTCCGAAGAGACGCCGCTGACCGGCCAGCTGATGGTCGAAGCGCTGGAGGCTGCGGACCTGCCGCGCGGCGTCGTCAACCTGGTCCAGGGCGGCAAGGAGGTCGGCGCTACGCTGATCGACCAGCACATCGACGGCCTGCTCTTCACGGGGTCCGGCGCGGCCGGAGCCTTCTTCCGCAAGCATTTCGCCGACCGGCCGGACGTGATCCTGGCGCTGGAGCTGGGCGGCAACAATCCGCTGGTCGTCTGGGACGCCACCGACGCCGAGGCGGCCGCGGCGCTCGTGGTGCAGTCCAGCTTCATCACCACCGGCCAGCGCTGCTCCTGCGCCCGCCGCCTGATCGTGCCGGAAGGCCATGAGGGCGAGGCGGTGATCGACGCTGTCGTCGCCCTCGCCGACCGTCTGCGGATCGGCGCCTGGAACGCCGCCGACGAGCCCTTCATGGGGCCGCTGATCTCCGCCCGCGCCGCCGACGCCGCCCGCAAGGCCGCCGCGGCGCTTGGCGGGACGGTGATCCGTCAGGCCGGCAAGGTCGAGGGTCTGTCCGACGCCTTCCTCACCCCGGGCATTCTCGACGTCAGCCATCTGGAGACGCCGGACGAGGAGATCTTCGCGCCCATCGTCCAAGTCCGCCGCGCCGCCACCTTCGACGGCGCGATCGCCCTGGCCAACGCCACCCGATACGGCCTGTCCGCCGGCCTGATCAGCGACGACCGCGCCCGCTGGGAGCTTTTCCAACAACGGATCCGGGCCGGCGTCGTGAACTGGAACCGCCCGACCACCGGCGCCGCCGGCACGGCGCCGTTCGGCGGCCTCGGCGCCTCGGGCAACCACCGCCCCAGCGCCTACTACGCGGCCGACTACTGCGCCTATCCGGTCGCCAGCTTCGAGGCCGACGCGGTCGAGCCGACGCTGGGCGACATCAAGGGGCTGAAGCCGTGAAGGCGGTTGAAGCCAACTGCGACGGCCTTGTCGGGCCGACCCACAGCTTCGCGGGGCTGGCGCCGGGCAACCTGGCCAGCGAGATCAACAAGGGCGACCCTTCGAACCCGCGCGCCGCGGTGCTGGAAGGCCTGAAAAAGATGCGGCTGCTGGCCGACTTCGGCCTGCCGCAGTTCGTGCTGCCGCCGCACGAGCGGCCGGACGTCCGGTTCCTCCGCTCGCTGGGCTTCGGCGGCCCGGACGCCGCCGTGGTCGAGACCGCCGCGCACCAGGCCCCGGAGCTGCTCAACACCGCCTGCAGCGCCTCGCCGATGTGGGCGGCCAACGCCGCCACCGTGACGCCGAGCGCCGACGCCGCCGACGGCCGCGTCCACTTCACGCCCGCCAACCTGCTGACCAACCTGCATCGCAGCCTTGAGGGCGGGCAGACGGCCCGGGCCCTGCGCGCCCTGTTTCCGGACGAAGACCGCTTCGCCGTCCACGATCCGCTGCCGGCCCAGCCGCATTTCGCCGATGAGGGCGCGGCCAATCATGTGCGGCTGTGCGCCGACCATGGCGAGGCGGGCGTGAACCTGTTCGTCTGGGGCCGCGACGCCTACGAGCCCTGGACCGGCCGCTTTCCCGCCCGCCAGACCAGGCAGGCCTTCGAAGCGGTGGAGCGGCGGCACGGGGCAGGGGGCGCCGTCTTCGCGCGCCAGGCCCGCGCGGCCATCGAAGCAGGCGTCTTCCACAACGACGTTGTCTGTGTCGGGGCGAAGACCTGCCTGTTCTTCCACGAGGCCGCCTTCGAGGATACGGCGACGATGATCGCCGGCGTCCGCGCCGCCGCGCGCGGATTCGAGCCGCAGTTCGTGCAGGTCGACGAGGCGGACCTGCCGCTGGCCGAGGCGGTGAAGTCCTATCTTTTCAACTCGATGCTGGTCTCTCTTCCGGGCGATGACCGGCTGACGCTGATTGCGCCGATGGAGACCGCCGAGACGCCGCGCGCCCGGGCCGCGGTCGACCGCGCCATCGCCTCCAACGGGCCGATCGGCCGGGTCGAGTATGTCGACGTGCGCCAGAGCATGCGCAACGGCGGCGGGCCGGCCTGCCTGCGCCTGCGCGTGGTGCTGACCGAGGCCGAGCTGGCGGCGACCAACGCCGCGCAGCGGTTCGACGCGAACCTCCACGCGCGGCTCACCGCCTGGGCCGAGCGCCACTACCGCGACCGCCTGCTGCCCGCCGACCTCGCCGATCCGCAGCTGCTGGTCGAAAGCCGCGAGGCGCTCGACGCTCTGACCGCGATCCTGGCCCTCGGCGGCGGTTTCTATCCGTTCCAGCGTTAGGGACAGACACCGCCGACGTCTGTCCCTGATCACCCGCCCCGAAGCTTCATCAGCGCGGCCGGGAAGCGGCGGGAGAGAGGCGCCTCGAGCGCGCCCAGCTGCACCATGTAGTCGCCCGAGCCGGCCGGGGTGAGGCCGGTCACCCGCGCCGCGCTGACCAGCCAGGACCGGTGGGTGCGCACGAAGCCGAACGGCGACAGCTGGCCCTCGACGGCGGCCAGCGAGGCCCGCATCAACGGTTTGCGGCCGTCGGCGAGCTGGAATTCGACATAGTTCCCGGCCGAGGTCACCGCGAGGATTTCGGTAATCGGCGTGCGCACCAGCCTGCCGCCATCGCGGATGTCGAACGTCGCCGGTCCGTCGGGCGCCGTCGCGACCGACTGTAGCGCCAGGCGTTTCGCCACCCAGAACGCGATGACCGTGAGCGTGTAGCTGAGTACGTCCTTGCGCAGCTCGTAGGGAAACTCCTCGCGCAGGTCGCCATAGCGATAGGTCTCGCCCGCCAGCGCATAGGCTCCGTGACGCAGGGCCAGGAAGCCGGCCACATGCAGCATCGACCAGCCGAGGACGCCGGCGGTGTGGATCAGCCAGAAGCGGGGACTCCGCCACTCGTTCAGCGGCGCGATGCGCTGGGCCAACCAGGGCAGCCAGAGTATGCCGTAGATCGCCAGCGCGCTGCTCGCCTCCCAGACCCAGGGCGCTCGCCGGTCCAGGTGCGGCAAGTCGTGCTGGATCGTGGCGACATTGACCAGCGTCACGCTGAGAATGATCGTCGCCGTGGCAGCCGCGCCCCACAGGAAGGCCTTGCGCTCGACGCCGCTCGTCCCCGATGGCGCGCCGGTCGTCACAGCGACCTCCCGCTCGTCCCGCTGGTCGCGCCGGATATGGCCCGGCCGTAGCGCGCCCGGCGGCGCGGCTGAGATGAACGCTCATCTCCCATTCGCGAGCTCAAGCCATGCCCCCGTCCACCGACCGCCGCCACGATCTCGACTGGATCCGCGTCGGCGCCTTCTTCCTGCTGATCCTGTATCACGTCGGCATGTTCTATGTGCCCTGGGACTGGCACGTGAAGAGCCCGAACACCATTGCGTGGCTCGAGCCCGTGATGCGGCTGACCAATCCGTGGCGGCTGACGCTGCTGTTCCTGGTGTCCGGCGCGGCCACCCGGTTCATGGCCGACAAGATCAGCGCGGGGACGCTGGCGCGACAGCGGGCGTGGCGACTGCTCCCGCCGCTGATCCTGGCCATCCTGGTGATCGTGCCGCCGCAAAGCTACTACGAGGTCGTCGAGGCCGGTGTGTTCAAGGGGTCCGTCGCCGAGTTCTACGGCAAGTACATCACCGCCTCCGGCCACTGGTGCGACGCCGACGGCTGCCTGATCACGCCGACGTACAACCACATGTGGTTCGTGGCGTATCTGTTTGTCTACACTATGCTTCTGGCGATCCTGTGGGGTCTTGCCCGGGGTCCGCTGGTCCGCCTTGGCGAGAGGCTCGGCGAGAGTCTGAAGGGCTGGACCCTGGTGCTGGCGCCGATGGCCTTCCTGGCCTTCTGCAGCATCGTGCTGCGGCCCATGTTCGAGGTCACCCATGCGCTGGTCGATGACTGGTACACCCATGCGGTCAGCCTGGCCGCCTTCCTGTTCGGGTTCCTGATCGCGCGGTCCGACGCCTTCCGCAGGGCCACGATCCGCGTGCGCTGGCCGGCGTTGATCATCGCCGTCGTCGCCTACGGGCTGTACGCCGGGGCGTCCTGGCTTTACCGGGCCGAGGACGCCGTCGCGCCGCAATGGCTGCAGCTCGTCGGCGGCCTGGTCTACGCGGCCGACCAGTGGTGCGCGATCCTCGCTATCCTGGGTATCGGGGCGAAGCATCTGACCCGCGGCGGGCCGCGCCTGACCTATCTCACGCTGGCGGTGTTCCCTTTCTACATCGTCCACCAGACGGTGATCGTCGTGGCGGCCTTCCACCTGTCAAAGCTGGGCCTCAATCAGGGGCTGGAGGCGGCGATCGTGATCGGCCTCACCTTCGCGGCCTGCTTCGCGACCTACGAGGTGGTGCGCCGGGCCCCGTTGCTGAGGCCGCTGTTCGGGCTGAAGAACACCTCTTCTCCGCCACCCTCGCGCTCGTCGCGAGGGCCCATGAACACGGCGGTGGCGGAACAGAGCGCGGATTGATCGGCGGGCGCACCAGGCATGGATCCTCGCAACAAGTGCGAGGATGACGGGTGGGGGCTCAGCCCGCCTCGGCCAGCGGCCCGCCCGCCGCGGCATAGGCCTGGGTGCCGGTCGTATAGACGCGGTCCGTCGGCAGGATCGCGTCGATCGCGATGTCCGCCGCGCCGTCGAGCCGCGCATAGATCGCCCCGAAATCCTGCAGGGTCGCGTCGAGCAGCGCCTGAAGCGAGGGGATCACGATATAGACCTGCTGGAAGTCGTCGATGCGATAGGGCGTGCGCATCAGCCGCTCCAGGTCGAAGCCGATCCGGTTGGGGGACGGGTCGTCGAGCGCGAAGATCGACTCGGTGCGCGAGGACACGATGCCGGCCCCGTAGATCCGCAGTCCCTTCGGCGTCTCCAGCAGTCCGAACTCGACCGTGTACCAGTAGAGGCGGGCCAGATTGTGCAGCTGGCCCCGGCCCAGCGCGCGGCGGCCGCCCTCGCCATAGGCCTGCATGTAGTCTGCGAACACCGGATCGGTCAGCATCGGCACATGGCCGAACACGTCGTGGAAGATGTCCGGCTCCTGGAGATAGTCCAGCTGGTCGGGCTTCCGGATGAACTGGCCCGACACGAAGCGACGATTGGCCAGGTGTTCGAAGAAGACGTCGTCCGGGACCAGGCCCGGCACGGCGACGACGGTCCAGCCTGTCAGCCGGTTCAGGTCCTCGTTGATCTGCCGGAAATCCGGGATGCCGCCGCGGTGCAGGTTCAGCGCGTCGAGGCCGCGCAGGAACTCGTCGCAGGCGCGGCTGGGCAACAGGGCCGCCTGGCGCTCGTACAGGGTGTTCCAGACGGCATGCTCCGAGGGGGTGTAGCCCTCCCACCCCTGGTCGATGGTCCAGTCCGCCGCCGCGCCGGGCGGGGGACCGCTGCTGAAGCCGTCTGCGCTCATGGGACAAGAATGCGCCTGCTTCGCGGAAATTTCCGTCCTAAGGCGCCCGCGAAACTGGTTGCTCGCGGAACAATCTTGCGTCCTTCGACACGCCCGCTGCGCGGGCTGCTCAGGATGACGTGTTCAGAGGGACATTCAGCTCGGTCATGGTGAGCAGCGCTCGAAGAGCGTGTGTCGAACCACGCACGGCCTCAGTGCGCGATGCGGGGCCGCATGTTGTAGTGGCCGTCCTGGAAACCGTCGAAGATCAGCGCGGTGTGCGGGTGGCCGACCGGCTCGCCGGTGTCGTCAGGCAGCAGGTTCTGCTCCGAAACATAGGCGACGTAGGTGTTCTCGCTGTTTTCGGCCAGCAGATGGTAGAACGGCTGGTCCTTCCGGGGACGGATCTCCTCGGGAATCGACTGCCACCACTCCTCGGTGTTGGCGAAGGTCGGATCGACGTCGAAGATTACCCCCCGGAACGGGAAGTGCCGGTGTTTGACCACCTGGCCGATCGCGAATTTTGCGTTCCTGGCGTCCATAACGATGCAGAGCGTAAACCCGGGCCCCTGACTGGAAGATGAACGTAAGACCCCGGTGCGCGGGGGCAAGTCAATGCCTTCCACCGCGCGAAACGCGCCGCTACAGTCTTCCCCGAAACGAGGCGCCCGCTCGCGGCGTCTGCGCAGACAGGGTTGAGCCATGTCGGAGGCGCATCAAGCGCGAAACGGCCCCGCCGAGGGCCGTCGAAGGTCGTCGGGCGGACATCCGCCGACGTACGCCGCCCTCGATCTGGGCACCAACAACTGCCGCCTGTTGATCGCCACCCCGACGCCGGGCGGCTTTCGCGTGGTCGAGGCCTATTCGCGGATCGTGCGGCTGGGCGAGGGGCTCTCGCAGACCGGACGGATGAGCGAGGCGGCCATGGACCGGGCGATGGCGGCGCTGACCGTCTGCGCCGAGAAGATCCGCCGGCGCCGCTGCGTGCGCATCAAGGCCATCGCCACCCAGGCCTGCCGTCAGGCCGAGAACGGGCCGGACTTCATCGCCCGGGTCGCCGAAAAGACCGGGCTGCACCTGCAGATCATCACGCCCAAGGAAGAGGCCCAGCTGTCGGTCGCCGGCTGCCTGAACCTGCTCGACCGGCAGTCGGAAGCGGCGCTGGTCGTCGACGTCGGCGGCGGTTCGACCGAGCTGAGCTGGGTTGACCTGCAGGGCGAGGGGCTGGATGCCCGCCCGCGCCAGTTCGCGCACTGGAAACTGCCGATCAAGGCGTGGCTGTCGGTGCCGATCGGCGTCGTGACGCTGGCGGAGCGGTTTCCCGAGGTCGAGGGTTCGGTCGAGACCTGGTTCCGCGACATGGTCGAAGCGGTGAAGGAGCGGATCGCCGCCTTCCCGCATGCCGAGCCGATGCGCCAGACGTTCGACGGCGGCCGGGCCCATCTGGTCGGAACCTCGGGGGCCATCACCAGCCTGGCGGGCCTTCACCTCGACCTGCCGCGCTATGACCGAAACCGCGTCGATGGACTGTGGATGACCCGCGACGAGTGCGACGCCACGACCGGCCGACTGCTGGCCTGGACCCCGCGCGAGCGGGCGGCCCAGCCCTGCATCGGGCCGGACCGCGCCGACCTGGTGCTGGCCGGCGCCGCGATCCTGCAGGCGGTGCAGGAGCTGTGGCCCTGTCCGCGCGTGAGGGTGGCCGACCGGGGACTGCGCGAGGGGCTGCTGCTCAGCCTGATGAGCGATCGTCAGCCGCGCCGGCGAAGAAAACGTCGCGACGGCGCCCCGCGTCTGGCAGGAGCGCCGGCATGAGCGAAGATCCCCCGCGTCGCCGCATGGTCAAGCCGCCCACGGGCGGCAAGGACTCCGGCCGCACCAAGCCGGCCCGACTGAAGACCGCAAAGGGCCGCACCTCGTCCCAGCAGGCCTGGCTCGAGCGCCAGATCAACGACCCGTTCGCGGCCGAGGCCCGGGCGCTCGGCTACCGCAGCCGCGCGGCGTTCAAGCTGTCGGAGATCGACGAGCGCTTCCGGCTGATCCGCAAGGGGTCGCTGGTCGTCGACCTGGGCTGCGCCCCCGGCGGCTGGGTGCAGATCGCCCAGCAGCGCGGGGCCGGCAAGATCGTCGGCATCGACCTGCTGGAGGTCGACCCGCTTCCGCCCGCGGAGCTCATCCAGATGGACTTCACCGACCCGGCCGCGCCGGGGAAGCTGATCGCGCTGCTCGGCGGCAAGCCGGACGTGGTGCTGTCCGACATGGCCCCTAATACCGTCGGCCACCGCGAGACCGACCACTTGCGCATCGTCGCCCTGATCGAGATGGCCGCCGAGTTCGCGGTGGAGGTGCTCAAACCCGGCGGCAGCTTCGTCGCCAAGGCCTTCCAGGGTGGCGAGACCGGCGACATCATCGCCCGGCTGAAACAGCACTTCGCCAAGGTCCAGAACGTGAAGCCGAAGGCCAGCCGTCAGGACAGCTCGGAGGTCTTCCTGGTGGCGACCGGGTTCAAGGGGTAGCGAAAGCAACCTGGGGCATGTGCCGCCGAGCTCTCGCCCAGCCGGACGATCCGCTCTCGAACGACTGCGGCGGCGGCCTGGCTGGGCATCGCCGCGACCGGCGCACGAACGCGACACTAGCCTTGAGGCCTAACCCCGCGCCGGCCTCAGCATGGGCGTCAGCCCCGGGTGGTCGCCCGGCTTGATCTCGCCGATCACCTCGAAGCCGTGGCGTTCGTAGAGCGGGACATTCCTGGGGCTCGAGCTCTCCAGATACGCGGGCAGGCCTTCCTCGTCGACACGGCGCAGGGCGGCCTTCAGCAACGCCGAGCCCCAGCCCTGGCCTTGCCGCGAGGGATCGACGCCGATCATCGGCAGATACCAGTGCGGTTCCTTGGGATGGTAGTGGTCGATCAGGGCGCCGACTTCCATCAGCGTCTCCAGCCGCTCCGGCGGGGCAAACTCGCCGACCACGGCGCCGATCGCCTCGCCGTCGGGGCTCAGCCCCGGCGCCAACCACAGCGCGCCCGCCGCGTACTCGCCCGCGACCCAGGCGGTGCCGGCCCCGAGCGCCGCGCCGCCCATGGCCGCCGCCATCCGGGGAAAGGCGGCCAGATAGGTCTCGGCCGTCGGAAACATGTAGCGGACCGCCGCGTCGGTGCTGAAGGCCAGGGTCAGCACCTTGATCAGCGGGTCGCCCTCGACCGGGCCGGTCGCGGCCGTCGCGAGGCGTGTGTCTTGTCCGGTCATGGCGTCCCCCTGGTTGGCTGAACGCTAGAGGGCTTCACCGCGCTCTGGAACCGCTCGACCGCCTAGCCCGCCAGGAAACGGCCGAGCCGCCGCGCCGTCCGCTCGCACCAGGCCTCCAGCGCTTCCTCCTCGCGCGTGTCGACGGCGTACAGGGCGTTCCAGCTGACGCGGACGCGCGGCGCCATATGCTGCGTCAGCCCGCGCACGACCTGCTTGCGGCCGGGCTCGCCCATCACGCCCCGGATCAGCCACCAGGGCGAGCCGTGCGTGGTCGCCACCGCGAACCGGCGAATGTTCGACAGCATGTGCGGCACGATCCGGCCGTCGCGGATATCGAAAGCCACGCCGGGGAGCCAGATGCGGTCCAGCCAGCCCTTCAGCATCGCCGGCATGCCGTACCACCAGGTCGGGTAGATGAGCAGCAGGGCTTCGCAGCTGCGCAGCTCGGCGACGTGCCGCTCGACGGTCGGGGGCTTGGTCCCGGCGTTCCAGTAGTCGCGCCACTCGGCTTCCCGCAGCACCGGATCGAAACCCTCGGCATGGAGATCGATCACCACGAGCTCGTGGCCGTCCGCGGCGAGGCGGCCGAGGATCTCCGAACGCAGCGCGGCGTGCAGGCTGTCGCTCGCCGGGTGACAGCAGACGGCGAGCACTCTCACGGGCAGGGCTTCATTGAGGGTGGGCCTGGGCGCTGCGCAGGTAGAGGCCGATGCCGAACAGGCTCTCGGCGGTGGGGTACACCGCTTCGTCGGCCTGCACGAACCGGGCGAGATCGCCGCTGCGGCGCAGCAGGATCTTCACCAGCTTGCGGGCGTCCTTGCGTTCCTTCTCGCTCAGGGTCGGGTCGTCCATCATCGCAACGGCTGCGGCCAGGCTCCACGGATACCAGAGAAAGGTGCTGCTTTCGGCCTGGAAGTCATCGACGCCGTGCAGATAGCGGTCGGCGTCGTGCGGGCGGTCGTTCTGCTCGACCGGCCGCTCGGCCAGGCCCTTGCGGCCGCCGCCGCCGTACAGGGCGGTCTGCAGGAAGTCGGCCCGGGCCGCGGCCAGGTCGTCGTTGGCGACGAGGAACGGGAACTCCTCCTTCGCCCGCTGCAGCACATACAGGGTGTGGGCGGTCAGGCCGACGAAGCTGCCGTTCTGGTTCACGGTGTGGGGGTTTGGCCACCAGCCGCTGACGCCGGCGCGACTGGTCTGGCGGTTCTTGAGCAGCCAGCGGACGCCGTTCTTGATGTTCTGGTCGTAGCGCCAGGTCTTCTTGCCGCTGAGCAGGCTGTTGTTGCGCGCCTCGACCAGGGCCCAGACGGCCATGATCGTGCAGTAGGTGCGGACATGGCGCGGGTTTTCCGTGCCGCCGATCGGGGCCCAGCCGCCGTCGTCGTGCTGGCGCGCGGCCAGCTCGGCGATGTCCCGCTCGAGCCGCGAGACGACCAGCGGGATCTCGTCGGTGCGCCAGATGCGATGATTGGTGTCGACGCGCAGAGACGCGAGGTTGGCCAGGATGACCCAGCTGTTGATTTCGGTGACGCCCTTCTTCGAGCCGGCCATGTAGCCCCATCCGGTGACGGGATCGCGCTCGCGCTCGATGTACTCCAGCGCCATCCGGAACTCGCGGGCCTGCTTCTGGACATCCGGCTCGGCGTTGAGCGCGCCATAGAGGACCTGGGCCGTGGTCCACGGCTGGGCGTCGGCGGCGGTGCCGTTCTGCGAGAAGCGGATGCCGCCGAGGTAGGGCTCGGCCAGCTCCTGTTGCGAGAAGGCGAGGGCGATCAGATCCGCCGCCTCGGTGCGCATCAGCTTCTCGACCGAGATCGGCTTGATCGTCTGGAAGCCGAGGAAGCCAACGACCGGCAGGCCGAGCGCCGCGACAACGAGGAACCCGACGACCTCCCGCGTGCGGCGCATGCGGATGAAGCTCTGGAAAAGCCAGAAGATCAGCAGGCCATAGCCGAGCATCGCGCCGACCGTCGTGGTCGCGATGGCGACCTCGTGCGCCCGGAAGAACCCGCTCAGGCCCAGGTACTTGGTGATGAACTCCCGGATCTCGTCGATGTGCGTGAAGATCGCCGAGACGTTCGACAGCACCACCGCCGCCCCGCCCAGGAAGACGTAGAGCGCGTTGATCGGCTTCGGCAAAGGCTTGGGCAGCGGTCTCGCCGCGGCTTCGGCTTCGCTCATCCGGACCCCTCCTCGGATTCGCAACGACAGGCGCCGGGCGGCGTCGTCGCACGCCTCCCGACGCCGGCAGCCTCGCAGATCGCGCGCCTGCCCGTGCGACCCGAAAAGGGGGGCTCGTGCGGCCTGCGCGGCGCAGAGATGGGCTGATTTCACCCTTCGCCGCATTGACTCGGGCAGCCTTTGCCTCGATACCGCGCCCGCAAAACGGAGACTCCAATGGAGATTCGCGAAGGGCTCACCTTCGACGATGTTTTGCTCGAACCCGGCCCGTCGGAAGTCATGCCGACGCAGGTTTCCACGGAAACCCGGTTCACGCGCGAAATCAGTCTGAACATCCCGCTCGTGTCCGCCGCCATGGACACGGTCACCGAAAGCCGGCTGGCCATCGCCATGGCCCAGGCCGGCGGCATGGGCATCCTGCACCGCAACCTGACCGTCGACGAGCAGGCCGAGCAGGTCCGCGAGGTGAAGCGGTACGAAAGCGGCATGGTCATCAACCCGCTGACCATCCATCCCGAGACGACGCTCGCCGAGATCCGCGAGATCAAGGCCCGGCGGAAAATCTCGGGATTTCCGGTGGTTGAGCCGGGAACCGGAAAGCTGGTCGGGATCCTGACCAACCGCGACATGCGGTTCGAGACGGACGAGCGCCTGAAGGCCTCGTCGATCATGACGAAGGACAACCTGATCACCGTTCGCGAGGGCATCGACCCCGCCGAGGCGGTCGGGCTGCTGCGCACGCACAAGATCGAGCGCCTGATCGTGGTCGATGATCTTGGCCGAGCCGTCGGCCTGATCACCGTGAAGGACATCGACAAGGCCCATGATCACCCCAACGCCGCGAAGGACGAGAAGGGCCGGCTGCGCGTCGGCGGCGCCTCGACCGTCGGCGACGCCGGCTTCGAGCGTTCGTTGGCGCTGGTCGAGGCCGGGGTGGACGTGGTGGTCATCGACACCGCCCACGGCCACTCCAGGCAGGTCGCAGACGCCGTCGCCCGGCTGAAGCGCGAGACCAACCGGGTCCAGATCGTGGCCGGCAATATCGCTACCTACGACGCGGCCAGGGCGCTGATCGACGCCGGCGCGGACGCGGTGAAGGTCGGCATCGGCCCGGGCTCGATCTGCACCACGCGGATCGTGGCCGGCGTGGGCGTGCCGCAACTGACCGCCATCGCCGAAGCCGCGCGCGCCGCGCGGGACTCGGGCGTGCCGGTGATCGCCGACGGCGGCATCAAGTACTCGGGCGACCTCGCCAAGGCCATCGCGGCCGGCGCGGGCGTGGCGATGATGGGCTCGATGTTCGCCGGCACCGAGGAGAGCCCGGGCGAGGTGTTCCTCTACCAGGGCCGCTCCTACAAGTCGTACCGGGGCATGGGTTCGCTGGGCGCCATGGCCCGCGGCTCGGCCGACCGTTATTTCCAGAAGGAAGTGACCGACAGCCTGAAACTGGTGCCGGAAGGCATCGAGGGCCAGACACCGTTCAAGGGCCCGATCGCGCCGGTGATCCACCAGCTGGTCGGCGGCCTGCGGGCGGCCATGGGCTACGTCGGCGCCGCTGACATCGAACAGTTCCAGACGCGGGCGAAGTTCATCCGCATCACCGGCGCCGGCCTGCGTGAAAGCCACGTCCATGACGTGATGATCACGCGCGAGGCGCCCAACTATCCGAGCGCCGTGTAACCTAACAAAATCAACCGCCTGGGGAGCGAAGCTATGACGTGGGAACTGAAGATTCTGGCCTGGACCCTGGTCCTGGCCTTCGTGCAGATCATCCTCTTCGACATGGCTCGCACCGGGCAGTACGGCCTCAAGTGGAACACCGGCGCGCGGGACGAGACCGACCTGCCGCCGCTGTCCGTGAAGGCCGAGCGGCTCCGCAGGGCGCAGGACAATCTGTTCGAGACCCTGCCGCTGTTCATCGCCGCCGTGCTGATCGCCCATGTGGCGGATCGGAACGGGGTGCTGACCCACTGGGGCACGGCCATCTTCCTGGCCGCCCGCGTGGTCTACGTTCCGCTCTACGCCTACGGCGTGAAGCAGCTCCGCTCGCTGGTCTGGCTGGTGAGCATCGTCGGTCTCGGCATGGTGGCCGCGGCCATTCTGGTCTGAACGAACGGGTGAATCTTGCGTGATGGTGGGAGGCTAGCGGCGGCCATCGAGGTCCTGACGGACATCGACACACGCCACAAGCCCGCCCGCCTGGCGCTGAAGGCCTGGGGCGACGCCGCGCGGTACGCCGGGTCGAAGGACCGGGCCTTCGTGTCCGGCCTCGTCCTCGACGTCCTGCGCCGCAAGCGCTCTCTGGCCTGGCGCATGGCAGCGGACGGGCCGCGCGCCGCCGCGCTCGGCGTGCTGGCGTTCGACTGGAAGTGGCCCCTGGACCGCATCGCCGACGCCGCCAGGGAGGATCCGCACGGCATCGGCGCGCTGACGCCCGACGAGACGGCGGCCCTGACGTCGCCGCGCGCGCTCGACGACGCCCCGGCCTCCATCGCGGGCGACTACCCCGACTGGGCCGAACCCATGCTGACCCGCGTGTTCGGCGACGACCGCGCGGCCGAAGGGGCTGCCCTGGCCGAGCGGGCGCCGGTCGACCTGCGCGCCAACCGGCTCAAGACCGACCCCGAGCGCGCCGCCAAGGCCCTCCAACCGCTGCATGCCCTGCCGGCCGGGCTGCTGCCTGACGCCTTCCGCATTCCCGCGCCCGCCGCCACCGAGCGCACCGGCGCCGTCGAGACGATCCCGGCCTTCGGCAAGGGCTGGTTCGAGGTCCAGGACCTGGGCTCCCAGCTCGCCGCGGCCTGCGCGGGCGAGGTGAAGGGCAAGCAGGTGCTCGACTTCTGCGCCGGCGGCGGGGGCAAGACGCTGGCCCTGGCCGCGGCCATGGGCAACACCGGCCAGCTCTACGCCCACGACAGCGACGCCCGTCGCATGGCCGACGTTATTCCGCGCGCCACCCGCGCCGGGATCCGCAACCTGCAGGTCCGCTCGCCCGTCGAGAAGGACCCGCTTCGTGGGCTGGCCGGCAAGATGGACGTCGTCTTCGTCGACGCACCCTGCACGGGCTCGGGCACCTGGCGGCGGCATCCGGACACCAAGTGGCGGCTCAGCCCCGAGCAGCTTGAGAAGCGCCAAGCCGAGCAGGACGCCGTCCTCGACCAGGCCGCGCCGCTGGTGAAGTCCGGCGGCCGTCTGGTGTACGTCACCTGCTCGATCTTCGCCGAGGAGAACGAGGACCGCGTCGCCGCCTTCCTGGCCCGCAATCCGGCCTTCGCCGTGAAGCCGGTGTCGCTCGACGCCGTCGCCGATCACATCTCGCCGCAGGGCTTTCTGCGCCTCTCGCCCCGAACCGCCCAAACCGACGGCTTCTTCGCCGCCATCCTGGAACGCACCGCATGACCGCCGCCCACCAGCCCGTCCTGATCGTCGACTTCGGCAGCCAGGTGACCCAGCTCATCGCCCGCCGGGTGCGGGAGGCGGGCGTCTATTGCGAGATCCATCCGTTCGACAAGGTCGAGGACCTGGTCGACAGCTTCCAGCCGGCGGCGATCATCCTGTCCGGCGGCCCGGCCAGCGTGCTGGAGGCCGACAGCCCGCGCATCGGGACCAAGCTGTTCGACTACGGCGTGCCGATGCTGTGCGTCTGCTACGGCGAGCAGCTGCTGTGCGACGTTCTGGGCGGCAAGGTCGAGGGCGGCCACGCGGGCGAGTTCGGCCGGGCGGAGCTGACCATCGCCAAGGACCACCCGCTGTTCCAGGGCCTGGCGGGCGTGGGGGAGCTCGAGACCGTCTGGATGAGCCACGGCGACCGCGTCACCGCCATCCCCGACGGCTTCGAGATCATCGGAACCTCGACCGGCGCGCCGTTCGCGGCGATCGCCAACGACCAGCGGCGCATCTACGGCGTCCAGTTCCACCCCGAGGTGGTTCACACGGTCAACGGCGCGAAGATCTACCGCAACTTCCTCTACAACCTGGCCGGCCTGAAGGGCGACTGGACCATGGCGGCCTTCCGCCAGGAGATGGTCGAGAAGATCCGCGCCCAGGTCGGGAAGGGCCGCGTGATCTGTGGCCTGTCCGGTGGGGTCGACAGCTCGGTCGCCGCGGTGCTGATCCATGAGGCGATCGGCGACCAGCTGACCTGCGTCTACGTCGACACCGGGCTGATGCGGAAGGGCGAGAGCGAGCAGGTCGTGAGCCTGTTCAGAAATCACTACAACATTCCGCTCGTTCACGTTGATGCGGCGGACCTTTTCCTCGGCGCGCTGGCCGGCGTCAGCGACCCGGAGACCAAGCGCAAGACGATCGGCAAGCTGTTCATCGACGTCTTCGACGCCGAGTCCGCCAAGATCGAGGGCGCGGAGTTCCTGGCCCAGGGCACCCTGTACCCGGACGTGGTCGAGAGCGTGTCAGCGCGCGGCGGGCCCTCGGCCGTCATCAAGAGCCACCACAACGTCGGCGGCCTGCCGGACTACATGAAGCTGAAGCTGGTCGAGCCGCTGCGCGAGCTGTTCAAGGACGAGGTCCGGGCGCTCGGCGTCGAGCTCGGCCTGCACCCCGACTTCGTCGGCCGCCACCCGTTCCCGGGTCCGGGCCTGGCCATCCGCATCCCCGGCGACATCACGCCGGAGAAGGTGAAGGTGCTGCAGGACGCCGACGCCATCTACCTCGAGGAGATCCGCAAGGCGGGCCTCTACGACAAGATCTGGCAGGCCTTCGCCGTGCTGCTGCCCGTCAAGACCGTCGGCGTCATGGGCGACGCCCGCACCTACGAAAATGTCCTGGCCTTGCGCGCGGTGACCAGCACCGACGGCATGACCGCCGACTTCTTCGAGTTCCCCTGGGACGTGCTGGGCAAGACCGCGACCCGGATCATCAACGAGGTCCGCGGCGTGAACCGCGTTGTCTACGACGTGACGTCCAAGCCGCCCGGCACCATCGAGTGGGAATGATCCCGCGCGACTGACCGCCGCCTCGAAGCGGCCGGTCCCCAGCCTGTTCCAGCGCCGGCCGCCTCCGCGCGACCGGCGCTCGTCATTCGCCCCAGTTCGTAGCCCCGCCCCATGATCCGCCTCGACAACATCACCAAGCAGAACGGCCACCAGCTGCTCTTCATCGAAGCTTCGATGGGCGTCCAGAAGGGCGAAAAGGTCGGGCTGGTCGGCCCGAACGGCGCGGGCAAGACGACGATCTTCCGCATGATCAAGGGGCAGGAGGAGCCCGACGACGGTCTGGTCGTGATCGATCCGGGCATGACCATCGGCTATTTCAGCCAGGACGTCGGCGAGATGTCGGGCCAGAGCGCGGTCGCCGCGGTGATGGACGGCGTCGGTCCTGTCAGCGCGCTGGCCGCCGAGATGGCCGAGCTGGAGGCCGCCATGGTCGATCCTGACCAGGCCGATCGGCTGGATTCCGTCATGGAACGCTACGGCGAAGTGCTGGAGCGGTTCCAGGAGCTGGACGGCTATGCGCTGGAAGCGCGGGCGCGCGAGGTGCTGGCGGGCCTGAGCTTCAGCCAGGAACGGATGGACGCTGACGTCGGCCTGTTGTCCGGCGGCTGGAAGATGCGCGTGGCGCTGGCCCGCATCCTCTTGATGCGGCCCGACGGCATGCTGCTCGACGAACCGAGCAACCACCTGGACCTGGAAAGCCTGATCTGGCTCGAGGCCTTCCTCAAGAACTACGACGGCGCGCTGCTGATGACCTCGCACGACCGCGCCTTCATGAACCGCATCATCGGCAAGGTGGTCGAGATCGACGCCGGCCAGCTGATCACCTACTCCGGCGATCTCGACTTCTACGACCAGCAGCGTGCGCTCGGCGAGGCGCAGCGGCAGGCCCAGTACGAGCGCCAGCAGGCCATGCTGGCCAAGGAGATCAAGTTCATCGAGAAGTTCAAGGCGCGCGCCTCGCACGCCGCCCAGGTCCAGAGCCGGGTCAAGAAGCTCGACAAGATCGAGCGGGTCGAGCCGCCGCGCCGCCGCCAGACGATCCGGTTCGAGTTCCAGAGCCCGCCGCGCTCGGGCGAGGACGTGATCAACCTGCGCGGCGTCCACAAGGGCTACGGCGACCAGCCGATCTACCAGGGCCTCGATTTCCTGGTGCGCCGCCGGGAGCGCTGGTGCGTGCTGGGCGCCAACGGGGCCGGCAAGTCGACGCTGCTCAAGCTGGTGGCCGGCGCCGACAGGCCGGACCGTGGCACGGTCGGCATCGGGGCGAGCGTCAAGATGGGCTACTTCGCCCAGCACTCGATGGACCTCCTGGACGGCGAGGAGACCATCTTCGAGTCCCTGGAAAGCGCCTTTCCGCAGGCGGGGCAGGGACAGCTGCGGACGCTGGCCGGATGCTTCGGCTTCTCCGGCGACGATGTCGAGAAGCCGTGCCGCGTGCTGTCGGGGGGCGAGAAGGCGCGGCTGGTGATGGCCAGGATGCTGTTCGACCCGCCGAACC
Organism: Caulobacter sp.; assembly: GCA_041917095.1. Taxonomy (GTDB): domain Bacteria; phylum Pseudomonadota; class Alphaproteobacteria; order Caulobacterales; family Caulobacteraceae; genus Caulobacter. The sequence goes on along the minus strand of JAYRYI010000005.1, from coordinate 73,942 downwards.
TGCTGGTCCTGGACGAGCCAACCAACCACCTCGATATGGCGACCAAGGAGATGCTGGTCGACGCGCTCAAGGACTTCGAGGGCACGATGCTCTTCGTGTCGCACGACCGCCATTTCCTCGGCGCGCTGTCGAACCGCGTGCTGGAGCTGACCCCCGAGGGGCCTCACCAGTATGGCGGCGGCTACACCGAGTACGTCGAGCGCACCGGCCAGGAAGCCCCGGGGCTGCACCCGGGCGGATAGGGCCCTCTAGACGAGCCGGAGGAACGACGGATCCCGGAACGGGTCTCCCGCCCTCATGCGCTTGTGGAAGCCGCTGATCGGCGGGCCGGCGCCGCCGTCGCGGGGGTCGTAGACGCTGTCCTCGCCGAAGAAGCGCAGGGTCAGGGTCCGCCGTCGCGCGCCGCCGGTGGTCGGCGCGCCGCCGTGCAGGATCTGCGGATGGAAGACCACCACGTCGCCCGGCTCGACGGCCCAGGATACGATCTCGAAGGTCTCGCGCGAGCCCTCGATGTCCGGCAGGCGGGGCAGGGCGGAAGCCGGATGCAGCGGCGCGGTGTCGTCGCCGAGCGCGAAGCTGGAGCCGTTGTAGAGCGGCCCCTTGTGCGAGCCTGGAATGAACTCCAGTGAGGCGGCCTTGTTGAGCGGCTCGAACGGAATCCACGCCACGGCCAGATGGGGGCCGGCGATCGTCAGGTAGGAGGAGTCCTGGTGCCAGGGCGTACGGCGCGCGGCCTCGCCCTCCTTCAGGAACACCTGTTCGTACATGAACCAGACCGGCCCGCCGCCCCACAGTCGGGCGACCTGCGCCGGCAGCGGCGAGGCCTGCAGCATCTGGCGGTAGCCGGTCAGGCAGTCGGGGTTGAACAGGTCGTTGAAGAACACGCCCTGGGTCGCCTGGCGGATATGCGAGGCGCGCGGCCCTGGGTTGGCGAGGCTCCAGTCGTAGGCCTCCAGCGCGGCGGCCAGCTGGTCCGCGTCGAGCGCGCCGGTCAGGCAGACGACGCCGTCACGCTCGAACGCCTCGCGGGCGGCGGTCCAGTCGCGATCGGTCATCGAAGCGGTCTCCGTGATCGGTGTCGCCCGCAACCCTAGCCCTCGCACGCCGCTCCGCAACCGTGCCCCGACGGCAGTCCCGGTCGCGGCCCTGTCCCCGCGCGACGAACCTCTCTAGGGTCGCGCCGGATCATGGTTCGACAGGAGTAACCCGATGCGGCTCTCGCGGCGCGATTTCGGTTTTGGCATTGCGGCGACGGCGTTGATGGCGCGCCCGGCCCTGGCGGCGTCCGCGTCGGGCGCCGACCAGCAGCTCACCGCCTTCCTCGACGAGGCGTTCGAGCAGGAGCTGGCCATGGAGCCCGAGCGGCTGACGCGCCTCGGCCGCAAGACCCTGAACGACCGGCTCACCGATCGTTCCGAGGCGGCGCGTCTGGCCCGGCTGGATTGGCGCCGGAAGAATGTCGCCGAGATGAAGCGCCGCTTCGATCCGGCCAGCCTCGGCGAGGACGCCCGCACCTCGTTCGAGATGTGGGTGCTGGAGCTCGAGCGCGAGGAGGACGAGTACCGCTGGCGCGGTCACGCCTACATCTTCACCCGCAACGGACCCCATACGGGCCTGCCGGGTTTCATGATCAGCACCCACCGCGTCGACACACTGGGCGACATGGAGGCCTACATCGCCCGGGTCGCGGCGATCGGGCCGGCCCTGGACGGCGAGCTGGAGCGGGCGCAACGCGCCGCGGCCGCCGGTGTGCGGATGCCGCGCTTCTCCTATGACCAGTCGCTGGAGGAGGTCCGCCGCCTGACCACCGGCGCGCCGTTCGGCGAGGGGCCCGATACGGCTCTGTTCGCCGACGCCAAAGGCAAGATCGCGGCGCTGCGCAAGGCGGGTGCGATCGACGTTTCGCAGGCCGGGAAGCTGACCAGCGCCGTCTCCGACGCGATGACCGCGAAGATGAAGCCGGCCTACGACCGTCTTGCAGCCTGGCTGACCGCCGACCGCGAGAAGGCGTCGGTCGAGCCGCAGGGCGCCGGCGCGCTGCCGGACGGCGCCGCCTACTACAACGCCATGCTGCGCCTGCAGACCACGACCGGCATGTCGGCCGACGAGATCCACGCCCTGGGCCTGGCCGAGGTGACGCGGATCCGGGCGGAGATGGAGGCCCTGAAGACGAAGATCGGCTTCACCGGCACGCTGGAGTCGTTCTTCAACTTCATGCGGACGGACGACCAGTTCTACGTCCCGAACGATGACGCCGGCAGGGCGCGCTACCTCAAGCTGGCGGACGACTATCTGGCCGGCATGAAGGCCGCTCTGCCGAAGTACTTTGGTCGCATTCCGAAGTCCGAGCTGGTGGTCAAGCAGGTCGAGGCCTACCGGGCCGAGCCCGGCGGTGCGGCGCACTACAACTCCGGCTCGCTCTCGGCGGGGCGGCCGGGCGTCTACTACGTCCACCTGTCCGACACCCGGGCGACGCCAATCTACGAGATCGAAGGCACCTCGTACCACGAGGGCTGGCCCGGCCATCACATGCAGATCTCGCTGGCCCAGGAGATGACCGGCCTGCCGGTGTTCCGCACCCAGGCCGGCTACGGCGCCTACGCCGAGGGCTGGGGCCTGTACGTCGAGCGGCTGGCCAAGGAGATCGGCTTCTACACCGACCAGTACAGCGACTTCGGCCGGCTGGGCCGCGAGATCTGGCGGGCGATCCGGCTCGTGGTCGACACCGGCATCCACGCCAAGGGCTGGAGCGAGGCCGAGGCGCTGGCCTTCTATACCGCCAACTCGCCGCAGCCGATCGGCAAGATCCGCTCGGAAATCCGCCGCTACTTCGTCACGCCGGGGCAGGCCACCTCCTACAAGGTCGGCATGGTCAAGATCCTGGCGCTGCGGGAGATGTCGCGTCAGGCGTTGGGCGATCGCTTCGACCTGCGCGCCTTCCACGACACGGTGCTGTCGGGCGGCTCCCTGCCGCTGTCGGTGCTTGAGGCGCGGGTCGACCGCTGGATCGCGGCGACAAAGGCCTAGGGGCCCTCAGTCCCGCCCATCCCGGGCGTTCGCCGGGATGAGCGGCAAGGCGCTTTCGGCGTAGGCCGCCGACAGCCTCCGGTAGGACTTCGAGTTCAGCGCCAGGATCGACAGCACCACGCCGGCCAGCCCGGCGAGGGTGAAGATCAGCGCCAGCCCGCGCTCCGAACCGCGTCCGAACCAGTCGCCGATCGCATCGGCCCCCGCGCCGGTGGTCATCAGCGGGATGAAGACAATCTCCGCGATCGGCGCGATCAGGAAGGCCATGGCCGGGGAGGCGGCCTGTTCCACCGACTGGGCGAATCCGAACACCCGGCCCTGTCGCTCGTAGGGGACGACCTTCTGCAGCGTCGTCTGCTCGGCCGCCTCGGCGAACGGCCACAGGAACTGCCAGATGAAACAGCCGACGCCGAGCAGCAGCACCGACGACTGGATCGTGAACACCGAGGCGACGGACCAGGCGATCAGGTTTACCAGCAGCAGCGTGCGCAAGGGCTTGGGGCCAAGGCCGGTGCGGGCGATGACCAGGCCGCTGAGGATGAAGCCGGTCGAGACCACCGCCCAGAGCATCCCCCACTGCTCGACCCTCAGCAGCGTCAGGCCGTAGGCGTCGAGCAGGGCCATGAAGACGCCGCCCAGCAGGTTGTTGAAGGTCGCGAACAGGATCAGCGCGATCAGGCCCGGCACGGCCAGGATCACCCGCACGGTGCCGACCAGGTCGACCTTTCGAGGCTCGGCCGGCGTATCCGGCGAGACGTCGTGGTTCGGCTCCTCGACCTTGACCAGCAGCAGGTGCACGAGGGCGACCACGGTGAAGGCGATGGCGAATGTCAGCGCGTAGAGCATGCCGCCCCGCGCCACGAGGAAGCCGCTGATCACCGAGGTGGTCACGAAGCCGATGCCGGTCACCATGCCGACGAGGCCGTTGGCCTTGTCCCGGCGGTCCTCGGGGATCAGGACCGTGACCAGGGTCGGCAGCGCGATGCTCCGCAGGTTGCCGGCGATGACGCCGAGCATCACCAGGCCGATGAAGATCCAGAGCTCGACCCGCGCGATCGCCGTGAAGCGCGCTTCGGGCGTCACGGCCAGGAACAGCAGGGCGGCCGCGTAGAGCGCCAGCGACGCCAGGCTTGAGCCGAGCATCACCAGCCGCTTGCGGTGATGGTCCACCAGGCTGCCGAACCAGATCGCGAGCGCGGCGGTCAGCACCAGGTACAGGCCCGAGATGAAGCCCGTCGCCGCGACCGACTTCGTTTCCAGATAGACCCAGAAAGTGACCGCGAACCACACCGTGAAATTGGTGACGTTGGCGACCAGCGCATTGGCCAGCAGGTGATGGAAAACGGACATGGGCCACGCGGGTTCCGCGCGGAACCGGCCACGCCGCCTTCCTTTAGGGCGCCTGTCTCTGTCGTCAAACGGCGCCGCCCTGTGACTCACGCCGCGGGTAATGGCGGATCGGCCAGCTTCAGCAGCTGGCGGGCGCCGCCGGGGCTCCCCACCTATCGCTTGACCCGTCCCCTGGGGATGACCGGATACTCACCTCCGGGAGACCGCCGATGCCGCAGACGATCCGCAAGACCCAGCCCTTCCTGAACCCTGCCGAGGCCGCGCGGCGGCTCGGCGTGTCCATCAAGGCGCTGCGCCTCTACGAGTCCTGGGGGCTGGTCGTGCCCCGGCGCACGGCGCGGGGATGGCGCGTCTACACGCCCGACGACGTCGAGCGACTCGCCCGGACGCTGGCCTTCAAGGCAATGGGCTTCAGTCTGTCGCAGATCGTCGGCCTCCTCGACGCCGGGCCCGACGAGATGGCGGCTGCGCTGGCGGCCCAGGAACGGCAGCTGGACGAGCGGCGGCGGGTCCTCGACCAGGCGCTGGACGCCGTGAGACGGGCCCGGCGCTCGGCCGGCGGCGCGCGGCTGCGACTGGTGGCCTGACGCCGGATCGGCTACGCCTGGTACCATGACGGCGAAGAAGGCTCCGGCCTCGGCCAAGCGGCTGACGGCGGCCAATCTCGAAGCGATGGGCGCCCCGGCGCTGGCGGCGCTGCTCATGGAGCTCGGCGACAGCCAACCCGCGCTCAAGCGGCGGCTGCGGATGGAGCTGGCCGCCCAGGTCGGCGCCGCCGATCTCGCGGTCGAGCTCGACAAGCGCCTCGCCATGATCGCCGCCAGCAAGGCCAAGGTGTCCTGGCGCAAGCGCGCGGACTTCATCCTCGACCTCGACGTGCTGCGCCGCATGATCGCCGACCGCCTCGGCCCGCTCGACGCCGGGATGGCCGTACGGCGGCTGTGGGCCTTCCTCGATCTGGCGGACTCCATCGGCCTGCGGGTCAAGGATCCGAAGAACGAGCTGCCGCCGGTCTTCCTCGCCGCCGCCGCCGACCTCGCCGCGCTGGCGCCTCTCGCGCCGCCCGACATCGCGCTGGCCGGCGAGGTCGCCGACATGCTGTTCCGCGGTTCCGCGGCCTGGGGCGAGCGGATCGCGGTGGCGCTGCCAGCCTTCGGCCCGGACTTCGGCGCCGCGGTGATGGCGGGCCTCAGGCAGCGGGCCGCGGCGCGGCCGGCGTTCAAGCCCTCGGCGCGGGTGTTGCGCGCGGTGGCCGACGCGGCGGGCGATGTCGACGCCTTCGCCGAGACCATCCCCGCCACCCTGCGCCAGGATCCCGCCACGGCCGCCGCCGTGGGCCGGCGCCTGCTGGCCGCGGGACGCCTCGACGAGGCGCTGGCGACGCTGCAGGGCGCCGACCCGCGCAATCGCCAGCGGGCGCTCGACGGTCGCAGCGATCCGGCGGCGGAGCCCTGGTACGACGCCTGGATCGAGGCGCTGGAGGCCGCCGGTGAGACCCGCGCCGCTCACGAGGAGCGCTGGGCGGCCTTCGAGCGCACCCTCTCGGCCGACCCGTTGCGCGCCTACCTCAAGGCGTTGCCGGACTTCGACGATGTCGAGGCGGCCGACCGGGCCTTCGAGGTCGCCGCCCGGCACCGGTCGTTCCACGCCGGGCTCGCCTTCCTGATGGGCTGGCCGGCGCTGCCGGAAGCCTCGGCCATGATCCTCTCGCGCCACGGCGAGGTCGAGGGCGACCCCGCCGAGCTGGCGGAGTGGGCCGGTCGCCTCGACGCCCGCTATCCTCGTGCGGCGCTCGTTCTGCTGCGGGCCGCGATCACCTCGCTCTGGCAGGACCGCCGCACCCGCGCCGACGCCGAGCCGCTGGCCGAGGAGGCCGAAGCCCTTGCCCGCCGCATCGGCGACCTGGGCGGTCTCGAGGGCCACGAGGCCTTCGTCCTTCGGCTCACCGCGCGCCGGTCGCCCGTCTGGCGCGGCTAGAGGGTCACCGTAACCCGCTCCCGCTCGCCGCAGGCGCCGCATCGGGCCCGGTCGCGCACCTGCCAGGGCGGTGCGAACTCGCCGAACGCGGCCACGGCGCGGGCCCGGGGCCATTCGGCGCGATGGCCGCAGGCGTGGCAGGACAGGCGCAGCAGGTCACGCGGCCCCATCTCGCGTCCGAGGGCCTCGAACATCGTCATGTTCCTGCAATGTTCTCATTTCCGTGGCGACGTCAACGGACGCTTTCGCATCCGGCCCGCCGATGCTACCGCGGCGGCATGATCGCCCTGCGCCACACTCCGCTGACCACCCTGACCCTGACCGTTGACTTCGGCGGCATGGTCCCGATCGGCAAGGTTCCGGCCGGTCTGCGTCGTATCGCGCCGGTGACCGGTGGCGCGTTTGAGGGCGACCGCCTCAGTGGCGTGGTGAAGGGCGGCGCGGACTGGGTCGTGAACCGGCCCGACGGCGTGATGCTGATCGACGTGCGCCTGACCCTTGAGACCCACGACGGGGCGCTGTTGTACCTGACATACCAGGGCCGGTTTCTGGCCGAGGCGGAAGCGATGGGCCGGTTCGCCCGGGGCGCGGTGCTCGACCCGGCGGAGTACTCCCTCGCCATCGTGGCCCGCTTCGAGAGCGGCGACGAACGCTATCGCTGGCTGAATGACGCTGTGGTCGTCGGCACAGGGCGACAGACGGCGACCGGTCCCGTCTATTCCCTGTTCGCCATAGGTTGAGCCAATCATGACCCGCTCCGTCATCCTTCACGGCATCAAGGCCTGCGACACCATGAAGAAGGCCCGCGCCTGGCTCGACGGCCAAGGCGTCGCCTACGCCTTCCATGACTACAAGGCCGTCGGCATAGACGCGGCGACCCTGAAGCGCTGGGCGGACCAGGTCGGCTGGGAGGTGCTGCTGAACCGCTCGGGCACGACGTTCCGCGCGCTGCCGGACGCCGACAGGCAAGGGCTGGACGAGGCGAAGGCGATCGCCCTGATGGTCGCGCAGCCGTCGATGATCAAGCGGCCGGTGCTCGACGTCGACGGCCGCCTGACCGTTGGCTTCAGGCCCGAGGCCTACGAGGCCGTCTTCGGCTGACGGCGAGCGGCCTCGCCGCCCTGCAGCGCCGCCCCCGGGGACCACCGGAATCGCCTTACGAACATTTCATGTCGCCGGCCGCATCCGTTGGGGGCCGGCGGCGCCTCTTCCTGTCAGAAGGCGGATGCAACACGCGCCGCTCCGACATCGAGGAAAGACTCCCATGGAAGGTTTCGACATCCTGATCCCCCTCGCGCCCTTCGCGATGGTGGTCGCCATCATCGTGATCCCGGCCTGGCTGAAGAGCCGCGAGCGCCGCGAGATGCAGGCCACCCTGCGCACCGCGATCGAGAAGGGCCAGCCGCTGCCGTCCGAGATCATCGATGCGATGACCAAGAACGCCAAGGTCGCGCCGACCTCGCTCAGCGACATGCGCACCGGCGTCATCTGGACCGCCATCGGCCTGGGCGTCGGCGTCCTCGGCTTCGTCATCGGCTATCAGGAAGCCGAAGCCTTCCACCCGATCCTGGGTTTCGCCGCGATCCCGGTGATCATCGGCCTGGCCTATATCGTCCTGAGCTTCTTCAACCCGAACAAGGCCAAGCCGGACTAAGGTCCACCAGGCTTGTCAGGGGAGCGCAAGCACATGGCAGGGGTTCGAACACCCGCCAGTCTGCACGATGTCGAGCTCGCCGCCCTGGCGGCGGCGGGCGATCGTCCGGCCTTCGGCGAACTGGTTCGCCGCCACGGCTCGGCCGTCCGGGGACTGCTGCGCCGGATGGGCGCCGAAGCCTCGGTCGCCGACGACATCGCCCAGGACGCCTTTCTCGCGGCCTTCGAGCGGGTCGCGGAGTATCGCGGAGAGGGGACCTTCTCGGCCTGGGTCCGCCGCATCGCGGCCCGGCTGTACGTCCGTCGCTGGAAGAAGGACGCCCGCTTCGATCTCGAGACGGAAACGGCCGACGAGGGCCACGGCGGGGAGAGCTTCGCGGCTTCGCGGATCGATCTCGACGAGGCCCTGAAGACCCTGTCGCCCCCGGAGCGCCTCTGCGTGTCGCTCTGCTACGGGGCCGGACTTTCGCACGTCGAGGCGGCGGATGCCTTGAATACGCCACTTGGAACGGTCAAATCCCATGTCAAACGTGGTCTGGATAAGCTCCGGCTGCGACTTGCGCCGGAAGCAGGCGCAGCGGGCGAGCCGGCGGGGAGCATGGGTCATGGCTGACCTGGACTTCGAGATGAAGCTGGACCGGATGTTCAACGAACCTCCGGCGATGCCCGACGCCGAAACCTTTTCCAGGCTTGTCGAGATGCGCCTGGACCGCGGCTGGACGGTTCGCCAGGTCGCGCTCGGCGCCGCCGGCCTGATCGCCGGCCTGGTCGGGGTCGGTCAGCTGTTCGGCTCGCGGATGGTGATGGAGACCGCCGCCGCCGCGACCGGCCGGCAGGCAGAGGCCATGAGCGGCGCCTTCGCCAGCTTGCTGAACGTCAGTGAAGCGGCTTCCGCGCTGCCCTATGGCGGCCAGGTGATCTGGATGGGCGCGGCCCTGGGTGTTATGGCGCTGGCCTTCGCCGTCACCCGCGCGGTGGAATAGTTCCCACCCTCCCACGGAGGCTGCCCTGTCCGCCCACCGCCAGGAAACCATCCGTCGCCTCGCCGCGCCGGATATCGCGGCCCGCAAAGGCGGCGAGCCCGTCGTCTGTCTGACCGCCTACACCGCGCCGGTCGCCGCGATCCTCGACGAAGCCTGCGACCTGCTGCTGGTCGGCGACTCGGTCGGCATGGTGGTCCATGGCCTGCCCAATACCGTCGGCGTCACGCTGGAGATGATGATCCTGCACGGCCAGGCGGTCATGCGCGGCTCGCGCAAGGCCATGGTGGTCGTCGACATGCCGTTCGGCTCCTACGAGGGCGACCCCAGCGTCGCCTATGACAACGCCGCCCGGATCATGAAGGAAACGGGCTGCCAGGCGGTGAAGGTCGAGAGCGGCCCGACGGTGGCCGCGACGATCGAATACATGGTCAAACGCGGCATTCCGGTCATGGGCCACGTCGGCCTGAGGCCCCAGGCGGTGCTGGTCGACGGCGGCTTCAAGGCCAAGGGCCGCACCGAAGAGGAGCGCCTCCGCATTCTGGCGGAGGCCCACGCCACCGCCGACGCGGGCGCCTTCTGCGTGGTGGTCGAGGGCGTCGCCGAGCCGCTGGCCCGCGAGATCACGGCGCAGCTGGCCGTGCCGACCATCGGCATCGGCGCCAGCGCCGGCTGCGACGGCCAGATCCTGGTCACCGACGACATGCTGGGCCTGTTCGACTGGACGCCGAAGTTCGTGCGCCGCTACGCCGACCTGAAGTCCGGGATCGCCGCCGCCGCCGCGTCCTACGCCGCCGACGTGAAGGCCCGGACCTTCCCCGGCGAGGCCGAGACCTACTTCTCGAAAAAGGCCTGACATCAGGCGGTTGCGCCGCGTTGCAGCGGCGCGGCGGACTCTATAGGTTCCCGGCCTCGTATTGCCGGTATTCGGAGCGCCCGTTCGTGGTCGATGTATTTGAAGAGGTCGAGGAGCAGATCCGGGCCGAGCGCTATCGTGCGCTGGGACTGAAGCTGCTGCCCTGGGCCATCGGCGCCGTGGCCGCCGGCGTCCTCGTGTCCGGCGGGCTGTGGGGCTGGGATGCCTGGACGACGAGCCAGGGCGACAAGGCCGCGACCACCTACCTCGAGGCCCTGAAGGCCCGCGGCGATGGCGACGACACCAAGGCCTATTCGCTGCTCGAACAGGTGGCGAAGTCCCCGGCCAAGGGCTACCCCGCCCTGGCCCTGATGTCGCAGGCCGGCATCCGCATGAACGAGGGCAAGACCCAGGAAGCGGTGGCCCTGCTGGACAAGGCCGCCGAGGCCGCCCGGGATCCGATCGTGGCGGACGAGGCCCGCCTCAAATCCGCCTTGGCGCTTCTGGATACCGCTCCGTTCAAGGATCTGGAGGCGAGGCTGAAGCCCCTCATGGAAGAGAAGCGGCCGTACCGTCTTCAGGCGCGCGAGGCGCTCGCGTTCGCCAAGATCATGGACGGCCGGGCCAAGGACGCGCGCGCGGACTTCGTTGTGCTGTCCCAGGTGCTCGACGCGTCCGACGGCATGCGCCAGCGCGCGCAGGCCGCGATCGCCCTCATCGATTCCGGCTCCGCGGCCAACATTCCGGCGGCCGTGAAGCTGGCCGCCACCCTGCCGCCGCCGCCGGCCATGCCGGAAGGGCTTCCGCCCGGCGCGCAACCGCAAGTCCAACAGGGACCCGCCCAATGACCAAGCGTATCGGCGGCGTCGCCGTCCTGGCCGCCAGCGCCATCCTGCTCGCCGGCTGTTCGACCGTGAGCGACGCCACGAGCCGGCTCAATCCGTTCAAGAAGGAAGAGCCCAAGGAACTGGCCGGCGAGGGCCGGCGCATCTCGATCGTCGCCTTCGACCAGAAGGTCGAGGCCGCCGAAGGCCTCAAGGGCGTCGATTTCTACCTGCCGGACGCCACCCCTGTCGCCAACTGGCCGCAGCCCGGCGGCGACCCGGACCAGAAGGTCGACCATGTCGAGGCGGCTCCGGCCTTCGAGATCGCGTGGCGCAAGGGCTTCGGCAAGGGTTCGGACCGCCACTTCCACGTCACGGCCCCGCCGATCCTGGTCGACGGCCGCCTCTATGTGATGGACGCCGAGTCGGATGTCGCCGCCGTCGATGCGCGGACCGGCGCGGTGATCTGGCGCAAGACCGTCCACACGCGGTCCAGGCGCGACAAGCGCGGCTTCGGCGGCGGCGTCGCCTTCGCGGGCGGCAAGCTCTATGTCGCCTCGGGCTTCCGCTTCGTGGCCCAGCTCGATCCGGCGACGGGCGAAGTGGGCTGGCGGCGCGATACGTCCTCGCCGATCCACGGGGCCCCGACCGTCACGCATGGCCGCGTCTTCGTGGTCAGCACCGACAATGAACTGCTGACCTACGACGCCGCCACCGGCACGCCGGGCTGGACCTATCAGGCGCTGGTCGAACCGGCCCGCATCCTGGCCGCTTCGAGCCCGGCCGCCGCCGGCGACACCGTGGTCGGCGCCTTCGCCTCGGGCGAGCTCGTCGCGCTGCGCGCCGCCAACGGCAATGACCTGTGGAACAACACCCTGTCGCGGGCCAGCCGCACCAGCGCGCTGTCGGAAATCCGCGACGTCGCCGGCCGGCCGGTGATCTACGAAGGCGACGTCTACGCCGCCAGCCACTCGGGCGTGTTCGCCGCCACCGACCTGCGCTCCGGCCAGGCCCGCTGGTCGCTGCCGGTCGCCTCGATCAGCAGCCCCTGGGCGGCCGGCGACGTGGTCTATGTCGTTTCGCAGGCGGGCGAGCTCATCTGCGCCTCGCGGTCGAGCGGGCAGGTCTACTGGATCAAGGACCTGAACGAAGGCCAGGAAGTGAAGCGCGGCAACTGGTTCGGCATCGGCCGCACGGAAGAGAAGGGCGGGCGGACGCTGTGGCACGGCCCGGTGCTGGCCTCCGGTCGGCTGGTGCTCGCGTCGAGCGATGGCCGCGCCGTGGCGCTGAACGCCAAGACCGGCGAGATCATCAAGACGATCAACGTAGGCGCGCCGGTTCTGATTTCGCCGATCGCCGCCAACGGCATGGTCTATCTGGTCACCGACGACGCCCAGCTGGTCGCCATTCGCTAGGTGTTCCGGACGAGTATGTGCTAAGGGCGCGACCCCTGCGGGTCGCGCCCTTTCGCTTTCCGCGTTTCTGCTATCTTTCGGCGGCGCTCATCCGGGCGCCGTCCCAAGGCCGTTTTCGCCATGCCCCTGAAGCTCGCCATCGTCGGTCGGCCGAACGTCGGTAAGTCCACGCTGTTCAATCGCCTGGCGGGCAAGAAGCTGGCGATCGTCGACGACCAGCCGGGCGTCACGCGCGACCGCCGTTTCGCGGCGGGCAATCTCGGCGATCTCGAGCTGACGCTGATCGACACCGCCGGGTTCGAGGACGTCACCGACGAAAGCCTCGAGGCGCGGATGCGCCAGCAGACCGAGCGCGCCATCGATGAAGCCGATGTGGTCCTGTTCCTGATCGACGCGCGCGAGGGCGTCACGCCCGGCGACGAGATCTTCGCCCAGCTGCTGCGGTTGACCGACAAGCCGGTGGTCCTGGCGGCCAACAAGGCCGAGGGGCGCCAGGGCGACGCGGGCGTGGCCGAGGCCTGGTCGCTCGGGTTCGGCGAGCCGCTGCCTATCTCCGGCGAACACGGGGAAGGCATGGCCGAGCTCTATGCGGCGCTGGTGGCGCGCGAAGAGCTGGCGGGCGAGGACGAGGAGCGCGGCGACAAGCCGATCCAGATCGCCATTGTCGGTCGTCCCAACGCCGGCAAGTCGACCCTGGTCAACCGCCTGATCGGCGAGGACCGGATGCTGACCGGCCCCGAGGCCGGGATCACCCGCGATTCCATCTCCATCGAGTGGGAGCACGAGGGTCGCCGCATCCGGCTGGTCGACACCGCGGGCCTGCGACGCAAGGCCAAGGTGCAGGACAAGCTGGAGAAGCTGTCGACCTCAGACTCCATCCGCGCCATCACCTTCGCCGAGGTGGTGCTGCTGGTCATGGACGCCACGCACCCCTTCGAAATCCAGGATCTCCAGATCGCCGACCTGGTCGAGCGGGAAGGGCGCTGCCTGGTGTTTGTGCTGGCCAAATGGGACCTGGTCGAGGATCCGGCCGGCCAGCTCAAGGCCTTCCGCGACCATGCCGAGCGCATGCTCCCGCAGGTGCGCGGCGCGCCGGTGGTCGCCCTGTCGGCCGAGACGGGCTTCGGCATCGGCAAGCTCATGCCGTCGATCCTGAAGACCTATAACGACTGGTCGACCAAGGTGAAGACGCGGGACCTGAACGACTGGCTGGCCCTGGCCATCCAGCGTCACCCGCCGCCGGCGGTGGGCGGCAAGCGCATCAAGCCGAAGTACATGGCCCAGACCAAGTCACGGCCGCCGACCTTCGTGCTGTTTTCCAGCCGCGCCGACCAGATGCCCGAGCAGTACCGCCGCTATCTGGTCAACAGCCTGCGCGAGAGCTTCGACCTGCCCGGCGTGCCGATCCGCGTGACCCTGAAGAGCAACCGCAACCCCTACGCCGAGGGCGAGGAGAAGGGCGGCGCGCCGTCCTTCCAGCAGGGCGGGCTGATCAATCGCGAGAAGTCGAAGGAACTGGCCGCCAAGGCGAAGGAAGAGCGCGCCGAGAAGGCCCGCGCCAAGGCCGCCGCGCCCAAGCCGACCAAGGTCCAGGCCGCGAAGGCCCGCGCGGCTTCGGCGGCCAAGTTCACCAAGGCGCTCGGCGCCAAGGGCGGCCGGCCGGGCATCGCCAAGCTGCGCGGCGGCGGATCGACCAAGAAGGGCGTCAAGAAGAAGTAAGGGCGTCCCTACGCCGCGCCGGTTTCCAGTCGCCCGCCGGCGGCTTTCCACTCATCGAACACCACCGACGCCGTCGGCTGGCCAAGGTCGGCCTGGGCCAACTGCACGACCAGCGGCGCGATCTCCGACGGCTCGGGCAGGGTCAGCGGGTCCTCGCCCGGATAGGCTTCGGCGCGCATCCGTGTCCGCATCGTCGAGGGATCGAGCAGAACGGCGCGGATGTCTGTGTTCTCGACCTCATCGGCCCAGCATCGCACCAGCGCCTCCATGCCGGCCTTGCTGGCCGCGTAGGCGGCCCAGAACGCCTTCGGACGCACGACCCGGCCGGTGGTCAGGAAGATCGCCCGGGCGGCGTCGGAGGCCTTCAGCAGCGGCTCGGCCGCGCGGATCAGTCGCCAGGTCGCGGTCAGGTTCACGGCCAGGGTCTCGTCCCACTTCTTCGGCTCGATATGGCCAGTGGGGGTGATGCCGCCGAGCACCGCGGCGGCGTGGACCATGATGTCGAGCCGGCCCCAGCGTTCGTGGATGGTCGTGCACAGCGGGTCCAGCCCTTCGGGCTGGCGCAGGTCGAACGGAACCAGGGTCGCGTGCGCGCCCGTCTCGGCGAAGATCTGGTCGTCCAGCGCCTCGAGTCCGCCCTGCGTGCGCCCGAGCGCGATGACATGGGCGCCGGCGCGGGCGAGACCGAGGGCGGCCGCCTGGCCGATTCCGCGCGTCGCGCCGGTCACCAGGGCGATGCGGTTGTGCAGGGGTCTGGAATCCATGCGGCGGTTTCTAGCGGAGGTCGCGCGCGATGTCCCGCGCCCTTGTCAGAGTGGCGGAACCGCGAGAACCGGTCGGTTGGCGCGGCGCAGGACCTGCTCGGTCGTGCTGCCTCTCAGAACATCCGCCAGGCTGTCATGACCGTTGGTCGGCATGACGATCAGATCGGCATGGACCGTGTTGGCTGCGTCGAGGATCGCCTCCACCACGGGTCCCGCCTGCATGCGACGGCGAATGCGGGGTTCGGCCGCCGGCGCGACCTCGACGTCCGGAAAGCCGGGGCCGGCGTGGAACAGATGGATCAGGGCGTCGGGGGCGTCGAGCCGCTCAGCCAGCGCCAGGGCGATCGACACGGCACGCTCGGCGGACGGCTTCGCATCGACAGGCATCAGGATGTTCCGAAGCGAGACCGCGCCGGTGGCCGGATCGACGAAGCCGCTGGCCGACGTCGGCATGACCAGGCAGGGCGTCCTGGCGTCGCGGACGACCGCCTCTGCGAGCGAGGGGTGCAGCAGGGCCTCAAGCCCCTCCCGTGCGGCGGTGGCCAGTACGACCAGGTCGCATGGCCGGCGGGTCATCACGTCCGCGACTCCAGCCCTCGGGCTCGGCTCGGGCACATCGATCTTCCGGACACGCAGGCCAAGCTGGGCTTCCACTTCGGCGGCGTCGACGCCCGGTTCCAACAGGCCCCAGCCGACCAGGCTGGCCCGCACGCGCGGAAACTGTTCCCATGCCTTGCCGGCCTGGCCCCGATGCGCGGCGTGCACAATGGTCAGGTCGCCCGAGCCGGACAGCGCGATTCTCAGCGCGTGCGCGAAGGCGAGGTCGCCGCCATGGGTCAGATCGGTGGCGAACAGGATGCGGGCAAGCGGGGGTCTGGCGTCCATGCGGAGCTCCCTTGTGTCGCCAGTCAGGGTAGGCCGGCGGTCAGGCCGCGCCTTGATCCATCGCAAGTCCGTCCGGTCGCGCGCCGTACCTTTGCGCGATCACGGCGCAGGCCATCAGCTGGATCTGGTGGAACAGCATCACCGGCAGCACGATGAACCCGACGCTGGCGGCGGGAAAAAGGATCGAGGCCATCGGCACCCCGGTCGCCAGACCCTTCTTCGAGCCGCAGAAGACGACGACGATCTCGTCAGCCGTATCGAAGTTCCAGGCGCGTGCGGCCGCAAGCGTCGCCGCCAGCACCACGGCCAGCAGCACGACGCAGATCGCCAGCAGCACCGCCAGCTCCAGGGCGCTGACCTGCTTCCACAGCCCGCCGACCACCGCCGCGCTGAAGGCGCCGTAGACGACCAGCAGGATCGACCCCCGGTCGGTGTAGCTGACCAGTCTGGAATGTCTGGCCACCCAGGTCTGCAGCCACGGGCGCGCCAGCTGCCCCAGCACGAACGGCAGAAGGATCTGCACGGCGACGTCCTGCACCGCCTTCAGCGATACGCCGCCCGTCGAGGTGTGCAGGAAAACGCCGACCAGCAGCGGGGTCAGCACGACGCCCAGCAGGTTCGACGTCGAGGCCGCGACCACCGCCGCCGCGACATTGCCCCGCGCCTGTGAGGTGAAGGCGATCGAGGACTGCACGGTCGACGGCAGCAGGCAGAGGTACAGCACCCCCGCCGCCAGCTGGGCCGGCAGCAGCGCTTCCGGCAGTTGGACGAGCAGCAGCCCCAGGAGCGGGAACACCACGAAGGTGAAGGCCAGCACCGTGATGTGCAGTCGCCAGTGGACGAGGCCGGCGACGACCTGTTCGCGCGGCAGGCGCGCGCCGTGCAGGAAGAACAGCAGCGCGATGGCCGCCTTGGTCAGCCAGCCGAACCAGACCGCCCCCTGGCCGCTGACCGGCAGCAGGCTGGCCAGCACCACCATCAGCAGGATGGCGACGATGTAGGGGTCGGGCTTGAGGCTCTTCAGCCAGCCGGCCTTCGCCGACCCGTCGGTCACGCGCTGACCAGGAACGACAGCTGCTTGCCGCCGTCGGCGCCGCCCTCGGCGATCTCCCGGTCGAGCAGGCGGGTCGGATAGTCGCCGGTGAAGTAGTGGTCGGTGAACTGCGGCTGGGCCGGATCACGCGGACCGGCCTCGAGAGCCCAGTACAGGCCTTCGACCGACAGGAATCCGAGCGAGTCGACCTCCAGGAAGCGGGTCATCTCGGCCAGTGACTTTCGCGCCGCCAGCAGCTTGTCGCGGTCGGGCATGTCGATGCCGTAGAAGTCGGGCCACATGATCGGCGGGCTGGCCGAACGCAGGTGGACCTCGACGGCGCCGGCCTCGCGGACCATGCGCACGATCTTGCGACTGGTGGTGCCCCGCACGACCGAGTCGTCGATCAGCACCACGCGCTTGCCGGCCAGCACCGCGCGGTTGGGGCTGTGCTTCATGCGCACGCCCAGTTCACGCACACCCTGGGTCGGCTGGATGAAGGTGCGGCCCACGAAGTGGCTGCGGATGATCCCGAGCTCGTAGGGCAGGCCGCTCGCCTGGGCATAGCCGAGCGCCGCCGGCACGCCGCTGTCGGGCACCGGCACGACCACGTCGGCCCCGGCCGGGGTTTCCTCGGCCAGGCGCATGCCCATGCGCTTGCGCACGTCATAGACCGAGCGGCCGTTCACGACGCTGTCGGGGCGGGCGAAGTAGACGTACTCGAACACGCACGGCCGTGCCTTCTGGGCCGGGAACGGCTTCAGGCTGGTGACGCCGGTCTCGTCGATGACGACCATCTCGCCGTTCTCGATGTCGCGGACGAAACGCGCGCCGATCATGTCGAGGGCGCAGGTCTCCGACGCCAGGACGGGATGGCCGTTCAGGTCGCCGAGCACCAGCGGGCGGATGCCGAGCGGGTCGCGGACGCCGATCAGCTTCTTGTTGGTCAGCGCGACGAGCGCGTAGCCGCCTTCGATCTGGCTGATGGCGTCGATGAAGCGGTCAACGACCCGGGCTTTGCGGGACCGGGCGATCAGGTGGAGGATCACCTCGCTGTCGCTGGTCGACTGGAAGATGGCCCCTTCGCCGACGAGCCGTTCGCGCAGGGCCAGGAAGTTGGTCAGGTTGCCGTTGTGGGCCAGGGCGACCCCGCCGGCTTCGAGGTCGGCGAACATCGGCTGGACGTTGCGGATGCCGCTGCCGCCGGCGGTGGCGTAGCGGGTGTGGCCGATGGCGTGGCTGCCCGGCAGGCGTTCGATCAGGTCGTCGCCGCCGAAGGCGTCGCCGACGTGGCCGAGGTGGCGCTCGGTGTGGAAGCTCTTGCCGTCGAAGGCGGCGATGCCGCAGGCCTCCTGGCCGCGGTGCTGCAGCGCATGCAGGCCCAGGGCGGCGAGGGCGGCGGCGTCACGAGCGCCGTAGATGCCGAAGACTCCGCATTCGAGCCGAAGCGTATCGTCGTCCGGATCGCGCGCGACCAGGTGGGAGCAGGTGTCCGTCGTGCGGCCGAGCAGGGTCATCGCGTCTTCTCCACAAGGTCGTCCATGGCGTCGCGTTCGCCCTTTCCATAGCCCGTTTCGTCGCCCTTGGGCGCCGCTGTTCCGGCCTCGACCGCCTTTTCGATGGCCGGAGCCACCGACCTGGCCATGGCCATGCCCTCCGGCGCGAACGCCTTCAGGATCCGGCCCGAAACATCCGTCAGCGGATAGGTCCAGGCCCTGGTCACCCACGTCGGTGCGCTGTCGGTCGTGCTGGCCATCTGGAACAGCAGGTTGAACGCACCGAGCAGGACCATGGCCCGGATGATCCCGAACGCGGCGCCGACGCTGCGGTCGAGGAATCCCATCACCTCGGTCTCGTGAACCCGGCGCTGGAGGCCCGCGCCGAGCAGTCGCAGCGCGATATAGGTGAGGCCGAACACAAACAACAGGGCGATCCCGACACCGGCCCAGTCCGGATCAGCGATCGCGCGCCCGATCGGCGCCGTGAACCGCAACGCGAACACCGCCACGATCGCCGCCAGCAGGAAGGCGACGACGGTCATCAGCTCCTTGGTGCCGCCTCGCGAGAACCCGATCAGGGCCGAGACGATCAGCAGCGGTCCGGCGATGAAGTCGAACTGGGTCATGCTTGCACTTCAGTCATGGTGAGCAGCGCCGAAGGCGCGTGTCGAACCACGCAAGGACTCAATGCGTCCTTCGACACGGCCCTTCGGGCCTGCTCAGGATGACAAGGAGATTTCAGCTCCACGACTGCTCTCCGATCCGACGGACGGCGTCCGCCAGCCTGGAAACGCCCGTCACGGCCAGGGCGTCTCCGGCGCCGATCGGGGCAAGGGCGCGTCTGAACCCCAACTTCGCGGCTTCCTTGAGGCGGCTCTCCATCCGGCCGACCGAGCGGACTTCGCCCGACAGACTGATCTCGCCGAACACCACGCAGTCCTGCGGCAGGGCTTCCTCCAGCGCCGAGGAGGCGAGGGCCGCCGCCGCCGCCAGGTCGGCCGCCGGTTCGCTGATCCGCAGTCCGCCCGCCACGTTCAGATAGACGTCGCGGTTGCCCAGCGACAGGCCGCAGCGGGATTCCAGCACCGCCAGCACCATCGCCAGCCGCCCGCTGTCCCAGCCGACGACCGCCCGCCGCGGATTGCCGTGCGCGCTGGGGGCGACCAGGGCCTGGAACTCGACCAGCACCGGCCGGCTACCCTCGATGCCCGCGAAAACAGCCGCGCCGGCCGCCCGCTCGCCGCCCTCGTTGAGGAACAGGGCGGAGGGATTGCGCACCTCGGTCAGGCCGATGTCGCCCATCTCGAAGACGCCGATCTCGTCGGTGGCGCCGAAGCGGTTCTTGGCCCCGCGCAGGATGCGGAACGGGTAGCCGCGCTCGCCCTCGAAGGCCAGCACGGCGTCGACCATGTGCTCGACCACGCGCGGGCCGGCGATCTGGCCGTCCTTGGTCACATGGCCGACCAGGATCATGGCGATCCCCTTCTTCTTGGCCAGTCGCACCAGCTCGGCGGCGCAGTTGCGCACTTGGGTGACCGAGCCCGGTCCGGCCTCGTGCTGGTCGCTCCACAGGGTCTGGATCGAGTCGATGACCACCAGGTCGAACGGCTCCCGCTTCAGGCCGTCCAGGATGTCGCGCAGGGCTGTCTCGGCGGCCAGTTTTACCGGCGCCTGGGCCAGGCCCATGCGGCCGGCTCGGCCCCGGATCTGCTCCACCGCCTCCTCGCCGGAGATGTAGGCGCAACGGGCCCCGCGCGCGGCGGCGTTGGCGACCACCTGCAGCAGCAGGGTCGATTTGCCCACGCCCGGGTCGCCGCCCAGCAGGATGGCGCTGCCCGGCACCACGCCGCCGCCGCAGACCCGGTCGAACTCATCGACGCCGGTGACGATGCGCGGCGGCTCGGGGTTCTCGCTCTCTAGGCCCTCGAAGCTCAGGCCGCGCGTGCGGCTGGCCTTGGTGGGCGCCAGCGCGCCGGGCGGGCGGGAGGTGACTTCCTCGACCAGGCTGTTCCAGGCGCCGCACGCCGGGCACTGGCCCGCCCACTTCGACTGCGCCGCGCCGCAGGACTGGCAGACATAGACGGCGCCGTCGCGGGCCATGCGGTCTCCTGATTCGAGGGTCGCCTGACCATAGCGACAAAACGGGAACAGCGCCCGGCCAATCCTCGCGGCGACGTTCGCGGAACCGTGTCTCGCCAACCGTTCCGACTCCGCTAGGCTCACGCGGGAAGGGAGATCCCGATGAGCATCGTCGATGGCGGCCCCGGCGGGGCCTTGGTGACGCGGGTCAGGGACATTCTGCTCCAGCCCGGGCCGACCTGGGAAACGATCGAGAGCGAGAGCGCGACGATCCAGGGGCTCTACACCGGCTACGTCGCCATTCTGGCGGCGATCGCGCCGCTCATCGGACTGCTGTGGGGTCTGGCCGTCAGCCCGATCTTCGGCCTGGGCGCGCCGTTGGTGCTGGCGGGGCAGGTGATCGAGGCGGTCGTCGGCTACGCGATCGTGCTGGCCGGCGTCTACGCCTTCGCCTGGATCGCCGACCGTCTGGCGTCGAACTTCGGGGCCACGCCCAATCTGCTGCAGGCCTTCAAGGTCGGCGCCTACGGCATGACCGCCGCCTGGGTCAGCGGCATCTTCCTGCTCGTGCCGGTGATCGGCCCGCTCGGCGTGCTGGCCGGGCTGATCTACTCCATCTACCTGGTCCACCTCGGACTGACGCGGCTGATGAAACCCGCCGAGGACAAGGCCGTGGCCTATACGGCGATCACGGTGATCGCCACGACCGTCGTCATGGCGCTCGCCAACGCTGTGCTGGAGGCGGTGACCTAGTCGCCCAGCCAGCGCCGCTCGGCGCGGGGCGAAAGCCGGGTGAGCAGCTCGTAGGCGGTCGTGCCGGCGGCGGCGGCGGCGTCGTCCACCGGCAGGTTGGGGCCGATGACTTCCACCATCGCGCCGGGCCGGGCCGTGTAGCAGCCGGTCACGTCGATCGCGATCAGGTCCATCGACACCCGCCCGAGCATCGGCCGCCGGGCGCCGTCGAACCAGACCGCGCCGCGCGGATGGCTGCTGCGCAGGACGCCGTCCGCGTAGCCCGCCGCGACGATGGCCACGCGCGTGGGCGCGCCGGCCTCGAACGCGCCGCCGTAGCCGACGGTCTCGCCGGCCGGCACGTCGCGAACCTGCAGGATCGGAGCTTCGAAGGTCGCCACCGGCGCGATGCGCTCGTCGGCCGCGTCGCGCGGGCCGCCGCCGAACAGGCTGACCCCCGGCCGCACCTGGTCGAAGGCGTAGTCGGGCCCCAGGAAGATGCCGCCCGAGGCCGCCAGGCTGGCCCGCGCCGCCGGAAAGAGATCCCGCGCCTCGCGGAACGTCGCCAGCTGGCGCGGGTTCAGCGGATGATCCGGCTGGCCGCTGCAGGCGAGGTGGCTCATCACCAGCTCGACGGCGTCCCAGCCCGCCACGCCGCGCGCCTCGGCCAGCGTCAGGCCCAGCCGGTTCATCCCCGTGTCGACATGCAGCGCCACGGGCCGTCCGCGCCCCTCGGCGCGCCACCGCGAGGCCTGCTCGACGCTGTTGACGACCGGCGTCAGGTCGCTGGCGTGCAGCCGCTCGACCGAGCCCGGCGTCGGGCCATCCAGCACATGGATCACAGGGCGCCCGCCCAGCGCCGCGCGCAGTTGCTCGCCCTCGGCCAGCCGCGCCACGTAGAAGGTGTTCGCGCCCTCGGCCAGCAGCCGGCGGGAAACCTCCAGCGCGCCCAGGCCGTACCCGTCCGCCTTCACCGCCGGCGCGGCGTCGACGCCAGCCGTGTCCCGCAGGAACCGGTAGTTCCGCGCGAGGGCGTCGAGATCGATGGTCAGCCGGGCCGAAGTCATGGCGCCCGGCTAAGGGCAGGGCGGGGCAGGGTCAAGCGCCTGCTCGGTCAGAGCATGCCGCGCTTGGCCAGGGCTTCGGCCTGCGGGCCTTCCGGCTTGAGGACCTCGACGAAGCGTTTGTCCGGTGACCTGCGGCAGGTCGCGATGGCGGCGTCCCATCGTTTTTCGAAGTCGCTGACAGCGGTCTTGAGCTTGCCGACATCATTCAGCGCGCCGCTGGTGATCATGCCGAGGCCCAGCATCATGCTGTAGAGTTCGTTGTCGCTGCGGGTCGTCGAGTTGGGATGTGACGACCGCCACCAGTCCTGATCGAGCACGAATTGGTCGCAGCGATAGCCTGAGATTCCCGTCCCGTCGGCCGGCTTGTAGGCGAAGAACTCGAACGGCAGCGTGATCGGCACGGCCAGCGGCTTGCCTTCGGCATCCAGCGCCGGATCGAACGACCAGCTCCGGGCGGCGACTAAGGCTGCGTCGTCGAGCAGCGGCGAGCCGCTCGACCTGCTGACATGCAGGGCGGTCAGCTTGCCATCCACGCCCAGCACCCCACTGACGGTGACCTTGCCGTTATGACCGAGCTTTCGCGCCTCGTCGGTGAGCGACGCGTAGTCGCCGGTCTTGCGGACGGCCCGGGTCTTCACCAGCGGCAGGCTTCCCTTCACCGCTTCGACCGCGGCCTGCTCGGGCGAAAGCGGCGCGGCTTCTGGCGCGGCCATCAGGGCGACCGACAGACTCAAGGCGACAAGCATGGTTTCCCCCGGATCTTCGGCCGCTCGCCGCCTAACGTACGTCGAACCGTCCCTCGCGGGCCAGGTTGCCGAAGCGGGTGGTGTCGCTGTTGAAGTGCAGCTTCACCGTGCCGATCGGGCCGTGACGCTGCTTGCCGATGATGACCTCGGCGATGTTGGCGATCTTGTCCATCTCCTCCTGCCAGGTCATGTGCTCGGGCGTGCCTTCGCGCGGCTCGGCCCGGCCCAGGTAGTAGGCTTCGCGGTAGACGAACATGACGGCGTCGGCGTCCTGCTCGATCGAGCCGGATTCCCGCAGGTCGGAGAGCTGGGGCTTCTTGTCCTCGCGGTTCTCGACCTGGCGGCTGAGCTGCGACAGGGCGATGACCGGAACGTTCAGCTCCTTGGCGAGCGCCTTCAGGCCCCCGGTGATGGCCGACACCTCCTGCACGCGGTTGGCGTCGCGGCCGCCGCCGTCGGTGGTGACCAGCTGCAGGTAGTCGATGACGATGAGGTCCAGGCCCACGGACCGCTTCAGGCGGCGGGCGCGGGCGGTCAGCTTGGCGATGGAAAGCCCGCCGGTGGCGTCGACGTAGAGCGGCGCTTCCTGGATCTCGATCGCCGCGTCGCGCAGCCGGCCGAACTCGGAAGCGTCGATCTCGCCCTTGCGAAGCTTGTCGCCCGACACCCCGGACACGTCGGCCAGGATACGCATGGCCAGCTGCTCGGCGCTCATTTCGAGGGAGTAGAAGGCCACGACCCCGCCGTTGACCGTCTTGCGCGTGCCGTCCGGCTGCGGCTCCCAGGCGTAGTTGCGGGCCACGTTGAAGGCGATGTTGGTGGCCAGCGCCGTCTTGCCCATCGACGGGCGTCCGGCGAGCACCAGCAGGTCGGAGGGGTGCAGGCCGCCGAGCTGGCGGTCGAGATCGGCCAGGCCCGTCGACAGGCCCGCCAGACCGCCGTCGCGGCTGTAGGCCTCGGCGGCCATCTGCACCGCGCCGGTCAGGGCGCTGGCGAAGGGCACGAAGCCGCCCGAGGTCGAGCCGCTTTCGGCCAGGCCGTAGAGTTTCTGTTCGGCCTGTTCGATCTGGTCGCGGGCGGTGATGTCCGGGTCCGCGCCCTGGGCCTCGACCATGATCTCGCCGCCGATGCGGATCAGATCGCGGCGCAGGGCCAGATCGTAGATGGCGCGGCCGTAGTCGAAGGCGTTGGCGGCCGGCGGCGCGCGCTCGAACAGGTCGGCCAGGTAGCGGATGCCGCCCAGCTCCTCGAACGCGGCGTCCTTCTTGAACTCCTCGGCCAGCAGAATCGGCTCGGCCAGCTGGCCCTTGCGGATGTGGTTCTCGATGGCGCTGTAGAGCCGCTGGTGGAACGGCTCGTAGAAGTGCCGGCCCTGCAGCTGGTCGCTCAGCCGCTCATAGGCGGCGTTGTCGTACATCAGGATGCCCAGCAGCGCCTGCTCCGCCTCGATGTTCGAGGGCGCGGCGGCGATGTGGGGGTCGTTGTCTACGGGGCGCAGATCGAGAGCGGGGACGAGGGCCATGGGATCGATTGGTAAACAAAAGCGAGGCTACGCCCGAATCAGCAAAGCGGGTTCCTCACAAGAACGTTCGGCCAACTGTGGATGGATCGCGGCGGCAGGTTGTCGCGCACGAAAAAGGGCGGCCCGGGTCTCCGGACCGCCCGATCTCGTTCGGTAGGGAAACGACCCTAGTAGTCGCCGCCCATGCCTTCGTGCGAGCCGGCGCCGCCTTCGAGCATGTCGGCCGCGGCTTCCGCCGCGATCGCCGCTTCTTCCTCGAACTGCGAGGCGATGACGTTCTCACCGCGCGCCTGGCGCTCGGCTTCGTCCTGGCTGCGGGCGATGTTGATGCTGACGGTGACGGTGACTTCCGAGTGGAGCTTCACCTTCACTTCATGCACGCCGAGCGTCTTGATCGGCTTGTCGAGAACGACCATCGAGCGGTCGATCTTGCCGCCTTCGGCGTTGACGATGTCGGCGACATCGCGACCCGCGACCGAACCGTACAGTTGCCCGCTTTCGCCGGCCTGACGGATCAGGATGTAGGACGTGCCGTCCAGGGCTTCACCGGCGGCGCTGGCGGCTTCCTTGGCCTTGGCGTTGCGGGCCTCGATCTCGGCGCGCTGGGCGTCGAAGACCTTGAGGTTCGCGGCCGTGGCGCGCAGAGCCTTGGAGCGGGGCAGCAGGTAGTTGCGGGCGAAGCCGTCCTTGACGGTGACGACGTCGCCGAGGGCGCCGCGGCCTTCGACGCGTTCGAGCAGAATGACTTTCATCGGTCCTTCTCCCTTACTTCACGACGTAGGGCAGCAGGGCGAGGAAGCGGGCGCGCTTGATGGCCTTGGCCAGTTCGCGTTGCTTCTTGGCCGAGACGGCGGTGATCCGCGACGGCACGATCTTGCCGCGTTCGGAGACGTAGCGCTGGAGCAGCTTGACGTCCTTGTAGTCGATCTTCGGCGCGTTGGCGCCGGAGAACGGGCAGACCTTGCGGCGGCGGTAGAACGGGCGGCGGGCGCCGCTCGAGGCCGGGGCCGAGGTCGCTTCGGGAGCGGTGGTGTCGGTCATGATCCTTGGTCTCCCTTAAGCCGCGAAGTCTTCACGGGGACGGTCGGGACGGTCCGAACGCTCGCGATCGCGGTCGCGGCGGGCCAGAACCGGGGACAGCTCGAGGTCGAGCTCTTCCACGCGGACGGTCATGTAGCGCAGCACGTCTTCGTTGATCGACAGCTGGCGTTCCATTTCCTTGACGGCGTCGGCCGGAGCGTCGATCGCCAGCAGGGAGTAGTGGCCCTTGCGGTTCTTCTTGATGCGGTAGGTGAGGTTGCGGAGACCCCAGTATTCGATCTTGGCGATGTGACCGCCGGCGCCTTCGATGAGGCCCTTCAGATCTTCGTTCAGTTGTTCGGCCTGCTGCGGCGAGATGTCCTGCCGCGCGATGACCACGTGCTCGTAAAGAGCCATAGCTTTCCTCTTCCGTTGGTGGAGGGCGGCGCGGCCGGGGCCGGAAGGGGCCCAGGTCACGATGGCTCTGTCGCGGCGGACGGGAGTTTCCCGCCCCATTGAAGGCTCCGCGATAGACCGCCTTCCGTGAAGAGGCGCGCTAGTACGCGAGATCGGCCGCAAAGGCAAGCGGTGCAAGGGCGCGTCGCCGGCTCCCGCGACAGCGTCCTTGACGAGCGCGCATGGCGCCCCGGCTACTTCGGCTGCTTCGCCCGCCAGGCCTTGACCGCTTCCTTGGTCCTGGTGACGTGCTCGATCGGGTTTCCAAGGTTGGTCATCGCGAAGATGATCTTGCCGTCCGGTGCGATCACGTAGCTGGTGCGGTCCGACAGGTCAGGCTTGAGCAGCAGCGTCGCGTCATAGGCCTTGATGGTGTCCCTGGTCACCGCGGCCACCGCGAACTTGTCGCGGCAGTGTTCCTTGGAGAAGTCCGCCAGCCGCTCGGTCTGGCCGGCGGTTACGCCGATAACGGTCGCGCCCATGGCGTTGAAGTCGGCGGTCGCCTCGGCGAACTCACGCGCTTCGATCGTGCAGCCCTGGGTGTAGGCCGACGGGAAGAAGTACAGAACCACCGGCCCGTTCCTGAGCGCCTTCGACAGGGTGAAGGGCGTGGCCTTGCCGCCCAGGTAGGCGGTGCTGGTGAAATCGGGCGCCCTGGCCCCGATCTGCAGGGCGGCCAGCGCCGGGCTGGCTAGGGCGGCGCTGACGGCGACGGCGGCGAGCAGGCGTTTCATGTGATCTCTCCCGGTTGACCGGGATGTTCAGCCGACGCGGCCGCCACGTCCAGCCGCCTTGTTGAGGTCAGGGCGTCCGGACAAGCCTTTCGCCGTCCCATTTCCACGGCACGTAGACGCAGGGCTTCGCCTTGCTGAAGTGGCAGTCCTCCGCGCCCTCGACGGTCTTGAAGGTCGGGGTGGGCGCCAGATCGATGCCCCAGCTGCCCTGCGTCGCTTCGTAGCCGACGACGAAGCCGCCCCCCTTGCTGATCAGGATGACCGTCGGGATCGGCGGGCTGTCCCTGCCGCTCTCGCCCATTTCGCAATAGTCGTAGTAGGTCCCCACGACCCAGTCGCGGACGCCGTCGCCGTTCAGGTCCGGCAGGTCGTTGAAGGCGGTCTCCTCGCCCTCCGGCGCCTTGCCGCCCGCCGCCGCGCAGAAGGCGGCGCGCTTGTCGAGCCGGGCCTTCACCTCCGCGGGCGCGGCCGACAGCGGCGTCGGGACGAGCGGCGAGGGACCCATCTGCAGCCAGGTTCCGCCCTTCGCGTTCGGACGCTCGATGAAGCGTCCCAGGGCCTCGTTCCAGACATAGCCGCGCGGGCATTCCTCGACGCCGGCCCCGCCGCAGGTGCTGCCGTGGAAATCGATGTCGAGCAGGCGTTCGCCCTTCGCCTTGCGCAGCTTGAAGATGCGGATGGTGCGGTCGAAGGCCAGCACGTAGCCGCCGTTGCGGGAAACATAGAGCTGCTGCTGGCACCCGCCGGTGCCGCAGAAGAAGGACGGGTTCTGGGCGACTTCGTAGTTTACCTTCCAGTCCGCGACGCCGTCGCCGTTGATGTCGACCTTGGAGAAGATCCTGGACGGCATGCTGATGACGAAGCCGTTCGGTTCGTCGGGATCGACCATGTCCTGGTGCTGTTCGGTGTAGTAGGCCTCGACCGGCTTGCGGACGGCCTCAGGCACGGCCGCGGCCGCGGCCAGCGAGCAGGCGGACACGACCGCCGCCGCGACGCCCAGGAAAACACGCTTCACGAACTCACCCGTCGATAGAGGCCGCTCCGGCCCGGACGCCGGCGTCCCTTCGCCGACGACCGGACCCTAGCGGCCCCCGAAGCCCGCTTCGTCCCCCAAAGCGGGGGTTCAGAGCGACGGATCGACCAGGATCTTCACATGGGCCTCGGGATTGCCGAGATCGACGAAGGCCTGCGCCACGCCGTCCAGTCCGACCGTGGCCGTGACCCAGGGATCGACGTTGATCTTGCCCTCGGCGATGTTGTGGAGGCTCTGGGCGAATTCGTCGGGCGCGTAGCCGAGCACGAAACGCAGATCGAGCTGCTTGTTGATGCACAGCGACGGCTCGATCCTGTCGGGCTCCATGCAGACGCCGGCGACGATGATCTGGGCCTTGGTGGGGCAGCCTTCGATGACGCTCTGCAGCACGCCGGGCGCGCCGACGCATTCGAAGACCACGGGACGGCCGCCCTGTTTGCCGGCGAACAGCGCCGCCCGCATGGCTTCGCTGGTCATCGGCACGCCATGCTCGGCCCACTGGGTGTGCGGACCTGTCTGCGCGGGGTCGATGACCACGTCGGCGCCCATGGCCTCGGCGGCCTTGCGGCGGCGGGGGGAGAAGTCGGCGGCGATGACGGGGCCATGCCCGCGCACCTTCAGCGCGGCGATCACGGCGAGGCCGACGGGACCGCAACCGATGACCAGGGCCACCGAATCCTTGTCCAGCGCCGCGCTGGCCACGGCGTGCTCGCCGACGGCCATCGGCTCGGTCAGGGCCGCGTGCTCGGTCGGCAGGCCGTTGGGCACCTCCAGCAGCAGCATCTCGGTCAGGATCATCCGCTCGGCGAAGCCGCCGGGATATCTGTTCGAGTAGCCGACCGCGTCGAAACTGGTCGGGCTCATGTTGACGGGCATCGAGACGACGCGCGTCCCGGCCTTGAACCGCGTTGCGCCGGGGCCGCCCTCGAGCACCTCGGCGCAGAACTCGTGGCCGAAGACGATGTCAGCCGCCGGGTTCATGTCGCCGCCGCCGCCCGAGCGTCGGCCCATCTCGACCATGTGATCCAGATGATGCAGCGCATGGAGGTCGGAGCCGCAGATGCCGCAGGCGAGGGTCTTCACCCGGACCTGTCCGGGGCCCGGATCCAGCTCGTCGATATTGTCGCAGATCAGCTTTCCAGCCCGGCGCACGACGGCCCGCATGGCGTCTCTCCCCTTGTTTTCGAGGAGGCTAGGCGATGACGTCGGGGCAATGGAAGGGAAGAAGATCGACGCGGAGGCCGCGCCGGGCCTCAGGCCAGCGTGGCGACGATCTCCGGCACGGACTCGAACATGTGCATCGGTCCGTACAGGCGCAGCGCCTCGGCGTTGGTGTAGCCCCAGGCGACGGCGCCGGTCGCCATGCCGATCTCGCGCGCCGCGTCGATGTCGCGAGTCTCGTCGCCGATGCTCAGCGCCTCGGCCGGCTTTGTCGACAGGGCCGCCAGCACCTTGCGGAACTTGCTGGCCTTGCCGAACACCGAGGCTCCGCAGCTGAAGCGCGAGACCAGGCCGCAGAGCTCCGGACCAAGCACGATGCGGATGTTCTCTTCGGAGTTTGAGCTGACGATGGCGATCTTGACGCCCGAGGCGTGGATGGCCTTCAGCATCTCCGGCACGCCGTCGAACATCCGGATGCTGGCGGCGTCGTTGCGCATCATCTTCTGGAAGTGGGCGGCCAGCATGGGCAGCTTCAGCACCGACACGCGCTGCAGCTTCATGAGTTCGCGGGCGCTCAGGTGACGCAGCCGGTCAAGGTCGCCGCGATCGATCGGCAGATAGCCGAAGCGGCTCGCCATCGCGTCTGACGCGTCGAGGAACCAGCCCATGGTGTCCCCGAGCGTTCCGTCGAAATCGAAGATGGCGAGCTTGTAGGCGGGCAAGGAATGGTCCTGGTGCGGAGAGACGGGATAGCACTGAACTTGCCCGCCGCTACCCTTTCCCCTAACCGTGCGCGCCGGATTCGTCACTTTCCGAGAGGAATTCCATGAGCCTCGCCTTCATTTTTCCCGGTCAGGGCAGCCAGGCCGTCGGCATGGGCAGCGAACTCGCCGCCGCCTTCGCCAGCGCCCGCGAGGTCTTCCAGGAGGTCGACGACGCCCTGGGCCAGAAGCTGTTTTCGCTGATGCAGGAAGGCCCCGAGGGCGACCTGACGCTGACCGAGAACGCCCAGCCGGCCCTGATGGCCGTGTCCGTCGCGGTGACGCGCACGCTGGAGAAGGAATTCGGGACGCCGATCGAGAAGGCCGCCTTCGTCGCCGGTCACTCGCTCGGCGAATACGCCGCCCTGGCCGCCGCCGGCGCCATCAGTCTCGCCGACACCGCCCGCCTGCTGAAGCTCCGCGGCCAGGCCATGCAGCGCGCCGTGCCGGTGGGCGCCGGCGCGATGGCCTCGCTGATCGGGCCGAAGAGTGATGTGGCGCTGGCCGAGGCCGCCGCCGCCGCGGGCGCCGAGGTCGGCGTCTGCGTCGTGGCCAACGACAACAACAACGGCAATGTGGTCATTTCCGGCGACAAGGCCGGCGTCGACCGCGCGATCGAGAAGGCCAAGGAGCTGGGCGCGCGCGCCATCCCGCTGAACGTCTCGGCGCCGTTCCACTGCCCGCTGATGCAGCCGGCCGCCGACGAGATGGCCGCCGCCCTGGCGAGCGCCACCATCATCGCGCCGCGCGCGCCGCTGGTCGCCAACGTCACCGCCCTCCCGACGCTCGATCCTGAGGCGATCCGCCGGATGCTGGTCGAGCAGGTCACCGGCCGCGTGCGCTGGCGCGAGAGCATGGAGTGGATGGCGACCGAAGGCGGCGTCACCCGCTTCGCCGAGGCCGGCTCGGGCAAGGTCCTGTCCGGCATGGCCAAGCGCATCGCCCCGGACGCCGAGGCGACGCCGCTGAACAGCCCGGCGGACCTGGAAGCGTTCGCCGCGAGTCTGTGAGCCGCGCCCAACATATCGCGGGGACGGTCTCCCTGACCGTTCTCTTCTGGCTCGCGAGCTTCGTATCGCTTGTGCTGGCGGCCGTTATTCCGGCGACGCCCTACGTTCTGGTTCTTGCCGCGGACTTCAACCCGTTCGCCATTCTCCTCTTGATAGCCGCCGCCGTGATGGTGGTGGCTACCGTCAGCGCGGCGGTCAGTCTAGTGAGGCGGAGCCCAAGGCTCGCTTGGCGCCTTCTGGCTTCAAGCTTCGCTACATTCGCGGCAGCCTACCTAACTTCAATGCTCTTGGTTGCGCCGTACATCGCGCGGACCTGAAACGGAGACTTCCATGTTCGACCTCACCGGCAAGACCGCCCTCGTCACCGGCGCCACGGGCGGCATCGGCGGCGCCATCGCCAAGGCCCTGCACGCCCAGGGCGCGCACGTCGTGCTGTCCGGAACCCGCGAGGCCGTCCTCAAGGACGTCGCCGCCGGGCTCGGCGAGCGCACCTCGACCGTGGTCGCCAACCTGTCCGATCCGGCCAGCGTCGACGGCCTGATCGCCGCCGCCGAGGAAGCGGCCGGCGCGCCGGTGGACATCCTGGTCGCCAACGCCGGCATCACCCGTGACGGTCTGATGCTGCGCATGAAGGACGAGGACTGGGAGCAGGTCATCAAGGTGAACCTGGAATCCTACTTCCGCCTGTCACGCGCCGCCCTGAAGGGCATGATGAAGCGCCGCTGGGGCCGGATCATCGGAATCACCTCGGTCGTCGGCGTGACCGGCAATCCCGGCCAGGCCAACTACGCAGCCTCCAAGGCCGGCATGATCGGCTTCTCCAAGGCCCTGGCCCAGGAAGTGGCGTCTCGTAACGTGACGGTGAACACCGTCGCGCCGGGCTTCATCGCCAGCCCGATGACCGACGCCCTCAATGACGCGCAACGCGAGGCAATCCTTGGGAAAATCCCCTCGGGCCGTCTGGGGACGGGTGAGGACGTGGCCGCGGCCTGTGTCTATCTGGCCGGCGATGCGGGCGCCTACGTCACCGGTCAGACCTTGCACGTCAACGGCGGCATGGCGATGATCTAGGAGAAGCCCTCGCTCCGTCGGCTGGCCGCTGGCCACCCCGGAAGGAACGTGATAGGCGAAGCGCGATTTCCCGTGTCCGGCCTTGGCTGGCGCGGTCACGACAATACCAAAGAGGACCCTACAGAATGTCCGACATTCTCGAGCGTGTGCGTAAGATCGTCATCGAGCACCTCGATGCCGATCCGGAAAAGGTCACCGAGAAGGCCAGCTTCATCGACGACCTGGGCGCCGACAGCCTCGACAACGTCGAGCTGGTGATGGCCTTCGAAGAAGAGTTCGACATCGAGATTCCCGACGACGCCGCCGAGCATATCCAGACGGTCGGCGACGCCGTGAAGTTCATCACGGAGAAGGTCGGCGGCTAAGCCGTCGGCCCAGTCCGATCGATTCGCCGCCGCGCTATCGGTTACCCCGGTATGCGCGGCGGTCTTCGTTTAGGCGGTCCGCGTCCCCATTTCAGCGGACCGAAAGGCTTCAGGGAGTAGCCCCATGCGTCGCGTCGTCGTCACCGGCCTCGGCCTTCTGACCCCCCTCGGCCACGGGGTGGACGTCTCCTGGAGGAATGTTCTCGCCGGCAAATCCGGCGCGGGCGTGATCTCGACCTTCGATTCGACCGACTACGCCTGCAAGATCGCCTGCGAAGTGCCGCGGGTTGATGGTCGCGGCGGCGGCGGCGCGGATGTCGAGGGGGCTTTCGATCCCGACAAGACCATGGCGCCGAAAGACCAGCGCAAGGTCGACGATTTCATCCTCTACGCCATGGCCGCCGCCGACGAAGCCGTCGCCGACGCGGGCCTGACCGACGCGGACGAAGAGACGAAGCTGCGCACCGGCGTGATCATCGGCTCCGGCATCGGCGGCCTGAACACGATCGCCGAGACCGCCGTCGAACTGAAGGAAAAGGGCCCCCGCCGCATCAGCCCGTTCTTCATCCCGTCCGCGCTGATCAACCTCGCCTCGGGCCAGGTCTCGATCCGCTACGGCTTCAAGGGGCCGAACCACTCGGTCGTCACCGCCTGCGCGACGGGCGCCCACGCCATCGGCGACGCCGCGCGCCTGATCAAGTACGGCGACGCCGACATCATGATCGCCGGCGGGGCCGAGGCCTCGATCTGCCCGATCGGCATCGCGGGCTTCATCGCCTGCCGCGCCATGGCCACCGACTTCAATGACGCGCCCGAGACCGCCAGCCGCCCCTACGACAAGGATCGCGGCGGGTTCGTGATGGGCGAGGGCGCCGGCGTGCTGGTGCTGGAAGAGTACGAGCACGCCAGGGCGCGCGGCGCGAAGATCTACGCCGAGGTGGCCGGCTACGGCCTGTCGGGCGACGCCTACCACATCACCGCCCCGTCCGAGGACGGCGACGGCGGCTTCCGCGCGATGACCGCCGCCCTGAAGGACAGCGGCCTGCAGGCCTCGGACATCGGCTACGTCAACGCCCACGGCACCTCGACCATGGCCGACGGCCTGGAGCTGGGCGCGGTCACCCGCCTGCTCGGCGACCATGCCAAGAACGCCAAGATGTCCTCGACCAAGTCGATGACCGGACACCTGCTCGGCGCCGCCGGCGCGGTGGAGTCGATCTTCACCATCCTGGCCCTGCGCGACCAGCAGGTTCCGCCGACCATCAACCTGGACAACCCCGAGTTCGAGACCCCGATCGATCTGGTCCCGCACAAGGCGAAGCCGGTTGAGATGACCGCAGCGATGTCGAACAGCTTCGGCTTCGGGGGCACCAACGCCTGCGTGATCTTCAAGAAGGCGCCGTGAGCAGAAAAGCCGCGAAACGCGAGGGCCTCCCGCTGATGCGGCGCCTGGTCATCATGGGCATGAGCGGGTTCGCCGTGCTCTTCGTCGCCGTCATGCTGCTCGGCCTGTGGTCGGTCTGGACCTATCGCGGTCCGGGTCCGGAAGCGAAGTCCGGCGAGATCACCTCGGTGATGCTGCGCCGGGGCGCGGGGCTCAACGAGATCGCCTCCTCGCTGGAGCGGGCCGGCGTGATCCGGTCCGGCGCGATCTTCAAGGCGGCCGCCCAGGTGACCGGCGCGGCCCGCGAGCTGAAGGCCGGCGAGTACGAGTTCGCCTCCCGCGCCTCGATGGCCAAGGTGCTGGACGATATCCGCGCCGGCCGCATCGTGCGTCACCAGGTGACCATTCCCGAGGGCGCGACGTCCGAGATGGTCATCGAGATCCTGAACCGGGAAGAAGCGCTGACCGGCATCGCCCCGACCCCGCCCGAGGGCACGGTGCTGCCGGAGACCTATGACTTCCAGCGCGGCGAGGACCGCGCGGCGGTGCTGCAGCGGATGATGGACGCCCGCGACACGCTGCTGGCGACGCTGTGGGCCAAGCGCCAGCCCGGCCTGCCGGTGACCACGCCCGAGGAAGCTGTGATCCTGGCCTCGATCGTCGAGAAGGAAACCGGCGTCGCCAGCGAGCGGCCGCAGGTCGCGTCGGTGTTCACCAACCGGCTTCGCAAGGGCATGCGGCTGGAGAGCGACCCGACGATCATCTACTTCATCACCAAGGGAAAGCCGCTCGGCCGCCGGATCTTCAAGTCCGAGCTGGAGAACCCGGCCAACACCTACAACACCTATCTGATCGACGGCCTGCCGCCGACGCCGATCGCCAACCCGGGCCGGGCGGCCCTGGCGGCGGTGCTCGACCCGCCGCAGACCGACTACCTGTTCTTCGTCGCCGACGGTTCGGGCGGCCACGCCTTCGCGGTGACCTACGCCGAGCACGAGGAGAACGTCCGCAAGTGGCGCGAGTACCGCGCCAGGACGGGCAAGTAGATGGCCCTGTCGGGCATGACCGGCTTCGGCCGGGCCGAAGGCGCGCTGGGCGACTGGATCTGGGCGGTGGAGGCCCGGTCGGTCAACGGCCGCAATCTCGAAACCCGCTTCAAGGCGCCACCGGGCTTCGACGCGCTGGAGAAGACGGCCCGCGACGCCGCCCAGGCCCGCTTCGCCCGGGGCCAGGTCAGCGTCAACGTCCAGGCGCGCCGCGCCGAGACCGCGCTCTCCGTACGGGTCAATCCCGAGGCGCTGGACCGATACCTCGCCGCGGTCGAGCCGCTGGTGAAGGCCAAGCGCGTCAGGAAGCCGACCGCCGATGGCCTGCTCGCCCTGCGCGGCGTGCTGGAGACGGCCGAGGCCGACGAGGATCCGGAGGCCCGCGCTGCGCTGGAAGCCGCCATCGCGGCCTCGATCGGCGCGGCGCTGGAGGCCCTGAAGGCCGCCCGGCTGGGCGAGGGCGCGGCCCTCACGCCGGTGCTGTCGGGCCTGATCGACCGCGTCGAGGCGCTGGTCGCCGCCGCCGAGGCGGAAGCCGCCGGCCACCCGGCCATGCTCAAGGCCCGCTTCGAGACCCGCATGGCCGAGCTGCTGGGCCAGGCCGCGCCCGAGGAGCGCGTCGTCCAGGAAGCGGCCGTGATGGCCACCAGGGCCGACGTACGCGAAGAGCTCGACCGTCTGGCCGGCCATGTCGGCGCGGCCCGTGAACTGATCGCCGGAGACGGTGCGTCCGGCCGGCGCCTGGACTTCCTCACGCAGGAGTTCATGCGCGAAGCCAACACCTTGTGCTCGAAATCGGCGACGCCGGCCTTGACCGCCATCGGTCTCGACCTCAAAGCGGTGATCGAGCAGTTCCGCGAACAGGTGCAGAATGTCGAGTGACGAGGCCCGGCCGACGCGGGGCCTGATGCTGATGGTCGTGGCGCCGTCGGGGGTGGGCAAGACCTCCCTGACGCGGCGCCTGGTCGCCGACCACTCCGACCTTCACCTGTCGATCTCCGCGACCACGCGCGACCCGCGCCCGGGCGAGCACGACGGCCGCGACTACAACTTCGTCGACCGCGCCACCTTCGACGCGATGATCGAGCGCGGCGAGTTCCTGGAGTGGGCCGAGGTCTACGGCAACCGCTACGGCAGCCCGAAGATCCCGATCATGGAGGCCCTGTCCAAGGGCCAGAGCACCCTGTTCGACATCGACTTCCAGGGCGCCATGAAGATCCGGGCCCAGGCGCCGGACGACAGCGTGCTGGTCTATATCCTCCCCCCGTCGCTGGCCGAGATGAGCCGCCGGCTCCACGCCCGCTCTCAGGACAGCGAGGCGGTGATCCGCGAGCGCATCGCCCGGGCCAAGGAGGAGGTCGAGAACTGGAAGGTGTTCGACTACGTCGTGATGAACGACGACTTCGACCGCGCCTACGCCGAGCTCGCCCATATCTACCACGCCGAACGCCGCAAGGCCGCGCGCAACACCTGGATCGCCCCGTTCGTCGGGCAGCTGCTGGCCGAGGACATCCCTGACGGCGGGGAGGCGTAGTTCCCGCTTTCCCTCCCCCCTTGTGGGGAGGGTGGCTCGGCGAGCGCAGCAAGACGAGACGGGTGAGGCAGGAGGTGAAGGCCTTCGGGCCGGTCGATCCCGATCCGACCGCGCCGCCTCGCTGGCGGCCCTGAACCATCTGCTTCGGCGAACGCTCGCCCCCTGAGGAGGACGGCCATGAGTGACAGCGTCAATGTCCGCTACATCGTGACCGACGTGCAGCAGTCGGTGGACTGGTACGTCGGCCATTTCGGCTTCACCGTCGGCATGAACGCCGCCCCGGCCTTCGCCTCGGTCGAGAAGGGCGCGCTGAAGCTGCTGCTCAGCGGCAGGACCAGCTCGGCGGGCCGCGCCATGCCGGACGGCGAGCTGCCCCAGCCCGGCGGCTGGCTGCGCTTCCAGGTGATCGTCGACGACATCGCCGCCGAGGTCGAGCGCCTCAAGGCCGCAGGCGTCAGCTTCCGGAACGAGATCCTGAGCGGCCCCGGCGGCTCGCAGGTGCTGGCCATCGACCCGTCCGGCAACCTCGTCGAACTGTTCCAGCCGGCGCACCGATAGGGACAGACACCATAGTGTCTGTCCCTAAAGCGCGCGCTAGCCGCAGGAAGCCTTCGACCGGCACCGTTTCCGCCCGCACGTTGGCGTCGATGCCGGCTCGCTCGCAGAGCGCCTCGCCGCCCAGCAACTTCAGGCTCGAGCGCAGCATCTTGCGGCGCTGGCCGAAGGCGGCGGCGGTGATCTTCTCCAGCGCGGCGATGTCGGCGGCAGAGGGCGGGGTCTCCAGCGGGTCGAGCCTTACCACGGCGGAGGCGACCTTCGGCGGCGGGGTGAAGGCGCGGGCCGGCAGGTCCATGACCACCTTGGCCTTGGCGAGCGCCTGCGAAATGACTCCGAGCCGGCCGTAGGCGCCGCTGCCCGGCGGCGCGGCGATGCGGTCGGCGACCTCCTTCTGGAACATCAGGGTCATCGACACCGGCCGCCAGGACCCCGTCAGCCACTTGATCAGCAGCGGCGTGCCGACGTTGTAGGGCAGATTGCTGACCACGTGTCCGGGACCACCCGCCAGCGCCGCCTCGTCGACCTTCAGCGCGTCGCCCTCGACCAGCGTCAGGCGGCCGTCGGCGACGGCGGCCAGCTCGCCCAGCAAAGGCAGGAAGCGGCTGTCCTTCTCGACGGCGATGACGTTCGCGCCGGCCTCGACAAGCGCCCGGGTCAGGCCGCCGGGGCCCGGCCCGACCTCGATCACCGTCTGGCCTTCCAGCGGCCCGGCCAGCCGCGCGATCTTCCGCGTGACGTTGAGGTCGAGCAGGAAGTGTTGGCCGAAGCTCTTGTCGGCCAGCAGGCCGTGGTCGGCCAGGCTCTCGCGGAGCGGGGGGAGTTGGTCGATACCCGTCATCGCATCCCCCGGTCGTCATCGTCGGACCTGTTCCGACGACCCATGAACACGGCGTCGGCTGTTACGCGCTTCGGCCCGTCGGCGCCACTCCCGGAACGCACCACGCATGGGTCGTCGGAACAAGTCCGACGATGACGGGGAGAGGGAGCGGGATAGAACGCCGCCAGCTACCCCCGCCGCGCGGCGATCTCGTCGGCCAGGCGGATGGCGGCGATCAGGCTGTCGGGGCGCGCGAGACCGCGGCCGGCGATGTCGAAGCCGGTGCCGTGGTCCGGCGAGGTGCGGACGATCGGCAGGCCCAGCGTCACGTTCACGCCGCCCCAGAAGTCGAGCATCTTCACCGGGATCAGCGCCTGGTCGTGGTACATGCAGAGCACCGCGTCGTAGCGCGCGCGGGCCTCGGCGTGGAACAGGGTGTCGGCGGGCGAGGGGCCGACGGCGTCGACACCCAGCTCGCGCAGCGCCCGCACGGCCGGCCCGATGACCTCGATCTCCTCGCGGCCGATCGAGCCCGACTCGCCGGCGTGCGGATTGAGGCCGGCCACGGCGAGGCGGGGCGCGGCGACGCCGAAGTCCCGGCGCAGGGCCTGGGCGGTGACCAGCCCGGCGTTGACGATCGTCTCGATGGTCAGCGTGGCGGGCACGGCCGCCAACGGCGTGTGGATGGTCACCAGCGCCACCCGCAGGTCCGCGGCTGTCAGCATCATCACCGGCCCCCGCGCGCCGTCGTGGCGGCTCGCGGCGGTCAGTTCGGCGAGGAACTCGGTGTGGCCGGGAAAGCCGAAGCCGGCGGCATAGAGCGGCGCCTTGGCGATCGGGGCGGTGACCAGGCCGCCGACCTGTCCCGACAGCGCCAGGCCGACACCGGTCTCGATCCAGCGAATCACGGCCGGTGCGTAGCTGGGCGACGGCTGGCCGGCCACCACCGGCGCGGTCAGAGGCAGGTCGAGCACCGGAATGGCTTCGGAAAAGACGCGGGCGGCCTCGTCAGGGCCCGTCACCGCCGCCACCGGCCCGCCGCCGCCGGGCGCCGATTCCAGCGCGAGGCTGTCTCCGACGACCATGAAGGCGGGGCCGCCGTCGCGCAGCGCCCGCCAGGCCTTGGCGGTGATCTCGGGGCCGATCCCGGCGGGGTCGCCGAGGCTCAGGGCCAGCGGTGGTCGCGTCAACGTTGCTCGATGGTCGCCGTTCCGCGCAGGTCGCGGAGCAGACGCCGGGATATCATCGAAAGCTGCTGACCGAACAGGCGATTTTCGATCTGCTGCACCGTCGGGATCTGGGCGCCGCTCTGGCGACGGCCGCAGACCATGATCAGGTGCAGGCCCGCGCCGGTGCGGATCGGCTGCGACAGCTGGCCGTCCGGCGTGCCCGCCACCGCGGCCTGGAAGCCTTCGGTCAGGCCCGCCAGCTCGGCTTCGCCGAGGTCGCCGGCCATGACGCCCTCGACCGTCGCGGCCTTGGCCTCCAGATCGGCGCAGCCGGTCACCTGCGGACGCAGGCCTTCGAGCAGCGTCGCCGCCGCCTGGACCTGTTCCGGCGCAGCGTCGGGCGCCAGCGGCACGGCCGCCTGCTTGAGCGTCACCAGCTGGACATTGGAGCCGGCGCGCTTGTCGCGCAGATAGATGATGTAGACGCCGTCCTGGGTCACGATCGGACGCGACAGCTGGCCGGGGCGCAGCTGCTCGAGGACATCCTCGACTTCACGGGGGATCTCGCCGGAGCCGACCCAGCCGGCGTCGCCGCCGTTGGCGGAGGTCGGTGAGGACGAGAACTGCCGGGCGACGGCGGGGAACGGCGCGCCCTGCTGGATCTGGCCGATCAGCTGCGTGGCGCCCTGGACCGCATTGTCGAGTCCGCCGACCCGGACGGGATCGATCACCACTTCGCTGATCTGGTACTGCGGCTTGCTGGCCGAGGCGGTCAGCTGCTCCTGGACGGCGCGGATCTGGTCCTGACCGATACGCAGGCGCGAGCCGTAGCGGCCGCGGATGTAGCCCTGCCAGCTGACCTCGGCGCGAATCTGTTCGCGCAGCGTCTCGGGGCCGATGCCGGCGGCGCGAAGCTGCCCGAGCATCTGGTCGGCGGTCATGTTGTTGCCGCGTGCGACTTCGGCGAGCTCGGCGTCGATGTCGGCCTCGGTGGCGACGATGTCGGTCTTGTGTTCCTTCTCGACCTTGCGCAGCTCCTGAAGCTGGAGGCGCTCCTCGATCAGGCCGCGCATCGCTTCGCGCTGGAGCTGCGGGATGGTGTTCTCGTCCGGCTGGATGCCGGCCGTCACCGCCAGCAGGCGCATGCGCTGGACCAGGTCGTAGGTCGAGATGATGTCGTCATTGACGATCGCCGCGACGCTCTCGCCCAGCGCCGATTCCGGCATCGCGGCCAACGCCGCGTCGGTGGACCCGGGGGCGGGCGCCATGTCCTGGGCCTGCGCCAGGGGGGCGAAACCGAGGCTCAGGGCGGACACGGCCGCCATGGCCAGCCCCGTCACGCTACGCGCCGACTTCTTCAATCTCGTAGTTCCCCTGAATGCTCCGGCCGGCGGAAGCGCTTGGTTCCAGCCGCTCGTCATTGGCCATAGCCTTTATCGCCCAATGTGGCGAGCGTTAGGCGCAGGATCACCGAGTCCGATGGCCCCAGCGTCCGGTTGTAGGTTTCCTCATGGACCCAGACCACGGCGATATCGAGGCAGTCGTCGCGGTACATCGCGCCGAATTCCTGGCGGCGCCAGACATCGCTTTCGACATCACGGACGCCGGCGAAGGTCACGCCCCAGTTCCGCGTGATCATCACCTCGCCCGCGAAGTCGAGATCCTCGCGCTGGACGCCGGTGATGTCCTGGTTGTCGCGCAGATACCGGACGAAGCCGCGGGCCCGGCTGGTCTCGACGTCGACACCTGCCTCGATCCGCCGCACGTCGCCGTTCTGCTCATCGAAGCGGGCGCGGGTGAAGAAGCTGACGCCCTTCACCGGCTGGCCTTCGGCGGCGACGATCCAGTCGGACTTCTCGGTGCGCAGGCCGCTGCGGGCCGGGAACTGCGGATCCGGCTCGCTGCGGAAGGTGCGGCCGACCAGCAGGCTGGCGCCGCGGCCGTCGTCATAGAGCACGCTGGCGCGGGCCCCGACATTGATGCGCTGGCCGCCCTCGTAGAGGTCGAAGCCCGGGAACTTGTTGGCGCGGAGCAGATTGGTCTCGTCGTACTCCAGCACGACGGAGTCCTCGTTCGGGATGCGCGTCGCGTCGGGCTCCGGCGACAGCGCCACCTGGAGCAGCGGCTCGAGCACGATGGTGCGGTCGCCGTCGCGCCGCCACAGTGGGTAGCTGACGTCCATCCCGGCGACGCCGACAGCGCGGGTGACGGTCTCCGACGGGGCGCCCGGCGCAGGCAGGTCGTCCAGGCTGTAGACGTCGCCGCGCAGCTGGGCGAATGGCGACAGGCGCAGTCCGCTCGTGAAGGTGAAGGTGTCGCGCCAGTCAGCCAGGGCGCTGACCCGTCGGCTGTCGGCGCCCGGCTGGGCGGCCACGAACTGCGACTGCTCGCGGGTCAGGGCGACGGCGCTGCCCTGCAGGCGAAGCCGGCCGCCGAGCACCGGTCCTGACGGCTCCCAGCGGCCTTCGACCAGCGGCGCGATGGTCGGGAAGGACCGGTCGATGTCGATCGGGCGCAGGCCCTGGATGCTGAGGGCCGAGACCGACAGATACGACTGCTCGTCCTGGCGTACGGCGTAGACCTGCGAGGTCAGGCGACGGTCGTCCGAGGGCAGCAGCCCGCGCTGCCGATAGACGTCGCTGATGTCGTACTTGTCGAACAGCAGGTCGTCGCTGACCCGCTCCGCCGAGAAGCCCCAGCGCCAGGCCTCGTTGATGCGGAAGGCGCCGTCGGCCAGCACGTAGCTGCGCGAGGTCAGGTCGCCGACACGGTCGCCGTCGCCGTTCAGGTCGTTCTCGTAGGTGTATCCGAAACGGGCGTTGACCTGGCCGGACCAGAACCGCTTGCGCCACTGCAGGTTCACGAACGGATTCACGTTCGTGTTGATCTGCGGACTGATCACCAGGTCTTCCGACGGAGAGATGATCCAGGCGTACGGCTGCTCGTAGGAAAGGCCGCGCCGCTCCGACGCGATCAGCTTGGGCGCCAGCAGCCCCGACTTGCGCTTGGCGTCGGGGTCGGCGTGCCAGAAGACCGGCGCGTAGAAGACCGGCACGCCCCACATCTCGATGACGGCGTTGCGGTAGTAGACGACCTGCTTCTCGCGGTCCTGGACCACGCGGTCGGCGCGGATCGACCAGGTCGGCGGCCTGGTCTTGTCCTCGGCGCACAGTTCGCAGGGGGTATAGATCGCCTGGTTCAGCTCGCTGACCAGCTCGCTGCGGCGGATGGCGGTGCTGGCGGCCAGCTTGACGTTGTTCTGCAGGCGGGCGGAGAAGCCGCGCGCCACGCCGGCCCGCATCTCCTCGTCCAGCACCATCTCGTCGGCGAAACTGACCGCGCCGGACGGATCGATGATGACCACGTCGCCCCTGGCGGTGATCAGGCCTGAGCGAACCTCATAGACGATCGACCGGGCCCGCAGCGTGCGGCCGCGATAGCGAACCTCGACGTCGCCTTCGGCGGTCACCCGCTGGTTGGCGTCGTCCTGGATGAGCGTATCGGACTCCAGGTAGAAGCCCCGCTCGCCGAGACCGTCATCCGCCTCGACCGGCTGGACGGGCGCCACCGGCGCCGTGGCCGCGAACAGATCCTGGGCAAGGGCCGGCGCGGCGGTGGCGACCGCCGCCATGGCCACGCCGGCGAGCAAGCGGCCGCGATATGCGGCGACCGCGGCGAGGGGGCTGGCGCCTTGGCTGGCGATGCTCATGTGACGCTCTTCCTCCCGGCGACGCGCCCCCGCACGATTCCGCCGTCCTCCGTATAGCAAAGCAGCGTCAGTCCCGATAACAGCGCAAGCAGGGGCGGCGCCCAGGCGGCCGCGAAGGCCGGCACGATCTCGGCCTTGCCCAGCGCCCCGCAGAACTGGTTGAAGAAGAAGAACACGAAGCCGAGCGCCACGCCCGAGCCGGCCAGCGCCGCCAGCCCGCCCAGTCGCATAAGCCTGAGCGAAAACTCCGCCGCCAGCAGCGACATGGCCGCGAACAGCAGCGGCGTCGCCAGCAGCTGGTGCAGCCGCAGGCGATAGGGCAGGGCCGAGAAGCCGGCCGCCTCGGTGCCGCGGATGGTCGCCGGCAGGCGCCAGAAGGCGATGGCTTCAGGCGTGGTGAACCGCTCGATGGCCGCCTGCTCGTCCAGGGTCGAGGAGATCGACAGCGTCTCTGACCGCACGGTGGCGGCGCCGGGCGCGGCCTCGCGAACGCCCTTCAGCCGCCAGGATCCGGGCATCAGCCGCGCCTCGTCGGCTTCAATCCGGCGTTCGAACTCCAGGCCGCCGTTAGCGTTGATGCGGTACTTGAACATCGAGACGTCCTTCAGGCGCACCGTGCCGTCCGTCTCGTCGTGCGAGCGGGCGCGGATCACCACCTGGGAGACGGCGTCGCCCTGGCGCAGCCAGGTGTCCTTCGGCGTGGAGGTCTGGAATTCCTCCAGCACGGCGTCGCGCGACTGCTCGAACTCGGCGCCCAGCATCGCCGCCAGCGGGTTCAGCGCCGAGACGGTCACCGCCCCGACCGCGAAGGCGGCGACGGTGGCCGGCAGGATGAACCGCCAGGCCGAGACCCCGGCCGCGCGCATGGCGATCAGCTCGCTGCGCCGGTTCAGGCCGACGAAGGCCGCCAGGGTGCCGAACAGGAAGGCGAACGGCAGCAGGGTCAGAATCGTCGACGGCGCCTTGAGCATGGTCAGCCACAGCAGCCGCGGGAAGCCGGCGTCGCCGCGGCCGCCGACGGTACGGGACACCTCCACGAAGTCGATCAGCAGGATCACCGCCCCGATCACCGCCAGCGCCCCGGCGACGCCCATCAGGGTCCGCGAGAGCACGTATCGCTCGAGCCGTCCGACGCCGAGGTTCATGTCGCCACTCCCGTCACCGGGGCGGTCTTCGTCTCGGAGAAGCCGAACGGAAGCCACTCCCGCCAGCCATGGCGGCGGCGAACGGGCCGGTACAGCTGGCCAAAGCCCCAGGCCGCGGCCAGCACCGGCACGATGTACTGCAGGACGTTCAGGCCCGGGCTGTCCTCGGCGGCCGACTGGCACACGAAGCCAATGATCCGCACCACCGCCGCGGCGGCGCCGATGGCGGCGATGCGCCGGCCGTAGCCCAGCCGGCTGAAGTTTGCGCCGAGCACGGCGGCCAGGGCCATGGCCATGAACGACAGGCTGTAGAGCGGCGAAGCGAGCCGGGAGTGCCCCTCGGCTAGCAGCTTCTCGCGGTTCTTCTTCTCGTAGGACTGGGTCAGGTCCGGATAGAACAGTTCGTGCAGGAACCGGTCGGACGCCTTGTAGGTCACCTGGTCCGTCGCGCCGAGGAAGGGGGCCAACTCGAGCGCGTACTCCTCGAACGACAGGTAGTTGAGCACGCCGGTCGTCGAGAACTCCTGGTTCGAGCCGTGGCGCATGACCAGCACGGGCGCGCCGCCACGATAGGTGATGCGACCCTCGCGGGCCGTGTAGGTCGTCGCCCCGCCGTCCGGCTTGCGGTGGTGGATGAAGAGATTGCGGATCTTGCCGTCCGGCTCGACCGTCTGGCCGTAGACGGTCAGGCCCGGCGCGGGTTCGGCGAACTCGCCCTCGCGCACCAGGGTGGCGGCCAGATCGCTGCGCGCGGCCGAGACGATCTCGCGCATGGCCCGATAGGAGACCGGCTGGACCCACAGGTTCACCGACAGTCCCACCAACACCGCCAGCGTCGCCAGCTTCACGGCCGGCGAGATCAGCCGCCAGCGGCTCATGCCGCCGGCCTGGCACACGACAAGCTCATGGTCGGTCTGCAGCTTGTTCAGCGCCACCAGCGCGGCGACCAGCACGGCGATCGGCAGGATCAGGTTCATCAGCTGCGGCATCGCCAGCAGGATGACCTGCACGAAGACCCAGGCGGTCTGCCGCTGCTCGATGATGATGTCGAGCCGCCCCAGGCTCTGGCTGAGGAGCCCGACCGCGCCCAGCGCCGCGGCCGCCAGCAGGGTCGGCGTCAGCAACTGGCGGAACAGATAGCGTTCGATCAGACGCATCAGGGGAAGCTGGGCCCGTTCGGGGGTGCGGGAAAACCCCAAATCAGGGGTGGACCGTTCTATACGCCCTGTCGCGCCGGAAACAACCGCTGGCGCTTCCCTCGCGGGCGGGGTTGGACTA
Organism: Caulobacter sp.; assembly: GCA_041917095.1. Lineage (GTDB taxonomy): Bacteria > Pseudomonadota > Alphaproteobacteria > Caulobacterales > Caulobacteraceae > Caulobacter. Next base: position 29,563 of record JAYRYI010000005.1, on the reverse strand, counting down.
TGCCGCCCGGACCACATTCAGGAGCGTTCCATGCGCATCGAGTTCGTCGCGTCCGACACCGTCGGCGCCCTTTCGGGCGGCGCCGCCGCGGTCATGGTGTTCGAGGAGGGCCACAGGTCCACCGCGGCCGATGATATGGACAAGGCGACGTCGGGCGCCCTCGGGCGCGCGCTCGCGGCCGCGCCGCGCTTTACCGGCAAGCCGGGGCAGACCGTCGAGCTGGTCGCGCCGACCGGCGTCGGCGTCCAGCGGCTCGTCGTGGTCGGCGCAGGGCCTGCCTCGGGCTGGGGCGGTGACACGGCGGAGCGTTTCGGCGCCCAGGCCTATGGCGCGGTGAAGCAGTCCGGCGCGACGGCGCTTCATGTCTTCACGCCCGGCGCCAAGGCCGAGGAGTCGGCCCGGGCCGCGCTCGGCGCCGTGCTGGCGGCCTACCGTTTCGACAAGTACCTGACCACCGAGAAGCCCGAGAAGAAGCCCTCGATCGAGGTGGTGAAGGTGGTCACCGACGACGTGGCCGGCGCGGAGGCCGCCTGGTCGCCGCTGAAGGCGCTGGCCGAGGCGGTCTACTTCTCGCGCGACCTGGTGTCGGAGCCGCCGAACGTGCTGTTCCCGGCCGAATACGCCCGTCGGGTGAAGGAACTCGAATCGCTGGGCCTCGAGGTCGAGATCCTCGGCGAGGCCGAGATGGCCAAACTCGGCATGGGCAGCCTGCTCGGCGTCGGCCAGGGCTCGATCCGCGACAGCCAGCTGGTCGTCATCCAGTGGCGGAACGGCGGCGACAGCCAGCCGATCGCCTTCGTCGGCAAGGGCGTCACCTTCGATACCGGCGGCATCAGCCTCAAGCCGGCCGACGGCATGGAAGACATGAAGTGGGACATGGGCGGCTCGGCCGCCGTGGCCGGCGTCATGCACGCGCTGGCCGGCCGCAAGGCCAAGGTCAACGCGGTCGGCATCCTGGGCCTGGTCGAGAACATGCCCGACGGCAACGCCCAGCGTCCGGGCGATGTGGTCACCTCGATGTCGGGCCAGACGATCGAGATCATCAACACCGACGCCGAAGGCCGCCTGGTTCTGGCCGACGCCCTCTGGTACTGCCAGGCGCGCTTCAAGCCGCAGTTCATGGTCGATCTCGCCACCCTGACCGGCGCCATCATCATCTCGCTGGGCAACGACTACGCCGGTCTGTTCAGCAACGACGACACGCTGTCGGAAAACCTGCTGGCGGCCTCGAAGGTCACGGGCGAGCCGCTGTGGCGGATGCCGCTGCCGGACGCCTACAACAAGCAGATCGAGAGCATGGTCGCCGACATGAAGAACACCGGCGGCCGGCCCGGAGGGTCGATCACGGCGGCGCTGTTCCTGCAGAAGTTCGTCAACGGCGTGCCCTGGGCGCACCTCGATATCGCCTCGACCGCCTGGAAGAAGCCGTCGTCCGTGCCGACCAGCCCCGACGGGGCGACCGGCTTCGGCGTCCGCCTGCTGAACCAGATGGTGGCGGACAGGTACGAGGTCTGATCCTTTCCCTGACCGATTGCCCCCGCGAAGGCGGGGGTCCAGGCTGATGTGGATTGAAGCGGGAGGTCCGCTTGGGTCCCCGCCTTCGCGGGGACGCTCGGAGTAGGAATGGCCGACACCCCCTGTGAGGTCTGGTTCTACCATCTCGAGCGCTCGTCGCTCGACCAGGTGCTGCCCGATCTGCTGGACAAGACGCTGAAGCGGGGCTGGAAGGCGCTCGTGCGTACCGGTGATCCGGAGCGGATCGAGCACCTCGACGGCTGGCTGTGGAGCTATCGCGACGAGAGCTTCCTGCCGCACGGCACGGCGGAGGAGCCCTTCGCCGAGCACCAGCCGATCCTGTTGACCACCCGGCAGGACAACCCGAACGCCGCCCAGGCGTTGTTCCTGATCGACGGGGCCGAGCCGGGCGACCTGACGCCGCACGAGCGCTGCATCGTGTTGTTCGATGGCCGGGACGAGACGGCGCTGGCGGCGGCCCGCGGCCGATGGAAGACGTTCAAGGCGCAGGGCCTGCCGATCAGCTACTGGCAGCAGGCCGAGCGCGGATGGGAGAAGAAGGCATGATCCGGAAGCTGGCCACGCTCGCCGCGGTGCTGACCCTGTCGGCCTGCGCCTCCGCGCCGCCGCCCGCGCCGCCGCCGCCGCAACCGGTGACCGAGGCTCCGACCGTGCCGCTGCCGCCCCCGCCGCCGGAGGACTCCTGCAAGGCGGCGGACTTCCAGTATCTCGTCGGCCGCAACAAGAGCGAGATCCCGGTCCCGACCGATCCGTCGAAACGCCGCGTCGCCTGCACCACCTGCCCGGTGACGATGGACTACCGCCCGGACCGCCTGAACATCTATTTCGACGCCGAGACGGGCACCGTCAAAGAGGTGAAGTGCGGGTGAGCCGCATTGCGTCCTTCGACACGCCGCTTCGCGGCTGCTCAGGATGACTGAATTGGAAGGCTACCCAATCAAGTCATGCTGAGCAGCGCCGCAGGCGCGTGTCGAAGCACGCAGAGCCTCACATCCCCTTCACGAGCGCGTTGAGCTGGTCCGCCACCATGCCCCAGCCTTCGTGGAAGCCCATCTGCTCATGCTGCTTCAGGGTTTCCTCGGACCAGTGCATGGCCGTGGCGGTGTACTTCGTCCGGCCGTCGCCGAGGTCTTCCAGCTCGACGTGCGCGACCATGAACGGCTGACCGGTCGGGATCCAGCCGGGCAGGAAGGCGTCGGTGGTGACGATGCGCCTGTTCGGGACAATCTCGAGATAGACGCCCGGGTTGGGGAACTGCTCGCCCTCGGGGCTCTGCATCACGATGCCCGCCGAGCCGCCGGGGCGCAGGTCGCAGTCGGCCGAGACGATGCTCCAGGGCGCCGGGGCGAACCATTGCTTGAGGATGTCGGGCGTCGTCCAGGCCTTGAAGACCTTATCCGGCGTGGCGTCCAGGACGCGTTCGAGGACGAGCTTGAATTGCGGTTCGGCGGTCATGGCGGTCTCCTTGCCGGCGCGGTTCGGGTCAGCGCCGGCGTGGTCGCCGGGATCTCCCCCAGGACGGCTATCGACCGTCGACTCCGACAGGTCGGTCCGACTTTTTCGCGACGGGTTGATCGGGATCAAGGCCGTTCGACGGCCGGGCGGCAAGACTGCACCCTGCGGCTACGGGCGCGCGGTCATGCACAGGAATGACGCCATGTTGCGGACGTTGACGATTGCGGGACTGCTGGCGCTCTCCGGTTGCGCGGCCGGCGGTCAGCCCGCCCCGGCGCCGGGTCCGTCGGCCGCCGGCGGGGACGCCTTCTACGGCAAGCAGGTCGCCGAGCGCAGCTGCGGCGGGTGCCACGCCGTCTCGCGCGGTCCCAGCCCCATGGCCGATGCGCCTGCCTTCATCGACCTGCACAGGCGCTATCCGGCCGGAGGCCTGGCTCAGCTGTTGCAGGAGGGCATGGTGCTGCCGTCGGATCGCATCCAGGACGAGGGCTCGCGCTATACGCACCCGCGGATGCCTGCGGTCCAGCTCGGCAGCGACGAGATCGCGGCCCTGACGGCCTATCTGCGCAGCCTCGAGACCGCGCCTTGAGGGTCTAGCCTTCGACCGCCGCCAGTTGCTCGGCGATCTCCATCCACTCGGCTTCAGCCTTGTCGACGGCGGCCTGGGCCTTGACGCGTTTCTGCGTAAATTCAGCGACTTTGGCCGGTTGCTTCACGTAGATCTGGGTATCGCCCAGCACGGCGTCGATCTCTTCAAGCGCCTTGGTCACCCGCGCCAGCACGGCCTCCGCGGCCTCCAGCCTGCGCTTCAGGGGGGCGGCCATGCCGGCGTTCGGCCTGGGCGGCGGCGGCGGCGCGGCCGGGGCCGGCTGCTCGCGCCTGACCTGGGTCGGCGCTCTGGCCGCCACCCGGGCCCGGTCGATGACGAACTTCGCGTAGTCGTCCATGTCGCCGTCGAAGGGCTTGATCGAGCCATCGGCGGCCAGCCAAAGCCGATCGGCGACCAGCTCCATCAGCGAGCGGTCGTGGGTGATCAGGATCACCGCCCCCTCATAGTCGTTCAGCGCGTCGAGCAGGGCCCGGCGGCTGTCGATATCGAGGTGGTTGGTCGGCTCGTCGAGGATGAGCATGTGCGGCGCATCCATCGCCACCAGGTTCAGCAGCAACCGCGCCCGCTCGCCGCCGGACAGGTTGGCGACGGTGGTCTCTTGCTTCTCGAACGGCAGGCCGAACTGCGCCAGCTGCGACCGGCGCGAGCTCTCGGAAGCCTCGGGCATGGCGCGGCGGATGATCTCCAGCGCCGTGTCCTCGGGGTCCATCGCCTCGATCTGGTGCTGGTGGAACCAGCCGACCTTCATCTTTCGGTCGCGGTGGAACTCGCCCGACTGCACGCCCAGCGCCCCGGCGATCAGCTTGGCGAAGGTCGACTTGCCGGCCCCGTTGACGCCCAGCAGGCCGATGCGGTCGTCCAGGTCCATCCGCAGGTTCAGGTTCCGCAGGATCGCGCGGCCTTCCTCGTAGCCGACATTGGCCTTCTCCAGCCGGATCAGCGGCGGGGCCAGCGGGCGCGGCGGCGAGGGCAGGGTGAAGGGCGCGACCCGTTCCTCGATGGTGGTCGCCACCGGCTCCATCTTCGCCAGCCGCTTCATGCGCGACTGGGCCTGGGCGGCCTTGGTGGCCTTGGCCCTGAAGCGGTCGATGAACGACTGCAGGTGGGCCCGCTCGGCGTCCTGCTTGGCCTTGTTGGCTAGCTGCAGACGCGACTTCTCGGCCCGCATCCGTTCGAAGTCGTCGTAGCCGCCCGTGTAGAGTTCCAGCCTGCCGTTCGCCAGATGCAGGATGTGGGTGCAGCTGTTGTTCAGCAGCTCGCGGTCGTGGCTGATGATCAGGGCCGTGTGCGGATACTTCTTCAGCCGCGCCTCGAGCCACAGGGCGCCTTCGAGATCGAGATAGTTGGTCGGCTCGTCGAGCAGCAGCAGGTCGGGCTCGGCGAACAGCGCCGCCGCCAGCGCCACCCGCATCCGCCAGCCGCCGGAGAACTCGGCCATCGGCCGCTCGAGGTCCTCGGTCGAGAAGCCCAGGCCGGCCAGGATCTCCGCCGCGCGCGAGGGCGCCGCGTCGGCGTCGATCTCGATCAGCCGGGTCCAGATATCGCCCATTGCCTCGGGATCGGCGGTCTCCAGCCGGGTCAGGAGGGTGTGGCGTTCCTCGTCGGCCTCCAGAATCGTGTCCAGCAGCGAGACCGGCGTCGCGGGATGCTCCTGCGCCACCTGGCCGATGCGGGTGTTTCGCGGCAGGCTGATCTCGTCCTCGCCGGCGACCAGTTCGCCCATGATCAGCTTGAACAGCGTCGACTTGCCCACGCCGTTGCGGCCGACCAGCCCGACCTTCGACCCGGGCGGCAGGGAGACGCCGGCCTTCTCGAAGAAGCGCCGCCCCCAGGCATCGAACGTGAGATCGTTGATCTGAAGCATGGAGGGGGGAGTGCGTCACAAAGGTTGGCGGATCGAGGGCTCGCCGCTATAAGCCCGCGACCCCGAAACACCAACTCCTGTGTAAGGCTCCTATCCAGCCATGACCGAACGCACCTTCTCGATCATCAAGCCCGACGCCACGCGTCGCAACATCACCGGCAAGATCAACGCCGTCATCGAGGAAGCCGGCCTGCGCATCGTCGCCCAGCGCCGCGTCCACCTCACCGAAGCCCAGGCGAAGAAGTTTTACGCCGTCCACGCCGAGCGCCCGTTCTACGCCGAGCTGGTCGGCCAGATGACCGCCGAGCCGGTCGTCGTCCAGGTCCTGGAAGGCGACAACGCCGTGGCCCGCTACCGCGAAGTCATGGGCGCCACCAACCCGGAACAGGCCGCCGACGGCACCATCCGCAAGCTGTTCGCCCTGTCGATCGGCGAGAACTCGGTCCACGGCTCGGACTCGCTCGAGAACGCGAAGATCGAGATCGAGCAGTTCTTCACCGACGCCGACATCGTCGGCTGAGCCGAGCCGAGCTCTCAATAGTGGAACGGCCGGGTCAGCGATGACCCGGCCGTTTTGCGTTCGTCAGGCGGCCTGGGCCCGCTCAAGGCCGAGCGTTGGCGGGGGCGGCGGCGAAGGCGGTGGGCAGACGAACCGCCCGGCCAAAGAGCCGTCCTTCAGATGCACCCGCAGCTCGACGAACTCGCCGCGCGCCGCCAGCGCGTGCGCCAGCCGTCTCGCCGCGCGTTCGGCCCGGCTCCCGTGTCGGAACAGCATTTCGTTGCTGATGGCGTTGGATCGAACCGCCCAGCCGCTTTCGGCCGGCACGATGGACACCACTTCCATGGTCCTCCTCCTGTCAACCTGAACCGCCCGATCTAGGCGCCGTTCCGGCCTGTGCAAGAGGTCAGACGGACAGGTCCGGATAGCTCTCGCGCGCCTCATCCTCGGTGATCACCTGCGTCCCGCGCGGGGTCTCTTCCCACCAGGCGTGACAGGCGTCGCAGCGGTAGAGGACCGCCCCACCGGCGTTCGCGCCCAAGCGGTTCGGCAGCCGTCCGTCGAGCAGCCACTGGCGCCTGCAGGACTCGCAGCCGCGCAGGCGGGCCATCAGCCGGTCACCAGCTTCGCCAGCGCCTTCGGATAGAGCACGTGCTCGGCGGCCAGCACGCGCGCGGCCAGGGTCTCGGGCGTGTCGCCCGGAAGCACCAGCACTGCCGCCTGGTCGATCACCGGGCCCTCGTCGACACCCACCGTGACCAGATGCGCCGTGCAGCCGGCCTCGGCGTCGCCGGCCTCGAGGGCGCGGCGGTGGGTGTCCAGGCCGGGATACTTCGGCAGCAGGGAGGGGTGGATGTTGATCATCCGGCCGGCCCAGGCCTCGACCAGGAACGGCGTCAGCACGCGCATGTAGCCGGCCAGCGCGACATACTGGACGCTGGCCGCCCGCAGGGCCGTGTCTATGGCCCGCTCGTGCGCCTCACGGTCGGCGCCGTAGTCCTTGCTCGGGATCACCAGCGTCGGCACGCCGGCGGCCCCGGCAAGCGCCAGGCCTTCGGCGTCGGGCCTGTTGGAGAGCACCAGCGCGATCTCATAGGGGCAGTCCGCCGCCCGCGCGGCCTCGACCAGCGCGGTCATGTTGGAGCCGCGCCCGCTGATGAGGATGGCGACTTTGGCGCGGTCAGTCATCGCGTGGTTGCGTCCTTCGACATGGCCCTTCGGGCCTGCTCAGGATGACGTGTTCTGAATACGTCATGGTGAGCAGCGCGAAGCGCGTGTCGAACCACGCACGGCCCCACAACCATCACCCGTTCGCCAGTTCGCCGCAGACAAACGCGTCCTCGCCCGCTTCCAGCAGCGCTTCAAGCACTTCCGGCGCAGCGTCGCGGCCGACGATCAACAGCAGGCCGACGCCGCAGTTGAAGGTGCGGCGCATCTCGTGCTCGGCGATGCCGCCGGTTTCCTGCAGCCACCGGAATACGGCCGGCATGTCCCAGGCGTTCCAGTCGAAGCGCGGGACCAGGCCCTCGGCGATGGCGCGGGGCGGGTTCTCGATCAGGCCGCCGCCGGTGATGTGGGCCAGGCCCTTGATGCGGCCGGCCTTGATCAGCTCCATCGTCGACTTCACGTAGATCCGGGTCGGCGCCATCAGCGCCCGCGCGAGCGTCTTCCCGGCGTCCCAGGGGCAGGGGGCGTCCCAGGCCAGGCCCGAGCGCTCGACCACCTTGCGGACCATCGAATAGCCGTTGCTGTGGGGCCCGCTGGAGGCGAGGCCGATCAGCACGTCGCCGGCCCGCTGCTGGTCCAGCTTCGGCAGCACGCCGTCGCGGTTCACGGCGCCGACGTTGAAGCCGGCCAGGTCGTACTCGCCGTCGGCGTACATGCCCGGCATCTCGGCCGTCTCGCCCCCGACCAGCGCGCAGCCGGCCAGCTTGCAGCCCTCGGCGATGCCGGCCACGACCCGCGTCGCGGTCGCCACGTCCAGCTTGCCGGTCGCGAAATAGTCGAGGAACAGCAGCGGCTCGGCGCCCTGGGCAAGCAGGTCGTTGACGCACATGGCGACCAGGTCGATGCCGACCGTGTCATGCAGGCCGGTCTCGATGGCGATCTTCAGCTTGGTGCCGACGCCGTCGGTGGTCGAGACCAGCAGCGGGTCTTCGTAGCCGGCGGCCTTGAGGTCGAACAGGGCGCCGAAGCCGCCCAGGCCGCCGGCCATGCCGGGCCGGGCGGTGGCCTTGGCCAGCGGCTTGATGGCCTCGACGAGGGCGTTGCCGGCGTCGATGTCGACGCCCGCCTGGGCGTAGGTGAGGCCGTTCGGCCGATCGGTCATGGGGAAGGTCTTCGCGGCAACTAAAGGTAGGAAAATCAGGCGGAAAAGGGCTTGCCTCTTGCAGACTCGGCCCCGGGCGGGGCTATAGCTACCCGATGCAGCCGATTACGACCACCGCCGAACTGGCGGAATTCTGCAAGTCCCTGAATGGACAGCCTTTTATCGCCGTGGACACCGAGTTCATGCGCGAGACGACCTATTGGCCGAAGCTGTGCCTGATCCAGGTCGCCGGACCCAATGGCGTCGAGGCCTGCATCGATCCGCTGGCCGAGGGCCTGGAGCTGAACCCGCTCCTGGATCTGCTGCGCGACGAGACCATCCTCAAGGTGTTCCACGCCGCCCGTCAGGACGTCGAGATCTTCAACAACCTGGGCGCCATGCCCCGGCCGCTGTTCGACACCCAGATCGCCGGCATGGCGGCGGGCTTCGGCGAGCAGATCGCCTATGACGCGCTGGTCCGCCAGATGCTGAAGATCGAGCTCGACAAGTCGAGCCGCTTCACCGACTGGGCCCGCCGCCCGCTCAGCGACAACCAGCTGACCTACGCCCTGGCCGACGTCACCCATCTGGCGAAGCTCTACCCGATGCTGCGCGACCGCCTGGAGAAGGGCGGACGCCTGGCCTGGGTCGAGGAAGAGATGGCCGCGCTGACCGACCCGGCGATGTACGACGTCGATCCGGAGAACGCCTGGAAGCGCCTCAAGCCGCGCAAGCACACGGCGAAGTACCTGGCGGTCTTCAAGGCCGTCGCCGCCTGGCGCGAGCGCACGGCGCAGCTGCGCGATCAGCCGCGCGGCCGCATCCTGAAGGACGAGGCGATCGACGAACTGGCCGCCCAGGCGCCGACCGACGCGGCGGCGCTGGATCGCCTGCGCGGGGTGCCCAAGGGTTTCTCGGGCAGCAAGTTCGGTCCCGACCTGCTGGCCGCCATCAAGGAAGGCCTGCGGGACCCGGAGGGCTACGCCCCCAAGATCGACCGCGAGCGCGGCCCGCAGAACCTCGCCGCCGGCGCCATTGTCGAATTGCTCAAGGTGCTGCTCAAGGCCCGTTCGGAAGACGCCGGCGTGGCCAGCAAGCTGATCGCCACGGTCTCGGACCTCGAGAAGATCGCCAACGACGACAACGCCGACGTCGGCGCCCTGCACGGCTGGCGCCGCGACGCCTTCGGGGCCGACGCCCTGAAGCTGAAGCGCGGTGAACTGGCCCTGGTGCTCGACGGCGCCCGCGTGCGGGTGGTCGAGGTGCGCCGGGCCCCCAAAGCGGCGGCGGGCTGAACCCAAAACCAATCATCCCCGCGAAAGCGGGGACCCAAGCCGACTCGACTAGTTAACCCTCGTCGGCTTCATATGCCTCAGCTTGGATCCCCGCTTTCGCGGGGACGATCGGGACATGGATGTCCCGACCCACAGGGACCCACCATGTCCGATCCGCGCCTTACGGCCATCATCTACGACTTCGACGGCACGCTCGCCCGCGGCAACATGCAGGAGACGAGCTTCATTCCGTCGCTGGGCATGACGCCCAAGCAGTTCTGGAACGACACCGTCAAGCCACGCACCATCGCCGCCGACGGCGACGACATCCTGATGTACATGCAGCTGATGCTGCAGACGGCCCGCGAGAAGGGCCAGACCGTCACGCGGCAGGCGCTGCGCGACCACGGCAAGGACGTACCGCTGTTCGAGGGGCTGCGCGACGAGAGCTGGTTCGACCGCATCAACGCCTTCGGCGCCAACTACGGCCTGACCGTGCAGCACTTCATCCTGTCCAGCGGCCTGGCCGAGATGATCGAGGGCTGCCCGATCCACCACCGCTTCGAACACGTCTTCGCCAGCAAGTACGTGTTCGATGACCAGGACGTGGCCGTCTGGCCGGCGGTGGGCATCAACTACACGACCAAGACCCAGTACCTGTTCCGCATCAACAAGGGCGTGCACAACAACTGGGAGCATGAGCGGATCAATCGCTACATGCCCGACGAGGACCGCCCGGTGCCGTTCGAGCGGATGATCTTCATCGGCGACGGCGACACCGACGTGCCGACCATGAAGATGATGCACACCAAGGGCGGCCACTCGATCGCCGCCTACGACCCCCGCACCGAGCCCAACGACCAGACCAAGCTCCACCGCCTGATCAGCGACGACCGCGTCAATTTCGTCGCCGCCGCCGACTATACCGAGGGCTCGGCCATGGACCTGATCGTCAAGGGCATCCTCGGCCGCATCGCCGTGCGCGAACGGACGATGCCGGCGGGTTAGCGCCCGTAGCCGACGCTCCCCGTCGCCGCCGCGCCGCCGCGCGCCGCTTCCGTCGCCGAGTCCAGGTCGGCCAGGTACTGGTCGGCCACCGACAGGTGCACCGGCGACAGCATCAGGTGCAGGCCGCGGGGGTCGGTGATGGCGCTGGTCACCCAGCCGCGCTGGTAGAGCTGGCCGAGGATCGCCATGCCGTCGACCTCCGGGTGTGTGAAGGCGAGGATGCCCAGCTGCGGCGCCCCGATCACCTCGAACCCGCGCGAGCGCACGCCGGCCTCGATCCGCTCGCGCGCCTGGGTCACCATGCCGTGGCGCTGGCGATAGCCCTCGACGCCCAGGACGTTCATCACCGCCCAGGCCGCCGCGATGGCGCCGCCCGGACGGGTGCCGGCCAGCGTCGGGGTGGTCATCTTCCCGGCCGGCCAGTCGCTGACCGTGAACGGCATGTGGCTGCGCAGCGCCTCGGTGCGGAAGAACACCGTCGAGGCGCCCTTGGCGCAGTAGCCGTACTTGTGCAGGTCGGCCGACATCGACGAGACGCCCGGAACCTCGAAGTCGAACGGCGGCACATCGCCGCCGTTCATCCGCACGAACGGCGCGATGTAGCCGCCGACGCAGGCGTCGACGTGCAGCCACAGGCCCCGCCGCTGCGCCAGGTCGCCCAGCGCTGTGATCGGGTCGATCAGGCCGAAGGGGAAACAGGGAGCCGAGCCGACGATCATGATGGTGGCGTCGTCAACGGCCGCCTCCATGGCCTCCGGGTCGGCCAGAAACTCTTTCAGCGGCGTGCGGCGGACCTCGATCTCCATGATCATGGCGGCCTTGTCGAAGGCCGGGTGAGCCGAGCGCGGCAGCACGATGTTGAGCTGGCCGGCGAGGCCGCGCGTCTTGCGCGCGAAGTCACGCGCCGCTTTCACCGCCATCAGGATGGAGTCGGTGCCGCCGCTGGTCATCGCCCCGGCGGCCCCCTCGGGCGCGTGCAACAGGTCGAGGCCGAAGCCCACCACCTCCTTCTCCATGCGCGCGAGGCTGGGGAAGGCGGCCGGCCCGAGGCCGTTCTCCGAGGCGAAGAGGGCGTAGGCCTCCTTCTGGACCCGGTCGAGGTCCTCGCCGGCGTTGAACACATAGACCGCCGCCCTGCCGTCCCGCCATTTCACGTCGCCGGTCGCCAGGTCGGCCATCCGCGCGCGCACGGCATCCCAGGTCTGGCCCTGGTCAGGAAGCGACTGGGTCATGCGGGGCTCCTCACCGACGAAGGGTCAGGGTGACGCGGTAGGTCTTCGACAGGCGCGGCGTCGAAGCGTTGTCCTCGCCGGTGTAGACCGGAATGCCGGCGGCCTGGCAATCTTCCTCGGACAGCTCCCAAGTGTTGCACACGAAGTCGAAAACGGCGTCCGCCTCGACCCGTCCACCGACCGTATCGATCGAGCGGATCACCAGCCGGTCAAGACCCGGCGCCGGAAGCATCGCCGCGGATGCAGCCATGTTGGCCGGCAGCTTGCCGGGTGCGCGAGGGTAGTCCGCCGCCTTCGGCATCCACCAGGCCCATGTCCCCTGATGCAGGTCGATGAGGGTCAGGCCGGCCTCTCCCTCCTTCGGCTTCACGGCGCCCGCCAGGAAGCGGTCACCGCCAAAGCTTCGCCAGCCGCTCGCGGGGTCGGCGGGCAAATCCAGGCCGCTGCACAGGTTGGCGAACTGCAGGACCTGCCGCGCCGGGGCCAGCCCGATGGTCCGCGATGGACCCAGCAGGCCGGGGTTGATGACCTTCTTCGTGGCGAAGTCGACGACAGCCGCCTCCACGGGACCACGATCTCCGTCGCCGAGTACGACGAGCCTGTAGGTCGAGCTTTTCGGCCTCACCAGACTGGCGGAGCCCGGGTTGATCCGCGTGATCGAGGAGAATAGCGGCGCGCCGGCGAAGCTCACCCGCCCCGAGGCAGAGACGGTGACCGGTCCCAGAGTCCCGGGCCTTCCGAGGCAGCCCTGCGCAGCGGCTGTTGTCGTCGTCGGCTGAGCCATCGACCCCGATGGCGCGACGGCCATGACTGCGGCCGCGAGCAGCACCGGCGCCACTCTTGTGGTCAAGCTCATGATGCGGTTCCCCCTGCCTGATCGGGTCAGGCTTGTGGCGCGATCATCGCCGCCGGGGATCAGGCGTCAAGGCGTCGGCCGGGGGGCGCCCCATCGGAGCGCGATGTCAGGCCCGCCGCACTTCCAGCGGCAGGCCGAGCAGGCCGGCGAGGGTCGTCGCACGGCGGGTGGTCTGTTCGCCCAGCAGCATGTCGGACCAGCCGTCGACGGCGGTCAGCACCAGACGGCCGTCGTGCAGGCCGAGCCGCGATTGCGCCAGCAGGGGCGAGCTGCGGCCCGACAGGTCGCTGCCCAGCCGGACGGCGGCGCCGAGGGCCCGCGCGCGGCGCCGCTGGGCGTCGGTCAGCAGACGCGTGACGGTCGCGCCCTCGGGGATCGAGGAGGCCGAGGTGTGACGGGCGAAGGCGGCCACGGCGAGGAAGGCGCGCTCGGCGTGCTTCATGCCGGCGACCGGGGCCCGCAGCACCTGTTCGAACACCAGGTCGGCGCGATGGTCGGGGTGCAGGCGCGAGCCGAGGTCGGCCAGCCGGCAGGCGGCGGCGCGCAGCACCGCCTCGCGGTCGCCCATGACCGGCGGCAGCGCGCTGAACACCGGCGCCAGCCAGGCCTCAAGCGTCGGGCCCAGCGTCTCGTCGACGCCCTGGCGGGCGGTCAGGGCCGAGCAGCCCTCGATCAGCGGGTCCAGCGCCTGGACCGCGCCGGGCATGGCCTCGAACAGCAGGCCTTCGCGCAGGCCGTAGGCCGAGATGACGATCCGCTCCAGGCCCAGCGCCTCGATCAGCGTCTCCAGCACCAGCGCCGCGTGGGGCAGGGTCTCCAGACGCTTCTTGGAGACGCCCTCGATGGCCTCCAGCGACGCGCGCGACTGGCGGGCGATGAAGCGCGCGGTCTCCAGCGCGTCGGCGCGGCCCAGCTCGTACTGGTGGACGATCTGCAGCGGATAGTCGGCCAGCCGCATGTGCATCAGGGCCAGGTTCCGCCAGGCGCCGCCGACGGCCTGGAAGGTCTTCGCCGAGAAACGCCCGGCATAGGGCGCCACCCGCGCCCGGATCTCGTTCCGCAGCCGGTCGCCCTTCAGGCCGCTCAGCGCGAAGGGCCCCAACGCCAGCGTGGCGCCCTCGACCGGACCCTGCGGCGCGAGGCGGACCAGCTCCAGCGACGCGCCGCCCAGGTCGCCGACCACGCCGTCGCCATCGGGCGAGCCGGCCAGCACGCCGAGGGCGGCATAGCGCGCCTCCTCCTGGCCGCTCAGCACCCGCAGGTTCAGGCCGGTCTCGGCGGCCACCCGGCCGACGAAAGCCTCGCCGTCCTCAGCGTCGCGCACGGCGGCGGTGGCGGCGGTGAAAATGTCCTGTGCCTTGGCTGTGTCGAGCACGGCGCGGAAGCGGCGCAGGGCGGCCATGGCCTGTTCGATCCCGGCCGGCGACAGCCTGCCCGTGGCCCCGAGGTCGCGGCCCAGACCGGCCAGGACCTTCTCGTTGTAGACCGTCCAGATGGCGCGGCCTTCCATCCGGTAGAGGACGAGGCGCACCGAGTTGGAGCCGACGTCGATGACGGCGGCGTCGCGCTGGTCGCGCGTCGGCGTCTCGATGGAATGTCCGCTATCGGCGCGGGCCAACATGGTCGAAGGCTCGGGGCAGGTCGCGCACCTTCTGGCCGCGGCCTGACAGGCTGGGGTTGTTCATGAAGTATTCGTGGGCCGAGAAGGCGCCCGGACGATCCCAGGCCGGATCGCGCCTATAGCCGCCTTCGGCGTCCAGGGTCCAGCTCTGCGCCTCGTCATTGAGGTTGGCGACCATGATCTGCTGCAGCACCTGCTGGTGGACGGTGGGATTGTCGACGGGCGTCAGGGCCTCGACCCGCCGGTCGAGGTTGCGCGGCATCCAGTCCGCCGAGCTGATGAACACCCGCGTCTTGCTGCTCGGCATCTCGCCGCCGTTGGCGAAGGCGACGATCCGCGAGTGCTCTAGATAGCGGCCGACGATGCTCTTGACCTTGATGTTCTCCGACAGCCCCGGCAGGCCCGGACGCAGGCAGCAGATGCCCCGCACCACCAGCTCGATCCGTACGCCGCCCTGGCTGGCGCGGTAGAGGGCGTCGATGATCTCAGGATCGACCAGCGCGTTGAGCTTGGCCCAGATGGCGGCCGGCTTGCCGGCGGCGGCGTTGGCGACCTCGGTCTCGATCATGTCGATCAGGTCGGTCTTCAGGGTCTCGGGGCTGTAGCTCAGCTTCTCCAGCCGCTCGGGCACGGCGTAGCCGGTGATGAAGTTGAACAGCCGGGCCGAGTCGCGGCCCAGCGCCGGGTCGCAGGTAAACAGGCTCAGGTCGGTGTAAACCCGCGCCGTGAACGGGTGATAGTTGCCGGTCCCGAAGTGACAGTAGGTGCGAAGGGTCTCGCCCTCGCGTCGCACGACCAGGCTCAGCTTGGCGTGGGTCTTGTACTCTACGAAGCCGAACACGACGTGGACGCCGGCCCGCTCCAGATCTCGCGCCCAGCGCAGGTTGTTCTCCTCGTCGAAGCGGGCCTTGATCTCGACCAGGGCGGTGACGTTCTTGCCGTTCTCGGCCGCCTCGATCAGGGCGGCGACGATCGGGCTGTTCTGGCTGGTGCGATAGAGGGTCTGCTTGATCGCCAGCACGTTCGGATCGCGCGCGGCCTGGCGCAGGAACTGGACCACCACGTCGAAGCTCTCGAACGGATGGTGGACCAGGATGTCCTTCTCGCGGATGGCCGCGAAACAGTCGCCGTTGTGGTCGCGGATGCGTTCAGGGAAGCGCGGCGTGAACGGCTTGAACTTCAGGTCCGGCCGGCCCTCGGGAATGATCTGGCTCATCTGGGCCAGGCCCAGCTTGCCGTCGATCAGCACCACGTCGTCGGGCTGGGTGTGCAGGTTGTCGAGGATGAACTCGCGCAGGTCCTCCGGCATCGCCGTCTGGATCTTCACCCGCACGACGCCGCCCATCCGGCGCCGCTTCAGCTGGGCCTCGAACTCGCGGACCAGGTCCTCGGCCTCTTCCTCGATCTCGACGTCGCTGTCGCGGATCAGGCGGAAGAGGCCGCGACCCTCGACCTTGCACCCCGGAAACAGGTGGTCGAGGAACAGGATCAGCAGCGACTCGAGCGCGATGACCTTCCGCTCGTTCTTCCGGGCGCGACCGTCGGACGGCAGCTCCCAGAACCGGTTCACCTGCGAAGGCACGGGCACCAGGGCATACAGTTCCTTGCCGTCCTCGCGCCGCAGCTTGAGCGCCAGCGAGAAGCCCAGGTTCGGAATGAAGGGGAAGGGGTGAGCCGGGTCGATGGCCAGCGGCGTGAGCACCGGGAAGACATGGTTGAGGAAGATCTCCTCGGCCTTCTTGCGGTCGCTCGCCGACACGTCCTTCGCGTCGAGCAGTTTCAGCCCCTCGTCGAACAGCGCCGCGCGCAGTTCGCGCCAGATGCGCTGCTGATCGTCCATGAGCTCCGCGGCGGAAGCGTTGACCTTGTCCAGCTGCTCGGCGGGCGACAGCCCGTCCTGACTCAGCACCCGCACGCCCTCGGCGATCTGCGCGCGCAGGCCGGCGACGCGCACCATGTAGAATTCGTCGAGATTGTTGGCGCTGATCGACAGGAAGCGCAGCCGCTCCAGGAGCGGATGGCGCGGATTCTCGGCCTCTTCCAGCACCCGGCGATTGAAGGCCAGCCAGCTGAGCTCGCGGTTGAAGAAGCGGTCAGGCGAGGCCAGCAGGTTTTCGTCGAGGGTCAGTCCCGCCGGGGCCGGGGGCTCGGCCGCCAGGGAGGTCGGGGCTGCGGTCGCGGCGTCGGTCATGGGGCCTCTGTCCGGTCACGGACTTGTCGCCCGCCGCGCCCGTCGCGGCAAGGGCCATGACGGGGGTGTTACAGCGGGCATGTTACGGTTTTGTCGCCGAATGCGACCCCTCCGGGCGTCTACGTAGGGGAAGCTCCCGAATGTCCGGCGACCGGGAAGGGGCCCAGGACCGCGATGTTCCCGCCGGTCGCCACCGAGGACGCCGGGCTGATCATCCGCGAGGGCGGCGAGGAGCTGTTCCTGTCCTCCAGCGACTTCC
This sequence comes from Caulobacter sp., assembly GCA_041917095.1. Taxonomy (GTDB): domain Bacteria; phylum Pseudomonadota; class Alphaproteobacteria; order Caulobacterales; family Caulobacteraceae; genus Caulobacter. The sequence continues at coordinate 12,850 of JAYRYI010000005.1, read as the reverse complement.
CGCACCCCGAAGGCACGAAGGACCCGATCGGCCGCTTCGAGGCCACCTTCGATGGCCTCACCGAGGACGCGAAGGACCGCTTCTATCGCCGGAACTTCGAGGACCTGTTCGTCGGATAGGCGCGACATCCTCTCCCTCTTGGGAGAGGGGGACCACCCGGAGGGTGGTGGAGAGGGATGAGCCGCCATTGAGCCGTCAGGTCGCGGTGTTCGCCTTCGCTACGTTCTCGCCAAGCCCTTCTGGCTGCTGTGCTTCCCGCTCCACCATGCTTCGCATGGTCCCCCTCTCCCAGAGGGAGAGGACCCCCTATGCCGCCGCCCGTTCCTTCGCCAGCGAGGCCATGTCGATGACGAAGCGGTACTTCACGTCCGACCGCTCCATGCGCTCGTAAGCGTGGTTGATGTCCTGGATGGCGATCTGCTCGCAGTCGGGCAGCACGCCCTTCTCGGCGCAGAAGTCGAGCATCTCCTGGGTCTCGCGGATGCCGCCGATCGGCGAGCCGCTGACCCGGCGGCGGCCGCCGAGCAGGAGGCCGCTGTGGAACGGCGGCAGTTCGTCGATCGCCCCGACGATGACCAGCGAGCCGTCGATGTCGAGCAGCGGCAGGTAGGGCTGCAGCTTATGGGCCACGGGAATCGTATCGATGATCAGGTCGAAGCCGTTGCGCGCCGCCTTCATCGCGTCCCGATCGCTGGACAGCAGCACATGCTGCGCGCCCAGCGCCGCCGCGTCGGCCCGCTTGGATTCGGAGCCGGTGATCACCGTCACGTCGCAGCCCATGGCGACGCCGAACTTCACCGCCATGTGGCCGAGGCCACCGAGTCCCGCCACGCCCAGCCGCGTGCCCGGCCCGGCCTTCCAGGTCTTCAGCGGCGAATAGGTGGTGATCCCGGCGCAGAGCAGCGGCGCTACCCGCGTCACGTCCAGACTGTCCGGCACCTTCAGCACGAACGCCTCTCGCACCACGATGTGGTCGCTGTAGCCGCCGAAGGTCAGCTCGCCGGTGATCCGGTCCTTGCCGTTGTAGGTGCCGGTCGAGCGGTTGCGGCACAGCTGCTCCTCGCCCTTGCGGCACTGGTCGCAGTCCATGCAGCTGTCGACGAGGCAGCCGACCGCCGCCAGGTCGCCCTCGCGGAATCTGCGGACCTGCGGCCCGACGGCGCTGACCCGCCCGACGATCTCGTGCCCGGGGCAGCAGGGATAGATCGTCCCGCCCCAGTCGTTGCGCGCGGTGTGCAGGTCGCTGTGGCAGACGCCGCAGTAGAGGATGTCGAGCCGCACGTCGTCGTCTCGCAACGCCCGGCGCTTGAACGGGTTGGCCGCCAGCGGGGAGGCGGCGTCCTGGGCGAAATAGCCGATGGCGTTGGGCATGGGATGGCTCCTTCGGGTTCAAACGAGCGTATGACGGCTCGGCCGCCCGCGTAAGCCCCTCAGCCGAGCGCCTTGTAGTAGTAGGTGGTGTCGCAGGGGACTCCGTCGGGCAGCAGGGCGTAGTTCGGGATGACCCCGACCCGCGTCCAGCCGGACCGTTCGTACAGCCGCTCGGCGTCGGGGCTGGCAGTGTCCAGCACCAGCAGGGTCTTGCCCGCCGCCCGCGCCGCAGCCTCCGCCGCCTGCATCAACAGGGCGCCGACGCCCCGTCGACGGGCGCGGCGGTGGACCAGCATCTTGGAGACATCGCCCCGGTGCGGCTGGTTCGGCGGCTGGGCCAGCACCACCTGGACGGTACCCAGCGGACCATCGGCGTCCTCGGCCACGATCAGCACCCGCTCGCCGGCGGCGACGCCGGCGATGACGCCCGTCCAGAACGCATTGGCCTCGCTCCGCGCCATCGGCCACATGAAGCTGACCGAGGCGCCCCCCTCGACGCAGTCGAGCAGGATGTCGCAAAGGCCGGCGAGATCGGCGCTTGCCCCGGCGGCGTCGACGACGCGGACGCGGATGGTCATGAAGCCGCTCTCCCTCGCGGGCAGACTAGGTCGCGCCGCGCCAGGCGTCAGTCCCCGAACAGCTCGGGCTCGGCGTCCAGCACCGACTTCGCCAACGGGCGGGTCAGTTCGCGGCCCTGTTCGCCCGCTGCTTCATCAAGCCGCCTCACGACCTCGCGCGCGGCGGCGACCGAGCGCGGCATCCGCTTCAGCAAATACTCGTAGAGGTCCGGCGCCGGCCGCCGCAGCTTCTCGCGGAACAGGGCCTCGAGTACGGCGATCATCAGGGCGTCGTCGGGCTCGCCGAGTTCGGCGACGGTCAGGGCGTTGAGCCGCGAGCGCAGATCGGGCAGGGCGCAGTCCCAGGCCGCCGGGCGGCTCCGCGCCGTCAGCAACAGTCCGCCTTCTGCCGCCGCGCGGTTGATCAGGTGAAACAGCACCTCGTCGCCGGCGCGGTCAGCGTCCTCGACCAGCACCGCCCCGCTGGAAGGCAGCGCTCCGCCCGGCGTCCAAGCCGCCGCGCCGGCCCGCTGAGCCCAGATCGCCGCCAGATGCGTCTTGCCGCTGCCTTCCGGCCCGACCAGCGCCAGCGTCCCGTTCGGCCAGGCCGGCCAGCGGTCGACCAGCGCCAGGGCCCGCGCGTTGGCCGCCGACTCCACGAACGCCGCGCGCGTATGGACCGGCGGGTGGGCGAGGGGGAACGAAAGCTGGCGGGGGCGGGCGGTCACGGGGGTGATTTACCACGCCGGCCCCGGTCCGCGAGCCGATTGAAGAGGCTCTTCGGGGATAGAGCCTGCGGGATTGGGGATATTTCCCCACCTCTCCCTCATCCGCTCCTCCTCGCGGAAGCGAGGATCCAGGCTTTTCGATGCAGCGGCTCATCGTTGTGAGTAGTCACGTTCGGGACAGACACCGAGGTGTCTGTCCCTGTGGGGCCACGCCAATCGCTCACCATGCGTGCACCGGCCGCAAACCTGGGTCCTCGCTTCCGCGAGGATGAGCGGAGTTGGGAGAGGTGAACGAGGACAAAAGCACCTCGAATCCTTGACTTTCCGGCCTCCGCATGCGCCCTTCCGCGCCTCCCGGAATCCGGCTTTCCAGCCGCCAGAAGACGACTGAGACCATGCACGCCTATCGCACTCACACCTGTGGCCAACTCCGTGGTTCGGACACCGGCGCGAATGTCCGCCTGTCGGGCTGGATCCACCGCAAGCGCGATCACGGCGGCCTGGTGTTCGTCGACCTGCGCGACCACTACGGTCTGACCCAGCTGGTGGTCTCGCCGACGACCCCCGGCTTCGACCTGATCGAGCGCGTGCGCACCGAAAGCGTGATCCGCGTCGACGGCGAGGTCGTCGCCCGCTCGGCCGAGACGGTGAACGCCAACCTGCCGACCGGCGAGATCGAGATCCGCGTCAAGTCGGTTGAAGTTCTGTCGGAAGCGGCCGAGCTGCCGCTGCCGGTGTTCGGCGAGCCCGAGTACCCGGAGGACATCCGCCTCAAGCACCGCTACCTCGACCTGCGCCGCGAGACGCTGCACAAGAACATCGTCCTGCGGTCTAAGGTGATCTCTTCGATCCGCCGCCGCATGGTCGACCAGGGCTTCCTCGAGTACCAGACGCCGATCCTGACGGCCTCCTCGCCGGAAGGCGCGCGTGACTTCCTGGTGCCCTCGCGCCTGCATCCCTCGAAGTTCTACGCGCTGCCGCAGGCGCCGCAGCAGTTCAAGCAGCTGCTGATGGTCAGCGGCTTCGACCGCTACTTCCAGATCGCGCCCTGCTTCCGCGACGAGGACCTGCGCGCCGACCGTTCGCTGGAGTTCTACCAGCTCGACGTCGAGATGAGCTTCGTCACCCAGGAAGACGTGTTCGCGGCCATCGAGCCGGTGATGCACGGCGTGTTCGAGGAGTTCGCGGGCGGCAAGCCGGTGACGCCGTACCCGTTCCCGCGCATCGCCTACCGCGACGCCATCGCCTGGTACGGTTCGGACAAGCCGGACACCCGCAACCCGATCAAGATGCAGGATGTCTCCGAGCATTTCCGCGGCGGCGGCTTCGGCCTGTTCGCGCGCATCCTCGAGGACAGCAAGAACGCGGTCTGGGCCGTCCCGGCGCCGACCGGCGGCAGCCGCGCCTTCTGCGACCGCATGAACAGCTGGGCCCAGGGCGAGGGCCAGCCGGGCCTGGGCTACGTCTTCTGGTCGGAAGACCAGGGCGGCTGGGGCGGTCCGATCGCCAAGAACCTGGGCGCGGAGCAGACCGAGGCGCTGATGACCGCGCTCGGTCTGAAGAGCGGCGACGCGGCCTTCTTCGTCGCCGGCGATCCGAAGGTCTTCTACAAGTTCGCCGGCTCGGCCCGCACCCGCGTCGGCACGGAGCTGAAGCTCGTCGACGAGGACCGCTTCGAGTTCTGCTGGATCGTCGACTTCCCGATGTTCGAGTGGAGCGAGGAAGAGAAGAAGGTCGACTTCTCCCACAACCCGTTCTCGATGCCGCAGGGCGAGCTGGAAGCGCTCCAGAGCAAGGATCCGCTCGATATCCTCGCCTACCAGTACGACATCGTCTGCAACGGCTACGAGCTGTGCTCGGGCGCGATCCGGAACCACAAGGCCGAGATCATGCTCAAGGCCTTCGAGATCGCCGGCTACGGCCAGGACGTGGTCGAGAGCCAGTTCGGCGGCATGCTGAACGCGTTCCGCTATGGCGCCCCGCCGCACGGCGGTCTGGCCCCGGGCATCGACCGCATCGTCATGCTGCTGGCCGGCCAGACGGCGATCCGCGAGGTCATCGCTTTCCCGCTGAACCAGCAGGGCCAGGACCTGCTGATGAGCGCCCCCTCGGAAGTCGAGGAGCGCCAGCTGAAGGAACTGCACATCCGCCTGGCGCCGCCGATCAAGTAACCAATCTTCCTCTCCTTCCGGGAGAGGGGGACCACGGGGAGCGTGGTGGAGCGGGCTGCAGTCGGGAGTCGTTGAAGGCGTCAGCGGCCGGGTGTGCAAGCGTGGTCGACGCTCTGCACCGAACCCTCTCCACCCCCCTTGGAGTGGTCCCCCTCCCCCGACGGGGGAGGTCTATTGAATCGCGATGATCATCCGCGGCGCGGGCGGCGGCGCGGGCTTCGGCGGCTTGGGCGCGACCATCGAAGGGACCGGAGGGACCGGCGGCGTCGGCGGAATCGGGCGGACCATGTCACGCACGACGATCATCCGGCGCGCGCTGCAGGCCTTGATCTTCAGACCTTCCGGCAGTCGGGTCTTCTCGTCTCCGCAGGCGTCGTCGAGCTGGCTCTGCCTGAGGCCGCGCGCGCCCGAAAGGTTCGCGCCGGCCAGGATCGCGCCGTCCAGGCTGGCGCCGCGGAAGTCGGCGCCGTTGAAGATCGAGCCGCTCAGGATGGCCCGGTCCATGTCCGCGCCCCGGAACGAGGCCCGTTCGAACTTCCCGGCCGCCAGCAGGGCGCCGTTCAGTTCGGCGTTGTCGAAGTCGGCCTCGCGGCCATCGACGTGCAGGAGCCGGGCAGAGGGCAGCTCGGCCCCGGTGAACCGCGCGCGCGCCAGGATGGCGAACGACAGGTTCGCGCCCGGCATCTCCGCGCCGCGGGCGGAAACCCCGCTGAAGTTCGCGCGCATGAAGTTGGCGCCCGGCGCCTCGACGCCGTCGAGCCGCGCGCCGGTGAAGTTGGCGGCCGTGAAGTCGCTGCCCATGATCTCCGCGCCGCGCAGATCGGCGTCCATCAAGCGGGCGGCCTGGAAGTTCGACTGCAGGAAGTTGGCCCCGCGCAGGTCCGCGTTGACCAGGCTGGCGGTGGCGAAGTTGGCGCCGATGAACCGCGCGTTGGTCAGCTTGCGGCCCGACAGGTCGCACTTGCCGCAGGAGCCGCCGAAGGTGACCAGCCGGGCGATGTCCTTCTCGCCGATCAACGCCTGCGCCGGGCTCGCCGAGGCGGCTCCGGCGAGGACGAGGATCGAGAAGGCGAGACCGAGGCGGTTCATCAGTGGACTGGCGGCTCCGGGGAGGGAAGGCTCGCCATCGGTTTCACCCGAATGCGGGAGAAAGACCACTTAAATCGCGGTAACGGTTGGGATTCAGCGACACGCCGGTATGCGAAGCCCCCGCGGCAGGCGGGTCGCCTCGTCGCCGCAGGCGCGGTCGAGCTGGCGCTGGGTCAGGCCACTGGCGCGGTCCATTTCTGCCCCGCTGAAGTTCGCGCCGGTCAGGTTCGCGCCGCCGAAGCGGGCGCCCTGCAGATAGGTTCCGACGAAGCTGGCGTTGGTCAGGTTCGCGCCGCTGAAGCTGGCGCCGCCGAACACGCCGCCATAGGCGTTGACGTCGCGCAGGTCGGCGCCGGAGAAGCTGGCCCGGTTCATGACCACGAGGCTGAGGTCGGCCTGGCGCAGGCGAGCGCGCGACAGGTTCTGGCCGGTCCGTTCGAGGCCGGACAGGTCCGCCTGGAACAGGTTGCAGCCCGGGCAGCTGGCGCCCCGGCGCACGGCGGCGATCTGGCCCGCGTTCTGGGCCAGCGCGGGGCTGGCGGCGAGCAAGGCGACGAGCGCGGCGAGGGCGAGACGGGTCATGGCGGCGCGGCTTTCCGGACGGTGGCTGCGGGTACCGTTAGCGTCCTAAGCTTAAAGGCGCGTTGAGCATGGCATGCTCGGACATTCACACCGTCATGGTCGGAACAGGTCCGACGAAGACGGAGGAAAGGCGTCCCCCCTCGTAATCATGCTGAGCCGCGCCGCGGGCGCGTATTGAAGCACGCTGGGCCGTTATTCCCCGTGCGACCCGCACGCCCCGCACACCCCGCCGATCACGGCGAGATCCCCGCAGGCCGGGCAGACGCCTGCGGCGCGCTGCAGCAGTTCGCCGTCAACTTCCGCCTTGCGGCCGCCGAACGGCAGGAAGACCAGGTTGTCCGGCGCGGCGCCCCGCGCGAAGCCCTTGGAGATGAAGCGCGAAGCCGGCTGCGGCTCCACCTCGCGCGGGATCATCGGCGCGCCATCGTCGTCGGCCTGGCCACGGCCGAGGCCGTCGGCGTTCAGCTGGCCCGGGTCGGCGTTGGCGAGGTCGTCACGGCCCAGGTAGCTGACGCCCAGCTCGCGGAACACATAGTCGAGGATCGAGGTCGCCGACTTGACGGAGTCGTTGCCCGTCACTGGCCCGGCCGGCTCGAACCGCGTGAACACGAAGGCGTCGACGAACTCGTCCAGCGGCACGCCGTACTGCAGCCCGATCGAGATCGAGACCGCGAAGTTGTTCATCAGGCTGCGGAAGGCGGCGCCTTCCTTGTGCATGTCGATGAAGATCTCGCCCAGCTCGCCGTCGTCGTATTCGCCGGTGTGCAGATAGACCTTGTGGCCGCCGACCGCGGCTTTCTGGATATAGCCCTTGCGCCGGTCGGGCAGCTTGCGGCGGCTGCGCTCGACCTCGACGATCTTCTCGACCACCCGCTCGGTGACCGTCGGTTCGGCGCGCGGCGCCCGGGGCGCTTCCGGCTCGGGCAGGTCGAGCGTGAAGGCGGCCGGGGCCGGGTCGCGCAGGATGCGGAAAGCGCCGACGCCGGCGGCCACGGCGGCGGTCTGGGCCGCCAGAGCCTCGCCCGGGGTGGCCGTGAACGGCAGGCGCAGCGGCGTGACGGCGGGCAGGTCGCAGACCGCCTCGACCGCGGCGGTTATGGCCAGCCGGGCGGCGAGGTCCGGCTCGGCGAAGACGGCGCGGCCCCGCTCGTCGAGCCCGGGACAGTCGGCGAGGTCGCCCGCGCCCAGCGCGTACCGCTCGGCAGCGCGGACATCGGCGCGGGTGAAGCCGGCGACGGCGAGGGTATCGAAGCGCGCGTCGGAGGCGGCCTCGAGCGAGGCGCCCAGGACGTCCCCGACAAAGCCGACGCCCACCACGGACGGTGCGAACGCCTGGGACAGCGAGCGGGCGAAGGGCAGCTGGCCCTCGGCGGCGGCGATCTCGTACTCGGTGAAGCCGCAGTGGTGCAGCTCGGCATGACCGACGCCGGGGGCGTCTTCCAGGGTGCCGCGCCCGAGGGCATGGACGCGGGCGGCGTCGAGATCGGCGCCGAGCGTGGTCAGACCGTCGAGCACGGCGGCGGGCAGAACCTTGACCACTTCGCCGTCAGCCGTCTCGGCGACCGTCGTCAGGGCGGGTAGGGGCGCAACCCCGACGCTCAGTCCGCCGAGGCGCAGGGCCAGCTCCGGGTCGTCGAGGGGCGCGATGACCAGCGGCGGCGTGGCGGTCGTGGCGGCGTCCAGCTCGCGGGCGGTCGCCGCGGCGACGGTCCAGAGCGCGCGGGCGGCCTCGCGGCCCTCGGGGGAAGCATAGGCCAGGCCGTCGGCCATCAGCTGTTCGGCGACGCCGGCCAGGCTGAGCACGGGCGTCAGGCCGGTCGTCTCCGCCATCGTCTTGAGCGCCAGGCCGACGATGCGGACCGCCTGGGCGAGATCCTCGGCCTCGGCCAGCGCACGCACGTCGAGCGCCGCACGGGGCGCGCGCGCCGCCGCCTGAAGCGCGCGGGCAGTCTGCGGATCACGCACCAGGGTCAGGGCGCCGGTGCGCCAGCCGGCGGTGGCGTGGTCGGCCTCCGGCGGAACGCCGCCGAGCGTCGCCAGCAATCCGGCCGGGGCGGCCAGCTCGATAAAGGAGGGCTCGGGTCCGTCGCCGGAGCGGCCGAGCGCGATGGCGTCAAAGATGGCCGCATCGTCGGCGCCGGCGGCGCGCGCGGCCAGGGCGGCGCGGGCCAGGGCGGGATTGCCCTCGGGATCGGCGCAGGCCGAGGGATCCCCCTCGCAGCGGCGCACCGCATCGGCGACGGCGGCCAGCCGTTCGCCCACGAAGGCGGCGGCGCGGGCGGCGAGGGCGCGCCCCTCGGTCTCGTCGATCAGGCGCTTGAGGGCGAGGGTGAAGCTCGGCGTGCCGAGCGCCGGGACCGGTCCGCCGGCGTCCAGCGGTCGTCCGTCGCCGAACGCCGCCACGCCGAGCGAGAGCAGGGTCTGCAGTTCCGCCTGAAAGGCCGATCCATCCGGCTTGCGGTCGAACAGACCCAGCGCGGCGGCCCGGGCCGTCACCGAGCGCGCGAACCGCTCGGGCCCGCCGGCCAGCAGGCCGTCCTGGGTCGGTTCGGTCTCGTCCCCGACCACGGTTTCGGTCCAGTCGAGCCAGGATTCGACGCGGGCGGAGGTCCAGCCCCGGGGCGCCAGCACGCCGTGCAGCGCATCGGCGGTCTCGACGGTCCGGAGTTCGAGCTCGGGGGGCGTTCTCTTCGCCAGCCGCCTCGCAAAACGCATCGTCCCGACTCTCCCGCGCAGGTTCCGGCAAGGCTAGAGAGCGGGTCGCGCGGGGGCAATAGATATGGCGTGTCGTCGATGCCGCATCCACAAGATGTTGCGGGGCGGCGCGCTGGACGCGGGCCGCATCGGCGGCTATGGTCCGCGCGCTTCCATAGCCTTGAAATCACTGGACCTGCGCGTGCTCAAAGCGATCTTCACCTGGTGGAACGGCGCCTCCTTCGGCCAGCGGTTCCACATCGCCCGCCGGGGCGTGTTCGTCGGCAAGGACGAACTGGGCAACAGCTACTACGAGGCGCGCGACGACAAGGACAGCTACGACAAGGGCCGCAAGCGCCGCTGGGTCATCTACAACGGCTACGCCGAGGCCTCGAAGGTGCCGCCGGACTGGCACGGCTGGCTGCGCTACACCTTCGACGAGCCGCCGACCACCGACCCGCTGCCGCGCCGCGCCTGGGAGAAGGATCACATCCCGAACCTGACCGGCACCGTCCATGCCTGGCGGCCCAAGGGCGCGATCAGCAGCGGCGGCCAGCGCGACAAGGCCACCGGCGACTACGAAGCCTGGTCCCCGGAATAGGGCGGCGCGCGTGCGGCTGAGGCTCACCCTGCTGGCCGGGCTGGCGCTCGCGGGCGCCGCCGGCCTCGTGCACGCCCAGCAGACGCCGCCGGCCGCCGCGCCGGCCACGCCTGGCCCCGCGCCGATCGAGACGCCGCCGGCCGCCGAGGCGCCGCCCGCCGCGCCGTCGACACCCGCGACACCCTCCGCTCCCGCGCCGATCGAGGCCGAGAAGCCGACCGAGGCCGCGCTCAAGCCCAAGGCCGCCGCCGAGAAGCCGGCCGAGCCGCTGCGTCGGGTTCGGGGCGGCGCCGCCATCGTCCAGGCGATCGACAAGGTCACCGCCGAGACGCTGAAGTTCGAAGCGCCGATCGGCCAGCCGATCCGCTACAAGACGTTGATCATCACGGTGCGGTCCTGCGAGACCACGGCCGCCGACGAGGAACAGCCGGACTCGGTGGCCTATCTGACCATCGACTCCCAGCCCAAGGCCGCGCCCGGCCGCGCCGCGCCGCCGGCCAAACAGGTGTTCCGCGGCTGGATGTTCGCCTCGACGCCCGGCGTGAACCCGCTCAAGCACCCGGTCTATGACGCCTGGCTGATCTCCTGCAGGGCCTCCGGCCCCGCGCCCGCGAAGCGGTAGAAGTCGCCTTCGATCGCCAGGGCTTCGTCGAGCCTTCGCCGATAGGCCGGGCGCGGGATTTCGACCGCTCCGAACTGCGTCAGGTGCTCGGTCAGGAACTGGGTGTCCAGTAACCGGTAGCCGCCGGCGATCAGCCGCGCGACCAGATGCACCAGCGCCACCTTCGAGGCGTCGCGCCGCCGGCTGAACATGCTCTCCCCGAAGAAGGCGCCGCCCAGGGCGACGCCGTACAGGCCGCCGACCAGCTCGCCGTCGATCCGGCACTCGACGCTGTGGGCGCGGCCGGTGCGGTGCAGGGCCTCGTACATCCGCTGGATGGGATGGTTGATCCAGGTCTCGCTGCGCAGCGCGGTCGCCTCGGCGCAGGCTTCGAGCACCGCGTGGAAATCCTCGTTGACGGTGACCGAGAAGCGGTTCGCCCGGACGGTCCGCGCTAGCCGCCGCGCGACGTGGAAGCCATCCAGCGGGATGACGCCGCGCCGCTGCGGATCGATCAGGAAGACCCTGTCATCATCCCGCGCATCGGCCATCGGGAAGACGCCCCTGCGGTAGCAGGCGACCAGTTCCTCGATGTCGAACACGTCGTGGGCCATGGCGTCAGGATATCAGAACGCACGAGCGTTGTTTTCCCTCCCCTTCATGGGGAGGGTGGTCCCGAAGGGGCCGGGTGGGGGACAAGGATGCCAGTCTCAGAACGCCGGGATTGGCGTCCTGCTTCCCCACCCTGACCCGCTCTGCGGGTCTGTCCCTCCCCATGAAGGGGAGGGAAGAGGGCCTTACCCCTGCGCCTTGATCCACTTTTCCAGCCAGTGGATGTTGTAGTCGCCGCTCTTGATGTCGTCCTGCTGAAGCAGGTCCTGGAACAGCGGGATGGTCGTTTCCACGCCGCTGACCACCATCTCGCCCAGGCAGCGCTGGGTCCGCGCGATGCATTCAGCGCGGTCGCGACCGTGAACGATCAGCTTGCCGATCAGGCTGTCGTAGTAGGGCGGGATCGCATAGCCGTCGTAGAGGGCGCTGTCGAGCCGCACGCCGAGGCCGCCCGGCGCGTGGAAGCCGGTGATCGTGCCGGGCGACGGCGTGAAAGTCCGCGCGTTCTCGGCGTTGATCCGGCACTCGATGGCGTGGCCCTCGAACACGACGTCCTTCTGGCTGAACGACAGCGGCAGGCCGGCGGCGATCCGGATCTGTTCGCGCACCAGGTCGATGCCGGTGATGGCTTCGGTGACCGGGTGCTCGACCTGCAGGCGGGTGTTCATCTCGATGAAGAAGAACTCGCCGTTCTCCCACAGGAATTCGATAGTGCCGACGCCCAGATAGCCGATGGCGCGGATGGCCTCGACGACCACCTCGCCGATCTTGCTGCGGCCGATGGCGTCCAGCGCCGGCGACGGCGCTTCCTCGAGGATCTTCTGGTGGCGGCGCTGCAGCGAGCAGTCGCGTTCGCCCAGGTGCACCACGTTGCCGTGGCTGTCGGCCACGACCTGCAGCTCGATGTGGCGGGGGGTCTGGAGGTAGCGCTCCATGTAGACGGTGTCGTCGCCGAACGCGGCGCGGGCTTCCGAGCGGGCGGTGGAGACCGCCTCGGCCAGGTCGTCCTGCGTCGCGGCGACCTTCATGCCGCGCCCGCCGCCGCCGGCGGCCGCCTTGATCAGCACCGGGAAGCCGATGCGACCGGCGGCCTCGAAGGCCTCTTCCTCGGTGGTCACGCCGCCGTCCGAGCCGGGAACGACCGGGATGCCGGCGTCCTTCACGGCCTGTTTGGCGGTGATCTTGTCGCCCATCATCCGGATGTGCTCCGGCTTGGGCCCGATGAAGGTGAAGCCGTGGGCGTTCACGATCTCGGCGAAGCGGGCGTTCTCCGACAGGAAGCCATAGCCGGGATGGATGGCCTGGGCCCCGGTGATCTCCGCCGCGGCGATGATCGAGGGAATGTTCAGGTAGCTCTTGGCGGCCGGGGCCGGGCCGATGCAGACGCTTTCATCGGCCAGCCGCACCCACATGCCGTTGGCGTCGGCCTCGGAGTGGACCGCCACGGTGGCGATGCCCATCTCCTTGCAGGCGCGGTGCACCCGCAGGGCGATCTCGCCCCGGTTCGCGATCAGGATCTTCTCGAACATGGCGGCGCCTATTCGAGAATGACGAGCGGCTCGCCGAACTCGACGGGCTGGGAATCGGACACGAGAATCTCGACCACCTTGCCGGCGCGGGGCGAGGGGATCGGGTTCATCGTCTTCATCGCCTCGACAATGAGCAGGGTCTGGCCCTGGGTGACCGTGTCGCCGACCTTGATGAAGGCGTTCGCGCCGGGCTGCGGCTGCAGGTAGACGGTGCCGACCATCGGCGACTTCACGGCGTCGCCCCGGGCGGCGGCGGGCGCGGCCTCGGCGGCCGGCGCGGCGGCGACCGGCGCGGCAGGAGCCGGGGCGGCGACG
>JAYRYI010000004.1:0-393039 GCA_041917095.1 Caulobacter sp. | reverse complement strand
GGGCAGGGCCGGCCGCGCCGGCGCCGGCGCGGCGGCCGGGGCCGCCGACCCGGGGTCCTCGCTGCGCGGCAGGGGCGGCGGAGGCGGCGGTCGAGGCGGCGCGACGATCTCCGCCGCCACCGTCAGCAGGGGCAGGCCGGACGGCTCGACAGGCGGCGGGGCCTGCCACAACGCGAGCAACAGCCCGAGGTGAGCGGCGAGCACGGCGACCAGCGCTCCGGCCTGCACGCGGCGGGAGGCGCCGCGCCTTTGCACGGGGGGCGGGATCCGCGCCAGGGGCCACTCGGCGAAGGGCGCGGTCACGGAGCGAAACCGCTGAGGGACGGCGTCATGCCGGCCAACGACCATCCGCCCGCGTCAGGATCGTGGCGAAAGCCCCGTGGCTGGCAAAAATCGATGAAGTTTTGAGGCGTTTTCGGGCGGGCTGCCATGAAGACGCATCTCGCCGTTCTCCGGAAACGCGCATATCAAGTAATGGTTCCCGTTCAGTAACCATGGCATTCAAGTCTTCTGACCGAGATTTTCGAGCGCCTTCTTTCTGTCTTCGCGACGTCATCATTGCGCCAAGTCTTCCGATCCTTGTGCCGAGGCGCGCCGTGTCCGGCGCTGACTGACGGAGGATTTCATCTTGATCAGATCGATGTTCAGGGCCGCGGCCACGGGCGGCGTGCTCATCGTCGCGGGCTTCGGAGCCAGCGCCTGCGCCACCAAGGGTTATGTCCAGGAGCAGGTCGCGGTGGTCGACAGCCGTGTGACCCAGGTCGACGGCACCGCGCGCGAGGCGCTCGATCGCGCCACCAAGGCCGGTCGCCTGGCCGAAGGGAAGTTCCTGTACCAGGTCGTCCTCTCCGACGACTCTGTGAAGTTCCCGACCGACCAGGACGCGCTGTCGCCCGAGGCCGAGGCGCGCCTCGCGGAACTGGCCCAGCGACTCTCCAGCGAGAACCGGAACGTCTACCTGGAGATCCAGGGATTCACGGACGCGACCGGCGATGAGCGCTACAACCAGCGTCTGGGCGAGGCCCGGGCCGAGGCGGTGCGCCGATACCTCAACAAATCGGGCGTCGCGCTGAACCGGATGGCGACCATCTCCTACGGCGAGGAGCAGCCGGTGGCGGACAACGCCACGCCGGAAGGCCGGGCGCAGAACCGCCGCGTGTCGATCGTGGTCCTCAGCTAGGCGGGATCAAACTCGCTGACGAGGTGGCCGGGCGCCACCTCCTTCAGCTCAGGCACATAGACCGGGGCGGTCGGATCAACCGGCAACCTCGAGGGCAGGAAGCGAAGCGCCGATCTCGGATCCATCGGCGACGGCGGTTCGCCCTGCAGCTTCACCCGCTCGCGGGTGCGTTCGATCTTCGGATCGGGGATCGGCGCGGCCGACAGCAGGGCCTTCGTGTAGGGATGGCGCGGGTTCTCGTAGAGCTGTTCGCGACTCGCCTGCTCCATGACCCGCCCGAGATAGAGCACCAGCACGCGGTGACTGATCTCGCGGACCACGGCGAGGTCGTGGCTGATGAACATCATCGCCATGCCGAGCTGCTTCTGCAGGTCGATCAGCAGGTCGATGATCTGGGCGCGGATCGACACGTCCAGCGCGCTGACCGCCTCGTCGCAGATCACCAGCCTGGGCTCAAGGATCATCGCCCGGGCGATGCCGACGCGCTGGTTCTGACCGCCGCTGAGTTCATGCGGGTAGCGGTTGATCAGGGCCGGCGAAAGGCCGCAGCGCTCCATCATCGCCGCCGCGGCGGCCTCGCGCTCGCGGCGCTTCAGGCCGGGCCGGAAGACCTGCAGCGGCTCGGCGATGGAGTCGCCGATGGTCATGCGCGGATCGAGGCTGGCCAGCGGATCCTGGAAGACGATCTGCAGATCCTTGCGGGCGCTGCGGAGCGTTTCGGCGTCGGCGTGGGTGATGTCCTTGCCGAGCACCGTGACCGTGCCGCCCAGTTCGCCGCCGCCGGGCGGCAAAAGGTTCAGCGCGGCGCGGGCCAGGGTCGACTTGCCGCTGCCGCTTTCGCCGACCACGCCCAGGGTCTCGCCCTGGCGGACCTGGAAGCTGACGCCGTCGACGGCCCGGAGCGGAACCTTACGGCCCAGCGCGCCCTGACGGACGTCGAACCAGACCTTCACGTCCTTGCCTTCGACCACGATCTCGCCGTCCGCCGGGGCGGGAGCGATTTCCGGTCGGCCGCCGCGATCAGCCCGGTCCAGGCGCGGAATCGCGGCCAGCAGGGCCTTGGTGTAGTCGGTCTTCGGGTCGGCGAAGATCTCCTCGGCCGAGCCCTCTTCGACATAGGCGCCGTCCTTCATCACGCAGACGCGGTCGGCGAGCCGGGCGATCACGCCCATGTCGTGGGTGATCAGCACCATGGCCGCGCCGGTCTCGCGGATCAGTTCGGCCATCAGATCGAGGATCTCGGCCTGCACCGTGACGTCGAGCGCCGTGGTCGGCTCGTCGGCGATCAGCAGGCGCGGACCGCAGGCCATGGCCGCGGCGATCATCACCCGCTGGCGCATTCCCCCGCTGAGCTCGTGCGGATACTGCTTCATCCGCCGCTCAGGCTCGGGAATGCGAACCCGCTTCATCCAGTCGAGGGCCCTGGCCTTCGCCTCCTTCGGCGACAGGCCGAGGTGAAAGCGCAGCGGCTCCATGATCTGTTCGCCGATGCGCACGTGCGGCGTCAGCGCGGTCAACGGATCCTGGAAGATCATGGTCATCTTCGAGCCGCGCAGCCGGTTCAGCTCGGACGGCTTAAGACCCAGCAGTTCCTGCCCGTCGAACCGGGCCGAGCCGGTCGCCTGGCCGTTGGCGGCCAGCAGACCCATCACCGTCATGAAGGTCTGGCTCTTGCCGCTGCCGCTTTCGCCGACGACGCCCAGACACTCACCCGCCTTCACCGCCAGCGAGACGCCCCGGACGGCATCGACCGCCCCGTCATGGGTCTGGAAGGTGACCTTCAGGTCGTCGACGGCGAGGACAGGCTGTTGGGACACGGCGGGCACTCTGCGCACTTCTGGAAAGCGGCCACCCTAGCGATCAGCGCCTGACGCGCAAATGAACGATCAGTCGGATCCGGCCAGCAGCATCAGAATCGCCTCGAACGCCTCGCTTTCGTCCAGCATGGGCGCATGACCGACCCCCGGCACCTCGGCATAGTCCAGATGCGGGGCGGCGGCGCGCATCCTGCCGGCGATCTCGGCGCTGAGGATGTCCGAGGTCGCGCCGCGCACCAGCAGGGCCGGCTTGCCGGCGACCAGGCCGGCGAAGAAGGGCCAGAGGTCGGGGGCCGGGGCGTTGGGGTCGGCGGCGCGGATCGGCACGGCGATGTCGGGATCGTAGTCGAGCACCGGGCGGCCGTCCTCCTCGCGGAAAGTCCGGCGGGCCATGCGATCCCAGTCGGCCTCGCCATAGTGCGGGAAGACCACGCCGTTGCCGGCCCGGACATAGGCGGCGGCGCCGGCCCAGTCGTCGACCTCCGCGCTGATCCCGACGTAGCCGGCGATGCGGGCGAGGCCCTCCGGTGCGATTTCCGGGCCGACGTCGTTGAGCACGGCGGCGGCGATGGCCGCCGGCCGCATCAGCGCCAGGGTCATCATGATCAGGCCGCCCATGCTGGTGCCGACGAAGACCGCACGGCCGATCGCCCGGTCGTCCAGCAGCGCCATGATGTCGGCGGCGTAGACGCCGGGATTGTACATCATCGGGTCGGCGGCCCTGTCCGAGCCGCCGCGGCCTCGCACGTCGACGGCGATCACCCGTCGGCCCGTCGCGCCGACGATGGCCGGGGCCAGATCCTCGAAGTCGCGGGCGTTGCGGGTCAACCCGTGGATGCAGATCACCGGGGCGCGGTCGGCCTTGCCCGGGTAGTCGCGAGCGTGGAGCGTCAAGCCGTCGGCTGATCGCCAGTGGATGTCGATGAAAGCGGTCATGGCGTCAGTTGACCCGTTGCGACGGCCCGGATCAACAGCCGCGACGCTTCGCCGCTGCATCAATGCTTCGCCTGGCGGATGAGCGCCTTCCGACGACCGACACTTTGGGTTGGGCCGCCGGTCGCCTCTGCAACCGTTGCCTCCGTTAGCCATTCCAAGTGAAATCGATCCATACCGTGGTCAACGCGGTCGCGCCTGTGCACTCTCAAAGATAAGTCTTTGATGATTGTAGGCTCAGACACCTGTTCGCCTTAGCGGCGCGCGCGGTTGACTCTGGCGCCATTCTTCACCTTGGCTTCTAGTTGCAGCGTTAGGTGGGGATATGCGGATGTTCGACGGGGCCATAAGAGGCGGGGGACCGACTGGGCTTCACAAGCTTGCACCTCGGCAACAGCGCTATCGTGCGCGTGTCGTTGTGGTCGGCAACGAGAAGGGCGGCGCTGGCAAGTCTACGCTCTCCGCCTTGATCGCTGTCTCGATGCTCTACCGCGGGCAGCGCGTGGCCGTTATGGACCTCGACTTGAGGCAGCAAAGTCTCTCCCGGCAGCTTGCTAATCGTCGCACTTGGTTGCCTGCGGCAAATGTCGATGCGCCAATGCCCTTGGAGTTCAAGCTCGTCGAGAACCCGGCGCGGCTTGCTGAGGATCAAGCCGCCGCCTGTCGCCTATTTGAAGAAGCAATGTCGATGGCGATGGGCGAGGCTGATCTCATTGTCATCGATACGCCTGGGGGCGATACAGCTGTATCACGCGCGGCGCACCTACAGGCTGATCTAGTCGTTACTCCGATGAACGACAGTTTCGTTGACTTCGACGTAATTGGCAACATTGATCCCATTACAATGCGTTTGCTTCAGCCGAGCCACTACGCCGAGAATATACTTCGAGCGCGGGAACGGCGGGCAAGGCACAATCGCCAGCTTGACTGGGTGGTGTTGCGCAATCGCTTAACAGGCCCCGATACGAACAACCGGGAGCGGCTCGGTCGTGCTCTCAGCGAGCTTTCCCGCGAAGTCGGGTTCCGGATCGCGCCTTCAATGCGGGAGCGCGTGGTATATCGTGAGATGTTTCCGTTCGGCCTAACCTTGGCTGACGTCTCCTCGCGATTGCGGCCGGAGAACTTCAATAGCCCCAAACTGGCCGCCCGGGCTGAGGTCAACGCCCTGCTTGAGGCGCTCGGTCTCATCGTTCTTAACCGCCCCGGAGAGGCCGCGCGGCCGGACCCGGTCGCCGCAGGGGCCTACGCCTGATTCCGCCGAACCTTGCGGCGGTTGGAACCGGACTGGTAAGTCCCCATCTCCATAGGGTTCGGGACCGTTCATGCCGAAGACCGACCGCAGCGCCATGGCGATCCCCTTCGCCTCCCCCTACCGACACGGATTCGTGCGGCTGGCGGCGTGCGTGCCGCAGATCGCCCTCGCCGACCCCGCCGCCAACGCCGCCGAGACGTTGAAGCTGGTGGACGAGGGGCACGAGCGCTCCGTGGCCCTGATGGTGTTCCCCGAGCTCGGCCTGAGCGGGTATTCGATCGACGACCTGCTGTTGCAGGACGCGCTGCTCGAGGGGGTCGAGGCCGCGATCGGGGCGCTGGTCGAGGGCAGCAAGGGTCTTGCGCCCGTGTTCGCCGTCGGCGCGCCGCTGCGCTTCGAGGGGCGGCTGTTCAACACCGCGGTGATCATTCACGCCGGCCAGATTCTGGGGGTCGTGCCCAAGACCTTCCTGCCCAACTACCGCGAGTACTACGAACGCCGCTGGTTCGCGAGCGGGCTCGGTGTGACCGGCCGGACCATCGCCGTGGCCGGGCGCGAGGCGCCGTTCGGGACCGACCTGCTGTTCCGCTCGACCGGCAGCGCGCCCTTCACGTTCCACGCCGAGATCTGCGAGGACGTCTGGACGCCTGCGCCGCCGTCGATCGCCGGCGCGCTGGGCGGGGCCGAGATCCTGCTCAACCTGTCGGCCAGCAACATCGTCATCGGCAAGGCCGACGCCCGCCGGCTGCTGTGCGCGTCGCAGTCGATGCGCTGCCAGGCGGTCTACGCCTATTCGGCGGCCGGGGTGGGCGAATCGACGACCGACAACGCCTGGGACGGCCAGGCCTCGATCTTCGAGCTCGGCGAGCTGTTGGCCGAGAGCGGTCGGTTCCCGACGGAGTCGACGATGGCCGTGGTCGACGTCGATGTCGCCCGGGTGCGGCAGGAGCGGATGCGCACCGGGTCGTTTGGCGACAGTGTCGCGGCGCGACAGGCCGAGACCGCGTTCCGCGTTCAGGCGTTCGTCTTCGACGCCCCGGCCGCCGAGCTGGCGATCGAGCGGAAACTGGACCGCTTTCCCTTCGTGCCCGACGACGAGAGCAAGCTCGCCGACCACTGCCTCGAGGCCTACAATGTCCAGGTCCAAGGCCTGGCGCAGCGGCTGAAAGCGACGGGGCTGAAGACGCTGGTGATCGGCATCTCCGGCGGACTGGACTCGACCCAGGCGCTGCTCGTCGCCTGCCGGGCCATGGATCTGCTGGGCCTGCCGCGCACGAACATCCTCGGCTTCACCATGCCGGGCTTCGCGACCTCCGACCGCACGAAGTCCAACGCCTGGACCCTGATGAACGCCCTCGGCGTCACCGGCGCAGAGCTCGATATCCGGCCGGCCGCGAAACAGATGCTGGCCGACCTCGGCCATCCGTTCGGCCGGGGCGAGCCGGTCTATGATGTGACCTTCGAAAATGTGCAGGCGGGTCTGCGCACCGACTACCTGTTCCGGATCGCCAACCAGAAGGGCGGGCTGGTGGTGGGCACAGGCGACCTGTCCGAGCTGGCGCTGGGCTGGTGCACCTACGGCGTCGGCGACCACATGAGCCACTACAATCCCAACAGCTCGGTGCCCAAGACCCTGATCCAGCACCTGATCCGGTTCGTGGCCGGGTCCGGCGAGGTCGGCCCCGCCGGAGCGGCCGTGCTCAACGACATCCTGGCCACCGAGATCTCGCCCGAACTCGTGCCCGCCGACGCCGGCGGCAAGACCCAGGCGACCGAGGACTTCGTCGGGCCCTACGCCCTGCAGGACTTCAACCTGTTCCATCTGACGCGCTACGGCATGGCGCCGTCCAAGATCGCCTGGCTGGCCCATTGCGCCTGGGGCGATGTGGCCAAGGGCGCGTGGCCTTCCGCGGTGCCGGCGTCGGAGCGCCGCGCCTATTCCCCGGCCGAGATCAAGGCGTGGCTGAAGCTTTTCCTGACCCGCTTTTTCGCCAACCAGTTCAAGCGGTCGGCCGTGCCGAACGGACCCAAGATCTCGTCCGGCGGGGCCTTGTCGCCGCGGGGCGACTGGCGGATGCCATCCGATGCGAGAGTGGAGGCATGGCTTGCCGAGTTGGAGGATAACACATCTCGCTGAACGTTGTGATGCGCCGCCGCCACACAATGCGCCAACGGATCGGGGGCAGCTGGAAAAGGCAATTGAGGTGGCGTAAGGTCATCGGAGCGCAGGCGACTGTGTTGGTGTCGGCTTCGCGCGGTTGGAACTAAGTTGGTTTCAGCGCGTTGCTGGGTCGGCTTTGTGGTAGAGGTGATTTTGGGGGCGGACTGGGATTCTGAGGATCCTGGTCGATCCGAATGACCTCAGCCAGGGGCAACCTAATGGTCGGCGCCGGACTTTCGGCGTGGTCTAGAATTTGAGCGAGGGGCTCATCGTGAACAAAAAAGCACTTATGCTTGGCAGCGTGCTCGCTGCGCTGGCTTTCGCACCGCAGGCGGCGATGGCCGAGCCGGATCAGGGTTGGTACGCCGCCTTCGACGTCGGCTACAGTTTCCCTGACGACGTGGAGATGAAAACCTCTCTCCCGGCGGGGAACGGCTTCGCTTACGATTTTGCGCTGGAATCAGACATTAACGCCTTCGGTCGTCTTGGCTATCGCCTGACGCCCAACTGGCGCCTTGAACTCGAACTCGGCTCCCGCGCGAACGATCTTGAGGAAGTAACCGGCAACTCGGCGTTGCCGTTGCCGAACAGTCTCTGCAGCGTGGGCAGCGTGCTTCCGGCCTGCGAGGTTCCTGAAGGGTCGGTCAAGGTCCAAACCCTGATGGCCAACTTGATCTGGGATTTCATGCCTGACACGACGCTGAATCCGTATGTTGGATTCGGTATCGGTGTCGCAAAGCTCGACCTCAGCTTCAATGCTCGCCCCAACAGCGGCACGGGTACGGTGGGCGTCAGCGACGATGACTCTGTGTTCGCCTATCAATGGCTCGCCGGCCTCTCTTGGGAAGCCACCGATCGCCTCAATGCGGACCTCACCTACCGGTATATCAACACGGCTGCGGCAGATTGGGGCCCGGCGAGCGCTGCCAATCCCGGGTTTTACAACCCTGGCATCTTCAGCGGCGAATACACGGATCACTCGCTGACCTTCGGTCTGCGTTACGCGTTCGGCCAGGAAGCGGCTCCGCCGCCGCCGCCGCCGCCGCCGCCGCCTCCCCCGCCGCCCCCCCCGCCGCCTCCGCCGCCGCCGCCGCCTCCGCCGCCGGTGCAGTACGAAGCGCGTGAATTCATCGTCTACTTCCCGTTCGATCAGTACGTGCTGACGCCGGAAGCCCAGACGGTGGTTTCGGAAGCGGCGCAGTACGCCAACGCCGGCGGCGCGACCCGCGTCGTGGTGGTCGGCCACACCGACAGCTCGGGCTCGCCCGCCTACAACGTCCGCCTGTCGGAACGCCGTGCGAAGGCCGTGGCCGACGCGCTGGTGGGCCAGGGCGTGAACGCCGGCGCCCTGTCGGTGGACTGGAAGGGTGAAACCCAGCTCGCGGTCGCCACCGGCGACGGCGTGAAGGAGCCCCTGAACCGCCGCTCGACGATCTCGATCAACTTCTGATCCTGATCCGACAGACCTGAAAGCGAAGGGCCGGTGGAAACACCGGCCCTTTTGCTATGGGCGTTGGTGTGTCAGCACGACACTCGCATCGGCACGTCCTTCACTGACGAATGGCAGCTGGCGAGAGGCCCTTAGGGCTTCAAGCAGCGAGCATGCCGTTCTCGCCTGCGCGAATTCGATGATTGGATCGGGAACTATGAAGATGATGGGATCGCATGTGGGCGATAGCGATGCCTCTTGGCGCCCCACGAGATCCATGAGCGATGCGGAATAGCGCGTGATCCGCAGCTACGGGAAGCCACAGCGCACTGCAGCTCTCAGGAGCGCCACTTCGGGAATGACAGCCATCCCCGCTGCAAACATGTTCCCGAAACTAGCGTGTCGAAACGCGCTGAGCAATTTCGGCTGAAGCGGTCGACTTTCTTGTCGCCTCGATCATGCCAGAGAGCATACCGAAGACTGCGGCTATCAGTGGAGTCCTAAGTGGATAGTCTACTACGGAATGGCCCAGGACAACGAGCAGGCCCACCGCAGAGACGATGCAGAGAGTATCGGCTGGACCGGAGCGCCGGACGATCGCCGCCCTGACCCGGAAGGTCATCCACACGAGGAATCCCAGCAGCAGTGCGGGGAAAGCCAACCCGGTCTCCATAGACAGTTGGAGATACTCGTTGTGCGCTTCATTCAGCTTCGCAGCGCCCAGACCCTCCACCGGGAGCCAGTTGCCAATGACCGCCCTAAAGGAGCCGAGCCCCGATCCGATAGGCCAGAAAGCCTCGGCTGCACCTGCAACATTGGGCCAGAAATCCAGTCGACCATCGGCTTCTGCGCCGGCAATGCGCCGCAAGACCGGCTGGATGCCCATCCCGATTAGAAGCCCAAAGCCTCCGACCACAAGGACAACCCAAACCGCGCCCCGTTGTCCAACGCGCTTGGCCGCCGGCGCATAGAGCAGCGCGCCGAGGGCAATAGCCAGCGCTGCAATCACTGCGATCGATCCAGCGCGGGAAAGCGTGGCGATACCTGTGGCGGTAAACAGCGCAAAGAGCCCAAGCGCCAACATCGATAGTGGAGAGGACACCGAAATGCCGCGCTTTGCTCCCAGCATCGCAAGGCCCGCTACTAGCAAGATACATATCGCGAGAAGCGTTGACTGATGATTGCGGTTAGCGAAAAAGCCGGTCGGAAGCCCTGAGTTTACTATCTCGTACAGGAGAAAGGTTCGTGTTGGGCCCAGTACGACTTGGTAAACGCCAGCGAAAACGCTTAGCGTGGCTAGGCCGACAACTCCGATGACTAGAAGGATCCGCCCTCTCGGCGCAAGCGCAAGCATCGTCATAAAGCCGGCCGCTGGCGTCAATAGCCACAGACTTGCTTGGTAGGTCTCGCTGGGCGCCAATGAAACGGGCCTTGGATTTCCGCCAAGGCCCAGAATTCTATGTGTCTCAACCGCGGTCTCCCGACCTGGGAAACGTGTCCACGCCTCAAACGGCATTGGCATGAGCTGCAAGAGAGGCACGGCCAGCACGCTCAGCAATAGGCAGAATGAGAATCTGTGCTCGGACCAAGACGAGGCGCCAAGCCGCCACGCAGACACAACGATCAGTAGTGCGCTAGTGACGGGGATCGCCCAATAGCCCCCGGGTCGCTGCATCGCCGATCCGCCGAAGGCCGCCAGCGCAGCCAGTTGAACCGACGTTAGTGCCAGAAGGACGGTGTCAGCACGATCGCCGGCAAGTTTCCATGATCTGGGCCGGCTTCCAGCCATTGGACGACTACCTTCCGGTTACCTGAGATTGGGGGGGCGCAGCTATCGCGTCGATTAGGATCTCTCCCGTGCCCCGTGTGTCACGCGACCTAGCCTGCACCGAAAGTGTCTGTGATGGACATTCATTGGGTACTGAAAACCTATGCGAGCCGACGAGCCACTCTCCGGAACTGGTCGAAATCGGGCTTCGACCAACTATCTGCCCACCTTTACAGCGAAGTACGATTTCGAATGCCGAGGGATCCGACCCCTCGGTTTGGAACACAGTTGTTTCAAGTACGATTGGCCCTGGGTCTGCGAACAAGGTCTGTGACAACAACGGTCCGCTAGAAGAGTAGAGGTCACTTTGGAGGGCAACGACACCGCGTCGGCCCCGATCTTCTTCTGTATGCCGCCAATCACTTCCCGGTTGTCGGCTCGCCGACCAAGTCAGTGCTACAGATCCCGGCTCAAGCATTAGACCGCTATCTTGCACGACCGCTGGCGCGCCACCTGTCGCCAACGCCCTGCTGGCCAAGAATGACTTCAGCAGGTCGAACCGCTGTAGCCGCAACATGCGGTCAACGATTGGGGTGGCGACCGGCGATCTCGCTAGCCTTGTCTCGCCTGCCAAGTCTCCCAGAAGCGCCGCCAGATCATTGGCTCTCGCGCTGCTAGCAAGCGCCGAAACGAAGCTGCGTGCCCATGGGGGATCGGCTGTCAACACAAGCAACAATTCGCGTCGAAGCGCAGGACGGTCCAGCATCGAGGCCAAGACCACTGCAGCACGACTGCTAAGGGCAGGCTCTTTCCGGAGCAGCCGATTGAGCCAGGCTACAGCGCCCCGATAGTCCCCGCGGGCCAAATCGTCCTGGAGAAGCCATGCAAGCGACTGGAGGCTTCCACCGTCCAGGCCAACACGCTGACGGGCTATCGACCGCGCCAGTTGCTGATCCCCGGATCTGAGCGCGGCATCGCCCAACGCTTCGAGAGCGCCGGCGTCATAGGGCTCCGAGATGATCCACGTCCTGAGACGCTCTATACAAGCGCTGGCGACCATAGAATCCGAACGCCCAGTACCCGCTACGCAACGGTCTCGCTCGCGTCTTCCCTCCGTAGGAGCGAGCGCAGCTAGCGATGCAGCAACCAGAGCTGCGCCCAGTGTCGCCCCGACCCAACTGTCTGCACGCTTGAGGTTGCCCCTCATCGCTTGAGCGGTCCCTATCGCGTTAGGTCACCGACTTGAGGTGGGTCGGTCTTGTCCCCTGTTAGCGCCGTTCGCCCGTAGTCATAAGCGTATGCGTATGCATAACCGTAACTGTAGCCGTAGCCCGCGTCTGAAACATTAAACTTGGTCAAAACAACGCCGGACAGCCTGGCTCGGGACTGCAGCAGGCGTCGGACGGCCATCCGCACAACGCTGCGTCTGGCGACCCCCGATTCTACGACCACGACCGTGCCGTCGGTGTAGGACGAGAGGATCGGAGCGTCCGCCAATCCAATCACCGGCGGGCCATCGACAATGATGACGCCAAAATGATGCGACGCCTCTTCAAGCAAGGCCGAGAAGCGAGGACCCGACAAGAGCTCGGCCGGGTTGGGCGGCAGTGGACCCGTGGGGATGACGAACAGCTCTTCCTGATCCGTCGGCTGGACAACTTCGTCCCACGCCGTCCCGGTCAAGAGGTTCGATAGGCCTGAGTTGTTCTGAACCGCCACAAGGCGGTGCACAGAAGGATTGCGTAGGTCACCGTCCACCAAGAGAGTGCGAATCCCGAGGCGGGCGAAGCTGGTGGCGAGCGACAGCGCCGTAGTAGACTTACCTTCAGCCGGTCGCGCGCTTGTAACCAGAACACTTCTTGGGGCGCCTTCCACGGTCGAGAACTGCAAGGCTGTTCGCGCAGAGGCGTAAGCTTCGTTGAAGTTCGACCGAGGCGTCGCCAGCTCTTGGAGCGGCGAGGTGCCGACCTTGAGCGCCGGGATGGCCCCAAGGACAGAGTAACCAAGTCTGACCTGCACATCGTCCGGCGTTCGGACGACTTCGTCCATCGTTTCGAGCAGAAGGACGATGGCCGCCGCAACACCAGCTCCCAAGACCAATGCGACCGCCAGGTTCAAGAGTAGCTTGGGCGATGAAGGCGAGTCAGGCCGAACGGCGCGATCAACGACCGAAATATTGTTGGATGACACGCCACCCGCCACGCCTACGTCCTTGTATCGCTGCAATAGCCCGTCATAGAGCGCTCGATTGGTGTCAACTTCACGCTGAAGAATCGTATTGTTGATGTTTCTTTTTCGCAGGTCGATATACGAACCCTTGAGGGATTGGACCTCCGCCGCCAGTCGAGTTTCTTCCTGAAGTGCTCGCGTGTACTCAGAGCGGATCGTCCCAACGATGCTTTCCGCCTGCGTACTGATCTGCCTTTCGATCTCATCCAATTGTGCCCGGAGTTGCTGCATTTCCGGCATGCCGGGTCCGAAGACCCGCCCCTTTTCCTGAAGGCTAGCCGAGACGCGGGCGCGCTCCTGGAGCAAAGATTGGATAGCTGGGCTGGCCTGGACTTCGGGCAACGACAACATCGCCGTGCCGCGAGTCTGTCGCCACTTCTGCTCAGCAGCGAACCTGCGCCCCTGAGCCGCGGTAAGCATCGCATTCGTTGACGCGAGATTGGCTGCCGTCAAGGACTGAGTCGCCGTGTCGCCCCCGCCCCCGCCCCCGCCCCCTTCTCCCGTTGGCGCCAAGGATATGATTTGCTGATCTGCGCCGTAGGCCACCAACTCGCGCTCAGACGCCTCCAGTCGCTCCTTTGCCTTAGCGAGTTGTTCTTGAAGGAAGCGCCGTGCGTAGGCGGAGGACTCGAATCTCCGCTCCATCGACAAGATCTGGAAATTTTCCGCCACTGCGTTGGCAATACTCGCTGAGAGGCCGGGATCCGGGGTTGTGACCTCTACAGTGACAAGACGCGACAGGCCCTGTTGCCGAACCCTAAGCGCCCCCCCTACGACCCGCGCAAGCTTCGTTTCGATGCCGGCGGGATCTTTTATGGCGCCGCCGCGAGGGATGGGGTCCAGCCCTGCCATCTCGCGGAAGGCGTCGCTGCCGCGCAGATTCAATGATTGGACGACACGGCGAGCAAGCGCATCGCTCTTGAGCAGGCCAACCTGCGTATCGATGAACTCGGCTCCGGTCGCCGCTTCCGCTGGCGTCAAGCCCTCAACTTCAATAACTTTAGAGGCTTCGCGGTCAATCTGGATCACAGCTGCCGCTGTGTACTGCTTCTGCATGGCAAAGGTCACGGCAATGCCCAGGAGAAGTGCACAGCCCAATGTCGCCGCAATCTTCAGCTTGTGACGTAGAACCGCGATCCAGATCGCCGCAATTTGAATGCGCTGATGGTCATCGAAGTCCCCATCATCCATGGCCTCGAAGGCTTCGACGTCCCGCCCGTTCCTGACGATGATCGGGCCGCGGCGAACGGGTCCCAGCACCGTTGCGCGCCGCCCACCGTCGAACTCTTCGTCCCCGGCACGATCCATGGGTGATATCTCGCTACTTGCTACTGCGCGCTTAGAATGCCCGGAAGATAGCCAGGCCGGGCAATGCGCTCAAAATCTCGCGCCACATGCGCTTGGAATTAGATCCGTCGACCACAATGACATCATTGCCCTTGATTTCGGGATCCCCCTGAGCGCCGGAACGGATCTCACTCAAATTGTACGTGGCCGCCATTCGTTGTCCGTCAACGGTACGGAACACTACAACCCGCCGCAAATCGGCATACTTGACGTCCGGCCCCTTTGCCATCGCTACGGCCTGTAGGAGGGTCGTCCTGCCGCTTATCGTGTAGACGCCAGGCTGCATGACCGCGCCGTCGACGGTCACCTTCTGGCTTGCAGCCTCAGTGACACGAATGGCGACCTGGGGAGACTGGAGATATTGTCCTCGGAGGCGGGAAGCGATCTCTTCGGCGAGCTCGCTTGGCGTTTTGCCCGCAGCCGGAACGACCCCCACCAAGGGAAGGAATATGTTTCCCGCGGAGTCTATCTGCACCTTTTCAAGGGTCAAATCCTTGATCTGGTAGACTGTTATGTCGATCTTGTCTTGCGGCTCAAGGCGATACTCGCCTTGCTCGGCGGCAACAGGTCGAGCTTCATCACCAAACGCATAAGATGGAGCGAGCCCTGACGCGACAACGCTCAGCGCCAGGCCGATAACCCGAGACGACGGGCCAATTCGAGGTTTCATTGATCGCTCCGCATCATTGGCACTCGATTGTAGCCGCAGGAGCGAAACGGCTGAACACAAATTCGGCGCGGATCTCAGAATGGCCCGACCCAACCACGGGAAGCAAAAGGGCGCCGGCCATATGCGGGCGCCCAATCTCCTTCAACCAAATCCCTAGACTACGGCTAGGGCGCGCTAGCGTAGGACGTCTGCTCTGCCTGCGAGTGTTCCGCGGCGATCCCGATTGCGAGAAGGCCCATCAACCCCAGGCCAAGAAGCTCGCCACTTCCAAGAACGCCGCCAGCGCCACCGCCACCGCCGCCGTATCCAGGCTGAAAGCCTTGCCCGACAGGCTGACCAGGCTGCGCATGAGCGACGCTGCCGGCAAAAAGCGCGCCGACGAGCGCAAGTTTCAGAGCGAACTTCTTCATGGCTGAATCTCCCTCGAGCAAGCCGCTCGATCTACTGAGCCGAACCGTTAGCACCAAACGATGAAACGCTCAAGGCGTTCCCGCCCACTCAGTGTCCGTATGATCACCCCTCGGCGAACTTGTCGAGATCTGTCAGAACATCATTTAGAGAAGAATAACGTACGGCGCGGGACCGATCGGCTCAAGAGCCACGAATAGCGCCAGCCGGCCGAAATTCACTCGGGCTCAACGACATTCACCGAAGTTTCGGCCTGTCGATCTAGAACTTCGAAGAAGCGGCGCTTGGCGCCAAAAAGCTCGACAAACGTCAGTCGCCCCGAGCGGTAGGCCCCAGTGTCGATGCTGACCCGAATGTCGTTGGAGCGAGGACGAGCAAACGGTGTGTGGCCGTGGACGATTACCTTCTCAAGGGGCTTTCCATGGCTCAAGAACGCGCTCCTGATCCACCTGAGATCGCGCGGATTCTGCTGGCTCAGGGGCACCGCTGGGTCCACTCCAGCATGCACAAAGAAGTAATCGCCGATCTCCACAAAATTTTCCAATCCCCACAGAAACTGTCGGTGAGCCTTGGGAACGGCGCGGCAAAGTTCAGTGTGGATCTTCCCCCACCCCCCCAAGTCCAAATCCAGCGAGGGTCGGACTAACCCGTAAGATTCTATGGTCTCTGCACCGCCAAATCGCATCCAAGCCATATTGTCGAACGGGTGATCGAGAAAGTTCACCATCGCTTCCTCGTGGTTTCCCGCGATGAAGCGTGAGGACGCATAGACCCTCTTTATCTCAATCAATCTTTGAATGACGTCTTTCGAAGACGGCCCTCTATCGACATAGTCGCCGAGGAAAATCAGAACTGGAGGATGGGGGTCTTTGCTGGTCGCAGCTTCCACGGCATGCATGGCGGCATCCAGCAAGTTGACACATCCATGAATGTCGCCGAACGCAAACACCCGGCGGTCTGTCAGGCCGGTCGAGGCGGCGCCATCTCGCCTAACGCCCTGTTGGAAGCGCGGCCGCAAGAGGCGAAGGAAATTTTGCACTGATGCCATGCCGACTTATAGCCCAGTGTGTGCACGGGCCGTCGAGATGACTCGCCAAAGTCGCTCAGGGTTCACCATCAAGCCCGTCTGAGTGCGGAAGGGAAAAGCATATGTTGCGGACTGCGATGACGCTATCTCTCAGTCTTGCCGCGCTCGGCGTGCAAGGTTGCTCGCGTCCCGTTGACGGGCAGAGCGCATCGGATAACCCAGTTGGGCCTGCCGCCCGTCCGTTTCCGCAACGAACCCCAGGGCTTTGGAGGCAGCAGGTCCTTACGCCATTACTACGGGCTCCCGAAGTGACAAAAGTCTGCATCTCAAGCGAGACGGACGCACTGCTTTCCTGGTGGAGCCCGGCGAGTCGCAAGTCATGCGCCAAGGACATTTTTCTGAAGCGGGATGATGGATCTTGGGAGTTCGATGCGGACTGTAAACTTGGCTCCATCCGCACTGTACAGACCGGTTCCATCGTTGGCGACTTCGCTCGGAGGTACCAACTAACTGCCAGCGTCACGACCTCGGGCTCAGCGGACCCTCGGCTTAATGGCACGATCCAGGTCTATGTTGACGGCGAACGCTTAGGAGATTGTCCTGCAGACATGCGCCCTGGGGACGTGGAACAGGCGAACGGTGTTCGATTGAATGTGGTGGACGAGTTGCGCCGCTCCGGCATAATCGATTGAACACTCGACCGAGGGTAGGAACAATATCGCTAGCCCTGTTACTGCTGTCCCGGAAGGCGGATCGCTGCCACGGTCAAGAGCCCCAGAAAGAGCCAGAGCGCAGCAGTCGCTGCGAGTACGAACAGTGACCGCTCGCGAAGCGTCAACTCCCGCGTGACTGAAGACTGATCATTTCCGGCAGTTCCCCACATTCCGCCCCCATGGGATGTCTGAATGTCTCCGGGCGGCGAGGGTGTGTACATTTGAAGCACTCTGAAGAACCGGTAAGCCGTTAGGTAGCAGAGGAAGGTTAAATTCACGTCATGCAGACGGCGTGCAGGCTCTGGGAGTATTTCGAGAAGAGGGCATCACCGTGGACTGGCGTACCCGGCTCACGTCCCAGCCAAACTGCGGAAGTCGGTGCGCGATGGCCGTAGGAGCGAAGTCGGCCGTAAAGCCACGCGATCAGCGATGGTACGTTGTCAATGCGCGACCGGGCCGAGAGGCAATTGCGCGCGACAATCTGAGACGGCAGGGCTATTTCGTGTTTCTGCCGGCGACCAAGAAGGCGGTCCGCCATGCGCGGAAGGTGACCTACAAGGAGGCTGCCTACTTCCCTGGCTACCTCTTCGTTCGCCTCGACCCAACTGTCGACCGGTGGATGCCAATCGAAAGCACAGTTGGGGTCCTTAGATTGGTCAAGGCGGGATCACGGCCGATCGCCGCACCCGACGATTTGATCGATGCGCTAAGGAGTCGCGCTGACGAGGTTGGCGTCCTTCAGCCGCCGCGCCAGACTTTTACCCAAGGGCAAGCTGTTCGCATCAGCCAAGGGCCGTTCTCGGACCAGATCGCTGTTGTTGACCGTCTGTCAGGCCATGAGCGCGTCAAGGTGCTCTTGGAGATTCTCGGGCAGAAAGTCGCTGTTGACCTTTCCCAAGATGCGTTGTCGCAAACGCCCTAGCCCGATCCATCGAAACAACGGGGTGAGCATCTGATCCGCCCCCATATTGCGATTAGAGCTACGTCCGCCACCTAAAGAGTCGGACGTGAAGGAGAGCTGCTCTGGACGGGTCGACGGAGATCGCGTGACAAATTGCACTCAGCGCCTCGGTTTGGCGCTTAGCGCCTTCTCAGTTTCGTAGTCACGTCGCGCCTCCTCATGCCGCCCCAAATATTCTAGGGCGATTGCTCGATTGAAGAAGGCATCGGCATAGTCTGGCCGGATCTCTATGGCCCGCCCAAGGTCGTCGGTAGCCGCCGCAAAATCCCCCTTCCGAATCAGCGCGACTGCCCGATTATTGAGGGCATCCGCATAGGTGGGCACGATAGACAGTGCGGCATCAAAGCTCGCGATGGCCTTGTCTAGCTGGCCAAGCGATGAGAGTACGACTCCGCGATTGTTGAACGCCTCCGCATACTTCGGATCGAGCGCTAAGGCCCGATCATAGTCTGCTATCGCGCTCGCCGCGTCATCCAGGCGCACATATGCTGCGCCGCGCCCATTGTATGCCCGTGCGTCCTCGGGGCGGAGTCCAATGACACGCCCGTAGCTTTCGATGGACGCGCGATACTGGCCAAGGCTTCCCAGAGTTACGGCGCGCTTTAGTTCAGTCGTGGCGTTCCTCGGTGTGATACTCAAGGCCGCGTCATAGTCCGAAAGTGCGTCATTAAGCTCTCCCTGCTCGAACCTCAGGTCGCCTCTGCGCGAAAATGCTGCCGCCAAGATTTCATCGGGAGCGTCTAGGGTGCGCACAACGGCAGTGCAGTTCGGAAGTGCTACTTCTGCGGGCCCTAGTAAGCATCGCTGAATGCGCTGCTGAGGGTTGGCGCCGTCTAGCAGGGGCGAGAGGCTCGCCCCCTCCGCTGCAAGTGTCTCGATGGGTAGCGCCAGCGAGCCCGCCAGCAAGACAAACGTTGCTAGGAATGGTCCCAACGATCCGTTCCATGGAAGGCCCGATCGTCTCGCCCGTGGCATAGGCGTTCGTAATGACAGGTTCCCGCTGGCGAATTGTCGCACCACGACTAAATTCCCATAGATTCGCTTCTCTGGATGGCGAACTTCATTGTACCACGACTTCATAAGATTGGCGCCGAATCGGGCGGAGGGTAAATGACTAGTTCTGAGGATCGCCTGCGCGAGCTTGTCGCTGAAGTGGCCGCTGCCTATCTTTCTCAAACAACAGTAGCCGCGAGCGAAATTCCGAGAGTTATTGAGCATATTTCCAATAGTCTTGCCACGGTCGGCAGTTCCAAAGTTGATCCTTAAACCGCCGAGGCGCTGCCACAAAGTCCTCGCGCCGTCAGGGTAAGCGCCGCTCAGGTAAGGCGGTCGATCACTCCTGAGGCAATTATTAGCTTTGAAGACGGAAAGCCTTACAAGACGCTCAAGCGTCACTTATCCACACGCGGGCTTACTGTGGAAGATTACAAGGAAAAGTGGGGACTCCCCCAAGAGTACCCTGTCGTAGCGCCAAATTACAGCGCCGCTCGCTCTGCTATGGCGGTTAGCCTAGGTCTGGGCCAAAAGGGTGGGCGGAAGAAGCGCAACCGGGCTTAGCGGCAACCAATGCCTCGATAGTGTCTGCCTGGCGGGCTTGTGTCCGAGCTGGTGACTGTTTCACGGTTGGGTGCTTGTTTTTGCGAGCTCAGGCACTCGGCCGAGAGCGCCACTACTGGATCGGCTTACCTCACGTGCGACGAGGGGGCGCAGTTGACGAATTCCCGCGCCAGGTGAACTGTGGGTAACCAGAGCGCAAACCCGGGGGCGGGAATGCTGACGAGTGCGAAAGCCGGCATTGCACGTGGCGTTGCAGGATCCAAGCGCGCTAGCACTCTTGGGAGAGAGCCTCGGCGCTGGGGCCTCGTCCTCGCAGTGCTGGCTCTGGCGGTATTCTGGGTGCTCTTAGCGGTATCCATCCTCGAGACTACTTCGCCGCCCCTCTAATGGCGGCTCCGGGGCTGGCAGTCGGCGCTGCCCGAGTCTAGCGGAGTCGATCGATCTCCCGAACGATAGAGGAGCGGCTGGACATCGCATTGTCGATAAACCGAATGAAATCCTCCATCTTGGGCAGAAGATTGGTGTAGGCGATGTCCTAAAGGGAGGTCTCGGTCAGGCCAAACCGGTGAGCATCATCGGGAGCGCGCCCATATCGCCGCCGCCACTGCTTCCCGATGCTCTGGTCGGAGAGCGGTGCCTTGCGGCCTGTTGCCGTCAACCCGACCAAGCCCGCGCAAGAGCGTACCGGTGACCAGAAAGCCGAGCGACTACATTCTTGCGTGGAGTCTATAGACAGACAGACCACTGTAACTCCAAAAGCGGCCTGCCGCCTTGCGTCCGACGGCGTGACCACTAGTGTAAGGGCGCTGGTCTTGACGATTGGCAATCGGCACACCGGCCCAAGACGACCAGAAAATGACTCTCCGGTCGAGGCACCACGCCGACGCGATCACCCACGATAAGGTAACTAGTGACCTCCTTCCTTAGGATCATGGCGGCCTTGGCTTTCGTGGTAGTGATGATCCTGCTGCTCGGACCTGCCATGGCCCTCGAAGCTCAGAGACCCGGCATCGACAAGGTAGCTCACTTCGGCGGATTCGGTCTGCTGCTGTGGTCCCTCGGCTTGTTGTTCCCACGTGTTTCGCGAGTGCGGCTAGCGGCAGTCGCGATGGGCATCGGCATCAGCACAGAGATAATGCAGGGGTTTACTGGCAGGGACGCAGAGGTGTCGGACGCCGTGGCCGACGGTTTGGGGATTCTGACTGCACTTCTAGCTTGGAGCGTTTGGCGGGGATTTCGACCACGCAGGCCGCCCCGCCACATGTGATCCAATCTGGCCATCTGCCAACAGCAGCGGACGCGTCCAAGTCTCAGCCAACTGTGCCAGTGTAATGATCTCTATAATGAGACGTATCGTGCGCGCTTGGGGACGCGCAGCCCCTAACCCGGACGCGAGCGCCAACGCAAACGCCTAGAGCCGAAGGGGGCTTATGCCCGGTTTCGGCGTCGAAGCAGGCGTCCGCTCCTGGCGAATTTCGGTTGCCGCACTGCCGAATGTGGCCCGTCCGCCGCGAGGGGCATCATGGCGGTCGTTGCCCGGGTCGAAGGCGGTTCGCCATGGGGTGGGTTTTGGCGTAACGGGTGACTCCATCCTAGGGTCAGTTGCACCGATAGATCGGATGTGAAACTCGGGGCTAACGACTGCTAAGCCAATGAACTCAATTCAGGCACCTTCGAAGGTGCGACGGATATTATACCCTTTGCTGCCGCTCCGAGCTGGTCAATATGGCCATCGACGACCTGGTCCGCCTGCCCAACGGCGGCGGCAAGAGCCTCGTTCGCCACGCACGAACGACCCATTCGGCGACGTGCGCAGGGCCTTTCTATGGGCCAACGCCATGGCACACTTCGATCGGTGGCTGGAGGCTTCGGGCGTGGAGGGGTGGTACGTGTTGCGCTGCCTGATCAACGCCACCTTCCACCGCATCTCGATCGACTCCGCGACCGTCAGTCGCCGCATCAATGCCGCGGCCAAACGAGCCGGCCCCGTTGAGGCCGTCTGGCGCACCTTGTTCGGAGACCATGCGCGTCGGCGCCGCCCGGGACCTGATGTGCGGCGGCCGCGACATCCTGGTGATCATGACGGCAGGCGGCTGGACGTCGATGAACGTCGTGGGGCGGTATGTGTGGGAGGCGCAGCTGAACGTGTGGGGTAGGTGCTGCGGTCTCGCGCCTCGAGTTCGCCCTGCCCACCTTTTCGGGCCAAGGGTTTACATTGAGAGCAAGCGTGGCTGCAGCGCCTCACACTATGCAAAAATCCCGCCGAACCACCTCCATCAGTAGTGTCGCTCTGAGCTCTCCGAGAAGAGGATCCACCGCAGCTTGGGAGGACTACTCTCGTTGTTGGGGGAGCGGCTTACCCGGAACGCCGACAATCGTTGCAGCAGCAGGCACATCTTTGACTACCACTGCGCCAGCACCGATTATAGCACCTGCTCCTATGACTAGGGGACCGCCAGGTTCCCCATTCACCGTGACGGCGCCTGCGCCAACGTATACGGCTGCCTCAAGGGTCACATTTCCCGAGATGCTCGCGCCCGGCATCACGGCGCAATAGCTACCGATGATGACGTCGTGGCCTATCGTCGCGTTGAGACTAACCACCACGTGCTCGCCGAGTGAAATACTGCTCATGAATCGAGCACCAGCAGCCACAATCGCACCGTTTACGGAAGCCACGCGCTCGCGCTGACCAAAGCCAAAACTTGCTGTCGGGTGGAGTAGCGCAGCGAAGGGCCACTGGCTATGCGCTCTAGCAATGGTTCTCCGCGCTCGCGGGTTCGCTACGCCGATCGAAAGCTGCCATCCCTTAGCTACGAGGTCCGAAATGACATCAGGCTTGTCCGGGTAGACAGGAAAGCCGTCGATCTCGTTCCGGTCGTGTTCAAGTCCCAGGAAGCAAATATTCCTGGCGCCAATATCCCAGCAGATATCGCGGACTTCACGTGCAAAGCCTGCTGCGCCGATGATAGCGATTTTGTCGAGATCGTCCTTTCGAGACACAGCCTAGCCTTCCCGACGCCTACCGTCAAAGTCCGACATTGGCCGCCGGAGCCGCGGGGGAAGGACTGCCATCAGCCCGGTCTCGCCCGGTTTGACAATGGCCTGTACTGTCCAGAGGAGCAGACGCAGGTCCAGCCACAGCGATTGGTGCTCCGCGTACCACTCCTCCAGATCGGCCTTGTAAGGAACAATCTGAGCCTTGTAGCAATAATCTCGATCCACAGCGTCGGTGAGGAGGCGCTCCTCATTGCGGAATATGATTGAGCCGACTCCGGTAAGACCGGGCCGAACCTGATCCAGGACAGCTCGGTAGCCCAGCGGATAGAGGGCATGGATCTTGAGCATCTGCGGGCGGGGACCAACGAGGCTCATTTCGCCGCGAAGGACATCCCACAACTGGCAGAGCTCATTGATCTTGGATTTCCGGAGGAAGCGGCCCACCGGAAGGATTCTGGGGTCATTCTGAACGGTGTAGTCGCCATCGTTCATCACCGCAGCGCTCTTGACCATGGTCGCGAACTTCGTGATGCGGAAGGGACGGTTCCGGTACCCCATCCTCTCCTGAAGAAAGAGGATCTCACCCTCACCCGTGACCTTGAGAATGACGGCCACGATCAAAAAGACGGGGGAGAGGACGAGCAGCCCTAGGCTGGCCGCAGCCACATCAATCACGCGTTTGATGAGACGGTTAAACGCCAAGTTCGTCACCCATCACAAAGCTACATTCTGCCGTCTAGGTATTTGCCCGTCTCCAGGTGATCGAGTTCTGGAAGGAGGCTCGTGATCAGCGCCACAAGGTCAGCCTTGGACCACGCCAAGCTTGACTTCAGATCCCCCACGCCGCTCAGGAACTTGTCCAGAACGATGCGGTCCGTCTCGGGAGCGTTCTTAATGATGCCGATGCTCTCGAACCGATCCATGTCGAGGGTTTCAGTTGCTGTGTAGAACTCCTCGAAGGGCTTCTCCCCAGTTGTGTCGCTAGCGAAAAAATAGACAGGCCATTTGCCCTGCGGGATCAGCTCCGCGGCCTGGCCTCTCGCCTCGTCCTCGGTCGCGCATTCGAAGGGTTCGAAGCCCATCATCTGCAGATAGCGAACCGCGATGTCAGAGAATTTTGTGAGGTCGAGATCAGCGCTCAGCTTCGGGAAAAAGATGTCCCGCGGAGCGCCGAGCAGACAGGAGCAGAGGCAGAGTTCGCCGGACTCCTGCGGAGTTATGAAGTAACGCAGGATGTCGTTCGGCGCGGAGATCGGTTGCCGCTTGGCGAAGCGCTGATTGAAACCGTGCAATAGTGAACCGTCGGAGAAGGCGACGTTCGCGAACCGCGCCATCGAAATCGGCGTCTCGACGCTGGCGCGCATTAAGAACATCTCCATGATGCGCTTGCTGGCCCCCATGAGATTGGCCGGGTTGGCGGCTTTATCGGTCGAGACGCAGAAGTACTTGCGCGCACCGCGGTCGGCGGTCTTTCGCAGCGTATCAAGGGTGTTGAGGATGTTGACGTCCAGCATCCGCATCAGCGTGAAGGGATCGCTCTCGCTGCGAACGTGCTTCAGCGCCGAAAGGTTCAGGACATAGTCGTAGCGGCCGTAGTGCTCGAGCAAGGCGTCGAACTGGACGCTGCCGCAATCAATGGCGAAGGTCTGGAAATCCCCGTCGATGTAGCCGAGCGTGCTGCGGATATCGCGTACGAGCTCGACCAAGTTGTTCTCACTAATGTCAACCACATGGAGCGCGCGCGGCCCTCGTTTGAAGATCTCACGGGTGACCGCCTGGCCGATCGAGCCGCCGCCGCCGATTACCAGGAAACGGGCGGAAGACACCAAGTCCGACAATTCTTCATCGAACCGGGCGATGTCTGGCTGAAAAAGGGGTGCGCGCCGCCCAATCAGTTCAAGGACGTTCATTGGCGAAGCCTATCGAATTCCCTGTCCGGAACACTGGACGGGATGTTCACAAGGCGCTCCTCGAGCCACAGGGAATTGGCGAGGTCGTCCCGTTGGCAATCCCGGAACATCTTCAGGTGCGTCATCAGCTTCCAGACTGGACGGGTCATAATCCCTGCCGAATTCGAGGCAGCCAGAAACTCGTTTCGCTCTTCGAGAGACGACAGCAGGATGGCGTTTAGCCAGTAGTTTGGGCGCGTTCCTGCAGGGGCGGCGACAAACTCAATCCCGGCATCTTCGCAGAAGGAGGCATAGGCGGCAGCCAACTCGGCCTTAATTTCGAGCATGGCCGGCAGCCGCTCCACCTGAGCGACGCCCAGCGCCGCGTTCAGGTTGGGCATCCGGTAGTTGTACCCGGTCTCGTCGTGGTCATACTCCCAAGCATGAGGCTTCTTAGCCGTAGTGGACAAATGTTTCGCCCGCTTCGCTAGCTCCAAGTCATCTGTGATGATCATGCCACCGCCGCCGGTTGTGACGATCTTGTTCCCGTTGAAGCTGATGACGCCCAACTTGCCGAACCGGCCAGTGTGGGTGTCGCCGACGAACGATCCAAGAGACTCGGCAGCGTCCTCGACAACGGGGATGCCAAACTCTTCGCAGACTTCGACCAAAGCCCGAATGCGCGCCGGCATGCCAAACGTATGCATCGGCACGCAGGCGGATATCCGCGCACCGGTCGCCCTGTTGTACGCCCCTCCCTCGCGCTGGATCGCGTTGGCCTCAAGCCAGTTGCGTACTGCGATCGGGCTAAGGCCCATCGTGTCCTGGTCGACATCCAGGAAGACGGGCTGTGCGCCGATGTAGGAAAGGGCGTTGCAGGTGGCGACGAAGGTCAAGGCCTGGGTGAGCACCTCGTCGCCACGAGAGACGCCAGCGACTATCAGCGCCAAGTGTAGCGCCCCCGTGCCGTTGACGATCGCCACGGCCGCCCGGGCACCGGTGAACCCGCAAATGCTCTGCTCAAAGTCAACAACGCGCCGGCCCACCGACGAAACGAAGTTCGTTTCAATCGACTCGGTCACGAAAGTCACTTCATTCCCTACGAAAACAGGACGGTGCAACGGGACGTCCTCAGGACCGTAGACTGAACGAATGAATTCTAAGAGCTTCTTATGATGGGTGAAATCCATACAACGTCGTCTTCTCGATGGGCGTTTGGTCAGCTCTGTAGGGTGCTCAGGGTGCCCCGAGGGTGCTGAAGTTGCAACGGGCGTACGGTGCACTTGACGTTCAACATCTTTCGATCTCCTATGGATGCCATCGAATATTTCCTGGATGTAGAGAGCCATTTTGCTTTCGGTGAAAACTGGCGATCCTTCGCTCGTTTGATCGACCCCGAACGCCTGAAGGCGTCTGATGCCGGCATCGGCCGTCTCTTCGAGCCGCAGGAACTGTTGGGTCGCACTGTTCTGGATATCGGTAGTGGATCTGGCCTGCCGGCCGCGTCCCTTGTTCGCAAGGGTGCCATCCACGTCACCTGCGTCGACATCGACGAGAACTCGGTCGCCGCCACTCGCCAGACCCTGTCGGGCTTCGCGCCGAATAACGCTTGGACGGCCGAGGTCGCCAGCGTCTTCAGCCTCGTCGGCCCGTATGACGTCGTCTATTCTTGGGGTGTCCTGCATCATGCGGGCGACATGCGTCGGGCGGTCCGCCATGCTGCATCACTGGTGAAACCGGACGGCCTGCTGGTGATCGCCCTTTACGCCAAGACTCCTCTGCGTGGTTTCTGGAGGGTCTTCAAGCGCATCTACAGCATCGCGCCCAGCTCGGTTCAATACGTCGCGAGAGCGGTGTATGGTGTCTTGGTCGGCACCCTTCGCAGCGTCACAGGTCGCAAATCCCCATCACAGATTCGCGCCCGCAGGATGAATCCCGACCACGACATTCATGACTGGCTAGGCGGCTTCCCATATGAATCCGCTAGCCTCGCTGACGTCAAGGCCATGCTGCCAGAGTTCGGGCTCGTTAGGATGAACCGCCGCTATGATCCGCGCATCTTGGCGTACTTGGATCTGGCCGTGACGAATACGTCCTGCGCGCGCCGGGCCATTTGGCCCGCCCGGTCCCTAACCGGCGAGAAATCCCGGCCTGATCTGGCCCAAGGTCGGGGGCGGATCACAACTCCAATGGCTCTCACAAGGATCGAGGGACCAGAGGGGGCAGGTCACCCGGAGAGGCGCTGGCCGAAAGGGCGGCGATTACCTGGTCATTAACCTTGCGCACATCGTACTTTCTTCGCGCCAGCTCAAGCGAGCGGGCACCCATCGTCGCGGCCAGTGTGGGATCGAGGATGAACCGCTCCATCGCCTCAACCAAGCTGCCCACGTCCCTGGGTCGGACCAAGAAGCCGTTAACTCCGTCCTGCACAGTCTCACGGCAGCCAGGTGCATCGGTGGTGATAACGGCTCGCCCCATGGCCATGGCCTCCAGTACCGACCGCGGCGTGCCCTCGCGGTAGGATGGCAGCACGTAGACCGCCGTTTCGGTCAGGGCGTGGCGCACATCCTCCAGGCGCCCCAGGTAGGTCAATCCCTGGTCGATCCAGCCGTCCAGCTCATCCTGGCTGACCGCATCAGGCCCGGGATCGATCCAACCTGCCAGTCGGACCTCCACCTCGGGCCGGCGCCGCTTCAGTGCCACGGCCGCGGCGGCGTACTGGCGCACGCCCTTGGCCCCCAGAAGTCGCGCGATCATGAGAAACGACGGACCGCCCGGGGGCGGGGCGGGACGGAACCGCTCCAAGTCTATGCCCGACCCGGCGGTTACCTCGCTCCGGTCGCACCCGACCAGCCCCAACTCCATGAACTTAGCGCGGTCGTCGGGGTTCTGGAACAACACCCGGTCGCACAGACCCAGAGCGATGCGGTACATCAGCGAGGCAACATTCCGGACTAGGGCGAGCTTCAGACTGGGCCGATCCGGCGTGGTAAAGGCGTAACCCAGCCCCGTGATCATTGCCACCGTCCGCTGCAAGCCAGCCAGCCGGGCCGCTATCGCACCCCAGATCACCGGCTTTGCCGTATAGGCGAGCAGCACATCAGGACCTAACCGCTTCAGCAATCGCCGAATCGCCCCGCAGTAGGCTAAGTCCGTAAAGAGATTGAGTCCCGTCCGCGCCAGTTTGACCGGCTGCGCCGCTACTCCCATGCGTAGAAGGTCTTCGACGACGACGTGGTCCATGTCGGGTGCCACTGCCGTCACCCGCCATCCCCGCCGCACCATCTCCTCCAGCAGGGGACCCCGAAAATTGATCAGGGACGGCGCATAGGAGGCCAAGACCACCACATGACCGGTTTCACTTGCCACTCGTTGCGCCCGTGTCAGAGAAGTCCCTACCGAGGATGTAGGGGTCGAGAAAGTCATAGGTGCCGGTGCGCATGGCGCTGGACCGGAGGTGTCCGGTGTCGCGGTACAATAGATGTCCGTCTGCGGTCAGTGCAGGGCAGCGTCCGTCGGTGCAGACGTGATCGACGGGATTGACCACCTCCACGCCCGCGCGCCTTCCGGCTTGGGCCACGGCCTCCGTTGGCGGGAAGGCGTTGGTATATGAGATGTCGTCGAGTGGTCGGCCGTGGAACCGACGGAAGGCCAGCTCCTCAGGATGGGCGAGCCCCGCCCCGGGCATATCGAGGACCAGTATGACCCGGGCGCCTCTGGCCTTGAGCGTTGCGAGACGCGCCGATAGCTTCTCGAGCGCCGCACGGAACGCTGCCGGATAGGCCTCGGCGCTCTCTGACACGCAGGCCCCCTGCCAGATGAAGCACAGTCGTCCACCGTCGACTTCGGAATAGAAGCGCCAACTTGCCTCGATCACTACAACGTCGAAATCCTCCTTGTCCAGCGAGTCCCAGATACTGTTCACGTTGTTAAAGCAGGTCAGGCCGAGGCCCTGCCGCGACGTATCGGGAATTGGCGGACAGCCCGAGGCGGTCAGGAAGTGGATTTCCGGCCGATCCGCCCCAGTCTGCCCGAACCGTCCGTACCACTGCTGCATATGGGAATCGCCAACGAGAGCGACTTTGGTCCCACCCGATCCACCCCGGATGCAGTCGGGCGGAACTGCATCGAAGAAGCGCTTTGACGGGCAAGCGAAATCCCAGTCCGCCGCCGCCGCGCGCAGGTCGGCGTAATAGCGCGCATCGCCGCCCCGGCGCCCGGGCAGGCCGTCGGCACTGACCACCGCCGTGGCCGTCAGCATCAGGGCGACCAGTCCCGCCGCGCCCCCGGCCCATCGGCCGAGGCCAGGGGCGGTCAGCCACCGCCTCGAGGGTGTCTCGATCCAGATGTAGGATAAGGCACCGAGCGCGATGGACGCGGCGATGGCAATCGCGGCCACCCACAGGGAGTCGACGACGTCGAAATAGTCGAGACCGACCTTTAGCGGCCAGTGCCATAGATAGATTGAATAGGACCATAGCCCCAATCTTGCCAGCGAGGCCGACCGCGCCCACCGTCCCTGATCGGCCGCGAGCAAGACGGCTGCCGTGCCCAAGGCCGGCACGAGGGTCCAGATCGAAGGCCAGGGCGTCCGGGCGTCGAAACTGACGAAGGAGACTCCGATCAGCGCCAGCCCCATCCAGTGGAGCCACGACCGGCGTAGCGCCGACAGCCACGCCGGTGCCAAGGCCACCAGCCCGCCCAGCATCATCTCCCAGGCTCGCGTGGGCAGCAGGTAGAAATTCCCGGTAGCGATCTTGGGATGAATGCCCGCCCCCTCCGCAGCGGCCCAGACGCAAACCGCCAGTGACAGCAGCAGGGCGGCGAGATAGACGCCGATTCGGAGCGCTTCAGACTTCACCAGTCGAGTCAGCATCAACATGGCCAGCGGATACACGATATAAAACTGCCACTCGACCGACAGCGACCAGGTGTGCAGGAACCATTTGGAATGCTGTGGCGTGTCGAAGTATCCGCCAGCAAACCAGTATTCGACGTTGGAATAGAACAGCAGCGGGGCCACCGCACTGCGCGCCATTTCGGCGTAACGTAGAGGGTCTAGGCAAATCAAACCCAGCACCAGCATGACGAGCAACAGCGCCCCCAAGGCGGGCACGATTCGCCGCGCCCGGTCCCGCCAGAAGGCGACAACGCCGAACGACCCCGCCGTCTGCCGTCGCGCGACAATGTCCGTCATCAGGAAGCCGGAGATGACGAAGAAGACGTCTACACCCGCATAGCCGCCGCCGAACGGCCATATCGAGAAGTGAAACAGTAGCACCCCCACTACCGCGATCGCGCGCAGGGCGTTGATGTCGTGCCGGAAGCCTTCCCGACCGAGCCCGGCGATGTGGGGCGATGCTGGGATCATCTTCTCATCCTCATGCGGCCTGGCCCAGCAGTCGGTCCAGATAGGGGTCCAGACCGCGACCGGCCACGGTCGCACGATACAGGGCGCGATGGTCGGCGCCGGTCTGAATCACCCGAACCAGGGCCTCAGCCAGTGTGGCGGGCTCGAAGTCGGGGGTGACCGTCACCCCCTTGAGTGTATCCAGGTCGCCTGCGCAGGGCGTCATGACGACGGCGCGCACGCCGGCGGCCATCATCTCCAGAACCACATTCGGAAAGCCTTCACGCGAGGAGGTCAAAAGGCCGTAGTGGCAGACCCTCATGATCG
Organism: Caulobacter sp.; assembly: GCA_041917095.1. Lineage (GTDB taxonomy): Bacteria > Pseudomonadota > Alphaproteobacteria > Caulobacterales > Caulobacteraceae > Caulobacter. The sequence continues at coordinate 363,021 of JAYRYI010000004.1, read as the reverse complement.
CATGGGGGTTGGGCTGGAGGCCTAGGAAGACGACGTCATCCATCAGCCCCCTCTCCCGCGCGGCGGTTTCCAGCGCCGCCCGCCCTGCACCCTCGCCGACGAAGACCAGCTGCAGATCTGGCGTCGTCCGGCGACGCGCCTCGGCGAAGGCCGCCAAGGCGGCCTCGGGGCGCTTGACCGGGATTAGTCGCCCGCAGACCACCACATTGACCCGGCGCGTCAGCCGGGCTTCGACATCAGGGGAAAGGGGCTGGGCTGCCGCGCGCTCGATACTCTCCAGATCGACGGGATTCAACAGGGTGACGATCCGCCGGCGCACCGTGCGCGGCAAGTGGGGCGCGACATGGTCGCCCATATAGCCGGTCTGGACCACTACCAAGTCCTGGCCACCGTACAGTCGGTACAGCAGCCGATAGGCCAGACGGCGGAGCCCCTTATAGCGGTCGAACAGGGTGGTGCTTTCGCGGGTCACCAGCCGGACCGTTCGCAAAAGGCGCAGCCACCTTAGCATCGACATCATGGCGTTGGCGTAGAGATGGGTCGAGAATACTAGATCCGCGTTACGTCCTGCCAAGCCTAAGGGCAGAGCGAGCAGGCCGACAAGCGGGGACGCCGAAGGCCCAAACCGCAGCGCGATCGCCGGGTCCAATTGGCCCGAAACAAAGGAGGGCGTCTCGCATCGTCCAAGCACTCGATACTCGACTGACCAGCCGGGACGCCGCGCCAAGCCATTGGCGAGCGTGGCTGCGACCCGTTCCGCCCCGCCGGCCGCGTCGGTCAGGACGACGAAAAGGGCACGTCGCATCCGCTCGGCCGGGGCCGGGGTCACGGATTGCCTATCACCCGACGCTGCCGCTGACGGAGCGCAAGGGTTCGCGACCTTACCGCCGGCCTGTGGCCCTGAGGCGCGGTGAAGATCGCGGGCAGGGCGGCATACGTGGCGAGGATCAGGCTGTAAGTCGGTCCGTCAATCAGATTGTGACTGAACAGGCTTGATACGGAGTACATGGCTGTCGCCCAGATGCCAAAAGGTCTCGGGATCGACCACAGTGCGAAGAGGAAGCCGCCCAACCAAGCCAGGCCGATGACGCCGTTCTCCAAGGCGAGCAGACCGAACAGATTATGAACCGATTCACTGGCCTGCCAGCGGTCACCAGCCCCCACGCCGTGCCCCCAGATGGGTGAGCTGGAGAAACCCTCCCACGCGAGCCTCAACAGCTGCACGCGAGCCATGGACGAAGCGTTTTCCTCCAGTCGCACTCGACTAAGCGTATTGACGTCCAGACTGCTCCCGAAATTGGTGATGATGAATGTCGTGATCAGCTCGTAGAGGGCGACCGCGAGCACGACCAGGACGATGCAGAGTACTAGCCGGCGCAGGGACGTCACCCCCCCCCGCTGAAGGGGGAAGGCTTCAACCAGCAGGATCGCCAGACCGCACAGCGCCGCACCGCCACGACTGAACGTCAGGAAGACGCAAGTCATCGCCAGGCCATACCAGAGAGCCCGGTAAAGCGGCTTCAGCCCAATAGTTACGATAGGCAGGGCCGAAGCTATGAACAGAGCAGCATTGTTCGGATTCTGAAACAGACCGGCTGCGCGCCCCTGCACAGTCGTCATCACCACAGGCAATGAGAACCCAGAAAGGAACTCCGCCAGTACGATCAGCGCCGAGGCCAAGATCGCCACCCTGAAGATGAACAGGAACTGCGTAGGACTGCGCAGATTGCTCAGAAGGACGATCGCGGCGAGCGACACCATGGCCCAGGACAGGCGGTCCCGCACCAAGGAAAAGACCGACTCACCCAGAAACATCAGGTTGACTAACAGGATCATGACATAGGCGACCACAGCCGCCATTATCATCAAGGAGGATCGCGTCAGGGACCGACGCAGGAACACGCCGCTGGCCATTGCGAGCCCTAATCCGGCGATCGCCAGGTAGACGGGAGTCGAGGGGATGCCAGCCTTGGAGGTCAGGAAAGTCGCCAGATGACTATACAACAGCCCGTACATGACCAAGGCTCCGGTCAGTGCAAGCAGTCCGCCGTCATTGAACCGGCCTCGATAGAGATAGCGATTAGCTCCCTGGGTCATCTGTGAACCGCCCCCGCGCGCAGGCCGAAGGCCTCGAGCCATAGGCTTGTAACGCGTTCGCAGCTGAAACGATCGCGGGCAGAAAGCGCCCTGCCACCCAGCTTTGCTCTCAGATCCTCATCATTCATCAATTCGGCCAGGCCTTTAACTAAGCTGTCCATGTCGTTCAGCGGGATCAAGAGTCCGTTTTCGCCGGTCCGGATCAGCTCGGACGGTCCGGTCATGCAGTCAAAAGCTACCGGCGGTGTCCCATGCGCCATTGCTTCCAGCAAGGCGTTGGGAAAGCCCTCGAACCGCGAAGTCATGGCAAAGATGTCTGCCCGACCGTACCAGTCGCCGATGTTACCTGCCGCCCCCGGCAGATGAACGCGACCTTCCAGGTTCGCAGCGGCAATCCGTGCCGCCAGATCGAGCCGATCCGGCCCGTCACCTAAGATTACTAGGTCCCATTGGGGAAACCGGGGCGCGAGCAGGTTGAAGGCTTCGATCATCCTAGGGAACTGCTTCTCCTCGGTCATCCGTCCCACGGCCAGGATGCAGCGCCGTTCCCGGCCCAGGACCCGAGCCGGAGCAATGATAGGAGACTGGGCGCGCAGAGGCAGGTCGATGTGGTTGGGGATGACATGGACCCGCCGGGCGCGCGTGTTCTCGCTCAACCAGCGGCCCGCCGCCTCAGTCTGGCCAATCACCCCGGTCAATAGGCCATAAGTGAGCCAGCGCACCCGCTCCTTGATAGCTCCGAGCGGAAACGCCGGCGGATAGGTGCGCTCGCTGCCGAATGTCTTCAACTTCAGGCCGACCGACGCCATGGCCAGCAGGATAGCGGCCGAGGACATCATGCCTAGGGCGATATCCGGGCGTGCCCGGACCAACACTCTGCGGATGGCCATGGCGCGCCCGATATTGGCCGTCACCATCTTCACCGCGCTCCGCTCCGGATCGGCGGGAAACGACAGCCGCAATCGTTCGACGCGCGGGTCCAGATGGAAGAAGTCGGTCTCAGCCGGCGCAAGGGTCAGCACCGTGACGCGGCACCCACGGTCGGCCCAGGCGCGCGCCAGTTCGACGGTCATCCGCTCCGCGCCGCCGCGCGCCAATGAATAGACCAGGATCAGTATACGCGGCTCGGCTGGGGCGTCAGGCAGCGACAACCGAAGCGTTCCTCTCGGTGACCGGGGCGCCCTGGCCGAACGCGGGGCGGTCTCCTTGGGCCTGGCGCCATGCGCGGAACATTATCACTCGCCACAGCTGGCTTTGCCAGTCGCGCTGACCTGACTGGTGCTCGCGCCAGAGGACGGCAACGGCAGCATCGTCGAACAGTTCGTCGGATTGCAGCACCAGGGGTTCGGCCCAGGCGCGCAGGTCGCCGCGCAGCCAGTCGCCCAGCGGAATGCCGAAGCCCTTCTTGGGCCGGTCGATCAAGGCGCGGGGCACATGGCGGTAGAGCAGGGCGCGCAGAGGCCATTTGAAGGCCCCATCCATGCGCTTGATTGCCGACGGCAGGGTCAGGGCGAACTCGGCAACAGCCCGGTCCAGCAACGGCACACGGGTCTCGAGGCTGGCGGCCATGGCGGCGCGATCCACCTTCGCCAGTATGTCGTTGGGCAGATAGTCCAGGGTGTCGGCGAGGCCGTAGGCGTTGAGCAGATCGCCGTGGGGTGTGCCATGGTTGTGCGACACCGTCACGCCATCAAGCCCCTCCCGTAGCAGCCGGCCGTGCCACTCTGGCTGATAGATGTGGCGCGAATAGCGTCCTAACGGAGTCGGCGCCGACAGGATTTCACGGATCCGGGCAATGTTCTCGGCCTTGGCCCGTCGCGCCGACGGGTGTGGCAGCATGCGGATCAGGGCGGCCATTGTGGCCGGCGGCAGGACCGACAGGCCCAGGGCGATGGCGCCTCGACCGGGCAGGCGCTCCAGCTCCAGCGCGGTCTGATAGCGGGCGTAGCCGCAGAACAGCTCGTCGCCGCCATCGCCCGAAAGTGACACCGTGACCTCGCCCGCCGTCAGATGGGCGAGCAGGGTCGTCGGTACCTGTGAGCTGTCGGCGAAGGGCTCGCTCCAGATCGCGCCCAGTGACGGAGCCAGGTCAGCGGCCATGGCCGAGGTCACTGTCAGGTCGGTGTGGTGCGTACCCAAATGATCGGCCACGGCCCGGGCATGTTTGGATTCATCGAACTCCGGATGCTCAATGCCGATCGAGAAGGTGCGCACCGGCACCGATGACCACCGCTGCATGAGGGCGCAGACTAGACTTGAATCCACGCCACCGGACAGAAATGCCCCGACCGGTACATCCGCCAGCATCTGTAGGCCGATGGCACGGTTCAGCAGGCGTTCCAGTTCAGCCACCGCCTCGTGTGCGTCGCCTTGAAAACGCGGGCGGCTGGCTACCTCGACAGCAGACCACCAGGCGCGCTGGCGCATTGGCCCCGCCTCGCGTGCCTCGCCTGGCCTCACCGTCAGCAGGCAGCCGGGCGAAAGCTTGTAAATGCCGCGATAGATCGAAGAAGGGGCGGGCACACTGTTATGCAAGAAATAGGTGCGGGCCGCGGTCCAGTCGATCTCAGGTGCCGGTCCCGGCAGAGCCAGGATCGACGACAGGTCCGAGGCGAAAACGAAGCGGCCTGCAGCCCAGCCGTAGTACAGCGGCTTCTCGCCGAAGCGGTCCCGAGCCAGAGTCAGTTCGCGGATCTGACGATCCCAAAGCGCCAAGGCAAACATGCCCGAGCATCGTGCCAACGTCTCTTCGAGACCCCAGGCGTCGATGGCCGCCAAAAGGGTTTCCGTATCCGATCCACCACGCCAGACCCGGTCCGACCCAAGGGCCTCACGCAGGTCCAGGTGGTCATAGACTTCGCCGTTGAAGACCATCTGATAGCGGCCGGACGCAGAGACCATCGGCTGATGGCCAGCCGGGCTTAGGTCGAGAATGCTGAGCCGCCGGTGACCCAAGGCCACACCCGCCTGGTCGTCTAACCAGGCGCCGTGATCGTCGGGCCCGCGTCGGGCGATGGCGTCGGTCATGGACTTCAGCTCACGCCCCGGCGAGCCGGCGACCGCCGAGGGATACAGGAAGCCTGCTATACCGCACATGTTAGGCTGCTCCCGCCGCTGGGCCGGCAGTGCCGTCCCTCGGTCGCCCGAAAATCCAAAGGAAGGTCATTGACCCTCCATACATGAACGCCGTCGCCAGCATCGCGCCCGGCACGCCCATGAGCGGAATCAACAACGCGTTGGCTGCGATCTTGACCAATAGATTCAATCCGTTGCCCCAAAGAAAAAGACTGTAACGACCGGTTGCCCCGACATACTGGGCGAGGACAATACTGGCGCAGTACAATGGGATCTGGGCCAGACCGAATCGAACGACCTCGCTGACCCGAACAGCATCCTCGGCGGTGAAATCACCCCTCTGGAACAGCTGGGCAACGACCCACGGCGTCAGGAACCAAATCAAGACCGATATCAAGGAACCGCCCGCAGCCAGAATGCCGGACCACTGGACCGCGATACGCCAGCGCACGCGATCGTCGCCAAAGTCGGCGCTTGCTAAGATTGGCAATAGGGCGCGGACGATGGCCAGACTGGCCAGGCTCTGGACCAGCAACAAAAGGCGAGAGGCGTAACCTATGGTGGCGTTCGACGTCGGCCCTAGGGCAACGACTGATACTTGGTCGATGACACCTGAAACCGACACCAAGGCTTGGCTGAGCACCAGCACGCCAAGGCCCCGCCAAAGGTGCGGCCATTGCTGGGATTGGAAGCCGAGCCGAGGGCGCAGTAGCAGGGCCGGTCGATCCTGGTTCGCGCCTAGTAGCACCAGCTGCAGCCCGAAGCCGGCGGCCGTGGCCCAGGCCACTGTTGCTCCGTCGACCATCGGCAGGGCCACCAAGGCGACGAACAGCAGCAGCGAGGGCGCGCCCTCGAACAAGGTGTTGATCTGGCGATGCGAAGCAATCAACCAGGCTGCTAGAATCGAAGATACGGCAACCAGCGGCACTGTCAGGGACAGGGGGCCAATCATGCGGCGGGCCTCAACCGCCATGTCAGCCTCCAGAGCACGCCAGCCGTGCATCAGGCCCAGATTCAGGCTCAGGAAGACCAATAGCCCCAGGCCGACCCCGAGCACCATGGCCGCCGCCAACAATTCGCGCTGCAGCAGATCCAGCTTGGCGGAGTCGTTGTGACGGCCCGTGACCATTAGCGGCACGATCAGCATCGTGGCAACCGAGGCACAAATGGCTCCGGGCCAGGAAGCCAGGCTGAAAGTTAGCGCGTAGGCGTCTGCGACCGGGCCAGAGCCGAACCTCCAGGCCATGGCCAGTTCCTTGGCCAGGCCGGCCATTTTTGCTAAGCCGATGAAGAGCACGCCGACGATCAGGGCGCGGGCGACGCGGCCATGCGGGTTTGACCCACCTGTTCGGCCGGCCGAAGTCAACGGCTGAGACCCGCCGATCCGGCCGAAAGCGCAGATTGCAGGTTACGAACATGGCTGTCGGCCCTGAGGGCGCGAACGCCCCCTGCCCCCATTTCGCGGAACTGGCGTTGGGCGACGGCCGGAGCCAGTCCTAAATGGCCGAGCCCGCGGTCCGCGAACTTTGAAGACTTATGTGCCGGCATCACTCGGTCTTACATCCACGCGAACGATGAATGAGGGCAACTCTAGATAAGATGAGTGATGGACGATAGAGATGGCCGCTGCATCGCAAACGTAAAATCAATAAAATTTATATACATGCAATATACGAACAGCCCTCCGCCGCGCTCTAATATTGCCGACCATCCGAACCAAGCACCCACGAGCCGTCAAAATACAATACACCTATTAACCATTTTGAACAAAACTTATTGGTCCACAATAAAAAACCCTTATCAGAAAACTTAATATTTATAACTAAATAAACATATCGCGCTCAACAATCATATATATAAACTTTATATATATCCTATATTATCATTATTCAAATAATTGTCATGAAATTAATCATAATATCCTGATCGAGTTCTGATATATGTTTATTAAACTCGTATCACCTATTTTTTGTTATTTCTATGTTGCTGGGATGCGTTTCGCAGTGGGCCCGTCGGAGAAGATAGCTCCTGCGTCTCAGGTAAAATTGATTCCAGAGTTTCTTATCCCCAATGCCCGATAACGCCAAGCGTCTTGCAGTCAGCTTGCCTGGCAACCGGTCATGCTTCCGCAGTCAGGGTGAAAACGCCACCCGGACTGTTTTGGTGCTGTGGTTGCGGTCACCGCTGCTGTCGTCCGTGGCCCGGGCGGCGATGCGGTTATCCCACAACGTTGGAAGGCTCTAACTGTGATCGGGCCGGGGCTAGAGGATTCCCTCAGCAAGAAGCACGACGCGGGCGGTTCGCCTGAGGATGAAGAGATCCATCATGAAGGTGCACCGCCGAGCGTAGACAGCATCGTAGCGCGCCTTGCGCTTGGCGTGGATGTGGTTGCGGCCGTTGACCTGAGAAAGCCCGGTTATGCCGGGACGGACCGAAAATACTTCTGGGTGCCGTTGGGCGCGGGCAAGCGTACCTGGGTCGTCGGGAAGAAGCGGCCGCGGACCGATCAAGCTCATGTGCCCGACAAGGACGGACCAGAGTTGAGGTAGCTCATCGATGCTCGTCCGCCTGAGGAAAGCGCCGATCGGCGTGATGTGATTGTCCGCACCGTCGAACCCTTCGCGCGGCCTGCGAGGAGCAGCGACGGTCATAGATCTAAGCTTTGGCATCGCAAAGATCCGACCACCAAAGCCGACTCGATAAGACCAGTAGAAGCCGGGGCCTTCGCTGGTAAGTTTAACCGCCAACCAACCGACGAGAATAAGGGGTGCGACAAAGGCTAGCCCAGCTCCACCGGCGACAATGTCTAGAAGCCGCTTTAGCGCATAGCCCTGTGGGCGCGCGAGAAAAGAAACGCCGCTCATATGTAGCGAGGACGGCATGTTCAACAATGGCTCACATCGGGCCCCAATGAGCGCTGGTTCCGCTATGAACTCTGCGATGGGGCGAGGCTGCTCTTTCCGATTGTTAGCGAGATGAAGCACGAAAAGAACCTAGGGAAACTCAGCCGGAGACGCATAACACGGTTAGACGGCACAAGAAGCCCCAAAATGGGGAGATGTTCTAGGGTAGGTGAAAATAATGACACTTCGGTCGCCTAGGCGACGATGGAGTCGAGAAAATCGGGCATCTCGAGCCATTTCTTCAAACGAAACGGCTACCGAACTCCGTCGTGGAGCCATGAAGATCTCGCCCGCACGACAGTTGGCCGGTCGCCCCGCTACGGTTTGATCAAGCGCGACCAGCCGCAGCGTCCGCTTAGCATTCGTCCGATGGCATCATTTCGAGATCGGGTGGTGGCCAGTAGCGCCTAGAAGCCTTGCCGCTGGAGCTCGTTTGAGATGGCGCGAACGACGAACGCGCCTTGGTCGCCTCCCTCGCCAATGGCCTGGCGGACACGAACAAGGAGGGCGGCCGGAACCTGCACAGACTCGGTCGGTCCGGAAGGGGTCGAACGTGCGTCCGAATGGAGGCGATCCTGTAGCCCTGTAGTGTCGACCGGGGCGTTCTGAACATCGGAGAGCGCATCGATTTGCCCCAAGGTGCTGCCGATCAGGCGCGAGGGGCCATGGTCGATCGGCGTTGCCGCGCCGGCAATGTCAGCCTCGATATGATCTTTTGCCGTCGACATTCTGCTCCTCCAATAGACACGATCACGACGCGCCAAGTACCGGGACCGGGGCCGACGCCTGCACGCTACCGGCGGCAAGACCGCCTCCTAGTATCGCTGTGAGATTAGGGCCCTTTGCCGCAAGCGGTTCAGTTCACTGCGCGATACGTTGATGAGTCTCGCAACGTAGAGCTCTTCGCGCAACTGATCGTCAGAGGGAACCGCTAGCGGCGCCTTGTAGCGGCGACAGACCTGCACATAGCCGATCCCCGACGCCGTACTTATGACCGGAGACGCTTGTCCCTCATTGGCGCGGACTACCCATTCTCGAAAGTCCGAAGAGATCGTGCTGGCTGTGGCTCCATCGATCGGGACAATGGAGAAGCCCTCCGGCACCCTAGCTCTCTCCTTTAGCGAGCTGCACGTTGAGCCAGCTTTGAGCGAGGACAAGCGCTCAACGACCCCTGCCGTATCGTCAAGGGACGGGCTAAACACAGCAATCAAGTCATACCGGGTCTGCCCGCCCGCCGGTGCGACGTCCTCGACATAATAGATAATGTACTGATCATCAGTCTCGATCGGCGGAGCGATCTGACCCGGTCCCATTTGCGCGACAACCGTTCTGGTGTCAGCCGGAAGGTCGTTCAGCGCCACCCAACCAATCTCCCCGCCCTTAGATGCGCTTGGTGAGTCGGAGAATTGCTCAGCCACTTCGCCGAGTGAAATCTTTCCACTAACAATCTCCCGCCAAAGCGCTTCGGCGAAATCAATACCTCCCTGTCTTCCTCCGCGGGGAGCTCGTGGAATGATGATTTCCCGGATGCGGTAGAGGTCCTTGTTGGCGTTTGCCTGAAGCTGCTCTCTGCGCGAAGCCACTCTGGCAGGGTCTATCCATACCCCGCCACCGTACCGGTACTGGATGTATCCTTCCCAGCTGATCTGGGCGCGGACCATGGAGTACAATGTCTCCGCCTCGATTCCCTCGTCTATGAGGCCGGAAAGCAGGTCAATTGAAGACATCTTGCGCTGCCGCGCCAAGAGCTCGATACGCTCTTCGACAAGTCGATTGCTTGCAATCAGGGCGCCCGTCGGATTGATGCGCCTCAACTCCGCTGTCTGCAGCGCTTCGTCAGCGAGCATTCTTCGAGCTTCATCCTCGAGTCGTCGCAGCACTTCGCGAGTGGGCTTGAGCCTGGACCAGAACAGAAGCCACTTTACCCGTTGGTAGACGTCGTAGGAGGAAATGAACATCCCGTTCACTTCGATCGCTACGCCCTCACCCATGCTTGGAGACAGTGGGGCCGTCGGCGACGCGGTTGGGGACTCGGCAGCGCCAGGACTTTGGGCAGCAGCCTCACCCGTGAATGTGTCCGAAAAAAGAGTCAGCGTCGCGCTTGCTAGAAGGACGGCATACCTGCTTCGACGCATTTTACCCCCGGACTTAGTCCCGAATCTACCATCGGTCGCTTCACCTCGCGCTTACCCGAAACGAGACGATGCCCCGCGGTCAGCGCAAGCGCCAAGGACATGAGCGATCAATCTACAATGTGGCAAGGACGAGGCGGACTCTCACGGCGCTGTCCGAACCAGTAGGTGCAATCAGTCGGCGAGTATATGAGTGTTAACACGTCGCCACCAAAAAAGGGGGGCATGCCTCCGATCATCATTCGCCTAGGGGGCGAATCTGGGATCCCTTTTGGGGGGCGCCGCCGAAAATACCGTTGTAATCTGAGTCATTTCCCGGTTTATATGCCCGGCGCGTCCGCCCTGGCGGGATGGGGCGCACGTGGCGGCCGGGGGGCGGTCAGAGGCCAATCCCCTGTGCGTCGCATCTCATGGTTGACGCCCTCGAGGGGATGAAATGAACAAACGTAACATCTTGATTGGCGCCAGCGCGCTTGCGCTAGCTGTCGCCGCGGTTGGAACTAGCGCGTATGCGCAAGTTGCCGCCGAAGCCCTTCCGGCCGCCTTCGACGGAACCTATGGCCCGGGCGGCACCTACCAAAGCACCTCGCTTTCGTCGCAGAACAGCGCTTCTACGGTGCTGTCGACGGCGCTGAGCACTCAGGCTTCGGTGTCTCAGAGCACCTCCGCGGCGGTGAATACGGCCAGCGGCACGTCTTCGACGATCTCCACCGACCTGTCGCAAGCGGTGAACGCTGAAGCGAGCACGGCGCAGCTGATCGCCGACCTGCAGGGCCCTCCGGGTTTCTTCAACCTGGCTGACGCCCAGAGCATCGCGGCCGACCTCGAGAACGACGGCAACCTCGATGGCGACCAGACTTACGCGACGCTGTCTTCGGATCAGTCGACCGAAATCTCGACGCAGCTCAGCGCGTCTTCGAGCAACTCGACGGTCCTTTCGACCGCGCTTTCGACTGAAGCCTCCACCGGCCTCAGCACCTCAACGGTGGTCTCGAGCGCCCAGTCGACCTTCGCCTCGACCTCGAACGCCTACTCGTCGGTTCTGTCGCTTGAATCGTCGCTGAACGCGCAAACGGGCCTTGCGGGCGACATCGGTGAGCAGTTGACGGAAAACCCGCCGCAAGACATCACCAACGGCACCTTCGAAACTGCCGTTGTTGATGCAGTTTCGTCGCTCGAATCAACCGATGTGTCGCTGAACACCCGCCTGTCGACGGAAGAAGACAGCCGCGTCTCGGGTGACACCTCGCTGACGACCCGCCTGTCGACGGAAGAAGACAGCCGCGTCTCGGGCGACACCTCGCTGACGACCCGCCTGTCGACGGAAGAAGACAGCCGCGTCTCGGGTGACACCTCGCTGACGACCCGCCTGTCGACGGAAGAAGACAGCCGCGTCTCGGGCGACACCTCGCTGACGACCCGCCTGTCGACGGAAGAAGACAGCCGCGTCTCGGGCGACACCTCGCTGACGACCCGCCTGTCGACGGAAGAAGTCGCTCGCGCCGCCGGCGACGCCTCGCTGACGACCCGCCTGTCGACGGAAGAAGTCGCTCGCGCCGCCGGCGACGCCTCGCTGACGACCCGCCTGTCGACGGAAGAAGTGACCCGCGCTACGGCTGACACCTCGCTGACGACCCGCGTTTCGACGGAAGAAGTGACCCGCGCTACGGCCGACACCTCGCTGACGACCCGCGTTTCGACGGAAGAAGTGACCCGCGCTACGGCCGACACTTCGCTGACGACCCGCGTTTCGACGGAAGAAGTGACCCGCGCTACGGCCGACACCTCGCTGACGACCCGCGTTTCGACGGAAGAAGTGACCCGCGCTACGGCCGACACTTCGCTGACGACCCGCGTTTCGACGGAAGAGGTGACCCGCGCTGCAGCCGACACTTCGCTGACGAGCCGCATCTCGACGGAAGAAGTCACCCGCGCTACCGCGGTGACTTCGCTGACGACCCGGCTTTCGTCTGAAGAAGTGACGCGTGCGTCTGCGGACGTCTCGCTCGGCAACCGCATCTCCTCGCTGTCCACTTCGGTTGACGCTCGCTTTGCTCAGGTCAACGAAGACATCGCTGTGGCCTACCAAGGCATCGCGATGGGCTTCGCCATGAGCGCTGCGCCGGTCAACGTTGGGCCGGGCGAGATCGGCTTCTCTGGTGGTGTGGGTACGTTTGAGGGCGAAACCGCCTTCAGCCTCCGCGTCAACGGTGTCAGCCAAGATGGCATGATCACCTGGGGCGCTTCGGTTGGCGTGTCCAACGACACCAGCGGCGCTGGTATCGGCATCGGGTTCAAGCTCCCGTAAGGGAACTTCGCCTGGACTGAGTGATTGGGCCACACCATTGGTGTGGCCCAATTTCTTTATGGTTCACATACATCGGTGGTCGCGGCATCGACCGCCTCTCCCCCGGCCAAAAGGGCAAGAGCCCTAGGTGGCGGATCGCCAAAGACCGCATTGCCCTGTAATCTCGCCAAGAAGTTAGTTCGGAGCCTTCACAAGTGAAACGCTTCAAGGTTGGCGTAACGGCCGCATACAATGGCGCGAGTTTGGCCGACTCTCTTTGGTCAAATGGCATCGGCCAGAACATCGGTTACATGCTGATGCTTCTGCAGCGGCTTGAGATCGTCGAATCGGTATGCGTCGTTAGCTGCCCTGGCCCTCAGGAGCATCCACTGGCACGCGCTTTCGGCGTCCCATCTATTCCCCTGCTAGAAGCAATCGACACGCTCGATCTGATCATCGAGCTGGGCGCCAGGGCCATCAATCCGGAGATGCTGGACAGGCTTCATGCCCACGGCGGTCGCCTGGTTAGCTATGTCGCCGGCAATGTCATGGTGATGAACTTTGAGCAGCTCGCCTGCGATGTTAGCCACGGCGATAACGTCTTCAGACGCTACTTCGACGCTTGCTGGGTGACGCCTCAGCACTGGCATACGTGCCGCGCCTACCTTGAGGCTACGCGTTCAGCCACCACCCGCATGGCGCCCCATGTATGGGATCCGCACTGCATTCGCGCGTTCGCGTTTGGAGCGAAGAAGAACCCTTACTACAAGAAGCCAACCAGCGGGAAATGGCGCTTGGGTTGCTTTGACCCCAGCGTAAATGTCGTGAAAACGTTTCACTATCCCGTGCTCGTCGCCGACCAAGCCTATCGAAAGGATCCCTCACAGATCGCTGGCATGATGCTCTTCTCCGCCGAGAAGTTGAAAGCGGACGAACATGTCCAGCAGTTTATCAATGCTATGGATCTGGGTCGACGGGGCTTGATTACTGCTGAGGGGCGGCATTCGATCATCAACGTCATGGGAACCCACATTCACGCCGTGGTGACGCACCAGTGGGAGAACAATCTCAACTATCTTTATTGGGACACTCTCTTTCTAGGCTGGCCGCTGATTCACAATTCACCCGAGTTCAAGGACGTAGGTTACTACTACCCAGCTTTCGACGCAGCGGCCGGCGGTGAAGCTCTACTGCACGCCCTCCGAACCCACGACGAGACCTTTGCATCGGAACGAAGAAGGGTCTTCGATCTTCTGTGGCGCTTCAGCGTCGACAACCCGGAAGTCCAGGGGACCTACACTGACCTGATTGCAGAGGTCATGAGCGCCAGGGAGGTCTAGACGTTGCTCCATCGCCACCACCAAACGCTAGCCCGCAGACGCCGCGCGCCCCGGGTCGCGACCGGTGTTGCTGCTTGCCTATTGCTGGCGTCAGCGGGCAGCTCATCAATCTCTTCGGCGCAGACGCCGGCAGGACTTGCACCGAAGGCTGGCGCGGTAGGCGGCGCCCTGGAGCTCGCAATTCGCGACCGTCTTGCGAAGATCGGCGTTACCACGTGCACCGAAACTGCCGTCTTTGTTGCCATGTACCTGGCAAATAAGCAGAGCGCAGCCTTCCGGATTGAGAGTATTGGTGGCAATGCGTCTCGCCGCCCTCTCTACATGACGATCGAGAGCATCGATCCAGGTTTTTCGACTCGCATCAGTAATGTGTTCGTGGGGCCAAACTGTGATGGCCTCTACAGTCAGACCATACGCTGGACGGAAAGCTGCCCCGTGGTGAAGGCGAAATACTTTCCAAAGTTTCAAGCAGAGGAACTCCTATTGCGGGAGACGTCGATTAGCAATGATGGAGGTCGCCAGCTTACGCTAACGCCCATTGGCAGTGGCTGTCTCTCAACAAAAACTGAACCGTTCCTTCGCTAGCCCGATGACGCTCATTAAGACCCAAACTCGACGCCAAGTCGCGTACAACGTAGGCATTACGATCGCTCTAGCGGACGACGGCACTCTGCCGGTGTTCAACAACGGCATTCGTCAGAACGTTCTGTTTCTCTACCGCCTCTTCAAGGCGGCGTCGAAGTGTGCGCGGGTCTACCTGCTCAATCAAAGCAATGTAGAGCCGGCGCCGATGCCGCCGGAGCTCGGAATCGATGACGCAGATGTAGTGCGGACCGGGGACGTGGCCGATCAGCTCGACTACGTAGTCGCCATCGGGTCCGCCATGCCCCTCGGTATACTCCAGGCGCTGCGCGGCCGCGGTGTTAAGCTTATTTTTTACAAGGGGGGCAATGGCGCCGTAATCTCCATGGAGGGCGTGGTCGCCTACCCAAACTCAAGCCGGGCAGAGCTGCATTATGACGCCGGCTTGTTTGACGAGGTTTGGCTTACACCCCAGCACATGCACACGGCGCGTAGTTGGTACGAGACGATCTATAGGTGTCCGGTTGTCGAAGTGCCGCAGATTTGGTCGCCAGATCTGCTCAAGCTTGCTTCCAGCTCCAAGACAATAGATTTCGGCTATAAGCCCGGCCGAGAGAAGTGGCGACTCGGTGTGCTAGATCCAAATATAACCGTAATGAAGACCAGTCATTTGCCAATGCTGGCCATAAACCACGCGTATGTGAAGTCGCCTGAATTCTTAGAGGCTGCCTACGTAACAAACTCTGTTCAATTCAAGGCGCATCATCATTTCGAGACATTCGCGAAGAAGTTGAAAGTTGTTCAAGATGGCCTGATGACATTTGAACAGCGGTTTGTGGCCTACGAATTCATGGCGAAGTTCTGCGACGCCGTCGTCACGCATCACTGGGAGAACGGTCTCAATTATCTATATTACGAAATACTGAGTGGGGGCTATCCCTTGATCCACAACTCGGAGTTTCTGAGGGACTATGGCTACTACTATCGTGACTTCGATCCAGAGGATGGCGCCCGAGCCCTCCTGGATGCCGTGGAGCACCATGACGAGGCGATAGGTGACTACCGAAGGAACGTAGCCCGCCTAGTGAAGCGGTTGGACCCTACATCGAAGGACAATATTGCATTGCACGAGCGCTTGCTGTTTCAGCCAACAGCAGGAGCCCCGGCCTCGGAGGGCTTGACGTTTTCGCCGGCTCCGGCGCTTGATCCAAAGCCATAGTGTGAACTTCACTCGGAAGTTGGAGAGTCATATGCGCCCGAAACGTAGCGCCCTGATCGGTGCATCCGTCGTAGTGTTTCTAACAAGTTTCGCCGCGGTTGTGGCCAATGCAGCGCCAGTCCAGGTGAGTTGCTCGACCTATTCAAAGGTTAAGGGCGCGAACGAGGTTTATACGATGCAGCTTGACCTCGAAAAGAAGTCGGGATCCATCGTTCGGGATGGGGGTCCCGCCTCTGCGGTGCCCGTCGTGTCCAATGACAAGGCGATCGCCGTGTTTCATAACGCGGACGGCGGCCAGTACATCTACTACATCGCGCGCGACACTGCTCGGCTAACCGCGAGCTTCGCCAAGGGCGGCAAGGTCTCTCGTGACGAAGTTTACGGAGCGTGCGCTACTTCGTCGGGCGGCGCGCTATAAGCTAACGTCCACTTCCGGGCTGTGGCGCCCCGTTCATCGACCACCGTCCATGCTTCAAGCCCCGGCGGACGTGCTATGGGCGAGTGCCGGCGGGAGCCCTAGTACAATCGACGCCTCCCGGCTCAGGACGCATTCTCAGCGCTCCGCCAGCAGTGGGGCCGGCCCGCAGGCTCTCTGGCGTTTGCGACAAGTCACTGTGCGGAGCGGGCGTGACCGCTCATAAGGCTGAGTCGTGGCCGCCGCTGGATCGGCCCGACCGCCTGCTTCAAGAGTAATAAAGGGCACTCGATGACCGATCTGTCGCAAGTTAGTAAGGACCTTGCTGCGCATGGTTTGCACATTGGCAGCGACGTTATGCTGATGACGCATATGAAATTTGAGGCAGGTGTAACGATATACTCAGATGCAGTTCTTAAGCACGTCGAGTTCGGCGCCTATACGTACGTAAACATGGGGGGCGCCATCGGGAATGCTAAAGTGGGTCGCTATTGTTCCATTGGTCCCCACTGCTCGTTAGGCTTAGATCGCCATCCTATGGAATGGGTAAGCACCTCACCCTTCCCGTACTCAAACCGTGGCGCTGCGCCGAGTTGGACGTCGTTTAGGTCCAAGTTTGAGTTCGAAGGCTTCCCTCAACCTATCACGATCGGCCACGATGTTTGGATCGGTACTCATGTGATTATCGCCAATAGCGGGCCCATATCGATTGGCAGCGGAAGCGTGATTGCTTCGGGTTCGGTCGTTACGCGAGACGTTCCTCCCTACGCTATTGTCGCCGGCAGCCCAGCCAGGATTCTCCGCTACAGATTTGATGAGGGCCTGCGAACCGATCTGCTCGCTACTGAGTGGTGGGAATACGATATCCCGCGCTACTTGCGCGATAACGCGATGACTTCGATGCCTTGGGACCGTCCCGAAAAGTTTGTAGCCTGGTGGAAGGCGGGGGGGCGAGGCGCGGCAGCAGCCTATCTTGGACTGGGCGCAGTCAAGAGAGTCGAGCGCAACTTGAATGACGGGGGATTTACGCTGACTCACTAGCCTACGCCGACCATGTAGCTGGCCATGCGCTGCAGTTTGACGATTGTCGCCATTAGTGAGGCGCTGCCGGTAGAAACAATGTGCGCCCCAAACTTGTATCCGATATCCTCCCTCGCGGGCGCTGGACGCCCCCGTCCACTTTTCCGCCGAAGATTGTGAAGACATGATTTCCCTAAAGGACGCTCGGATCTGCGTAATTGGCCTTGGCTATGTCGGACTTCCCCTGGCCGTAGCGTTTGGTCATCGGTTCGATACCGTTGGCTACGATCTTGACGCCTCCAGGATTGATGACTTGCGGCGCGGCAACGATAAGACGCTCGAAGTGTCGGGCCAGGAGCTGGCTGATGCGTCTCGATTGAGATTTAGCGCCGATTCCGCGCAGCTGAGCTCTCGGAACGTTTTCATCGTTACTGTGCCCACTCCGATCGATGATGCGCGTCGGCCAGACCTCGGAGCAATTTCATCAGCGAGCCGCTCTATCGCGGCCCACCTGAAGCAAGGTGCGGTAGTGATCTTCGAAAGCACAGTCTACCCGGGCTGTACAGAAGAAGTCTGTGTGCCGATATTGGAAAGTATATCGGGCCTTACATACAATCGCGACTTTTTCTGTGGCTACAGCCCCGAGCGCGCCAATCCGGGTGACCGCGAGCATAGACTCTCGACAATTACAAAGGTTACATCGGGCTCAACACCAGAAGCGGCTCGTTTTGTCGATGCCCTCTATTCAGAAATCGTCCCCGCCGGCACACATTTGGCTAGTTCCATTGCGGTGGCTGAAGCGGCGAAGGTCATCGAGAATACTCAACGCGACCTCAACATCGCTCTCATCAACGAGTTTGCGATGATTTTCAACAGACTCGGGATTGACACACTGGAGGTCCTCGAAGCCGCCGGGACCAAGTGGAATTTTCTGCCTTTCCGGCCCGGCCTCGTAGGCGGGCACTGCATCGGGGTAGATCCCTATTACCTGACCCACAAGGCGCAGGTTGCGGGCTATCATCCAGAAGTCATTCTATCGGGTCGAAGGATCAACGATGGAATGGGCGCCTACGTCGCCGATCAAATCTTGCGGCTTGCAGTCCGCAAGCGCATCAATCCAGTGGGAGCCCGAGCATTGGTCTTGGGTTTGTCCTTCAAGGAAAATTGTCCCGACCTCCGAAACACGAAAGTCGTGGATATCATCTCTGAACTCAGAGACCATGCTATTGAGGTTGAGGTCTGCGATCCTTGGGTGGATCCGGAAGAGGCCCTCCATGAGTACGGCTTGCAGCTCGTCAAGGAGCCGTCGCGCGATGCTTATGATGTCGTTGTGCTGGCTGTAGCGCATGAACAGTTCTTGGCGCTTGGTCCGGAAGGCGTCCGCGCCTTTGCCAGGGACAACGCGGTTCTGTACGATGTCAAATCGGCGCTGCCGCGCGGAGCGGCGGACGGGCGTCTGTAAGGTCGAGATGATCGATACTAGCCGTCAGCGTTCACCTAACCCCATAGATCTCCATGTGGGCTCTAGAATTAGGGATCATCGGCGACGCCATGGCATTTCCCAACAGGCGCTTGCAAGGGAGCTGGGGATTACGTTCCAGCAGGTGCAAAAATATGAACGGGCAGCCAACCGTGTAAGCGCAAGTAAGCTTTATGATATTGCAACCGTGCTCCAGGCTCCCGTGGCGACGTTCTTCGAAGGGCTTGAGGCGCCGAACGCACTTGGGGAAGGAGGAGGAGATCCGCACGAGGACCTCAAGGGGATGTTTGCGACGAAGGAGGGCGCTGAACTCATTTCGCTCCTTCCCCGAGTTGTTCCCGGTAAGGTGCGCCGACACTTGCTTGCGCTGGTGCGGGCCATTGTCGAAGCCGATGTCGCCTCAGGGCGCGAAGTAGCGCCCTAGGGCTAGCCATACACACTAGGCATTTCAAAATGAAGGTAATGGTCACCGGATCGGCCGGGTTCATCGGTTCCGCAACGACGCTGCGTCTGCTCGGGCGCGGCGACAGTGTAGTCGGCGTCGATGTTCTGAACGACTACTATGACCCGAGGTTGAAGCGTGCCCGATTGGCGCGGCACATCGACCATCCCAACTACACCCAGCTGACTATTGACCTGTCTGATCGCGCAGCGATGGACGCGGCTTTCGCCGAACACCGGCCGCAGCGCGTCATCAACCTGGCCGCCCAGGCAGGCGTTCGCTACGCGGCGACCAATCCGCATGTCTACGTCCAAAGCAACGTCACCGGCTTTCTGCACGTTCTCGAAGGCTGCCGTCATCACGGCGTCGAGCATCTCGTGTTCGCGTCAACGAGCTCGGTCTACGGCGCCAACCGCGCCATGCCTTTCTCTGAGCATCAGAGCACCGAACACCCACTGACCCTGTATGCGGCGACCAAGAAGGCCAACGAGCAGATGGCGCATGCCTATGCCCACCTGTTTGGTGTCCCCTGCACGGGTTTGCGCTTCTTTACGGTCTACGGCCCCTGGGGGCGGCCCGACATGGCGCTATTCATGTTCACCAAAAAGATCCTGGCCGGCGAACCGATCCCGGTATTCAATCACGGTAAGCACAAGCGTAGCTTCACCTATATCGACGACATCGTCGAAGGGGTCATCCGCACCCTCGACAACCCGCCGAAGTCCAACCCCGACTGGGACGCCATGACCCCCGATCCGGCGACCAGCGGAGCAGGTCCCTACCGGCTCTTCAACATTGGGGCAGAGCGGCAGGTCGAGCTGCTTCGCTACATCGAGGTGCTTGAGGAGTGCCTGGGCCGTAAAGCTGTCATGGAAATGCTCCCTCTTCAGCCCGGTGATGTTCCCGACACCGAAGCCGATGTCAGCGAGCTCGCCAGCGTCGTTGGCTACAAGCCGATCGTAACCGTGGAAGAGGGCGTACGGCGCTTCGTAGAGTGGTACCGCGGCTACAACGGCGCCCTCTAAGGCGACGCCGCTCCTGGCTTAGTAGAGTTCAGTTATGACAGGTGACGCCTCTCGTCTCCCTCCGGCTCGCGTTCGCACAAGGCGCTCTCTAGGCGGTGACGGTTCTTCGGCGCCGGCCCCCACTATCGACCCTCGCGCCTTGCTTGGGCCGGCGCCCGTCACGGCTCTTGAGAACCAGAATCTGTATGAAATGCGGCTGGCCAGCTTGCTCGACGATCTGGCGCCCGCTGACGCCATCGAGCGCATGTGGGTCAAAGACATCGTAGACCTGGACTGGGAGGTCGATCGCCTCAAGCGCGCCAAGGCCGTAGCGATTGCTATGGCGGAGGAAGGAGCGCTGGCCAAGCTCTTCAAGTCCATGGCCATCGCTGACGGCAGTCGAGCGACGGAGCTAGCTGGCGGCGATCGTGCCGAGGCCGCAGACTACCTAGCCGCCCGCGCTCGGGCGCAGTCTGGAGCAGATGAACTTACCCAATATGCCCTTGAGTACTCCGGGCAGCGCATTCGCCTGGCTCTTGCAAAATTTGGGCTGTCGGAAGCGCAGATAGGAGATGCGGCGCTCTTGCAAATCCTCGAGACAGTCGAGCGACTTGATCGTTTGATCCAGATCGCCGGTCGCCGTCGCGATGCCGTCATTAGGGATCTGGAGCGCCGTCGGGGTGATCGGGCCGTTACAGTCACATCACATGCCCGCCGAGGAAGGCCCGGTGTCTGAGATCAAGCGGCGATCCAACCGAGTCAACGCATCGAAAAGCACCGGTCCGCGCTCCGCGGAAGGCAAAGCTCGGTCGTCCCGAAATGCGCTTCGCCACGGCCTTAGCCAGTTGGCGCGGTCCGTTGTCGACGGCCCGACGTCCGAGGAGGTCCTGTCCTTGGCCCGACAGTTTCGGGAAGCCGGCGTGGAATGGGAGGCGTCAGCCTTGGCGGCGCGTGCGCAAATCGGACTTCAGCGCCTTGCCGCCCATAAGCGCACCTTGCTTGAGCAGGCGCAGAGCAGCCGTGTGACAGCTTTGCCCGCAGGAGCGTCGCTGCTCGAGCGAGCCGCGCATATCGATGGTGCGCTGGCCGATATCGCTAAGGCGCTGTGCGGCCTTGCTGACGTCGAGCGTAGACTGTTCGCCTTGCGGCGAAAGGCACTCGCTCGACGTCACTAGTCATCCTTGGACAGAGCTGGGCGCCTGATTGCGCCTATTCGGGCCAGGACAGCAGGAGCGATCCGTCCTGCTGCACAACGCGCCGCTCCCCGCCTCGTTTGAGGAAGACTTTTCCGAAAGGTCGCCGCTTTCTCCCGCCCGGAGAGGGCTGAATGACCCATCCCTCCTCCAAGAGACTCTGGACCATGCTGACCATGGGGTGGCTTTCGATGTCGAGCGCCTCTTGCACTTCGGGCTTGAGGTCAAACGCCTTCAGCCAGGTCCCGCAGCGTGTGGAGCTCGACGAGGGCGCGCTGGCGCTTTGCAAGGCCTCTCTGGCCGCAGGTCGCAGATGGGTGGGCAGGATGCCCGTGACATGCAGATAGGCGGCCCTGTCGCGGAATGCCGCGCGTTCCATCGCGGCGCGCGACGATTTGTTCGTGGTTTGTTCCATATTCACTTCTCCTCTAGTTTTCCAGGCGCTGAACCACGAGGGTCGTCCGCCCGATCGGCAAGAACTCGCTGCGAAAGACGAGCTCCGTCCGCCCCCAGTCCGGAACGCCGTCTGGGGACTGGTAGCAGACCCGCAGTGTGTCCTCGTCGGGAGCCTCGAAGACGACACAGAGGTCGCCTGTCTCGAGGGTTAGATCAGTCAGTCTCGCCTCATCTTCGTAGCCCAGGAAAACACCGACTGTTCCGACACGCATGACTCTTTCTCCGTGGTTGATGATCAACAATAGCGCCGACCGATCGGTCGGGGAAGATCAAAACATCGTGGAATATCAATATGTTACCTACAACTGTTGAGGCTTCTGCGGGCGTGCACAGCTCGTGCAACTGGTTGCAAAAGGCTGCCGATGGCCGCCAGTGGACCGGCTATGCGCCAAACCAACGAGTTGGGGAAACGAACCCAGCCAGGGTTGGCTGCGGTCGGCGCACCCGCCGATCATCTGGCCGCTCGGCCGTCCGTGCGCTTGGTTGCATCACGGCGGCGCTTCGCGGCCCTCGAGGACCGACCGACCAGCCCCAGGTTGCCATTTGTCATTGGACCGGGCAGTGGGGTACGAAGCCCCGGCGGGGGCGAAGGGGCCAGACGCGGGAGGGGGCATGCCAGGATGCGGAACCGGTTCTTCGCCGAACCTGACGGCAGGAATACTTGGCGGGTCGTTGATCACGTGACGGGGCTTGGAGTGGCTGACGCCCTTGGGACGGCCTTTCGCGATCTGCCAGCGCGCGAAGCGCAGCAGATCGTGCGCGATCTTGAGCTCGGGCAGGCGGCAGGGCCGCTGCCATCGTATGTCGCCGGCGACCTACTATGCGTGGACAGGGACCAATGGTTGATGGGGCCGTGGACCGCCGGCCCCCACCCAGGTCCAGACTAGCCGCATATTGTCTGGATTTTGCCGACTTCTTGCCAGCACGGGCTTCCTGGACCCTAAGGGGGGGGGGCGTAATGGCGGGGAGCGGCGGGGACAGGTGCAGAAGCAGGGTAGGGCCAGAACTCGATCAAGTGTCGAGCGCTACAAACCGTCCAGGATCGAGGTCGAACTTGGCGCAGAGTTCAGCGAACCTTTGCAGGCTGGGAGCAGCGCCCTCGGCCCGCGCTTCGATGGCTAGACGACGCGCCTCATCCGAACCATGGACGCTCTCTGAGAACTTCTTACTGCGCCGACGGCCGTCAGGGCCAAGCCAATAGGCCGTCCAGAAGGCGCCTCGGCCCGGCCTAGCTGCGGAGTAGAATACGCCCGTAACGCCCGTGACGTTGGAACGTCTGAGGGACAGCGCGCGCCGAAGTGCTAGCAGCTCATCGTGTTCAGCTTGGCAGGCCGAAACGTGTGCCGCAGCGGCCTCGAACGCAGCATCCGATGAGCCGTACTTGCTGTCGGAAAAGAACTTGCGGTGGACCTTGCCGCCCAGAATGAACTGGGTCCGCCACCCGGCCATCTTGCCTGGAATTTGTGAGCGCCGCACACGAATGTTCACGCGCCGGCTTCGCCCCTGGTCTTTCACCGCCGTGATCGGTCGTTGCACGCTTGGCCCCGTTGCCCAAAATTGCCGGATCTCGTTGATCTTGCCTGCAATAGCGCGGACGGGAAGAGGTCAAAACCCATTCGCCTGCCCCTGGTGCATCATGGAGAACCGAGCGACGCCGCTCCTTGGCTAAGGCGCAGGGTGACCCTGCGGCGGCTCGGGGCGACTTTCGCATCTCAGTGGATCGGAGCGGGAGCACCACATCCGAGACTATTCAGAGGGCCCACCTAAACATAGGCTCGTCGATATGTGATCGGCGCAAGGTAGGGAGAGGTGAATGGCGCGGCTCAACACAGTCGTGGCGATCTTGCTAGGCATCAGCCTCTCGGCCGTGAGCGCTTGTGCCTCCGGCGGCTCTGGGGGTGGAACGCCATCGACGCCTACTCCGCCGCCTCCGCCTCCGCCTCCGCCGCCTCCGCCTCCGCCTCCGCCGCCTCCGCCTCCGCCGCCTCCGCCGCCTCCGCCGCCACCTCCGCTGCCTCCGGTGACCGCCGTTTCACCGGAATACACACGCAGCTGGAGCCTCGAAGCGATCAGCGCGATCAGCGCCTACCAAGAAGCTGCGACGGGCGCCGGGGTGACGGTGGCTGTGATCGACAGTGGCGTCGACTTGTCCCTTCCTGAGCTGCTTGGTCGCATTTCTCCTCAGTCGACCGATATCGTTCCGGGACGCAATGCACTGGACAGGGGCAGCGAGCACGGAACGCGCGTCGCCACGGTCATTGCAGCCAACTACAACGGAACGGGAACCATGGGCATAGCCTATGAGGCCACCATCCTTGCCATACGGGCTGATAACTCGCCAGGAACCTGCCCAAGCGATGGCTGCTCCTTTGCCGACCGAGATCTGACGGCGGCAATCGACTTTGCCGTCGCCAACGGCGCTCGCATTATCAATATGTCGCTCGGCGGACCAACACCCGATGGCGCTGCGTTCGAGGCCGCAATGCAGCGGGCCGTTGCGGCAGGGATCGTGTTCACATTTTCGGCCGGCAATGACGCCACCGCCAACCCTGAATGGCCGGCCCGTTACGCTGCCGATCCTCGCTTCCAGGGCTACGTCATGGCCGTGGGCGCCAGCCAGCCGAACGGAAATCTGGCCACGTTTTCCGCTCGCGCCGGTGTCGCCGCTGACTGGTTCGTCGTTGCGCCCGGGGCCGACATCATTACCCACTGCGATGCAAGCAACGCATGCTGGCGGGTCAGCGGCACATCCTTTTCCTCGCCTGCCGCAGCCGCGTCGGTTGCGCTTCTCCTCCAAAGTTTCCCGATGCTGAGCGGTCGCGAAGCCGTTGAAATACTTTTCAGGACGGCGAAGGACCAAGGAGAAGCAGGTGTTGACCCTGTATGGGGCCACGGCTTGATCGATCTGAAGTCCGCCTTCGCGCCCATTGGCACGCTTAGCGTTCCGACGCCTGGCGGTGGCGCCTTTGCGCCGGTTTCGCCTCCGGGTAGCAGCCTTGGCGCGGCGTTCGGCGATGCCGTGCTCCAGAGCTCGCAGCTGAAGACGTTTGGGCGAGATGACTACCGCCGCATCTACCCCGTCGACGCCGCAAAGATCTTGCCGCAAGGCGAGGCGGCGTTGCTCGGCAGACAGATGCCTGCGACCCGGCAGACGACGGTAGCCGTTACAGGCCCTGCCGGCTCCCGTTGGGCGCTGCAAGCTGAGCAGTCTCTGTTCGGGGGCTATGACCTGCCGCCAGTCCTGCAGAGCTTCATTGAAGGGCGACCGCCAGCATCAGTCGCGGTTAGGGCGAAACTCGGTCGCCTTGAGTTGACGGCTTGGAAGGGAGAAGGCGGAGCCCTGGCGCCGGGCGCAGAGTGGCGCGATGCTTTTCAGGCGCTCGCCGCGCCTGATGAGGCCGTCAGTGCTGTCTACGGGCTTGGCAACGGTTGGTCACTGGCAGCCGAGCAAGGTCGCTCGGAACGCACGGACATCTTCGAGCTCAGGGAGGTCGATGCCAGCGACTATGTCGCGGGCGGCCTTCGCTACCAGGGGGAGCGTGCAACCGCGAACCTATCAATAGGCTCTCTGAAAGAGCGTCGGGGGCCGCTTGGCGCTGATATTGCGCCAAGCTCACCGTTTGCGATGCCTGCAGAGACAAGCTTTATTGCGGCCTCCTTCGGCCGTCAGGTACGCCCTTGGCTCACTCTGAGAATGGAGGGAGGGCTCGGCCGCACGCGCATTGAGGAGAGCCAGTTCTTCTCGACAGACGATACTGTGAGCAGCCAGTGGCGCGTGGGTCTCTACGGCGCATGCTGGCGGCTCAATCTCATCTGCGAGAGCCTGCTGCTCGAAATAGAGCAGCCCCTGCGGGTTGAGGAGGGGAACTTTAGGGCCTTGCTAGCCGACTACCCGGCCCACTGGAAGGATCCGACGACGTTCTCCTATAGGCAGCTGTCTACAAGTCCGAGCGGGCGCGAACTGGATTTCAGATTAACGCTCAGCCAGGGGTCAGAGCGCTGGGGCCGATGGCGTCTTCGCGGGGTCATGGCCCTGCAGGATGGCCACCGCGCTGACGCTGATGCAGCGTTTGGCGCCGCGGTCGACTGGCGACTTACCTTCTGACGTTGTGCGCAAAGCGCCTACCGTTCCGGCGCTTCAAGCCACACCACGATCGCCTCGGCCGCCTGGATGGCAGTCATGCCGGTGGTGTCCACGGTGATCTCGGCGTTCTCAGGGGCCTCGTAGGGGCTGTCGATGCCGGTGAAATTCTTCAGGTCGCCGGCGCGGGCCTTCTTGTAGAGGCCCTTCACATCCCGCTCCTCGGCCACGGCCAGGGGGGTCTCGACGTAGACCTCGACGAACTCCCCGTCTTCCAGCAGCTCCCGGGCCATGCGGCGCTCGGCGCGGAAGGGGCTGATGAAGGCGGTCAGCACGATCAGACCGGCGTCGGCCATCAGCTTGGCCACCTCGGCGACGCGGCGGATGTTCTCGACGCGGTCCTCCTCGGTGAAGCCCAGGTCCTTGTTGAGGCCATGGCGGACGTTGTCGCCATCGAGCAGATAGGTGTGACGGCCCAGCGCGTGCAGCCGCTTCTCGACCAGATTGGCGATCGTCGACTTGCCGGCGCCCGAGAGGCCTGTGAACCAGACGACGCGGCCCTTCTGGCCCTTCTGGGCGGCGCGGGCGGCCTTGTCGATGTCGGTGGCCTGCCAGTGGATGTTGTCGGACCGGCGCAGCGCGAAGTGAATCATCCCGGCCCCGACCGTGCGGTTGCTGAGGCGGTCGATCAGGATGAAGCCGCCCAGATCGCGGTTGGTCTCGTAGGCCTCGAACGGGATCGCCCGGTCGACCGAGATGTTGCAGACGCCGATCTCGTTCAGCTCCAGCCGCTTGGCGGCAATGTGCTCCAGCGTGTTCACCTGTACCCGGTACTTCGGCTCGGTGATGCTGGCGGTGACCGTCTGGGCGCCGATCTTGATGAGGTAGGGCCGGCCCGGAAGCATCGGCTCGTCGTCCATCCAGACGATGGTGGTCTCGAACTGGTTGGCGACGGGCGAGGGATCGTCCGCCGTGACCAGCACATCGCCGCGCGAGACGTCGACCTCGTCGGTCAGCGTCAGGGTGACCGACTGGCCGGCGACCGCCTCGTCGAGGTCGCCGGGCAGCACGACAATGCGCGCCACGCGGCTCTCGCGGCCGGACGGCAGCACCTTGACCCGGTCGCCGGGCCGCACCGTGCCGGCGGCGATCTGGCCGCTGAAGCCGCGGAAGTTGAGGTTGGGGCGGTTGACCCACTGCACCGGCATCCGGAATGGCCTGGAGGCCAGCGCATCCTCGACCTCGACCGTCTCCAGCCAGCGCATCAGCGGCGGGCCGTCGTACCAGGGCGCGGCGGCGCTCTGCTCGGTGATGTTCTGTCCGTCCAGGGCCGACATCGGAATGGCGGTGAAGCCGGTCAGTCCGATCCGGGCGGCGAAGGCGGTGTAGTCGGCGACGATGTCGTCGAACACCTTCTTGTCCCAGCCGACCAGGTCCATCTTGTTGACCGCGAGCGCCACGTTGCGGATGCCCAGCAGGTTGACGAGGTAGCTGTGCCGGCGGGTCTGGGTGAGCACGCCGCGGCGGGCGTCGATCAGCACCACGGCGGCGTCGGCGGTCGAGGCGCCGGTGACCATGTTGCGGGTGTACTGCTCGTGGCCGGGAGTGTCGGCGACGATGAACTTGCGGTGGTCGGTGGCGAAGAAGCGATAGGCGACGTCGATGGTGATGCCCTGCTCGCGCTCGGCGGCGAGGCCGTCGACCAGAAGCGCAAAGTCGATGGCGCCGCCCTGGGTGCCGACCTTCTTGCTGTCCGCCTCGAGGGCCGCCAGCTGGTCCTCGAAGATCATCTTGCTGTCATAGAGCAGCCGCCCGATCAGCGTGGACTTGCCGTCGTCCACCGAGCCGCAGGTGATGAAGCGCAGCAGCGACTTGTGCTGGTGCTGGTGCAGGTAGGCGTCGATGTCGGTATCGATGAGATCGGCGGGCTTGTACGCGCTCATCAGAAGTAGCCTTCCTGCTTCTTCTTCTCCATCGAGGCGGTCTGGTCGTGGTCGATGACCCGGCCCTGGCGCTCGCTGGTAGTGGTGAGCAGCATCTCCTGGATGATCTGCGGCAGGGTGGCGGCCGTGCTCTCCACGGCGCCGGTCAGCGGGTAGCAGCCGAGCGTGCGGAAGCGCACCGACTTCATCTCCGGAACCTCGCCCGGGCGCAGCCGGAACCGGTCGTCGTCGACCATGATCAGGGTGCCGTCACGCTCGACCACCGGCCGGACGTCGCTGAAGTACAGCGGCACGATCGGCACGTTCTCCAGGTGGATGTATTGCCAGATGTCGAGCTCGGTCCAGTTCGAGATCGGGAACACCCGGATGCTTTCGCCCTTGGCCTTGCGGGCGTTGTAGAGCTTCCAGAGTTCCGGACGCTGGTTCTTGGGGTCCCAGCGGTGCTCGGCCGAGCGGAACGAGAAGACGCGCTCCTTGGCCCGGCTCTTCTCCTCGTCGCGGCGGGCCCCGCCGAAGGCGGCGTCGAAGCCGTACTTGTCCAGCGCCTGTTTCAAGCCTTCGGTCTTCCACATGTCGGTGTGGGCCGAGCCGTGGTCGAAGGGGTTGATCCCTTTCTCCTTGGCCTCGGGGTTCTGGTAGACCAGCAGGTCGAAGCCCAGCTCGGCGGCCATGCGCTCGCGCATCTCGTACATGGCCTGGAACTTCCAGGTCGTGTCGACGTGCAGCAGAGGGAAGGGCGGCTTGCTCGGATAGAATGCCTTGGCGGCGAGATGCAGCATCACCGCGCTGTCCTTGCCGATCGAATAGAGCATCACCGGGCGTTCGGCCTCGGCGACGACCTCCCGCATGATATGGATGCTTTCGGCTTCCAGGCGTTGGAGGTGGGTCAGGCGTGTCGGCGTGATCGCTGCTGACGAAAGCGCGCCCGACTGCACAATGTTCGGAGGCGCGGGCGTTTCCATTTGTGACCTCTGCAAGGCCCCGCGCTGTGACGGACGGCGTGTCGCTTCGTCAGGTACGGAACGCAACAGGTGCGCGCAAGCGCTTGCGCCGAAGCCGGGGACTCAGAAATCCTGATACTACTTCATGCTGTTCCTGCAGGCTCGGTCGAGCGCAAGGGACGCCGAAACGATGTGATAGAGCGAACTGGCTGGCGGGGCCTCTTCAATGAATTTTCGGTCGGGTCCCATCCGCTCCCGCCACGTTCCGTTCAATGGCGCGTCGAGAAACCTAAACAGGCCGTCCATGGCCACGGGCAGCCGTTCGACATTCCCAGAACAGGCATGGGCGTGGATGCGTTCCGTCTGCGCCCAGAGCCGGGCCGACAGATCGCGCCGCCCCAAGTCTCTGTCGAGGCTTGCGACAATCAGACCCTCCGCCACCCCGTTGTTTTCACCGATCTCGATAAGGCGCTGCGAAGTGTCTCGCGCCTCCGCCTGAGCATGCAGTAGCCACCCCCACTCGAATTGGTGGCCCGGTTCTACGTCGGCGTTCGCACGAGGTGTCCAGCCGGCATCGTACTGCTCGCACACGGCGCCGGTCGCCGGGTCGATCATCCGGTTCAGCACTGTGTGGGTGATTGTTTGAGTCAAACTCCGCCAATGGGGGTTGGCGCCGATCCGTTCCCATGCCTGGGTTGCTTCGAGCAGATGCATCATCGGATTGGCCTGTAGCCAACCATGTTCGGGCACTCCACCGTCAACTCGAACGATCCCGGCGGCGTGCAGCGCCCTGCGTAGTCGCACGGCTTGATCTTCAAGAGAAGCGCCGAGCGCCTGCTGGGCGCCGGCAAGCGCCAGCAGCGTGAAGGCCTGTTCGTAGGGCGCGGGCGTGTTGTCTGTCACCGCCCCGCTTGCATCCGCAAGTATGGCATACAGTCCATCCCCGCGGGCGTAGACATCATTAATCGCCTTTAGGCCGTGGTCGACGGCCTCTCGCCATGGGCCGGACCATCCCAGTTCGCCGGCAGCAGCGAACACCCAGGTTTGCCGGGCTACAACACGAAGGCGCCGCGGTGCTTCCACGGGGCGCCCATCGTAGGTGAGCCTCTCGAAGAACCCCCCCCTCGCCCAGTCCACCCCAGCCTCCCACCACAACGGCAAGGCATAGTCGAACAGCCAACTCTTTAGCCGCGCGTTCGAAGCATGCAGGGGCGCCACAACAGACATGCGCCTTTCTCTCTGATGCCCCAGTGATATGGAAGCTGGTATGTCGCACTCTCCACGCCGCCACGCCGTCATCTTCGATCGCGACGGCGTGCTGAACGTCGACACCGGCTATGCCTACGACCCGGCCAGGCTGGAATGGATGCCGGGCGCGATGGCCGCCGTGGCGCGCGCCAACCGGGCCGGCGCCGTGGTCGTGATCGCGACGAACCAGTCGGGCATCGGCCGCGGCTACTACACCGAGGAGCAAATGCATGCGTTCCACGCCGAGATGATCCGGCAACTGGCCGGCGTCGGCGCGCATGTGGACGCCATCTACCATGCACCCCACCATGAGGACGCCGTCGAGGAACGCTATCGCGTCGCCGACCACCCCGACCGCAAGCCCAACCCCGGCATGCTGCTGAAGGCGCTCGAGGCTTTCGGAATCGCCGCGGCCGATGCGATCATGATCGGCGACAAGCCGTCGGACATGGAAGCGGCCCGCCGCGCCGGTGTGACCGGCTTCCTCTACCGGGGCGAGGATCTCGACGCCTTCGTCGCCGAGCGGCTGAAGGTGCTGATGGGCACGGACATTTCCTGAAAACGCGCTCCGGCCGCTTCCTTCGTGCGCGGATGCGCGTTACGCAGGGGCAATCCTTTCCCGACCGGAAACCCTCTCCGACATGCCTGACCGCACCCTCCCGCGCGCCGCGCGATCCTCGCTGGACCTGATCGGCCGCACGCCGATGGTCGAGGTGACCCACCTGGACACCGGCCTGTGCCGGTTGTTCCTCAAGCTCGAAAACCAGAACCCGGGCGGCTCCATCAAGGACCGCATCGCCCTGTCGATGATCGACGCGGCGGAGAAGGACGGCCGCCTGAAGCCGGGCGGCACGATCATCGAGGCGACCGCCGGCAATACCGGTCTGGGCCTCGCCCAGGTCGGGATGGTCAGGGGCTACAAGCTGATCCTGATCGTTCCCGACAAGATGGCGCGCGAGAAGATCCTGCACCTGCGGGCCATGGGCGTGGACGTCCGCATCACCCGTTCGGACGTCGGCAAGGGCCACCCCGAGTACTACCAGGACATGGCCCAGACGATCGCGCAGCAGACCGGCGCCTTCTACGTCAACTAGTTCGAAAATCCGGCCAACCCCGCGGCGCATGAAGCGACCACCGGTCCGGAGATCCTCGAGCAGATGGACGGCGACATCGACGCCATGGTCGTCGGCGTCGGTTCGGGGGGCACGCTGACCGGCCTCGGCCGCTTCTTCGCGAAGGCTTCGCCCAAGACCCGCATGATCTTGGCCGACCCGGCCGGCTCGATCCTCTACGACTACGTCAACACCGGCAGCTACGGAGAAGCCGGGAGCTGGATCGTCGAGGGCATCGGCGAGGACTTCATCCCCGACAACGCCCAGATGGACCTCGTGTCCAAGGCCTATTCAATCACTGACCGCGAGAGCGTCGAGACGGCCCGCGAGCTGCTGGAGAAGGAAGGCATCCTCGCCGGCTCATCGTCGGGCACCCTGCTGGCGGCGGCGCTGCGGTACTGCCGCGAGCAGACCGAACCCAAGCGGGTCGTCAGCCTGGTCTGCGACACCGGCGGCAAATACCTGACCAAGATGTTCAACGACATGTGGGTCGCGGCCCACGGCTTCGAGGACCGCACTGCGCACGGCGATCTGCGCGACCTGATCGCCCGCGACTTCTCCGAAGGCGGCGTGGTGACCATCAGCCCCGAGGACAGCCTGCTGACCGCCTACAACCGCATGCGCTCGGGCGACATCAGCCAGATGCCGGTCGTCGATCACGGCAGGCTGGTCGGCATCCTCGACGAAAGCGACATCCTCGCCTGCGTCGGCGGCCGCGAGGGCCGGGCGGACCGCTTCGGCCAGAAGGTCGCCGCGGCCATGACCCGCGACGTCCACACGCTGCAGGTGTCCGAGCCGGTCGAGAACCTGACGCCGATCTTCGAACGCGACCAGGTGGCCGTGGTGGTGGACGGCGAGAAGCTGGTCGGCATCATCACCCGGGTCGATCTCATCAACCACCTGCGCCGGACCGCCTCCTGATGTCCACCGACGGCAAGAACCGCCTGGCCTTCGCCACCCGCACCATCCACGGCGGGCAGATGCACGACCCGACTACCGGGGCGGTCATGGTGCCCATCTATGCGACCTCGACCTACGCCCAGGAGAGCCCGGGCGTGCACAAGGGGTTCGAGTACGCCCGCAGCCAGAATCCGACGCGGTTCGCGTTCGAGCGTTGCGTGGCCGACCTGGAAAGCGGGACCAGGGGTTTCGCGTTCGCCTCGGGCCTGGCGGCGGCCTCGACGGTCATGGAGATGCTCGACAGCGGCTCGCATGTGATCGCCAGTGACGACCTGTACGGCGGCAGCTATCGCCTGTTCGAACGGGTGAAGAAGCGGTCGGCGGGCCTGAGTTACAGCTTCGTCGACATGACCGACGTCGCCAACATCGAGGCGGCCATCCGCCCCGAGACGAAGATGATCTGGGTCGAGACGCCGACCAACCCGACCCTGCGCCTCGTCGACCTGGAGGCGGTGGCGCAGCTGGCGGCCCGGCGCGGGCTGATCACCGTCGCCGACAACACCTTCGCCAGCCCGTTCGTACAGCGTCCGCTGGAGCGCGGCTTCGACCTCGTGCTGCATTCGACCACCAAGTACCTGAACGGTCATTCCGACATGGTCGGCGGGGTGGTGGCGGTCGGCGAGAACGCAGAGCTGCGCGACCAGCTGACCTTCCTGCAGAACGCCGCCGGCGCGATCTCGGGCCCTTTCGACAGCTTCCTGGCGCTGCGGGGCCTCAAGACCCTCGCCCTGCGGATGGAGCGCCATTGCCAGAGCGCGCTTCGCATCGCCCGCTGGCTGGAAGCGCGGGACGATGTGAAGCGGGTGATCTATCCCGGCCTCGCCAGCCACGCGCAGCATGACCTGGCGAAGCGTCAGATGAACGGTTTCGGCGGCATCATCTCGGTCGAGATCGCGGGCGACCTGGCCCGCGCCAGGCGGGTGCTGGAACGCACCCAGCTGTTCACCCTGGCCGAGTCCCTCGGCGGGGTGGAGAGCCTGATCGAGCATCCGGCGATCATGACCCACGCCTCGATCCCGGCCGAGCAGAGGGCCGAGATCGGGATCGGCGACACGCTGCTCAGGCTTTCGGTCGGGATCGAAGACTGCGACGACCTGATTTCGGACCTGTCACAGGCTCTGGACTGACGGGGGCCTCGGGCAACGGCGGCAGGGCGTCGGCCTTGCCGGCGGCGATCAGGCGCGCCGCCCGGATCAGGTCGCCATGGACCGCGCCGTGGTCGCTGGTCCGCGCCCAGGCGTGGAAGGCCAGTTCGACCGCGGCCTCGGCCACCAGGACGATCTCCGCCCAGGGCTCGGGGTTGTCGAGCACCAGCGGATTGGCCTTCGCCCGGGCCAGCACGCCCTGGAGGACCGGCTCGATATCGACGGCCCCCGGCAGCCGGACGGTGACGTCCACCCGCCGCTCGGCGTGCGTGCTGTGGTTGACGATGACGTCGCCGAACACCTTGTTGTTCGGAATGACGATCCGCAGGTTGTCCTCGGTGGCCAGTTCGGTCAGCACCAGGTCCAGGGCCCGCACCACGCCCTTCTTGCCGCCGGTCTCGATCAAGTCGCCGACGCGGTAGGGGCGGAACAGCAGGATCATCACACCGGCGGCGATGTTGGACAGCGCGCCCTGCACGGCGAGGCCGATGGCCAGCGAGGCGGCGGTCAGAACCGCCACGATCGAGGTCGCCTTGACGCCGAGCTGCTGCAGAATCGCGACAAGGCCCATCGCCAGGACGGCGTAACGGACCAAGGAGGCGACGAATCCCTGCAGCGTCAGGTCCGGCGCGCTGCGACCATGGATGCGGCCCATCGCCCGTCGCACCAGGCCCGACAGCCAGCGTGAGACCCACAGGGTGAGCACCAGGATGATCACCGCGACGACGAGATTCACGGCCAGGTCGCCGGCCGCGTCGTAGAACTTCATCAGCAGGGACTCGTCGCCGGTGATGGTCTGCCGCAAGCGTCCGTCGATCTGGTCTGCTAGGCTCATGGCGCTCCGGTCCGAACGATGCGAACGCGTCCCTGCGTTCTGGTGTTCCGCAAACTAGCAGGCGAAACATCCGGTTACAGGGTTTGTGTCGTCGCCCGGTCCCGTCCTTCGTAAGAGCCACGCCATGAGCATCGCCTTCATCGACCTCGCCGCGCAGCAGCGCCGGATCCGCGACCGCCTCGACGCCGCCATCGGCCGCGTTCTCGATCACGGCGGCTATGTCATGGGCCCGGAGGTCCGTGAGTTCGAACGCCAGCTCGCCGAGTTCGGCCAGGCGCCGCTGTCGCTCAGCTGCGCCAACGGCACCGACGCGATCGTGTTGCCTCTGATGGCCTGGGGGATCGGCGAGGGCGACGCGGTGTTCTGCCCCTCGTTCACCTTCACGGCGACGCCGGAAGTCGTGCCCTGGGTCGACGCCACGCCGGTGTTCGTGGACGTGCTGCCCGACACCTACAATCTCGACCCGGCAAAGCTGGAAGCCGCCATCGTCGCCGTGAAGGCCGAAGGCAGGCTGAAGCCCGCCGTGGTCATCGCGGTGGACCTGTTCGGCCAGCCGGCCGACTACCCGGCGCTGCGGGCCGTCTGCGACCGGCACGGCCTGAAGCTGATCAGCGACAGCGCCCAGGGCTTCGGCTGCACGCTGAACGGCAAGCATCCGATCCATTGGGCCGATGTCGCCACCACCAGCTTCTTCCCGGCCAAGCCGCTGGGCTGCTACGGCGATGGCGGCGCGGTGATCTGCAAGGACCAGTCGCTGTGGGACCTGATGGACAGCTTCCGCGTCCACGGCAAGGCGGTGGCGGCCGACCTGAACGGCCGCGTCTTCGAGCACGAGTCCAAGTACCTCAACGCTCGCATCGGCATGAACTCGCGGCTGGACACCATCCAGGCCGCCATCCTGATCGAGAAGCTGGCTATCTTCGCCGAGGAGATCGAGGCGCGTCAGGTCGTGGCCGACCGGTACGCCGAAGGCCTGGCCGGGTCGGTTCTGTCGACGCCGACAATCATCGTGGGCGGCCAGTCGGTCTGGGCCCAGTATGTGATCGAGCATGAGAACCGCGACGGCCTCGCCGCCCACCTGAAGACCCAGGGCGTGCCGACCGCCGTCTACTATCCCGTGCCGATGCATACCCAGGAGCCCTACGCCCACTTCCCGCAGGGCGCCGGCGGCCTGCCGGTGACCGAGGCGCTGGCGGAAAAGGTGCTGGCGTTGCCGATGCACCCCTACCTGGACGCGACGACGCAGCAGACCATCATCGACGCGGTGAAGGGCTTCAACGGGTAGCAGGATCGTTCCTGCAATTCTTGTGCGGCGCGTGCCTGTTGACGCCCTGCATCTTTCCGCAATGAGCCTTTTCGAACTGGGGCTCGGCGCCCTGCTCAGGGCGTGGCGCCAACCGGTTCAAGGGCGGGCGATCCGGACCTCGATCGAGCAACGGCCGGCGGAGGTCGCGGGCGCGTCGGCCTCGCTTCAGCGGCTGAACAGGAAGCTCTGACGGATCAGCCCGCCGATGCCGATCTCGTTGATCGAGTGTTCGCGGACGATCCGGATCGCCAGCACGTTCTCGCCCGCCCGGACGCGCGGCAGGTCGAACATCGCCGGGACCGAGAAGCCGCGGCCGCTGTCTCCGACCAGCTCGCCGTTCAGCCACACCGTCGCCCGGTCGTCGAAGCCGCCGAGGAACAGGCCGAGCGGCGCGCCCTCGGCCTCATCCGCCGTCAGCGTGAAGCGGTGGCGGTACCAGACCGTCCGTCCGCTGAGCCGCTGGGCGTCCCAGGTCGAGGCCCAGGTCGAGGTCAGCGGCCAGGCGGAGTCGTCCACGGCGGGGTCCTGGAAATCGCCCGGCCCGAAGGCGGTCTTCAGTCGGTCCGGCAGAGGCTGCACGACGGTGCGGGCCGCAGCCTCACGCACGAACGGGTCGACAAACCGGTTGAGATAGGCGGGGCCTTCACGGGCGACGATGTCCGGGTTGCGCTCGTAGTACGTCTTCCACGTTGCGTGCATCGCCTCGTAGCGGGCGAGCGCCGCCTTGAAGTCGAACCGGTCGGCGGCCGCCTCATAGGCGAGGTAGAGTTCCAGCAGATCGACGCCCGAGCGGAAATAGCCGATCCGCTCCTTCTCGGCGGGCAGCTTCGCGAGGCTCTCGGCTTCGGCGATGTCGGCGCGGGCGGCATCCACGAAGGCCTGGTCGAAGATCAACGGGATGGCGTGATAGGAGCCGGCCTCCTGACCCGCCGCGCGCTGGGTCTCCGTCAGTCGCAGCAGATAGCGGCGCATCGGCTCGGCGCCGTCGCCGAAGGCCTTGGCGCAGTATTCCGCGAGCAGGGCCCGCCAATCCTGGTCGGCGTCCCAGGCCAGCTTCATGAACAGCCAGTCGCCCGGCCCGTTGACGCCCCAGGCCTTGGTCGCCTCGACATTCAGCCCCTGCACGCCGGCGTCACGGTAGTAGCGAAGCTCTTCGCCCCAGATGGCCAGCTTGGAATAGGGCAGCATGTTCTCGGCCAGATTCCAGTTGTAGCCCCGATAGAGCATGGGATTGCCCTGGCGCCGGGCCAGCGCGGCCCACTGGTCGAACACCGCGCGATAGAGCGGCTGGCTCCGCGAGGTCTCGTCGGTCAGCCCGAGATAGCGGGAGAAATTGATCGGCGCGAAGATCACCCCCACGCGGGGATCGGGCGTGTATCGCCGCGGAAAGCCGCCGTGGGCGCCGTAGGAATAGAAGCCGACATGGACGTTCGGATACTCGGGTCCGAGCGCGGCCAGCACGTCGTTGGCGAGCTTGACCAGGAGGTCGGTCTGGTCGGGCTCGCCGGTGATCGGATCGACGACGCCCGCGCCGGCCGCGACGGACTCCGGCGACAGCGAGTAGCCCGCCGTATCGGCCGGGCCGATCGGGAAGCCGACGGCCTTGTCCTTCGGCCAGCGCTTCTTCTCGAACGTGTCGCGGATGTCCTGGGCCATCATCGCGGCGATGCGCGGATCGGTGGTCTCGATCTGCGGACCGCGGCGCACAAGGCGGCCCTGGGCGTCGCGGCGCAGGGCGTAGAGGCTCGGGTCGGCGTCGAAGGCCGCCTTGTGGCGCTTGATGAAGGCCGGCCAGTTATGCCCTGCCGTCTGGGCGACGACCGGCTTGAAGCTTCCGGCCCGCTGGCGACGCGACCACAGGGCCATCCGCGCCTTGTCCGCCTTCGTGACTATGTCGGCCCCGCCCCGGTACCAGAGGCGGCGCATGGCGAAATCGGGCCGCTGGCTCTCGTCGAGGTCCGGCGCGACCACCGTCCTGCGGACCGGGATCACCTCCCCGATCTCGCCGGGCATCACCCAGTCGACACCGAGCCTCTCCAGGACGGCATAGGCTCCGAACAGGGCGGCCTCGTCGCTCTCGCCGCCGATGAGCAGGGCCTCCCCGGAGGTCAGCAGGCGGAAGCCCTCCCGCGATGGCGTGGTCCCCGCCGGCTCGGCGCCCATCTTCACGGCCAGCGCGCCCAGGACGATCGCGGGTCCCTTCACGGCGCGCGGATCGGAGGTATGCACGATCGCCAGCGTGGCGCCCGACATCTTGCCGAGGTGGTAGTTCAGCTCCCCGGCGGCGGTCTCGAGGTCGGCCGACGGCTCGAAATAGATGCGCGCCACCGGGCGGCCGTCCCGGACCAGGGTCTGGGCCGGGGCGCTCATCGGGACGAGGGACAGCAACAGGACCAGAGCGGCCGCCAGTCTCATGTCGTCTCCAGCATCTTCTCCAGCGTCGCCAGCTGGTCGGCCTCCCGCGCGGGCTTGTCCCAGCGGATGCGGCTGATGCGAGGAAAGCGCATGGCGACGCCGCTTTTGTGGCGGGACGAGCGTTGCAGACCCTCGAAGGCGATCTCGAGAACGAGGCCGAAGTCCCGGTCGGCCTTCACCGAGCGGACAGGACCGAACCGTTCGAGCGTGTTGTCGCGTACGAACTTGTCGAGTCGCCTCAACTCCTCGTCGGTGAAGCCGAAGTAGGCCTTGCCGACCGGGGTCAGCGAACGGTCGCCATTGGCGTCCTCACGCCAGACGCCGAAGGTGTAGTCGCTGTAGAAGCTCGATCGCTTGCCGTGACCGCGCTGGGCGTACATCAGCACCGCGTCGATCAGATGTGGGTCACGCTTCCACTTGAACCATGGCCCTTTGGGCCGCCCGGCCTCGTAGGGGCTGTCCCAGCGCTTGAGCATCAGGCCTTCGGCGATACGGGGATCGCCCTCCGGCGGATCGGCGCGCAGGGCCGCGAGTTCGTCCCAGGATCCGAAAGGCTGCAGCGGCGACAGGTCGATCCGGGGCGTCTGGAGCCCTGCGACAAAGCCTTCGAGCCGCTGCCTGCGTTCCGCGAACGGAAGGTCGCGCAGGTCCGTCTCGCCGTCGAGCAGCAGGTCATAGGCGCGGATTCCGGCCGGAAACGCCTTCAGCATCCTCGCGTCGACCGTCTTGCGGTTCAGCCGTTGCTGAAGGTCGCCGAAGGCGCCGATCCGTCCGTCGCGCATGACCAACAGTTCCCCGTCCAGCGCGCCCTCGTAGGTCATCGCCTCCAGCACGTCCGGAAAGGTGTGGCTGATGTCGTCGCCGGTCCGGGTGTAGAGCCGCTTCACGCCGCGCTCGGCGACCGCCTGGACGCGGATGCCGTCCCACTTCCATTCTGCGGCGTAGGCGGCGGCGTCGAGTCGCGCGAAGTCGACGGCCTCGTCGATCGGCTGGGCCAGCATCACCGACCGGAACCGGCCGGGATTGTCGGCGCTCGGCCGCCCGGATCGACCCTCCAGCCACGCGAACAGGTCTTCGTAGGGCGGTGCGAGGGCGTGCCAGACTTCTTCGACCTCGGCCGCCGCCACGCCGCCGAGGTCGGCACAGGCCTGCTTGGCCAGGCGCGAGGAGAAGCCGACGCGCAGTCCGCCGGTCAACAGCTTGAGCAACGCCCAGCGGCCGTCGGCGTCCAGCGCGTCAAGCCAGCCCTCGATCAGCGGCCCCACCTCGGCCCGCGTGGCGGTGCGCAGCGCCTCGATGACCTCGGACAGCTCAGGCTCGCGGTTGGCGCCGGGCCATTTTCTGTCGGAGGGGGCCGGCCAGACCAGGGCGACGGTTTCGGCCAGGTCGCCGACATAGTCGTAGGACCAGCCGAACAGCACCGGGTCCATCCGCGCCTCGACCGCCTTGCGGATGGCGGCGGGCTTGGCGGCCGAGAAGCTCAAGGCCCCGGTCAGCGCCGCCAGCGCCCAGCCGCGATCGGGGTCCGGCTGCTCGGCCAGGAAGTCGCGCACCAGCCGCAGCTTCGCATTCCGCGAGGCGGTGAACGACAGGCTGTCCAGCAGACGGGCGAAGGCGCGCATCGGGAGGGAATGTAGAGGTCGGCGCGAGGTTTCGTCTCCCTCTCTGTCAACGGGAGGGAACGTCGATCATGCTCCCTTTCGGGGCATGTCGTGGGCTTTCACCGGGAAGGGCGGCGACCGCGAGGTGATCTACGTGCCTGTGAGCGCCGCCGCCTGCACGTTCCAGCCCTACCAGATGAGGCGCTGACGCCGGTCAGCTCCGCTCCTGGAGGTCGCCGAGGATGGTGATCTTCTGCCAGATCTTGCGGCCGAGGTCGGTGCAGAGAGTCTCCACGTCGCTGGCCGCGGCGATCACCACGTGGTCGTGGCTTTCTCCGGCGTAGACGGCGGCCAGCTTGCCGGTCAGCGCCAGCATCTCGGCGCAGTATTCAAGGTACCGGGTGAGCGCGAAGCGGCTCATCTGGCGGTCGGGCGAGGAGGGCGTCCGCGGGCCGCCTCCGAGCAGGCTGGTCGGATCCTTGGTCAGCTGATGCATGTCGATGACGTGGGCGAACGACCGCAACTCGTGCAGGGCGGTCTGGACGCGAGCGCGCTTCCAGCGCTCCTCGAGCGTCAGAAGGAACCAAAGCCCGGCCGCCACCAGAAGGACGAGATTGACCAGGGACTCCAGGGTCTCCGACAGCGCCAAGTCATTCCGGCGCGCGATAATGCCGGTCCAGTCGATGTCCTTGACGACCAGGGCCAGGCCCGAAAGGCCGGCCAGGCTCACGATCCCGACCAGAACCCGCAGGCCGAGGTAAGGCCTCGCCAGGCTACGGGCGCGACGGGCGGTGTCTTCGGCGGTTTCGCGCAGCTGCAGCGCGGCCCCAGCCAGGCCGGAATCCGGGAATCGCTCGGCGATACGGTCGGCCAGTCGGGCGACCGTGCGCACGATATGGCCAGCATCCAGCGACCTGTAATCCGGCTTCGCCTTGCGGCTCATGGCTCCCCCCTCGGGCCGAAGTCAGTCAGGCGACCATGGCGCGACGGCTTGCGCAAGTCCGCTTCCGCTGCGGCGGGACCCTGTCTCTCAGTCGTCGTCGTCCTCATAGCCCACCAGCGCCAGGGCGCGGGCCGGCTGGCCGCGCAACTCGCACCAGCGCAACAGGGCTTCCTCGCGCCCGTGAGTGATCCACACCTCGCCCGGCCGCAGCTCGTCCAGCGTCTCGGTCAGTTCGTCCCAGTCGGCGTGGTCGGAGATGACCAGCGGAAGTTCCACCGCCCTCTGGCGGGCGCGGGCGCGGACGCGCATCCAGCCTGAACAGAAGGCGCTGACGGGGTCGGCGAAGCGGCGGCTCCAGCGATCCTGCAGGGCCGACGGCGGACACATCACGATCTCGCCCGGAAGCCTGTCTTCCGCGTCCGTGGCGTTTGCCAGCGGGCCGAGGTCGACGCCGTGGCGGCCGTAGAGGGCGTTCAGGCTGACCAACGCGCCGTGCACATGGATCGTCCTGTCCCACCCCGCCTCGCGCAACAGGGCGATGACCCGCTGCGCCTTCCCGAGTGCATAGGCGCCGACCATATGGGTGCGCTCCGGAAACTGCTCGAGCGACTTCAGCAGGCGGCCGACCTCGTCGGCGGCGTCGGGGTGGCGAAACACGGGCAGGCCGAAGGTGGCTTCGGTCACGAACAGGTCGCAGGGCGTGGGTTCGAACGGTCGGCAGGTCGGATCGCGGCGGCGCTTGTAGTCGCCCGACACCACGGCGGTCATGCCCCGCCAGCGGATGACGGCCTGTGCCGAGCCCAGCACATGGCCGGCGGGAACCAGGCTGATCTCGACGCCGTCCCGCGCGATCGACTGGCCGTAGGGCAGGGCGACGGTGTCGGCCGCGAAGTCGTCGCCGTAGCGGACGGCCATGATGTCCAGCGTCTGCGGCGTGGCGGCGACATGGGCATGGCCGCTGCGGGCGTGGTCGGAATGGCCATGGGTGATCACCGCCCGGTCCACCGGCCTGACGGGATCGATATAGAAGTCGCCCGGCGGGCAGTAGAGGCCGGCGGGCGTGGGGCGCAGGAGGCTCTCGGGTTTCAGCATCTGGATAAGCCAACGCCTCACGTCTAAACCGGGTGCATGAGTGATCATCTCGACGCCATGCGCAACTTCGTCCAGGCCATGAACCAGGGCAGCCCGCACGCCATCGCCCTGAAGATGGAGACCGTCGCGCTCGACAAGGAGGGGGCGACGCTCCGGGTGCCCTACGACGAGAAGCTGATCGGCGATCCGGCGACCGGCGTGATCGCCGGCGGGGTCGTGACCACGCTGCTCGATCACGCCTGCGGCCAGGCGGTCCACACCGGCCTGAGCGAATTCAAGACGATCGCGACCCTCGACCTGCGCATCGACTACATGCGCGCCGCCGAGCCGGGGAAGGACATCTACGCCCGCGCCCACTGCTACAAGGTGACCCGCTCGGTCGCCTTTGTCCGGGCGGTGGCCTACGACGACAATCCCGATGACCCCGTGGCGGCGGCCCAGGCGGCTTTCATGCTCGACAGCAGCAAGGGGCGCGGCTTCGGCGCCAACCTGAAGGATCGGAAGGGCGGCCAATGAGCGAGCCGACCGAGCGCGTCGACGCCATGCTGGCCCGCATTCCGTACGCGCAGTTCCTGGGCGTGAAGATCGAGCTGGCCGGCGACGAGATGACCGCCGTGCTGCCGTTCGGCACGCATCTGGTCGGCAATCCGACCCTGCCGGCCATCCATGGCGGGGTGCTGGGGGCGTTCATGGAGATGACAGCGCTGGCCCAGTTGCTGCTGACCGAGGGCCAGGCCCGCCAGCCCCGGGTGATCGACGTGTCGATCGAGTACCTGCGCTCGGGCCGGCCGCTGACGACCTTCGCCCGCGCCGAGATCAAGAAGGTCGGCCGCCGGATCGCCAACGTCCACGTCGAGGCCTGGCAGGATCGTCGCGCCGCGCCGATCGCCGCCCTGCGCGGCCATTTCCTGGTGACCCCGACGGAGGGGTGAGCCCCCCTCTCCGTCATTCTCGCGCCTGTCGCGAGGATCCAGGAACACCTGCGGATGCCGGAAAGGCGCCGCGTGAGCTGTGCCCCGATCCCTTGCCGCATCACGCATGGGTCCTCGCGACAAGCGCGAGGATGACGACGGCAGTTATGCTCAACAACATTACATCCAAGTAATCGTTGGCGTCATTTCCTTAAACATAGGTCATGACGCAGACTTAACGGGTATTCACCGCGGGCTTCTCCTATAT
Source organism: Caulobacter sp. (assembly GCA_041917095.1). Lineage (GTDB taxonomy): Bacteria > Pseudomonadota > Alphaproteobacteria > Caulobacterales > Caulobacteraceae > Caulobacter. Next base: position 320,575 of record JAYRYI010000004.1, on the reverse strand, counting down.
CGACATCACCGGACGCGCTCCTCCGCGCCCAACTCGATCCAAGGGGATAGACCAATGACCGTTTCGAAGATCAGCAACTACGCCGCCCTCGTCCTCGCCGCCCTGCCGGCCGCCATGATCCTGGCCGCCATCAACGCCGGCCAGTTCGTTAGCGCCGCCGGCCTGTGATCGGCGCCGCGACGCTCCGCCGGGCCTGCCCCCCTCCCCCCAGAACCCAGGGTCGGGCCCGGCGGAGTCCTCTCGCGAAAACTCGAGTAACCTGAAGTGACCTGCAAAGGCCTCCCGCTCGGGAGGCCGTTTTGTTATCGGCGGCCATGCAGAGCTCGCCCGCCGCCGTGATCTTCGACTGTGACGGGGTTCTGGTGGACTCCGAGATCCTGGCCATCGAGGTCGAGATCGCGCTGCTCGCCGAGTGCGGGCTGGTCTACGCCCCGGACGAATACCGCCATCGCTTTCTGGGCCTCAACGACGCAGCTTTCCGCGAGGCGCTGGACCTTGACGCCCGTGCGATCACCGGCCGCCCGTTGCCCGCCGACTTCATCGACCGCGCCCATCACCAGCGCTGGGACGCCTGCCAGACCCGGCTGACCGAGGTCGCCGGCTGCACCGCTGCCGTGGTGGCGCTGCGCCTGCCCCGGGCCGTGGCCAGTTCATCGGGCGCTGATTTCCTGCGCGAGAAGCTGCGCCTGACCGGCCTGCTCGCGGCCTTCGATCCTCATGTGTACTCCGCTGACCTGGTGGCGCGCGCCAAGCCGCACCCGGACATCTTCCTGCACGCCGCCGGGGCGCTGGGCGTCGAGCCCGCCGCCTGCCTGGCCATCGAGGACAGCGTCAACGGCGTCCGCTCGGCGCTGGCGGCCGGCATGACGGTCTGGGGTTTCTCAGGCGGCGGCCACATGGACGCGGCCGCGTCGGCGCGGCTGGCCGAGGCCGGGGCGAGCGAGGTGCTGGGAAGCTGGGCGGAAGCGGCGGAGCGGTTCGCGGGCTTCTGAAGCGGCGATCCTCCCCAATTGGGGGAATTATATACGTGAAAAAGCAATTCCCCGCCGCTACCGATTCCCCCGACAGGCCGGCGCTTCAAACTGAGATCGAGATAACCCCAGCTATGATTGACGCGGGGGTTTGGGCGCTGCGGAACGGCTACGGGTCTGCTTCGGAGGAGGAGGCGGTGGAGGCGGTGTATATCGCCATGGCTGGTTTGCGCCTTGCTCCATCTCCGGAAACAGCGGAATGCCAGCCAGGCGAGCAATAAGATTCCCGATGATCAAATTGATCTGGCCAAGGTCCGCCGTCATCCGCGCCAAAATGTCCCGCGAGATTGGCGAGACCCTCGCGCGGTCTGGGGGATAGATGCCAAAGCGGTTTGTGGCGATGGGACCAAGTTCGTCATCGTGACTTAGCCCGTAGTGGAGTAAGTCGTTTCTGACGTTGGTGATAAGGGTGAGCTGCGCGAACGCCTCTTTGAGCCGGAGCCGCTGGGGGGAGTTATCGCTGATGCCCCGAACCTCGAATAGCCGGTTGATCATGGTCTTGCCCTGATCAACTTTCACGCCGGAGAATAGGACTCTGGACATAGCCCAGTCGGCACCAGAGAGCGTCACGAGGGCGTAGTTGATCGACCGCTCGGTCTCGGCGAACTTCATTACGAAGAAGCCCAACGACGTGGCGTACTCCCTCGTTTCGTCGAAGTCTTCGTCGTCCGGTTTAGGATACGGCATGACCGACAAACCCTCTGAAGCTGAAGAGAAGGCCGCTGAAGCTGAGTTTCAGCGGGTACTCGGGAACCTCGCGGCGATGCCGCCGAAGCCGCATGAGAAGTCGCCGCCAGTGCCGGGGCGTAAGCGCGGTAGGCCGCCTAAATCCTAGAGGTAGAGGGACTCGCTACATCGGGGTAGCGGTTGTAGGCTTCTGCCCCACATGGGGGCGATATGGCGACCACTGGCTTTCAGAGATTTCTTCAAGATCGAGGCGTTCGCCCCGACTGTGAGCTGTGCGGAGCGAACAACTGGAGCTTGCCCGAGGATACGGCGACGATGGTTGTCCGGCTCCCGACTGCCACGCCGCCCATGAACGCGCTCGCCGCGTTCCCGAACATGGGAAACATCAACACGCTAGCGGCGGTTTGCCTGAACTGCGGCAACGTCAGGCTTCATGCTGAGGCGGTCGTTAGCGCGCCCGTCCGCCGCCCCTCGCCCCGCCCCCCGCGAAAGCCGCCGAGTCTTTAGTCGATGGCCGAACCGAAAAGGCAAAAGCAGGACTTTCTGACACAAGGCGAGGCTCGCCTTCAGGACCTCAGCCAGAGGCAAGAGAGCCTTGCTGAGGTCGTTTCCCAACACACCGCCATTCTCGGCGACCACGCAGGGCAGCTTAAGACCGTGCCTACTGTTGCCAGCGCCCTTCAAGGAACGGCTGGCTCGCTCCAATCTGCGTTCAATGGATGGGTCGCCGCCGTCCTCGGGATAGGCGCGCTCATAATCGCCGCCGTGGCCGTAGTGGTCACCTATCAGGTCCGCGACAGCCAAAAGCTGGCAGAGCAGCAGGAGAGCCTAGCGGGTCTGGAACGATCATACGGCGAGTTGCAACGGGACGTGGCCTCTGTCAGCGGCAATGTCGCCTTGCTGGTCGATAGGCAAGCAAGGGCCGGTGACGGCGAGGCGGAAGCTACTCCAAAGAAGTAGCCCTCCTCTTGGCCTGAATTTTCCTAGCCTTCTGCCTACGCGTACGCGGCTTGACCAATCCGCCGATAGGTCAGGCGCTTGCCAGCGATCTGACGCAGCAGTTCATCGGTACGCATGGCGTCATTGATGCCGAGCGCCGAGCGGTTCGAATAGCGGAAGTCGAACTCACGCAGGTAGCGCGACAGGTGGGCTTCCGAGACGTGATGGAAGGTGCCGACCACGCCGCGCTTCAGGATGGCGAAGAAGCCTTCCACGGTGTTTGAGTGAGCGTTGCCACGGACGTATTCGTCTTTGCCGTGGTTGACCTTCTCGTGGCTGGCGAACTCGATGCCGACGTTGCGGTACTGGCCAGCTTCATCGGTCATGAGCGCGCTTTCGCGACGGACCTGGGTGAGCAGGATCGGGGCGAGCGTCTTGCCGGTGACGTTGGCGACGTGGAACGAACGAGCGCGACCGCCACGTTCGACTAGAGCGAAGACCACTTGCTTGCCGACGCCGCCGATCTGGCCCGGCTTGCGCTTGGACAGGTGCTTGTTCGTTTCCTTGCCGCCGACGTAAGTCTCGTCGGCTTCCACGGTCTTGCCTTCGCCGCCCATCGGAGCGCCGTTGTCGCCCATGGCCTCGCGGATGCGGTGGCACATGAACCACGCGGTCTTGTAGGTCACGCCGAGGGTGCGGCTGATCTGGTGAGCCGAGATGCCCTTCTTGCTGGACGACATGAGGTAGGTCGCCAGCAGCCACTTGTTGAGCGGCACCTTGGAGCGTTCGAAGACGGTTCCAACGGTGACGGTGAACTGCTCACGGCAGGCGTTGCACTGGTAGAGGCCAGCGCGGTGTGCCCGGCCTTGCAGAGCCGTCGCTTCATCGACCACGCCGCAATGCGGGCAGATCGGACCTTGCGGCCAACGGGTGGCTTCGAGGTGTTCGCGGGCCTTGTCGGCGTCTTGGAAGATCGGGGCGGTGAGGTTCATCGGTCGGGCTTTCTCTCAGTGAGAAAACCCTACCAATTCAACGCTGCTTTGTCACGTATATAATTCCCCCAATTGGGGAGGGGGACCATGCGAAGCATGGTGGAGAGGATGCGGTGCAGGGCGGCAAGGTCGCTCGCACGGCGGTCGAACAAACCTACTGACGCTCCTGATTGCGCCCCGCTCCACCACCCTCCGGGTGGTCCCCCTCTCCCGTTGGGAGAGGATTGGCTCAGAGCGCGCCCAGCGTCGCCCGTTGCTCACCCGCCGGATCGAAGTTGTCCGGCGCCAGCCAGGCGTCCAGCCGCGCGGCGATGGCCGGCCATTCGTGGTCGAGGATCGAATAGACCTCGGTGTCCCAGTTCGAACCCTTCAGCCAGTTCGTCTGGCGCAGCGTGCCCTCGTGAGTGAACCCGAACCGCGTGGCGGCGCGGCTCGAGGCGACGTTCTCCGGACTGCAGCGCCATTCCAGCCGGCGGTACCCGCGCGAGAAGATGTAGCCGGCCAGCAGGCGGAAGGCCTCGGTGCCGCCGACCTTGCGGGTGACGGCCGGGCCGAGGGTCAGGCCGACCTCGCTGGTCCCGGCGTCCGGATTGATGCTCAGCGCCATGTAGAGGGCGGCCGGCGTCGGACCCCGCGGATCGGTCTTGTCGATGACGGCGTAGAGGCTCTGGGTGGGCCGCTGGCCCCGGTCGGTCAGCCAGGCGTCGAACTCGGCGCGTGTCGGAAACGGCCCTGACGGGATCCACGTCCAGAGATCATCGGTCGAACCGATCGCCTTCCACAGGCCGTCGCCGTGGCGCGCGACGTCGAGCCGCTCCAGATCGACCGTCCGACCGACAAGAACGCCGGCGTCGATGGGCGGGCAGGGCAGCAGGGGGGCGTCGGACATCGGCGACTCATGCGGTTCTGGCCCAGACCCTAGCGCCGCCGCCGCGTCCGTCCAGCCGCCGGCGCCAGCGCGATTGCCGAGCGCCTCCGCATAACTCTAGGATCGCGGTCGGAATTCGGAGACCGCCATGCTCAGATCGCTCAGCGCCCGCGTGCTCATCGCGCTCGCCGTCGGCCTCGCCGGAGGCGCGGCCCTGGCCGCCTGGGCCGGCGACGGCGTCACGGCCTGGACCGATCCGGTCGAGGCGCTGGGCGGGTTGTGGCTCAACGGCCTTCGGATGACGGTGATTCCGCTGGTCTTCGCGCTGCTGGTGGTCGGCATCGCCTCGGTCAGCGACGCGGCCGCGACGGGCAAGCTGGCGGCGCGCGCGATCGGCCTGTTCGCGATCCTGATCGTCGCCGGCGCCGTCTACACCACCCTGGCGACGCAGGGTCTGCTGACGGTCTGGCCGGTTTCGCCGGAGGGCGCCGAGGCGCTGCGGACCGGCGCCGGCGCGACCGCGCCCGCAGTGCAGCCGCCGACCTTCAGTAACTTCATCCGCGGGCTCGCGCCGGCCAACCCGATCAAGGCCGCCGCCGAGGACGCCGTGCTGCCGCTGGTGGTCTTCGCCGCCTTCGTCGGCTTCGCCGCCACGCGCCTGCCGCCGGAGCTCAAGGACTCGCTGGTGACCTTCTTCCGGGCGGTGGCCGAGGCGATGATCGTGGTCGTCCGCTGGGTGCTGTGGGCGGCGCCGGTCGGCGTGTTCGCCCTGTCGCTCGGCGTGGGGCTGAGGGCCGGTCTCGGCGCGGCGGGGGTGCTGCTCCAGTATGTGATCGTGGTGTCGCTGGTCACGGCGGGGATCGCCCTGCTGCCCTACATCCTGATCGCCCTGCGGCGCGGACCGGTCAGCGTGGGCGCCTTCGCCCGGGCGGTGGCGCCGGTCCAGGTGCTGGCCATTTCGACCCAGTCCTCACTGGCCTGCCTGCCGGCGATGATCGAGCGGGCCAACGACGACCTGAAGATCCCGCCGCGCGTCACCGGCCTGATCCTGCCGCTGGCGGTCGCGGTGTTCCGGCTGACCAGCACGGTGGCCAATCTCGCCGTCGCCTACTTCATCGCCCACATCTACGGCGTCGAGCCGAGCCTGACGCAGATCGCGGCGGCCATCGTCGTCGCCTTCTTCGTCAGCCTGGGCGCGGTGGGCCTGCCCGGGCAGGTGTCGTTCTTCGTCAGCATGACGCCGATCTGCCTGGCGCTGGGCGCGCCGCTGGAGTTGCTGCCGATCCTCCTCGCCGTCGAGGTGATCCCCGACATCTTCCGCACCATCGGCAATGTGACCGGAGATCTCGGCGTGACCGCCCTGCTCAAGCGCGAGGGCGAGGATGAACCGGTGATCGACCCCGCGTCCGCGCCCGCCTGATCAGGCGCGCTTGCGGGGCTGGCGCGGCGCCGCGGTCGTCGGGGCCATGAAGACCATGAAGTCAGCCATCGGTAGCGGCCTGGCGATGAAATAGCCCTGCGCCAGGTCGCAGCCCATGCCGGACAGCAGCGCCAGGACCTCCGCCGTCTCGACGCCCTTCGCCGCCCGGAACCGGTTCCTGGCCAGACTGGCCCCGATGAAGCGCGACGTCGTCGAGCGGTAGCGTCGCCGGTCGTATGGCCGGCGCCGCTTTCGTTGCTATCGTCGCCTCATGGCCAGACCCGCCGCGCCGCCGCCCCGCAAGTCCGCCGTCCAGTCCGAGGGCGGCTGCGCCTGCGGCGCGGTGCGGTTCGAGATCGACGTCCCCGCCGTCTGGGCCTGGCACGACCACTCCGCCGCCAGCCGGCGCGCGACCGGCGCGGCCTATTCGACCTGGGTCGGCAGCTGGAAGAGCCGGTTCCGCATGGTGGGCGGCGACGACCACGTGCTGCGCTGGGAGGACGAGGCGGTCGGCGCGATCCGCAGCTTCTGTGGCCGTTGCGGCACGCCGCTGTTCTACGAGCGCCGGCGCTCGCCGAAGATGATCAACATCCCGCGCGCCCTGTTCGAGACCCGGACCGGCCGCGAGCCGCGCTATCACATGTATCTCGATCAGCGGGCCGACTGGACCTGGTCCGGCGAGGCGCTGTCGCCGCTGAAGGGCTATCCCGGCGTCATGCGTGAGCGGGCGCGCAGGAAGGCGCGGACGCTGCCGGACGACAGCCTTTTCGATCCGTAGCTAGAACGAATGGACGACCAGGGCGCCGCCGGCGAGCAGCAGCGCGGCGAAGGTCAGGATCATGCCCAGCATCCGGCTGATGACGACGTTCCAGAGCAGGCCGATGGCGTGCAGCACGCGGCCGCCGGCGAGGGCGGCGGCGAAACCGCAGACCCAGATCTGAGGAAAGCCGTTCATCTCGAGCAGGCCGATGGCGATGATCCCCAGCGGCGCGTACTCGATGAAATTGCCCTGCGCGCGGATCTTGCGGTTGAACGCCTCGTCGCCGCCGTCACCGGCGCTGAGCTTGTTCTTGCGACGGTGATTGGCGACCGGAAAGCTGAGCAGCACCAGAAAGAGCGCGGCGGCGCCCGCGAGCAACGACGTGACCGGTAGCGTTTCCATAGATTGTCCCCTCCCCGAGGAACGCCCTTGAGGGCAAGGGGAGCTTGGACGAAACACGGCCGGATGCAAGATCGCGGAACATGGATCGCCCGCGCGGGGCGCAGGCTCTGGGCCGGGCTTTCGACCTGGCCCGACGCACGGGGCTGGGCGCTCGCCGCGGCGGTCGGCGCGGCGGCGCTGGCTGTCGAGCTGGCGATCGGGGCGGCCGGCGGCTTCCTGCGGCCGGCGCCGGGCGACTGGTCGGTGCTGCCCGGCGCGCTGCTGCTGGCGGTGTTCGCGCCGGCGATCGGGGAAGAGGTCGTGTTCCGGGGTCTGTTCGTCCCGGGGCGCGAGGAGACCGCGGGGCCGTGGCCGGCGATCCTGGTCACCACGGCGGTGTTCGTGCTCTGGCATGTGTTCGAGGCGCTGACCTTCATGCCGGCGGCGGCGCCGGTGTTCCTGCGCGTCGATTTCCTGGCCACGACGGCGGTGCTGGGCCTGGCCTGCGGCTGGCTGCGCTGGCGGACGGGGTCGCTGTGGCCGGCGGTGCTGCTGCACTGGCTGGAGGTGGCCGGCTGGCAGATCTGGTTCGGCGGCGGTGAGGTCGCTAAGGCGATTTCTTGACCCCGCGCCCTCAGCGCCTATACCGCCCGACATGTTCGAAGGTCTTTCCCACACCGCCCGCGACGCCAAGGCCTGGCCGTTCGAGCAGGCCCGCAACCTGCTCGCCCGTGTCCTGCGCGTCCGCCTGACCGACGCCGAGCGCGACCTCGCGTCCACGCTGATCAACGCGGGCAAGGCCGACGAGGCGGTGAAAACCCTGCCGGCCCTGCAGCAGCCGGTGGTGCTGGAGACCGGCTACGGGCCCTCGGGGTTGCCGCACATGGGCACCTTCGGCGAGGTGGCGCGCACGACCATGGTGCGGATCGCCTTCCGCGCCCTGACCGATGAAGCCATCCCCACGCGGCTGATCAGCTTCAGCGACGACATGGACGGGCTGCGCAAGATTCCGCCCAACGTACCGAACGGCGAGGTCATGATCCCGGACCTCGACAAGCCGCTGACTGTGGTGCGCGACCCCTATGGCGAGTTCGAGAGCTTCGGCCACCATAACAACGCCCGGCTGCGCGCCTTCCTGGACAGCTTCGGCTTCGACTACGAGTTCGTGTCCTCGACCGACTGCTACCGCGGCGGCCGCTTCGACGAGACGCTGCTGCTGGCCCTGGAGCGGTTCGACGCCATCCAGAAGATCATGCTGCCCAGCCTGGGCGAAGAGCGGCGGGCCACCTATTCGCCGTTCCTGCCGATCAGCCCGAAGACCGGAAAGGTGCTGCAGGTCCCGACGCTGGAGCGTCACCTCGACCGCGGCGCGATCACCTTCCGCGACGAGGACGGCGAGCTGACCGAGGTTCCGGTCACCGGCGGCGGCGTGAAGATGCAGTGGCGGCCCGACTGGGCGATGCGCTGGACGGCGCTGGGCGTCGACTACGAGATGAGCGGCAAGGACCTGATCGACAGCGTCCGGCTCTCAAACCAGGTGTGCAAGGTCCTGGGCGGCGTGCCGCCCGAGGGGTTCCACTACGAGCTCTTCATGGACGAGAACAACCTGAAGATCTCGAAGACCAAGGGCAACGGCCTGACCATGGAGGAGTGGCTGCGCTACGGCGCGCCCGAGAGCCTGGCCTACTACATGTTCCAGAGCCCGAAGTCGGCCAAGAAGCTGTATTTCGACGTCATCCCCAAGGCGACGGACGAGTACCTGCAGCAGCTGGACGCCTTCAACCGCAAGAAGGCCGAGGGCGGCAACGAGGCGGACGTCAACAACCCGGCCTGGCACGTCCATTCGGGCGCGCCGCCGGAAGCGGGCTCGCCGGTGTCGTTCTCGCTGATGCTGAACCTGGTCTCGGCGGCCAACGCCTCCAGCAAGGACATCCTGTGGGGCTTCCTGAGCCGCTACATCCCGGGCGCCACGCCGCAGACGCAGCCGCTGCTCGACCGCCTGGCCGGCTATGCGATGAACTACTACGAGGACTTCGTTCGCCCGACGAAGCGCTTCCGCGCGCCGACCGACCAGGAGCGGGCGGCGATGGAGGACCTGCTGGCGCGGCTGAAGGCCCTTCCGGCCGGCTGCCAGGACGCCGAGCTGATCCAGAACGAGGTCTACGAGGCCGGCAAGGCGGGCGGGTTCGAGCCGCTGCGCGCCTGGTTCCAGGCGCTGTACGAGGTCCTGCTCGGCCAGAGCCAGGGTCCGCGCTTCGGCTCGTTCGCGGCGATCTTCGGCCTGGATCGCACCATCCAGCTGATCGAGGACGGGCTTGCCTCAAAGCTGATCCAAGCCTGAACCGAACATAACGACGCGGCCTGATCGCGTTCAGGGTCGCTCCCCTAATGTCCTCCTCAACGACGGGCGAAAGCCGGTCGAAACCCAATTGAGGAGAACAACCATGACCCAAGTCACGAACAAGATCGCCAAGGTCGGTCTGGCCCTCTCCGTGGCCGCCGCCATGACCGCCACCGCCGCGCCGATGACCGCCAGCGCCCAGTCGGCCGCCGGCGTCTTCCGCTGCGACGCCCCCGGCTCGAAGCAGGAGAGCGGCGCGGTGATCGGCGCCCTGCTGGGCGGCCTGCTGGGCAACCAGATCGCCAAGAACGAGCGCACTGCCGGCACGGTGGTGGGCGCGGGCCTGGGCGCTGCCGCGGGCTCCTACATCGGCTGCAAGTCGCAGACGAAGGACGACTACGGCCGCGGCGTCTATTCGCGGGACGGCCAGCGTCTGGCCAACTACGTCCTGCCGGCCCGCTACGAGCGGACCAACGTGCGGATGACGGCGGTGACCAACGTCAGCCTGCGGGCCGGTCCGTCGACCTCGACCGCGCGGGTCGGCAGCCTGCAGCGCGGCCAGACCTTCCAGGCCGCGGCCTACGCCAACAACGGCCAGTGGGTGCTGGTCAGCCAGAACGGCGTCGGCGTCGGCTACGTTCACGCCGGCTACGTCCGGCCGATCAACGACGGCGGCTACGCCTACGCCCGCTACTAGACGGACCTGACGGTCTGAACGCGAGGGCCGGTTCCGGAAGGAGCCGGCCCTTTCGTGTGCGCGCTACTGGCTGGCCCAAAGGATGCGGGCGATCCAGGCGATGTCCTTCCGCTCCAGGGTGCGGCCGGGATAGTCGGGGTTCAGGGACTTCAGCTCGATCGTCCTGGCGGTGATGCGCGACACCTCCTTGGCCAGCACCTCGCCGTCGACCGTCTTGACCACCACCCGGTCGCCGCGGCGCGGTTCGCCCGAGGCCGGGTCGACCACGATCTGGCAGCCCTCGCGATAGACCGGGGCCATCGAGTCGCCGCTGATCTCGAGGGCGTAGACGCCGCCGCCGGCCTGGCCCGGCAGGGGGATGTCGTCCCAGCCCTGTCCGACCGGGAAGCCGGCGTCATCGAAGTAGCCGTCGTCGCCCGCCTGGGCGAAGCCGATCAGGGGGACGCCCTTCGCCGCCGCCTTGCCGCCCTCGGCCATGGCCGCGAACTCGCTGAAGGTCACGCCGGTGGCGTCGAGCACCTTCGACAGGCTTTCGGTCGAGGGCCAGCGGGGCCGCGCGTCCGGGTCCGGCGAGAAACGCTTGGAGCGGTTGAAGCTGGTCGGATCCAGTCCCGCGACCCTGGCCAGCGCCGAGGTCGTCATGTCGAACCGCGCCGCCAGCTGGTCGATCGCGGTCCAGATCTGCGCGTGGGAAGGCCGGGACATGGGCGGGTCCGCTCAGGTGGAGATAGGAAAATAGTCCACCATGATAGGAATGTATACCTCGAATCAGCGCGGCTTCGGCTTGATCCAGGCGCCCAGCGTCAGCGTCGCCAGCGCCGCGAGGTTCAGGATCAGCATGAGCCAGAAGTGGAACTCCGGACGCATGTCGAGGTCGATCCAGCGGGCGACATGGCCGGCGAGGACCATGGTCTGGAAGCCGCAGGTGTAGACCGGCCAGGGCCTTGGCGACTTCCAGGCCAGGGCGATCAGGCCGAACAGCACCAGCAGGTCGATCACGAACTGCACGCCGGCGCGCGTGCCGTTGAAGGTCACCGCCTCGGCGATCACGAAGGCGACCATGCCGGCCGCGAACAGCCCTGCGCCGCGCCGCTCGACCGGTCCGCCGCGCACGAAGGCGCCGACGGCCGCGACCAGCAGCAACAGGGCGAAGGCGATCTGGGCGGGGGTGAACAAGGTCGGGGGGCTTTCGTCGTCGTCGGCTCCGGTGACCGTAGACCGTCCCCCCGCGCGCTTGGCAAGCGTCCGCCGCCATCACGCGAATGCGATTGTTGACGTTGACGTAAAGGGCATTATAGCTTGTCGCCAACGAACAGAAGAAACGGTGGCAAGGGAGGAAAACATGCCTACCGAACTGCGTCGTCCCGAGCGGACGTTCACCATCCGCCAGCTCTGCACCGAGTTCAAAGCCACGCCGCGGGCCCTGCGCTTCTACGAGGACAAGGGTCTGCTGACCCCGGCCCGCGACGGCATGAACCGGGTCTATTCCTACAAGGACCGGGCGCGCCTGATCCTGATCCTGCGCGGCAAGCGCGTGGGCCTGTCGCTGCAGGAGATCCGCGAGATCTTCGAACTGTACGGCGAAGAAGACGAGGTGATGGCCCAGAACGCCCATTCCCTCAAGAAATTCAAAGAGAAGATCGTCGTGCTCGAACAGCAGCGCGAGGACATCGACGGGGCCATCGCCGAGCTGCACGCGGCCTGCGAGCGGCTGGAGAAGCACCTCTCGGCCAACCGGCCCGACCTGCTGCCCAAGGCGGAAGCCTATGAGCAGATGATGCGCGCGCGCGTCGACGGCCATGCGGAACCGGTCGGCGCCAAGTAGGCGCCGACGTCTCCGCCCCCAAAACCAGAACCCCGACCTCAACGGAGCGCCCATGGCCTACCAGCCGCCGGTCCGCGATCACCTGTTTCTCCTGCGTGACGTGCTGGAGATCGATCGCTACTCGAACCTTCCCGCCTTCGCCGACGCCTCGATGGACGTCGTCGAGCAGATCATGGAAGAGGCGGGCCGGTTCACCGGCGAGGTCCTGGCGCCGCTGAACAGCGTCGGCGACAAGCAGGGCTGCACCTGGCATCCGGACAACACGGTGACCACGCCCGCCGGGTTCAAGGAGGCCTACAGGCTGCTCTGCGAGGGCGGCTGGACGGGTCTCGATTCCGACCCGGCCTATGGCGGCCAGGGCCTGCCGCATGTCGTGAACCTGTCGTTCAAGGAGATGTCGAGCAGCGCCAACATGGCCTTCTCGATGTATCCGGGCCTGGCGCACGGCGCCTATTCGGCGATCCACACCGGCGGCACGGACGAGCAGAAGCAGACCTACCTGCCCAAGATGGTGTCCGGCGAGTGGACCGGCACCATGAACCTGACCGAGCCGCACTGCGGCACGGACCTGGGCCTGCTGCGCACCAAGGCGGTCCCCCAGGCCGACGGCAGCTACCGCATCAGCGGCCAGAAGATCTGGATCAGCGCCGGCGAACACGACATGGCGGACAACATCGTCCACCTTGTGCTGGCCCGCATCGAAGGCGCCCCGGCGGGCGTGAAGGGCATCTCGCTGTTCATCGTGCCGAAGTTCTTCCCGAACCCCGACGGCTCGGTCGGGGCGCGGAACGAAGGCGCCAAGTGCGTCGGCCTCGAAGAGAAGATGGGCATCCACGGCAACGCCACCTGCGTGATGCAGTACGAGGACGCCGTCGGCTACCTGATCGGTGAGGAGAACAGCGGCCTGCGCATCATGTTCGTCATGATGAACGAGGCCCGCATCGGCGTCGGCCTGCAGGGCATCGCCCAGGCCGAGGCCGCCTACCAGGCCGCCCGTGACTTCGCCAGGGACCGTCTGCAGGGCCGCTCGCTGACCGGTCCCAAGAACGCCGACGGCCCCGCCGATCCGATCATCGTCCATCCCGACGTGCGCCGGATGCTGCTGGACAGCCGCGCCGTGATCGAGGGCGGTCGCGCCTTCCTGTTCTGGACGGCGTTGCAGGGCGATCTCAGCCACGCCCACGACGACGAAGCCGTCCGCCAGAAGGCCGGCGACTACATGGGTCTGCTGACCCCGGTGCTGAAAGGCTATCTGACCGACAAGGGCTTCAAGGTCTGCGTCGACGCGATGCAGGTGCACGGCGGCAGCGGCTTCACTGAGCATTTCCCGGCAAGCCAGTACCTTCGCGACTGCCGTATCGCCCTGATCTACGAGGGCACCAACGGCGTCCAGGCGCTGGACCTGGTCGGCCGAAAGCTGGCGGCCAACGGCGGCCGGGCTGTGATGAGCTTCTTCGCCGAGATCGACGGCTTCATCGAAGCCAACGGTTCCAACGCCGAGCTGAAGCCGTTCCTCGACGGTCTGGCCGGCGCCAAGGCGCAGCTGCAGGAGGCCACGATGTGGCTGATGCAGAACGGCCTCGCCAATCCGGACAACGCCGGTGCGGCCTCGACCGACTACATGCACCTCTTCGGGATCACGGGCCTGGCCTACATGTGGGCGCTGATGGCCCGGGTCTCGCTGGCGAAGATCGCCGGCGGCGACACCGATCCCTTCTACGAAAGCAAGCTGGCCGTCGGCCGCTATTTCCTCGAGCGCGTGCTGCCCGACACGGGCGCGCACCTCGCCAAACTCAAGACCGGCTCGGCCACCATGATGGCGATGCCCGCGGAGGCCTTCTGACCATGGCTGTGCTTCAGGTTCCTCGTCCCGCCTTCATGGCCGAGGAGGACATCGTCATCTTCGAGGACGCGGTCGCGAAGTTCTTCGACGAACACGCTCCGGAATCGCGGGTGGCCAAGTGGCGCGAGGACGGCGTCGTCGAACGCGCGCTGTGGACCGAAGCCGCCGAAGCGGGCCTCGCCTGCCTGTCGATTCCCGAGGAATACGGCGGCATGGGCGGCGACTACCGCCACGAAGTCATCCTGATGGAGCAGCTGGGGGCCAAGGCCGTCGACGGCTTCGGCCTGTCGCTGCACAACGCCATCGTCGCCCACTACTTCCTGCAGTACGGCACCGAGGAGCAGAAGCGCCGCTGGCTGCCCGGCATGGCCGACGGGACGTACGTCTCCGCCATCGCCATGACCGAGCCGGGGGCCGGCAGCGACCTGCAGGGCATCAAGACGACCGCCCGGCTGGACGGGAACGAGTACGTCATCAACGGCTCCAAGACCTTCATCACCAACGGTCAGACCGCCAACCTGATCATCGTCGTCTGCAAGACCGACCCGACCCAGGGCGCCCGCGGCACGTCGCTGCTGGTGGTCGAGACCGACAAGGCGCCGGGCTTCGAGCGCGGCCGCAACCTCGACAAGCTGGGGATGGAGGCGGCCGACACCTCCGAGCTGTTCTTCAACGACGTCCGTGTGCCGACCAGCAACCTGCTGGGCGAAGGCGAGGGCCAGGGCTTCTTCCAGCTGATGGGGCAGCTGCCGCAGGAACGGCTGAACATCGCCGTCCAGGGCATCGCGACGATGGAGCGGGCGCTCGAGCTGACCATCGACTATGTCAAGCAGCGCGGCGCCTTCGGCAAGAAGATCATCGACTTCCAGAACACCCAGTTCGTGCTCGCCGAATGCAAGACCGAGGCGACGGTGGCGCGGGTCTTCGTCAACCACTGCATCGAGCAGCACCTGCAGGGCAAGCTCGATGCGGCGACCGCCTCGATGGCCAAGTACTGGGTCACCGACCTCGAGAACAGCATCATCGACCGCTGCCTGCAGCTGTTCGGCGGCTTCGGCTACATGGCCGAGTACCCGATCGCGCGGATGTACCGCGACAGCCGCGTCCAGCGGATCTATGGCGGCGCCAACGAAGTGATGAAGGTGCTGATCGCCCGCACCCTGTAAGCGTCCCACCCTCCGCAGAAGCGGGTTGAGATGATTGACCACCTGTCCATCGCGGTCAGCGATCTGGCCCGCAGCGCCGCCTTCTACGCGATGGCGCCACGGCCGCTCGGCCATATGCGGCTCGGAGCCAGAGCCAGCTACCACGGCGCCTTCACACTCGACCCCGGCGGCGCCAAGCTCGCCCGCTTCCCCCAGGAGGGCTAGGCATGCTGGACGAAGTTCCTGTCGTCGTTTGCGTCGTCAACGCCTCTGAACAGACGATCTTCGGCCGCCTGCGCGACGGGCGCAGCCGGACGGTGAGCGTGACCGCCGCCGATGGCGCGAGGGGCTCTGGCCGGGAACCGCTCTGGCAAACGCAGCTCGCCGCCGTTGCGCCGGGCGAGACAGGGTGTGTCGAGGGTCATGCGTCCGCCCTCGTCCGCCCGGTGGTCAACCTGTGGGCGGACCGACCCCTTCATCTGCTGCTCAATGGCCGCGAAGACGATACCGATTGCCGGATGCCGAGACTGCTGACGGCCGGCGACCGGCTGACCTACACCTACCGCCGCGGGGGCTGGGGCTCTGTCTGCCGCCTGACAGGGACTCCCTGATGGCCAGGTACGTCGCCACTATCGACTGGTCCCTGACGGCGGAGCCCGGGGACTTCCTCAAAGGGCGCTACAGCCGCGCCCACACCGTGGAGTTCGACGGCGGGGTGACGATCCCCGGCTCGCCGGCCCCCAGCGTGGTGCCCGTTCCGTGGTCCGATCCGTCGGCGGTCGATCCCGAGGAGCTGCTCGTGGCGGCGCTCAGCAACTGCCACATGCTGACCTTCCTGCACAAAGCCCGCGAAGCCGGCTTCGTGGTCGCCAGCTACCGCGACGAGGCCGAGGGCGTGATGCGAAAGACGGCCGAGGGCAAGATCGCACTTACCAAGGTCACGCTGCGTCCCCATATAGTTTTTATTGACAACGGACCGGACGGCGCCGAACTCGACGCCCTGCACCATGCCGCCCACGAAGACTGTTTCATCGCCAGCTCGGTGAAGACCGAGGTGGTTGTGGAGAGACCGCTTTGAGCCGATCAGGCCGCGTTGACGGTGTTCCTGCGGATGCGCGCCTGACCGGCGGCGTCCAGATCCTGACGTGTCGAGTCGAGGATCGTCGGGCCGCGCAGCATGGCGTTGACCTCGTCGATGCCGACGCGGCCGGCGGTGTTCTTCGCGAACAGGTAGCGCAGCGACAGCCGCTCATGATCGGCCGCGTCCGGCTGAGTGCCGTGCAGGGTGCAGGCGTGCCACATGGCCGCGTAGCCCGCCTTGCCGGTCAGCAGGTGCTGGCGGCAGTCGACCTCGCCGCCGCGGCCGTCGCGATAGGTCCAGCTGGCCCCGCTGCGCGTCAGGTCGTGCGGGAAGACCGTGGCGCCGAGCCGGTGGCTGTCCTCGAGCAGGAACAGCGGCGCGTCGTGGACGCCGACGTCGTGCAGGTAGACGTAAAGGGTCACGAAGTCGGCTTCCCGGTCCTTGTAGTCGATCAGGTCCTGGTGGAAGTCGATGCCGTAGAAGTAGGTCACGTCCCGGTATTGGGGCTTCACCCAGGCGCCCAGGTTGTTGACCGGATTGCCCTCGATGCGCCTGCGCAGCCACTCCGGCACGGCCGAGCGCGGTACGCCGCAGACGATCTTGCGGTTCATCAGGGCGTAGCCCTCGCCCAGCATGGCGGTGAGGGCCTCGACGATGCCTCCCGCGCGCTCGACGAAGCCCAGTCTGTCCTCGAACGTGTCGAGCAGGTTGCGGCCCGGCCGCGGATTGACGCCGGTGTACTGCGGATCGGCGTCGAACTCGGCCTCGGTCAGGAACAGCGCGCCGTCGAAGGTCCGGGTCGCGCGGATGTCGGCCAGCAGCGCCGCCGAGGCGGCCGGGTCCACCCCGCCCTCGAACACGTGATAGCCGCGCGCGACGAAATCGCTCACCGCGCCATGATCTCGCTGGGTCGCCAGGCTGGCATCCGGCATCGGTCGTCCTCCCCGGTCGGCCTCACTCGACACTGCTTCGATTAACAAATTCCCGATTCCGACCCAAGGAGACACCCCATGGCCGAGGCCTACATCTATGACGCGGTGCGCACGCCCCGCGGCAAGGGCAAGAAGGACGGCTCGTTGCACGAGATGACCGCCCTGTCGCTGGCGACCCAGGTTCTGGAGAACCTGCGCGACCGCAACGGGCTCGACACCTCCAGGGTCGACGACGTCGTCCTCGGCTGCGTCTCGCCGGTCGGCGAGCAGGGCAGCGACATCGCCCGCACCGCCGTGCTGACCGCCGACTACGCCGAGACCACCGCCGGCGTGCAGATCAATCGCTTCTGCGCTTCAGGCCTTGAAGCCGTGAACATGGCCGCCGCCAAGGTCATCTCCGGCGAGGCCCAGATGGCCATCGGCGGCGGCGTCGAGAGCATGAGCCGCGTGCCGATGGGCAGTGACGGCGGCGCCTGGCCGACTGATCCGTCCAGCGCCTTCAAGACCTACTTCGCGCCCCAGGGCGTCAGCGCCGACCTGATCGCCACCCTCTACGGCTTCAGCCGCGACGACGTCGACGCCTACGCGGTCGAGAGCCAGCGCCGGGCCGCCCAGGCCTGGGCCGAGGGCCGCTTCAGCAAGTCGGTCGTGCCGGTCCGCGATCAGCTGGGCCTGCATCTGCTCAGCCATGACGAGACGGTGCGCGGCAGCACGACCATGCAGACCCTGGCCTCGCTGAACCCGTCGTTCACCGGCCCGGGCGAGATGGCCTTCGACGCCGTCGTCACCCAGCGCTACCCGCAGGTCGAGAAGGTCAATCACGTCCACCACGCCGGCAACAGCTCCGGCATCGTCGACGGCGCCGCCGGCGTGCTGATCGGCAGCAAGGAAATGGGCGACGCGCTCGGCCTCAAGCCGCGGGCGAAGATCAAGGGCATGGCCTCGATCGGCAGCGAGCCGTCGATCATGTTGACCGGTCCCGCGCTGGTCACCGAGAAGCTCCTCGGGCGCCTGGGCATGGAAGTCGGCGACGTTGACCTCTACGAGCTGAACGAGGCCTTCGCCTCGGTCGTGTTGCGCATGATGCAGGCGCTCGACATCCCGCACGAGAAGATGAACGTGAACGGCGGCGCCATCGCCATGGGCCACCCGCTGGGCGCCACCGGAGCGATGATCCTGGGCACCCTGCTCGACGAGCTGGAGCGCACCGACAAGCAGGTCGGCCTCGCCACCCTGTGCGTCGGCGCCGGCATGGGCACCGCCACCGTCATCGAACGCGTCTAGACCTCGACCTCAAGGACATACGGACATGGAAAACTTCAAGATCGAGGTCGACGGCGACGGGATCGCGGTGGTCACCTTCGACGTCCCCGGCCGCAGCATGAACACCCTGACCGGCAAGGTCATCGCTGAAATCGGCGAGCTGGTGGAACGCATCAAGACGGACGCCGGGATCAAGGGCGTGGTGATCGCCTCGGGCAAGGCCAGCGGCTTCTGCGCCGGCGCCGACCTGGGCGAGCTCGGCGGTTCGGCCGGCGCGGCCGGCGAGGACACCCGCAGCGAGCAGGAGAAGCTGCGCGCCGCCTTCGACGGCGGCTTCGCCCTCAACAAGGCGTTCCGGGCGCTTGAGACCTGCGGCAAGCCGGTGGCCGCCGCGCTCGAGGGCCTCGCCCTCGGCGGCGGCCTGGAGTTCGCGCTGGCGGCCCACTACCGCGTGGCGGCCAACAACCCGCGCCTGCAGCTGGGCCTGCCGGAAGCCAAGGTCGGCCTGCTGCCGGGCGCCGGCGGAACCCAGCGCCTGCCGCGCATCATGGGCGCCATGAACGCCGCATCCTACCTGCTGGAAGGCAAGTCGATGACGGCCCAGGAAGCCCTGGCCAAGGGCGTCGTCGGCGCCGTGGTCGAGCCCGGCCAGACGGTCGCCGCCGCGAAGGAATGGGTGAAGACCGGGGACCCGGTCGCGCCCTGGGACAAGAAGGACTTCAAGCTGCCCGGCGGCGGTCCCTACAGCCCGATGGGCGGCCAGGTGTTCATCATGGGCAACGCCATGCTGCGCAAGCAGTCCTTCGGCAACTACCCCGCCCAGCTGAACATCCTGAAGTGCCTCTATGAAGGCCTACAGGTGCCGATCGACGCCGGCCTGCGGATCGAGACGCGGTACTTCCTCAAGACCATGCAGTCGCCCCAGGCGCGCGGCATGATCCGCACCCTGTTCCTGTCGATGCAGGAGCTGGGCAAGGGCGCCTCGCGTCCGGCCGGCTTCGCGCCCTACGACGTGAAGAAGGTCGCCGTGCTCGGCGCCGGGATGATGGGCGCGGGAATCGCCTACGTTCAGGCCCAGGCCGGGATCGAGACCGTTCTGGTCGACGTCAGCCAGGAGTCCGCCGAGAAAGGCAAAGGCTACGCCCGGGGCCTGGTCGAGAAGGCCGTGAAGCGCGGCAAGATGACGGCGGAGAAGGGCGAGGCGCTGCTGGCCCTGATCCATCCGACCGCGGACTACGCCGACGTCAAGGGTTCCGACCTGGTCATCGAGGCGGTGTTCGAAAGCCGCGAGCTTAAGGCCACGGTGACGAAGCAGGCCGAAGCCCAGCTGGCCGAGACGGCGGTGTTCGGCTCCAACACCTCGACCCTGCCGATCACGGGCCTGGCCGAGGCTTCGGTGCGTCCGGCCAATTTCATCGGCATCCACTTCTTCTCGCCGGTCGACAAGATGGGCCTGGTCGAGATCATCATGGGCAAGCAGACGTCGGACGAGACGCTGGCCAAGTCGATCGACTACGTCCTGAAGATCCGCAAGACGCCGATCGTCGTGAATGACTCGCGCGGCTTCTACACCTCGCGCTGTTTCGGCACCTACATCCAGGAAGGCCTCGAGATGCTGGCGGAGGGCATCGCCCCGGCCATCATCGACAACGTCGGCCGGGCGACCGGCATGCCGCGCGGCCCGCTGGAGCTGAACGACGACGTCGCCCTGGACCTGGCCTACAAGGTCCGTGAACAGACGAAGAAGGATCTGGGCGAGCAGTACGTCGGCGGCCCGGTGGACGCGCTGATCACGAAGATGGTCGTCGAACTCGAGCGGTTTGGCCGCAAGAACGGCAAGGGCTTCTACGACTATCCGGCGGACGGGTCGGCCAAGAGGATCTGGCCGGGCCTCAAGGACATCGTCGAGGTGAAGACCCCGGACGCGGACCCGAAGCTGATCGAGGAGATCCGTACGCGCCTTCTCTATCGCCAGGCGGTCGAGGCGGCGCGCTGCTTCGAGGAGAACGTCCTGACCGACCCGCGCGACGGCGATGTCGGCGCCATCCTGGGCTGGGGCTTCGCGCCCTGGACCGGCGGCCCGATCAGCCTGATCGACAGCGTCGGCGCCAGGGCCTTCGTCGACAAGCTTGACGAACTGACCGCGAAGTACGGCTCGCGATACGCGCCCGGCAAGCTGCTGCGCGAGATGGCAGAGAAGAACGAGACCTTCTACGGCCGGTTCGGCGCGAAGACCAAGGCGGCGGCGTAGCACCGGAAGAGGACACGCACCTCGGTGCGTGTCCTCGAGCCTCACGCCCTGTCGTCCGCGGCCCTGGTGAACAGCGCGGCGGAGAGCACCCAGAACACGCAGAACATGCCGGTGATCGGGAAGATCATCGCCAGCCCGGTGACGAGGGCGATCACCGCGACCGCGATCTGGGTCGCCGCCACGGCGGCCATCACCCAGACCATCTGTCGGGCCCGGAAGCGAGCGACGAGCGCTCCCACGAAGAGGACGGCGAGCACCGCCAGGAACATCTGGTTGGCCGGATGGTTCTCGTTGCCGATGATGCCGACGGCGAGGTTGATCCAGACGAGCAGGAACGAGGCCACCACCGCCAGGGCCATGGCGGCACGGTAGGCCAGGCTGTCCGACAGTCGCACCGCCAGTTCGTAGCCGCCGCCGACCAGCGACAGCATCACCCCCATGACCAGGAAGTCGAAGGGGCTCCAGTCGACCTCGGCGGTGAACTGCATCGCGATCAGCGGCACGCTGAGCAGGGCGGCCAGTCCACCCCAGACGAAGGGTCGGAGCCGGTGGCGGCGGCGGGGCGGGGGAGTATCGGTGGTCATGGCGCATGCCTCTGTGAACTCAAGGCCCGATCCTGCCCGCGCCGCCGGTGAGCGGCATGAGCAGCCTGTGAGGAAGTGCTGAAAAGAGCGGCCCTACCCCTCGGCCGCCGCTTCCAGCGGCGCGATGTCGAGCTTGACCATCTTCAGCATCTGCTCGGTCACACGGCGCACCACGGCCTTGTCGGGGCTGGCCATCAACTGGCGCAGGCGCAGCGGCGCGATCTGCCAGCACAGACCCCAGCGGTCCTTCAGCCAGCCGCACTGCTCGGTCTGGCCGCCCTCGCCGAGCTCGTCCCAGAGGCGGTCGAGCTCGGCCTGGGTCTCGACTTCGACCATGATCGAGAAACTGTGGTTGAACGGATCGAGCGGGCCGGCCTCGATGGCCATGTAGGTCTGGTCGCCCAGCGTGAACTCGGTGATCGTCACACTGCCGGCCGGTCCGGAGGGATTGTCCGCCTCGACCGCCGAAGTGCTGATGATCCGGGAGCCGGGGATCAGCGCGGTGTAGAGGCCGATCGCGGCCGCCATGTCCTTCTCGAACCACAGATGCTGGGTGACCTTCATCGTCACGTCCCTTCCTGTCAGATGGCCAGACTGGCCCGATGACCCAAGGACGCTCCGCAGGGGTCCGATCCGACAATGGCCTCGAAATGGGCATACGCCGGGACAGCCGCCGACCCCGGAAGCAGCGACGACCCGCGTTCTTTCACACGATCTTAGGGCGCCTGTTCCTAACCTTGCGGCATGAACGCGAGCGAGACAAACCCGGAACGCCAGGGGGACAGCTTCGGGCTGGTGGCGGCTTCCAGGGCGCGCAGGCGCCATCTTCGATCCCGGGTGGCCACGGCCATCCTGGCGGCGGCCGGTCTTCACTGGGCCATGGGCTGGTGGGCGATCTGGGCGTGGAGCGCGCTCTACATCGCTGTGCAGCTCGCCGAAGCCTGGGCGACTCCGCGGCTGCTGGCCAGGCCTCCGGCGACCCCGGCCGCCGCGGCGAACGCCGCGATCGTGCTGTTCCTTCCCGGCGCTCTGGTGTTCGGAGCGCTCGGCATGTTGCTCTGGGGCAATGCGGGACAGTATGGACCCGCCATGGGCGTGGCGGTGATCGCCGGCTCGATGACCAATGTCATCGCGCTCAGCCACGGCTCGCGCCTCGCCTTCGCCGCCTCTGCGGTTCCGTATGGCCTCTACCTGCTGGCCATGCCCCTGACCGACCTTGGCCGTGTGTCGAGTCCGTTGCTGACCACGATGATGATCGCGATCGGCCTGATCATGCTGAACATCGTCGGCGCCTGGATTTCCACGGAAGAGACGCGGCGGGCCGAAGCGGCTGCCAAGGCCGAAGCGGAGCGCCGTCGCATGGAGGCCGAGGCCGCCGTGGAAGCCAAGAGCGCCTATGTCGCCGCCATCAGCCACGAACTGCGCACCCCGATCAGCGCCATCCTGGCCGGGGCCGGCGAGCTGGAGCGCAACGGCGCCGGCAAGACTCAGGCCCGGCTGATCAATCACGCCGGCCAGATGATGCGGGCCCTGCTCGACGACCTGCTCGACCTGTCGAAGATCGAAGCCGGGCGCATGGAGGTCGAGCAGATTCGCTTCAACCTGCGTCTGACCGTCAGCGACAGCATCCGCATGTGGCGGGCGCAGGCGCGCGAGAAGGGTCTGCGGATGCGGATCGAGGGCGCCCATGCGCTGCCGGGCTGGGTGGTCGGCGATCCGACCCGCCTGAACCAGGTGCTCAACAACCTGCTGTCCAACGCCATCAAGTTCACGGCCAGGGGTTCGGTGACCATCAGGATCGCCGCCGAGCCGGCCGCCGAGCCGGCCGCCGACGGCGCCTGGGCGCTGTCGTTCTGCGTCGCGGACACCGGCCCGGGCATGACGCCCGAGAAGGTCGCGCGCCTGTTCATGCCGTTCGAGCAACTCGAGGCCGGCGCCGCGCGCCTGCACGGCGGCTCGGGCCTGGGCCTGGCGATCAGCCGCGAGCTGGCCCGGTTGATGGGCGGCGACCTGGCGGCGACCAGCGCGCCCGGCGAAGGCGCGGCCTTCACCCTGCAGCTGACCCTGCCGTCGGCCGAGGCGCCCGCCACCGCCGCCGAACCCGAGACAATCGAGGCGAGGGTGCTGGTGGTCGACGACCACGCGGTCAACCGCCAGGCCATCACCCTGCTGCTGGCCCCCACCGGCATCGTCCCGGAAACGGCGTCCTCGGCCGAGGAAGGTCTCGAGCGCCTCGCCCGCGAGCGGTTCGACGTGGTGCTGATGGACGTCTACATGCCCGACATGGACGGCCGGGAGGCGACCCGCCTGCTGCGCTCGCGGGCCGGGCCGAACCAGACCGTTCCTGTCATCGCCATCACCGCCTCGGCCACCGAGCGCGACTGGCAGGCCTGCCGCGACGCCGGCATGACCGGCCACGTCGCCAAACCCATCGAACCGGCCCAGCTCTATGCGGCGCTGGAGGCGGCGTTGAGCCAGGACGCGCGCGAGACGGCGGCCGCCTAGTCATGGGGACTGCTTCCGGTGTCCCTCTTCCGGGACATCGGTAGCTGTCCCCGACCCTTCGAAGCGTCGGGGACTGGAAATCATGTCCCTGAAGAAGGAACACGATATCCAGTCCCCAGGACGCCCTTCAACCGCGCTTCCAGCTTCCCCTCGTCCTTCATCTCGCATTCCCAGATCGTCTCGACTCGCCAGCCCTGTTCCTGGAGGGCGGTCGTCGAGGCTTCGTCGCGGGCGCGGTTGCGGGCGATCTTGGCCAGCCAGTAGTCGGCGTTCTGCTTGGGTTGGCGCGCCCCTCTGGCGCAGTTGTGGCCGTGCCAGAAGCAGCCGTGGACGAACAGCGCCAGCTTCCGGCCCGGCATGACGATGTCCGGCTTGCCGGGCAGGTCCTTGCGGTGCAGGCGGTAGCGGACCCCCAGCCTGGTCAGCAGTCGGCGGACGGTCTTCTCCGGCCCCGTGTCGCGCCCCTTCACCCGCCGCATGACGGCCGAGCGCTTCTCGGGGGTGAAGACGTCGGTCACGGCCGGCTCCGATCGGGGACATGGACCGTATTCGGTGCATGTCCCCGGATGAGCTAGAGCCCGTCGAACAGCGCCGTGCTGAGGTACCGCTCGGCGAAGCTCGGGATGATCGTCACGATGGTCTTGCCCGCGTAGTCCGGGCGGCTGGCCAGGTCGAAGGCGGCGGTGAGGGCCGCGCCGGACGAGATGCCGACCGGCAGGCCCTCGACCTTGGCCGCCTTGCGGGCCATCTCGAAGCTGTCGTCGTTGCTGACCTTGACGATGTCATCGATCACGCCGCGATCGAGGATGCCCGGCACGAAACCCGCGCCGATGCCCTGGATCTTGTGGGCGCCCGGCGCGCCGCCGCTGAGCACGGGCGAGGCCTCGGGCTCGACCGCGACCATGCGGATCGAGGCCTTGCGCGCCTTCAGCACCTGGCCGACGCCGGTGATGGTGCCGCCGGTGCCGACGCCGGAGACGACCGCGTCGACCTTGCCGCCGGTGTCGTTCCAGATCTCCTCGGCGGTCGAGACGCGGTGGATCAGCGGGTTGGCCTGGTTCTCGAACTGCTGCGGCATCACCGAGCCGGGGATCTCCTCGAGCAGTTCCTGGGCCCGGGCGACAGCGCCGCGCATGCCCTTCTCGGCCGGGGTCAACTCCAGCCGGGCGCCGAGGATCAGCAGCATCTTGCGCCGCTCCATCGACATGCTTTCGGGCATGACCAGGATGATCGGATAGCCCTTCGAGGCCGCAACGAAGGCCAGCGCGATGCCGGTGTTGCCGCTGGTCGGCTCGACGATCGTGCCGCCCGGCTTCAGCAGGCCTTCTGACTCCAGCCACTCGATCATCGAGGCGCCGATGCGGTCCTTGACCGACGCCATCGGGTTGAAGAACTCGAGCTTGGCCAGCACCTCGGCCTTTGGCTTCAGTTCGGCGGTGAGGTTCGGCAGGCGGATCAGCGGGGTGTCGCCGATCGTGTCGACGATGCTGTCATAGACCTTGCCGCGGCCGGCGCGCTTGAAGCGGGCGGCGTCGTAGGAAGCCATCGCGAGGATCTCCGGAAGAGCGGGGTTCGATTGCCGCCGAACCTAGAGCGGCAGGCCGGGGTTGTCAGCGATCATTCGGCTGCGAGCGGACTCACGGAATCTCGCAGCAGCGGTTCGAGCAGATGGGCCGCCAGCCAGCGCACGACCGGCGCCGCGACGCCGTCGCCCAGCACATGAAAGGCGTTCGTCGATCCCTCGGGCAGCCGATAGCTCTCGGGCAGGCCCATCAGGCGGGCGCCCTCGCGCGGGGTGAGCAGGCGGGAGCGCATCGCGCCGTCCTCGGCCACCACGATCGACTGCCGGGAAGAGCCGCCGCGTGCGGTGCGCAGGCAGCCGGCGAGACCGTCGGTGCGGATCTCCGCTTTCGGGACGCCGCCGCGCGTCCGTCGATAGACGGCGCCGACCGTGCGGCCGGGGCCTTCGAGACGGGCGCGGTGCAGGGGCGTCATCTGCTCGAACAGCCGGGCGGCGCGGGCGGGGGAATGCCAGGCGACCGAGGCGTCGTCTTCCAGAAGCGCGGCCAGATCGGTGTTGCGCGCCGGCGGCGTCGGCAGGTTCCACCAGACCCAATGGTCGCGCAGCGCCCCGGGAAGCCGGCCATGAGCCTCCTCGATGGCGCGGCTGTGGAAGGCGCATCGGCCGGCGAGGCCGTCGGGCTCGTCGCGCGTGGCGATGACGAACACGCGCGGCCGGCTCTGCGGCGTGAAGCGGGCGGCGTCGATCTCCAGAGCCCCGAAGCGGTAGCCGCGTGAGGCCAGCGCCGCGCACAGGGCCTCGAAGTCCTTGCCCTGGTTGGAGGTCAGCAGTCCGACGACGTTCTCGATGACGATGGCGCGCGGCGCCCGCCCCTCGGCGTCCAGCGCCTCGACCAGCCGCCAGAAGCCGAAGAAGGCGCTCGACCGCCCGCCGTTCAGGCCCGCGCGCGCGCCGGCCAGGCTGAAGTCCTGGCAGGGGCTGGAGGCCCAGGCGAGGTCGGCGCGGCCGGACAGATCGGCCGGTTGAACCGCCCAGACGTCGCCTTCGTGGAACGGCTCGCCGGGATGGTTGGCCCGATACGTCCGGGACTTAACCGGGTCGAAGTCGTTGGCGAACAGGCACTCCCAGCCGTCCCCCAGCCCGAGGCGAGCCATCCCGCCTCCGGCGAAGAATTCATAGACCCGCAGAGCGCCGTTCCGATTCATCGCGAAACGAGTCTAACCTGCTTCGCTCTTTCGAGGAGAAGCCGTCATGCGCCGCATCGCCGTCCTGTCCGTGTTCGCCGCGTCCATGCTGGGGCTCGCCGCCTGCGGCCAGGAAGCCCCGGGGGGCGCCGACGCTCCCCCGCCGGCCGACGCGCCCGCGCCGGCCCCCGCGCCGGACGCGTCCGCGCCGTTCAGGGTCGATTTCAGCGCCAGCGGGACGGAGCCGTTCTGGCGGATCGACATCAAGGGGACGGACGTCACCCTGATCGGTCCGATCACCGAGCAGATCGAAGCGCCTCACACCGCGACCAACGCCGGCCTCGCCGCGAGCGACGGCGCCGCCACCTGGACCGCCCAGGCCGGGACGACGCCGGTGGTCGTCAAGGTGACGAAGGGCGAATGCTCCGACGGCATGAGCGACCTGAAGTACCCCTATGCGGCGGAAGTGACCTGGGGCGCGCAGACGCTGAAGGGCTGCGGCTTCCCGACGGCGGAGCAGCCAAGGGAAGGGCAGTAGCTCAGGGCGCTCCGAACGGCCGCCCGCGCACAGCGTCGTAGGTCGCGTCGAACACCCGCAGCGCCTGCAGGTCGCCGACCTCGCCGGCCGCGATCGTCTCGCCGAAGTCCAGCAGCGGCCCGGTGTCGCCGGCGAACGCCGGGCCATGCGTGGCCTAGCCCTGGCCGACGGCCATGGTCTCGATCTGGGATGTCTTCGCTTGCGAGCGCTCGCCGCCGGGAACCGGCAGCAGCATGGCGATGGCGACCGCGACGGCGGCAGCGATGGCGAAGGCGGCCTTGACGGCCATGATCCGATCTCCCGTTCGGCGTCGTCGTCCATGACGCGCCCGGGAGATTAACGAATCGCCAACGCCGGGGTTGCGCGCAAAGCAAAGGCAGGACGAGCGGTTTGCCCGTCCTGCCTCGCGAAGATCAGCGCAGGGACTGCTCCGGGCTAGTTGTAGATCTCGAAGAGACCCGCGCCGCCCTGTCCGCCGCCGATGCACATGGTGACCACGCCCCACTTGGCCTTGCGGCGACGGCCTTCCTGCAGCAGGTGGCCGGTGCAGCGGGCGCCGGTCATGCCGAAGGGGTGGCCGATCGAGATCGAGCCGCCGTTGACGTTGTACTTTTCCGGATCGATGCCGAGCTTGTCGCGGCTGTAGAGGCACTGCGAGGCGAAGGCTTCGTTCAGTTCCCAAAGGTCGATGTCATCCACCTTCAGGCCCTGGCGCTCCAGCAGGCGCGGCACGGCGAAGACCGGGCCGATGCCCATCTCGTCAGGCTCGCAGCCGGCGACGGCCCAGCTCACGAAGCGGCCGAGGGGCTCGAGGCCGCGGCGCTCGGCTTCCTTGGCTTCCATGACCACCACGGCGGCGGCGCCGTCCGACAGCTGGCTGGCGTTGCCGGCGGTGATGAAGTTGCCTTCGCCCTTGACCGGCTGCAGCGAGGCCAGGCCTTCGAGGGTGGTTTCCGGGCGATTGCACTCGTCGCGATCGACCGTGTAGTCGACCAGGGACTCTTCCTTGGTCTCCTTGTTGACGACCTTCATCTTGGTCTTCATCGGGACGATCTCGTCCGCGAACTTGCCGGCCTGCTGCGCGGCGGCGGTCCGGCGCTGGGATTCGAGGCTGTACTCGTCCTGGTACTCGCGGCTCAGGCCGTAACGCTTGGCGACGATGTCGGCGGTGTCGATCATGGCCATGAAGATGGCCGGCGCGATTTCCATCAGCTTGGGATCGACCGAGGCGCTGCCGCCCACGCCGCCGCCCGGGATCGAGATGCTCTCGACGCCGCCGGCCACCACGCAGTCGGCGCCGTCGGCGCGAACGTAGTTGGCGGCCATCGCGATGGCCTGCAGGCCCGACGAGCAGAAGCGGTTGATGGTCACGCCGCCGGTGGTCACCGGCATGCCGCCGAGCAGGGCGGCCAGGCGGCCGATGTTGGCGGCGCCGTGCGAGTTGTTGCCGAGGAAGCAGTCCTCGATGTCCTTCGGATCGACGCCCGACTTGGCCACCGCATGCTTGATGGCGTGCGCGGCCATCGACATCGGCGGGGTGACGTTGAACCCGCCGCGACCCGCCTTGGCGAGGCCGGTGCGGGCGTAGGAAACGATGACGGCTTCACGCATGGCGTTTTCTTCCCCTTGAGTATCAAACACTCGTTCGAATGTTGCGGCGCACCGTAGGCGAACGCTGCGGAAAGAAAAAGATCACGCGCGCGTCAACCTGGCGAGGGTGTTTGCCGGCCGCCGGCGCCCCCGGATCGGGGAGGCGAGGCGGCGCGGATGGCTTGCCAAGGCGGACGGGCGCTGGCTTGCTGGCGATGAAACCGTTCGGGACCTCTCATGCGCATCCTGCTCTCCGCCGTCGCCGCCACCGTCGTTCTGGGGGGAACCGCTCTCGCGCAGACCCCGACGCTGGCGGGGGGGAGCGGTCCCGTCGCGCCCTTGGGAGGGGCGTGGACCGACTGCCCGGTCGCGTCGGCGACGATCCACCGCGACCGGCTGGAGATCAAATGCGCCGGCGCGGCCAGCGCGGAGACTCCGCGCGTGTTCGCGATCGAAACCAATGACCAGATGACCGATTTCATCCTGCGCATGGCGCTGGACGCCAAGGCCCGGAGCAGGCCGCTCGCCCTGCTGTACGTGAAGGCCTCGATGGCCAACCCGACCGGCTGCGCGCCCGAGACCTGCCGCCGGATCGTGGCGGCGGAGTCGAAATAGCCGTCATTCCGCTTGACGTTCGCGTCACCCGGCGGGACCATTCCTGAACAACGATAATCAGGGATGGAAGCCATGGCCGATCGCGCCTTCGACATCGTCATCCGCGGCGGCACCGTCGTCGACGGGACCGGCGGCGCGCCTTACGCGGCCGACGTCGGCGTGAAGAACGGCCTGATCGCGGCGGTCGGCCCTGACCTGCCGGCCGGCGCCGAGGAGATCGACGCGACCGGCAAGCTGGTCACCCCCGGCTTCGTGGACATCCACACCCACTACGACGGCCAGGCGACCTGGGACCAGCGGATGCAGCCGTCGTCCTGGCACGGGGTCACCACGGCGGTGATGGGCAACTGCGGCGTCGGCTTCGCGCCCTGCCGGCCGCAGGACCACGACCGGCTGATCCGGCTGATGGAGGGGGTCGAGGACATCCCCTTCCCGGTGCTGACCGAGGGGTTGCCGTGGAACTGGGAGAGCTTCCCCGACTACCTCGACAGCCTCGACGGGCGGTCGTTCGACATCGACATCGCCGCCCAGCTGCCGCACGCGGCGCTGCGCGTCTATGTGATGGGCGAGCGCGGCGCCAATCGTGAGCCGGCGACGCGCGAGGACATCGCGCGCATGGCCGTGATCGCCAAGGGGGCGGTCGAGGCCGGGGCGCTGGGGTTCTCGACCTCGCGCACGCTCAACCACCGCACCAGCGACGGGCAGCCGACGCCGACCCTGACGGCCGGGGAGGACGAACTGGAAGGCATCGCCCTGGGGCTGAAGGCGGCCGGCAAGGGCGTGCTGCAGTTCGTGTCCGACTTCCAGCAGCCGGCCGAGGAGTTCGCCATGTTCCGGCGGCTGGTCGAGAAGAGCGGCCGGCCGCTGAGCTTCAGCCTGGCCCAGAGCCCCAAGGGACCGGACAGCTGGAAGGTCCTGCTGGCTGCGCTGGAGCAGGCCAACGACGACGGCCTGCCGATGAAGGCCCAGGTCGCCGGCCGTCCGGTCGGGGTGCTGTTCGGCCTGGAGCTGACGCTCAACCCGTTCAGCCAGCACGAGACCTACAAGCAGATCGCCCATCTGCCGCTGGCCGAGCGGGTCGCGCATCTGAAGGACCCGGCCTTCCGCGCCCGGCTGCTGAGCGAGGAGCTGGACCCGAAGGGGCCGTTCGCGGGGAGCGCTCTCCGCGCGTGGGACAACATGTTCCTGATGGGCGAGCAGCCGGACTACGAGCCGAAGCCGGCGGACACTGTGAAGGAGATCGCGGCCGCGCGCGGGCTGTGGCCCGACGAGGTGGCCCTGGACCACATGCTCTCCAATGGCGGGCGGGGGATGCTCTACCACCCGTTCCTGAACTACGCGAACGGCTCGCTGGACCCCAGCTTCGCCATGCTCAGCCACCGCGACACGGTGCCCGGCCTCAGCGACGGCGGCGCCCATGTCGGCATGATCTGCGACGGCAGCTTCCCGACCAGCAACATCACCCACTGGACGCGGGACCGCACGCGCGGGCCGAAGCTGGGCCTGGAACAGATGATCCGCATGCAGACCCGCGACACCGCCGAGGCGGTGGGGCTGCTCGACCGGGGCCTGATCGCGGTCGGCCTGCGGGCGGACCTGAACATCATCGACTACGACCGCCTGACCCTGCATGCGCCGGGCGTCGCCTACGACCTGCCGGCCGGCGGGCGGCGGCTGGTTCAGCGGGCGGACGGCTATGTCGCGACCCTCGTGGCGGGCCAGGTCACCTACCGTGACGGCGAGCCGACCGGCGCGCTGCCCGGACGGCTGGTGCGCGGCGCGCAGAGCGCGCCGATGGCGCTGGCGGCGGAGTAGAGCTGAATTTCCCTCCCCTTCGTGGGGAGGGAACGAGAGTCTACTCCCCGAACCCCTCGCCCGGCTCGATCGGGGCCATGCGGATCAGGCGGCTGTCCTCGACGGCGGCCTGGCGGTGCTTGACGTGCTCGCGGTAGCCGGGGTCGGTGACCATGGCCAGGAAGGCGCCGGCGCTGGGGTAGAAGGCGATGAAGGCGAGGTCCCAGCGCTCGTCGGTCGGCCCGGTCAGGACCACGTCGGGACGGCCCGCCCAGACCTGCTTTCCGCCGACGCGGGCGAACACCTGCGCCGTCGTGCGGCCGTAGGCGCGATAGGCCTCGAGCCCGGTCATGCCCTGGCCGTGGTTGGCGTGATCCGGCGGATAGTCCGCCATCGGGCGCAGCCGGATCAGGTTCAGCATGTGGATCGGTTCGTCGCGGGGCAGGGCCTTGAAGGCGTCGAACTGTGGGCGGGTCGGGTCGATGGAGCCTGTCATGGGGGGAGTTTTCACCCTCACGCCGGATTTGACCAGCCGGGGTGTGGCTGATCCGGCTTCGTCAGTCCTCTCCCAACAGGGGGAGGACGGCCTAGCGCTTCGCGATCCAGATCAGATGTCGGGCGCCCCGGCCCTGGTGGGCGCGGACGCCGACTTCATCGACCGCGAATCCGGCCTGCTTCAGGCGCCTGGTGAAGCCATGGTCCTGCACCGACGACCACACCGCCAGCAGGCCTCCGGGGGTCAGCGCCGCCCTGGCGCGGGCCAGACCGGCGGCGCCATAGAGGCCGTCGTTCTCCTTGCGGGTCAGGCCGCCCGGGCCGTTGTCGACGTCGAGCAGGATGGCGTCCCAGCCGCCCTCGGCGATCAGCGCGGCGACGTCGCCCTGCCGCACCTGCGCGCGCGGGTCGTCGAGGCAGTCGCCGAACACCGGCGACAGCGGGCCGCGCGCCCAGGCGATGACGGCCGGGACCAGCTCGGCCACGACCAGCGCGGCTTTCGGGCCGTAGGCCGCCTGAGCCGCCCGCAGGGTGAAGCCCATGCCGAGGCCGCCGATCAGCACGCGGGGCGCCGGCCGGTCGGCCAGCCGCCCGGCGGTCAGGGTCGCCAGAGCCTCCTCCGATCCGCTGAGCCGGCTGTTCATCAGCTCGATCCCGCCCCCGGTCATGATCGAGTACTCGGCCCCGCGCCGCATCAGCCGCAGCGCGCCGCCGTCGGGAACGGCGGCCTCGTCGAGTTGCTCCCAGCGGATCATTCGCGCCCGGGCGGCGGCAGGATGACCAGCCGGTCGGGCAGTTCGTTCGGGTTGTCGCCGCGGGGCGGGACGTGCTCGGCGAGGATCTCGCCCGAACGCTTTACGGCCGCCTCGAAGCCGCCGCCGATGTCGCGACGCTTCAGCCCCGCGATCAGCAACGCGACGACCTCTTCCCAGACCACGTCCGGCGCGAGCCTGTAGATGCCCTCGTCGGCGATGACCTCCGCACGGTGTTCGGCCAGCGAGGCGAACAGCAGCACGCCCGTGCGGTCCTGGGTGGCATGGAGACCGTGACTGAGGAACTGCTGCATGGCCGCGCGGTGGACGCGCTCGCGCTTCAGGGAGCCCGGCGTCAGGGCGCGGCGCACGGGCGGCAGGGCCACGAGGGCCAGCGCCAGCACGAACACCGCCGCCTGCAGCCCGGCGTAGATCGCCAGCGCGGTGAAGATCGTGTCGCTGGTCGCGCCGTGTCCGGCCGTCCAGCCGCCGAACAGCCCGACCAGCATCTGCGGTTCGAAGCCGAGCAGCAGGGCTAGCGCCGGCAGGACCAGCGCCGCGCCGGCCGCCCAGGCCAACGGGGTCTCGCGGTACTCCGACACCGCCGGGGTCAGCACGCAGTAGATCTCGCCGGCCGTGGTCGCCTCGGCGGCCTTGACCGCCTCGACGATCCGCTGGTGGTCCTTCTCGGTCATCTTCATGGCCATCTCACCAGCCTCCCGAGGCTCCGCCGCCCCCGAACGATCCGCCGCCGCCGGAGAAGCCTCCGCCGCCGGACCAGCCGCCGCCGCCTCCGCCGCCCCCGAGCAGGTTGCCCAGGATGGCGCCGGCGATCATCGGGCCGAGGTGATCGTCATCATCGCGATAGCGCCGCCCGCGGCGGCGTCGGCGGCGTCCGCCACGCATCATGCCGACCAGCAGAAACAGGAAGCCGATCGCGAGGAACAGGAGAATGATCTTCGGAGGCCCGGCCTGGCTCGGCCTGGCCGACGCCTCGGCGACCTGCGCCTTCGCCGCCTCGTCCGGCAGGCTGAGCTGCTGGACCAGCGCCTCGGTTCCGGCGACCACGCCGCCTTCCATGTCGCCCTGCTTGAAGCGCGGGATGACGGCCGTCTGGATGATCACGCTCGACAGGGCGTCGGTCAGCACCGGCTCCAGGCCGTATCCGACCTCGATCCGGACCTTCCGCTCGTTCGGCGCGACGATCAGGATCGCGCCGTCGTCGGATTTCTCGTCGCCGAGCTTCCAGGCGCGGCCGAGCTGATAGCCGTATTCCTCGATCTCGTAGCCCTGCAGCGAAGGCAGGGTGGCGACGACCAGCTGGCGGCCGGTGGTCTGCTCCAGCGTCTCCAGCTTCTGCGTCAGCGCCTGCTCGGTCGCCGGCGACAGCAGGTTCGCCTCATCGACGACCCGTCCCGAAAGCTTGGGGAAGGTCGGCGCGGCGAGCGCCGGCAGGGCGAAGAGAGCGAGGATCAGGGCGACCAGACCCCAGCTCCGAGTGTTCCCGCGAATGCGGGAACCCAAGCTGGGAGTCGGCTTGGACCCCCGCTTTCGCGGGGGCGCTCGGAAAAGAGTCACAGGCTTACTGCTTCGCCGGAACCGGCGCCGGCGTCGCGGCCGGAGCGGCGGCGGGCGGCGGGGCGCTGAAGTCGACGGTCGGCGCGGTCTGCGCCGAGGCGGCGGCCTGGAACAGCTGGGCCGGCTTCTGGTCGCCGTACAGCGTCTTGGCCCAGATCACCTGCGGGAAGGTGCGCAGCGTCGTGTTGTACTGCTGGGCGGCCTCATTGTAGTCGCGGCGCGAGATGGCGATCCGGTTCTCGGTGCCTTCCAGCTGGCTCTGCAGGGCCATGAAGTTCGCGTTCGACTTCAGCTCCGGATAGTTCTCCTGGATCATCATCAGGCGGCCCAGCACCCCGGAAAGGCGGTCCTGCGAGGCCTGGAACTGCTGGAACTGGGCCGGATTGGTGATGGTCGAGGCGTCGACGCGGACCTGGGTCGCGGACGCCCGCGCCTCGGTCACGGCGGTCAGCACGTCCTTCTCCTGGGCGGCGTAGCCCTTCACCGTATTGACCAGGTTGGGGATCAGGTCGGCGCGGCGCTGGTACTGGTTCTGCACTTCGGCCCACTTGGCCTTCACGTTCTCGTCCTGGGTCGGAATCGTGTTCACGCCGCAGGCGGACAGCAGCGCGGCGACGGCAAGCGCCGGCGCCAGTCGGAGGAGGCGGGTAATCGCGTTCATGGATGGCCCCTGTAGCGGTCCCCGATGGACCGCGACGGCAGATATGGCCCCGGTCGGGCCGGGGGTGAAGAACCGGGGGTCCGATTTTTCGAACGCTGGTTTGAGAGAGACTCTCCCTCCCCCTTGTGGGGAGGGTGGATCGGCGAGCGAAGCGAGACGAGACGGGTGGGGCAGTAGTCGGGCCCCACCCGGCGCTGATCGCGGCCAGCCACTTGCCCCACCCTGGTCCGCTGCGCGGACCTGTCCCTCCCCACAAGGGGGAGGGAGGGGCGCTACATCCCCAGTTCGCGGTCGTTCTTCCCGGCGGCGCGGCCGGCGGCCCACTCTTCTTCCAGGGCCTTGAACTCCTGGCGCTTGGGGCCGAGGTAGCCGAACAGGAAGGCGGCCGCCTTGCGCATCTGGATCTCCTCGCTGCCCTCGGTGATCCGGTAGCGGCGATGGTGGCGGTAGATGTGCTCGAAGGCCTTGTGGCGGCTGTAGCCGATGCCGCCGTGCACCTGCATGGCGCGGTCGGCGGCCTCGCAGCAGAGGCGGTTGCCCCAGTAGTTGCAGATCGAGACCTTGTCCGAGATCTCCTTCTCGATGGTCTTGTGGTCCATCGTGTCCATCTGCCAGGCCGTCTGGCGGATCAGCAGGCGCAGCATCTCGCACTGGGCATGCAGCTCGACGAGCGGGAACTGGATCGCCTGGTTATCGGAGAGCGGCTTGCCGAACGGCTTGCGCATGCGCGCGTACTTCACGCTCTCGTTGATGCAGTAGACCGCGGCGCCGAGCGAGCTGGCCGCCTGGCGGATGCGGTTCTGGTGCACAAACGACTGCCCGAGCCCCAGGCCCCGGTCGACCACGCCCCAGTAGCTGTCCTCGGGGATCCAGCAGTCGAACGAGATCCGCGGGTGGTCGGTGGGCATGTTGAACGTCCACATCCACTCTTCGATCTTGATGTGCTCGCGGGGCACGATGAAGCAGGTGATGCCGAGGGCGTCGCCGTCCTTGCCGCTGGTGCGGGCGAAGACCATGACGTGGGTGACCACGTGCATGCCCGTGGTCCACATCTTCTCGCCCTTCACGCGCCAACCGGGCACGCCGTCCTTCATCTCGCGAACGCCGGTGGTCTCCATGAAGGTGGCGTCCGAGCCGTGGTTGGGTTCGGTCAGGCCGAAGGCGGCGCGCATGGTGCCGTTCAGCAGGGCGTCGCCGTCGCGGGCGACCTGCTCCGGCGTCGCGAACTCCTTGAACATCAGCACGAAGGGATTGTTGCCGACGATCGAGTGCTCGTTCTGCAGGTCGTTGAACAGGCCGAGGCCCTTGGACGCCAGGTGTTCGCGGATCACCGCCATCCACAGCTGGCTGCCGTCCTTGCCGCCCATCTCCTTCGGCCAGGCGAACCGGTAGTGGCCGGCCTCGTCGGCCAGCTTGCGGGCCTTGGCCAGCAGCTCCTCCCACTCGTGGCGGGGCAGGCCGTCATTGTCCCAGTCGGTGCGGGCGTGCTCCCGGCGGTGATCGAAGAACCGGTCGTTATCGTCCTGCCGCTGCAGCGGCATGATCTTCTCTTCGATGAACTGGTCGAGCTCGGCGAGGTAGTCGACGAGTTCCTTTGGCAGGGCGAAATCCATGGCGCGCTCCCGGGTCCGATTGTTCTGGTTGGCGACAGTATGCGCGGGGGTTTACGTGCACGGCAACCGTGACCCGACGTAAGGCCGCCTCGTCACGCCGCGGACAGGTAAAGAAGAGATTCATTCTCGCCTGCCAGACTGCCACTCCATGATCCTGATCGTCGCCGCCGCCATCCTGGGAGCCGCCGTGGGCCTGTACCTGCGGCCGCGGGTGTTTGCGCTGGCGGTCGCCCTGTCGGTTTCGGGTGCGACCCATGTGATCCTCGGCTTTGTCGGCCGCCTGGCCGAGAAGAAGCCGGGCTATGAGCATGTTCAGGAGACGATCGAGACCATCACCCACCTCGGGGTGCATGGCATCTGGCCGGTGATGGCCGCCGCCGGGACCGGCACAATGCTGGCCGCGCTGGCCTGGTCGACGCTGCGAAAGGAATCGACCGACGGCTTCTGGTTCCCGGGGTCGGACACGGGCGACCGGCGAAATGGCATCCGGTCGATGGAGCTGGTCGAGGACCGCGCCATCCACGCCGAGGCCCGCGAGCGGCTCGACGCCATCCTCAAGCGCTGAATCCCGAATCCGGGAAAAATCTGAACACTG
The DNA here is from genome assembly GCA_041917095.1 of Caulobacter sp. Classification (GTDB taxonomy): domain Bacteria; phylum Pseudomonadota; class Alphaproteobacteria; order Caulobacterales; family Caulobacteraceae; genus Caulobacter. The sequence goes on along the minus strand of JAYRYI010000004.1, from coordinate 284,093 downwards.
TGAAGATGGGGGTTGCGCCTTCTATCTGATCGCTGATATCTAAGCAGCGTCAAGTTCGCCCCTGGGCGCCGGTGGGGATACCGGCGACCTGACCAGCGGGGTGGAGGCGACATCCTAGTACCGATCCGAGAACAGTCCATTCCACCCCGAACTACGCCGGAGGGCGCATCATGAAACTCCGTATGCTGGCGGCTGCCGCCATTCTTTCCCTGTCCTTCGCCGGCGCCGCCCAGGCCGCCGACAAGGTTACCGCCACGCTGAAGGCTCCCGTGGCCGCCAAGACGAAGGTCGTCGTGGCCGGCGCCGTCTACAGCTGTGAAGGCTCCACCTGCGTGTCGCTGGCCGCCCCGGCCCGCGCCGTCACCGTCGCCGGCTGCAAGGCCCTGGTGAAGGAAGTCGGCGCCGTGACCGCGCTGTCGAACGAAAAGCGCGCCATCGAGGGCGAAGACCTCGCGGCCTGCAACGCCGTCGCCTCGTAGACGGCCCCAGTATCCCGGGCGCGTTTCGGCCCGGTGTTTCCTCGAGCAACTCGCCAATGTGCAAGGGCGGCGGTCAACGAACCGCCGCCCTTTTCTTTTCCGGGCGTATCGCCGTATGGAGCCCGCCATGACCGACACATCCTCTCTAGCCGGCGCGCTGCAGGCCGCGATGACGGACGCCGCCGGCGGCGACGGCCGCACCGTCGCGCCCGTCTCCTTTACTCTCGACTACGGCGCCGAGGGCGACCTCTCCACGGCCCGTGTGAGCGCCCGCGTGGACCGCGCCACGCGCAGCCTGGTCTTCGCCCACGGCGAGGCGGTATTCGCCGACGGCCGCCGGGCCGCGAGCGCTTCGGGGGTCTTCCGCGTCCGTGAAACGCAGGGGACGTAGGGGAACCCGGCACGGCGACGGCTTCACGCCGTTGCGATGCAACAGAACGCGTGCTATCAGGCGCGCGGCTTAGGGCCGGTGGACTTAGACGGCCCGCTGGCACATGTGCTTTTCCGAGCACTTTCAAGACTTTAGCGCCGCGCCGGGGAGACTCTTCCGGGACGCGGCGCGCGACGCACCGGACGGTTGGATTCAAGTGGCTGACGACATCAGGGTGACGGACGTGGGCCAGCGCTACGCGCGGGCTCTCTTCGATCTGGCCGAGGAGGCCAAGGCGACCGCGGCGGTCGAGCGCGACCTGGTCGCGCTCAAGGCCATGGCGGCCGAAAGCAAGGACCTGCGCGTCCTGCTCGGCTCGCCCTCGTTCTCCGCCGAGGACAAGGCCGCGGGCCTGGCCGGCATCGCCGCCAAGGCGAAGTTCCACGCCCTGACCCGCAAGTTCCTCGGCCTGCTGTCGGCGAACCGCCGCGCGGACGCCCTGATCCACGTCGTCGACTGCTTCCGCAAGATCTCCGCCGAGAAGCGCGGCGTGGTCTCCGCCGAGATCGTCACCGCCCTGCCGCTCAGCGCCGCCCAGGCCAAGGGCGTCGCCTCCGCCCTGCGCACCGCGCTGGGCAAGGATCCTGAAATCTCGACCCGCGTCGATCCCGCCATCCTGGGCGGCATCAAGGTGCGCGTCGGTTCCCGCCTGTTCGACGCTTCGCTGAAGTCGAAGCTCGACTCCCTGAAATTCGCCCTCAAGAGAGCGTAGAGACCATGGACATCCGCGCCGCCGAGATTTCGGCCATCCTCAAGTCGCAGATCGCCGGCTTCGGCGAAGAAGCCGATGTCTCCGACGTCGGTTCGGTTCTGAGCGTCGGCGACGGCATCGCCCGCGTCTACGGCCTCGACAACGTCCAGGCGGGCGAAATGGTCGAGTTCCCCAAGGCCGGGGTGAAGGGCATGGCCCTGAACCTCGAGCGCGACAACGTCGGCATCGTTATCTTCGGTGAAGACCGCGCCATCTCGGAAGGCGACGAAGTCCGCCGCCTCGGCGAGATCGTGGACGTGCCGGTCGGCAAGGGCCTGCTGGGCCGCGTCGTGAACCCGCTGGGCGAGCCGATCGACGGCAAGGGCCCGATCAAGGGCGCCGCCGAGCGCCGCCGCGTGGACGTCAAGGCGCCGGGCATCATTCCCCGGAAGTCGGTGCACGAGCCCGTGCAGACCGGCCTGAAGGCCATCGACACCCTGATCCCGATCGGCCGCGGCCAGCGCGAGCTGATCATCGGCGACCGCCAGACCGGCAAGACCGCCGTCGCGATCGACACCATCCTGAACCAGAAGGCGGTCAACGCCGGCGGCAACGAGAGCGACAAGCTCTACTGCATCTACGTCGCCATCGGTCAGAAGCGTTCGACGGTCGCCCAGATCGTCAAGACGCTCGAGGAGCAGGGCGCCCTCGAGTACACGATCGTCGTCGCCGCCACGGCGTCCGAACCCGCCCCGCTGCAGTTCCTGGCGCCGTTCGCCGGCTGCGCCATGGGCGAGTGGTTCCGTGACAACGGCATGCACGCCGTCATCATCTACGACGACCTTTCCAAGCAGGCCGTCGCCTACCGCCAGATGTCGCTGCTGCTGCGCCGTCCGCCGGGCCGCGAAGCCTACCCGGGCGACGTCTTCTACCTGCACAGCCGCCTGCTCGAGCGCGCCGCCAAGCTGAACGAGGACAACGGCTCCGGCTCGCTGACCGCGCTGCCGGTGATCGAGACCCAGGCCAACGACGTGTCGGCCTACATCCCGACCAACGTGATTTCGATCACCGACGGCCAGATCTTCCTGGAAACCGACCTGTTCTACCAGGGCATCCGCCCGGCGGTGAACGTCGGCATCTCGGTCAGCCGCGTGGGCTCCTCGGCCCAGATCAAGGCGATGAAGACCGTCGCCGGCCCGATCAAGGGCGAGCTGGCCCAGTACCGTGAAATGGCCGCCTTCGCGAAGTTCGGCTCGGACCTCGACGCCGCCACGCAGCGCCAGCTGGCCCGCGGCGAACGTCTGACCGAGCTGCTGAAGCAGCCCCAGTACGCGCCGCAGTCGGTCGAAGAGCAGGTCTGCGTGATCTACGCCGGCACCCGCGGCTACCTCGACGGCATCGCCACGGCCGACGTCGGCCGCTTCGAGCGCGAGTTCCTGGCCCGCCTGCACAGCAAGCACCAGGACCTGCTGGACGCCATCCGCGAGACCAAGACGCTGTCGAAGGATCTCGAGGACAAGCTGAAGGCCGCCCTCGAAGGCTTCACCAAGACCTTCGCCTAAGACCGGCTGATCGGGAGAGAGTAGCCCTCGATGGCCAGCCTCAAGGAAATGCGGAATCGGATCTCGAGCGTGAAGGCCACGCAGAAGATCACGAAGGCCATGCAGATGGTCGCCGCGGCCAAGCTGAAGCGCAGCCAGGACGCGGCCCAGAACGCCCGGCCCTACGCCGAGCGCATGGCGGCGGTCATCGGCAACCTGGCCGCCGGCGTGTCCGGCGACGGCGCGCCGAAGCTGCTGGCCGGGACCGGTTCCGACAAGCGCCACCTGATCGTCGTCGCCGCCGCCGACCGCGGCCTGGCCGGCGGCTTCACCTCGTCGATCGTCCGGGCCGCGCGCGAGCGCATCCAGGCCCTGCTCGCCGAGGGCAAGGACGTGAAGATCATCACGGTCGGCAAGAAGGCCCTGCCGCCGCTGAAGCGCCTCTACGGCGACAAGATCGTGGACTCCTACGACCTGTCGGCCGAGCGCAAGCTGACGCTGTCGGTGGCCCAGCCGATCGCCGACCGCATCCTCGGCCTGTTCGAGGCCGGCGAGGTGGACGTCGTGACCCTGTACTTCAGCCGCTTCAAGTCGGTCGTGACGCAGATCCCGACCGCCCGGCAGCTGATCCCCGCGCAGGTCGACGCCGGCGGCGCGACGCCCGACCTCGGCGGCGCCACCTACGAGTACGAGCCTTCGGAAGAGGGCATCCTGGAGACCCTGCTGCCGCGCAACATCACGGTGCAGATCCTCTCCGCCCTGCTCGAGAACATGGCCGGCTTCTACGCCAGCCAGATGAGCGCCATGGACAACGCCACGCGCAACGCCGGCGACATGATCCGCGGCCTCACGATCCAGTACAACCGCACCCGCCAGGCGCAGATCACCAAGGAGCTGATCGAGATCATCTCCGGCGCCGAAGCCCTCTGACCGCATAAAGACCGTACGGAAGACCAGACCCATGGCCACCCCGAAGAAGCCCGCCCCCGCGAAGGCCCCGAAGGCCGCCGCCGCCCCCAAGGCTGCTGCGCCCAAGGTCGCCGCCGCCGCCGCGCCGAAGGCTCCCGCCAAGAAGGCCGCCGCGCCGAAGGCCGTGAAGCCCTCGACCGCCGTCGCCACCGGCAAGATCGCCCAGGTCATCGGCGCCGTCGTCGACGTCGAGTTCGAAGGCCACCTGCCGGCCATCATGAACGCGCTGGAAACGACCAACACCGACCAGCGCACCGGCGAGCCGTTCCGCCTGGTCCTGGAAGTCGCCCAGCACCTCGGCGAGAACACCGTCCGCACGATCGCCATGGACACTACCGAGGGCCTGACCCGCGGCCAGCCCGTGACTGACACCGGCGCCGGCATCCGCGTGCCGGTCGGCCCGGGTACGCTCGGCCGCATTATGAACGTCATCGGCGAGCCGATCGACGAAGCCGGCCCGATCGCCACGGACACCTACAACGTCATCCACCGCGAAGCCCCGAGCTTCGAGGAGCAGTCGACCTCGGCCGAAGTGCTGGTCACGGGCATCAAGGTCATCGACCTGATGTGCCCCTACACCAAGGGCGGCAAGATCGGCCTGTTCGGCGGCGCCGGCGTCGGCAAGACCGTGACGATGCAGGAGCTGATCAACAACATCGCCAAGGCGTACGGCGGCTACTCGGTGCTGGCCGGCGTGGGTGAGCGCACCCGCGAAGGCAACGACCTGTACCACGAGATGATCGAGTCCAACGTGAACGTGGACCCGAAGGCGAACAACGGCTCGACCGTCGGTTCGAAGTGCGCCCTGGTCTACGGCCAGATGAACGAGCCTCCGGGCGCCCGCGCCCGCGTCGCGCTGACCGGCCTGACCCAGGCCGAGTACTTCCGCGACGTCGAAGGCAAGGACGTGCTCCTGTTCGTCGACAACATCTTCCGCTTCACCCAGGCCGGCGCCGAAGTGTCGGCTCTGCTGGGCCGCATCCCCTCGGCCGTGGGCTATCAGCCGACCCTGGCCACCGAGATGGGCAACCTGCAGGAGCGCATCACCTCGACCAACAAGGGTTCGATCACCTCGGTCCAGGCCATCTACGTGCCCGCCGACGACCTGACCGACCCGGCCCCGGCCACTTCGTTCGCCCACCTGGACGCGACGACCGTGCTGAGCCGCGACATCGCCGCCCAGGCCATCTTCCCGGCCGTGGACCCGCTGGACTCGACCAGCCGGATCATGGACCCGCTGGTCATCGGCGAAGAGCACTACCAGGTCGCTCGCCGCACGCAGGAAATCCTGCAGCAGTACAAGGCCCTGAAGGACATCATCGCCATCCTCGGCATGGACGAGCTGTCGGAAGAGGACAAGCTGACCGTGGCCCGCGCCCGGAAGATCAGCCGCTTCCTGAGCCAGCCCTTCCACGTCGCCGAGCAGTTCACCAACACGCCGGGCGCCTTCGTCGACCTGAAGGACACCATCCGGTCGTTCAAGGCGATCTGCGACGGTGAGTACGACCACCTGCCGGAAGGCGCCTTCTACATGGTCGGCGCCATCGAGGAAGCCGTCGAGAAGGCCGAGAAGATGGCCATGGAAGCCGCCTGAGTCATGGCCGACAAGCTCCACTTCTCGCTGGTCGCGCCGGAACGCGAGGTGTTCTCGGGGGAGGTCGACCGCGTCGACGCCCCCGGCGCCGAAGGCGATTTCGGCGTCCTGGCCGGCCACGCGCCGTTCATGACCGCCCTGCGCGAAGGCGTGGTGACGGTGGTGGACGGCTCGTCGACCCGCACCTTCGAGATCCACGGCGGCTTCGCTGACGTGAACGCCCAGGGCCTTACCATCCTGGCCGAACACGCGGTCGAGTCCGCGGCCTGACCTGATCCCGCCGTAAAGCCGCGATAAGAACGGCTTGCGAGGGAAGGCGGGGCGGTCTTTAGTGCCGCCCGATAGACATCAAGGGATGTGAACGATATGCGCAGCCACGCGCTTCTTGGCCTGACCGCCGCCGCGGTGTTCGCCACGGCGGCCTTCGCCCAGGAAACCCCGGCCACGCCGGCCGCTGATCAGGCTCCGTCCGCCGAGGCTCCCGCGCCGCCGGCCCCTCCGCCGGTTCCGACCGACGTGACCTCGCTGGCTGTTCTCGATGTTCTGACCCGCCTCTGCGCCGAGAGCGTGCGCGGCGGCGACCTGAACCAGCTGGCTCCGGCCGCCGGCTTCAAGAAGCGCCGCGACCTGTGGGTCAAGACCTACACCAAGGGCTACACGATCACCGTGGCGCCTCCGGGCACCAACCCGCAGGTCTGCAACGTGACCGTCGACCATCCGGTCAACGGCGTCACGCCGGTGATCGTCGACCTGCACAACTGGGCCATGGGCAAGGGCTGGGAACTGATCCGCAACGACAAGGTCGTCACGGACATGGAACGCACCACCCGCTCGTGGGAAATGCGCGGCGACAACGAACTGGAAGCCGTCGTGCTGGTGACTGTGCGCAAGCCGAACGGTGCGCCGATGTCCGGCAAGGCCGACCGCACCGAGCTGCTCTACAGCCTCTACAAGACGCCTGCCCAGTAGCGGAAGCGACCGGCCGGGACGACCCGGCTGGTTTTTCTCTCCTCCCGACGGGGACGACCCTGTCCCAGAGCCGGCCCGATCAGCATGCTGATCGGGATTCAGCCGGCTCGACTCATTAAGTGAAGCGCGATCTCGCCGCCGAACCGGCTTCCACTTCGGCGGATCGCGCTTTCCACGGAGTGTGGTCATGGCCTGGATTGTCCTGTTCGTCGCCGGTCTGTTCGAGATCGGCTGGGCGGTGGGTCTCAAGTACACTGAAGGCTTCACGAAGCTCTGGCCGACGGTCGGCACGGGCGTAAGTCTGCTGATGTCGATGGCGCTGCTCGGCTGGGCCGTGAAGACCTTGCCGCTGGGCACGGCCTACGCTGTCTGGACGGGCATCGGCGCGGTCGGCACGGCCCTGTTCGGGATCTTCGTGCTGAAGGAGCCGGCCACGGCCGCGCGGCTGGTGTGCCTCTGCCTGATCGTGGCGGGGATCCTGGGGCTGAAGCTGTTCACCCCGACGACGGCCTGAGGCTTCGCGTGCTTCGACACGCGCTCTTCGAGCGCTGCTCAGCATGCCATGTGTGGACAGCCTTCTGAGTATTTCATCCTGAGCAGCCGCGAAGCGGCGTGTCGAAGCCTGCCCTCGGGCCGGCCAAAGGCCGGTCCCGGGGGACGCATGGCGGCGATACCCGCTAGGCCGCCGCTTTGTTTCCGTTGACCAGCCAGTCCAGGCAAAGATCGGCGGCGCGGTCCCAGCCGGGTTCGCCCGGGATCCAGTGGCTCATCTCCGGCAGTATCTCGAAACGGCTGCCCAGCCGCTGAGCGGTTGCGCGGGCGGTGGCGGGCGGATGGATCACGTCACGCCCCCCGGCGATCACCAGGGACGGCGCGGACACTGTTCCCACCGACGTGGTCATGAACGGATCCAGCCACCAGTTGAGCGTCTGCCACAGGGCCAGGCCGCTCTCCGGCACCATGCGGGCGAAGACGGCGCGGCGTTCCTCGCGCGTCATACGATCGAGGCTGAAGCGTTTGGCCAGCGCGTAGTCGGGATCAATGGCCTGCAGCCAGAACGGGCCCAGCGCATAGAGGCTCATCGCGCTGACCGCTTCCTCCATGGTGCTGCCGGAGACGCCCCACGGCGGCGAGGGCGCCAGCAGGATCAGGGCCGATACGGGCGCCTGGGCGGCGGCCAGCTGGGCGACGAGGCCGCCCATCGAATGGCCGATCAGGATCGGCGGCTCGGGCAGCGCCTTGCAGAGGGCGGCGACGTCGCCCGCGTAGTCGCGCATGCCGACCCCGGCCGGCGAGCCGCCGGGCTGGTGGCCGCGCAGCTCGGGCGCGAGAACAACGTGGCCGGCGGCTTCGAACGGCTCGCGAAAGCGCTCGAAGACCCAGCCGCCGCAGAAGGCGCCGTGCACCATGACGACGGGTGCTGGCATTTTTCCCCTTGCTCGCTGCGGCGGCGATGCTGCGTGGCCTCGCCTGTCCGCGTGGGGAGGAGCTTACTTCGATTTGGGCTTTCGAACAGTCGTTTTACCGGACGCCGCCGCTTTCGCCGCAGGCCTGGCGACCTTGGGCTTGGCCGGCGCGGCGACCTTCACGGGCTTCGGGGCCGCCGCGGCCTTGGCTGCGGGCGCCGGCCTTGCGGGCTTGGCGGCCGGAGCCTTGGCCTTCGGCGCCGGTTTGGCGGCCGCGGGCTTCGCCGTCTTGGCCGCCGGCGCCTTCGCGGGCGCGGCCTTGGGTTTCGGCGTGGCGACCGCCTTCGCGGCCGGAGCGGGTTTCGCCCTGGGTGCGGCGGGTTTCGCCGGCGCCTTGGCGCTCGGTGCGGCCTTGGCCGGCGGGCCGGCGGCGATTCCCTTCCCGGCCAGCCAGGCGGCGATGTCCTCGATCACCTTGTCGGTGCCGGGCTCATCGACGATCCAGTGGGCGTTCTCGGGGTACTCGAGATAGGTCCCGCCCACCGCGGCGTACTTGGCCCCGACGCGCCGCACGTCATCGATCGGGGTCGCGCGATCCTTCGCGCCGCCGATGGTCAGCAGCGGGATGCCGATCCTGGCGCTGTCGATGATGCAGGTCTTGTCCGGATCCCGGTCGGGATAGGCCAGGTCGTTGTAGACGCCGCCGCTGTCGTAGACCGCACCGGCGTAGATGGCGTCATGGCGCGCCTTGGGCACCCGGTTGAGGACGCCCCAGCTGAAGCCCGTCCGCCAGATCTTGTGCGGCTTGTTGGCCGGATCGCCGGTGAACAGGATGTTGGCGAAGGTCACCGCCTGGGCCAGGGCGCGCGAGCCGCGCGCATCGGCCGGCGAGGCGGGGGTCAGCAGCACGCCGGCCCGGCCGACGCCGCGCTCCGCCAGCTTCTGCACGATCATGCCGCCCATCGAGTGGCCGAACAGAACCGGCGCGACGCCGTCAGCCTTCTCGACCTGGCGGGCCAGGGCCTCGATGTCGTCGACGTAGTCCTTGAGCCGCAGCCTGTGCAGGTCGGCGGGCGGGTTCTCGGCGACCCGCTTGTCCGGGCGAAGCGTCGGAGTCTCGACCTTCCAGCCCTTGCCGCGGAACGCGTCGGCGAACCGGGCGAACGCATCGCCCGTGCAGCCCACGCCATGCACCATGATGATCGTGGTCATTGTTGTCCCCCGGATGCGCCGACGCCCGCGCGGGCGCGGCTCGCGCCCTCAGGATCCGGCGAACTGCCTGAATGCTGTCGCGACCTGCTCGTAGGCCGCTCGCTTGAAGGGTACGATCAGTTCGGGCGCTTCGTCGAGACGGGCCCAGCGCCAGTCCTCGAACTCGACCTGGTGGTGGGCGTCGAGCCTGAACTCGGACTCTTCGCCGGTGAAGCGGAAGGCGAACCACACCTGCTTCTGTCCGCGCCACTTCCCGCCGCGCGCCAGCACCTCCTCGGGGAAGTCGTAGAGGATCCAACCCTCCGTGCGGCCGAGATAGTCCGTCGACCGCGCGCCGGTCTCTTCCTCCAGTTCCCGGCGCGCCGCGTCGAGCAGGTCTTCGCCGGGGTCGACCCCGCCCTGCGGGAACTGCCAGTTCCAGGGCTCCGGGGTGCGCGCGCGCCGTCCGAGCCAGACCAGGCCTTCGGCGTTGAACAGCACCACGCCGACGTTGGGACGATAGTGCGGGTGCGGATCGCTCACTTCTTCACGAGAGCGGAGGCCGGGGCGAGCTGGAAGCCGCGATCCGACAGGCCCTGCGCCCAGCGCGCCGCTTCCTCCACGGTGACCGGGTAGGCGAAGCCGGAGCCCAGCGCCTGACCCTTCGCCCGGGCGGCGTCCTCGAGCATCGTCAGCTGGCGGTTGATCGCCTCGGCGGACAGGTCCTCATCGACCACGCGGTCGGCCGACGCGCGCAGCAGTCCGCCGCCGCGACCGGCGCTGCCGTCGTCGATGAAGGCCAGGCCGCGTGATTTCAGCGCGCCGGTGAAGCCCGTCATTGCGGCGGGCGTCGCCATGAAGCGTGAGCCCAGATAGTTGGTCAGGCCGAAGTATCCCGTCGCCCGCGACAGCAGCCACTCCAGCCTGCGCGTCGTCTCGGCCGGCTGGCTGGACGCCAGGAGCGTCATCGGACCCGGATCGTTGGACGGATAGTCGTTCGGCTCCATGGGCGCTTCGAGCAGCACTTCGTGGCCGTTGGCGCGCGCCATGTCGATCCAGCCCTGCAGTCCCTCCGCATACGGAGCGAAGGATAGAGTGACCTCGGGCGGCAGGGTTTCGATGGCCTTGCGCGTGAGCGCGGCATTGAGGCCCAGGCCCCCGACCACCAGCGCCACGCGCGGCTTGCCGTTCGGCGTGAACGGCCGCGCATAGGCCTCGGCGGGCTTCTGGCCATTGGCGGCGATGATCGGCAGCGGCGCGCCGCCCGGACCAGGCGCGGTCAGTCCGGGGAGGGGCGCGACGGCCAGCGGCGCATGGGTGGCGCCCTCGGCGACGCCGCCGCCCGGCAAGGTGATGACCGCCGAGCCTTCGATCGGACCACCGCTGGCCGCGAACGACATCGGATCTTCCGACAGGGAGTAGTAGCCGGTGCTGACCTGGGCCTCGCCCTCGGTCTCCGGCGCCAGGCCATCGCGCCAGCCGGGCAGGGCGACGCCGCTGGCGGCCGCCTGGGCGAGCGAGATCCGCACCACGGGCGACCCGGCCTTGGGATCGCCGGTGACCGCGATCAGGGTGGCCAGGGTCAGCAGGAACAGCAGCCCCGCGCCGCTCGCCGAGATGTAGGGGTTCTGGGCGGCGCCCAGGGCGAGCGTCTTCACCCGGGCCATGCGGCCCGGCTCGGAACTGGCGATCGGACGGGCGAGCGGCTTGGTGGAGAACATGACGAGGCCGGGATTCTAACGGCTCCCAACCTCGCCCGTTATGGTTAATGAAGCCCTATTTCGCGGCGGGTTTGGGCGTCACCTTGCCGTCGACCACGGCCACGCGCGGCTGCGGCTTGGGCAGCTTCGGCGTCGAGGCGACAGAGCCGTTGCGCAGCACGTCGAGCGCCCGCTGGAGCTGGAAGTCGCACTTCAGATCCAGGGTCGCCAGGGTGCGTTCCTTGCAGGCTTCCTCGTCGAAGGTCATCGGCGGAGCCTCGGCGGGCGTATGCGCGCCGCGACGGGTCCGGCCTTCCTCGGCGTCGAGGGCGTTGCGCAGCATCGCCTCGCTGTACTGGATCGAGCGGGTGGCGATCAGCTCGGCCTGGGCGCGGGTCGAGGCGACCTCGAGGTCGGGCTCGATGCCGGTGCGCTGGATCGAGCGGCCCGACGGCGTGAAGTAGCGCGCCGTGGTGATCTTCAGGGCCCCGTCCTCGCCGTTGGCGAGCGGGATGACCTGCTGGACCGAGCCCTTGCCGAAGCTGGTCAGGCCGACGACCTCGGCCCGCTTGCGGTCCTGCAGCGCGCCGGCGACGATCTCGGCCGCCGAGGCCGAGCCGCTGTTGACCAGCACGACGACCGGCAGGCCGTTCAGCATGTCGCCCGGGCGAGCGTGATAGCGCTCGATGTCGTCCGGCGCGCGGCCGCGCTGGCTGACCACCTCGCCGCCGTCGAGGAAGATGTCGGAGATGCCGACCGCCTGGTCGAGCAGGCCGCCCGGATTGTTGCGCAGGTCGAAGACCAGGCCCTTCATCCGCGGATTGGCCTTGAGCAGACCCTGGATGGCGGCCGTCACCTCGTCGGTGGCCTTCTCGTTGAAGCCGGCCAGACGGACGTAGCCGTACTCGCCTTCCATGCGGGCCGTCACCGACTTGGGCTTGATGATCTCGCGGACCAGGGTGACGTCGAACGGGTCGGTCTTCTCGCGGGCGATGGTCAGGGTGACCTTCTCGCCCGGCTTGCCGCGCATCAGCTTCACGGCCTCGTTGCTCGGCAGGCCGATCACGCTCTCGCCGTCGACGCCGGTGATGAAGTCGCCCGGCTGCAGGCCGGCGCGCGAGGCGGGGGTGCCGTCCATCGGCGCGATGATCTTCACCACGCCGTCTTCGCTGGTGATCTCGATGCCCAGGCCGCCGTACTCGCCGCGGGTCGACTCCTGCATGTCCTCGAAGCTCTCGGGCGGCAGGTAGGCGGAGTGCGGATCGAGCGAGGCGACCATGCCCTCGATCGCGGCCTCGATCAGCTTCTTCTGATCGACCGGCACGACGTATTTGTGCTCGATCTGCTCCAGCACGTCACCGAACAGGCCGAGCATATGGTAGGTGTCGCTCTTGGGCTTGGACGTCGCCTGAGCCGTCTGGCTGACATAGGCCATCGAGCCGGCGCCGAGAACAAAGGCGCAAGCGCCGATCACCAGGTTCTTCTTCGTCATCGCCCGTCGGGGCTCCCTAAGCGGCCACAAGCGCCGCGTCCGTTTCCGTCGCCATAAGCCTCGCGGCTCGACGGCGCCAAATTAAGGCGTCGCCCTCGCCTGGCGACCACTCCCTTGCAACCAGGGCGCCGGATCGACCGGCGTCCCGGACCGTCGAAGCTCCAGATAGAGCTCCGACCCTGATCGTCCGCCATCGGCGAGCCTTCCGACAGGCGTTCCCGCCGCGACCGATTGTCCGGGCGCGACCGTCACCTCGCTCATGCCGCCGAGGACCAGATGGTATGCGTCCCCTGTTCTCAAGATCAAGATGACGCCCCAGCCGGTGACCGGCCCAGCGAATTCAACCACGCCTTGAGCCGGACTGGTGACCACGGCGCCTGCCTTTGCGGCGAACGAGACGCCTTCGGACCGTCCGCCGTTGGCGGCGGCCGCGCCAAAACGCCGCGTCAGAACGCCGTCGACCGGCCGCGCGAGCCGGCCCGGGCCGCCGTCTGCGCCGGCGACGCGCGGAAAGCTGTCGACAAGCTGGCCCGGACTGCCGACGTCACGGCCGGCCAGCAGGGCGTCGGCGGCGTAGCGTTTCTCGATCGCGGCCTGCTCGGCCAGCAACCGCTCGACGTCGCCCCGGTGCTGGGCGGCCAGGCTCTCGGCGGTGAACCGCTCCGCATCGGCGGCGGCGGCCTGCCGGCGCAGGGCGGCGATCTCGCGCGCCTCTTCGCTATAGGCCCTGGCGCGGGACTCCAGCGCCGGGGTCATGGCGCGGATCAGGATGGCGGCCCGGACGGCGTCCCGCGCATCTTCCGGCCGCACCAGCAGGGCCGGCGGCGGCTGTCGACGGAAGACCACCAGCGCCCCCAGCAGCCGCGCCAGACGGTTGCGGTCCCTGCCGAGTTCGGCGGTCAGCGCGGTCTCGCGCACGTTCAGCATCTGCAGCCGCATCCGGGCGCTGGCGACGTCGCGGCTGTCCTGCGCCTGTCGCGAGGCGAGCCGCTTCAGTTCGGCGCGCAGGGCTTCGATCTGGCGTCGCGCTTCGATGCGGCCGGCCAGCGAGCCGGACTGAACCGCCACCATCGCCTGCGACGGCGCGCTGGCCGGCTCCTGGGCCACGCTGCCGCCGGAGACGCCTGCGAGGGCGAGGACGACCGGAAGGATCAGACGGCGGCGCATAAGGAAGCGATAGCTCAGGTCGAGGGGGCAATCACTCTTTTCCACGTCATGGCCCGACGTGTTCGGGCCACCCATGAATACGGGCGACCAAGAAGGCGCGCGGCATTGGCGGTAGCGCTTGCAGCCGCTTGCTCATCAGGCATGGGTGGCCCGAACAAGTCGGGCCAAAACGGTGTCTTGGGGGTGGCTTCTGGACGAGGAGTGCCGCTGCTCAGTCGCGATGGTACGGCGAGCCGGCCAGGATGGTGACGGCGCGATAGACCTGCTCGGCCAGCATGGCGCGGGCCAGGGCGTGGGGCCAGGTCTGGGGGCCGAAAGCGAGCTTTTCATTGGCGGCGGCCAGCACGGAGGGGTCCAGTCCATCGGCGCCGCCGATCACGAACACGATCCGCCGCACGCCATCGTCGCGCAGGCGGCCGATACGGCCGGCGAAGTCGCGGGAGGTGCGGACCGCGCCGTGCTCATCACAGCAGACGACGTGGGCGTCCTTCAGGTGGGGCAGGATCACCTCGGCCTCCGCCGCCTTGCCCGGCTTGCGCGCCTCGACCTCGACGATCTCGACGGGCCCGAGACCGAGCGCGCGGCCGGAAGCGGTGGCGCGTTCGGCATAGTCCTTCGCCAGCAGGGCTTCGGGCGCCCTGCCGAGGCGATGGACGGTGAGCAGCGTGATCTTCATGGAGCGCTTTGCGTGGTTCGACTCGCGGCCTGCGGCCGCTGCTCACCATGACTACACAAAGCTAGTCATCCTGAGCAGCGCCCCCGGGACCGACGCATGTCGGCCCGAGGATAAACTTCGCTGCGTGTCGAAGGACGCAGGGCCGCGGAAAAGGCTAGTTCTTCGCCGGCGTGATGTGCGGCGAGTCGACCGACCAGATCTTCTCGATGTTGTAGAAGGTCCGGACTTCCGGGCGGAACAGGTGGACGATCACGTCCCCGGCGTCGATCAGCACCCAGTCGCAGTGCGGCAGGCCCTCGACCCGCGCCTTGCCGTGTCCCGCTTCCTTCAGCGCGCGAAGCACGTGGTCAGCCAGCGCGCCGACGTGGCGGTGCGAACGGCCGGAAGCGACGATCATCGCGTCGGCCATCGGGCTTTTGCCCTTGAGATCGATGAGGACGACATCCTCCGCCTTGTCGTCGTCAAGACGGCTCAGGATCAGGTCTTCAAGCGAACCCACCTGTCGGGGTTCGTCGGATGAAGTCCCCGAAGGGGCTTCGTGCGCCACGGGCGCCAACTCGCGGTTCAGCGGAGTGCTCCTTAGTCAGTCTCGCAAGCAAGACCCCATAGCACGTCCCGGGGCCGCCGTCAGCGAATCACTTTCCGGCCTTTCGGCGGCTCTCGCGCAGGGCGGTCGAGGAGGCGAAGTTCAGCGGCCCGTGCAGATAGACCCAGGCCGGCGCCGGCGCGCCCGGCAGCAGCGCGGCGGCCCGCGCGGGACGCCTGGCGTGCTCGAAGCGGCGCGCGGCGGGCGAGAATCGGCTCTTCAGGCTGGCCCAGGGGCGGGAAATGACCGCCACCGGCAGTTCGCGCATGATCTGGGTCCAGCCGCGCCAGCGATGGAAGCTCGCCAGGCTGTCGGCGCCCATGATCCAGACGAAGTTCACGCCCGGAAAGCGGGCCTTCAGCGCCCGCACGGTGTCGATCGTGTACTGCGACCCCAGCCGCGTCTCGGCGTCGGAGACGATCATGCCGCGATCGCCCGCCTGGGTGCGGACTCCGGCCATCCGCTCGGTCAGCGGCGCGGTCTCGGCCGAGGACTTGAGCGGGTTCTGCGGCGAGACCAGCCAGATCACCCGGTCCAGGCGCAGCCGCTTGCGCGCCGTCTCGGCGACGTGGGCGTGGCCGTCGTGGGCCGGATTGAAAGAGCCGCCGTAGAGGCCCACGCGCATTCCGGGCTTCAGGTCGAAGCCCAGGCGCAGGGCCGCCGCGCCGGATTTGAGCGTCGACCGGACCGGGCCGCCGAAGGGGTTGTGGGTGATCTTCAAGGACGGGTCTGGCCGCTGCCCCGGACCACATACTTGAACGTGGTCAGCTGCTCGGCGCCGACCGGCCCCCGGGCGTGCAGCTTGTCGGTGGCGATACCGATCTCGGCGCCGAAGCCGAACTCGCCGCCGTCGGCGAACTGGGTCGAGGCGTTGATCAGGACAATGGCGGAATCGACCAGGGCGACGAAGCGCTCGGCCGCCTCCGCGTCTTCGGTGACGATGGCGTCGGTATGCCCGGAGCCGAAGGTGGCGATATGGGCGGCGGCGCCCTCGACCCCGTCGACAACGGCGACCGAGATGATCGGGGCCAGGTACTCGGTCGTCCAGTCCTCGACCGTGGCCGGGACCATGGACGGCTCGATGGCGCGCGAGGGGGCGTCGCCCCGCAGTTCGCAGCCTTCGCGGATCAGGGCGTCGGCGATCGGCGGCAGCAGGCGTTCGGCGGCGGAGCGGTCGATCAGCAGGGTTTCGGCGGCGCCGCAGACCGACACGCGCCGCATCTTGGCGTTCAGGACGATGTCACGCGCCCTGGCGACGTCGGCCGCCGCGTGGACGAAGACATGGTTGAGGCCCTCGAGATGGCCCAGGACCGGGGCGCGGGCCTCGGCCTGCACCCGGGCGACCAGGCTCTTGCCGCCGCGCGGGATGATCAGGTCGATCGTCCGGTCCAGGCCCGACAGGATGGCGCCCACGGCGGCGCGGTCGGCGGTCCTGACCACCTGCACGCAGGCGGCGGGCAGGCCGGCGGCGGCCAGACCCTTGACCACCGCGCCGTGGATGGCGGCGTTGGTCAGCAGGCACTCCGAACCGCCGCGCAGGATGGCCGCGTTGCCCGAGCGGATGCACAGGGCGGCGGCGTCGGCCGTCACGTTCGGGCGGCTCTCGTAGATGATGGCGATCACGCCGATCGGCGTGCGCACCCGGGCGATGTCCAGCCCGTTGGGGCGGGTCCAGCGCTCCGTCTCGACGCCGAGCGGGTCGGGAATGGCGGCCACGGTTTCGACCGCCCTGGCCACGCCTTCGAGCCGGTCGGCGTCCAGCATCATCCGGTCGATCATCGGCGCCGACAGCCCGGCCTCGCGGCTGCGGGCCTGGTCCTTGAGATTGGCCGCGAGGATGGCGTCGGCGTCGGCGCGAATGGCGTCGGCCATGGCGCGGATGGCGGCGGTGCGCTGGTCGGCGGTGCTCAGCCTCAGCGCGCGCGCGCCCTCCCGGGCCGCCCGGCCCGTCGCCGCCATCGTCGCCTGCAGGCTCATCGCCCCGTCGTCCATCATCCGTCCCCGGATATGCTCAGATTGAGCTTTAGCCGCTTTCAGGGCGTCAGGCCATGGGAGTCAGGCCATGGCAAGATCGTCGGCGTGGATCATCGGGCCTTCGGTGAAGCCCAGCACCGCCTCGATGGCGTCGCTGCGCAGGCCCAGGATCTTCTCGGCGTCGGCGGCGTCGTAGCGGACCAGGCCCCGGCCGATCTCCCGGCCGTCTTCGCTGCGCACGGTGACCGCGTCGCCCTTGCCGAACCGCCCCTCGACCCGGCGGACGCCGGCCGACAGCAGACTTTTTCCCTTGGCCAGCGCGCCCGCCGCTCCCGCATCGACGATCAGGGCGCCCTGCGGAGCCAGAGACCCGGCGATCCAGCCCTTGTAGGCGGCGCTGGCGCTGACGGCGGCTTCGATGACCGTGGCGGCCGCCCCGTCTTCGACGGCCTTCAGCGGCTGAGGCCGCTTGCCGATCGTGATGATGGTCGCGCAGCCCGCGGCGCGGGCGATGCGGGCGGCGGCGATCTTTGTGGCCATGCCCCCGGTGCCCACCCCGGCGCCGGCGTTGGCTCCGCCGGCCATGGCGTCGACCTCCGGCGTGATCTCCCTGACCCGCTCCAGGCGACGGGCCGAAGGGTCGCGGCGCGGGTCGGCCGTGTAGAGGCCGTCGATGTCGCTGAGCAGCACCAGGGCGTCGGCGCCGATCATCTGCGCGACCCGGGCCGCCAGCCGGTCGTTGTCGCCGTAGCGGATCTCCTCGGTGACGACCGTGTCGTTCTCGTTGACCACCGGCACGACGCCCAGGGACAGCAGGGTCTCGACAGTCGCCCGGCCATTCAGCCAGCGGCGGCGGACCTCGGTGTCGTCACGGGTCATCAGCACCTGGGCGACCGCCAGACCGTGAGGCTCGAAGGCCTCCTCCCAGGCGCGCATCAGCGCCGACTGGCCGGCGGCCGCGGCGGCCTGCTTCTCGGGCAGGGTCAGCTTGCGGCGCGTCAGATCGAGGCGGCGGCGCCCCAGCGCCACCGCGCCGGAGGAGACGACCAGCACCTGCTGGCCCCGGGCGCGCAGACGCGCGGCGTCCGCCGCGAAGGCGGCCAGCCAGGCGCGGTCCGGTTCGCCGCTGCCGGCGTCGACGACCAGGGCGGAGCCGACCTTGACGACGATGCGGCGAGCCCGCGCGAGCTCACCCCCCAGGGCCGCCATCAGGGCGCGCCGATGGTGTCGGCGAACTTCTCGCAGGCCTCGCCCGCGCCCGAGGCCTTCCAGCCCTTCACCCGGCCGTCGAGTTCGAAGGAGACGCCCAGGCGGCACTCGGCGCCGCCGATCATGCCGCAGCTCATGTTGCCGGCTGAATCGACGCCGCAGGCGGTGGCTTCGCTGCGGTGCTGCCAGAACATCACCACGCCGTCGCTGGCCGTGCGGGTGGCGGTCGACAGGCCGAGGCGTCCGCGCAGGCGGTCGCCGTTCTTCCCCTTCCAGGCAGCCATCAGGGTGTCGATCCGGGCGAAGATCGCGGCGTCGTCGGTCGGCGCGACCGGGGCGGGGGCGGGCGCCGCGGCGGGCGCCGGGGCCGGAGCGGCGCCCGGCGTTGCGGCCGGCTCGGCGAACAGCAGCGCGATGGCGAGAAGCTGAAGGAGCATCCGGATTTCCCTCTGAACCTTTGACCTGTCCTAGACGGGCGACCAGCCGGCGTCGCCGCCGCCGTTGTCCTCGCCGGCCGCCAGCGCCGCTTCCTCGCCCCGATGACGCCGCACATGGCCATAGGCCGCGCGCAGCACCGCCGGGACGCCCTCGCCGGACACGCCCGAGATCAGGTGCGGCCGGACGCCGGTCACGCTCTCGAGTTCGTCGGCGATCATCTGGCGGGTGTCGTCGTCGAGCGCGTCGCACTTGTTCAACGCCAGCACCTCGGCGCGATCGGCAAGGCCCTCGCCGTAGGCTTCCAGCTCCTGCCGCACGGTCCGCCAGGCCTGGACGACGTCCAGCTGGGTGGCGTCGATGAGGTGGATCAGCACGCCCGCCCGCTCGACATGGCCGAGGAACCGCGTGCCCAGGCCCGCGCCTTCCGAGGCGCCCTCGATCAGCCCCGGGATGTCGGCGATCACGAACCGCTCCTCGGCGCTCAGATCAACGATGCCGAGGTTGGGAACCAGCGTCGTGAACGGATAGTCGGCGATCTTCGGCTTGGCGGCGCTGACGGCGGCCAGGAAGGTCGACTTGCCGGCGTTCGGCAGCCCGACGAGGCCGGCGTCCGCGATCAGCTTCAGGCGAAGCCAGATCCACTTCTCCTCGCCCTCCTGACCGGGATTGGCGTGCTTGGGGGCCTGGTTGATCGGGCCCTTGAAGCGATCATTGCCCCAGCCGCCGTTGCCGCCCTTGGCCAGCAACACCCGCATGCCGGGGTGGTCGAGATCGGCGATCAGGGTTTCCTTGTCCTCATCGAGCACCTGGGTGCCGACGGGGACCTTCAGCACGACATCCGCACCGGCCGCGCCGTGGCGGTTGCGGCCCATGCCGTGGACGCCGGTCTCCGCCTTGAAGTGCTGCTGGTAGCGGTAGTCGATCAGCGTGTTCAGGCCCTCGACCGCCTCGATCCACACATCGCCCCCGCGGCCGCCGTCGCCGCCGTCCGGGCCGCCGTACTCGATGTACTTCTCGCGCCGGAACGACACGGCTCCGCCGCCGCCGTTTCCGGAACGGATGTAGATCTTGCACTGGTCGAGAAATTTCATCGCGCCCTTATGAGGCAAGGGACGCGTGTGGGAAAGGGCGCCGGGCCTTTCCTCCGCCATGGATCAGGCGCTAGATGGTCGCATCGCCGGGGGGCGAGAGACGGAATTTCGCATGCGCGCCGCGCCCAGACTTCTGATCGGCCTGATGGCCCTGCTGCTGCTTCCCGCGGTCTCGATGAGCGCCCGGCCGACCCTGTGGCCGGACGACATGACCCTGGGCAATCCCAAGGCGCGGGTAGTCGTCGTCGAGTACGCCTCGCTGTCCTGTCCGCACTGCGCCGACTTCCACAACAAGGTCTTCCCCGAGTTCCGGAAGAAGTTCATCGACACCGGCAAGGTGCAGTTCGTCTACCGGGAGTTCGTCACCGCCCCGGCCCAGGTGGCGGCCGCCTCGGCGGTCGTGGCCCGGTGCGCGGGCAAGGACGGCTACTTCAAGGTGATCGAGGGCGTGTTTGCCTCGCAGGAGGAGATCTACCGCATCGGCACCATCGCCGGCCTGCGCGCGGTGCTGGTCCGCGAGGGCGGCAAGGCGGGGTTGTCCGAGGAGCGCGTGCTGGCCTGTATGGGCGACCAGCCGGCCTATGACGCCATGAGCGCGCGGGTGGAGCGCGGCGCCGAGCAGGACAAGGTCAGGGGCACCCCGACCTTCTTCGTCAACGGCGTCCGCGTCGATCCGGCCCCGGGCGCCCACGACATGGACCTGGCCACGCTCGAAAAGGCGATCAAGGCGGCGAAGTGACCCGAAGGGTCATCCCGGACGGCCGCAGGCCGATCCGGGATCCAGTCGCAGCTTTAAGCCAGCCAGACCATCATCCGCGCGTCCGCGCTCTCGCCGCGCGCCGTCGATGGCAGCGGTTTGACCTCGCCCGTATAGAGGAAACCCGCCTTGACCAGCACCTGGCCTGACGCCGGGTTGTCGGCGAAGTGGCCGGCGACGACGTAGCGTTTGCGCCAGTCGCGACCGGCCCAGGCCAGAGCGCCCTGCAGGGCTTCGGTCGCCAGGCCCCGGCCCCACCAGGAACGTCCGAGCCAGTAGCCGACCTCCAGCCGCCCGTGTTCGGGCGTGAAGAAGCCAAGGCCGCCGACCACGCCCTCGTCCTCGAGGTCGATCAGGAAGTTGCGGTCGGTGCGCGGATCACTCCCCTCGCAGCGGGCGACGAACGCCTCCGCGTCGGCCAGCCGGTAGGGATGGGGCACGCGGCTGGTCATCTTCGCGATGTCGTAGTCGTTCATCAGCGCGGCGAGGCGCGGCGCATCGCTCATCTCGGGGGCGCGCAGCGTGAGGCGCCGCGTATCGATCGTCGGCGACCAGTCGATCATGCACATCGTCTACCTCCCGGCCTCTCTTGCCGGAGGCCTTGAAAAACAAAGCGGGGAGCCCGGCGTCCGGACTCCCCGCTAAGGAATTTCATGTCCGGATCGCCTGATGTCGGGCGATCCGGGAGAGGCCAGGATCGCCTACTCGGCGGCCTGGAGCTCGGCCGGAACGACCGTCGCGTAGGTGCGGTTGTTGCGCTTGGTTACGAACTTCACGGCGCCGGCCACGAGGGCGAACAGCGTGTGGTCCTTACCGATGCCGACGTTGTCGCCCGGCCAGAACTTGGTGCCGCGCTGACGGATGATGATGTTGCCGGCCGCGACCTTCTCGCCGCCGAACTTCTTCACGCCGAGACGGCGGCCCGCGGAGTCGCGACCGTTGCGCGAGGAACCGCCAGATTTCTTGTGAGCCATGGTGCTCTCCTACTCCAGACCGGCGACGCCCTCAGGCTTCGCCGTCTTCCTTCTTCGCGGCGGCCTTCTTCGGCGCGGCCTTCTTGGCGGGGGCGGCTTCACCCTCGGCCTTGGCGGCCTTCGGAGCAGCGGCCTTCTTCGGCGCGGCGGCCTTGGCTTCGGCCGGAGCGGCCTCGGCCTTCGGAGCGGCGGCCTTCTTCGCCGGGGCGGCCTTCGGAGCCGGAGCGGCTTCGGCGGCGACCGGGGCGGCGAACTTCAGGTTCCGCGACCGGGCGTTCAGCTCGGCCTTGGTGGTCAGCGACACCGTGCCGTCCCACTTGGCGGTCTTGCCGGCGCCGGCGATCGAGGTGACCTGCAGGACCGTCTCGGTCTGGCGATGGCCACGCGTGCGACGGTAGCCCTGGCGGCGGATCTTCTTGAAGATCTTCACCTTCTCGCCCTTGCGGGTCTCGATCAGGGTCGCGTTGACCGTCGCGCCGTCCACGAGGGGCGCACCCACGGTGATCGCATCGCCGTCGCCCAGCATCAGGACTTCGCCGAACGCGACGTCCGCACCCGGCTCACCGGCCAGCTTTTCGACCACAAGCACGTCGCCCGGTTGGACCCGGTATTGCTTGCCGCCGGTCTTGATCACCGCATACATCGGTTATCGCCTTGAAATTCTAGGTGTTCGCAAAATAGGTCGCGCCCGCAAGATGGGCCTGCGGGCGAGGGGCCGGACTTATACAGCCGAGCGCTTGTGAGTCAACGCCGGGATGGCGATTTCCCTGCGGCCGTTCCGACACCGCGAAAACCGGCTCGACTGTTACAGTGTAACATGCGATAGGGCGAGCGTGACCTCCGCCCTCTTCCTGTCCTTCGCCGTGGTCGGCTTCGGATCGGCGCTGCTGCACGCGCTGTTCCCGACCCACTGGCTGCCGTTCGTCCTCGTCGGGCGCGCGCAGGGCTGGCGGCTGCGGCGGGTGCTGGGCACGGCGGCGGTGGCGGCGACCGGGCATATCTTGCTCACGACGCTAGTCGGTCTGCTGATCCTGGGTGCGGGCGAGCTGATGGGACGGCAGGCCAAGGCCTGGCTCCACTACGGCGCGGCCGCCCTGCTGCTCGGCTTCGGCGCCTTCTATCTGGCGCGCGCGCTGCAGAAGCGCACGACGGCGGTGATGGCGGGCGGCTTCGGCGGCCAGACCGAACCTCCGGCGCGCGCGACCGACCGGGCGGCCTTCCTCGGTCTTGTCGGGCTGCTGGCGTTGTCGCCGGGCGAGGTGCTGCTCTCCTTCTATCTGACCGACGCGCCGCACGGCTGGGCGCAGCTGAGCCTGCTCAGCGCCGTGTTCCTGGCCGGCACCCTCGCGGGGATGATCGGGCTGATCAGCCTGGCCTGGGCCGGCGTGGCCCGGTTCCGCCTGGACCGGCTGGTCCGCTACGATTCGGCGATTCTCGGCGGCGTGCTGATCGCGCTCGGCGTCCTGGTCCTCATCGTCGAGACCTGACGGGGCGTTTGCCCCGCCAGCCCGCGGACACTATCTAGGCGGCCATGAGCGAAGCCGCCTCCACCACCCGCACTCCCGTCACCGTCCTCACCGGCTATCTCGGCGCCGGCAAGACGACGCTGCTGAACCGCATCCTCACCGAGGACCACGGCAAGAAGTACGCCGTCATCGTCAACGAGTTCGGTGAGATCGGCATCGACAACGATCTCGTCGTCGGCGCGGACGAGGAGGTGTTCGAGATGAACAACGGCTGTGTCTGCTGCACGGTGCGCGGCGACCTGATCCGCGTCGTCTCGGGCCTGATGAAGCGGAAGGGCGGCTTCGACGCCATCGTGGTCGAGACCACGGGCCTGGCCGATCCCGGCCCGGTGGCCCAGACCTTCTTCGTCGATGATGACGTGCGGGCCAAGACCCGGCTCGACTCGGTGACGACGGTCGTCGACGCCAAGCACCTGCCGCTGCGCCTGGCCGACAGCCGCGAGGCGGTCGAGCAGATCGCCTTCGCCGACCAGATCCTGCTGAACAAGACCGACCTGGTGACGCCGGAGGAGCTCGCCTCGGTCGAGGCCCAGATCCGCCGGATCAATCCGCTGGCCCCGATCCACAAGACCCAGCGGTCGGCCGTGCCGCTGGACGCCATCCTTGGCCGCGGCGGCTTCGATCTCGACCGCATCGTCGACCTGGAGCCCCAGTTCCTGAACCCCGCCCATGGCGAGCACGGCCACGTGCATGACGAGAGCTGCGACCACCATGATCACGACCATCATCATCACGACCACGATCATCACCACCACGATCACGGCCATGACCATGCGGCGCATGACCATGTCGCCGAAGCGGGCATCCGCGGGATCTCGCTGACGGCCGAGAAGCCGCTGGACGGCATCCGGGTCACCAACTGGCTGAACGCGCTTCTGCAGGACAAGGGCCCCGACATCCTGCGCGCCAAGGGCATCCTCGACGTGAAAGGCGACAACCGACGCCTGGTCTTCCAGGCCGTCCACATGATTCTCGAGGGCGACTACCAGCGGGAATGGAAGGACGGCGAGCGTCGCTACAGCCGGATGGTCTTCATCGGCCGCGATCTGGACGAGGCGGCGCTGAAGGCCGGCTTCGAGGGGTGCGTGGCGTAGGCACCTCCCCATACATGGGGAGGTGGGCTTTCGAGCGCGCTGAAAGCGCGAGAAAGGCCGGAGGGGCCAGTTTCCCCATCGTCGTCTGATCCCCCGGATCAAGTCCGGGGTTGCCGCGCGCTCCAGGCGACACTTCTCCGCAAGCGGGGAAGTGCGCAAAGAAAAGGGCCGGTGGTCACCCACCGGCCCTTTCGCATGTCTGGCTGCCCTCGAAGACTATTCGATGTCTTCGTTGATCAGGCCGATCTTGAAGAAGCCGTTGGCCTGCAGGACGTTCAGCACGGCCATGAACTGCTCGTACATCACGTCGGCGTCGGCGCGGACGAACACGCGCTCCTCGGTGAAGGCGCCGGTGATGCCCTTGGCCTTCATCGACTCGGTGACGTCGATCGGCAGGTTCTCGAGGCTGGTCTGCTTGTCGGCGATGAAGATGGCGCCCGACTTCTGGACCGAGATGAAGGTCGGCTCCTTCGGCTTCGGCTCATTCGGGTTGGGCGGAACGGCCGGCGGCAGGTCGAGAGCGATGGACACCGTCGCGAGCGGCGCGGCGACCATGAAAATGATGAGGAGAACGAGCATGACGTCCACGAAGGGCGTCACGTTGATTTCGCTGTTTTGGCCAAGATCGTACTTCTTGCCGCCACCGCCGCCGAGTTTGGCGCCCATTCGTATGCTCCCAGTACACAGGCGCGGTTGCGCCGCCTGCCATGTTGTTCCGGCCACCCATTGCGCGGATGGCAGCGGTTGTAAAGCCCGACTCTCGCCGAACACGAAAACGCCGACACGCTGGGCAAAAGCCGTTCCCACGCGGTAAACGCCGGGACCATGACCTTCGATTTCGACGCCTATGTGACCGCCGCGCTGTTCGACCGCTCAGGGCGAACAATGTTCGCTCTCGGAGACGGTTCCGTGCGGGCCGTCGCGGGCGGGGGATTCGTCACCGTCGAGGCCCATGCCGGAGCGGTGCTGGCGGCCTGCGCTCATCCGTCCGGGTTGGGCATCCTCACCGGCGGAGACGACGGCCGCGTGATCTGGACGCGCCTTGAAGGCGAAGAGATCGCGGCTTCGGTCATCGCCGATGTAAAGGGGCGCTGGATCGACGCCGTCGCGGCCTCGGCCGAATCGGGCCTGATCGCCTTCGCCGCCGGCCGCGACCTGCATGTGCGCGACAGCAAGGACGAGGCGTTCGAGCGCGTCTTCACCCATGAGAAGTCGGTGTCGGACGTCGCCTTCGATCCGAAGGGCCGGCGGATCGCCACCGCCACCTACGGCGGCGCGGCCCTCTGGTATGCGCGGATCGCCGACCAGAAGCCCGTGGTCCTGAAATGGGCGGGCGCCCATTCGCTGGTCGCCTGGAGCCCGGACGGCAAGTTCCTGATGAGCGCCATGCAGGAGAACAGCCTGCACGGCTGGACGGTGCCGGACGGCAAGAACATGCGGATGGGCGGCTATCCGTCGAAGGTGAAGAGCCTGTCGTTCCTGTCCGGCGGGGTGATGCTGGCCACCTCGGGCGCCAACGGCGCGGTGATCTGGCCGTTCAGCGGCGCGACCGGTCCGATGGGCAAGGAAGCGGCCGAGATCGGCTTCGACCAGTCGGCGCTGGTGGTCCGCGTGGCGGGGACGCCGAAGCTGTCGCTGGTGGCCGCCGGCCTCGACGACGGCCGCGTCTGGGTCGCGGACCTGAAGAGCGGCGCGATGGACACCCTGAAGGCCGAAAAGGGCGCGGCGATCTCGGCCCTGGCCATCACCCCCGACGGCCGACGCGTGGCCTGGGGCGACGAGGACGGCGGGGCCGGGGTGACAGAGCGTCCTTAGCCCTTCCTCCCCGCTTGCGGGGAGGGGAACCGCGCGGAGCGCGGTGGTGGGGCAGCGCCGAGGTCGGCTGATCTACGGGGGCACCGTCCAGCGGCGGCTGAGATGATTGACAGCGCCGCGTCGATATTGTCCCGGACCAGCTGGTCCGGGATTCGGATCACCTTGAGGCCTTGAGCCGTCATCCAGGCATCGCGTCGGGCGTCGTGAAGCTGCGCTTCCTCATCCTCGTGGGCGCCGCCGTCTATCTCGATCACCAGCCGGCCGGGCGCATGGTAGAAATCGACGACGTACGGGCCGACCACGTGTTGCCTTCGGAACTTGCGGCCATCGAGCCGTTTGTCGCGCAGCGCGTCCCAGACACGTTTCTCGGACCAGGTCATCGCGCGGCGAAGGCGTCGAGCAAGCGTGATGGTTGAGGGCGACTCCATAGAGACACCTTAAGTTGTTTCAGTTCCGTCCACAAGCCTTCAGACGGCGGCGCTGCCCCACCACCATGCTTCGCATGGTCCCCCTCCCCGTGAACGGGGAGGAAATCATGGCTCGAACCCGCTCATCGTCGCCCACACGTCGAACGGGTCCCGCCGGGTGCGCAGGCTGTTGATCGGCGCGGTCTCGTCGGGCCAGCCCAGGGCCATGCCGGAAAACAGCATGTGGTCGTCGGGCAGGGCGATGTGCTCGCCGACGGTCTTCGGGTAGCGGGCCCAGAATTCCTGGGCGCAGGTGGCCAAGCCGCGCTCGACCGCCAGCAGCATCACCGTCTGCATGTACATGCCGACGTCCGCCCACTGCGGCCGGCCGAGCTTGCGGTCGAGGCTGAAGAACAGGCCGACCGGGGCGCCGAAGAACTGGGTGTTCTTGAACAGCTGCTGCAGCCGGGCCGGCTTGTCCTCGCGCGGAATACCGAGGGTGGCGTAGAGATCCTCGCCGCATTCGAAGCGGCGGGTGCGGAACGGGTCCCAGAGGTTCTCGGGATAGACGTCGTACTCCGGCGTCTCGCCGCCGAGGTTGGCGGCGACCTTGGCCTTCAGCGCCTCCAGCGGTTCACCGGCCAGCGCATGCACCCGCCAGGGCTGCAGGTTGCCCCCGGACGGGGCGCGATGGGCGGCTTCCAGGATCTCGCGGACCAGGGCGCCCGGCACCGGATCGGGCTTGAAAGCGCGGACGGAGACGCGGCGATCGACGGCTTCTGTGACGTTCATGGCTCTTTCGCTTCGCGGCGGATTGGGCGACATGGGGTTACCATCCGTCCGCCACGTCAAGGCAAGGGGAGCTGGGCGTGAACCCCGAAGATCCGGACAAGCACGATGACCAGCCCGGCGCGCCCGGGGACGAGCCCGGGGCCGAAGGGTCGGCGCCTGACGCCGGCGCGGCCGGGCCGCCCGCGCCGCCGCCGCCCGTCACCCCTCCGCCGCGCTTCGAACCCCTGCCGCCCCGCAAGGCGTCGCGGGCGCCGGGCGGGCTCGGCCGCCTCGCACGGCAGGTGGCGCTGTGGCTGTTCCTGCTGGTGGTCGTCGCGCCGCCCGCGATCACGCTGTTCTACAGGTTCGTGCCGCCGCCCTTCACCATCCTGATGGTCCAGCGGGTGTTCGAGGGGAAGGGCTGGGACTACCGCTGGCGGTCGATCGACCGGATGTCGCCTGCCCTGGTCCAGGCCGCCATCGCGGCCGAGGACGCCCGCTTCTGCGAGCACAACGGCTTCGATTTCGAGGCGATGGAGAAGGCCTGGAAGAACAACAAGCGCGGCGGCCGGATCAAGGGCGGCTCGACGATCAGCCAGCAGACCGCCAAGAACGTCTTCCTGTGGCCGGCGCGGTCCTATGTGCGGAAGGGGCTGGAAGCCTACTTCACGGTTCTGATCGAGACGATCTGGGGCAAGCGGCGGATCATGGAGGTCTATCTCAATGTCGCCGAGATGGGGTCCGGCACCTACGGCGTCGAGGCGGCCTCCCGGCGGTACTTCGGGGTGAGCGCCGACAAGGTGACGCGCGCCCAGGCCGCGCGGCTGGTGGCCATTCTGCCGAACCCGCTGAAGTACCGCGCCGTGAAGCCGGGCAAATACGTCGCCGGCCGGTCG
Organism: Caulobacter sp.; assembly: GCA_041917095.1. Lineage (GTDB taxonomy): Bacteria > Pseudomonadota > Alphaproteobacteria > Caulobacterales > Caulobacteraceae > Caulobacter. Next base: position 256,250 of record JAYRYI010000004.1, on the reverse strand, counting down.
CGGCGGATCGGCGCCGCCGCCGGCACGGTCCGGAACGACGGCCTCGCCGCCTGCGTCGGCAAGCTGCGCCGACCCACCGCGAAGGAAGCCGCAGAGCCGCTGGTCACGCCGAAACCGACGAAGCGCAAGGCGGCGCCGGAGACCCGGGCCGATCCGCTGCCCGAGGCCGCGCCCGCCGCGCCGGTGGCGGAACCGCCCGTCGAGGCCGCGCCCGCGCCGGAGCCGCCGGTGTTCGAGACGCCGCCGAACTCGGACTGAGTTTCAGGAGTTTCCTTGACGTGACTCGGGCGGCGCGTTTCCCATGCCGCCCAATCAGAATCTCCCTCGAGGAAGCTCCCGATGCTGAAGACCAGACTTCTCGCGGCCGGCGCGGCGCTCGCGCTCGCCGCCGGCGGGCTCGGCGCGATCGCCGTGGCCAACGCCCAGCCCGCGCCAGCCGCCGCCAAACCCTCGCCCGAGGAGGCCAGGGCCTTCGTCGAACGGACCGAGGCGAAGATGGCCGCGCTGTCCCAGTATGTGAACAAGGCCGCCTGGGTCCGCGCCACCTACATCACCGAGGACACGATGTGGCTGGAGGCCAAGGCCACCGCCGAGTTCACCGACCTCGCCACCGCGGCGGCCATCGAGGCGGCCAGGTATGACGGTGTTGCGGTCGACGCGGTCACCCGCCGCAAGCTGGACATCCTGAAGCGCGCCGTGGTCGCCCCTGCGCCGCAGCGGCCCGGCGCGGCCGAGGAGATGTCGACGATCGCCACCCGGCTGGATTCGATCTACTCGAGCGGCAAGTTCACCTTCAACGGCAAGCAGATCACGCTGAATGACGCCGAGGACGTGCTGGCCTCCAGCCGCAACCCGGCCGAGCTGCAGGCGGCCTGGGAAGGCTGGCACTCGATCTCGCCGGTCATGAAGGCCGACTACGCCAAGCTGGTCGCGCTCGAGAACGAGGGCGCGGCGGGCATGGGCTACAAGGACACCGGCGCCCTGTGGCGTTCCGGCTACGACATGGATCCCGACGCCTTCGCCGCCGACACCGACCGGCTGTGGAAGCAGATCGAGCCCTTCTACAAGAACCTGCACTGCTACGTGCGCGCGCGCCTCAGCGAGCAGTACGGTCCCGAGGTGCAGCCGCGCACCGGGCCGATCCGCGCCGATCTGCTCGGCAACATGTGGGCTCAGCAGTGGGGCAACATCTATCCGATCGTCGCGCCCAAGGAGGACGCCTCCCCCTACAGCCTCGACACGCTGCTGGTGGACGCCAAATACGACGCCACGAAGATGGTGAAGACCGGCGAGGGCTTCTACGTCTCCATGGGCCTCGCGCCGCTGCCGGAAACCTTCTGGACCCGCTCGCAGATCACCCGGCCCGAGGGCCGCGAAGTGGTCTGCCACGCCTCGGCCTGGGATCTGGACGACCGCGACGACATCCGCATCAAGATGTGCACGAAGGTGAACGGCGAGGACTTCTACACCGTCCACCACGAGCTCGGTCACAACTACTACCAGCGCGCCTACAAGGATCAGCCGTACATCTTCAAGAACGGCGCGAACGACGGCTTCCACGAGGCCATCGGCGACTTCGTCGGCCTGTCGGCGCTGACCCCGACCTACCTGAACCAGATCGGGTTGCTGCAGACCGTGCCGGGGGCCGAGGGCGACATCCCGTTCCTGCTGAAGATGGCGCTCGACAAGATCGCCTTCATGCCGTTCGGCCTGCTGGTCGACCGCTGGCGGTGGCAGGTGTTCGACGGAACGCTGACGCCGGGCACCTACAACGACGGCTGGTGGAAGCTGCGCACCCAGTACCAGGGCATCACGCCGCCGGGACCGCGCCCGGCCGACGCCTTCGATCCGGGCGCCAAGTACCATGTGCCGGGCAACGTTCCGTACACGCGCTACTTCCTGGCCCACGTCTACCAGTTCCAGTTCCACCAGGCCGCCTGCAAGCAGGCCGGCTGGAAGGGGCCGCTGCACCGCTGCTCGATCTACGGCGACAAGGAGGTCGGCGCGAAGTTCAACGCCATGATGGAGATGGGCGCCTCGCGTCCCTGGCCGGAAGCCATGCAGGCCTTCACCGGCCAGAGCCAGGGCGACGCCTCGGCGGTGGCGGAATACTTCAAGCCGCTGAACGTCTGGCTGACCAAGCAGAACAAGGGCGAGAAGTGCGGCTGGTAGGCTGACGCATCGAAGCTCGAAGCGCGGGGCGGGAGGGGGTATGCCCCTCCCGCCCTTCGTCTATTCCGCCGCGACCAGCGTTTCGCGGCGGCGACGGGCGGCCACGTCCGCGAAGCGGGCGTGATACTGCGGATGCTCGGTGCCCATCCACCGGTCCCACCAGGTGAAGTAGAGGCCGTAGTTCCAGCCCGCCTGGGCGTGATGCAGGTCGTGGTGAGTGACGGTGGTCATCCAGTCGAACAGCGGTCGGCCATCGCGACGGGCGGGGAACAGTTCGTAGCCGGAGTGGCCGATCACGTTTCGGGCGATCTGGTGCAGCATGAACAGGCCGAACCCGACCCAGGAGATCGGGACCAGCAGCGTCCAGATCACCGTGAAGGAGGCCATCACCGCCGCCTCGCCGATTTCGAAGCTGTAGGCGGTGAAGGGCGTGGGGTTGTTCGAGCGGTGGTGCCTGCGGTGGAAGGCGCGGAACAGCCGGGGGTGATGCATCAGCCGGTGCGACCAGTAGAAGTAGGCGTCGTGGGCGACCACGGTCAGCACGAAGCTCGCCGCGATCCAGACGGGCCCGGCCTCCTCGCGCCAGGCCACGCCCCACATCAGGCCCGCCTTGTAGAGGCCGAGCGTCAGTAGCGAGACCGTCGAGAACACAGCGATCGAGCGAACAGAGCAGAGCAGCTCGATGACGTGCTGCAGGGCCGGCGGCCGGTCAGGCCGAATCTTCCAGTTCCGCAGAAGCGGCGCCAGCAGCACGCACAGCACCAGCCAGGTGAGCGGCGCGGCGATGATGTACTTCACCATGTCATTGGCGAAGCCGAGCAGCCAATGGCGGCCTATTTCGGCGCCCGTGGCGAGCAAGCTGTCCATGTGGACCTCCGTATCGATGTCGGAGGCAGGATTGGGGGAAGAGCGAGCGGCGCGCTTCCTCAGGCCGGACGCGGCTGACCGTTTCCGGATTCGGCAAGAGATTTACAAAACTGGCGAAGCGACCAGCGCTTGCGCGCGCCACTCCGTCGGGGTCTTGCCCGTCGCGTCCTTGAAGGCGCGGTTGAAGGGGCCGAGCGAGGCGTAGCCCAGGTCGAAGGCCAGCGACGAGACCGGGAGCCGCGCGTTGGCCGGATCGGCCAGTGACGCCTTCGCCGCCTCGATTCGCCGGGCGTTCAGGAAGTCGGCGAAGTTGCGGAATCCCAGGCCGCCATTGATCAGTCGGCGCAGGCGGTGTTCGGGAAGGCCGACCTCGGCGGCGAGCTGGCCGACCGTCAGACCCTCGCGGCGCCAGGCCTCGTCGTCCTCCATCAACTGGGTCAATCGCTCGAGCGCCGGCCGGTCCTGGGCAGGGATGGCGGCCACTGCCGGCTCCGCGCGCGCCGGAGTCTCGAACAGGTCGTCCCGGCCCTGCAGGAAGGTCGCGGCGCCAAAGGCCGTGAGCACGGCGAGACTGGCCGCCTGCAGCAGTCCCAGCCAGTCGGGGAGCCTGTCGAGCGTCTCGGCGATCTCGAAGCCGGACAGTAGCGCACAGTAGACGACCACGACGAGGACGAAGGGGCCGCGAAGCGTTCGCCGAGCCTCCACCAGGTCGCCGCGCCAACTGCGCCAGACAACCAGAGCGACGTGTGCGACCAGAACGATCTCGAGCAGATTGTGAACAATCCAGACGCCGGCGGACGCCGCGTCGGGCACCACGGCGCCGACCAGGCCCACCGCCGTCATCACGGCCGGAGGTGCAAAGAGCCTGAGGCCAAGCGGCCAGTCCTCGAACAAGGCGACCGCGAACATCCAGAAATAGGCCGTGCCGCCGATGGCCATGAACCAGATCACTGCGGCCGCGCCGGTGAGATAGGACTCCCGGTCGCCGCCCGAGTTCAGAGCGAAGGCCGCCACCGACAGGCAGAACAGCAGGCCCGCCCAGCGGGCCGCGCCAGGGCGGGGCGTACGCAGAAAGCCGATGGCTGTAACGACCACCCCGCCGGCGACGGCGCCGCGCAAAATCAGCTCCAGCTGCCCCATCAATGCCTCCGCCACCGCCCCCGCGACGGTTTCCCATGCCGCAATCGCGCCGTCGACCGCCGCGTCATGGTTGCCGGACTTTCACCCTCTCCTGTGGCCGAAGGATTCACCGTGGTCGGCGCATCCTCCCGGACCGGTCTAGCAATTCTGTCGGGACAGGTGGGGCACATGACGACCGGGCATACTTCCCTCCTCGCGAGGGTCAGCCGCTTCGCGCGCCGGTTTCGCCGCGACGAGGGCGCTGCGGCGGCGATCCAGTTCGCGCTGATGGCGCTGCCGCTGACGGTCACCGTCTTCGGCATGATCGACGTCAGCAAGGCTTCGTCGGCCAAGGGGCATCTGCAGGATGCGCTCGACGCCGCCGCGCTGGCCGCCGCGCGATCCACCGCAACCACCGACGCCGGTGTCCAGGCGGTGGGCGAGGACGTGCTCGTCGTCGACCTCGCCGGCGCCCGCGCGACACTGAAGAGTTCGTCGTTCAAGATCGTCGACAACAAGATCGTCGCCACCGCCACGGCCGCCACGACGCCCTATATCGCGGGCCTCTGGCACGAGGGCGACATCGAGATCCGCGCAGAGACCGAGGTGGTCCGGTCCTCGAAGAACATCGAGGTGGCGCTGGCGCTCGACGTCACCGGCTCGATGGGTGGAACCAAGATCGCCGACCTGCGCGCGGCCGCGAAGGACCTGGTCGATATCGTCGTGCAGCCGCAGCAGGCGCCGTTCTACACGCGCGTCGCGCTGGCCCCCTATTCGATGGGGGTCAACGCCGGCGGCTACGCGACCAGCGTCCGCGGCGCGATCACCAGCGGCACATGCACCACGGCGGGCTGCAACAAATACACCTTCACCACGGCGGCCGGCGGATCCAGGACCAATACGATCAGCAGCTGCGTCAGCGAGCGCACCGGCGCCGAAGCCTATACCGACGCCGCGCCCTCGACCGCCCTGGTGGGGCGCAACTATCCGAACAGCGGCAACCCGTGCCTGGGCGCGTCGATCGTGCCGCTGTCGAGCGACAAGACCAGTCTCAAGGCCAGTATCGACACCTACAAGGCCTCCGGATCGACCGCCGGCCAGATCGGCCTGGCCTGGGGGTGGTACCTGGTGTCGCCGAACTGGGGCTACCTCTGGCCCGCCGACACCAACCGGCCGGCGGCCTACGGCGCGAAGGACCTGCTCAAGGTCGTCGTCCTGATGACCGACGGCGAGTTCAACACCACCTACTGCAAGGGCGTGATCAGCAAGGACGCGACATCGGGTTCGGGCTCGTCTTCGGACCACATCAACTGCAACGCGCCCAACGGCAACGCCTTCGCCCAGGCCGAGGCGCTGTGCGATGCGATGAAGGCCAAGGGCGTGATCATCTACACGGTCGGCTTCGCCCTTGGCGGCAACGCCAATGCCGAGGAGATCATGCAGGAGTGCGCGACCTCTCCGGATCACGTCTACCTGCCGGAGTCGGGGGGGCAGTTGAAGGCGGCGTTCAAACAGATCGGCCAGGACATCAACTCGCTGCGCCTGTCGAGGTGAAGACCTTCGAGTAAGGACGGATTCACCAAGCGCGTTGGGGGTTTTCTTACCCTCAACGGGGAGAATGGCGGTTCAATCGGGGTAAAGACTCATGAACCGCCATCGCTCGACCGGTTCCGGACAAGGAGCCGCAGGCTTCCTGACCCGCTTCGCCCGCGCCCGCAGCGGCGCTGTCGCGGTGTGGTTCGCCGTCATGGCCCTGCCGCTCGCGGTTCTGTCCTTCGCCCTCATCGACATCAACCGCGCCAGCGTCGAGAAGCGTCACCTGCAGGATGCGCTCGACGCTGCCACGCTGCTCGTCGCCCGCTCCACCGCCAGCTCCGACTCTCAGGCCCAGGCGATCGGCGAGGCCGCCCTGGCCGCCCAGCTGACCGGCATGGGCGACGCGACTCTGACCAGTTCCAGCTTCACGATCGTCGGCAGCGTTGTGAAGGGCGCCGCCACCGCGTCAGTGACTCCGTACATCTCCAACCTCTGGCTTGACGGCGACATGAATGTCGGCGCCTACGCCGAGGCCACGCGGGCGTCGACCAATCTCGAAGTGGCCCTGGTGCTCGACATCACCGGCTCGATGAAGGGGCAGAAGCTAATCGATCTGAAGGCGGCCGCCACTGGCCTGATCGATATGGTCGTTCAGGATGTGCAGTCGCCCTACTACTCCAAGGTCGCGCTGGCGCCGTTTTCTATGGCGCTCAACGTCGGGAGCTATGCTGCGTCGATGCGTGGTGCGGTCATCGGCACGAAATCGATCACCGGCGCCTCTTGGGCGAGTGGGAGTTCGAAGAGCATCAGCAGCATTACCAAGGGAACTTCTACAACTGTAAACTCAAACAACCACGGCTTCGTGGATGGTGACGTCGTTTTCATTTCCGGCGTAAACGGCATGACGCAGGTAAATAACAAAGCGTATACTGTAACCGGAAGAACGACAAACAGTTTTCGCCTTGCAGGTCAGAACAGTTCTAACTGGAATCTGTATATATCCGGCGGTACGATCCGCAAATGTCGTGTTTCGGATTGCAGCATTGTTATAACGACATCGGCATCTCACGGATACACCAACGGTTCTCTTGTCTACATCAAGGGTGTCCGTGGTATGACTGGGCTAAACGATAAGACTTTTACTGTAGCCAGTGCTACTTCCACCAGCTTCTCTTTGTCTGGAACCTGGGGCCCCTCTTACACCGCCTACACCTCGGGCGGCACGGCCTACTGCCTTGTCGCCGGCTGCGAGTACTATCGTTTCACTGACAAGGACGGTGACACGCGGATCCAGCAGATTACGACCTGCGTGTCCGAGCGGATCGGCGATGACGCCTACAAGAACACGTCGCCGGCCACGAGCCCGGTGGGCAGGGTCTACTTGTCTGACTCGGCCGGTTGTCCCTCGGCGACCATCATGCCGCTGTCGAGCAGCAAGACCGACCTGAAGGAGTCGATCAACGATTACGAAGCAGGTGGCACGACCGCTGGCCAGATCGGCACGGCCTGGGGCTGGTACATGATCGACCCGAACTTCGGCGCGGCCTTTCCCACAGCCAGCCAGCCGGCCGCCTATACCAAGCCTGACCTGCTCAAGGTCGCGATCATCATGACCGACGGCGAGTTCAACACCGAGTACTGCAACGGCGTCCTGGCGAAGGACGCCCAGAGCAGCAGCTATTCCGAACGGATCAACTGCAACGCCACCAACGGCGATGGCACCGTCCAGGCCCAGGCCCAGTGCACCGCGATGAAGGCGGCGGGGGTCACCGTCTATACGGTCGGCTTTGATCTCGGAGGCAACGTCACCGCGGAGAACTTCATCAAGACGTGTGCGACCAGCAGTTCGCACGTCTACCTGCCCTCCGGCGGCGGCGCCCTGAAGGACGCTTTCGCCGCGATCGGCAAGGACATCATGAAGCTGCGACTGTCGAAGTAGGGGGAACAGCTCTCCCTTCTTCATCCCCCGGGTCGGCCCTGCCGGCCCGCCCGAGGTCAGGCTGAGGAAGGGTCGGGGATCGCGGTGGTTCGATGAGGGTGGGTGAAGAGCGCCGCTGGGCGCTTCCGAGCCTGCCACGCCCTTCGCCCACAGGCAGCGGCAATACCACCACCCAACCCTGCTCCATCGAGGCGTAGGGCTGTAGGCAGCGCGCGGTGTTGGGGACCTAACCCGCCAGGCGCTCGCGGGCCTCGACCTGTTCGCAAGCCTTGATCAGCACCTCGACCAGGGCCGCGCCGGAGATCGGTTTGGTCAGGTGACCGTCGGCGCCGGCGGCCATCGAGGCCTGGATGTGCTCCGGCAGGGCGTTCGCCGACAGCGCCCAGATCGGCGTTGGCGGCGTGCGGCGCGCGCGTTCGTCCTGGCGGATGGCCCGGATGGCGGTCAGGCCGTCCATGACGGGCATCTGCATGTCCATCAGGATCAGGTCGAAGCTGGCTTCGGCCGTGGCGGCGACGGCTTCGGCGCCGTTCTCGACGCAGGTCAGGTCGACGCCCACCTGGCCAAGCAGAAGCTCGACGACCTTGCGGTTGACGGCATGGTCCTCGGCCAGCAGCACGCGGGGTTCGCGCTCGACGTTCTCGGCCTGCGCGGACCGGTGGGTCGGCGCCGCGGCGGCGGGTCGGGCGACGCGTTCCAGCGCCAGGTCCAGCGTGAAGGCCGCCCCGGCCCCCTCGGTGGAGGCCGCGTCCAGCGTGCCGCCCATCGCTTCGGCGAGGGCGCGCGAGATCGCGAGGCCCAGTCCGGTGCCGCCATAGCGCCGCGTGATCGAGCCGTCGGCCTGTTCGAATCGTTCGAAAAGCCGCGCCTTCACTTCCGGCGAGAAGCCGATGCCGGTGTCGGCGACCGTCAGCGAAAGCCGCGAGCGGCCTTCGCCCTCGGGCCTGCCCGAGACACTGAGCGTGATCTGGCCTCGCGCCGTGAACTTCACCGCGTTGGACAGCAGGTTGCAGAGGATCTGGCGCACGCGCACCACGTCGCCGACGAAGGCGCCGTGCGCCTCGGGCGCGATGTCGATCTCGAACGCCAGGCCCTTGGCCTCTACGGCCGGCTGGAACAGCGCGGCCGCCTGACGCAGGCAGTCGCCCAGATCGAACGGCTCGGCCTTAAGCTCCAGTCGGCCGGCCTCGACGCGGGCCAGGTCCAGGACGTCGGCGAGAATGGCTTCCAGCGTCTGGCCGGACGTCTCGATGAGCGCGACCATCTCCGCCTGCGCCTCGGTCAACGGCGTGCGCGACAGGGCGGTGGCCACGCCCATCACGCCATTCAGCGGCGTGCGGATCTCGTGGCTCATGTTGGCCAGGAACTCGCTCTTGGCCTGGTTGGCCGCCTCGGCCGCGTCGCGGGCGCGCATGACGGCGGCTTCGGACTGCTTGCGGGCGGTGATGTTCTTCAGGACGCCGAGCACGCCGTCGACCCGGCCGTCCTCGCCGTAGATCAGTTCGGCGGCCGAGAAAGCCCAGACTTCGCGGCCCGGCGTGTTCATGCGGTACTCGGTGCGGAAGGGCGTTCCTTCCTTGAGGTGCTGCTCCCACTCCGCCATCGCCGCCTCGCGGTCGTCCGGGTGGACCGTGATCCAGATGTCCGGCGCGAGGTCTTGGTAGGACAGGCCATGGTTGAAGAAGGTGTCGTAGGCTCCTTCGACCTTCAGGGTCCGGGTCCGGTAGTTGAGCTCGTAGACCGAGATCTCGGCGATTTCGAGGGCCAGTTCCAGGCGCTTGGCCGACCGCTCGGCCAGCTCCAGGGCCGCGATCACGCCGCTGACGTCATGGGACATTGAAACCACGCCGGCAACTGCGCCGTTGCCGTCCAGCCAGGGACTGATTGTTGCGCGTAGCCAACGATCAGGACGACCTGGCAGGGGTGCACTTACCCGCTCCCCGACCACTGTCTCTCCCGCCAGAGCCCTGGCGTAGACTTCGTGGTGAAGCGCATATGTGCTCGGGAACAGCTCGGTCATAGTCCGGCCGATCGCCTTGTCCTCGGTCAGCCCCTTGTCCTTGCTCCATTCCTCGTTGACGTAAACGTAGCGCAGGTCGCGGTCGGTGACGCCTAGCGACACCGGCGACCACTTCATGATCGCGTCCTTGATCGCTGTGGCGGCACGGGTCTCGCGCGCGGCCTCCTCGGCGGCGCGGGTCGCCTGCAGTCGTTCGATGGCCTCGGCCAGCAGGGCTGCCAGATCAGCCAGGTCAGCCATCACGCGGTCGTTGCGCTTCCGGGGCTCGACGCCGGCGACACACAGGGCGCCGATCCGCACACCGTTCGAGAGCTCGATCAAGGCGTTGGTGTAGAAGCGCGCATAGGGCGGACCGGCGACCCACGGGTGGTCCGGCCAGGTCTTCAGCAGGTCTTCCTGCCAGAGGGCCTCGCCATAGAGGGTGCGAGCGGTCGAAGACTTGTCGATGTCGCCGTAGTGCTCGGGCACGCCTTCGAAGCCCGACAGCCAGACACGGCCGTCATCGACCAGCGTCACATAGGCGTGGCTGGCGTCGGCGGCGCTGCGGGCCAGGCGGGTCACGCGGTCGATCACCGGCCGCAAGGCGGCCAGGTCGAGCGCACGCATGGTCGCAATGCGGCGAGCCTCGGCGTCGATCGGCGCGGACGGCGCCATGCGGTTTCCCCCGGTGTTCTCTTGGCGGAGAACACTGGTCGGGGTGTGGTTAATTTCCCGTGCGCGGAAAAGGCGCAGGCGTCACCGTCTACAGCAGCTTGATCTCGCGCAGGCGCTGCATGAGGAACTCATCGGCCGTGATCGACTCGGGATAGCGGTCGGGGTTCTCGGCGGTGGCGCAGCCCGGCAGGGTCCGGATCTCGTAGTCCGGCGCGAAATGCAGGAAGAACGGCGTCGAGTAGCGCGCGAACCCGCGCCGCTCCGGCGGCGGATTGACCACCCGGTGGATGGTCGAGGGCAGCACGTTGTTGGTGTTGCGCTCGAGCATGTCGCCGATGTTCACCACCAGGCACCCCGGCGGCGGATTGATCGGCAGCCACTGGCCGTCACGGTCCTGGACCTCCAGACCGCCCTCTTCGGCGCCCAGCAGCAGGGTGATGGCGTTGATGTCGCCATGGGCGCCGGCGCGCACGCCGGTCGCATCCTCGGGGATCGGCGGATAATGCAGCAGGCGCAGCACGCTGTTGCCCTCGCGGACCGCCTCGTCGAACTGGCGCCGCGGCAGGTTCAGATAGGCGGCGATGGCCTGCAGCACCTTCTTGCCCATGCCGTCGAGAGCGCCATAGAGCCAGGCGATCTTCTCATGGAAGTCGGGCGTCTCGGCCGGCCAGACATTGGGCGGCATCGACGGCTCGTAGCGGTGGCCGGGCGGCAGGTCGCGACCCATGTGCCAGAATTCCTTGAGGTCGTGGTGCGTCGCGCCCTTGGCGGTTTCAATGCCGAACGGGATGTATCCGCGTTGACCGCCCTTGCCGACGGCGTACTGCTTCTTGACGTCCTCGGGCAGGGCGAAGAACCGCTTGGCGGCGTCAATCGCGGCGTCGATCCTCGACTGGTCGAGATCGTAGTCGGAGATGACGGCGAAGCCGTAGCGCCTGAAGCTGTCGCCCAGCGCCCTTGTGAAGCGCTCGAAGTCGGCTTCGTAGAGCGAGAACGAGACAGGCTCGATCGCGGACTTGGTCAGGGTGGTGTCGGTCATGGCCGCCTTTTACACCCCCCGCCGGTTCCGTGCACCTGACATGGATCAAGCGGCGCCCGGCGGATCCGGAACCTCGGGGTGGGCGAAGCGTTCGGCGGCCACACCCATTCTGGAGCCACCCATGCTGAAGACCTCGGCGCTAGCCGTTGGGTGAACCGGGCGGCGTCTTCGGGGCCGCCCGCTTTCGCTTCACGACTTCCACGACTGGCGCGACGCCCTCTTCGGCCGGCGCGACCGCGGTCTCGAGCGGGATCACCGGTGCGACCTGATCGGCGGGACCGGCGGGTTCGACCTTCCTCGGCTTGAACAGCGGCGCGGGGATCGGCGCGTTGCCGTGCAGCAGTCCCACCCCGGCATAGATGCCGCCGGTCATTTCCAGGGCGAACCGCTCCTGGTCGCGCTCGCGGATGTCGGCGGTCGTCTCGGCGATCTCATCGGCGGTAAGCCCCAGCTCTTCCAGCGCCTGGGCCCCGAAGACCATGGCGGACTCGAAGGTCTCGCGGATCTGGTAGTCGACCCCCGACTTGATCAGGTCCAGCGCATGGCCGCGGTCGAAGGCGCGCACCATCAGCCTGGCGTGCGGGAACTCCTTGCGGGCGGTCTCGACGATCAGGTCGGCGGCCTTCCGGTCGTCGAGGCAGATCGCGATGATCCGCGCCTTGTGGGCGCCCGAGGCGTGCAGGATCTCGGGCCGCGAACCGTCGCCGAAGTAGACCTTGAACCCGAAAGGCTCGGCGTTGCGGATGCGGCTGGCGTTGTTGTCGAGGATGCTGACGTCGACATTGCGGGCCAGCAGCGACTGGCTGACCACCTGGCCGAAGCGGCCGAAGCCGATGACCAGTACGCTGCCGGTCAGGCCGTCCGGCGCCTCGACGCCGTCCGTGTCCTGTTCCTCGGCGGGGGTGACGACGCGCACGCCCATGACCACGAACGGCGTCAGGATCATGGACAGGATGACGGCGGCGGTGAAAACCGCGTTCTGCTCGGCGTCGATGACCCCCGCCGCCGTGGCCGCCGCATAGAGGACGAAGGCGAACTCCCCGCCCTGCGCGAACAGGGCGGCGCGGTTGATCGCCTCAGGATTGCGGGCCTTGAACAGGCGGGCGACCAGGAAGATGCCGAGGCCCTTCACGGCCATCATGCCCAGCACCACGGCGCCCAGCATCAGCCACTCGCGGGTGACGACCGCGAGGTCGAGAGACATGCCGACCGCGATGAAGAACAAACCCAGCAGCAGGCCCCGGAACGGCTCGACGTCGGCTTCGAGCTGGTGGCGATAGGCGGACTCCGACAGCAGGACACCGGCCACGAAGGCGCCCATGGCCATCGACAGGCCCGACAGGTCGGCCAGCCAGGCGGCGCCCAGCACCACGCCCAGCGCGGCGGCTGTCATCACCTCCCGCGCCCGGGCCGCCGACAGCAGCCGGAACAGCGGATTCATCAGGTAGCGTCCGGCGACGTACAGCCCGGCCAGCGCCGCGAAGGCCAGAAGCAGGCCCAGCAGCCAGTTGCTGTCGGTCGCCTCGCGCGGCGACAGCAGCGCGACGACGCCCAGCAGCGGCACGATGGCCAGGTCCTCGAGCAGCAGAATCGAGACGGCGCGCTGGCCCAGCGGCGTGGCGATGTCGCCGCGCTCCTCCAGCATCTGCATGATCACCGCGGTCGAGGAGAGCACGAAGCCCATCGCGCCGATGAAGGCGACGGCCGGCGCGAAGCCCGCGGCGATCAGACCGGCGGTCATGGCCAGGCCGCAGCCGATGACCTGCGCCGCGCCGAGGCCGAAGATGTCCCGGCGCATGCCCCACAGCCGGGCCGGGCGCATCTCCAGCCCGATGATGAACAGGAACATGATGACGCCGAACTCGGCGATGTGGAGGATGGTCTCGGGTTCCTCCAGCACCTTCAGCCCGAAGGGACCGATGGCGACGCCGGCGACGAGGTAGCCCAGGATCGAGCCGAACCCGAGGCGCTTGAAGATCGGCCCGGCGACCACGCCGGCGCCGAGCACCGCGACGACCTGGGCGAGGTTCACGCCTGCTGATTCCGCCGCCATTCCGCCCTCGTACGCCTGATCCGCCTGCTGTTCTGGCATTCGCCGGCCGCGCGGTCGATGGGCCGGCGTCCGGGACGGGGCCTGGTGGCCGTCATCTGACGCAGATGTTAGCGTCGGATCACGGCGCGCTGTTATTCATCAAGGGTTGAATTTCTCGTCGATCTCGGCGAGACGAGCGCCGCGCTTTCCCTGGAGGAACCATGGTCGACAAGGTGACCAAGACCGCCGCTGAAGCCCTCGACGGGCTGCTGTTCGACGGCATGACCATCATGGCCGGCGGCTTCGGCCTGTGCGGCATCCCCGAGAACCTGATCGCGGCGATCCGCGAACACGGGGTGAAGGATCTGACTGTCGTCTCCAACAACTGCGGCGTCGACGGCTTCGGCCTCGGCATCCTGCTGGAGAACCGCCAGATCCGGAAGATGGTCAGCTCCTACGTCGGCGAGAACAAGCTGTTCGAGCAGCTCTATCTGTCCGGCGAGCTGGAGCTCGAGTTCAATCCGCAGGGCACCCTGGCCGAACGCATCCGCGCCGGCGGCGCCGGCATCCCGGCCTTCTTCACCAAGACCGGGGTCGGCACCCTGGTGGCCGAGGGCAAGGAAGTCCGCGAGTTCGACGGCGAGCTCTACGTCATGGAGCGCGGCCTGACCGCCGACCTGTCGATCGTGAAGGCCCATACCGGCGACGCCGAGGGCAACCTGGTGTTCCGCAAGACGGCCCGCAACTTCAATCCGATGATGGCCACGGCCGGCCGCAAGACGGTGGTCGAGGTCGAGGAACTGGTCCCCGTCGGCGCCATCGACAAGGACCACATCCACACGCCCGGCATCTTCGTCGACCGCATCTTCAAGGGCGCTGTGTTCGAGAAGCGCATCGAGCGCGTCACCACCCGGTCGAAGGAGACCGCGTAATGCCCTGGACGAGAGACGAAGTCGCCGCCCGCGCGGCGAAGGAGCTGCAGGACGGCTTCTATGTGAACCTGGGCATCGGCATCCCGACCCTGGTCGCCAACTACATCCCCGACGGCGTCAATGTGACCCTGCAGAGCGAGAACGGCATGCTCGGCATGGGCCCGTTCCCCTACGAGGGCGAGGAAGACGCCGACCTGATCAACGCCGGCAAGCAGACGATCACCGAGCTGGATTCGAGCTCGTACTTTTCGTCCGCCGACAGCTTCGCGATGATCCGGGGCGGTCATATCGCGCTCTCGATCCTGGGCGGCATGCAGGTGTCGGAGACCGGCGACCTCGCCAACTGGATGGTGCCCGGCAAGATGGTCAAGGGCATGGGCGGGGCCATGGACCTGGTCGCGGGCGTCAAGCGCGTGGTCGTGGTCATGGACCACTGCGAGAAGTCCGGCGCGCCCAAGCTGCTCAAAGCATGCAGCCTGCCGCTGACCGGCGCCGGCGTCGTCGATCTGCTGATCACCGAGCTCGGCGTGTTCGAGATCAACCGCGGCAAGACCCCGGTCCGGCTCATCGAGCTGGCGCCCGGCGTCACGGTCGAGGATGTGAAAGCGAAGACCGAGGCGGCGTTCGAGGTCGCGGTTTAGTCCCGCTTGTCTCTTCCGTCATGGCCCGACTTGTTCGGGCCACCCAAGCGTGGTGAGCCAAGCGAGCAGGGCGCGGAGTCAATCCGCGCCCTTCTTCCTTTTCGCCGGCGTTCGTGGGTGGCCCGGACGAGCCGGGCCATGACGGCAGAAGGGATGTGCGCCGTCAGCGGCGTTCGACCGGCGCGAAGCCTTCGGCCAGCATCAGGGTCACGCGGCGCACGCAGCGGTGGTCATACTTCGCGTCCGACTCGCCGGGCTTGCCCTTGCAGGGCACGCTGAGAGTAATGCGGTGGACGTCGATCACCTCGGCCTTCGCGAAATCGGCGCGGATCTTCGCCTGGGCCACGCCCTCGCGGTCTTCGAGCACGGCGATCAGCACCCGGCGGCCGCGGTCGGGCGTCAGCGGGGATTCGGCCTCGGCCTGGTTGCCGGCGGTCTCCCGCACCCAGATCCGCAGCGGCGGCGCGCCCGGCTCGGCGAAGTAGTCGCGGCCGTAGTAGGCCATGGCGTTGAACAGGAAGCGGTCCTCGACCGCGATGGCGGTCACGCCGCCGTTGAGCGCCTCGACCCGCGCCCGGTCGATGACCAGGTCGCTCGCCTGCTCCCAGCCGCGCATGCGCTTGAGGCTGTTGGACATCGACAGGTCGTCGGCGATGCGCGGATTGGCGACGGCGGTGATCAGGAACAGCGCGATCGCGCCCTGGATCGCCGCGGTGGCGATCAGTCCGACGCGCGCGGCGGTCCGCCAGCGGCCCTGCCAGTCCCGGGTCAGCAGCGCCGCGGTCAGCACCGAGCCGGCGACATAGGCGCTGGCCGCCCAGTTGGCGTTGGCGCGCGAGACGAAGGCCATGACGACCATCGCCGCCAGGGCGGGCGCGGTGAAACAGGCCAGCAGCAGGTCGGCGCCCCGCAGCCGGCGGCGGACGGCGAGGGTGATCCCGGCGCCCGCCAGCACGCCGAACGGCACAGGCCCGAAGACGCCGAGCTGTCCGACCACGAACTCCAGCATCGGCTCGATGTTGAACAGCTTGCCGCCCAGATCGGCGTTGGCGGCCGTGTGGCCGACCGTCGCGAACTGGTGGTTGGCGTTCCAGATCAGGTTCGGGGCGATCACGACGAGGAAGGCGGCGGCGGCGACAAGGGCGCGGCGGGCGGTCCAGGGCTTCCGCGCCTCGGGCGACAGGCTCATGTGCAGCGCCATGCCCGCCAGGAAGTACAGCGCCGCGTACTTCGACAGCACCGCAAGGCCGAGCGCGACGCCCAGACCCAGGGCCGGCTTCAGGTCCGCGCGGTCATCGTCCAGCGAGACATAGGCCAGCAGCGTCAGCGACAGGAAGCAGAGCAGCGGCGCATCCGTCGCGGCGACGAAGGAAGAGAGCGCCACCCCCGGCATCAGCAGCCAGATCACTGCTGCGGCGAACCCCGTGCGCGGGTCGTAGAGCTTGCGGCCCACGGCGAAGAGCGTCGTCGCCGTCAGGGCGTGGAACAGCGGACCCGCCAACCGGACGAACGGCTCCTCGTTCCCGCCCGCCAGCGTGGTCAGCCAGATCGACCAGGCGATCATCGGCGGCTTGGAGAAGTAGCCGAAGTCCAGCTCCCGCGACCAGAGCCAGTACTGGGCCTCGTCCGGGTAGAGCTGCAGCGGCGACAGGAACATCGCCCCGAGACGCAGCGCCGTCAGCACAAGGACGAGCAGCAGGGTCAGCCGCGCGAAACGCGCCGACTCAGGTGTTAACGCGGGAGGCTGCTGGGTCATTCGGCGGGGGACGCTGGCCTTCCGCGAGCCCGCTGTAAAGGCGGTCCTTGCCGCAAGGTGTCGCAAACTTGCGACAAGGCGCCTCAAAAGCGCTTCATTCGTTAACGTCGCCTTGCTTCATCCGGACGCGGCCTTAGACTGGCGGCAAGGCGTTTTGGACCCCTTCCGGCATCGTCACCTTAGGTTCGCATTCACGCGCTAATGCGTGCTGCCGATGCCGGGACCGGGTTCGTCGAAGGTTATCCAACCGGCGTCGGGATGAGAGGGGATACTCACACATGCAATTGATGAACAGGCTCGCCGGTGGCGCGGCCATCGCCGTGCTTGCGCTCGCCTCGGCCAGCGCCGTCTACGCCCAGGAGACCACGGGCTCGATCCGCGGCCGGATCACCGATGAAACCGGCGCGCCGATCGCGAACGCCACGGTCGTCGTTCGCCACGATCCGTCGGGCACCTCCTCGACCGTGATGTCGAACGCCGAGGGCTCGTTCAACACGCGCGGCCTGCGCGTCGGCGGCCCCTACACGGTGACCGCTTCGGCGCCGAACCTGGAAGCCGGCAAGTTCACCATCCCCGCCATCGGCATCGGCGAAGCCGGTGAAGCCGACATCGTCCTGTACAGCGCCAACGCCGTCGAAGAGCTGGTCGTCACTGCGGCCCCGACCGACCGGTCGTCCTCGCAGCAGGGCCTGGGCAGCCGCTACGGCTCCGCCACCATCGAAGTCCTGCCGAGCGCGACGCGCGACCCGAAGGAGTTCGCGCGCCTGAACCCGTTCGCGACGCTGGAAGTCTCCAACAGCGACGCGCTGATCATCGCGGGCACCAACCCGAAGTACAACAGCCTGACCGTCGACGGCGTCACCCAGAACGACGACTTCGGCCTGAACACCTCGGGCTACCCGACGCAGCGTTCGCCGATCTCGGTCGACGCGCTCGAATCCCTCGAAGTGAACGTCGCGCCGTACAGCGTCGAGTACAACAAGTTCACCGGCGGCAACCTGAACGCCGTGACCAAGTCGGGCACGAACTCGTTCCGCGGCTCGCTGTTCTACGAATTCTCCGACGAGGGCATGGCGGCCACCCGTCAGAAGAACCGCTTCGGCGCCTTCTCGAACACCAACCCGTTCGAGACCAAGACCTGGGGCGGTACGCTCGGCGGTCCGATCATCCAGGATCGCCTGTTCTTCTTCGTGTCCTATGAAAAGACCGAGGCGACCAACCCGCTGACCCACGGCCCGGCTTCCCTCGGCCGTCCGATCACGCCGGGCAACGCCACCGCCGCCGACATCACGACGATCCAGAACACGCTGGACACCCTCTACGACTTCGACTTCGACGTGAACAACTCGACGCTCGACAGCGGCGTGTTCCTCGAAGAGGACGAGAAGTGGCTCGCGAAGGTCGACTTCAACATCACCGACGACCAGCGCCTGGTGTTCAACTACCAGCTGACCGAGGGCAACCGCGTCTCGGTGGGTGACGCGGCCTCGGCCGGCGGCACCTACCCCTTCGCCTCGAACTTCTACAACAAGGGCGAGCGCCTCGAGACCTACGGCCTGCAGCTGTTCTCGAACTGGACGCAGGACTTCACCACCGAACTGACCTGGAACCGCAAGGAAGTCCTGACCGAGCAAGACCCGCTGGCGGGCTGCGACCTCGGTCCTCAGGGCAACGGCGACGAAGAGTGCGAGTTCGCCCAGGTCGAGATCTTCGCCGGCACGACCACCGTGTTCGCCGGTCCGGACCGCAGCCGTCACGCCAACGAGCTGGAAAACTCGCTGGAAACCTGGGGCGCCAAGGCCGAGTACACCCTCGGAAACCACACCCTGCTCGCCGGCTGGCTGCGTGAAGACTACACGGCCATGAACCTGTTCGGTTCGCAGGCCGAGGCCCGCGTCACCTTCGCCAGCCTGGCCGACTTCCAGATCGGCCGCGCCTCGCGCATCCGCTACCAGATGGCCTTCCGCGACGCGAACGGCGACGGCTTCAAGAACGAAGAAGACGCCCGCATCAACGTCGACTACCTGCTGAACTCGCTCTACTTCCAGGACACTTGGGAAGTGACGCCCGACCTGACCCTGCTGGCCGGCGTCCGCTACGAGACCTACGGCGGCGATCTGCGTCCCAACAAGAACATCAACTTCAAGAACCGCTACGGCTTCGACAACGACCGTACGCTCGACGGCATGGACATCTGGCTGCCGCGCTTCAGCTTCGACTGGCGCCCGGAAGAAGGCCTGAAGATCACCGGCGGCATCGGCCTGTTCTCGGGCGGCAGCCCGAACGTCTGGGTCGCGAACAGCTTCTCGAACGACGGCACCACGCTGACCACCCTGGACTGCAGCCGCACCGGCGCCGCGACCGCCGCCTGCCCGCAGTACGTCAAGGACTACCTGAACAACGTGCTGGCCGGCGGCGAGGACCTGTACGACCTGCCTCTCGCGGTCGAGCAGTTCTTCACCGGCGTGAACATCAACTCGGCCGCCGTGGTGACGGCTCCGACCAACGCCATCGCGCCGAACTTCGAAATTCCGTCGAGCTGGAAGGCCTCGCTGTCGATCGACAAGACGATGGACTTCGGTGAATCCGACTGGGCGACGAACTGGAACTTCGGCGTCGACGTGCTGCTGACCGAGGTCAACAAGGGCATCACCTGGCTCGACTACCGCGCCGGCACCACGCCCTGCAACGTCGCGCCTGACGGCCGCCCGGTCTACCTCGGCTCGGGTCTCTGCAAGTTCGGCAACCTTCCGGTCAACGTCGACCGCGTCGGCGGCAGCACCAACCAGGACCTGATCCTGGCCAACACCGAAGACGGCCACAACTACGCCCTGGCCTTCCGCTTCGCCAAGTCGTTCGAGTGGGGTCTGTCCGCGCGCGGCAGCTACACCCGGACCGACGCCGAAGATGTGAACCCGGGCCTGTCCTCGGTCGCCTTCTCGAACTGGTCGAACAACGCCACCTCGGACGTCAACGGCCTGACCGCCGGCCGTTCCAGCTACGAGATCAAGGACTCCTTCAAGCTCGACCTGAGCTGGAAGAAGAAGTTCTTCGGCGACAACTACACCCGCGTCAGCATGTTCGCCGAGTACCGCTCGGGCTATCCCTACAGCCTGGTGTTCAACACCTCGGGCTCGAGCTGCACGGCGACCGGCTTCAACGGCGGCAACTGCATGTTCGGCGACACCTCGTCGGCGACGTCGACCTTCAACCGCCAGCTGCTTTACATCCCGACGCTCAGCGACCCGCTGATGCGCTTCGAGGGTGCGGCGACCGAAGCCCTGATGACCGCGTTCATCAACAACAACGACCTCGGCCAGTACCGCGGCTCGATCCTGCCGAAGAACTCCCAGACCTCGGACTGGGTGACGCGGATCGACCTGCGCCTGAGCCAGGAGTTCCCGGCCTTCTTCCCGACCGGGGCGAAGCTGGAAGGCTTCCTGGACATCAAGAACCTGGCCAACCTGCTCAACGACGAGTGGGGCGTCCAGGAACAGGTCGAGTTCCCGTACATGGCCGCGCCGGTCACCGCCCGGATCGAGTCCTGCGCCAGCCTGCCGGTCGGCGCTCCGGCCTGCGCCGTCGGCCAGTCCTCGCGCTACGTCGTCACCGGCGTGGGCACGGTTCCGTTCGACACCGCCAACTCGACGGCCGCGCGCCGCTCGTCGTGGCAGATGAAGATCGGCGTCCGCTACAAGTTCTAGTCCTCGCGACCTGAACAAGAGACGGGAAGGGCGGCCTGAGCGATCGGGCCGCCCTTTTCCGTTCCGCGGGCCAAATCCTTCGGGCACGTCTTGACGTAGCCCCCCTTCAGCCTCACTTCCCCCGGCCCATGAGCAACCCCGTCATCCCCGCAGAATGGGCCCCGCACCGCGCGATGTGGCTGGGCTTCCCGAGCCACGGCGATCTCTGGCAGGAAGATCTCGAACCCGCCCAGGACGAGGTCGCCGACCTGGCCCGCGCGCTGGCCGGTCCGGGTGAGGAGCGCGTGCGCCTGATGGTCTGCGGCGACGAGGCCGAGAAGGCCGCCCGCAAGCGGCTGGACGGCGTCGCCGGGGTGGAGATCGTGCGCGGCCTGTTCGGCGACATCTGGCTGCGCGACACCGGCCCGATCTTCCGCGAGGACGGCAAGGCCATCGGCTTCCGCTTCAACGGCTGGGGCGGCAAGTACGACCTCGAAGGCGACGACCAGGTCGCGGCCCAGATCGCCGCGGCCTCGGGCGCGCCGCTGGTCGCCAATGACTTCATCCTCGAGGGCGGCGCCGTCGACCATGACGGCTGGGGCACCCTGCTGACCACGCGCCAGTGCGTCCTGAACCCGAACCGCAATCCGGGCTGGGACGAGGCGGCGGCGGAGGCGGCGCTGACCGCCTCGCTCGGCGCCCGGAAGACGCTGTGGCTCGGCGACGGCCTGCGCAACGATCACACCGACGGCCATGTCGACAACCTGGCACGCTTTGTCGCGCCGGGCGTGATCGCCAGCCCGATCGCCTGGGGCAAGGCCGACCCGAACGCCCGGCTCTACGACGAGACCGCCCGGATGCTGGCGGCGATGACCGACGTGCGCGGCGCGCCGATCCAGGTCATGCGGATTCCCTCGCCGGGCTGGATGGACGGCGAGGGCGGTCCCGCGCCGGCCAGCCACATGAACTTCATCATCGCCAACGGCGCGGTGATCGTGCCGCTCTACGAGGACGAAAAAGCCGGCGCCTTCGCGGTCGATGCGGTCAAGAGCCTGTTCCCCGAACGCAAGGCCATCGGCCTCAGCTCGAAGGCCATCCTGACGGGCGGCGGCTCGTTCCATTGCATCACCCAGCAGGAGCCTGCCTGACCATGGCCCGGACCCTCAGCCTCGCGGCGATCCAGACGAGCTACGGCGCGGACATGGACGCCAACATCCGCAAGACCGAGGGCTTCATCCGCCAGGCCGCGGCCGGCGGCGCGCAGGTGATCCTGCCCTCGGAGCTGTTTCAGGGGCCATACTTCTGCGTGGCGCAGGAGGAGCACTGGTTCAGGACGGCCTACCCCTGGCGCGAGCATCCGGCCGTCAAGGCGCTGGCCCCGCTGGCCGGCGAGCTGGGCGTGGTGATCCCGATCTCGATCTTCGAGAAGGAGGGCCCGCACTACTTCAACAGCCTGGTCATGGCCGACGCCGACGGCTCGCTGATGGGGGTCTACCGCAAGAGCCACATCCCCGACGGCCCGGGCTACATGGAAAAGTACTACTTCCGGCCGGGCGACACGGGCTTCCGCGTCTGGGACACGAAATTCGGCCGCATCGGCGTCGGCATCTGCTGGGACCAGTGGTACCCCGAGTGCGCCCGCGCCATGGCTCTGATGGGGGCCGAGGCGCTGCTCTATCCGACCGCGATCGGCAGCGAGCCGCATGACGCGAGCCTCGACACCGCGCTGCCCTGGCGGCGCGCGATGCAGGGCCACGCGGTCAGCAATGTGATTCCCGTGGTCGGCGCCAACCGCATCGGCTTCGAGCCGTGGGAGGGCTATCCGAACGGCGGCCAGCGGTTCTACGGCTCGTCCTTCATCGCCGATCATCGCGGCGACCTGGCCTCCGAGCTGGGCCGCGACGACGAAGGGCTGGTCCAGGCGACCGTCGACCTCGACTTCCTGCAGACGCACCGCGCGGCCTGGGGCTTCTTCCGCGACCGCCGGCCGGACCTCTATGGCGCGCTCAGCACCGGGCGGCCGGCGTGATCGAGACGCCGCGCCTCCTGCTGCGCGGTTGGCGTGACGCCGACCTCGATCCCTGGTCGGTGATGAACGCCGATCCGGCGGTCATGGAGCATTTTCCGTCCGTACTGACGCCGGCGCAGAGCGGGGACGCGGTGACGCGCTGGCGGGCGCACCTCGACGAGCATGGCTTCGGTCCCTGGGCCGTGGAGCGGCGCGAGGACGGGGTCTTCCTCGGCTTCGCGGGTCTTGTTGTGCTGAAGCCGGAAAACCCGCTGGCGCCTGGCGTGGAGGCCGGCTGGCGCTTCGCGCGCCATGCCTGGGGGCAGGGCTATGCGTCGGAGGCCGCGCGGGCGGCCCTCGAGTTCGGCTTCCGCGAGGCGGGACTCGAGACGATCGTCGCCTTCACCGCCACCACCAACCTGCGCTCGCAGGCGGTCATGGACCGCATCGGCATGACCCGGCGCGAAGACCTCGACTTCGACCATCCGGCGCTGCCGAAAGGCCACCGGCTGGAGCGCCATCTGGTCTGGGCGACCGACGCGCCCTAGCCCGCCCCGCAATGGGGCGGCGCGCCGAGTGTGCGGGCGGCTTCGATCTCTGACCGCGCGGCGGCGAGGTCGGCCTGGAAGCCCGGATCGGCCCGCAGGCGGGCGACGAGGGCCGAGGCCAGCACCCGGCCGGCGTCGACGTCGCTCTGCCAGTGGACGCCGCAGATCACCCGGCTGTCGCCATGCTCCCGACCACGGGCGACGAGCTCGGTGGCGCGATCCGGGACCAGCTCCGCGAGGATCAGGCCCCAGCTGAAGCCGATCAGGCTGTGGCCCGAGGGGTAGGAGCCGTTGGTCTCGATCCAGCGCTCCCGCGGCACGCAGATCGGCGCATCGTTGCCCGCCGCGGGCCGTTTGCGGGCATAGAAGTCCTTGGCGGGATTGTAGACCGGCCTTCCGTCGTCGATCAGCCGCATCAGCAGTCTGGCAAGGGTCGGCGTCGTGTCCGGACCGATCTTCACATTGGCGGCGCAGGAGAAGCTCATGAACGCTTCCTTGCCCGACAGGTCGGCGTCGCGGATCGCCTGCGTCCAGCGCGGCGTGCCCTGCAGCGCGCGGGTGGCCTCGAAGGTCGCCAGTTCGCCCAGCTGCTGGGGTGATCCCACGGCGGGCGGCGGCGGCAGGATCTTCAGGCCGTCCGGATGAGCGCCGGCGGGCAGATAGCCCTTGGGCGGTTCCCTCCAGGTCGAGGAATGGACCGGCGTGGGCGGCGGCGGTTCGCCGGGCCCCAAGCGCCAGTCGGAAACCATCGAGCAGGCCGACAGCGCGGCGGCGGCGAACATGAGCGCCAGGGGCGTCAGGCGGCGAGTCATCGGTCGGAGTCCCTGCGGTCGGCGTGAACCCCGAAGAGGCGCCGGGCTCCTGCGGCCGTCAAGCCTGGCCGGCGCGTCGCGGTCCTTGACGCTTGATATGTTATTTCATAACACTCAATGGGTTCTCGCCCTCCCCCGACGACTGGTGTCTGATGTCTCTTCGCAACTTCCTGTGCGCCGCCGCCTGCGGCCCGGCCCTCCTCGGCGCGCCCGCCTTCGCGGCGGCCTCCGAGCCGACCGACGTGGAGCAGCTGGTGGTCACCGCCGCGCCGTTCGCCGTGTCGCTCGACTCCGCCACGACCAGCATCGACGTGGTCGGCCGTGAAGAGCTCGACGTCGCAGCACCGGCCGGGCTCGGCGACATGCTGGCCAATCTGCCGGGCCTTCGGTCGAGCAGCTTCGGTCCCGGCGCGAGCCGCCCGGTCGTGCGCGGCCTGGCCGGCCCGCGTGTGCAGGTGCTCAACAATGGCGTCGGCCTGATCGACGCCAGCGCCCTGTCCCCCGATCACCAGGTCGCCTCCGATCCGGGCGAGGCCCAGAGCATCGAGGTGCTGCGCGGCCCGGCGGCGCTGCTCTACGGCGGCTCGGCCATCGGCGGCGTGGTCAATGTGATCGACGAGCGCATCGCCCGCCGCGCGCCGTCCGCGCCGGTGACCGGCCGCCTGACCGCCTCGGCCGGCACGGTGGACGACAGCCGTTCGCTGTCGGGCTCTGCCGCCTTCACCACCGGTTCCCTCGTTCTGACCATCGATGGCGTCCACCGGACCAGCGAGGACTACGAGATTTCCGCCTATCCGGAGTCGGCGCGCCTGCTGGCCGAGGAGGGCGAGACGCCGGACCTACCCGGTCCGGATCGGCTCGAGAACAGCGCGGTCGAGTTGAACGCCTATGGCGCGGGCGTCAGCTGGATCGGCGATGCGGGCTATTTCGGTGTCGCGGTGCGGCGGACCGAAACGACCTACGGCGTGCCGGGTCACGCCCATGAAGAGCCCCCGGTGCCGCCGCCGGTTCCGGTCGACGAGGAGCCGGTGACCATCGGTCTGGAACAGACCCGCATCGATCTGCGCGGTGAATGGAACGGCGACCTCGGCCCGTTCGCGACCGTGCGGTTCAGCGGCGGCTGGGCCGACTACACCCACACCGAATTCGAGGGCACAGACGTCGGCACGGAGTTCTTCTCCGACGGTTGGGAAGGGCGGCTGGAGCTCGTCCAGCCCGAGCGCGGCGGCTGGAACGGCGCCTTTGGCGTGCAGGCGCTGCGCCGCGACTTCGACGCTGTCGGGGCCGAGGCCTATGTGCCCCGCACCGAGATCACCGAGGCGGGCCTGTTCACGCTCCAGCGCGTCGACCTCGACCGTCTCGGCTTCGAGGGTGGCCTGCGGGTCGACCGCCGCGAGCTGAAGAGCGTGGCCGGCGCCCGGGATTTCGACAGCCTCTCGGGCTCAGTGGGCCTGTTCTTCCGGCCCAGCGACGCCTGGTTCATCGGCTTCAGCCTCTCGCGCACCGAGCGCGCGCCGACCGAGGCGGAGCTGTTCGCCGATGGCCCGCACGTGGCGACGCGCGGCTACGAGATCGGCGATCCGACGCTGGACGGTGAGGTCGCGCTGTCGCTCGAGACGACGTTCCACTACGGCGGCGACCGGCTCGAGGCCGATCTGCACCTGTACGCCGTCCAGTACGACGGCTTCATCGACCTGACGCCGACCGGCGCGGTGATCGACGACCTCGACGTCTTCACCTACGTCCAGACCGACGCCACCTTCCACGGCTTCGAGATCGAGGCCAGCTACCGGCTGTGGAGCGAGGGCGAGCGCCGCCTGACCTTCGAGTTCGGCGCCGACTATGTCCGCGCGTCCAGCGACCTGGGTCCGCCGGCCCGCATCCCGCCGTGGTCGGTCGCCGGCAAGCTGGACTGGAAGGGCGAGCAGCTCGGCGCCTGGGTCGAGGCGCGCCGCGTCGGCGGCCAGGATCGCGTCGCCGACTTCGAGCTGCCGACCGACAGCTACGACGTGGTCAACGCGGGCGCCAGCTGGTCTCCGCCGGCGCTGTCGGGCGTGAAGCTGTTCGTCGAGGGTCGCAATCTCGGCGACGCCGAGATCCGGGAGCACGCGTCGTTCCTCAAGGACCTCGCGCCCCAGCCGGGCCGCGGCGTCCGGGCCGGCGTGACCTACCGGTTCTAGGATCGGGGACACGCACTGAAGTGCGCGTCCCCGGCCCCGCCTAACCGAGCACGGTCTTGCCGTTGCGGACCACGGTCACGCCGCGATCCTTCACCCTGGCTTCGAACGAGACGACGTCGCCGTCCTTCCACAGGTCGACGCTGATCGTCTCGCCGGGGAAGACCGGGCTTGAGAAGCGCACCTGGTGGCTCTTGATCCGCGACGGGTCGAAATCAGCGTAGGCCTGCAGCACCGCGCGGCAGGTGATCCCGTAGGTGCAAAGGCCGTGCAGGATCGGGCGCGGGAAGCCGGCCGCCTTCGCGATCCTCGGATCGGAGTGCAGCGGGTTGCGGTCGCCGCTCAGCCGGTAGATCAGCGCCTGATCCGGCTTGGTGGGGATGTCGATGGTCAGGTCCGGAGCGCGGGTCGGGACCTCGTGGGCCTCCGGCGCGCCGTCGGAGGGGCCGCCGAAGTTGCCGTCGCCCCGCGCGAAGGTGGACCCGGTCAGGGTGGCGATCTTCTCGCCGGTCTTCGCGTCCTTGAGGACGGTCTCGTTGTAGATGACCGCGCCCTTGTCGCCCTTGTCATAGGCGCCGATGATCCGGCCCTCGGCGAGGATCGAGGCCTCGGTCGGGAAGGTCTTGTGGAACTCGACCTTCTGCTCGCCGTGGACAACCAGCAGGAAGTTGATGCCCATCTTGCCGACGCTGGGTCCCGCGCCCCAGGCGACCGTCGTCGCCATGGTCGGAACCGCCTTGAGGCCGCTCTCGTAGACGAACGGCAATTCCTGCTCGTTCATCGGGTCGTTCCCCAGGCCGATGCCGAGGGCGTAGAGCATGGTTTCCTTCTCGGTCCAGCTGAACGCCTGGGGCTCGCTCGTCAGCGAAAGGATCTCGGGATAGGCGATGGGCATGGACGGCCTCCTGGCGATCTGTTCTGGGACAGGTTTCTTGCACCGATTGAACCCTGCTGACCTTAGGGAGCGCAAGACGGGTGGTCGCATTGCCGCGTTCGGCGTGATCGGCTAGAAGCCCCGGCTCGACCTTCCTGTGCGGCCGGAGTTCGCCCGCGCCCCTCCACAAGAGACTAGAATGGCCACCACCCAAGACACGCCTGCCGTCACCAGCACGCTTCAGTTCTACAAATCGCCGGAAGCCCTGAGCCGTGACGCTCACAGCGATCTGGCCGTCCGGCAGCTGGAGCGTCCTTTCGCGTTCGCCGCGAACGGCCACGTTGTTCCGCTGACGGTGGCCGAGTTCGGCTTCGCCGCGGTCAGCTACCCGATCATCTTTGGCGGCGCCGAGTACATGCCGCTGGCGGTCATGGGCATCAACTCGGCCGAGAACATGTTCGTGCAGGACGGCTCCTACACCGTCGGCGCCTACGTCCCGGCCTACACCCGCCGCTACCCGTTCGTGCTCGCCGCCGACGAGGCCCAGAACCGCCTGGTCGTCTGCATCGAGCGCACCGCCGAGATCTTCTGCCCGAAGGGCACCGAAGGCAGCCAGCCGCTGTTCACCGACGCCGGCGAGCCGTCGGAGTACACCCAGAACGCCATCAAGTTCTGCGAGGACTTCGAGACCGAGCGCCGCCGCACCGAGGCGTTCGTGGGCCTGCTGAAGGAACTGGACCTCTTCTACACCCGTGAAGCGATCTACCATCAGCCGAACCCGGATGGCTCGGCCACCCAGGTCAAGCTCGCCGAGTACTTCGCCGTCTCGGAAGAGAAGCTGAACGCCCTGCCGGCCGAGAAGCTGGTTCAGCTGCGCGACAGCGGCGCGCTGGAAAAGATCTACAACCACATGACCTCGCTGGTCGGCTGGGACCGCCTGATCGCGATCGCCACCGACCAGGCGATGAAGCGCCAGGCCGCCGCCTGAGGCTTCGGCCCCTGAACGATCGAAGGCCCCGCCGGCGACGGCGGGGCCTTTTTCGTTGCGCAGTCTCCGCGCCCGCCGCTAGCGGGCGAACACGCTCCGCGTCAGGCAGGAGAAGACCAGCCGACCCGCTTCATCGAGCAGGTCATGCTGGGCGATCACGATGCCCTTGTCGTCGCCGACCGGATCCTTGCCCATCACCGTCATCCGCCCCCGGAGCAGCTCACCCGGCGGCGGGTTGCGCGCCCAGCGCAGGGCGTCGACGCCGAGACGTTTGGTCATCGGCCAGTCGGCGCTCGCCTGCTCGTCGAGCCTGGCCCAAAGGGCGAAGACCATGGCGTCCGGCGCGCCGGCCTCCACGTCCCAGCTCGCGGCGAACGCCTTGCAGAAGGCCGACAGCGCGTCGGGATCGACCACCACGGCGCCGAGGTTGACCACCTGGCCAATGTGAATCTCGTCGAAACTGGAAGGCACGGATCAGGGCTCCGGGGAAATGCGGACGAGCAGCTTGCCGTCGTGGGCGCCGGTGAACAGCAGCTTCACCGCCTCGGCGGCGTTCTCCAGTCCATCCACGACATGGGCCTTCCATTTCATCTGGCCGCTCATGACGGCGGGGGCCAGTTCCGAGATGGCCTCCATCGCACGCGGGATGAAATCGATCACGATGAAGCCGCGGATCATCAGGCGGTGCATGAGGATTCGGCCGAAGTCCGTCGGCCCGCTGGCCACGCCCTCGCTGTTGTAGCCGCTGATCATGCCGCACAGGGCGACACGGCCGAAGTTGTTCATGCGGCTGATCACGGCGTCCATAATCGCGCCGCCGACGTTCTCGAAGTTCACGTCGATGCCATCCGGGCAGAGCCGGTCCAGCGCCGCGCCGACGTCCTCGTTCTTGTAGTCGATGGCGCCGTCGAACCCGAGTTCATCGGTCAGCCAGGCGCACTTGACCGGGCCGCCGGCGATGCCGATCACCCGCGCGCCGCGCATCTTCGCCAGCTGGCCGGCGATCGAGCCGACCGCGCCGGCCGCGGCGGATACCACGACCGTCTCGCCGGGCTTGGGCTGGCCGAAGTCATTCAGTCCATACCAGGCGGTGAGGCCGGTGGCGCCCAGCACGCTCATGAAGGCCGTCAGCGGCACGCCCGGCAGCAGCGGCACGGGACTGAGCGTCGCCTCATGGCCGATGGTGTAGCTCTGCCAGCCCGACAGACCGGCGTTGACCAGCGTGCCTTCCGGGAAGCGTTCCGACCGGCTGGCCTCGACCACGCCGATGGTGCCCCCGCGCATCACCTCGTTGAGGCCGACGGGCGGCAGATACTGGTCCTGGTCGCTCATCCAGATGCGGTTGGTCGGGTCGAGCGACAGGTAGATGTTGCGGATCAGGACCTCGCCCGGCTCAAGGTCGCGGACCGGGGTCTCGACGAACTCGAGATCACCGGGCGCGATCTCCCCGACGGGCCGCTTCCTCAGGATCCACTGGCGATTGATCGGCATCTGACGTCTCCCTTTTCAGCGACGATCATGGCGTTGCCGGAGGGGAAGTCGAGGGCCTCATGCTGCAGTGACTGGCCGGAACGCGGGAGGAGGCCCTATAGACGGAGCATGAGCCGCTTCATCGCCGTCGTCCTGGCCGTCTTTGCGTTTCTGATCCCGGCCGCCGCGCGGTCCGCACCGGTCGATACCGGCCACCTGGAGGCCGAACTGGTCGCCCAGGAGCAGGGCGCCGTCCCGGGCGGAACGGTCTACCTGGCCCTGCGCCAGAAGATCGACAAGGGCTGGCACACCTACTGGCGCAATCCCGGCGATTCCGGCGAGCCGACGACGATCTCCTGGACCCTGCCGGCGGGCTGGCAGGCGGGCGACATCGTCTGGCCGACGCCGTCGCGGATGCCGATCGGGCCGTTGCTGAACTACGGCTACTCGGGAGAATTCCTCCTTCCGGTTCCTGTCCAGGTTCCGGCCTCGGCGGCGGTCGGCTCGGTCGCGACGCTGAAGGCCAAGGCCAACTTCCTGGTCTGCGAGCTGACCTGCGTGCCCGAGGAGGCCGACCTCTCGATCGATGTGCCGATCGTCGCGGCGGCGGGCAAACCCGATCCGGCCTGGGGCGAGAAGATCGCCGCGACGCTGGCCGCCGCGCCCAAGCCGGCCGGCCTGAAGGCCGTCTTCAAGGTCGAGGGCGAGACGCTGAAGCTGGCCGTCACCGGCGGTCCCTTGAAAGACGCTGACCTCTCGCGCGCCTACTTCTTCCCCTTCTCGTCCACCCTGATCGATCACGCCAGGCCGCAACCCATCGAACGGGGCGCCGAGGGGCTGACCCTGACGCTGCCCGGCGGCTATGCGACCCTGGCGGGCGAGATCCCCGAGACGGTGGCCGGCGTGCTGTCGCTGGGTGATCAGGCGTGGGAGGTCACCGCCTCGGCCGGCGCGCTGCCGGCGAGCGCGGGCGGGCAGGGCGCCTTGCCGCCGGCTCCGCTCGAGGATCATTCGGACGCGGCCGCGCCGGAGGGCAGGCTCGGCCTGCCGCTGGCGCTGGCCTTCGCCTTCCTCGGCGGCCTGATCCTGAACCTGATGCCCTGCGTGTTCCCGGTGCTGTCGATGAAGGCCGCCGCGCTGGCCTCGCACGCCCATGAAACGAAGGCGGCCCGGGCCCAGGGCGTAGCCTATCTGCTGGGCGTGCTGGCGACCTTCCTGGCGCTGGCCGGGGCCCTCATCGCCCTGAAGGCGGCCGGTCAGGCGATCGGCTGGGGCTTCCAGCTGCAGTCCCCGGCCATGGTCGCGGCCCTGGCCCTGGTGATGCTGCTGGTGGCGCTGAACCTGTCGGGTGTGTTCGAGGCCGGAACCTCGCTGCAGGGGGCGGGCGCCGAGGCGGCGTCGCGTGGCGGCCTGAGCGGGAGCTTCCTGACCGGCGTGCTGGCGGTGGTCGTGGCCGCGCCCTGCACGGCGCCGTTCATGGCCTCGGCCATGGGCTACGCCCTGACCCAGAGCGCCGCCGTGTCGCTGCTGATCTTCGGCGCGCTGGGCCTGGGACTGGCGGCGCCGTTCGTGATGCTGTCGTTCGCGCCCCCCCTGTTGCGGCGGATGCCCAGGCCCGGGCCGTGGATGGAGACGCTTCGCCATGTGCTGGCCTTCCCGATGTACGGCGCGGTGGCGTGGCTGGTCTGGGTGCTGGCGCAGCAGGCCGGGCCGGTCGGTCTGGCCTACGCGCTGGCCGCCGGCGTACTGGCGGCGTTCGCGGCCTGGCTCTGGGGTCTCGTCCAGCGCGGCGGCGCGGGCGCCGTCTCGCGCGCCATCGCCGCCCTGGCGGCCGTCGCCGCGATCGCGCTGACCGGCCTGCTGGCGTTCGAAAAGCCCGCGGCGGCCTCGGCCGGCCCCGCCGCAGGAGCGACCGCGGAGGTTCCCTACGAGGCCTGGTCTCCGGAGCGGGTGGCCGCGCTGCGCGCCGAAGGCCGCCCGGTGTTCGTCAACTTCACCGCCGCATGGTGCGTGACCTGCCAGGTCAACGAGCGCACGTCGCTGAGCACGAAGACGGTGGCCGATGCGCTGGCCCGCAACAACGCCGTCTACCTTAAGGGTGACTGGACCAACCGCGACGCCGCCATCGCCGCGGCGCTGGCCGAGCACGGCAGGGCCGGGGTGCCCCTCTATCTCATGTATGGCGCGAATGGCGGATCGCCGGTCATACTGCCCCAGCTGTTGACCGAAGGCATGGTGGCCGAAGCGATCGACAAGGCTGCCGCTGCACCGGTCTCACCTTCGTAGGGAGTATCCGATGAGCCTGACCCGCCGTTCCGTCCTCGTTCTGCCAGCGCTCCTGCTCGCGCCGGCGTCCGCCCTCGCCGCCCCCGCGCCGGCCTTCTCGCTGAAGGACGCCGACGGCCGCACGCGCACCCTCGCCGAGTTCAAGGGCAAGGTCGTCGTCCTGGAGTGGGTCAATGAAGGCTGCCCCTATGTGAAGAAGCACTATCAGGGAAACATGCAGTCGACCCAGGCGGCGGCCGCCGCCGCCGGCGCCGTCTGGCTGAGCGTCTGCTCCTCGGCGCCGGGCCAGCAGGGCCATGTCGACGGCGCCGGCGCCAAGAAGTTCATCGCCGCCAAGGGCGCGACGCCGACCGCTTTCCTGCTCGACCCGACCGGCGTCGCCGGCAAGGCGTTCGGCGCCAAGACGACGCCGCACATGTTCATCATCGATAAGGACGGCCAGATCGTCTATCGCGGCGGGATCGACGACAAGCCGACGGCAAACGTCGCCGACATCAACGGCGCCACGAACTTCGTGAAGGCCGCGCTCGCCGACCTCAAGGCCGGTCGCCCGATCAGGACGGCCTTCAGCCAGCCCTACGGCTGCGCGGTGAAGTACGCCTAGAGGCCGGTCGTCCCGCTGGTGACGGACGGCGGGGTGGTGATCACCTCGACGTTGTCGCGCAGCAGCCAGGTCATCTCGCGGAGCGCCTTGTCGCGCGACCTGGCGTCGGCGGCCTTCTCGACCTCGCCGAGGCGGACCGGCAGGTCCTGGGCGATGCCGCGCAGGATGCACTTCAGGTCGCCGTCCGTACCCCGGTCGGCCAGCACCTTGTGCGCCCGCATGTCGAGCTCGGCGAGCTGGGCCAGCCGGGCCTTGAACTCGGTGAAGCCGGCCAGGTCCCCGGACTGGCCGGTCCAGCCTTCGACCTGCGCCTTCAGCGCGCCGGCGCGGCTGACGATGTCGGCGAACAGGGGCTCGGCCGCCAGCGGCGAAGCAGGCGCAGAGACGGCCGCCGCCGGCTGCAGCAGCGCGCCGTCGCCGGTGGGCGCGAAGGCGAGCCAGAGGCTTGCGGAAAGGGCGATGGCGTCGCAGGACATGGGCCGCGCCTCGTGCTGTGTGTTCGCTCTCTGGTAAGCGGATCATGGTAAACGGCGCTTTACCGCCGGAGTGTTCATGACCGATCTCGCCGCCGCCTGGGACGCCTTCGAGGCGGCCGCCCGCACCGACGCCGGGACGCGGATCGCCGATCTGTTCGCGACCGAGCCGGACCGTCTGGAGCGTCTGTCGCTGGACGCGGCAGGGCTCTCCCTCGACCTCAGCAAGCAGCCCTGGAGCCGGGCCGGCGTGGCGGCGGGGCTGGCGCTGGTCCGGGCCGCCGAGCTGGAGGGCCGCCGCGAGCGGCTGTTCGCCGGCGGGATCGCCAACGTCACCGAGAACCGGGCCGCGCTGCACATGGCCTTGCGCGCGCGGGACGGCGCGGACTTCCACGCCGTCGGCAAGCCCGTGTCGCGCGATGTCGAAGCCGTACGCCGCGCGATGGCCGCGTTCGCCGGCGATGTCCGCGAGGGCCGCTTCCTGGGCGCCACGGGCAAGCCGTTCCGCTCGGTGCTGCACATCGGCATCGGCGGCAGCGACCTGGGACCGCGCATGGTCTGGCGGGCGCTCAAGCCGCTGACGCCGGACATCGACGTCCGCTTCGTCGGCAACGTCGATCCGTCCGACATCGCCAGTGCTACCGCCGCTCTCGACCCCGAGACCACGCTGGTCGTGGTCGTCTCCAAGACCTTCACCACGCAGGAGACCATGGCCAACGCCGCCGCCGCCCGCGACTGGCTGCGGGCGGCGCTGGGCGAGGCGGGCGACGGACATCTGGCCGCGGCCTCGACGAACCTGGAGGCCTGCGCCGCGTTCGGCATTCCGGCGGAGCGGGTGTTCGGCTTCGAGGACTGGGTCGGCGGCCGCTATTCGATCTGGTCGGCGGTCGGCCTGTCGGTGGCCATCGGGCTGGGTTGGGAAGCGTTCGAGGGCTTTCTGGCCGGCGCGGCTGCGATGGACGACCACTTCCGCGCCGCGCCGCCGGAGCGCAACGCCCCGGTCATGCTGGCGCTGGCCCACGTCTTTAACCGAAACGGCCTCGGCCGCCCGGTACGGGTGGTCGAGCCCTATTCGGAGCGGCTGGGCCTGCTGGCCGCCTACCTCCAGCAGCTGGAGATGGAGTCCAACGGCAAGCGGGTGACCGAGAGCGGCGCGCCCGTCGGCCGGGCCACCTCCACCGCCGTGTTCGGCAATGCCGGCACCAACGACCAGCACGCCTTCTTCCAGATGCTTCACCAGGGCACGGACGTCATTCCGGTCGACTTCGTGGCCGTGGCCAGGAGCGACGAGGGCCCGCCTCGCCAGCACGCCATGCTGCTGGCCAACGCCGTCGCCCAGGCCGAAGCCCTGATGACCGGCAGCGCCAACGCCGGCGAGCCGCACCGGCACTTCCCGGGTGACCGGCCGTCGAGCTTCATCCTGCTGGACCGTCTGACGCCGCAGGCCCTGGGAGCCCTTCTGGCGCTCTACGAGCACAAGGTCTTTGTCGAGGGCGTCCTCTGGGGCGTCGACAGTTTCGACCAGTGGGGCGTTGAGCTGGGCAAGACCCTGGCGGGCCGCGTGCTGGCGGAGCTGGAGGGCGGCGAGGCGGCCGATCACGATCCGTCCACGGCGGCGCTGATCGAGCGGTTGAGGCGGTAAGGCGCCCTCCCTACACATGAAGGGGGGAGACTAGGAATGCCATCTCTCTTCCGCTATAGGCCCTCCCCGATGACCCGCGCCGCGCACCATCACCACGGCCACCACCACGCCTTCCCTAGCGGGACGGAACGGGTTCGCGCGGCCTAGAGCCAAGACGCACTCCCTCCGACCCCGCCCGAAGTGGATGGGGTCAGACGGCTCCATCCGGCCCCACAAAGACCGAATGCAGAGCCCGCCGATGTCCGACCAATCCTTCCGCCCCGAAGCCCGCGCTCCCCGCGGTTTCGCCGACAAGCGCGCCGCGACCCTGCGCGCCGAGCGGCGCATCGTGGAGGCTGTCTCGAAGGTCTACGAACAGTGGGGCTTCGAGCCGCTCGACACCGGGGCGTTCGAGTACGCCGACGCCCTGGGCAAGTTCCTGCCCGACAGCGACCGCCCGAACGAAGGCGTGTTCGCGCTGCAGGACGATGACGAACAGTGGATGGCCCTGCGCTACGACCTGACCGCGCCGCTGGCCCGGTTCGCGGCTCAGAACTGGGAAACCCTGCCCAAGCCGTTCCGCCGCTACGCCTTCGGGCCGGTCTGGCGCAACGAGAAGCCGGGTCCGGGACGGTTCCGCGAGTTCATCCAGTGCGACGCCGACACCGTCGGTTCCGCCCGTCCCGAGGCCGACGCCGAGATCATCGCCATGGCGGCGGCGGGCCTGCAGGCGGCGGGTCTGGCCCAGGGCCAGGCGGTGCTGAAGTTCTCCAACCGCAAGATCCTCGACGGGGTCATGGAGACCGCCGGCGTCGCCGAGGGCCGCCAGAAGCTGACTGTGCTGAGGGCGCTGGACAAGCTGGACCGGCTGGGCCGCGAGGGCGTCAGCGACCTGCTCGGCAAGGGACGCCTTGACGAGTCCGGAGCATTCACGCCGGGGGCGGACCTCTTGGCGGCTTCGGCCGGACTGGTGCTCGACTTCCTCGACATGGCCGTCGCCGGCGCGCCGCTGGACCAGCTGGCGGACGCGGCCTTCGCGAAGGCCGAGGTGGCGCTGGAGGGCTTCCGGGAACTGGAGGCCATTGTCGGCGCCTTGAAGGGCCTCGGCGTCGGCGAAGACCAGGCGCGGTTCGACCCGTCGATCGTCCGCGGGCTGGAGTACTACACCGGCGCGGTGTTTGAGGCCGACCTGCTGATCGACACGCTGGATGAGAAGGGCAACGCCGTCCGCTTCGGCTCGATCGGCGGCGGCGGGCGATACGACGACCTGGTGGCCCGGTTCACCGGCGAGCGGACTCCGGCGACGGGCTTCAGCTTCGGCGTCTCGCGCCTGGCGGCGGCGTTGCGCGCTGCGGGTCGCGAAGGCGGCGGCGAGAACCGGGGTCCGGTGGTGGTCATCGCCTTCGACCAGGCGCGGATGGCGGACTACTTCGCGGTGGCGGGCGAGCTCCGCACGGGCGGGATCGCCGCCGAGGTCTACCTCGGAACCTCGGGCATGAAGGCCCAGATGAAGTACGCCGACCGCCGTCTGTCGCCGGCCGCCGTGATCATCGGCGAGGACGAAATCGCGGCGGGCACGGCCACGGTCAAGGATCTCGACCTCGGCCGGGAGATGTCGAAAGGCGTCACCGACAACGCCGCCTGGAAGGCGGAGCGCCCGGGACAGCAGACAGTGGCGCGCGGCGACCTGGTCGCGACCGTCCGCAAGATCGTCGAGGCCGCCCGATGAGGCTGGAGCCGCCCGTTCCCCCGGCGGCTCTGGCCGCCATCCGCAGCCCCCTGGCCGAGGCCGGCGCGACGCCGGTCGAGACCCCCGTGCTGCTGCCGCTGGCCCTGCTACTGGAGCTGTCGGGCGAGGCGATGCGCCCGCGCCTGTTCGTGGTCCAGGCCGAGGGCGGCGAAGAGCTGGCGTTGCGGCCGGACTTCACCATCCCGGTGGCCCGCGCCCACATTGAAGGCGGCCGGCCGGAGGGGCGCTACGCCTACGAGGGCAAGGCGTTCCGCGCCGCGCCCGCCGGCTCCCAGCGGGCCGAGGAGTTCCTGCAGATCGGCGTCGAGGTGTTCGGCGACGGCGACCCCGCCGCCTCCGACGCCGAGGTCGCGGCGCTGGCCTGGCGGGCTTCGGCGGCGGGCGGGCGTGACGACCTGACCCTGACGTTCGGGGACATCGCGCTGTTCGGCGCCTTCGTCGACAGCCTGGCGCTGGCCCCGGCGCTGGCGGCCCGGCTGAAGCGCCTGTTCACCCGTCCGCGCCTGCTGGCCGCCGAACTGGAGCGCGCCGAGGCGGGCGTGGCGCCCGAACGCATCGTCAACCCGCTCGAAGGCGTGGCCGACGAGCATGGCGCGGACGCCCTGCGCCAGCTGTGGGCCATCGCCGGCATCGAGCCGGTCGGAACCCGGCCCGCCGACGAGATCGTCCGTCGGCTGGCGGAGCGGGCCGAGGCGTCGCGCACGCCGAGCCTGTCGCCGGCCGAGGCGGCCAAGGTGCGCGGCTTCCTCGCCGTGGCCGGCGCGCCCGAGGCGGCGCTGGCCCGGGTGCGGACGCTGGCCGGGCCGGCCACGGCGTCGCTGGACGCGGCGATGGACGGATGGAGCCGGCGCCTGGCCGGCCTGGCAGAGCGTGGCGTTCCCGACGGCAGCATGGCCTTCGCGGCCGCCTTCGGGCGGGCGTTCGGCTACTACGACGGGGCGCTGTTCGAGGTGCGCAGCACCGCGCTCGGCGGCGAGCGGCCGGTGGCGGCAGGCGGGCGCTACGACGGCCTGCCGGCCCGGCTCGGCGCAACGGCGTCCCCCGGCGCCGTCGGCTGCATGGTGCGCCCGGCGCGGGCTTTCGCCGGAGGTGTCGAATGAGCAGCCCCCTTATCCTGGCGATCCCGTCCAAGGGCCGACTGAAGGAGCAGGTCGACGGCTGGTTGGCGGACGCGGGCCTGCCGTTGTCGGCGCCCTCGGGCAGCCGGGGCTATACCGCCAGGATCGATGCGCTTCCCGAGATCGAGGTCCGTCTGCTGTCGGCCTCCGACATCGCCGGCGCGCTCGACAGCGGCGAGGTTCATCTCGGCGTCACGGGCGAGGATCTGCTCCGTGAGCAGATCGGCGACCTGGAGGGGCGCATCGAACTGCTCCGCGCGCTGGGCTTTGGCCGGGCCGACCTGGTGGTCGCGGTACCGCGCGGCTGGCTCGACGTCGACAGCATGGCCGACCTCGAGGAGGTGGCGCACCTGCACCTGGTCCGCACCGGGCGCCGGCTGAGGGTGGCGACCAAGTACATCGCCCAGACCCGGGCCTTCTTCGCCAGGGCCGGGGTCGCCGATTACCGCATCGTCGAGTCAGGCGGCGCGACGGAGGGCGCCCCGGCCTCGGGCGCGGCGGAGATCATCGTCGACATCACAACCACCGGCGCGACGCTTTCGGCCAACCATCTGAAGATCCTGGGCGACGGCGTCATCCTGAAGAGCCAGGCGCGGCTGGCGGCGTCGCTGTCGGCGTCCTGGGATGCCGCGAAACTCGCGGTGGTTCGGCAGCTGCTGGCGGTGGTCGAGGCGCGGGCGCGGGCCAGGGGCAGCGTCATGCTGGTATGGCCCGCTGAACAGGACGCAGGGGCCCGCGCGGCGCTGGCCAGGCTGGTCGAGGCGGGAGCACGGCCGCGCGCTAACGGACTGCTGCTCCGCGAGGGCGACCTGTTGTCTGCCCAGGCGACGCTGGCCGGCGCGGGAATCGGGCCGGTCGCCGCGACTCGCCCCGAGCACCTGTTCGAGCCGGTCTCCGAGGCCGCTGAGTCCCTGGCGAGGCGCGTGACGCTGTAAATTCTGACGGTTGCGTCAAAAGTAACGGCTTCAGCGGCGTTCTTTTGACGGACGGGTCCAAGAAACGACCCCGATCGCGCCATTTCGCCGCATTTTATTGCGCGGGAGGCGGTCCGGATCGGTTGACAGCGAAAGGCTTTTGCCGGATTTTGACATTGCGCGAGGCACAAGAACCCCAGAGAGTTCTGGCCTCACGGCGTTTCGGGGAGGAAACGCCCGCTTGGATCGAGTGATCGAGGAAAAAGCTAAGCCCGCCGCGATTATCCCCCGCGGCGGGCTTAGTCCTTTCTGGGCTGATCGCTGAAAACTGACACCAGAGTCAAAACGCGGTTTGAGGCCCTGCGTGCTTCGACATGCGCCTTCGGCGCTGCTCAGCATGACTGGGATGGGACTCCTTCTTCCCTAGTCATCCGGAGCAGCCGCGAAGCGGCGTGTCGAAGGACGCAGCCACGCAAGAGGTCGCACCCATGGCCCTCGAAAACACCTACGACCCCTCCGCGGCCTCGCTCGACACCGACCGCTTCGTCGTCCTCACCGGCTGCTCGGGCGGCGGCAAGTCGACGCTGCTGGCCGAGCTGGCGCGGCGCGGGTTCGCGGCCTTTCCGGAGGCCGGACGGCAGATCGTCAGGGAACAGGACTGGACCGGCGGCGACGCGCTGCCGGGCGCCGACGCCCTCAGGTTCTCCGAGCTGGCCGTGTCCCGGGCGCTGCATTTCCGCATTCTGGCGGCTGAGCTGGCCGGGCCGGTGTTCTTCGACCGCTCGCCGGTCGACCAGTGGGCGGCGCTCGGGCGGTCAGGACTTCCGATGCCGGCGACGATCGCCGGTGCGGTCGAGCGTTGCCGCTACAACGCGACGGTGTTCGTCGCGCCGCCCTGGCCGGAGATCTTCACGACCGACGCCGAGCGCCGCCACGACCTCGTCGAGGCGATGGCCGAGTACGGACCATTGCGCGCCGCCTACGAACGGCTCGGCTACCGGCTGATCGATCTGCCGAAGACCGGTGTGGAAGCGCGCGCCGATTTCGTGCTGGCGGCGCTGGGCGTGTGAGACCCCTCCGGCCTTTCTCGCGCTTTCAGCGCGCTCGAAAGCCCACCTCCCCATGAATGGGGAGGAGCGGTGTGCTCTTCCCCGCTTGCGGGGAAGTGTCGTCTGGAGCGCGCGGCAACCCCGGACTTGATCCGGGGGACCAGACCACGATGGGGCCTACCAGATCCGCACGCGCTCCTCGGGCGCGATGTACAGGGCCTCGCCCGCCTTCACGCCGAACGCGTCGTACCAGGGATCGAGGTTCCGGATGGTGCCGTTGACCCGGAAGTAGGGCGGCGAGTGCGGGTCCGAGACGACCTGCTGGCGCATGGCGTCGTCGCGGTACTTCGCCCGCCACACCTGGGCCCATCCGAGGAACACCCGCTGTTCGCCGGTGAAGCCGTCGAGCGTCGGCGAGGGCTTGCCGCCGAGCGAGATCCTGTAGGCGTCATAGGCCAGCGACAGGCCGCCCATGTCGCCGATGTTCTCGCCCATCGTCAGGCCGCCCTGGACCTTGGCGCCGGGGACCGGCTCGTAGGACGAGTACTGTGCGCCGAGGCGATCGGCCTGGGCCTTGAACTTGGTCGCGTCTTCGGCGGTCCACCAGTCGCGCAGCACGCCGTCGCCGTCGGACTTGCGGCCCTGGTCGTCGAAGCCGTGGCTGATCTCGTGGCCGATCACCCCGCCGATGCCGCCATAGTTGATCGCCGGGTCGGCGTCGGGATGGAAGAACGGCGCCTGCAGGATCGCGGCCGGGAAGACGATCTCGTTCTTCACCGAGCTGTAGTAGGCGTTCACGCGTTGCGGGAACATGTTCCACTCGGCCTTGTCGACCGGCCCGTTGAGGCGCGCGACCTGGCGGTTCCATTCATAGGCGCCGGCCCGGACGGCGTTGCCGTAGGCGTCGTCGGCCCTGATCTCGAGCGCCGAGTAGTCTCGCCACTTGTTCGGGTAGCCGATCTTCACGCCGAACTTGCCCAGCTTCTCGAGGGCCCTGGTCTTGGTCTCCGGGCTCATCCAGGCCAGCCGCTCGATCCGCGCCTTCATGGCCGAGCGGATGTTGCCGACGAGGGCCTCCATCTTCGCCTTGGATTCCGGCGGGAAGTAGCGGGCGACGTAGATGCGGCCGATGGATTCGCCGAGCATGCCGTTCACCGCGGTGACGCCGCGCTTCCACCGGGGACGCTGCTCGGGCTGGCCGCCGAGCGTCTTGTCGTTGAACTCGAAGCTGGCGTCGACGAAGGCCTTCGACAGCAGCGGCGCGGCGCCGTCGGCGACGTGGAACGCCTGCCAGGCCTTCAGCGTGTCGAGATCGGTCGCGGCGTAGATGGCGGCGATCTTCGGGAAGGCGGTGTCGGTGGTGACCACGAAGCGGTCGACGCCCTTCAGGCCGGCCGCGTCGATGTAGCGGTCCCAGCCGAAGCCCGGCGACAGCGCCTTCAGTTCGGCCAGGGTCTTGGGGTTGTAGGTCTTGTCGCGGTCGCGGCGCTGGATCCGCGTCCACGAGGCCTCTGCGATGCGGGTCTCCAGCGCGACGATGGCCTTGGCGTGCTCGGCGGGCCGGGCCCAGCCGATCAAGGTCAGCATCTTCGTGATGTAGGCCTCGTAGGCGGCCTTCTTGTCCGCGAACTTGGGGTCGAGATAGTAGTCGCGGTCAGGCAGGCCGAGACCGCCGGCGCCGGCGTAGACGGCGTAGCGGCCCGGATCCTTGGCGTCGTCGGAGATGCCCAGCCCGAGGACCGCGTTGTAGTTGGTCGAGGCGGCCTTCCCCATAAGGCCGGCGATGTCGTCGTGGCTCCTCGCCTTGCGCAGCGCGTCCAGTTCCGCCTGGATCGGCCCGGCGCCGAGCGCCTCGATCCGGGCTTCGTCCATGAAGGCCTGGTAGGCGGCGCCGATCTTGGCGGCGTCGACGTCCTGGATCCGGCCTCCGGCGGCGTCCTCGATGATGGCGCGGGTGCGGGCCTCCGACAGGATGGCGAGCGCGTCGAAGTTGCCGAAGCGGGTGCGGTCCGACGGAATCTCGGTGCGCCTGGACCAGGCGCCGTTCGCCCAGTTGTAGAAGTCGTCGCCCGGATTCACCGAACGGTCCATGCCCGACAGGTCGAAGCCCCAGGCGCCATAGCGGGGGCTCTCCAGCGACATGGAACCCGCGCCCGCGGCGCCGTCGGCGGCGAACATCACCTCGTCGAAGCACAGGGCGTCGAGGCAGGCGCGCTCGTCCGCAGCGGCGGGCATGGCGCCCAGGGCCAGAACGGCCGCGGCGGCGGCGCTCAGGAGCAGGGTCTTCATCGTGGATCGTCCCCAGAAAATACGACGGCGGGAGGAATGCACGGCAAGGCCGGGCGCGGACCTTAAATTTTTGTCATGCCGTTGAACGCGCAAGAAAAATCCCTCCCCGAACCGGGGAGGGATCATTCGACGCAAAGTTTTTGCGTAAGCGCTTACCAGATTCGGACGCGGTCGGACGGCTTCACGTACATCGCATCGCCCTCCTTGACGCCGAACGCGTCGAACCAGGCGTCGATGTTTCGCACCGTGCCGTAGGTCCGGAAGTAGTCGGGCGAGTGCGGGTCGGAGACCACCTGCTGCTTGATCGCGTCGTCGCGGTACTTGGCGCGCCAGATCTGGGCGAAGCCGAGGAAGAACCGCTGGTCGCCGGTGAAGCCGTCGATGATCGGGGCCGGCTTGCCGCCCAGGGACAGGTGGTAGGCGTCGAGCGCGATCAGCAGGCCGCCGAGGTCGCCGATGTTCTCGCCCATGGTCAGATCGCCGTTCACGAAGATGCCCGGCAGGGGCTCGTAGGCCGAGTACATGGCGCCCAGCTTCTTGGTGCGGCCCTGGAACTGTTCGGTGTCGACCGCCTGCCACCAGTCGCGCAGGGCGCCGTCGGCGTCGTACTTGGCGCCCTGGTCGTCGAAGCCGTGGCTGATCTCATGGCCGATCACCGCGCCGATGCCGCCGTAGTTGATGGCCGGGTCGGCGTCCGGATCGAAGAACGGCGGCTGCAGGATCGCGGCCGGGAAGACGATCTCGTTGAGCGTCGGGTTGTAGTACGCGTTCACGGTCTGCGGGAACATGCCCCACTCGGCGCGATCAACCGGCTTGCCCAGCTTTGCGGTCTCGTAGGCCCAGTTGAAGGTGTTGATCCGCTCCATGTTGCCGTACAGGTCGTCGGCCTTGATGGTCAGGGCCGAATAGTCGCGCCACTTGTCCGGATAGCCGATCTTCACCGTGAAGGTGGCCAGCTTCTTCTGGGCGCTGGCCTTGGTCTCTGCGCTCATCCAGTCGAGCTTCTCGATGCGGCCCTTCATGGCGACCAGCAGGTCGTCGACCAGCTTCTCCATCTTTGCCTTGGACGCCGCGGGGAAGTAGGCGGCCACATAGAGCTTGCCCACCGCTTCGCCGAGGTTGTTGCCCACCAGGCCCGAACCGCGCTTGGCGCGGGCGCGCTGCTGGGGCTGGCCCGACAGGGTCTTGCCGTAGAACTCGAAGTTGGCGTCGGCGAACGCCTTCGACAGGTAGGGCGAGGCCTGGTCGGCGGTGTGGAACGCCTGCCAGGCCTGGAGCACCGGCACGGGCGTGCGGCCATAGATGGCGGCGATCTTGGTGAAGGCGGTGGGCTCGCCGACGACCAGCTTGCCGCTGGTCAGATTCGCCCCCCTGGCCCAGGCCTTCCAGGGGAAGCCGGGGGCCATGGCCTCGAGCTCGGCGATGGTGCGCGGGTTGTAGGTCTTGTCGGCGTCACGCTGCTCGACCTTGGTCCAGCTGGCCTCCGCGATGCTGGTTTCCAGCGCCAGGATGGCGTCGGCGGAGCGGCTCGCGTCCGGCCAGCCGGCGAGGGTCAGGACCTTGGCCACATGGGCGCGGTAGGCGGCCTTCTTGTCCGCGAACTTGGCGTCCAGATAGTAGTCGCGGTCGGGCAGGCCGAGGCCGCCCTGCGAGACATAGGCCGCGTACTGCGTCGGGGCCTTGGCGTCCTGCCAGATGTAGGCGCCGAAGAAGCTGGCGCCGAACGCGCCCTGGCTGCGGCCCATCAGCTCCGCCTGGGCCTCGCGGGTGGTCGCGCCCTTGATGCGCGCGAAATCGGCGGCCAGCGGCTTGGCGCCCAGCGCCTCGAGGCGGGCCTCATCCATGAAGCTGTTGTAGAGGGCGCCGATCTGCTGGGCCTCGCCGGTGGCGTCCTTCGTGGCCGAGGCGCGATCAATGATCGCCTGGGTGCGGGCGTTGGACAGTTCGGCGAGGGCGTTGAACGAGCCCCAGCTCGTCCGGTCGGCCGGGATCTCCAGCTTCTCGAGATAGGTCCCGCCGGCGAAGCGCACGAAGTTCTCGCCGGGCGCCACCTTGCGGTCCATGCCGGACATGTCGAAGCCCCACGGGCCCATGCGGGGCGCGACGGTGGGGTCGGCGGCGGGCGCGGCGGCCGGAGCGGCGTCGGCGGCCTGGGCCAGCGCGAAAGCGCCGGCGGCGGCGGTCAGCGCAAGCGCCGCCGCGGCGGAAAGCAGGATACGTTTCATGGGAGAATGGTCCGCAGGATGATCGATCGGAACGGACCATGCACCGGCGGCTTCAGCCGCGTCGTCTTACAAAAAGTTCATCTGCCTCCCGCCCCGCGCCGGGCAGGGCGCTAGACTCCGAGCGCCGCCAGGGCCTGTGCGCGGACAGCCTTGTAGTCGACCTTGCCGTTGGCGGCCCGCTCGACCGGCGCGAGGACCAGGGCGCGGGGCGTCTTGTAGTCGGCCAACTTGCCCTTCACATGGGCGGCGAGGTCGGCCAGCGACAGCGGCGCGGCGTCGCCCATATCGACGACGGCGCAGACCTTTTCGCCAAAGCGGGCGTCCGGAATGCCGACCACCACCGCGTCGCGGACGTCCGGGTGGGTCTTCAGCGCCTCCTCGACCTCTTCGGGGAAGACCTTCTCGCCGCCGGTGTTGACCACCTGCGAGCCGCGGCCCAGCAGCTTGATGGTGCCATCCGCATTGACCTCGGCGAAGTCGCCGGGGACCGACCAGCGGCGGCCCTCGAAGACGCGGAACGTCTTCGCCGACTTCTCCGGGTCCTTGTAGTAGCCGGACGGGATGAAGCCCCCGACCGCGACCAGGCCCCGCTCGCCGCTGCCGGGCTCGACCCGGCGGCCGTCCTCGGTGAACACTGCCGAGTTGGGGCCGACCATGAACTGGGCGGTCTGGGCTTCCGCGCCGGCGACCGAGGCCGACGAGCCCAGGCCCACCGCTTCGGAGGACCCCAGGCTGTCCATCAGCATCGCCCCCGGCGGCAGGTGCCTGAGCAGCGCCTGCTTGTTCTCGTTGCTCCAGACGGTGCCGGACGAACCGATGCGGGCGACACAGCTCAGGTCCCACCGGCCGGGGTTGGCGTCCAGCGCCTCCAGCATCGGCTGGGCGAAGGCCAGGCCGACGATGGCGATGCTGCTGGCCCGCAGTCGGTCGACCTCGTTCCAGAGCTCGACAGCGTCGAAGCGGCGGGAGGGCAGGCTGATGATGCTGCCGCCGGTGTTCAGCACGCCGAAGCTGCTGAACTGGGCGGTGCCGTGCATCAACGGGCAGGCGGCGATGGCCGCGCCCGGCGGGGGCAGGTCGATGTCGCCGGCCTTGCCGGTGCGGACCCGCTCGCCGGCCTCGGCGACGGTCTCCAGCGGCGGAACGCCGATCAGCGCGTTGCCGCCGCCGCCGAGCACCTGGAACAGGTCGTCCTGACGCCACATCACGCC
This sequence comes from Caulobacter sp., assembly GCA_041917095.1. Lineage (GTDB taxonomy): Bacteria > Pseudomonadota > Alphaproteobacteria > Caulobacterales > Caulobacteraceae > Caulobacter. The sequence continues at coordinate 211,443 of JAYRYI010000004.1, read as the reverse complement.
CTTGGGCATGCCGGTGGTGCCGCCGGTGTAAAGCAGCAGCAGGTCGTCGCCCGACCGGCCCCAGGGCGGGACGACCCTGTCCGCGCCGCGGCCGACGATGCTCTCGTACTCCACCGCCCAGGCGGGGATCGGCGCGCCCTGGTCCTCGACCGCGACCCAGGCCTTCACCTTCGGCAGCCGGTCCTTGATGGCCTCGAGCTTGGGCGCGAAGCCGGCGTGGAACACGATCGCCTCGGCGTCGGCGTTGTCGAACAGATAGAAAAGTTCGTCGGCCTCGTAGCGGTAGTTGGTGTTGACCGGCGCCAGCCCCGCCTTGAACGCTGCGTAGTAGGTCTCGATGTACTCGGGGGCGTTGAAGAGATAGGCCGCCACCTTGGCGCCTTGTCCCAGGCCGCTCTTCACGAAGTGCGCCGCGAGGGCGTTCGAGCGCCGATCGAAATCGCGCCAGCTGATCACCCGGTCGCCCTGGATCTGGGCCGGCCGGTCGGGCCTGGCCGCCGCGATCTCTTCCCAGACGTCCGCGAAGTTCCAGCCGGCCATTGCACACTCCCTGTCCCGCGGCCTCTGGCGGGCCGTCGGCCGGGAGTTAGCGGCGTTCAGGTACGGCGAGTCAACGCGGACGCGACGTCAATCTCAGTGCCTGTGCCCGGACGTCGGGGCCGCCGCGGGAACGCCGGCACGGACCGTGAAAGTCGTCTGCACCTTGCCGGCCTTCTGGAAGTTCAGGGTGACCGGGAAGGTCTCGCCCGCCTTGAGCGGCGCCTTGAGCCCGATGAACATCAGGTGCCAGCCGCCCGGCTTGAACTCCACCTTGCCGCCGGCCGGAACGGCGGCGCCGCCCGGACGGGGGTGCATCATGGCCTTGCCGTCCATGATCATCGATTCATGGATCTCGACGCGACCGGCCGCCGGCGAGGTCGCGCCGGTGAGTCGATCAGCGTTCGTCGCGGCGTTGGTGATGATCAGGAAGCCGGCCCCGTTGCCGCCCTGCGCGGCGGGGCGGCTCCAGGCGTCACTGACGCGGAGCGGCGCGACCTTGAGAAAGGCGTGGGAGGCGCCGGCTGTCAGCAGCGTCGCGACGGCGGAGAGGATCAGGGTGCGGCGGATCATGAGAAAGCTCCTTGCCGCAGCAAGTAGGGCGGTTTGATCCCGATTGCGACCGCCTCGGCGCACATCCTCAGTGGCCATGATGCTCCATGCCGCCCGCGGCCGCGCCGCCCCGGACCGTCAGCTCCACCGGCGCCCGGCCGGCCTTCTCGAACACCAGCGTGGCCGGAACCTTGTCGCCGGCCTTCAGCGGCTGGACCAGCCCGATGAGCATCACGTGCTTTCCGCCGGGCTTGAAGACCACGGTCTCGCCGGCCTTCAGCGGCACGCCCGCCGGGAGTTCCCGCATGCGCATGACGCCGCCGTCGGTGGACGTCTCATGGATCTGGACCGTCCTGGCGACCGGCGATTCGACACGAAGCAGGCGGTCGGGACCGTCATTGCCGTTGGTCAGGGCGAAGAACCCGGCGCCGTTCGCGCCGGCGGCGGCCGGACGGCTGAAGGGCTCTGCGATCTCGATCTTGCCGGCGCTGTAGGCGACGGGCCGGGCGGGCGCGCAGGCGGCGACCAGGGCGATGGCGGCGAGGGCGGAATACAGGGGTTTCATGGCGATGGCCTCCACAGGGCTCTAGAGGGCGTGGCGAAGTCGGACGGCGGCGGGAATCAGCCGGTCGACAAGGAAGGCCGCGAGGATGGAAAGTCCGAGCAGCGGGAAGATCAGGCCGAGCAGGATCGCCGCCGCCGCGAAGGCGGACAGGCCCCTCAGCGAGGCCGGTTGCGGCGCGGCCAGCCGGCCCTTCGGGCGCCGCTTCCACCACATCGTGGCGCCGGTCACCGACAGGCCGACGATGGCCAGACAGCCGGCGAGCATGACGAGGCGGTTGAGACCGCCGAACTGGCCGCCGGTGTGGATCGCGATGCCCATCTCGACCGCCTTTGAGACCGCGCCGTAGTCCCGGTAGGCGACGTCGGCCAGCACCTTGCCGCTGTACTGGTCAATGTGGGCGACGCGCTGTCCGGTGGCCTGCTCCGGATAGAGCTGCAGGGTGTAGACGCCACCTGGACTGGTCGGCAGGCGAACGACGAATCCCGGGGCGAAGTTCAGGCGGCGCGCGGCATCCAGCATCTGCTCGACCGACAGGGGCTCGGCGGTGTCGGCGACGACAGCGGGCGCGGCGGTTGCGTCCATGGTCCATGAGCCGGCGGCGACCGATGCGAGGGCCGCGTCCGAGGCCACCGAGGCGGCTTTTGACGAGGCCGGCATCCCGAGCCCGGCGTTGTTGACGAGGTTCCGGAAGTTCTCCCCCCAGTAGCCCGACCACGGCATCCCGGTCACTGCGAGGAACAGAAGGATGCCGGCGGCGAAGACGCCGGTGACCGCATGGACGTCGCGCCACCATAGTCGCTTCGAAGGCCGGGCCCGCACCGTGACGACGCCCCCCGTCCGGCCGCGCGGCCACCAAAGGTAGACGCCGGAGGCGGCCAGCAGGATCGCCCAGCCGGCGACCACCTCGATCAGGAGGTTCGGGGCCTCTCCGAGAATCTCAAGGCTGTGGATGCGGCTGATCACCTTCATCGGTCGCGCGTCTTCGGCGACCGTGTCGAGCACGCGGCCGGACGCGGGGTCCAGAAACACCGAGACGATCTCCCCCTCTCTGCGCACGCCCACCTCCGCCGAACGCCCCGGCGCGGGCGGCGGCGTAAAGCGGACGGGCTTCCCCGGGACGGATGCGACGGCGCGCTGGATCAGGGCGTCGGCCGTCATCGGGCTGCCGCTGTCCGACGCCGTGAGGCGTTCATGCTCGATGAGCAGGCTGAGCGGAGCGCGGTACAGGTAGAGCGCGCCGGTCGTCGCCAGCAGGATGAAGAAGGGCAGGCACAGCAGGCCGGCGTAGAAGTGCCAGCGCCAGATCGTCCGGTACAACGCGCCTTCGGGCTGCGTGGCGGTCACTTCGTCGGTCATGGTCATGGCGGAGGTTCCTGACGGGGCGGCGGACGACTCCGCCGCCCCCTTGGATCAGAAGGCGACCGTGAGGCCGGCGAAGACCGAGCGGCCGTCGCCGGGCCAGTAGGCGGCGGTGGCCGGTGCGGCGAGGATCGCGGCCTGGACGTTCGAGACGTAGGCCTCGTCGGTCAGGTTACGCACGTCGAGGAATACCGAGACCCTGTCGGTCACCGTCCAGCCGGTGTTGAGGTTCGCGATCGTGTAGCCTGGCGCCGCCGTGGTGTTGCGGTAGTCGACGGTCATGTCCGACGACACCTCGATCGAGGGCGCCACGAACCAGCCCTTCGGCGACTGGTAGCGGAGCTCCGCGCGATACAGATGCTCGGGGATGATCGGCAGGCGGTTGTCGCCGTACTGGACGTCGCCGTCGAACCGGAAGTCGGACCAGGTCCAGGTCTGTCGCAGCCGCCAGGCGCCGGCGATACGCCAGTCGAGCGCGGCCTCCAGGCCCTGGTGGACCGTTTCGCCGGCGTTGAAGGTCGAGGCCGGGATGCCCGGCGCGACCGTGTACTGCAGCATCTCGCCGTCGAGCTCGGCGCGATAGACGGTGATGTCCCATGTCAGGGCGCCACGGCGACCGCGCGTGCCGATTTCGGCGGTCCAGGCTTCCTGGGCCTCGACCGGCGCGAAGCCCGTCCCGGTCGGCGACATGGCGCCGAAGTTCGGCGGTTCGACCGAACGGGTGAGGTTGGCGAAGACCTGGGCGCCGTCCTCGGCTTCCCAGAGCAGACCAACGCGAGGCGCGAACCAGTCGTAGGTCTTCGAAGCCTTGAGGTTGAAGGTTCCGCCGACCCCCGGCAGCGCGAAGCTCTCGTAGTCGCGCCCGGCCCGGCCCCAGGTGCCGCCGGCCGTCAGGGCCAGTCGGTCGGAGACGAACAGCCGCCCCTCGGCGAAGACGTCGGCCGCGTTGGCGTTCTGCAGCGTCCGCGACCGCTCCGCGCCCCGGGCCGTCGCCAGGTTGACGTAGAAGTTGGAGTCCAGGTCGCCCTTGCGGACCCAGACCCCGCCGAAGGCGTCGGCGCGCAGCCCGGCGATCTGGCCGTCCCAGCTGAAGCGGCCGAATGCGCCCCAGTTGCGGCTCTGCTGGTCGATGACCTGGAAGATCGGGTGGTCGAGGTCTTTCCACTGGCCATAGACCGCGCCCTCGAACAGCCAGACGTCGTTCAGCCGCCACGTCGATCGCAGCGAGCCGCGCAGGATCCGCTGGTTGCGCTGGTAGTCGAGCGCGTAATTGCCCGGCGCGACCATTTCCGGATCGGCCTGGAACTGCGCCCGGGTGAGGGCGCCCGGAATTTCCTGGTTGATGTTCGAACCGTTGAGCACGAACCGGACCTCGCGATCCTCGCCGAACGACCGGCCGATGTTCAGGGACGAGAACTGGATGTTCTGCTGGCTCTGCGAACGCCAGCCCTGGCCGGTCTGGTTGGTGACAGCGGCGTAGGCGTCCCAATCTCCCCACTGCCGGGCTACGGCGACGCTCTCGCGCAGCAGGCCGAAGCTGCCGCCGTCGAGACGGATCCGTGTGTCGAAGCCCGCGTTCGCGCCCGTCGGCGTGACCATGTTGATGGCGCCGCCGAGTAGCGCGCCGCCGTATCGCAGCGCGTTGCCGCCGCGATACACCTCGACGAACCGGGTCGTCAGCGGGTCGGCCGCCTGGCTGTCGCCGTAGCCGTCGGCTTCGTTCAGGGGCACGCCGTCGAGCGCGATGACGACGCCGCGATTGTGGTTGGCGTTGCCGACCCCCGAGCCGCGGATCGAGACGCGGATGTCGCCGCCCCATTTCCTCTGCGCGTAGACGCCCGGGGCGTCGCGCAACATGTCGTCGAGCGCCAGCGCGAGGCGTCTGTCCCAGGACTCTGAAGAGATGACCGAGACGCCGCCTGGCGTCTCGGCAAGGCGTTTGCGGGCGTCCGCCACGACCGCCGGATCCTCCGGATCAGGACGGGCTGTGACGATGACCGAATCGACGGTCGAGCCGTCCGCTTCGGCGGCGAAGGCGGGGCAGGCGAGGGCGGCGGCGCACGACGCGCCGAGCAGCAGGGCGCGCAGGCTCGCGCGCTGGATCGAAGGCATGATGAGATGGTCCCAAACGAAATCTGACAGGGCGCGCGGATGCGGCCCGGCGAAGGGTCAGGCGTTCGGGAAGGCGGGTGGGGCGGTGGAGGGCGGACGAGGCGGCGCGCGCGTGCGGGCCTGGGGCCGGTCTTCGCCCGCGGGGACGCGGTCGATGCGGGCGGCGTAGCGGACCGGCACAACCAGCGGCTGGCCGGGAGCGATGGCCGCGACGCTGGTCATGACGCAGCTGGAGCACTGCAGGCCGGCGAAGCCGTCGTGATGCTGCGCCGGATCCGGAACAGCCATCTCGACCGCCCCGTCGGCGGTGCAGATCACGGCGGTCTGCATGCGACCGGCGGCGGCCGATTCGGCGGCGCGGGCGGCGACCGGAATCATCAGCTGGGTCAGCAACGCGAGCAGGGCCAGGACCATCGGCAGCCGACGGCCCGTGCGGCGCTGGTTTTCGCGGCGACGGTTCATGAAGGGGCGACTTATTCCGCTACCAGGGGTTACGCAAGCGCCCCCCGAGCCGCCATACTGCGCGCCAGCGAAACTGGAGACGGCATGGCGGGCGAAGTTCAACCGGGCGAATACAAGGATGTGGTTCTGTTCCTGGCGACGGCCGGGGTCGTGGTCCCCCTGTTCCGGCGTTGGAAGATCAGCCCCATTCTCGGTTTCCTCGGCGCGGGCGTGCTGCTCGGGCCGTTCGGGCTCGGCTCGCTGTCGGACCAGGTCCCCTGGCTGGCCGCCGTCACCATCGACAATCCGGACGACATCGGCCAGCTGGCCGAGTTCGGGGTCGTGTTCCTGCTGTTCATGATCGGCCTGGAGCTGAGCTGGGAACGCCTGCGGCTGATGCGGCGGCTCGTGTTCGGCATGGGCGGGCTGCAGGTGGCGCTCTGCACTGCCGGTATCGCGGCGGCGGCCATGGCGTTCGGCCAGCCCTTGCCGGCGGCGGCCGCGATCGGGGCCGCGCTGTCGCTGTCCTCGACGGCGATCGTCATGCCGTTGCTGGCCGAGAGCAAGCGGCAGCACAGCCAGGCGGGACGCGCCACCTTCTCCGTGCTGCTGTTCCAGGATCTGGCCGTCGCGCCCATCCTCATAACCCTGGCGGTGATGGGCAGCCGCGAAGCCAACGCCTTCTCGCCGCGCCTGCTGCTGACCTTCGCGCCGGCCGCCATCGGCATGCTGGCGCTGGTCGTGGTCGGCCGGCTCGCGCTGCGTCCGATGATGCGGTCAGTGGCCAAGGCCAAGAGCGAAGAGCTGTTCATGGCCGCCTCGCTGCTGATCGTGATCGGCGCCGGTCTGATCGCGGCGGTGACAGGCCTTTCCATGGCGCTGGGCGCCTTCATCGCCGGACTGCTGCTGGCGGAGACCGAGTACCGGCACGAGGTCGAGGTCACGATCGAGCCGTTCAAGGGGCTGTTGCTGGGGCTGTTCTTCGTCTCGATCGGGATCGGACTGGACCTGTCGCTGCTGGCCGCCAAGCCTGCGGCGATCCTGGGGATCGCCGTGGGACTGCTGGCGCTGATCGGCACGGTGGTCTTCTGCCTCGGCCTGTTGTTCGGCCTGCCGTGGCGCAAGGCGCTCGAGGCGTCGCTGCTGCTGGCGGCGGGCGGCGAGTTCGCCTTCGTCATCCTCGACACCGCCATGGGGTCGGGGATCGTTGCGCGCGATGTCGGCCAGTTGATCCTGGTGTCGTCGACCCTGACGATGTTCTGCATTCCACTCCTCGCCATACTGGGCGCCAGGCTGGGCGGGCGGCCGATGGCCAATCCGGCGGCCAACACGCCGGTCGAGCCGGCGCAGTCCGCAGACGCCCAGGCCGGCGTGCTGGTCGTCGGCTACGGCCGGGTCGGCAAGCTGGTCGGCGACATGCTGAACCGGCACGACATCGACTGGGTCGCCGCCGAGCGCGATCCGCGTCTTGTGGAGATCGGCCGCAGGGCCGGCCACGCGGTCTATTTCGGCGACGCCTCGCGCGGGGAGTTCCTGCGGCGCTGCGGGCTCGACGGCGTGAAGGCCCTGGTCGTCACCATGGACAGCCCCGAAGGTGCGGAGGCCGTCGTCGCGGCCGCCCGGGAGCTGCGGGCCGATCTGACGATCGTCGCCCGGGCCCGTGACGCGCGCCACGCCAAGCGGCTCTATGAACTCGGCGCGACCGACGCCGTGCCCGAGACCATCGAGGCGTCGCTGCAGCTGTCGGAAGCGGCGCTGGTCGAGATCGGCATCCCGATGGGCCTGGTCATCGCCTCGATCCACGAGCGCCGCGACGAGTTCCGCAAGGAACTGAACCGGCCCGACGCGCTCGGCGGACGGCGCCGGCTGCGCGACGCGGCGCGATAGGGGCTCACTCCATTCCACGCGTATAGCAGCTTGCGTCCTGTCGGCCGGGCAGGTAAATAACTGACCAGTCAGTTATTAAAGAGGTCTCACACTGCCGCCGGGCCAGCCCAGATGGCGTCGCCGCAAGGACGCGCGACCGGCCGAGATCGTCGCCGCCGCCCTCGACGTATTCGCCGAGAAGGGGTTCGCCGCCGCGCGACTGGAAGATATCGCCGCGCGGGCGGGGGTGAGCAAAGGCGCGCTCTATCTCTATTTCGAGACGAAGCAGCATCTGTTCGAAGCCGTTGTCACGGAAGCGGTTCTGCCCAACATCGAGGCCATCGAGCGCGTGGCCGGGTCGGTGGACATCCCCTTCGCCACGCTCGCCCGGATGCTGGTCGCCCGCGTGGCCGAGTTCGCGGGAACGAGCCCGCTCGGCTCGGTGGTCAAGATGGTCATCGCCGAATCCGGCAACTTCCCCGACCTCGCCCGGGTCTGGCACGACCGCGTCGTCAGTCGGGCGCTGCGCGTCATGACCAGTGTTATCGAGCGCGCCCAGGCGCGGGGCGAGGTCCGGCCGGGCGATCCGCGTTTCCATGCCTTCTCGGTCATCGGACCGATGCTGATGGGCGTGATCTGGCGCGAGGTGCTGCAGCCGGCCGGCGGCGCCCCCGTCGATCTGCGCGCGCTGGCGGCCCAGCACATCGAGACGGCGCTGGGCGGACTTCTGGAGGGGGAGGCGCAGGCATGAAGCGCAGGATCCGCATCGCCGTCGTGGCGGCAGTCGTGGTCACCGGGGCCGCGGCTGCCTGGTGGGCCTGGAGCCCGAAGGACGATGCCGGACGGGCGCTGTCCGGATATGTCGAGGGCGAGTCCCTCTACCTGTCCTCCTCGGCCGCGGGGACGGTGTCGCGGATCAACGTGAGGCGGGGCCAGCGCGTCACGGCGGGCCAGCCGCTGTTCGCGCTCGACGCGGCGCCGCTGGTCGCCCAGCGGGACCGGGCGGCGGCCGCCCTCGCCGAGGCCGAGGCGCGGCTCGCCGACGCCCGCAAGGGCCAGCGTCCGCAGGAGCTGGCGGTCATCGACGCCCAGCGCGCGGCGGCCCAGGCCGCCTATGACCAGGCCGTCGCGGAGTACAACCGCATCGCGCCCCTCGTCCGCCAGGGCATCTACGCGCCGGCCCGGCTCGACAGCGCCCGCGCCGCGCGCGACGCCGCCGCCGCCGACGTCCGCGCGGTCGCCCGCCAGCGCGAGGCGGGGACCCTCGGCGCCCGGCCCGACGCGGTGCGCGCGGCGGAGGCCCAGGTCCGGCAGGCCCGCGACGCCCTGGCCGAGGCCCAGAGCCTGCTCGACCGAACGGGTCCGTCCGCTCCGGCGGCGGCGCGGGTCGAGGAGGTCTACTTCCAGGAAGGCGAATGGGCGGCGGCCAACCAGCCGGTCGTGTCGCTGATCGCCGACGATCGCGTCCGGCTGCGCTTCTTCGTCCCGCAGCAGTCGCTGTCGGCCTATCGCGTCGGTCAGACGGTGACCTTCACCTGCGACGGCTGCGCGAAGGGGCTCCCGGCGAGAATCGACTACATCAGCCCGCGGCCGGAGTTCACGCCGCCGGTGATCTACAGCCGGGAAAGCCGCGACCGGATGGTGTTCCTGGTCGAAGCCCGGCCGGCGAACCCGCGGGGCCTCAACCCCGGCCAGCCGGTCGACGTCACGCCGGCGGGAGCCGGCAAGTGACCCTCGCCGTCGACGTCCGCGGGCTCGACAAGTGCTTCGGCGACAAGCACGTCGTCCAGGATCTGTCGATCCAGGTGCAGACTGGAAGGATCACCGGATTCCTCGGCCCCAACGGGTCGGGCAAGACCACCACGCTGCGCATGCTCTGCGGCCTCCTGACGCCGGATGACGGCGAGGGGACGGTGCTCGGCCTCGACTTCCGGCGCGAGGCCGAGCGGGTCAAGCGCCAGACCGGCTACATGACCCAGAAGTTCTCGCTCTACGAAGACCTGTCGATCGAAGAGAACCTGGCCTTCGTGGCGCGCGTCTACAGCCTCGACCGCCGGCGGGAGCGCGTCCGCGAGGCGCTGGAGCGGCTGGGCCTGGAGAACCGCCGCCGGCAGCTGGCCGGCAGCCTGTCGGGCGGCTGGAAGCAGCGCCTCGCGCTGGCCGCCTGCGTGATGCACGCGCCGCGCCTGCTGCTGCTCGACGAGCCGACCGCCGGCGTCGACCCCAAGGCCAGGCGCGAGTTCTGGGACGAGATCCACGCCCTGTCGGCCGAGGGCCTGACCGTCATGGTCTCGACCCACTACATGGACGAGGCCGAGCGTTGCCACGACATCGCCTACATCGCCTACGGCCGGCTTATGGCGCGGGGCGAGGGTGAGGCCGTGATCCGCCAGTCGGGCCTGGTGACCTACCGGGCCGAGGGTCCAGGAGCCGACCGGCTGGCGCGTGAGCTGGCCGGCAAGCCCGGCGTCGCCATGGCCGCGCCGTTCGGCTCGGCGCTTCACGTCAGCGGCGTCGACCGCGCCGCGCTCGGGGCGGCCATCGCGCCCTGGCGAAGGGCGCCGCTGCGGTGGACCGAGGTCGAGCCGACGCTGGAAGACGTGTTCATCCATCTGATGAACCAGTCGCGGGACAACTTCGAATGAGCGGCTTCTCCCTGACCCGGGTCGGCGCCGTGCTGGCCAAGGAGTTCACCCAGCTGACGCGGGACCGCCTGACCTATGCGCTGATCCTGGCCATGCCGGTCGTGCAGCTGCTGCTGTTCGGCTACGCCATCAACGGCGATCCGCGACATCTGCCGACGGCCGTTCTGGTCCAGGACAACGGCGCGTTCGCCCGGTCCGCCCTGGGGACACTGACCAACAGCGGCTACTTCGACATCACGGAGGTCGCCCGCACGCCGGCCGAACTGGACGAGGCGCTGGCGCGGGGCCGCGTCCAGTTCGCCGTCACGATTCCCGCCGACTTCACCCGCCGGGTCGTGCGGGGCGACGGGGCGCAGATCCTGGTCGAGGCCGACGCCGCCGATCCCAGCGCCACGGGGGCGGCCGTCGCGGCCCTGGCGGCCCTGCCGCAGGAGGCCCTGAAGCACGATCTCGTCGGCGCCGTCGCCCGGCCCGCTTCGGCCGCGCCGCCGTTCGAGGTGATCGTTCACCGGCGCTACAATCCGGAGGCGATCACCGCCTTCAACATCGTACCGGGCCTGCTGGGCGTGATTCTGTCGATGACCCTGGTGATGATGACCGCGCTGGGCGTCACCCGGGAGTACGAGCGCGGCACGATGGAAAGCCTGCTGGCCACGCCCGTCCGGCCGCTGGAGGTGATGGCCGGCAAGCTGGCGCCGTACGTCCTGGTCGGCCTGATCCAGACCGCCTTCATCCTGACCCTGGCGCGACTGCTGTTCGACGTGCCGATGCAGGGCGGCTGGGGCGCGCTGTCGCTCGGCATCATGCTGTTCATCATGGGCAGCCTGGCGCTGGGCTTCCTGCTGTCGACCGTGGCGCGGACCCAGCTGCAGGCGATGCAGATGTCATTCTTCTATATCCTGCCGTCGATCCTGCTGTCGGGCTTCATGTTTCCGTTCCGGGGCATGCCGGAATGGGCCCAGGCGCTGGGGACGGTGATTCCGGTCACCCACTTTCTGCGGGTGGTGCGCGGCGCGCTGCTCAAAGGGCTGGGGGTCGCCGAACTGTGGCCGAGCCTGGCCGCGCTGACCGTGTTCGTGCTGGCGGTCGTGGCGCTGGCCATGGCCCGCTACCGCACAACTCTCGACTGATAAACTCGCCCTTCACGTGTTCCGGGGAGAAAATTGACGGCTGTGTGGCTTCACTGTCACTTTGCGCGTGCAACTTGCTTGTTATAACAGACGTTCAGCGGCTTATGGCCGCATGGGCAGGAGAGGGCTCTCAATCATGAAATTCAAGCTTCTGGCGGGAGCGGCGATCGCCGCGTCGCTCGTTGCGTCGGGCGCTTCGGCGCAAGACTGGTACGGGGCTCTTGACCTCGGCTACCACTGGTCCGACGACACCAACTACGAAACGGCTCTCGGCAACGTCCGCGTTGATCCGGACGATGACTGGGTCGGCTTCGCCCGCCTCGGCTACCGCCTCTCCGACACCTGGCGCGTCGAACTCGAGGGCGGCTACCGCCCCGGCGACATCCCCGGCGGCTTCTCGGGCCCGGCCGGTTCGCTGGAAGTCTTCTCGCTGATGGGCAACGTGGTCGTCGACCTGTTCCCGCAGGGTGATCTGCATCCGTTCCTCGGCGTCGGCGCCGGTATCGCCCGCGCCCAGACCGACATGCTGCGCAACCCGACCGTCCTCGTCGATGACGATGACGCGGCCTGGGCCTGGCAAGCGATCGCCGGCTTCACGGCGAAGGCTTCCGACCGCATGCAGGTCGACCTGACCTACCGCTACTTCCAGACCGGCGATTTCGACTTCCAGAACACCGGCACCTGGGGTCCGCTGAGCGGCAGCTACAACGACCAGTCGGTGACGATCGGCGTCCGGTACTCGTTCGGCCAGGAAGCGGCCCCGCCGCCGCCGCCGCCGCCGCCGCCGCCTCCCCCGCCGCCCCCGCCGCCGCCTCCGCCGCCCCCGCCGCCTCCGCCGCCGGTGCAGTACGAAGCGCGTGAATTCATCGTCTACTTCCCGTTCGATCAGTACGTGCTGACGCCGGAAGCCCAGACGGTGGTTTCGGAAGCGGCGCAATACGCCAACGCCGGCGGCGCGACCCGCGTCGTGGTGGTCGGCCACACCGACAGCTCGGGCTCGCCCGCCTACAACGTCCGCCTGTCGGAACGCCGTGCGAAGGCCGTGGCCGACGCGCTGGTGGGCCAGGGCGTGAACGCCGGCGCCCTGTCGGTGGACTGGAAGGGTGAAACCCAGCTCGCGGTCGCCACCGGCGACGGCGTGAAGGAGCCCCTGAACCGCCGCTCGACGATCTCGATCAACTTCTAAGATCGACGTCGACAGACAGACCAAGGCGAAGGGCCGGTGGAAACACCGGCCCTTTTGCTATGCGGGGCGCTCTCCCTCCCCCTTGTGGGGAGGGACAGGTCCGCGCAGCGGACCAGGGTGGGGCAGGGGATGGCCGCCGTCAGCGCCGACCTCGGATCGCGACTTGCCCCACCCGTCTCGTCTCGCTGCGCTCGCCGATCCACCCTCCCCACAAGGGGGAGGGAGAACGCGCGCACGGCTACGCCGCCTCACGGGGTTTGCCTGTGAAGGTGGGGAGGGGGTGGATCGAACTGAATCTATCCACCCATTTTCGCCCCCCCTCCCGGGCGGAGTCTGCCCCGGGGCGCACGAGCACTTCCAAATGTCCGCCGCCGTGCGTCGGAGCCGACGGGTGACCGGAGGGAACTTTCGGTTCCACGTAGCGGATGATTCCGCCGCGACTGTAATGGCTGAAAAAGATCAATAAGTTCAAATAGATAATATGTCTTCGCCCAACCTTGACGCACCGCAGCGCGATCTATAGGTTCCGCCGCGATCAAGCAGGGCGCGGAAGGCTTCTTTCGCCCCGTCCGGACCTGACCGCATCCCATGCCAAAGGCAGCCGACCCGCGCAAAGAGGCGCTACGCAGCCTCGACGAACGGGCCAAGGCGCTCAAGGCGCGCACCGAACGTCCGCCGTCCCCGATCACCGGGGCCACGGCGACCAGCCAGGCCTACCGCATTCTCGCGGAGCTGCTGGGCGGCGTCATGCTGGGCATTGCGGTCGGAGCGATCCTAGACAGGATCGCCGGGACGGCGCCCTGGGGAATACTGGGCGGCGTCCTTCTGGGCTTCGCCCTGTCGTTGTACATGGCGCGCCGCACGGCCAACCGGCTGATGGCGCAGGCGAGGGCGGAAGAGGCGGCGCGGAATGCGCAGGCTTCGGAAGCCGGTGAAGACTAAGGAGCGAGAGGCCCGATGGCCGATCCGTTGCATCAGTTCCAGATCCAGAAGCTCGTCGAGCTTCCGGACGTCACCCTGCCCGGCGTGGGCGTCGTCGATCTGGCGTTCACCAACTCGCACCTGGCGATGACCATCGTGTTCGTCGCCATCGTGGCCTTCCTGACGGCGGTGACCTCCAAGGCGCAGGTCGTTCCCGGCCGGCTGCAGACGGTCGGCGAGGGGGTCTTCGGACTCATCGACAACCTGACCGACTCGATCATCGGGCATGACGGCCGCAAGTACTTCCCGTTCGTGTTCACGATCTTCCTGCTGATCCTCGGCATGAACCTGCTGGGCATGATGTTGACCTTCACGGTCACCTCCCAGCTCGCGATCACGGCCACCTTCGCGATCATCACCTTCGGCCTGGTCCTCGTGATCGGCATTTTCAAGAACGGCCTGGGCTTCCTGAAGCTGTTCTGGCCGACCGGCGCGCCGCTGGTCATGCGGCCGGTCGTCGGCTTCATCGAGCTGATCTCGTTCTTCCTGCGCCCCCTGACCCTCGCCCTTCGTCTGTTCGGCAACATGATGGGCGGCCACGTGGCCATGAAGGTTTTCGCCGGCTTCGTCGCGGTCGCCGTCAGCGGCACGCTCGGCCTGCTGCTGAGCGCGCCGATCGGCGTCATGTCGATGGGCATGGTGCTCGCGCTGACCGCGCTGGAGTTCCTCGTGGCCTTCCTTCAGGCCTTCGTCTTCGCCGTTCTGACCTGCATCTATCTCAACGATGTGGTCAATCTGGGCCACGGCCACTAAAAGCCGGGCCCAACACCCAACCAACCCAACTTCTGACCAACTAGGACAAGAGAACCATGGACGCTGAAGCCGCCAAGTACATCGGTGCGGGCCTCGCCACCCTCGGCATGATCGGCGCCGGCATCGGCGTGGGCACCATTTTCGGCAACTTCCTGTCGGGCGCCCTGCGCAACCCGTCGGCCGCCGCCGCCCAGATCGGCAACCTGTTCGTGGGCGCCGCCCTCGCCGAAGCGCTGGGCATCCTGGCCTTCGTGCTCGGCATCCTGATCTACTCGGCCTAACGGTCAACAAGACCCGGATGACCGGCGGCGTCGCATTTCGCGGCGCCGTCGCCTTTCCATCAGGACGAGCAGGTTATGGCTGATCCCCACGAGGCTACGGCCTCGCACGGCGCGGATGCGACGCACGCGTCCACGGCTGCCGAGCACGGCTCTGGCGGCCTGCCGCAATTCGAGTTCCAGCACTGGGGCGGGCAAATCGCCTATCTCGTCGTGCTGTTCGTCGTTCTCTATGTGCTGATCGCGCGCGTGTTTGCACCGCGCCTGCGCAAGGTGATCGATGATCGCGCGGCGTCGATCTCCGGCGCGCTCGAGGCGGCCAGAAAGGTTCAGGCAGAGGCCGAGGACCAGGCCCGCGCCGGCGCGGCTGAACTCGCCGAGGCTCGCGCCCAGGCTCAGCGCGTCGCCGCCGAGGCCCGCGCCAAGGCGTCCTCCGAGGCCGCCGCGAAATCTGCCGCCGCGGACGCCGAGACTGGCGCCAAGGTGGCTGAAGCCGAGGAGCGGATCGCGGCGATGCGCGAGAGGGCCATGGCCAATGTCGGCGCGATCGCCGCCGAGACCGCCGGGGCGATCGTCGAGAAGCTGACCGGCAAGGCGGCCACCGCCGCCGAGCTGAAGACCGCTGGAGGGATCGCCTGATGCCCGCATTCCTGCACGCGGAGTTCTGGAATCTCACCAACCCCGAGTTCTGGGTCGGTGTGGGTCTCATCGCCTTCTTCGCCATCGTCTGGTGGAAGGCGCGCGGCCTGATCGCCGGGATGCTCGACGCCAAGGCGACCGAGATCCAGCGCAACCTCGACGAGGCCGCCAAGCTGCGCGCCGAGGCCGAGGCCATGCTGGCCGACATCCGCGCCCAGCGTGAAGACGCCGAGCGCCAGGCCGCCGAGATGCTGAAGGCCGCCGAGGCCGACGCCGCTCGCCTGGCCGTCGAGGCCAAGGCCAAGCTGGAAGAGCAGATCACCCGCCGCGCCGCCCTGGCCGAGCGCAAGATCGCTTCCGCCGAGGCCCAGGCCACGGCCGAGGTCAAGGCCGCCGCCGCCGACCTCGCGGCCCAAGCCGCCGAGCAGATCCTGGCCGCCCGTATCGCCGGCGCCAAGACCGACGCCTCGGTCGACGACGCGATCAAGAGCCTCGCCGCCCGGCTCCAGTAGCCGCTGGTCCGATCCTGAAAAGACAAGGGGCCTCGCCGGGCGACCGGCGGGGCCTTTTTCGTTGTCTCCCTCCCGGTCTGGGGAGGGACAGCAGGCGGGGTAGGGCGAAGGCTGGCCGCGTTCAACGCTGAGCAGGGGGCGGCCATCTCCCACCCGTCTCGTCTCGCTGCGCTCGCCGAGCCACCCTCCCCATCCGGGGAAGGAGACTACCGCCGTGCTTTCCGGAACCGGCGGCGCAGCTTCCTCGCGAAGCGGCGTTCCTTGGCGAGGATCACCCGTTCCGTGCGCAGGATGCCCTGCCAGAAGACCGGGAAGACCTCGGGCTCGCGACGCAGCAGGCGCCGGATCGGAAAGACCGTCTTCGGGTAGGCATGCTGGAACCGCACGAACTGGCGCTTGGCCCAGAAGCTGTTGCGCAGCAGGATCATCAGCCCGACCACGATGACCGGCAGGCCGCCCGGACCGGGCAGCGGCGCGATGGCGACGCCCAGCAGCACGATCGCCAGGCCGAGCGCGACCAGCGCCCAGCGCGTCACCCGGGCCACGAGGGCGCGGGCGGCGTCGTCTGCGGACGTGAAGGCGCGGGGCATCGTCAGGACGAGGGACATGGGGACCAAAACACGGGGCGGAGAGCTCTGCGTTCTGGGGGACCGCGTCGCTGCACTACTCGATATGTGCAGGCTCTAGCGCCGCGTAAAGGGCGCGGGTTCCTCTGTGACCAAGACTTAATCGGACCTCGACGGGTTCTGCATGTCGCCGTGGCCGAAATGACGCAGGTTGTGACCACGGTGTGAAGAAACGGGGTCAATACGGCGTCAGCCTTACACCCCTGAGAGATCCGGCTTCCACCTCAGCTTCGGCTTCCGCGCCGCCAGGGTCTCGTCGAGGCGGCGCAGCGGGGCGTGGAACGGCGCGCCCTTGAAACGGTCGACCTCGCCGGCCTTCGCGGCCTGGGCCAGCAGGCGCAGGGCATGGACGAAGCGGTCCAGCTCCTGCCTGCTCTCGGTCTCGGTCGGCTCGATCAGCATCGCCCCGTGCACGACCAGCGGGAAGTACATGGTCATCGGGTGGAAGCCTTCGTCGATCATCGCCTTGGCGAAGTCGAGCGTGGTCACGCCCGTGCCCTCCAGCCAGGCGTCGTCGAACAGCGCCTCGTGCATGCAGGGGCCGTCCGGGAAGGCCGGGGTCATCAGGTCGCCGAGGCGGGCCTTGATGTAGTTGGCGTTGAGAACCGCGTCCTCGGCCACCTGGCGCAGGCCGTCGGCGCCGTGGCTGCGCATGTAGGCGTAGGCGCGGACGAACATGCCCATCTGGCCGTGGAAGGCGCTCATCCGCCCGAAGGCCTGGGCGGCTTCGCCGACCGTCTCCTCGACCAGATGGAAGCCGTCGGCGTGGTGCGTGACCCAAGGGGCCGGCGCGAAGGCCGCGAGGGCCTCGCTGAGCACCACCGGACCCGCGCCCGGACCGCCGCCGCCGTGCGGCGTCGAGAAGGTCTTGTGCAGGTTGATGTGCATGGCGTCGACGCCCAGGTCGCCCGGCCGGACCTGGCCGACGATGGCGTTGAAGTTGGCGCCGTCGCAGTAGAAGTAGGCTCCGGCGTCATGGGTCAGGCGCGCGATCTCGACGATGTCGCGCTCGAACAGGCCGCAGGTGTTGGGGTTGGTGACCATGATGGCGGCCACGTCCGGGCCGAGCTTGGCCGCCAGGTCCGCGAGGTCGACGCGGCCGTCGTCGGTCTGGGCGATCTCGACCACGCTGTAACCGACGAAGGCCGCCGTCGCCGGGTTGGTGCCGTGGGCGCTGGTCGGGCAGAGCACGGTCTTGCGATGGCCCTGGCCCGCGGCCTCATGCGCCGCCTTGATGGCCAGCAGCCCGCACAGCTCGCCGTGGGCGCCGGCCTTGGGGGTCAGGGCGACGGCGGGCATGCCGGTCAGGGTCTTCAGCCAGTGGGCCAGCCGGTCCATGAGCGCCAGCGCGCCCTGCACCGTCGAGACCGGCTGCAGCGGGTGGACATCGGAGAAGCCGGGCAGGCGGGCCATCTTCTCGTTGAGGCGCGGGTTGTGCTTCATCGTGCACGAGCCGAGCGGATAGAGCGCCAGGTCGATGGCGTGGTTCTTTTGCGAGAGCCGCACGTAGTGGCGCACCGCCTCCGGCTCGCTGAGGCCGGGCAGGCCGATCGGCGTCTCGCGCAGCAGGCCGGCGAGGTCGTCGGCCGGGCGGTCGGCCGGCGGGACGTCGACGCCGGTCTTGTCCCAGCCGCCCAGCTCGAAGATCAGGGCCTCGTCCTGCAGCAGGCCGCGGGCGCCGCTCAGGGTGGCGTGCGCGTCGTTGGCGGCGATGTCGCCTTCCGGGCGGGTGGGTCGGCCCACGCTGTTCATCGTCGTGCTCACGCCATCACCTCCGTCAGGGCGGCCTGGAAGGCGGCGATGTCCTCGCCGGTCACGGTCTCGGTCGCGCAGACCAGCAGGACGTCGTCCAGCCCGGCGGCGGGCGCCAGACGGCTGTACGGAACGCCGCCCAGCACGCCCTTGTCGGCCAGCGCCTGGACGACTTCAGCGGCGGGTTTGGAGAGCTTCACGGCGAACTCGTTGAAGAAGCGCGGGGTCAGGACCTCGACGCCCTTCACGCCCGACAGCGCGGTCTTCAGCTCGCGGGCGCGCTGGTGGTTCAGCGCGGCGACGGCGCGCAGCCCCGTCTCGCCCAGCAGGCTCATGTGGATCGAGAAGGCCAGGGCGCAGAGGCCGCTGTTGGTGCAGATGTTCGAGGTCGCTTTGTCGCGGCGGATGTGCTGCTCGCGGGTCGACAGGGTCAGCACGAAGCCGCGGCGGCCGTCGGCGTCGACGGTCTCGCCGCAGAGCCGGCCGGGCGCCTGGCGCACGAACTTCTCACGGCAGGCGAACAGGCCGACGTAGGGGCCGCCGAAGTTCAGGGCGTTGCCGATCGACTGGCCCTCGGCCACGGCGATGTCCGCGCCCATCTCGCCGGGCGACTTGAGCAGGCCGAAGGACATCGCCTCGGTCGTCACCACGATCAGCAGGGCTCCGGCGGCGTGGGCGGCCTCGGCGATCTTTGTGACGTCCGTGGCCGTGCCGAACACGTTGGGGGTCTGGACCACGACGCAGGCGGTGGTCGCGTCGATGGTCGCGATCACCGCGTCCTCGGCGTCGACGGCGGCGGGCAGGGCGGTCACGTCCATGCCCTCGGCGTGGGCCAGGGTCTCGGTCGTGGCCACATAGTGCGGGTGCACCCCGCCCGACATCACGGCGCGGTTCCGCTTGGTCACCCGCTTGGCCATCATCACCGCCTCGGCGGTGGCGGTGGAGCCGTCGTAGAGCGAGGCGTTGGCGACCTCCATCCCGGTCAGGGCCGCGACCTGGGTCTGGAACTCGAACAGCACCTGCAGCGTGCCCTGGGCGATCTCGGGCTGGTAGGGCGTGTAGCTGGTCAGGAACTCCGACCGCTGGATCAGGTGATCCACGCTGGCCGGGACGTGATGCTTGTAGGCGCCGGCGCCGACGAAGAACGGGACCGAGCCGGCGGCGACATTGCGGGCTGACAGGGCGTTGAGTTCGCGCTCCACCTCCAGCTCGCCGGCGACGCGCGGAAGATCGACGAACCCTTCGCGGCGGGCGCCGACCGGCACGTCCACGAACAGGTCGTCGACGGAGGAGACGCCGATGGCGGAGAGCATCTCCGCGCGGTCGGTTGGGGTCAGGGGGAGGTAGCGCATCAGTTCAATCTCTTCCGAGTGCTCCCGCGCAGGCGGGAGCCCAAGCGGCGATTCAGCTTGGGTCCCCGCCTTCGCGGGGACGCTCGGGTCTAAAGGGTCGAAAGGTATTCTTCGTATGCGGCGCGATCCATCAGGGCCTCGACCTGCGAGGGGTCGCTGACCTTGATCCTGGCGAACCAGCCGCCGGCTTCCGGGGCTGCGTTGACGGTCTCGGGCGCATCGCCGAGGTCGCCGTTGGCTTCGACGACCTCGCCTGACACCGGGGCATAGACGTCGGACGCGGCCTTCACGCTCTCGACGACGGCGAGGCCGTCACCCTGGCTGACCGTCTTGCCGATGTCGGGGACTTCAACGAACACCACATCGCCCAGCTGCTCGGCGGCATAGGCGGTGATGCCGACCGTGGCGACGTCGCCGTTCAGTTCGACCCACTCGTGATCCCTGGTGAAGCGCATGGAGTGACCCTTTCAGACCTTGCGGACGTAGCGGTTGGGGACGAAGGGCATGGCGACGACCTCGGCCGCGCCGGACTTGCCCCGGACAATGACGTTCAGGCTGGTGCCGACCGCGGCGAGCGCGGGCGGCACGAAGCCCATGGCGATGGGATGGCCGAGCGAGGGCGCGAAGCCGCCGCTGGTCACGACGCCGACGACGGTTCCGTCCGCGTCGGCGATCTCCGCGCCCTCGCGAGCCGGGGCGCCGCTGAGGATCTTCAGGCCGACGCGCACGCGGGACGGCCCCTCGGCCAGTTCCCTGACGATGCGGGCGGCGCCCGGGAAGTCCTGGGCGTCTCGGCGCTTCTTCGACACCGCGAAGGTCAGGCCCGCCTCGACGGGGCTGACGGTCTCGTCGACGTCGTGGCCGTAGAGCGGCAGCCCGGCCTCAAGCCGCAGGCTGTCGCGGGCGCCCAGGCCGATGGGGCGCACCCGCTCGTCGGCCAGCAGGGTGTTCCAGACGTCCGTGGCGGCCGAGGCGGGGACCGAGATCTCGTAGCCGTCCTCGCCGGTGTAGCCCGAACGGGAGATCAGGACGTCGACGCCGAAGCCGGTGGTGGCCCAGCTGTCCATGAACACCTTGCCGGCGGCTTCCGGGATGTGTTTCGCCAGCACCTCGACGGCCTTCGGGCCCTGAAGCGCCAGCAGCGCGCGGTTCTCGAGACGCTCGATGCTGACCTGCGGGGCCAGCTCGTCGTCGATGACGCGGAAGTCGTTGTCCTTGCAGGCGCCGTTGACGATCACGAACAGGCCGTCGTCATCTGGACGCGAGGCCATCAGGTCGTCGATGATGCCGCCCTTCTTGTTCAGCAGCAGGGAATAGCGCTGCTTGCCGGGGGCGAGGCCGATGAAATCGCCGGGGGTGATCTCCTCGAACGCCGACAGCGGCGAGACGCCGCGCAGCTTCGCCTGGCCCATGTGCGAAACATCGAACAGGCCCGCGCTCTCGCGGGTCCACAGGTGCTCCTTGAGCACGCCGTCCTTGTACTGGACGGGCATGGAATAGCCCGCGAACGGGACCATGCGCGCGCCGGCGGCGACGTGCGCGTCGTAGAGCGGGGTCTTCTTCAGATCGTCCTGAGACACGCTGGGCTCCGGCGGGGTCGATGCGTCTCGCACGGTCGATGACCGTCCGATTCGCCCCCGCTGTCTCTTGAGCCTGAGAGATTTCAGGTGACAGGCGTCACCCTTGCTCCTTCGGCGGCCACAGATGCGGCCTTTCCAGCGTTCCTAAGTCGCGCGGTCCTTTTGCCTGAGCGTTTCCGGGGCGGTTGCGCCTTCGGCCTGGGGATTCGCACCCGATGTCTCCCGCGAGACGAGGGCGTGTGTGCGGGAGGGGAGGGGCGGAGTCAACCGCCGGGTCGACGCTCGATCTCGCGAACAGCCGCCAGGGCGCGGTCCGGGCCGGCGCAGATGTCGACCAGGGCCAGGCCGTCGAGCGTGGCCAGGATCAGCGCGGCGGCGCCCTTCGGGTCCGGCGTGGAAGCAGGGTCGAGCCTGGCCTCGATCCAGTCGAGGAACCCGCCGGTGATCCCGGCCGCGATGTCGACGAACGGCGCCTCGGCGCGGGCGGCGGCGGCGACGATCTCGATCCAGAGCCGCATGTAGGGCCGGAACGGGCCTTCGACGACGTGGCGGGCCGTGGCGGCCAGGAAGCCGTCGGCGTCGAGCCGCACGCCCGCCGGAATCGCCGCGCCCAGGCCGGAGGCCATGTCCGCGGCGACCTTTCTCAGGGCGAGGGCGAGCACTTCGGTCTTGTCGTCGAAATAGTACAGCAGCATCCGGTCGCTGACGCCCGCGGCGGCGGCGAGCTGCCTGAGGCTGGCCTGGGACAGGCCGGTGCGCACGAGGTGCGCCGCCAGCGCCTCGACCGCCTTCTGTCTGTGCTCGTCCCGGACCGTCATCAAGATTCCGATTGTAGCAACCGCTACGCCCGTCTAGTCTGTAGCGAGTGCTACAACCAAATGCGGCGTCGGTCGACTGACTACGCCATATCCGGCCTCGCCGCAGCCGCAACATCCAGACCGCCATGGGGAGGCGCCCGATGTTCCTGTTCAGACTGTTCCTTGTCGCCTGCCTGGCGACCATTGTCGGCTACACGGGCGTGACCATCGCCAACCATGGGTGGGGCCTGCTCGCGATCTTCTTCGGCGACATGGCGGCGATGGGCTGGCCTGGCCAGTTCAATCTCGACTTCTTCTGCTTCCTGCTGCTGTCGGGCCTCTGGGTCGCCTGGCGCGGCCAGTTCCGTCCTGCGAGCCTGGCCCTCGGCGTGCTCGCCGTGTTCGGCGGCATGCTGTTCCTGTCGATCTACCTGCTGATTCTGACGGCCCGCGCGCGGGGCGACATGCGAGAGGTGCTGCTCGGCCGCGACCGCGCCGCCGCCTGATCTACAGCTCCAGATCGCCGAACCAGTCCGTCTCGCCGCCGATCGGCGGGCCGGGCGGGGTGCGGGGTCCGGCCTTCGCCTTTTCGGCCAGGGCGGCGAGACGCGCGGGATCGGGATCGGTGAGGATGGCGGCCAGGTCGCGGGCCTGGGCGCGGTCGGCGGGATCAGCTCCCGGACTTGCGGCCAGCCGCTTGCCGTAGTCGACGAGCGCCATGCGGATCATCGAGGCCGCCGTCGGCGACAGGCTCTTGTCGGCCTGGACCGCCGCCAGGGTCGCGACCAGCCGCCAGCGCACGACGCGGGCCAATTCGGCCTGGCGACCCGTGGCCGGCGTCGAGACAGCGGCGAAACTCCGGGTCAGCAGCTCGTCCACGCCCGGCATCGCCGGATCGCGGCGGTCGGCTTCCAGCATCCGGTTCAGGCGCGCGGGCGCGAACAGGGCGCGGAAGGTCATCGCGGCGACCACGTCGGCGCCTTCGGACAGCGAGAAGACCGGCCCTTCGCCGAAGGTCTCGATGGTGGTCTGTTTCACCGGACTGGTGGCGTCGCCGGCGCTGAGCAGATCCAGCAGACCGTCATTGAGGTCGAGCTCTGCCGGCGAGACCACGGCCAGCAATGCGTCGATCGCCTTGCGCTGGCTGACGGCCGGAACCGGCCTGGAGGTCTCGCGTCCGTCGCCGCCGGCCGGATAACCGAAGTCGACGCCGCCGATCAGCTTGGCCGTCGCGTCGATCTGGTAGCGGTGGAACAGGTAGATCGGGACCAGCCGGCGGCGAAGGTCCGCCGCCGCGATCCCCTTCGGCAAGCTGGCGAGGCCGAAGCGGGACAGGGCCACGCGCCGGACGGCCAGCAGGTGCGCGAGTTCGGCGACCGGGTCGTCGCCGTTGTCCCAGACCGCTCCACGAGGCTGGGCCGTGTCGGGCGAACGGGCGTCCTCGTCGGAGACGAAGACCAGGCCCTCCGCGGCGGCCTTGTCGACGATGGCGTCCAGCTGCTTCTGGCCTTCGGCCCCGGGCGCGACCGGCGCGTAGAGCCAGGTGACGGCGAACTTGTCCCAGGCCCCGGCGCCGGTGGCATAGGCGTCCGAAAGGTCGATCTGGCCGTCCTTCAACCCGATCTTCGGCCCCGGATAGTCCATCACCGAGCCGCGGCCGTAGGTGCTGGCCGCGAAGTTATGCTGCAGACCGATGGAGTGGCCGATCTCGTGGGTCGATAGCTGGCGGATACGCGCCAGCGAGGCCTGGATCGGGTCGTTGGGGCCGCCGGCGCCGGTCTTGTCAGCGCCGACCAGGCCTTCGAAGATCAGGCGATCCTGGCGGATGCGGTCGGAACCGAGCAGCACATCGCCCTTGACGATCTCGCCGGTGCGCGGATCGACGACGGAGTGGCCGTAGGACCAGCCGCGCGTCTCCCGGTGGACCCAGTTGACGACGCTGTAGCGGGCGTCGAGCGGGCTGACGCCCTCGGGCAGGATCTCGACGCGGAAGGCGTCGATGAAGCCGGCCGCCTCGAAGGCCTGGTTCCACCAGCGACCGCCTTCGATGAGGGCCGAGCGAACGGGCTCTGGCGCGCTGTTGTCCACGTAGAAGACGATCGGCTTCTTCACCGTCGACCGCGCCGCCGCCGGATCGGTCTTCTCAAGCCGGAAGCGGTGAGCCAGCCGCACTGCGATCGGCTCTTCCAGCGGGGCCGAGTAGTCGATCACCGGGTGATCGATCACGCCGACGCGCGGGTCCGCGAAGCGCGGTTCGTAGCCGGGCTCGGGCAGGGCGATGAAGGAGTGGTGCAGCGTCAGGGTGACATAGCGGGGGTCGGGCAGGATGCCGCGCACCTCGCCGCCCGGATTGTCGCTGATGAAGGTCTGGGTCGCTTCCAGCTCGATGTTGATCGGGAACGCATTGACCGCCCCGGCGCCGGTGTCGGGGAAGCTGAGGTCGGCGGCGAGGCGGAAATCGCCCTGGCCGGTCTCGCGCAGCCGACGGGCCACGCCCTGGGTGTCGCGGGTCAGGAATCCGGAGACGTCGATAGTCACACCGCCGTCGGCGTCCTGCTGGACGATGTCGCCGGCCCAGACGTTCGAAACGGCGAACGACTCGCGGACGGCCTTCTTCTCCGCGGCGCTGCCGCGTGGGGCGATGAAGCCGTGGTTCTCGAACTGGACGACCACCTTGCCGCCCACCCGTCGGAAGGCGACCACCTGGGTATCGCCGGGCGCGGAGCGATCGAGGCCGACCGGATTCGAGCCGAGGCCGGCCCGCAGGTAGGTTTGGTAGAGATAGCGGCCGTGCAGACCCTCGGCGTCGGCGGCCGGCAACTTCAGCAGGACCTTGCCGGCCTTGCGGTCGACGAACACGGTCAGCAGGCCGTCGTGGCGCTCAAGGCCGTCGGTCGCGGAAGCGGCGGGGGCCGGATTCGGCTTGCCGAACGGCGCGGCCGCGACGGCCATCGGCGACAGCGCGACGGAAGCCGCCAGCGCGGCCGCGAGAGTCCTGGACCTGAACACGTGAAACGCCCCCTGACAGAAGAGGCGGCATAGTGGGGTGGGGAGCCTCTGTTGCCAACGCCTCCCAAGCATGGTCATGGCCCAACTTGTTCGGGCCATGACGAATGAAGCGATGGCCCTACATCCGCTCCGGCGCTTCGATGCCCAGCAGGTCCAGGGCGATCTCCAGCTGCTTCAGCGTCGCCGTCGCCAGCGCCAGGCGCGAGGCGGCGGTCTTCGCGTCGGCTTCGCGGAAGATCGGGCAGGCGGCGTAGAACTTCGAGAAGGCCTGGGCCAGCTTGAAGGCGTGCTCGGCGATGAAGTTCGGGGCCTTCTTATCGTAGGCCTCGGTCAGCGCGGCGTCGAAGGCGTCCATCAGCAGCGCCAGATCGCGCTCGGCGGTCTCGCGGACCTCGATGCGGCCGGGCTCGAGCTTCTCTTCCGCGGCGCGGCGCAGCAGCGATTTGATCCGCACCGCCTGGTACAGCAGGTACGGCCCGGTCTTGCCCTCGAAGCTGGAGAACCGGTCCAGGTCGAAGACGTAGCTGGTGCCCCGGTAGTTGCCGAGATCGGCGAACTTCAGGGCGGCCACGGCGACCTTGTGGGCCGTGTCCTCGAAATCCCCGGGCGACAGCTCGCCGCCGAGGCCGGCTTCCTTAAGCCGCTCCCGGGCCTTGGCGCGGGTCATCTCGATCAGGTCGTGCAGCTTCAGGACGCCGCCCTCGCGTGTCTTGAACGGCTTGCCGTCCGGCCCGTTCATGGTCCCGAAGCCGATGTGCTCCAGTTCGCCCTCGGCGGCATAGCCGACCAGGTAGCTGGCGCGGAACACCTGCTCGAAGTGATCGGCCTGGCGTTGGTCGACGCAGTAGAGGATCAGCTGCGGGTCGAAGGACCGACGACGGTCGAGAATGGTCGCCAGGTCGGTCGTGCCGTACATCGCCGAGCCTTCCGAGGACACGACCAGCAGCGGGTCGGGGCTCGGAGCCTCGTAGACCGTGCCGTCCGGCGCCTTCTTCTTCTTGGTCTCGCCCGGCCGCGCCAGATGGATGACGCGCGCGCCCTGGTCGTCGGCCAGCAGACCCTTGGATTCCAGCTCGCGGATCATCGGCTCGATCAGCGGATCGGCGTCGCTTTCGCCCTTCCACAGGTCGAAGTCGACGCCCAGCGCATGGAATTCGCGCTCCAGCGCCACGCGGCTGACGTTGACGAAGTGCTTCCACAGAAGACGGTAGCCGAGGCGGCCGCCCTGCAGTTCGGCCGTCGCCTTGCGGGCCCGGTCCCGGTACTCGACGTCCGTCTTCGCCCGGCCGGCGGCTTCCGGGTACATGCGGTCCAGATCGTCGAGCGTGATCCGCTCGGCGAGGGCGTCCATGACCCTGCGTTCGTCCTCGGCGCTGACCGAGCCCGTGCCCGTCAGCCGGTCCATCAGGGTCGCGATGAACGGATCCTGGTCGCTGGCGGCGCAGATGAGCAGGCCCATCTGGAAGCCCCAGTCGCCGAAGTGGGCGTCGCCCAGCACCTGGTCGCCCCGGAAGCGGTAGATGCGCTTCACGGACTCGCCGATGATCGAGGCGCGCAGGTGGCCCACGTGCATCGGCTTGGCGACGTTGGGGCCGCCGTAGTCGACCATGACGCGCCGCGGCTCTGCGACTTCTTCGGCGCCGGCCCGATGATCGTCGGCGATGTCGCGGGCGCGAGCCGACAGGGTGTCGGCGCTGACGCGCATGTTGATGAAGCCGAGGCCCGCGATCTCGACGGACTGCAGCTCGGGACGGCCGGCCAGGGCCTCGACCACGGCGGCGGCGATCTCGCGCGGCGGCTTGCGCGCGACCTTCGCCGCGGCGAGGGCGCCGTTGCACTGGAAATCGGCCAGGTCCGGGCGATCCGATGCGGTCACCCGGCCCAGCTCTTCGGGGAGTCCCTGCGCGGCGAAGACGGCCGCGACCGCTTCGCTCAGGGACCGTCTCAGGTCGGTCATTGCGGCGCGGGGGTTCCTGCGGCGGCCTGCGGCGCGCCCGCGGTGACGCGGAACCGCTTGCCGTCTCGGTTGAAGGCGGCCATCTGCGGCGTCACGTCGAAACCGACCAGAACCTCGAAGTTGGCTCCGCTGGTCTCGGCCGTGGCGCGCGGGATCACGATCCCGGCGACGGACTCGCGCAGGAAGGCGCGGTCGCCGTCGAACTTCACCGGCAGGTCAAAGTATTCCTTGGCGATCACGGTCTGGTTGCGCGTCGTGACGGCCACCCAGTAGCGGTAGGTCTTGCCGTCGCCGACCGCCATCGGACCCTTGCCGAGCGCCATCAGCATCTCGACCTGGACCTTGATCGGCTCGTCATCCTTGTAGGCGCAGCCCGCCGAGAGGTTCTGGATCTCGCCGGTCCAGGCGACATTGCCGGCGGCCTCGCGGCCGTCCTTGAACTCGATGTAGCGCCCCGCGTCGTAGAGCACCTTCACAAACGGGCACGGGCCGGCGTTGCGCAGCTGCGGCAGCGGCGCGGCCGGCTGGTTCCACTCCTGGTCGCGCTTCCGCTTCTTGGCGGCTTCCTCTTCCTGGCGCCGCTGATCGTCCGCGCCTCCGCGGCGCTGGGCGAGCGCCGGCGTGACGGAAAGGGCGCTGGCGGCCAGCAGGCCGGTAAGCACGAGGGTAAGAGCACGGCGCATGGGACGTCCGGAAACAGGAAAGAGACCGGCGCGGCATGCCGGCCGAATGCAGATGTAGCGTGATAAAGGCATATGCATGGCCCCGCAACGCGACTTCACCGCCCGCGCGAGGCCCGCGCGCCGAAAGCGGTCTGGCGAGACCGCGCCGCAACGCCTAGTTTGGGTCCATGGATGACGCCTCTCCGATCAAGCCGCGCCTGAAGGTGCTCCTGGCCAGCCCGCGCGGCTTCTGCGCCGGGGTCGACCGCGCGATCCAGATCGTCGAGCGTGCGATCGAGAAATACGGGGCGCCGGTCTACGTCCGCCACGAGATTGTCCACAACAGGCACGTCGTCGACCGACTGAAGGCGATGGGCGCGATCTTCGTCGAGGAACTGTCCGAGGCGCCGGACGATCGTCCCGTGGTGTTCTCGGCGCACGGCGTGCCCAAGTCGGTGCCGGCCGAGGCGAAGCACCGTCAGATGCTCTACCTCGACGCCACCTGCCCGCTGGTCTCCAAGGTGCATGTCGAGGCGCAGCGCCACTTCAACGCCGGCCGGGAGATCGTGCTGATCGGTCACGAAGGCCATCCGGAGGTGGTCGGCACCATGGGCCAGCTGCCCGACGGCGTGGTGCGGCTCATCGAGACCGCCGCCGACGCCGAGGTGTTCGAGCCGGTCGACCCGATGAACGTGGCCTTCGTCACCCAGACGACGCTGTCCGTCGACGACACCGCCGACATCGTCGCGGTGCTGCAGCGGCGCTTCCCCGGCATCGCGGCGCCACACAAGGAAGACATCTGCTACGCGACGACCAACCGGCAGGAAGCGGTCAAGCAGCTGGCCGACCGGTCCGACCTGCTGCTGGTGGTGGGCTCGCGCAACTCGTCGAACTCCGTGCGGCTGGTCGAAGTCGGGCTGCGCGGCGGCGCGGCGAAGGGCCATCTGCTGGACGATGCGTCCGGGCTCGACTGGAGCTGGCTCGACGGCGTGGAGACGGTCGGGATCACCGCCGGGGCCTCGGCGCCGGAAATCCTGGTCCAGGGCCTCATCGACAGGCTGTCGACCCGCTACGAACTCACCATCGAGGACGTCGCCCCGACACGGGAAACGGTGACCTTCAAGCTGCCGCGGGTGCTGACGGCCTAGAGGACGGTGCTGTTCGCACGGATCCAAGCGGTCAACGGCTCGATGCCGATCTCGCCGGCCGCGACGCCGCGAACCTTGCGCGTCGCGTCGACCTGATCGGCGGCGAGGCGGCGGCCATTGAGGCGCAGGAAGAGCAGCAGGCACAGGAAGGCCGCTCGCTTGTTGCCGTCGGCGAACGGGTGGTTCGACGCCACGGCCACGCAATAGGTCGCCGCGAGCTCCGAGACATCGTCGACGCCTTCGTAGAAATAGCGGTTCTTCGGACGTTCCATCGCCGACTCGAGCAGACCCGGGTCCCTCAAGCCCGGCAGGCCGCCGTGAAGAGCGATGCTGCGGTCGTGCGCGGCCTTTAGAGCCGCGATCTCGATCCATTCAGGCTCGGCCATCTCCGCCTACTTCGCCAAGGCGCGGAATGTGTCCCGGTACTCATCCATGACTTCCTCGGCAATCTCGAGCTGCCGGGCGACCCGTGGGTCGTAGGCAGAGAGTGTCATCGAGGATTCGGGAGCGTCTGTGAGGTAGACGATGTCCCCCTTATCAACCCCGAGCTTGGCGAGGGCTTCCTTGGGGAGCACCAAGCCTACGGAGTTGCCGACCTTGGTCAGTTTGAGCGCAAACATCGCCGCCTCGCTGTAATTACGTTCGTATATACATCAACGGCGCCTTGACCGCCAGCGCGGCGTCCCGCATCCCCACCGCATGGCCGTCTATACCGACATCACCGACGAGGAGCTCGACGCGCTGCTGGCCGATTTCGATGTCGGGCAGGCGGTGGCGTTCAAGGGCATCGCCGAGGGCGTCGAGAACTCGAACTTCCTGCTCGAGACCGAGAGCGGCCGGTACATCCTCACGCTCTACGAGCGGCGGGTGAAGGCCGACGAGCTGCCCTACTTCCTGAACCTGCTGACCTGGCTGGCCGATCACGGCTTTCCGAGCGCCCGGCCTGTGGCCGATCGTGAAGGGCGGGTGCTGAAGAGCGTGCGCGGCAAGCCCGCCGCCATGGTCGAGTTCCTGCCGGGCATGAGCGTGCGCCGGCCGACCGCCGCCCACTGCCGCCAGGCGGGCGAAGGGCTGGCGCGGCTGCATCTGGCGGGTGAGGGCTATCCGGGACGGCGGGCCAATGACCTGGGCCAGGCGGCGTGGGCGCCGCTGTTCTCGGGCCTGGACGGCGCGGCGGAGGACCTGAAGCCGGGGCTCGCCGCGACGATCCGGGGCGATCTGGACCATCTGGCCAGGGCCTGGCCGAAGGATCTGCCGACCGGAACCATCCACGCCGACTTCTTCCCGGACAACGTCTTCTTCCGCGACCAGAGGTTCGCCGCCGCGATCGACTTCTACTTCGCCTGCGACGACGCCTACGCCTACGACCTGGCGGTGGCGCTGAACGCCTGGTGTTTCGAGGCCGACGGCTCGTTCAACCTCACGGCGGGGCGGGCGATGATCGGCGGCTATGAGACCCACCGTCCGCTGTCGGCGGCCGAGCGCGCGGCGCTGCCGGTGCTGGCCCATGGCGCGGCGATGCGGTTCTTCCTGACCCGGCTGAACGACTGGGGCTCGACCCCGGCCGGAGCGCTGGTGCGGCCCAAGGATCCGCTGGAGTACGAGCGCAAGCTGGCGGTCCATCGCGCCGGCCTGGCCCTGCTGGCCGACGCATGACCCCTTCGGTGCTGATCTACACGGACGGCGCCTGTCGCGGGAATCCGGGGCCGGGCGGCTGGGGCGCGGTGCTGCTCTCCGGCGGCCACCGCAAGGAACTGCACGGCGGCGACCTCGCGACCACCAACAACCGCATGGAGCTGATGGCCGCCATCCAGGCGCTGGAGGCGCTGAAGAAGCCCTGCAAGGTCGAGCTGCATACCGACAGCCAGTACGTGAAGAACGGCGTCACCACCTGGATCCACGGCTGGAAGGCGCGCGGCTGGAAGACGGCCGACAAGAGCCCGGTCAAGAACGAGGACCTCTGGAAACGCCTCGACGCGGCCCGGAGCCGGCACCAGGTCGACTGGCGCTGGGTGAAGGGCCACGCCGGCCACGAGCTCAACGAACTGGCTGACGAGCTGGCCCGCAAGGGCATGCTCGAGGAGCTCGGCGAACTCTGATCCGTGAAGCGGCTTGACTTGTTCAGATTTGAACTATCTATTTAGTTCAACATTGAACAAAGGGTCTGTCATGGATCGTCGCAGCTTCATCCGTCTGGTCGGCGGCGGTGTGGTGTTGGCCGCCGCCGCCTCCTGCGCGCCGGCCGGCGCCGATCCGCGCGCGGCCTGGGTCAATCCCGGCGCGGGCGAGACCGACATCCGCCGCAAGGCGCTGTCCTGGGCCATCCTGGCGCCCAATCCGCACAACATGCAGCCGTGGCTGGTCGATCTGACGACACCCGAGCAGATC
Organism: Caulobacter sp.; assembly: GCA_041917095.1. GTDB lineage: Bacteria > Pseudomonadota > Alphaproteobacteria > Caulobacterales > Caulobacteraceae > Caulobacter. The sequence continues at coordinate 180,616 of JAYRYI010000004.1, read as the reverse complement.
ACGCTCTACATCGACCGGACGCGACTGCTGCCGGTGACCGACCCCTTCAATCGGCAGATCACGATCGGCTGCGGAACGTTCCTGGAGCTGCTGCAGCGGTCCCTGGCCGCGCTGGGGCGGCAGTCGACGGTCGAACTGTTTCCACAAGGCGAGGCGGTTCCGTTGCTCGATGCACGGCCGCTGTTCCGCCTGACGCTCGGCGGGGCGGTGTCGATCGACGCCGGGCCGGTGTTCGACGCGATTCTGAAGCGTCGCACCAACAGAAATCCGTATACGGAGCAAAGCGTCTCGACGGAGACGTTGGCGAAGGTCGCCGCCGCCGGCGCCGTCACGCCGACGACCTCATCGACTGCCTCGAATGCCGCTCAGCCTCCGTCGTCGGTGGTCTTCTGCGAGGGAACCATTGACCCGGCGCGGGTGGCGACGCTGAAGGCGCTGGCCTACAGGGGCGCGGAGATCGAGGCCAACACGCCCGCCCCGCATCACGAGAGCGTCGAGCGCACCTTCATCGGCGCCAGGGACGTGGCCGAACACCCCTGGGGCATCTCGCTCGACGCGCCGGCGATGAGCGCCCTGAACGCCGTCGGCGTCCTGAGCAAGGCGAAGATGGCCACCCCGGGCACGACGGCCTTCAACGAGGCGCTGAAGTTCCTCAAGGCCGGGACCGACAGCGCGCGCGGATTCGTCTGGCTGGTCACCCCCGGACAGGGCCGGGCGGACGAGATCGCGGCTGGCCGCGCCTACGTCAGCGCCAACCTGGAGGCCGCGCGGCTCGGGCTTGCCATGCACCCCTGGAGCCAGGGGCTGCAGGAGTACGCAACCCAGAAGCCCGTATTCGACGCCCTCCACAAGGAACTCGCCCCCGACGGCGGCCGTATCCAGATGCTGGCCCGGATCGGCTATCCGAAGGCCGAGATCCCGCCCGCGCCGCGCCGCGGCCTGGCCGCCCAGATCCGGAACGTCTGACCATGACCCCCGACAATCCCCGCCTGGCGCGCGACCGCGCCGACGTCCAGGTGATGACCGAGATCGGCATCATCAGCCAGCTGTCCAACGCCAAGCTGGAAAAGGTCAGCGGCCTGCCCTCGGCGCAGTTCGCGCTGCTCAGCCACTTCATGCGGCGCGGCGGGGAGGAGAGCCCGGCTCAGCTCGCCTCGGCCTTCCAGGTCGGCAAGAGCGCCATGACCCACACGCTGCAGCGGTGCGAGGCGGCGGGCTGGATCGCGGTCCGCCCGGACCCTGCGGACGGTCGCCGCAAATGGGTCAGCCTGACTGCCGCCGGCGCGGAGGCCTATGGCGAGGCGATCCGCGGCCTGCGCCCGCATCTGGAATCGATGCGGGCGGCCTTCACTGACGAGGAGTTCCAGGCGGCGCTGCCGTTTCTGCGCGCGCTGCGCCTGTGGCTGGACGAGAACCGCTAGGCCGGCTTCACGCGCAGCACCGACCCTTCGGCGGCGACGACCTGCACCCTGTCGTTCAGGGCCGGCGCGGCGCCGTCTTCCGTGACGGCCGCCCATTCCTTGCCGTCGACGAAGACCCGGCCCTCGCCGTTGCGGAACGCCTCGACGACGGCCCCCTGGTGTCCGATCAGCCGTCCGATGTTGTCGTTGATGTCGGGTCCGCCGCCGGAGATGTTCCGCGGGAACAGCCGGCGCGCGCCGATCGTGGTGATGATCGTCAGCACCGCCCAGACGGCGAGATGCGCCGACAGACTGTCGGGCAGGACGAGGACCAGCAGGGCCATCGCCGCCGAACTGGCGGCCGGCCACAGCAGCCAGCCGCTTCCGGTCGACACCTCGGCGGCCAGGAAGACCGCGCCGATCGCCAGCCAGATCCAGAACGGATGGGCGCCGTAGAGTTCGACAAACCAGGTCATGGCGCTCTCCTGTTCCGGCTCTAGCCCTTGGTGCGGGGCACGGCCCCGCCGCCGCCGCCCCGGCCGCCGTCATTGACGCCGCCGAGGGTCTTCACCAGTTCGCCGATGCCGGCGATAGAGCCGCTGATGCCGGCGAAGTCGGCGGGCACGATCACGGTCTTCTGCTGCGGGCTGCGGGCCAGCTCGGCGAAGGCTTCGACGTACTTCTGGGCGATGAAGTAGTTGATGGCGTTGACGTCGCCGCGAGCGATGGCCTCGGACACGAACGCCGTCGCCTTGGCCTCAGCCTCGGCCTCGCGCTCGCGGGCCTCAGCGTCCCGGAAGGCGGCTTCGCGGCGGCCCTCGGCCTGCAGGATCGCGGCCTGCTTGGAGCCTTCGGCCTTGGCGATGGCCGCCTGCTTCTCGCCGTCCGCCTCGGTGATCACCGCGCGGCGTTCGCGCTCGGCTTTCATCTGCCGGGCCATGGCGTTGGTGATGTCCGGCGGCGGGGTCAGATCCTTGATCTCGATCCGCGTCGCCTTCACCCCCCAGGGGCTGGTGGCGTGGTCGATGGTGGTCAGCAGCCGGGTGTTGATCTGGTCCCGCTGGCTCAGCACCTCGTCCAGCTCCATCGAGCCGACCACCGTCCGCAGATTGGTCATGCAGAGTTGGCTGATGGCGTAGTTGAGGTTGTCGACGCGGTAGGCGGCGGCGGCGGCGTCCATCACCTGGATGAAGACAATGCCGTCGACCTTCACCACGGCGTTGTCCTTGGTGATGACCTCCTGCTGGGGCACGTCGAGGACCTGCTCCATCATGTTCACGCGGCGGCCGATCCGCTCGAAGAACGGGATCAGGAAGTGCATGCCGGGCGCGAGCGTGCGCGTGTAGCGGCCGAAGTACTCGACCGTGAACTCGCGGCCCTGCGGCACGATCTTGATGACGCTGAACAGCAGCATCAACGCCAGAACGATCAGTACGATCGCGAAGAAACCGAAGGCCATGCGCCCCTCCAGAACTACCAGGAGGCGAATCTAGCGCGGGGAAGACCCCTTCGCCACGGAATCCGGACCGGCGGTATCCGATTCCGGCGCGTCGGGGTCCACCGGCCCGGTGTTCACCACCGTCCGGGTGATCGCCGACAGCTGGCTGGCCAGGCTCTGGCCCTTGCGGGCGACGACCAGCTCGGCCCGCTTGCTGGCCGGGGTGCAGGAGGGAAACTCCGTCTGCCGCGTGGCGAATCCGCTGTTGAAGGCCTGGGTCAGCCGGCCGCTGAACGCCGCGTCGGAGGCCTCGGTCTCGTTCATCTGCATCATGCGGTCGCGCCAGTACTGATCGCCGTCGCCGGCGCACGCCTGGCGCAGCGCATGGCTTTCGCCCAGCGCATAGGCGAGGTCGATCAGGGTCTGGCGTTCAGCCGGCGGCCGTTCCTGCGCGACCGCCGGGGCGGCGAGGGCGCTGATCAGGGCCAGGGCGAAGAGACGACGATGCATGGGCCGATCTAACGCCAGCGCGGACGCCTTGTCACCGGCGCTCTAGCCGCGCGCGAACCTTAACCCTAGCTGCGCCAGCGCAGGGTCGTCGGCTTCACCGGATTGGCGAAGGCGCGGCCTTCGGCGCGGCTGGCAGTCCATTCGCGCTTCAGCTGCTGGTACCACTTGGCCTGGGTGTCGCCGTCCTCGAGCCAGAGCATCGGCGGGTCGTACTTCAGGCCCAGGTTCTGCAGGTTCACCATGTCGCCGTCCTGATGCAGGAAGGCGCGGACGAACGGCTTGATCACCGGGGCCAGCGACAGGACGGGGTGATCGGACCAGATGATCTGGGTGATCGTCGTCTTGCTGTCGGTGACCGGCGTCAGGAAGGTCAGGGCCAACAGCTGGCGCGGGCCGATCCGGATATGCTCCCAACGGCTGCCCGGCAGGCGGAAGGTGATCTCCACCTCCGGCTGGCCGCCGAGGATGTCGTAGATGCGGTTCGCCTTCGAGCGGGGGTGGCGGACCATGACGAAGCCCTCTGGCGAGGGCTCGAACACCTTGGTCTTCTCGTATTGCCGCTTGGGCGAGCGGGCCCACCAGGCCTTGTGCACGAACGGCGCGTGGGTCGGGTCCATCAGGCCGACGACCGCGTGGTCCATATGGGTGTCGAAGTCCATCCGCTCGACGATCTTCGGTCCGCCGCCGACCACGCCGGGGAAGACCGGCGGCGGATGATCCGGCTCGCCCTGGCCGCGGGGGTCGCTGGTGAACCAGACGAAGACCATCCCCTGGCTCTCGGCGGCGGGGTAGTTCCTCACCCGGATGCGGGACACATCGACGCCCTGGCCCTCGACCAGCGACGGGATGGCGGTGCAGGCGCCGTCGGTGCCGAAGCGCCAGCCGTGATACGGGCATTCGACGGTCTCGCGGCCGTCGGCTTCGCTGACCAGCTTGCCGGCCGACAGCGGCGCGGCGCGGTGGGGACAGACATCCCGCACGGCGTAGACTTGGCCCTTGCGGGTGCGGCCCAGCAGCACCGGCTCGCCGAGCAGCTCGTAGCGCTGAAGCCTGCCCGGCTTCAGCTCCCGCGACAGGGCCGCGAAGTACCAGCAGTCGCGCAGGAGGCCTGTCCCGAACTTCGTCGGGGCTCCTTTCGTCTTGGGCGTTGCGTCGTCAGCGGGCATGTCCGCTCCATACAGCGAAGCGCCGCATCCTGCACGCCGTTCCAGCGCGGACCTTGATCCAGGTCACCCCGCCGCCGAGGCGATCAGCCGGGTGTAGAAATCCGTCATCCGCCGCAGGTTCTCCAGCGTCATCCGCTCGTTGGTGCCGTGGATCATGCCGAACTCGGCGACCGAGGCGTGCATCGGGGCGAAGCGGTAGACGTCCTTGGCCACGCCGGTCATGTAGCGGCTGTCGGTGCCGGCGGTGACCAGACCGGGGGCGACCGGGATGGTGCCCCCCTCCGACCCCAGCGCGGCCAGAAGCTTCCAGCCGTCCGAGTCGGTCGAGGACACCGGGGAGGGATTGTTGCCGGCGCCGCGCTCCCAGCTGAGCTCGACGTTCAGGCCGCGCGTCGCCCGCTTCGCCGCCGCCATCACATCGTCGGCCGTCTGGCCGGGCGCGATGCGGTAGTTGATCCAGGCGGTGGCGTCCTGCGGCAGGACGTTTTCCTTGGGGCTGCCCTTCAGCATGGTCGGGGCGATGGTGGTGCGCAGGGTCGCGGCGCTGGCCGGGCTCTTGGCGAGCTGGCTCTTCAGCAGGCCGCCGAACAGCCAGTCGTTGGCGACGATGATCCGCATCGGCAGGCCGGCCTCCGGCGTGATGGCGCGGATCATCTCGGCGCCGGGGCCCTTGAACTTCATCGGGAAAGGCCTGCCGGTGATGGCGAGGATCGCCTTCGCCAGGGTTTCGACCCCCGTCTCGGCCGGCGGGGCCGAGGAGTGGCCGCCGGGCGCGCGGGCGACGATCTTCAGCGTGGCGTACCCCTTCTCGGCCAGCCCGATGACGGCGACCGGCTTGTCGACCATCGGGAAGTCCTTGACCACCGCCATGCCCTCGTCGAGCACCCACTCGGCCTTGATGCCGCGGCTCTTCATCAGGGCGGCGGCGGCCTGGGCGCCCGTGCCGCCGACCTCCTCGTCCTGGCCGCTGACGATCAGGATGGTGCGCTTCGGCGTGAAGCCCGAGGCGGCGAGGGCCTCCAGCGACTCGAAGATCGTGACCAGCGAACCCTTGTCGTCGATCGCCCCGCGACCCCAGACCGCGCCCTCGGCGATGACGCCGGCGAACGGCGGATGCTTCCAGTCGCCTTCCGTGCCCGGCGTCACCGGCACCACGTCCTGGTGAGCCATCAGCACGATCGGCGCGAGCGACGCGTCCGACCCCTTCCAGGTGTAGACCAGCGCCTTGTTGGGCAGGATCTCGCGGACCATCGCCCTGTGCGCGGCGGGATAGGTCGTGGCCAGCCAGGCGTGGAGCCTGTCCCATTGCGCCGGGTCGTTTTCGGCCGGGTCCTGGTGGCTGATGGTCAGGATCTGGATGGCCTCGGACAGGCGACGCGCCGTCACGGCCTCGTCGACGGCCAGCGGCGCGGCCAGCTTCACGGCCGTGATGTCGACGGCCGACGCCGGCTTGAAGGTGATCGTCCGGATAGTGACGATCGTCGCCAGCACGATGACGACGGCCAGAAGGCCGAGCCCGACCCTGCCCCAGAGCTTCATGCGTTCCTCCCCGAACGTACTTTTGTGCAACTTGCTGCGCGGGGAGCGGCGCGTCCAGAGCTGAGCCCCCGGCCTGGTCCACTCCGTCGTCATGGCCCGGACAAGCCGGGCCATGACGGCGTTTGAAGGCGAGGCCCCTAGACCAGCGCCTCGAACTCCTCGACGAGGCGGGCGATCTCGCGGCAGCCGGCGGCCCAGAACGCCTTCTTGCGCGGGTCCAGCCCGAACGGGGCGAGCGCCTCGACATAGGTCTTCGTGCCGCCGGCGGCGAGCAGTTCCTCGTACAGGGGCGCGAACGCCACGGGGTCCTCGCGGCGCTTCTCCATCAGGGCCCGCACCAGCAGGTCGCCGAACGCGTAGGCGTAGACATAGAACGGCGCGTGCACGAAGTGGCTGACGTAGGCCCAGTAGTGCTCGTAGCCGTCGTTGAGCCTGATGGCCGGCCCCAGGCTCTCCCCCATCACCTCCAGCCACAGCCCGCCGATCTGCTCCGGCGACAGCTCGCCCTCGGCGCGGGCGTCGTGGAAGCGGGTCTCGAACCGGTGGAAGGCGATCTGGCGGACGACGGTGTTGAGCCCGTCCTCGATCTTGCCGGCGAGCAAGGCCTTGCGGTCGGCGGGGCTCGCCTCGGCCAGCAGCCGCTCGAACACCAGGCCCTCGCCGAAGATCGAGGCGGTCTCGGCCAGGGTCAGAGGCGTATCGGCCAGCAGCGTGCCGAGCGGCGCGCAGAGCGTCTGGTGGACCGCGTGGCCCAGTTCGTGCGCCAGGGTCAGGACGTCCCGCCGCTCGCCCATGTAGTTCATGAACACGTACGGGTGCCGGTCGGCGGTCACCGGGTGGCTGTAGGCGCCGGACTGCTTGCCGGGCCGCGGCTTCGCATCGATCCAGGGCTGGGCGAAGAAGGTCCGCGCCTGGTCGGCGAACTTCGGGGCCAGGGCGGAGAAGCTGTCGAGGACGACGGCCTTGGCCTCCTGCCAGTCGTAGGTGCGCGGCGCGGCGCTATCGAGCGGGGCGTTGCGGTCCCAGTAGTCGAGCGTCTTGCGGCCCATCGCCTTCGCCTTGGCCGCATAGTAGCGGTGCGAGGTGGCGGCGTAGCTTTCGACCACCGCCTCGGCCATGGCCTCGACCGCCTCGGCGTCGACCTCGTTGGCGATGTGACGCGACTGGGCCGGGTAGGCATAGCGGCGCCAGCGGTCCTCGACCTGCTTCTCGAAGGCCAGGGTGTTCATGACCAGCGCCATGGTCGGCGTCCGGTCGTGCAGCGCCTCGGCCAGGGCGTTGGCGGCCTGCTTGCGGCGGGCGGCCGACGGGTCCGACAGGCGGTTCAGCGCCTCCGGCAGCGTCAGGTACTCCTTGCCGACCTTGCAGGTCAGCTTCGCCAGCGTCTCGTCGTAGAGCCGGCTCCAGTTGGCGACGGCGGGCGCGCGGTCGACCAGCAGGCGCTCGAGATCCTCCGACAGTTCATGCGGCCGGGAAAGGCGCAGGCGACGGATCCACGGCTTCCATCGCGCGGCCGCTGGAACGGCTTTCAGCGCCGCCTCGATCTCCGCGTCCTCGAGCGCGTTGAGCTCCAGGGTGAAGAACAGGCTCTCGGCCGCGATCTGCGAGGACCGGGCGCGCAGGTCGGCCTCGAACTTGGCCCAGGCCGGGTCGTCGCGCGCCGTCGAGGCGGCGAGCGAGGCGTAGGCCCCGACCGACCACAGGCCGTTGGTCGCCTGTTCATAGAGGTTCAGACCCTGGTCGATCAGCGCGCCCAGCGCCTTGGCGTCGGCCCGGCTGCCGACGAACCGGCCCTGCAACGCGACGAGGGCGTCGTTGGCCTTCTTCGCTTCGCCGAGGTCGAGCTCGATGCGCGGGTCGCTGCGTCCGTCATAGAGGTCGGCGAGGTTCCACTCGGGAATATCGGTCGGGGCGGGCGGCTTCACGGGGGCGTTCATGGGCGGGGATATGCGCCGCGGGGATTGGCCTCGCAAGTCTCCCTCCCCCTTGTGGGGAGGGTGGATCGGCGAGCGCAGCGAGACGAGACGGGTGGGGCAAGCAGTGATCCTCACCCGACGCTGAAGGCGGCCATCACTTGCCCCACCCTGACCTGCTCCGCAGGTCTGTCCCTCCCCACAAGGGGGAGGGAGGCAGGTTGCGCGCCGGTCCGCGCGCTCTATGGTCGCCGGCGATGGCCGCGCCGCTTTCCTTTTCCGAACCCACGACCACCCGCGAGCGGCTGATCGCGGCCGCCTTCCGCGTGGTGGCGCGCGAGGGGCTGGAGGCGGCCAGCGTCAAGGCGATCGCGGCCGACGCCGGCCTGACGCCAGGGTTGCTGCACTATCACTTCCCGACCAAGGCGGCGCTGCTCGAGGCCGTGCTGCGGGTGGCGCTCGACAACTATCTGACGATGCTGCGGGAAACGCGCGCGGCCCACTCGGCGGACGATCAGATCGCCGCCTATTTCCGGATGGCCCGCGCCTCGCTGGAGGCAGAGCGCGACTTCTTCAAGGTGAGGTTGGCCTTCGCGGCGGCGGCTCTGACCAACCCCGAGCTGGCCGCCGTGCTGCGCGACCTGAACGCGGCGGCCACCGCCGAGACCGCGCTGACGCTGGCCGCCTCGCGCGGCGAGACGACGCCGACGGCGCGGGATCGCGAGATCGCCATGATGCTCAAGGCGGTCAGCGACGGGGCGATGCTGACCTGGCTCAACGACCCCGCCTTCCCGATCCGGTCGGCGGCCGAGGACCTGGAACAGGCCGTCCGCGGCTGGATGGGCTGAGAGGCCTTGCGCCGATCGTCATCTCATCCTAGTTTTGGTTGGTCAACCAACCAAAATGCGAGGGCGGCTATGCGGATCGTTATGACGGGAGCCACCGGCGGCATCGGGCTGGAGGCCGCACGCCGGCTGGCCGGCACGGAGACGCTGGTGATCGGCGCGCGGACGCCGGAGCGGCTTCCGTCGGCGCTGGCCGGCAAGGTCGAGGCGCATGCCCTCGATCTCGCCAGCCTCGCCAGCGTGCGGACCTTCGCGGCCGAGGCGGCGGCGGGCGGACCGATCGACGTGCTGATCCTCAACGCCGGCATCCAGAACGTCACCGATGCTCGCAGCGCCGACGGCTTCGAGCTGAGTTTCGCGGTCAACCACCTGGCCCACTACCTGATGCTCCGCCTGCTGCTCGACCGCATGGCGCCGGCCGGCCGCATCATCCTGACGGCGAGCGGCACCCATGATCCGGAAGAGAGGACCGGCATCCCGCCGCCGCGCCACATCGATCCGGCGAAGCTCGCCTGGCCGAACCAGGATCCTGATCTTGACCGCCGCCGGATCGTCCGCGGGCAGCGCGCCTATTCGACCTCCAAGCTGGCCAACGTCATGACCGTCCGGGAACTGGCGCGGCGGACCGAGGAGACGCACCCCGACCTTTCCGTTATCGCGATGGATCCGGGCTTCACGCCGGGCACCGGCCTGGCGCGGGACTATCCGGGACCGTCGGGTCTGATCTTCCGCTTCCTGCTGCCGCACCTGGTCCGACGCACCGACCGGGTCAGCACGCCGGAGAACTCCGGCCGGCTGCTGGCGGCGCTGGCGACCGAGCCGCGCTTCGCCGGCCTTCGCGGCCGATACCTGGCGGTGCGCAAGGACGCGCTGCTCGACGTGCCGCCGTCCGCCGTGGCGCATGATGAGGACCGGGCGGCGAAGCTGTGGGACTGCAGCGCCAGGCTGGTCGGCCTCTAGAGAAAGCCCTTCCGCTTCCACCAGGCGAGGACGAGGTCCGGCCAGGTCTCGACCGGCTTGCCCCGCGCGAAGCGAAGGCCGAAGCCGTGGCCGCCCTCCTCGAAGACGTGCAGCTCGGTCGGGACCTTCGCCGCCCGCAGCGCTGCTTCGGTCGCCAGGCTGTTCTCCACCGGGACCGAGGCGTCGTCGGCCGCGTGCAGCAGGAAGGTCGGCGGCGCGTCGGCCCGGGCGTTGTCCTCCAGCGACCACCGCCGCTCGGCTTCCGGCGTTGGCTCCGGGCCCAGCATCCGCTCCCGCGAGCCGGCGTGGGCGAAGCTCTGGTGCATCGTCGCCACCGGATAGATCAGCACGCTGCTGTCCGGCCGCGCCGACAGGGCGTCGATTGCGTCGACCGGCGCATAGACCGGGCGGTCCCACATCAGGCCTAGGCATCCGGCGACGTGACCGCCGGCCGAGAAGCCCATGACGCCGACCCGCCCGGGGTCCAGGCCGCGCGCCGAGGCCCGCGCCCTGACCAGGCGCAGCGCCCGCTGGGCGTCCTGCAGCGCCACCGCAGGACCGGCCGCCCAGCCGTCGCCGGGCAGGCGATAGCTGGCGACATAGACGGTGACGCCGGCCGCCGCGAAGCGCTGGGCGCATTCGTAGCCCTCCTTGTCCATCACCACCCACCGGTAGCCGCCGCCCGGCGTCATCAGCAGTGACGCGCCGTTCGGCCTCGCCGGCCCGAACACCGTGAGCGTCGGCCGGCGAACGCCCTTGACGATCCGGTCGCGCAGTCCGCCGGCCGCGGGCGGACGCTCGACGATCTCCTCGACGACCGTGACGCCGGTACCGCCCGGCGCGTCTCCCGGCCAGACCGGCAGGACAGCCGGGGCCGCCGCCCGCGCGCTCCCGGCGGCCCCGGCCGCGAGCGGCGCGGCGAGGAGTGTCCGGCGGGTCCAGTCGGTCATGCTCGCCTCACTTGCGGAAACCGGTGTCATCCTAGGCGGGGACTCCGTCGCCGTTAACCCCCGACTCAGGTCTCCGAAACCCGGCCTTTACCCGACCGTGTTTCAATCCGGGTCAACAAGAGCGCCGCTCCATGACGGGCGTCGCCGGTTCCGGTGGGTGATCTTCATATGACCAAAACGGTCCTGGTCGTCGACGACGACCCGACGCAAAGGCGTCTGATCCAGGCGGTCCTCGAACGCGAGGGCTTCGCCGTCGCGCAGGCCGAAGACGGCGACGCCGCGCTCAGGCACCTGACCACCGGCCAGCCGGCTGACGTGGTTCTGCTTGACCTGCAGATGCCTGGCCTGAACGGCCACGACGCGCTGAAGGAAATGCGCGCGCGGGGGCTATCCCAGCCGGTGATCGTGCTGACCGCCGGCGGCGGCGTGGAGACCGTGGTCAAGGCCATGCAGGCCGGGGCCCAGGACTTCTTCGTCAAGCCGGCCAGTCCCGAGCGCATCACGGTCTCGATCCGCAACGTCCTGTCGATGGGGGAGATGCGGACCGAGGTCGATCGCCTGAAGAAGCACACCTCCGGTCGCACGACCTTCAAGGACCTGATCGGCGACAGCCCTGCCATGACCATGGTCAAGCGGCTGGGCGAGCGGGCGGCGAAGTCGTCGATCCCGATCCTGATCACCGGCGAGAGCGGCGTCGGCAAGGAAGTCATCGCCCGCGCCGTGCACGGAACGTCGGACCGGGCCGGAAAGCCGTTCGTCGCGGTCAACTGCGGCGCCATTCCGGAGAATCTCGTCGAGTCGATCCTGTTCGGCCACGAGAAGGGCAGCTTTACCGGCGCGTCCGACAAGCACCTGGGCAAGTTCCGCGAGGCGGACGGCGGCACCCTGTTCCTGGACGAGGTCGGCGAACTGCCGCTCGACATGCAGGTCAAGCTGCTGCGCGCGCTGCAGGAGAGCGAGATCGACCCGATCGGCGCCAAGCGTTCGGTCAAGGTCGATGTCCGGATCGTCTCGGCGACCAACCGCGACCTGGCGAATGCCGTGGCCGAGGGCCGCTTCCGCGAGGACCTGTTCTACCGCCTGAATGTCTATCCGGTGGAGGCGCCGTCGCTGCGCGAGCGCCGCGAGGACATCCCGGCGCTGATCAACCACTTCATCACGCGGTTCAACGTCGAGGAGGGCAAGCGGGTCACCGGCGCCAGCGCCGAGACCCTGGCGATCCTCACCGGCTTCGACTGGCCCGGGAACGTGCGCCAGCTCGAGAACGCCGTGTACCGCGCCATCGTCCTGGCCGACGCGCCCTATCTGCAGCCGCACGACTTCCCGGCAATCTCGGGGGTCAAGGTGGCGCCCGAGGCGCTGACGCCGGCCCAAGCGGCGCCGCCCCCGACCGCGAACGAACTCATCGCCGAGATCGCACAGGACGCGCCGGTGCGCATCCTCGACGCCCGCGGCCATGTGCGCCCGCTGGAGGAGGTCGAGCGCGACCTGATCCAGCTGGCGATCGAGATCTACGCCGGCCACATGAGCGAAGTGGCCCGGCGCCTCGGGATCGGCCGGTCCACCCTCTACCGAAAGGTCCGCGAACAGGGCCTCGACGTCGGCGAGGACGGCCTGGAGGAGGCTTCGTGATGCGTCGGCAGGTCATTCTCTGGCGGCCCAGCCGCGACGAGCGGCTGCGCACGCTCCTGCACCGGATGAAGCTCGCCTCCGCGCGAGCGGCGATCAGCGCCTGACCGGGGCGGAGGCGGCTATTGCTGAACACGGCGCCGTCGCGTCGCCGTGGGCCGCCTCCGTCCCGGACTTTTTCCCTTCAGGGCGCCGCCTCGACGATCGCCGCCATGGTGGTCGCGAAGTTGTCGAGCGCCTCGGGCGAGCCCCAGGTCGGGTGCTCGCGGCTGGCGTCAGCCAGCGCCGCCTCCCGTCCCGCCAGCACGCTGCCGAGATAGGCCCCGACGAAGACCAGCCGCTCGGTCTTCCGCGCGGCGGCCATGGCCGGCATGAGCCGTCGCAGATGGTCGAGGCAGCGCTGGTAGCCTGAGTTCCAGCGGCCATCGAGGGCGGCCATCAGCACATCGCGATGGGTCATCGCCAGCATCACCACGAAGCGGTTGTAGCTGTCCTCCAGCCCGGAGCCTTCCAGCTCGATCGAGGTGCGGATCAGCACCTCGCAGACGGCGCGGACCGAGACCCGGTCCTCCCGCTCCAGGCCGTCGAGGGCGGCGTTGCGGCGCTCGTCGATCAGGCGCGCGCCGTCGAGCACCAGCTCGCGGATCAGCGCTTCCTTCGAGCCGAAGTGATAGCCGACGGCGGCGTGGTTCTTCTGACCGGCCGCCTCGGCGATCTCGCGCACGGTGACGCCGTCGACGCCCCGCTCGGCGAACAGCCGGCAGGCGATCTGCTTCAGATGGCGCGCGGCCTCGCTGCGCGGCTTGACGTCCAGTCGGCCCATGACCGGAAGATTCCCTTTGCTTCCCGCCGCGTCAATTGCATTATCCAAATGACTTAAATCAGACGCCGAGGGCGCGCGGGTGGAAACAGCAGGCGTGGATCTGGCGGCGGTGGCCGCCTGGATGGACAGGCAGGGCCTCGGCGACGGCGCGATCGAGGACGCCGTGCTGCTGGCCGGCGGCACCCAGAACATCCTGCTGAAGTTCACGCGGTCCGGCCGCGACTATGTGCTGCGCCGGCCGCCGCCGCATCTGCGGGCCAACAGCAACGAGACGATGCGGCGCGAGGCGCGGGTCCTGGGCGCGATCGCCGGAACCGACGTGCCGCATCCCGGCCTGATCGCCGCCTGCCCGGACGAGGACGTGATCGGCGCGGCCTTCTACCTGATGGAGCCCGTCGACGGCTTCAATCCGACCACCGGCCTGCCGCCGCTGCACGCCGGGTCCGAGGCCGTGCGCCGCCGGATGGGCCTGTCGCTGGTCGAGGGCATCGCGGCGCTGGGCGCGCTCGACTACCGCGCGCTGGGCCTCGACGGCCTCGGCAAGCCGGACAATTACCTGGAGCGGCAGGTGTCGCGCTGGAAGGCGCAGCTGGAGTCGTACAACGAGTTCGCCGGCTGGACCGGGCCGGGCGAGATCCCGGGGGTGGATCGTGTCGCCAGCTGGCTGAACGCCCACCGGCCGTCGGACTTCCAGCCCGGGATCATCCATGGCGACTACCACCTGGCCAACGTCATGTATCGCCATGACAGCGGCGATCTGGCCGCCATCGTCGACTGGGAGCTGACGACGATCGGCGATCCACTGCTCGACCTGGGCTGGCTGATGGCCACCTGGCCCGAGAAGCCGGAGCCCGAGGTCGAGGACGTCTCGGTCAAGCCGTGGAAGGGCTTTCCCACGGCCCAGGAACTGGTCGAGCACTATCGGCCGCGGACCACGCGCGACCTGGCCGCGCTCGACTGGTACGCCGTCCTCGCCTGCTACAAGCTCGGAATCATTCTCGAGGGCACCCATGCCCGCGCCTGCGCCGGCAAGGCGCCGAAGGCCACCGGAGATCTCCTCCACGCCAAGACCGTCGGCCTGTTCGAGCGCGCCCTGCGCTGGATCGGCTGAGTGACGATCAGTCTACGGAGTATTTCATGAACTTCGAACACACCGACAAGGTGAAGGATCTCGTCGCGCGGCTCGAAGCCTTCATGGACGAGGACATCTATCCGAACGAGCACGCGTTCCACGACTTTGTCCACGACCCCGCCAATCTCTGGCAGGAATGGCCGGGCATGGAGCCGCTGAAGGAGAAGGCGCGCGCCGCCGGTCTGTGGAACCTGTTCCTGCCGCACGAGTACGGCGCGTTCAGCCCGGGCCTGACGAACCTGGAGTATGCGCCGCTGGCCGAGATCATGGGCCGCGTCCCCTGGTGCTCGCAGGTCTTCAACTGCTCGGCGCCGGATACCGGCAACATGGAAGTGCTGGCGCGCTACGGCACGCCCGAGCAGCAGGCGCGCTGGCTGACGCCGCTGCTCAACGGCGAGATCCGCTCCGCCTACGTCATGACCGAGCCGCAGGTGGCGTCGTCCGATGCGACCAACCTCGAGCTGACCATCCTGCCGGACGGCGACGACTACGTCCTGAACGGCCGCAAGTGGTGGATCAGCGGCGCGCGGCATCCGAAGTGCGAACTGTTCCTGGTGATGGGCAAGACCCTGCTCGACAACCCGCGCCACCAGCAGCATTCGACTATCATCGTGCCGCGCGACACGCCGGGCGTGACCATCGTCCGTCATCAGACGGTGTTCGGTTCGATGAACTCGCCGGGCGGCGAATCCGAGCTGCGCTTCGAGAACGTCCGGGTGCCCAAGTCCAACATGATCCTCGGTGAGGGCCGCGGCTTCGAGATCGCGCAAGGCCGTCTCGGGCCGGGCCGCATCCACCACTGCATGCGCTCGATCGGCCAGGCCCAGCGGGCGCTGGAGATCATGTCCCGCCGCGCTGAGAGCCGTGTCGCCTTCGGCAAGAAGCTGAGCGAGCAGGGCAGCATCCGCCAGGACGTGGCCCGCAGCTTCTGCGAGATCGAGATGGCGCGTCTGCTGACCCTGAAGGCCGCCGACCAGATGGACCGCTACGGCAACAAGGTGGCCAAGGACCTGATCGCCGCGATCAAGGTCGTGGCCCCGCAGATGGCCCAGACGGTCGCCGACCGCGCGATCCAGATCCATGGCGGGATGGGCGTCAGCGACGACACCCAGGTCGCCTACTTCTTCACGCTGAACCGCTACCTGCGCCTGGCCGACGGCCCGGACGAGGTCCACATGAACCAGCTCGGGAAGCAGAAGATCCGCGAGTACAACGCGATGAACGCGAGGTAGGTGATGAAGGCGCTGCGCTACTACGGGGCCCGCGACATCCGCTGCGAGGCGATGGACGATCCGTCGATCCAGGACGCCCGCGACGCCATCATCAAGGTCGACCGCTGCGCCATCTGCGGCAGCGACCTGCACATCTACCACGGCGAGGGGTTCAGCGAGGACATCGGCTTCTGCGTCGGCCACGAGGCGGTCGGCGAGGTGGTCGAGATCGGCCGCGGCGTCAGCCGTCTGAAGATCGGCGACAAGGTGATGATATCCGCCGCCGTCGGCTGCGGGGCCTGCGCCTCCTGCCTGGCCGGCAACGTCATCCACTGCGCCAACAACGCCTCCGGCTGCTACGGCCTCAGCAGCAAGCTGCAAGGGTGCCAGGCCGAAGCGGTGCGAGTGCCCGCCGCCGACTTCAATGCGGCGGTGATCCCGGAGGGCGTCACCGCCGACCAGGCGCTGATGATGACCGACGCGCTGGCCACCGCCTGGTTCGGGGCGCGCAACGCCGATATCACGGTCGGCAAGACCGTGGCGGTGGTCGGGCTCGGCCCGATCGGCCTGCTGGCCGTCGAGGCGGCCTTCATCATGGGTGCGGCCAGGGTCTATGCGATCGATCTGGTGCCCGAGCGGCGCAGGCTGGCCGAGGCGGTGGGCGCCATCGCGCTCGACGCGGCCGATGCCGTGGAAATCGTCCGTGAACAGACCAGCGGCCGAATGGCCGAGTGCGTCGTCGAGGCGGTCGGTTACGGCAGAACCATCGACCTCGCCCTGCGGCTGGCCGGACGGCGGGCGACGGTGTCGGTCATCGGGGTCAACCAGGACCGCAAGTTCGAGTTTCCGATGGCGCGCGCCTTCGCCGGCGGCCTGACCTTCCGGATCGGCATCTGTTCGGTGCCCGAGGAGTGGCCGGCGCTGATCCCGCTCATCCAGTCAGGCCGGCTGAAACCCGAGAAGTACATCAGCCATGTGATGTCGCTGGATGACGGGGCCAGGGCCTACGACATGTTCGACAGGCGGGCCGACGGCGCGCTGAAGATGGTGCTGGCGCCGTAGGAACGATCCCCAGCCCCGCTCATCCTCGCGAAGGCGGGGACCCAGGCGTTTTTCGTAGCGGCCCCTCGAACCGCGGCGAGGCTAACCCGTGGCGAATACAAACAACCCTGGGTCCCCGCCTTCGCGGGGATGAGCGGTTTGACCGTTAGCGGAACAGCTCCAGCAGCATCGAGGGCGCGCGGTTGGCGATGCCGAGCGCCATGATCGCCAGCTGCTGCTTGACCTGGAGCGCCTGCAGCCGGGCGCTTTCCTTGGCGAGGTCCGCGTCGACGAGGCGGCCGACGCCGGCGTCGATGACGTCCTGTTGCTTGCGCACGAAGTCCAGATGCGTGGCCAGCGCCTTGGAGCCGGTGCCGAACTTCGCCGCCGCACCGTTGACGGTGCGCAGAGCGGTGTCGATGGCGGCCAGCTCCGTCGCGCCGACGGTCCCGGTCAGGTCGGCCAGCGTCCCGCTGATGGCGGATCCGGTGGTCGACAGATCGACGTGGTCGATGTCGATGGTCGAGGTGGCGCTGGTGTTGGCCAGCGCCCGCACGCGACCGGTGCTGCCTGACGAGATCAGGTTGATGCCGCCGAACTCCGCGGTCGAGGCGGCGCGGTCGATCTGGCGGCGCAGGGCGACGTAGTCCTCGCTGAGCGCGGCCTTGTCGGCGGCCGAGATGGTCGGATCCGACGCGGCGAGCGCCTTCTCCTTCATCTGCATCAGCAGGTCGGAAATGGTCTCGACGCCGTTCAACGCGACATCGACCACCGACTGGCCGCGTTCCAGCGAGCCCATGACGGCGTTGAGCGCGCGCGACTCGGCGCGCTGGTTCTGGGCGATGGCCCAGGTGGAGGGATCGTCCCTGGCGCTGGCGACCTTCAGCCCTGTGGCGATGCGGCGCTGGACCTGGAAGAGCTCGCCATTGATGGCGTTCAGGCTCTGCAGCGCGATCATCGCGCCGACGTTCGTGTTGATGCTGTTCATCGGCATCGACGAGAAGAGCCTGTTTCGAGGTGCGTCCGCGCTTCGGCCGACGTCGGGCGTTTTGCCCTGCGACATCAGTCGCAGATCCCCGTTATGAAACCGTTAGTCCCGGCGCGGTTCGATGGTCAGCTGGACCTCGTCCTTCACGCCGACGGATCGGCAGGCCATCGGCCGGTACTGGAGGTCGTAGCAGACGCGCACGTCCATCAGCCGGTTTCCGTCCACCGCCTTGATGTAGATCCCCTCCCGCCTCATCCACGGATTGGCGGCGACGAAAGCGTCGCGGACCTGGCCGGCGGTCAGCGTCGGCGCGGTGAAGGACGGCGCCCGCAGCGCGCGCCACAGCGTCGCCGCCTGTTCGAAGTACGCCTCCGGCGTGGTCCAGCCACAGGTTCCGTGAGCCGCCCATTCATGCTGCTGCATATAGGTCGAGGGCGTCATGCAGGCGTGGCGACGGACGGTCTCCGCCGCGATCGCCGGGGCCGGGCCGCAGTAGCGGGGATGCCGCCGCTCGGCGCCGTTGGGCCACAGGCCGTGCAGCACGAACCCGAAGCTGTTGTCCCCGCACTGAAGCTCGTAGCCCGGCTTGCCGGCCGTCTCGCGGCAGTCCTCCGGCGCCCAGGTCAGGGCCAGCATGTAGAAGGCGGTCGGCTCATCGGCGACGATCTCGTCTGCCGGCGGCGTATAGGCCGGGGCGGGAGTGACGACCGCGGGGATATTGCAGGACGGCGGCGGAGTGGATTGCGCGACCTCGGCCGGCGCGGCGCAGGAAGCGATGAAACCCAGCACGATCAGGCCGCAAACCGGCGTCCTCTCCCATCGGGAGAGGGGGACCATGCGGAGCATGGTGGAGCGGGTCAGGTGCAGGGCGTTGGAAACGCTGGCCCAAAGGCCGGCGAGAGCGCCCCGTGACGCCGGATGGCGGCCCTCTCCACCACCCTCCGGGTGGTCCCCCTCTCCCTTTGGGAGAGGATCGTGAGACGTGGACCGCACCATCATTCCACCTTGCCGTCGCCGCTCGCGCGCCGCTTGAAACCCTTCCGCGCCATCGGCTTCTTCTCGCCCTTGGCCTTGGCCGTGATCTCCTTGAGCTTTACGGTCTGCAGGGCGGAAAGGGCCTGGCCGACGGCGCCCTTTTCAGGGTCGCCAAAGGCGCGGCCGTAGGTCTTCAGGCGGTCCTCGACCGAGCCGAGGAACTCGCCCTCCCATTCGGAGAGCTCGACGCCGGCCTTGTCGGCCGTGCGCCGGGCGCGCTTCAGGGCGTTCAGCGCGGCCCGCTTGGCCTGCGCCTTCAGGTCTGGCGCCTTGCGCTTCAAATTTCCCCGATGGCGGACATGTAGAGGTCGATCAGCGCCTCTTCTTCCTGACGCTTCGCGCGGTCGGTCTTCCGCAGCCGCACGACCTTGCGGATGATCTTGGTGTCGAAGCCGTTGCCCTTGGCCTCGGCATAGACCTCCTTGAGGTCGGCCATGACGCCGGCCTTGTCCTCTTCCAGCCGCTCGATGCGCTCCAGGATCGCCTTCAGCTGGCCCTGGGCGGTGGTGTTGAGGACTTCGATGGACTGGGCGTCGTCGGCCATGGGGAGAGGCTCTCACAGGTCGGGAGTAGGGGGAAGGGCGACCCTCTAGACCCTCGCCGGTTCCGCCTCAAGCAGTCCGTGCCCGATCAGCGTCGGCCAGACTGCCGCCGGGTCCTCGAACCTGTGGACATGGAAGCCCAGGGCGGCGGCGGCGGCGATGTTGGCGGCCGAGTCGTCGAAGAACAGGATGTCCTGCGGCGCCAGCCCGGTGCGGGCCAGCACCACGCGGTAGATGGCCGGATCAGGCTTCACCAGCTTCTCGTCGCCCGAGACGATGGTGTCGGCGAGAAGGGCGAAGGCCGGCGACAGGGTCTGGACCCCGGGCCAGGCTTCCGAGGGCATGTTGGTCAGGCCGTACTGCGGCACGCCCGCGGCGGCCAGGGCGTGCATCGCCGATTCCGTTTCGCCGATCACCGGCCCGACCATGTCGATGAAGCGGTCGCCCCACAGCCGGATCATCGCCGCGTGCTCGGGATGCCGCGCGATCAGCGGCGCGGCGTTGTCGGCGAAGGTCACCCCCCGGTCATGCTCGATGTGCCAGTCGAGGGTGCAGACATGCGAAAGGAACCGGTCGCAGGCGGCCGGTTCCTCGAAGAGCTTTTCGTAAAGCCGTCGCGGGCTCCAGCCCACGATCACATTGCCGACGTCCCAGAGAACGGCCCTGGGCGCGCGCACTGCCTAGCCTTGCTTGGCCTTGAAGCGCGGATCGGTCTTGTTGATCACGTACAGGACGCCCTTGCGACGCACGAGCTTGCAGTCGCGGTGGCGGCTCTTCAGCGACTTCAGCGAGCTTCTGACCTTCATGACCCTAGTCTACCGTTGGCGGGCCGGGCTGAACGCGAAAGCGGCGTCCGTTCCGACCGGATGTTTCCAGAGCGGGCGGCTATAAGCGGCGGCGGCCCGGGAGTCAACGTCGGCCGCCGCCTCGCTTGCGACACGAAGGCCTTTGAACTTAACGAAATCTGGCGGGCTTGTGATTGAGCCTGTCCGCTCTTGGCGGCTAGGTTGGGCTCATGGATCGTCGCACCTTCGTACTTCTGACCCTCGCCGGCTGCGCCGATCCGCAGCTGACGCCCACGCCGGCCGTGGTGACGCCCACCGGCGGCGCGCCCGGGAAGCCGACGCCTGTCGCGGCCGGACCGGTCGGGGCCTCCGGCGATCCGAACTTCGACGCCTGGATCAGCGGCTTCTACGGCCGGGCCCGCGCGGCCGGCGTGCCGGCCGAGGTGCTGGACCGCGAGCTGGCCGGCCTGGGCCCCGATCCGCGCGCCGAGGCCGCCGACGGCCGCCAGCCGGAATTCTCCAAGCCGATCGGCGACTATGTGAAGGGCGTGGCCACCGCCGACCGCCTGGCCCAGGGCCGTCGCTTCCGCGAGAGCCTGCCCTACCTGTCGACGATCGAGCAGCGCTACGGCGCGCCGCGCGACATCGTGCTGGCCATCTGGGCGCTCGAATCGGCGTTCGGGAAGATCCAGGGCGACATGGACGTCATCCGCTCGCTGGCCACGCTCGCCGCCCACGGCCGCCGCCGCGACTGGGCGGAGGGCGAGCTGATCGCGGCGCTGAAGATCATCGCCACCGGCGAGGCCCCGCGCGTCCGGCTCAAGGGCAGCTGGGCGGGCGCCATGGGCCAGACGCAGTTCCTGCCCTCGGTGTTCCTGGCGACCGCCGTGGACGGCGACGGCGACGGCCAGCGGGACATCTGGGGCTCGACCGCCGACGCCCTGTTCTCGACCGGCGCCTACATGGCCAAGGCCGGCTGGAAGCGCGGCGAGAGCTGGCATCGTGAGGTCATCGCGCCGGAGGGCTTCGACTATTTCCAGGTCGAGACGGTCAAGGACACGCCGGATGGCTGGGCCGCCAGGGGCGTGCGCCGCGCCGACGGCCTGCCGTGGAGCACGGCCGACCGCGCCGCCCAGACCACGCTGATCGCGCCGGCCGGGGCGGGCGGGCCGCTGTTCCTGACCTTCCCCAACCACATGGCGATCCGCCGGTACAACAACTCGACCGCCTATGCGCTGGGCGTCGGCACGCTTGCCGAGGGCTTCTCCGGCGGCGGCCAGCTGGTCCGGCCGTGGCCCTACGAGACGCCGCTGTCTCTTGATGACCGCAAGGCGGCCCAGCGGGCCCTCGGCGCGCTCGGCTTCGACGCCGGCGCGCCGGACGGGGTGATCGGCGTCAACACCCGCGCGGCGCTCAGGAACTGGCAGAAGGCGCGCAGCCTGCCGGCAGACGGCTACCTGTCGGTCGATATGGTGCGCCGCCTGCGGGCCGAGGCCGGGGTCTGAGGCTCTGCGTGCGTCGACACGCGCTCTGCGAACGCTGCTCAGCATGACCGGAATGGCAGGCGTTTCCTTTTAGTCATCCTGAGCAGCCGCGAAGCGGCGTGTCGAAGGACGCAATGACGCCTAGACTCCGCCCTCGTCGCTGCGTTCGAGCAGGGCCAGGGTCGCTTCGTCGTCCTCGTCGTCGCCGGCTGCGCGTTCGCCGGCGTCGCGCAGGATGCGGTTCTTGAAGGCGAAGACGAACAGTCCGGCCAGGATCACCGCGTTCAACAGGAAGGGCGCGATGGCGACCGTCTCGTAGAGCGCCACGAAGAACGGCGCGATGATCACGTTCAGGCCGTTGACCGCCGCGATGGCCGCCGCCGCCTGGGCCTGTTCGTGCATGTTCACGGTCAGCGAGGCGCCAGCGGTGAAGCCCGGCCGCGCGAAGCCGTAGCCGAGCGCCGAGATCGCGTAACCGGCCACGACGGTCCAGTAGTCCGGCGCGAAGACGGTGATGACATTGCCGAGGCAGGCCAGCGCCACGCCCCAGCGCAACAGCACCTTGGGGCCCATGTTGAACATGCGGATCAGGCCCCACTGGGCCAACAGTCCGGCCATCGCGCCCGCCGCCATCGCCACGGAGATGAAGCCGAGGGCGGCGATCGGACTCAGCTTGAGCTTGTCGATGATCATGAAGCCCAGGGTGTAGCCCTGGGCCGTCTGGCAGGTCGCGACCAGGAAGCCATAGATCAGGAACGGCAGCAGCCGGGGGTCTTTCCAGAGCCCCGCGCCGGCCAGGCGGCGCGTCTCGCGCGCCACGGGCTCCTCGGGCAGGAAACGGAAGACCACGAACAGCATGGCGACCGCCAGCAGCGCGAAGGCGTACAGCGGTCCGGCCAGCGTCAGGACCGGCAGGATGAAGAGCGGGGCCAGGAAGGGGCCGACGACCGTTCCGAGGCCGAAGGCGCCGGCCAGGCTGGCCATCTGCTGCGTGCGCTCGGCCCGGCTCGTGCGCTCGGCGACATAGGCCTGGGTGGCGGGGTTCGAGGACGAGCCGATCAGCCCGAACAGCGCCCGCGCCAGCAGGAAGACGATGAAGATCACGTACCAGGGCGCCAGGTGGTTCAACCCGGCGGTGACCACCAGTCCACAGCAGAGCATGGAGACGGCGAATCCGGCCAGCCCGAGCATGATCAGCGGCTTGCGGCCGCGCTTGTCCGACTCCCGGGCCCAGATCGGCGACATCACCGCCCAGAGCAGCGCCGACAGGGAGAAGATCGCGGCCATGAAGGCGTCGGGGATGTCGATCTCGCGCCCGATCGCCGGCAAGATCGACATCAGGCCTGTGTTGCCGATGGCGACGACGATCGAGACCGCGAACAGGATGGCGAAGGACCGGGGCGCCAGCCGCGGCGTGGCCCCGCCGGCGTGCGAGACGGGCTTGGCCCGTCGCTCGGGCGCCGGCTGGGTCGAGGCTTCCTCCATGGGGCTCTGTTAGGCCCGTCAAAACGCCCGCGCAACCAAGCCGGCGCTCACCCCGCATTAAGCATTAACGGCGATGGTGCCCGGATTAACCTCGCGGGGCGCCGGACTACCCATGTTCCAGATCATCGGCATCGTACTGCTGTTCGGGATGGTCTTCGGCAGCTACCTGCTGCACGGCGGCAAGATGGACGTGATCCTGAAGACGCTGCCGTACGAGCTGATGGCGATCTTCGGCGCGGCGATCGCGGCCTTCCTGATCTCGCAGTCGATGACGGTCATCAAGGCGACGCTGGGCGGCTTCGGCAAGGTGTTCGCCGGACCCAAGTGGAAGGCCTCGGACTACCGCGACCTGCTGTCGCTGCTGTTCCTGCTGACCAAGACGATGAAGTCCAAGGGTGTCATCGCGCTGGAAAGCCACATCGAGAAGCCGCACGAGAGCTCCATCTTCTCCCGCTTCCCGCGGATCATGAAGGACCACTTCGCCATCGATTTCATCTGCGACACGCTGCGGATGATGACCATGAACCTGGAGGATCCCCACCAGGTCGAGGACGCGATGGAAAAGCAGATCGAGAAGCATCACCACGAGGCTTCCGCCGCCCCCCACGCGCTCCAGAACATGGCCGACGCCCTGCCCGCGCTCGGCATCGTCGCCGCCGTGCTCGGGGTCATCAAGACGATGGGCTCGATCACCGAGCCGCCGGAAATTCTCGGCGGCATGATCGGCGGCGCCCTGGTCGGCACCTTCCTCGGCGTGTTCCTGGCCTATGGCCTGATCGGTCCGATGTCGGCGCGCCTCCAGAACGTGATCGACGAGGAGGGGGCCTTCTACCGAATCATCCAGTCGGTGCTGGTCGCTCACCTGCACGGCAACGCTGCGCAGATTTCGGTCGAGATCGGCCGCGGCAACGTGCCCTCGGGCGCTCAGCCCAGCTTCCTCGAGCTTGAGGAAGCCTTGTCGAGCATACCCAACGAGGCTTGACGCACTGCAGCATGAAAAACGTGATCACGGCAGCGTGAAAAACAGCGTTGCGTGTCGTGATGATCGCTGCATAGTCTCGTTCTGCGCTCCCCCGCAGGGGCGCTTGAACACTCCTCACAGGGGACCGAAAGCAATGACCTCCGATATGCTCCGCAAGCTGCTCGTCGCCGGCACCGCCGTCGCGCTCATGTCCGTCGCCGCCTGCGGCAAGCCCGCTGAGAAGGCTGAAGAAGCCGCCGCTCCGGCCGCCGACGCCGCCGCTGCCGAAGCTCCGGCCGCTGACGCCGCCGCCGCCGCCGCTACGGACGCCGCCGCCGCCGCCGCTGCTCCGGCCGACGCCGCCGCCGCCGCTGCTCCGGCTGCCGACGCCGCCGCTGCTGCTGCTCCGGCTGAAGAGAAGAAGTAAGCTTCTCCACGCGACAAGCGTTAAGGGAAGGGCCGCCCCATCGGGCGGCCCTTTTCGTTTGTGATCCAGAGATGACCGCCAACGCCGATCGCCCCGCTGATCCCGACCTGGTCTGGGATGCCGACGGCCTGCCGCGCTCCGGCCTGTACGGCGACGTCTACTTCTCGGCTGAGGACGGGCTGTCTGAAACCCGGTCGGTGTTCCTGGCCGGCGGCGGGCTGCCGGAGGCCTGGGCCGGCCGCCGGCATTTCACGGTCGCGGAGCTGGGATTCGGAACGGGCCTGAACATCGCCGCGCTGCTGGATCTGTGGTCCCGGACCCGGCCGACCGGCGGCAGGCTGCAGATCTTCTCGATCGAAGGCCATCCGATCAGCCGCCAGGACGCCGCCCGGGCGCTGGGCCGGTGGCCCGGACTGGCGCCTGTGACCGGGCCATTGCTGGCCCTCTGGCCCCGACGCGCGCGGGGTTTCCACCGCGTCGATCTGCCGGAGCTCGATGCGACGCTGGACCTGGCGGTGCTGGAAGCGGGCGAGGCGCTGGACCAGTGGCAGGGCCGCGCCGACCTGTGGTTCCTCGACGGCTTCTCGCCGGCGACCAATCCGGCCATGTGGCGCCAGGAGGTTCTCGACCTCGTCGCGGCGCGCAGCGCGCCGGGCGCGCGGGTTGCGACCTTCACCGTCGCCGGCGCTGTGCGGCGCGGCCTGGCCCAGGCGGGTTTCACCGTCGACAAGCGCCCGGGCTTCGGCCGCAAGCGCGAGCGGCTGGAGGCGCGCTGGCCGGGAGAACCGGCGGACCGCTCCGCCGCGCCGCGGGTGGCGGTCATCGGGGCGGGGATCGCCGGCGCGTCGCTGGCCCGCGCCTTCCGTGCGGCCGGGGCTTCACCCGTCCTGTTTGATCCGCGAGGACCTGGCGGCGGCGCATCGGGCAACGCCGCGGCCCTCGTGACCCCGCGCCTCGACGCCGGGCTTGGCCCGGCGGCCCGGCTCTACGCCCAGACGTTTGCCCGGGCGGTCGACCTCTACGACCGGACTCCCGACGTCGTCATCGCCGAGGGGGCGCTGCTGCTGGAGCAGTCCGACCGCGACGCCGGCCGGTTCGCGACGGTGGCGGCCAGCGATCTGTTCGAGGCGGGCGCGCTGTCGTTGCCCGACGCCTCTGCCGCGTCCGCGCGCCTGGGCGAGCCGACGCGCGGGGGCGTCGCCTTCCGCGAGGGACGCGTCGTCGTCCCCGGCGCGCTCCTGGCGGCCTGGAGCGGCGCCGTGCGGCGGGAGGCCGTCGCCGCTCTGGCGCGGGGCGCGGACGGCTGGCTGCTGCAGGATGAGACGGGCGCGACCCTGATGACCGCCGATGTCGTCTGCCTCGCCGCCGGCCATCGCGCGGGGGCGCTGTGGGATCGGATCCGGCTCCAGCCGGTGCGCGGACAGGTCACGCTGGCCACCGGCGTGACGCCCGCGGCGCCCGCGTCATGGGGCGGGTACGCGATCCCGACCCGCAACGGGCTGCTGTTCGGCGCGACCTTCGACCGCGACCGGGAGGACGAGGCGGCCCTGCCGTCCGACGATGCGCGCAACCTCGCCCTGCTGGCCGAGGGCCTCCCCGCGCTCGCGGGCAGGCTCGCTGGCGTGGCGCTGACCGGGCGGGCGGCGGTCCGGGCGACGACCAGCGACCACCTGCCGGTCGCCGGTCGGGCGCCGGGCGCGGAGGAAGGGCTCTACGTGCTGGGCGGCCTGGGCTCGCGCGGCTTCACGACGGCCCCGCTGCTGGCCGAGCATGTCGCCGCCCTGGCGACCGGCGCGGCCTCGCCCTTGCCCGTCGACCTCGCCGCGGCGGTCGATCCCGCGCGATTCGAAGCGCGCGCCACGCGACGGACCTCGCGGTGAGGCGGCGCCCGCGCTATAGTCGTTGTCAGGGACGGGGACCTTCTGTCGGAGTTCCCAGATGACGAAACGAATTGCCATCGCCGCCATGGTCGCCGGCCTCGGTCTCACCGCCGCCGGCGCTTCGGCTGTCGCGGCGCCGGACGCCAAGGCGGACAAGCCGGCCCGGTCCTGTTTCCTCGCCAGCCAGGTCAACGGCTGGCGCAGCGGAGACGACTACACGGTCTATCTGGAGGTCGGGGTCCGCGACATCTATCGCGCTGACCTCTTCTCCTACTGCGCCGACATCGACACCACGCCGACCCTGGGCGTCCGGTCGCGTGGCGGCGGCATCAGCATCTGCGACGGCCTCGACGTCGATCTCGTGGTGCCGTCGTCCATCGGGCCGCAGACCTGCCACGTCACCAAGCTGACCAAGCTGACGCCCGAGGAAGTCGCGGCGCTGAAGGGCAAACGCAAGCCGTAGGAACCGCCGGAGCGGACAAGATGCCGCACCGGCTCGCCGGAACTCCGCCGCAGCCGCGACATTAAGCGCGATGGTCTGAACGACTGGCAGGCGATAATGGGTCGCACAACGTCGTTCCGCGAGGCAGCGACGGGGGGACGGACTTGGACGGCGAGAGTTTCCAGCAGACGCGGCCTTTCCGGCCCGAGGTGTTTTTCCTCGGCCGTACGGAAGGCTGGGGGGTTGCTCGCGGACCGACCGGGCGGATCCAGCGCCGTTGCCGGATTGTCACCGACGGCCGCCTGGACGAAGCCTACCAGGCCATCCATTTCGACGAGGTCTTCAGTTGGGAGGACGGCTTCACGGATGAGTGGCGCTGGGCCATGACGCGCGGACTCAACGGCGCCTACGTGGCCGCCGAGGCGCTGGCCGGCGCGGGCATCCAGGGACGCTACGACGGCGGCGACTATCTGCTGTCGTTCAAACGTCCGCTGAAGGCGGAGGGCGGTCCCAGGCCCCGGTTCATGACCCGGTTCACGCCAATCTCGGCCGAGGTGGCGCTGAAGACGGTGCGGATTACGCTGTTCGGTGTTCCGGTCGCCTCGCTGTCGGCCTTCCACAAGCGGGTAGTCTGACCGGTCAGTGCTCCCGGCCGGAGCGCCAGAAGGTCTGGAACAGCGGTTCGACCAGATAATCCAGCGCGCTGCGTTTGCGCAGCGGGACCAGGACCTCGACCGGCAGGCCGGCCTGCAGGCCCGTGCTGGGGCCGCGCACCTTGCGGATGCGCTCCATCTCCGACGGCGGCACGGCGACCTCGGCGCGGAAGAACCGCTGGCCCGAGTTCTCGTCCAGGAAGCTGTCGGCCGAAAGCTTGGTGAGCTTGCCCTTGAGGATTGGCAGGTCGCGCTCGTGCAGCGAGGTGAACCGGACCTGGGTGGTCTGGCCGATGCGCAGGTCGTCGGCGTCGCCCGGCGAGACGCTGGCCTGGATCACCAGCGCGCGGTCCTGGGGCACGATCTCCATCAACGTCGAGCCGGGGGCGACAACGCCTCCGACCGTGAAGACGCTGAGGCCCACGACCTTGCCGCCTTCCGGCGCGCGGACGACCGCCCGCTTCAGCTGCTCGCGCAGGGCTACCAGCCGGGGCTGGAGTTCGTCCAGGCGCACCTGGACGTCGCGCAGCTGGCCGGTGACCTCTTCCATCATCTGGCGGTCCAGCGACATAAGCTGCATGCGCGTCTCGCCGACAGCCTCGCCGGCGCGGGCGACCTGGGCGCGGTAGGCGCCCTCCTCGCCGGTCAGCGAGGCCTCGGCGCGCTCCAGCGCCCGCACCTTGTTCATCGGCGCATAGCCCTGGGCGGCGAGCTTGCGCATGCCTTCCAGTTCCTCGGCGATCAGACGCTTCTGCTCGGCATTGGCCTCAAGCTGTCGTGTGTACCCCGTGCTCTGCTCGGCCAGCTGGTTGGAACGCTGGGTCAGCACCCCGCGCTGGGCGGTCAGGGCCTGGCGGCGGGCCACGAACTGCAGCCGCTGCAGCGCCATCGCATCGTCGGCCAGAGCCTTGTCCTCGCCGGTCAGCTTGCTGAACTCGATCGGCGTGACGATGCCGGAGGCGTAGGTGCGTTCGGCGGTCAGGCGCGCGCGCTGGGCCAGCAGGGCGTAGACCTCCCCTGCGATGGCCCGCTCGCTGGCGCGCAGCTCGCCGGCCGAGATCTCGGCCAGAATCTGACCCTTCGTGACCGTCTGCCCTTCCTGGACGTGGATGGCGCTGATGAGCCCGCCCTCGCGGTGCTGAACCGACTGCCGGTTGCCGGACACCGCGATGACGCCCGAGGCATAGGCCCCGGCGTCCAGCGGGGTGATCGCCGCCCAGCCCAGGAAGCCGATGAAGAACACACCGGCGATGATGCCGCCGATGCGCAGCTCGCGGCTGGGATCGTCGCTGAGCGCGGGCGCAGCTTCAGGCGGCGCCGCCGGCGGGGGAGAGCGAAGGTCGCCGCCCTCCGGGTCCCCGAGGAACAGACCCCGATCGATCACAGACATGGTCAGCCCTTCAACTCGACGACGTTGCCCGGCGCCTTGCCGGCCGCCGGCCGAGGCTGCTGCATGGCCGCCAGCACCTCGTTGCGCGGTCCGATCCGCTCGATGGCGCCGTCCCGCATGATCAGCAGCTTGTCCACCGCCTGCAGCACGCCGGTGCGATGGGCGACGATGATCACCGTCGCGCCCCGCGCCTTGGCGGCCAGGATGGCGCGGCCCAGCGCGTTCTCGCCCTCCGCGTCGAGCGCGGAATTCGGCTCGTCCAGTACGAGCAGCGCCGGGTCGCCGTAGAGGGCGCGGGCCAGCGCCACCCGCTGGGCCTGGCCGGCCGACAGGCCGCGGCCGCCGTGGGCAAGCACCGTGTCATAGCCCTGCGGAAGTTTGAGGATCAGCTCGTGGACGCCCGCCGCCGTCGCCGCGGCGACCACGGCGGCGTCGACGCTCTCGCCCGCCTCGCCCCGCCAGACGGCGAACCGCGAGATGTTGTCGCGAATGCTGCCGGCGATCAGGGCGCTGTCCTGGGGCAGGTAGCCGATGTGACGGCCGAGGCGGTCGCTGTCCCAGTCGGAGAGGCTGGCGCCGTCGAGCCGCACGACGCCCATGTCGGGCGAGGTCGCGCCGGCGATCAGCCGCGCCAGCGTCGTCTTGCCGGCTCCGCTCGGTCCCACGACGCCCAGCACTTCGCCCGGCTCGAGCGAGAAGCCCAGGCCCTTGATCAGCAACTGGTCCGTCGTCCCCGGCGCGCGGACGACGACCTTGTCGAGCGTCAGCTTGCCCTTGGGGTCCGGCAGCTGGGTGCGCGGCGTCTCCGGTTCGGGGTTCGCCGCGAACAGCTCGGACAGCGCCTTCAGCGCGCCGCGCGCCTGGACGACGGTGCTCCAGGAGCCGACCACTTGCTCGACCGGCTGCAGGGCGCGGCTCATCAGGATCGAGGCGGCGATGATGGCGCCGGCCGAGATCTGCCGCTCCACGGCCAGCCAGGCGCCGAGACCCAGCGCCGCCGACTGCAGGAACAGTCGCATGAACTTGGTGGCCGCCGCATACTGGCCGCCGGTGAACGAAGCCTCGGCGCTGAGCCCCAGTCCCTTGCGGCGATCGGACAGCTGACGCTCGCGCAGCGCCCCGCGCATGCCCATGGCGCGCACCACCTCGGCGTTCATCGCGGCGGCTTCCTGGGCGAAGTAGGAGGCGTTGGTGGCGCGAGCGGCCTCCTGGGCCTTGGTCTTCGTCGAACGCTCGTTGAGCAGGGCCAGGCCGACCAGGATGGCGCCGCCGGCGACGGTCAGAACGCCCAGCGACCAGTGCAGCAGGAAGGCGAAAAGCACGTAGAGCGGCGCGAACGGCGCGTCGAGGAAGCCGACGGCGGCCGGTCCGGAGATGGCCTGGCGCACGGTGTCGAACTCGCGCATCCCCTGCACGGGCGCGCCGGGCGCTGTGCGGGCCATCAGCTTCTCCAGCAGCGGCCCGGCCAACAGCCGGTCGAGCCGGAGACTGACCCGCACCAGCAACCGCGAGCGGATCGCGTCCAGCAGCGACAGGGTGATCAGCGCCCCCGCCACCGCCAGGGTGATGAAGAACAGGGTCAGCAGGCCGCTGGTCGGCACCACGCGGTCATAGACCTGCAGCATGTAGATCGACGGCGTCAGGAACAGCACGTTCAGCAGCAGGCTGAACAGCACGATGCCGATGAAGTGCGGCTTGCACGCCCGCAGCGCGCCGGCGATGGGCTCGGGAACGTCGATATCGAAAATCTTCAAGTGCCCTGCCCCAGCCGAACGCCGTGATCCTTAGCGTCCGCGAAGATCGTCCCACAAGCAGCATTCGGCAAGCGGGCGGGGGCGCGGCAATTGGGCTGCCGGAGGCGATGACCTATGGACGAAACGACAAATGCGGATTTACCTCAACGGCGATGGGGGATGTATACGACCAGAGCGCGATTGAAAGGCTCACGCCGCGCGAGCGTGAATGCCTGAGGCTGGTCGCCGAGCACCTCCATTCCAAGGAAATCGCGCGTCGCCTGAGCATCTCCCAGCATACGGTCGATGGCTATCTGAACGAGGCGCGCCGCCGCCTCGGCGTGGCCAGCCGGCGCGACGCCGCGCTGTTGTTCAGGGCCTGGGAGTCGGAGGGTGGCGCCCCCCTCAATGATTTAGGGGGCGGACCAGACCCACTGGCGGACCCTGCCGAATGTCAGCCAGCCTCATCTCGTTCAATACGAGGTGGGCAGGATGGACGACCTGGATCAGACAACGACGACCGCGGCGGGCCTCGGGGAGGTCTCGGCGGACATGCCGGTCTGGAGCTGGCACCAGCTCGAGGACGCGCTCCGCGACCTGGCGGCCAGCCGCCAGCAGCAGGAGATGGTGGAGAGCCTGGTTTCGGCGACCCGCAAGCAGGCGCGCTATCTGCCGTCGGGGCACGTCCTCAAGGAGATCCTCTGCATAGCGTGGGTGATCGCGGACGAAACGTTCCGTGGTGGGCGGGAGGAGGGTCCGGCCATGACCTGAGCCCGTTCCGGCGCTTCACGCTCATCGCGGGAGGTGCGGTGGTGACGGCCCTGCTGCTCAGCGCCGTGATCGCCACGAGCCACCAGTTCGCCATCGCGCTGCAAGCCGCGTTGCGCCGCTGGGTTCTGAACTGACGGAGCCGCCGGCTCCGCGACTTTCCCGACATCATCAGAAGCAACCGGCGCGCCGATAGCCTTCGGCGCGAGCGGGAGGACCTTGCCATGAAACGCAGAATTGTCGCCCAACAAGTCGCCGACCAGCTCTTCGCCGCGGAGGCTGCCATCGACGGCGCCCTGACCGCCGTGGCCTCGCTCACGGCCATGCTGCCGACCGCGCGCATCGACGCCAACCTGTCCGCCGTCGTCGGCCAGAACGTGATCGATCGTTCGGCCCAGACGATCGCCGCCCTCGCCGAGGCCCGCCGCGGGATCGTCGAGACGCATCACGAGCTGCACGGCGTGCAGCACCAGATCGGCCTGGGCGGCGTGGCGCTCGGCGGCGTCGACAAGCCCGAGGAAGAGACCCAGCGCCCCGGCGGCCGTCTTCGCGTCGCCGCGCGCCGGTCCGAGGCGGCATGACGCGTTCCGCCTGACTCCAAATCACGATCTATGATGGCCGGAGCAACCCTTGGGGCTCCGGCCATTGTTCTTGACCCTTTCCGCGAAGATCGGCGCCCTGCTGATGGCCGCCGCCTGCCTGTACGCCGCCTGGCCCGGCGCCCGGCCGCAACGGTGGGCGGCGCTGGTGGTCTTCATCGCCTGGATCGGCTCGGCGGCGCTGCAGGATCGCGACGACAGGATCAATCCGCAGTACGCGATCTTCGTGCTCGACCTGCTGGCGGCGGGGATCTTCACGGCCATGGCGCTGCGCTGGAAGCAGACCTGGCTGATGGCCATCGCGGCCCTGCAGATGCTGACGACCACCACCCATATCGCAGTGATGATCGACCTGCGGATCTGGGACTACGCCTACCTCACCGCCTACCTGGCCTGGAGCTACCTGCTGCTGGCGGCCCTGGTCTGGGGCGGGGTGGAGGCGTGGCGGGAGCGGAAGGCGGGCGCGGAGCCGTAGCCCTGCTTCGCCACGGGTTCGCAGGACATCCTGCTTCGCTTCTTGTTTCGGGACTTGTCCTGCGAAGCGCGTGGCGCGGCTACCAGAAGCGGCGCCGAGCGAAGGCGTGGCCCGAGCCGGACTTCAGATAGCGCTCGAAGGCGGAGGCCTTCGCGCGATCAGCGAACGCGAAGTAGGCGACCAGGCGCCAAGGTTTGAATTTTGCGGTGTGCGGGGATCGGCCGGCGTTGTGCAGCGCGAATCGGGACCGCAGGTTCGTAGTCAGTCCGACATAGCGCTCGCCCGGCGAGGCGACGCTTTCCAAAAGATAGACATAGTACACGAATGCACTCTATGAGTGCATTTCTTTACGTGCAAGGATATGCGGTCGAATAGGCCGCAGCCCTGCTTTGCCAAGGCTTCGCAGGGCATTCTGCTTCGAATGTCAGGGCAGGGCTTGTTCTGCGAAGTCCGTAGGACGAAGCAGAATGGTGGACACGACTGGGATTGAACCAGTGACCCCCTCGATGTCAACGAGGTGCTCTCCCGCTGAGCTACGCGTCCTTACCGGGGAGGAGCGGCGGTATAGCGAGGCTTATCCGCCGTTGCAACCGGTCTAGGCGCCAAAATCGGCGAGTTTCAGGCGGCCATCATCCGTTCGACCTCCTGCACGATCTCGCGCAGGTGGACGGGCTTGGACAGCACCTTGGCGCCGGCAGGCGCGCGCTCGCCGGCCGTCAGGGCGACGGCGGCGAAGCCGGTGATGAACATGATGCGCAGGCCCGGGTGCCGGGCGGCGGCGTGTCGGGCGACCTCGATGCCGTCCATGCCGGGCATGACGATGTCGGTCAGCAGCAGGTCCCAGTCCTGGTCGAGCACGGCGGCGGCTTCCTCGCCGTCGGCGCAGGCGGTGACCTCATAGCCCGCGCGTTCAAGGGCGCGCGCCAGGAAGTTGCGCAGGGAATCGTCGTCTTCGGCGAGGAGGATGCGCGGCATTCCTGGTCTTCTAGCCCCCGGCAGTGTCGTTTCAGGCCGCGACGGTAGTCCGGGAGGCGTAAAGGGGCGATGAACCTCGCCCGGCGCGCGAAGCCGGGCCTGGGGATAAAGCGGCCGGATCGGTGGACGGAAAGGCTTTGACCGGGGCGGCGGGGCGCGGCCATCATGGCCCATGGACGCGCGGCCGACCCTTTCCGACGAAGCAGAGTCCGCGTCGGCCCAGCCGGCGTACGAGATCGTCGCCGACGAGCGGCCGGCCACGCCGCTGGTCTTCGCCTCGCCCCATTCCGGCCGTCACTACCCGCCGGAGATGCTGGCCGCGGCCGCGGTCCAGCCCGAGTTGCTGCGCCGGTCGGAGGACGCCTTCGTCGACCGCATCGTGGCCCTGGCCCCGGCGGCCGGCGCCAGCCTGATCCTGGCCCGTCACGGCCGCGCCTGGATGGACCTGAACCGCGAGCCCTGGGAGCTGGACCCGGCGATGTTCTCCGACGAGCTGCCGGAGTTCGCGCGGGGCAAGTCGGCGCGGGTGGCGGCCGGGCTCGGCGCCATAGCCCGGGTGGCGGCGGAGGGACGCGAGATCTACGCCCGCAAGCTGACCTTCGCCGAGGCCGAGGCCCGGGTGGCCCGGACGCACCGGCCCTATCACGACGCGCTCGACCGGCTGCTGGCCCGGGCCCGCAAGGCCCACGGCATGGCGGTGCTGGTCGACTGGCACTCGATGCCGGAGGCCGCCGCCCGGACGGCGGTGACGCCCCGCCACGGCAAGGGCTGCGACATGGTGCTGGGCGACCGCTTCGGCGCGGCCTGCACCCGCAAGCTGACCGACCTGGTCGAGCGCGAGCTGGAGGCCATGGGCTACCGCGTCGCCCGCAACGCCCCCTACGCCGGCGGCTATACCACCGAGCACTACGGCAAGCCGCTGCAGAAGACCCACGCGCTGCAGATCGAGATCAGCCGCGCCCTGTATATGGACGAGAAGACGCTGGAGCCGACCGAGGGGCTGGCGAAGCTGACGGCGGACGTGGGGAAGCTGGCCGAGGTGCTGGCGGAACGCTGGCCGAGCCTGGCGCCGGCGTAGGGGCCCTGCGTGCTTCGACACGCGCTCTTCGAGGTCTGCTCAGCGCGGCGTGAGAGTAGAGCCTTCTGACTACGTCATCCTGAGCAGGCCCGCAGGGCCGTGTCGAAGGACGCACGCCCCTGGCCCCGGGCCAAAAAAAAGCGGCGTCCGAAGACGCCGCAGTTCATTAGGGAGGAAACGCCCAGGAAGGGCAGAGGCGGCAGGACCGCCTCACACCCTGAACTTAGTGTGCAGCGCACAATCGGGCAAGGGGAAAATCGTGCGCGGGACCAAAGAATCTCTCGGAGATCGTTCAGAAATCCCCGTTCCCTAAGGGCACTCCTTGCCGAACCGTCACATATTGCAGCGCACAAGGAATGGGCGCCTTCTGCTTCTATTCATCGATTGGCGAATAAAAACAGGCCGTTGAACCCGCCGAAAACCGCGTCATTCCGGCGGGGTGGCTAAACGTCCCGCACTCGCGTAAAAGCGCGCGCCTCCTCCCCGCCCCGAAAAGCAATTCAATGTCCCTGCGAAATATCGCCATCATCGCGCACGTCGACCATGGCAAGACCACCCTGGTCGATCAGCTCCTCGCCCAGTCCGGCGTCTTCCGCGCCAACGAGGCGACGGTCGAACGCGCCATGGACTCCAATGACCAGGAGAAGGAGCGGGGCATCACCATCCTGGCCAAGTGCACCTCGGTGCTCTGGAACGGCAAGGCGGGCGAGACCCGGATCAACATCATCGACACCCCCGGCCACGCCGACTTCGGCGGCGAGGTCGAGCGGATCCTCGGGATGGTGGACGGCTGCGTCATCCTGGTGGACGCCGAAGAGGGCGTCATGCCCCAGACCAAGTTCGTGCTGACCAAGGCGCTGAAGATGGGTCTGCGGCCGATCCTCTGCATCAACAAGGTCGACCGCGCCCATGCCGATCCGGACCGGGTGCACCTGGAGACCATCGAACTGTTCGAGGCCATCGGGGCCACGCCCGAGCAGCTCGACTTCCCGCATATCTATGCGTCGGGCCGCAACGGCTGGGCGACGCTGGACATGAGCCAGCCGAACGACAACCTGGCCCCGCTGTTCGACCTGATCGTCGACCACGTGCCGCCGCCGAAGGTCGAGGCGAACAAGGACAAGCCGTTCCAGATGCTGAACGTGCTGATCGAGAGCGATCCGTTCCTCGGCCGCCTGCTGACCGGCCGCATCGAGAGCGGCAAGGCTGTCCCGGGCATGCCCATCAAGGCGCTGGACCGTGACGGCAAGACCATCGAGCAGGGCCGCATCACCAAGGTGCTGGCCTTCCGCGGCCTGAAGCGCCAGCCGATCGACGAGGGCGCCGAAGCCGGCGACATCGTCGCCATCGCCGGCATGTCCAAGGCCACCGTGGCCGACACCCTCTGCGCGCTCGAAGTGACCGAGGCGCTGCCCGCCCAGCCGATCGATCCGCCGACCATCTCGATGACCGTCTCGGTCAACGACAGCCCGCTGGCCGGCCGCGAAGGCGACAAGGTCCAGTCGCGCGTCATCCGCGACCGCCTGCTGAAGGAAGCCGAGTCGAACGTGGCGATCCGCGTCACCGAGACGGCCGAGCGCGACGCCTATGAGGTCGCCGGCCGCGGCGAACTGCAGCTGGGCGTGCTGATCGAAGGCATGCGCCGCGAAGGCTTCGAGGTCTCGATCAGCCGCCCGCGCGTGGTCTACCAGACCGACGAGGAGACCGGCGCGCGCCTGGAGCCGATCGAAGAGGTCATGATCGACGTCGACGAGGAGTTCACCGGCATCGTCATCGAGAAGCTCAGCGCCCGGAAGGCCGAGCTGAAGGACATGGGCCCGTCGGGCGCCGGCAAGACCCGCATCAGCCTGATGGCGCCGTCGCGGTCGCTGATCGGCTACCAGGGCGAGTTCATGACCGACACCCGGGGCAGCGGCGTGCTGAACCGCGTGTTCAGCCACTACGAGCCCTACAAGGGCGCCATCGAGCAGCAGCGCAAGGGCGTGCTGATCTCCAACTCGGACGGCGAGACCGCCGCCTACGCCCTGTGGAACCTCGAGGAGCGCGGCGTGATGTTCGTCGGCGCCGGCGAGAAGACCTACGAGGGCATGATCATCGGCGAGAACGCGCGGTCGGACGACCTCGACGTCAACCCGATGAAGGCCAAGCAGCTGACCAACGTCCGGGCCAGCGGCAAGGACGAAGCCATCCGCCTCACCCCGCCGCGCCGCCCGACCCTGGAACAGGCCATCGCCTACATCCAGGAAGACGAGCTGGTCGAAGTCACCCCGAAGAACATCCGCCTGCGCAAGAAGGTCCTGAACCCGAGCTTCCGCAAGCGGCGGGCGAAGGAAGAGTAGGGGCTCGCGGAAGTCCACTTGCGAAGGCCTCGACGACGCTTCCCAGCCCTCACAATCTAGGTCAACGAGCGGTCGAAGCTGTCACCGGAGGGGGCGCATTCCCGCCGCCTCGCGTGCGGATCTGATGTCGATGTGCGCCAATTGCCCGTGCCGTTCCATTAGGTGCAACAAGTTGGCACCCGTCATCAGCGTGATCGGCTTTCCATTGGCGAACTGATACGCGTCGGGTCCGTAGTCAGATGTGGTGACGAGGATTCCTTTGGAGGCCCCCTCGTTCAAGACCGTCCCATAGAGATCACGTACCGCCGACACACCCACAGTCCTTGTGTATCGCTTGGCCTGAATGACGATCTTGCCACCGCTGATTGGATCGGGATCGAATGCGATAGCGTCCACGCCACCGTCGCTGCTTGCCTGGGTGACCTTCACTTCACCACCGCGCGATCGAAACTCTTGTTCGAACACCTCCCTAACCAGGTGTTCGAAGTCGTCCCAAGAAATGGTCGCTAGGTTTGTGCCAGAGTCTATGGACTCAGCGATGACGCGCCCTTCTATGAACCGCCTATCCTCTGTATTCATTTCCATGACCGGAGCGATAGGGCTGAGCGACGCCAAGCTTGCCGCCGAGACACCCTTCAAGCTCTTGAAACAAGCCTTGGGCTCAACACGAGACAAGTCGATCGCGTCGAACGCGTTTCGGTGGACAAGGATCGACAATAGGCAGGACCGCACTTCCTGCCCCGTGCGCGGATCAACTGCGGTGACGAACCCGTTGAAGAGGATTCGGTCGAGATTTCGATGGACATCTGCCTCGAACAACTCGTGCAACGTCCGCAGGCAAACTTGGTATGCGACGGACTCGAAGTTTGCCTTCTGGTCCCGATCGCTGACGCGTGTCTCGGTTAGCTCGCCTGTAGCTTTGACAAATTTCACGGCTTTGATGTTTGGTATTTCGAGGGGCGCGGGAAGTTGGTAGGCGACCATCAGGGTTTTACCGTCGGGGTCATACTGAACCTCGAAATCCTTCTCGAAGAGTCCATTGTAGTCTGAGGCGTCGAGAACGAGAGATGCGTGCTCGACAACAGCTTGCACGTCACCCTGCGCCACACCGTTGCAGAGCGCGTCGACCTTTGCGTTGCTTTCGGCCTGCTCAGCCAAGAATTGATCTTTGGCGCTAGAATGATCGCTCCAGAATTTGGCCTTTAGCTCCTCCCAATGCGCAACCGCTTCCTCGAAGGCCTTCAAGCGAACTTCTTCGTCGGACTTCCAACTCGCCATTGCCTCGGTATGCCTCGTGCGCGCGGCGGCGAGCAGAGTGGGTTTCTTGCCGGTCAGCAAGCTCCAGAACGAGACGGTCGGTTCGACGTAAAGGGGAGGGTCGACCTCGGTCGGTTGCGGCCTCGGAAGGTCGAAGGACTGAGGCATGGGATAGTCAGAGTGATCCTTCAGGGCGTCCCAGTCGACCTCGTCATTGACGCCCAAAGTATGAGACAGAATCTTTTGCAGCGAAGCCAGTTTGCCCAAGGCAGATGCTGTAAGGTCGTCCGCAGCTTGCTTTCCTAAAAAGACGAACTGCCGCGCCTTGTACTCGGCGAATTTATCATCCCATGACGCGATAAGGGCGTCAGCTTTGCTTTGGAGGATGAAAACTTCCGGTGCGCTCAACTCTCTATGGAGATTGAGCTTTGTGTGCCTAACATCGATGTAGTAGCGGAGGACGCGATCGCCCCTTGCGCTCCACTTCGCTGTCAGGCTGCCGAGGACAATATTCTCGATATTGTTCGAGCGGATTGTGATGCTTGCCATTACGTCCCCCGACTTGGCGCCCCGAGTTCCGGCAGTGAGTGAACACAAGCTCAGATTTCAGTTCAAGTCGGCACTCGCTTCCGACGACATCGAGCGAAGCGTTAGGTGTCGCATCGCTGCGGCCCCGGAAGGTTTGTCGCTACACCCCCAATCCCCTCCGCAATGGCGTGCGCCCACCCCGCCCTTCATCTCATGGCGAGACGATCGCCGGGCGATCCGGGTTGCTCAAGGACCGCCTTGCAGGCGGCCGCGTAGCGGCGGGCCGGAGGCCCGTCCTTGACCAACCCGGCTCGTCCGGCACGCATGGCCTGCATGAGATCGAAGGCGGGCTCCCTTCCCCTCAATGGGGAAGGGCCGGGGTAGGGGTGAACCCCCGGAGTGGAAGCGAGGGATCCGTCAGGCTCGGCGCCCACTCGCGCCCTGCCGGGCAGGCTCCGGATACACCACCATCCCCGACCCTTCCTCTATCGAGGAGGAAGGGGGCTCGCGCTCCATCCTGAAAGGTCCGCGCCGGCCCCTCGGACCCCGCACCCCTGCCCCTCCCCCATCGAGGGGGAGGGGGTCCCGGAACCTGCCGTCTCGCGGCGACCTTGTTCCGAAACAGAGAGGAAAAAGCGGGACTCCCGGGACGTATACTCTGGAGACAAAGCGGGACATCGCGGGACAATCGGCCCCTGCCGCGCGGACGGGCCGCCTGCATTCCATCCCCCTGCCCACGGTCGGGCGCACAATAGGGCATGAGCCGGTTGATCCGACCTTCAAGGCCCTGTGCCGCAAGGGGCCTGGCGACCTGCCGTCCGGACGGGTGCGTCCCGGCGCGGGCCGTCGCGTCGCCCCGTCCAGGAAACTGTCCCCGCATCCGCGTCGGTGCAGCCGGCGCCCTGGCCTCGGTGAAATCCGGAAGAAGACATTCGAGACATCTCACGGATCTCGCCGCATCTCGCCGCGAACTCATGAAATCTCGCCGGCGCCGGAAATCGGGGGCCGTGTCCGCACCGCTTTCACGCCCGGGGTGGCTTTTCCACAGGTTTGGCTGTAAGAGCCGCGCCACACTTACCTCAGAAACGCTGAAACACGCCCTCGCCAACGCGAGCCGACCGGGCGCGAAATGCGTTTTCGCCCCTGTCAGGAACTACCCGAAAATGGCGTTTCCGCCTCTGAACCCCGCCATCGAGCAAGCGCTCGCCGAGCAGGGCTATGCCCAACCCACCCCCGTCCAGCTCGCCGTCCTCGGCGAGGAGGCGCTCGACCGCGATCTGCTGGTCTCGGCCCAGACCGGCTCCGGCAAGACCGTCGCTTTCGGCGTGGCCATGGCCTCGACCCTGCTGGGCGAGGAGCAGTACCTCGGCGGCGACGGCCGCCCGCAGGCCCTGATCATCGCCCCGACCCGCGAGCTGGCCCTGCAGGTCAGCCGCGAGCTGGAATGGCTCTATGCGAAGGCCGGCGGCAAGATCGTCACCTGCGTCGGCGGCATGGACGCCCGCAGCGAGCAGCGCGCGCTGAACCGCGGCTGCAACATCGTGGTCGGCACGCCCGGCCGCCTGCGCGACCACCTCGAGCGCGGCCACCTCGACCTGTCGGGGCTGAAGGTCGCGGTGCTCGACGAGGCCGACGAGATGCTCGACCTGGGCTTCCGCGAGGACCTCGAGTTCATCCTCGAGACGACGCCGGAAGAGCGCCGCACGCTGCTGTTCTCGGCGACCATCGCCAAGGACATCGCGCGCCTCGCCCAGACCTACCAGAAC
Source organism: Caulobacter sp. (assembly GCA_041917095.1). Lineage (GTDB taxonomy): Bacteria > Pseudomonadota > Alphaproteobacteria > Caulobacterales > Caulobacteraceae > Caulobacter. The sequence continues at coordinate 140,469 of JAYRYI010000004.1, read as the reverse complement.
GACGCCGTCCGCATCGACACCACCACGCGCAACGAGCCGCACGGCGACATCGAATACCGGGCCATCCGCGTCGCGCCGAACGAGATCGAGCATGCGGTGGTCAATGTGCTGCGCCACTACGACGCCGGCGGCGCGCTGGTGTTCTGTTCGACCCGCGACGCGGTGCGCCACCTCTACGCCAGCCTGCGTGAGCGCGGCTTCGCCGTCGTCGGCCTGTCGGGCGAGATGGGCCAGCGCGAGCGCAACGACGCGCTGCAGTCGCTGCGGGACCGCCACGCGAAGGTCTGCGTCGCCACCGACGTGGCCGCGCGCGGCCTCGACCTGCCGGACCTTGGCCTCGTCATCCATGCCGACCTGCCGGTGAACAAGGCCACCCTGCTGCACCGTTCGGGGCGAACCGGCCGTGCGGGCAAGAAGGGCACCTCGGTGCTGCTGGTCCCCTACACCCGCCGCCGCAAGGCCGAGTCGCTGCTGCTTTCGGCCAACATCGAGGGCATCTGGAGCGGTCCGCCCAGCGCCGAGGAGATCCGCGCCGGCGACCGCGTCCGCATGCTGCAGGACCCAGCCCTGTCGGAGGTCGCCTCCGAGGAGGACCTCGCGTTCGCCCGCGAGCTGCTGGCCGCCCATCCGGCCGAGCAGGTCGCCGCCGCGCTGGCCAAGGTGTTCCGCGCTCGCCTGCCCGAGCCGGAAGAGCTGTACGACGCCGGCCCCGGCCAGGACCGCCAGCGTCCGGTGCGCGAGCGCCGCGACCGTGACGGCGACGCCGGCGGCTTCGAGCCGTCGGGGGAGCGCGGTCCGCGCGACCATGACGCCTTCGCCGACGCGACCTGGTTCAAGCTGTCGATCGGCCGCAACAAGAACGCCGATCCCAAGTGGTTGCTGCCGTTGATCTGCCGCCTCGGCGTCCTGACCAGGAAGGACATCGGCCAGATCCGCATCTTCGACAACGAGACCAAGTTCCAGATCTCGGAAGAGATGACCGGCAAGTTCCTCGAGCACGCCGCCGCCAACGCCGAGAAGGATGTCCGCGTCGAGCTGTCGACCCCGCCGACCTCGAAAGACTTCGGTCCGAAGAAGAGCTACGGCGATCGCCCGCAACGTGGCGACCGTCCCGAACGGGGCGAGCGTCCCGCCCGGGCCGAACGTGCTCCGCGTACCGATCGTCCCGAGTGGAAGGATCGTCCGGAACGCCCGGCCCGCGCCGAGGCCGGCGAGCGTCCCGCGCGTCCGGCGTGGAAGGACAAGGCGCCGCGCGCCGAGGGTGCCGAGCGTCCCGCATGGAAGGACAAGCCCCGCGGCGACAGGCCCGCGTGGAAGGACAAGGCTCCGCGCACCGAAAGCGCCGGCGAGCGCCCGGCCCGCCCGGCGTGGAAGGACAAGGCCCCGGCCGCCGACCGCGCCGAGCGCCCGGCCCGCGCCGAGAAGAAGGCCGAGTGGACGCCGCGCCCCGACGCGGACCGCAAGCCCGGCCGCGCCCCCCGCGACGCCGGCGCCCGCGAGTCGGTGCCCTACAATCCTGTCGACGCGGACACCGCCAAGCCGTTCCGCAAGCCGCGCGCGGTCTCCGGCGGCGGTCCCCGCCCGGCCACAGACTTCAAGGGCCCCAAGCGCACCGGCGGCGCCTTCAAGCCCGGCGGCGCCTACAAGTCCGAAGGCGGCCCGAAGAAGCCGTTCAAGGGCAAGCCGCGCGGTTAAGCGCCGTCAGTCTCGCGCGCGTCGCGAGACCCCATGCGTGGTCAGTCAAACGAGAGGGCGCGGAGCGATCCGCGCCCCTTTTCGTATGCGCGGTGTTCATGGGTCCTCGGAACAAGTCCGGGGATGACGGAGGTGAGGGCTACCCCTCCAGCGTCACGAGCAGTTCGTTCTCGATCACCCACTGGCCGGTAATCCTGCGCCAGGTGGCGAGGTAGGTCCCGGACATCGTCTGGTCGCCCGCCTCACCCCTCCAGAGCGCGTCCCAGCGGCCGGCTTCGGCGGCGCGGTCGCCCGCTTCGTCAAGGTCCACGCTCGCCGTGGTCCGGACGTAGTGGACGAAAGCCGGATCGGCGAACTGGCCGGCGAAGGCGTCGATGACCGCCTGGGCGCCCAGCACCAGCGTCCCGTCGCCGGTGATCAGCTTCACCTCCGGATGCAGGAACGGCCGCAGCCGCGCCGCGTCATGGGCAGCGATCAGCTTGTTGGTCAGCTTGCGGCGGGCGCGAACGGCGTCGGCGGGCGAGGTCATGCCCGCAGTCTAGACCGCTTCGCCCTCTCGAGCGCGGTCTCGATGGCCCGGAACAGCGCCGCCGCGCCGACCCCGCCCAGCACCGGCTAGTGGACGTCCATCAGGATCAGGTCCCAGTCGCCTTCCGCCCGACCGGGCGTTTGCCTAGCGGCGCGCGGCCGACTTCGCCTCGCGCTTGGCGCGGGCCTCAGCCTTGGCCTCGGCCTTACGGGCCTTGCGCTCCTCGCGCTTCAGCGCGAGCTGGGCTTCCTCATCGTTCAGAAGGGCCAGACGACGTTCCTCAGCGGCCTTGGCGGCTGCGGCGCGGTCGGCCTCGGCCTTCGCCTCGGCGGCCTTGCGGGCCTCTTCCTTGGCCAGCTCGCGGGCCTTGCGGGTCGCCTCGCGCTCGGCGGCGAGCCGCTCTTCGCGCGTGATGAAGTCGGTGGCCTGGACGGTGGGCTTGGGCTTGAACTTGGCCAGCAGGGCCTTCTTGGCTTCGGCCGCCGCCTTTTGGCGTTCGGCGAAGCCCGTGCGCAACGGGTCTTTCATCGAGTCTTTTCAGGAAGTCGGAGAGGCCCGCTTCAAAGCGAAAATCCGGCGCGAAAGCAAGCCTCAGTTCTCCATTGCCACGACTGTCCGGCAGACCGGTGCAGCGCGGCGACAGCCGGCGGCCGGCGAGGGCGCCGGCGCAGGGTCGGGGCTTCTACAGCTTCAATTCCATCCAGACGTCGCAGCGGGCATAGGCCGTGCACTGGGTCGGCATGTCCCTGAAGCCCATCGTGCGGTAGAGGCCGAGCGCCGGGCCGAGGCTGGCGTTGGTCTCCAGATAGAGGCGCGGCGCCCCTTTCGACCGGGCGCGGTCGATACAGGCCTGCATCAGCCGCCTGCCCAGGCCCGTGCCGCGCGCGGCCTCGCTGACGGTCATCTTGATGACCTCGAACCCGCCGTCATCCATCGCCTTCAGGCCCACGCAGCCGACCGGCTCGCCGCCCTCGGCCTCGGCGATGAAGATGTGGCCGCCGGGCGAAATGACCTTGCCCAAAGGGTCGCCGAGCACGACCTCGTCGGCCGGTTCGATCGCGAAATGCTTTCCGATCCAGGCTTCGTTGAGGGCCTTCCAGGCGGGCGCGTGACGGGGTTCGAAATCGACGATGCGCATGGCATTAGTCTGGTAAGCGCCAAGGCCGCGCGCAAGGAGTCTCCGGTGGTCCATCCCGTCTACGCCGACCTGCCGACGACCGTCTTCGAGGTGATGAGCGGCCTGGCCCGCGAGCACGGCGCCATCAACCTCGGTCAGGGCTTTCCGGAGGACCCGGGTCCGGAGGCCGTTCGGCGCCGCGCGGCGATGGAGTCCGTGGACGGCTACAACCAGTATCCGCCCATGCGCGGCTTGCCAGAGCTGCGCCGGGCGGTCGCCGCCCACTATGCGACGTGGCAGGGACTGGACCTCGACGGCGATGCCGAGGTGACGGTGACCTCCGGCGCCACCGAGGCGCTGGCGGCGGCCTTCCTGAGCCTCGTCTCGCCCGGCGACGAGGTGGTGCTCTTCCAGCCGCTCTACGACAGCTATCTGCCCATGGTCCGACGGTGCGGCGGCGTGCCGAAGCTGGCGCGGCTGGACCCGCCGCACTTCCGGATCACGCGGGAGGTGCTGGACGGGGTCTTCACGCCGGACACGAAGGTCGTGGTGCTCAACAACCCGGTGAACCCGGCGGCGGTGATCTTCAGCGATGAGGAGCTGGCCCTGCTGGCCGAGTACTGCGTGCGCCATGACGCCATCGCCATCTGCGACGAGGTCTGGGAGCAGCTGGTCTTTGACGGCCGTCGCTTCCGGTCGATGATGAGCTTTCCCGGCATGCGCGAACGGACCGTCAAGATCGGCTCGGCCGGCAAGATGTTCGCGCTGACCGGCTGGAAGGTCGGCTTCCTCTGCGCCGCGCCGCCGCTGATGAAGGCGCTGGCCGGGGCGCACCAGTTCCTGACCTTCACGACACCCCCGAACCTGCAGGCGGCGATCGCCTGGGGGCTGGCGAACAGTGACGACTGGTTCGGGACGATGCCCGCCGACCTGCAGCGATCGCGCGACCGGCTGGCCGCCGGCCTGGAGGCGGCGGGGTTCAAGGTATTGCCGGCGTCGGGGAGCTATTTCCTCAACGTCGATCTGGCGGCGTCGGGCATCGAAGAGGACGACCGCGCCTTCTGCCTGCGAGCGGTGAGGGAGCACGGCGTCGCCGCGATCCCGGTGTCGGCCTTCTACGAACTGGACGCGCCCACCAACCTGATCCGCCTGTGCTTCGCCAAGCGGGATGAGACCCTGGATGAGGGCGTAAGACGACTGGCAGCGGCGCGAATTGCCCTGCAAGGTTGAAAATGCTAGCATCCGGCCATGGCCAGTCTGCATGTCCGGAATGTCGATCCCTCCCTGGTCGAGAAGCTGAGGATCAGGGCCGCCGAGCACGGTCGCTCGATCGAGGCCGAGCACCGCGAGATCCTGAAGCGGGCGTTGGCGGAGGTGCGCGATCTGACGTTCGAGGAGATCGCCGCGAAACTTCGGGCTGAGACCGCTGGCCGCAAGCACACGCCGTCCGAAGTGCTGCAGCGTGAAAGCCGCGACGAAGCGCGGTGACGCAACTGGTCGTCGATGCCAGCGTGGCCATCAAGTGGGTGTACGCTGAAGATGGCTCCGACTTCGCCGCCACCCTGCTCACTCATGACCTGAGCGCGCCCGACCTGCTGGCAAGCGAATGCGCGAACATCCTCTGGAAGATGGCGATCAGGGGCGAGCTCGATGCTGAAGGCGCCATGCGCCGCGCCGTCGCTCTGCAGGGTGTCCGCATGCGGCTCGAACCCATGCGGAGCTTGATGCCTTCGGCCGTCGACATGGCCGTTCGCCTGGGACATCCGGCGTACGATTGCTTCTATCTGGCGCTGGCGGCTTCTGCCGGGCGACCCTTCGTGACCGCCGACATGAAACTGATCCGCAAGCTGCGCGCGGCGCGCTTCGGCGAGGTGGAGGTGCTCTCCCTCGCCGAAGCCGCCGCGCTCGCCGCCTAGATCGTCGCGCCGCCGTCCACGACGACGGCCTGGCCGGTCATGAAGGTGCCGGCCGCAGTGGCGAGGAACACCGCCGCGCCGGCGATCTCGTCCGGCTCGCCGATGCGGCGCAGCGGCACCGTCTCGGTCGAGCGCTTCAGGGTCTCGGGATTGTCCCACAGGGCCTTGGCGAAGTCGGTCTTGATCAGGCCGGGCGCGATGCAGTTCACGCGGATGCCGTGCTTGCCGTACTCGTGGGCCAGGTTGCGGGCCAGCTGGAAGTCGGCGGCCTTGGAGATGTTGTAGGCGCCGATGATGGGGCTGCCGCGCAGGCCGCCGATCGAGCTGACGATGATGATCGCGCCGTCCTTGCGATCGATCATCTCCGGCACGGTCATGTTGATGAGCCAGTGGTTGGAGACGATGTTGTTGTCGAGGATCTTGCGGAACTGCTCGTCCTCGATGCCGGCCATCGGGCCATAGTAGGGGTTCGACGCGGCGTTGCAGACGACGATGTCGATCTTGCCGAACGCCTTGCGGGTCTCGTCGACGACGCGCTGCAGGTCTTCCTTCGAGGAGATGTTGGCCGGGACGGCGATCGCCGTGCCCTCGCCGTTGGCGGCGTTGATGGCCGCGGCGACCTCCTCGCAGGGGCCGGCCTTGCGCGAGGAAATGACTACCTTGGCGCCGTGCTGGGCCATGCGCTCGGCGATCGCCTTGCCGATGCCGCGCGAGCTGCCGGTGATGATCGCGACCTTGCCGGTCAGATCGAAGAGGGTTCCTTGAGCAGCCGACATCGCGCGCCTCCCTTTAAACGCTTGTTTGATTGGCGCGCACCGTGACCGCAGGGCGACGTGGCGTCAAGCCAGCGCCTTGCCGATCTCGAGCAACGGACGGCGCTGGACCTCGGGGATCGTGCCGTCGGCCTTTGGCCCGACATTGATCAGCAGGTTGCCCCCGCCGGCCGCCACCTCGCGGTAGAGGTCAAGCAGCTGGGGTCCGGTCATATAGTTGTCTGTCGGTTCGGCGGCATTGTAGCCGAACGCCAGGCCGAGGCCCCGGGTCGATTCCCACTTGCCTTTGCCCACCATGTGGTCGCCCGTCGTGTACTCCACCGTCCTGAAGTCGCAGTGAGGCGGGGTGGAGGTGCTGCCGCCATGGACCCCGACATCGGCGATGCGGGCCTTCACCATGGCGTTGAATCCGGCGCAATTGACCGGATCCCGCAGACTTTCGAAGAGCGACCGCGACGCCATCCATCGGTCGTTGACCACGCCGTCGGGAACGGTCTCGTAGTAGTGGGCGAAGAGCCCCGGCAGATCCTCGATCTCGGGCCAGGCGATGTCATTCCACAGCACAGAGGGCCGGTAGCGGTCGATGAGCTCGCGGCACTGGGCCAGGGCATAGGCGGCGTAGTCCGCCTCAAACGGCACGCAGGCGAACATCTCGCCCATGTTGCGGATCAGGCTGGGCCGGAAGGTCCAGTCGAGGCCGCCGGAGTAGTAGAGGCCATAGCGCATGCCGCGCGCGCGCACCGCCTCGCCCAGTTCGCCGACGAAGTCACGCTTTGATGACCAGCCGGGTCGGTGCGGGTTCTCCACGCCGGTCGGCCAGAGGCAGAAGCCGTCGTGATGCTTCGTGACGAAGACGACGTAGCGGGCGCCTGCCTTCTGGAAAAGGTCGGCCCAGGCGTCGGCGTCGAAGGCCTGGGCGGCCTGCTCGAACGGCTCGCGAAAGGCGGCGTAGGGCTGATCGCCGAAGTGCTGGCGGTGGTAGGCCGAGGTGGGGCTGGCGGGGTCGCGCAACGCATTGTCGTACCATTCGGCGTAGGGCCCGAGGACGAAGGCGTTGTCATAGTCGCTGACGAACAGGTCGGTGATTGACACGCCCGCCGGCGCGAAGGCGGGGATCGAGGCCATACCCCAGTGGATGAAGATCCCGAGCTGCGGCTCGGCGTACCACTCAGGAACCGGGCGTCCGGCAAAAGCGCTGAAGTCGGCCATGGTCCCCCCGGAAGGCTGTGCTTTTCAGGCAGGGTCTCGCGGCCTCCCCTAGGGAAGGCAACAGCCCGCCGTCCGACAGTCTAGGCGCACTTAGGCCAGCCGCCCATGTCCAGATGGAAATGGTCCTTGTGCTCGGCGTTGTAGTCGGGACTGAGCGTGGTCAGGAACACCTGGCAGGCGCCGTCGCGCACCTTGTGGAGGAACCGACCCTTCGGCCCGGTGTCCTTCCAGTCGCGGGCGACCGAGATCTCCGTGCCGTCGGCCAGCCGGAAGGCGGCGATGTCCAGGGCGTTGGCGCTGGCGTGTTCGCTGACCGGGGCGTCTTCCTTTCCGTACATCCGGCGGCAGGCGAAGCTGCCGTAGTGGTCGATGCGGACGACGGCCTGGCCGAACGTGTCGACGGCCGCCTGCTGCACGACCTGACGCTCCCATATGCTGACCGCCAGCGCCTGCTTGCAGGTCATCGGCGCGTCGGCGGGCGCCAGCGGCGCGAGCCCGGCCTCCATCCTGACGGCGTCGTGCACCTCGCAGAAGCCGTTCGAGCGGGGCGGGACCTCGATGAACTCGACCCCGCCCTGCTGCAGCACCTCGCGGCAGGCGGCCGGGTCCTCGCCGGCGCGGGCCGCCTTGACCTTGGTCGCCATGCCGACCGGATCGACCAGCGCCAGCGGCTTCCAGGGCAGGTGCTCGTGCGGGATGGCGCGGTTGGCGGTCAGGCCGACGACGCCGACGATGCTCCACATCAGCACGAAGCCGACGACCCGCGCCGTCAGGGTCTGCCGGCGGGCGTGCCGCTGGATGTGCGGCTTGTCGGGATGAGGAACGCGATAGGCGGCCATGATCTTCGTCGCGCAACCTGTCGCGGCGCTGCGTCAGGAAGATGACGGCCGTTAACCACTCCGGAGGGGCGCTGTCACCCCGCCGCGGACTACCGGTTCAGGGATTCGACGATTTTGCCTCCGGCCGGCGGGTCGATGTCGGTCCGTGTCGTTTCCGTGAGCCGCGCCATGGTCATGTAGAAGCCGCAGGTCAGGATGATCTCGACGATCTCCTTGGGGCTGAAGTGCTTCTGCGCCTCGGCCAGGGTCGCCTCGCTGGCCTTCACGTCCTCGATCACTTCCTTCGCGAAGGCGACCAGGGCCTTTTCCTTCGCGTTGAAGGCCGGATCGTCGAAGCGGCGCGCGGCCAGGGCGTCGATCTGGGCCTGGGTGTTGCCGCAGGCCAGGCCGATCGGCACGTGCTGGTTCCACTCGTACTCGCCGCCCTCGAGCTCGGCGACCAGCAGGATGACCAGCTCGCGCAGGTCGGCGCCCAGCTGCTGCCGGCTCAGGATCGCGCCGCCGAACCGCAGCGCCGGCTCCATCAGGGTGTCGGCGTTGGCCAGCATCCGGAAGATGTTCAGCTTGGTCGCCAGCTTGCCCCAGTACTCCTTCGCCTTGGGCGGCAGGTTGTCGATGTCGGCGAAGGGGACGAGGGCCATGATGCGCTTCCTTGATCTTGATTGCGCACAGCTTGGACCGCAGGTCGCAGGATCGTCCAGCCCGGTCGAAAAGCCCCATAATTTTAAGGTCATAGCCCCTCTTGTCGGCAGGCGGCTATGCAGCCAGATAGCCTTCGATGACGACTGACGCCTCACCCAGCCAGACCGCCGGATGGCGTGACCTGCTCGCCCCGGCGACGCTGTCGCGGTTCGCCTTCCTGTGCCTGGGCATGTGGCTCAACGCCGCCGACGCGCTGGTCACCGTCACCCTGACGCCGACCATCGCCGGCGAGATCGGCGGGTTCCAGTACTTCGGCTGGTCGGTGGCGGCCTATCTGCTCGGGGCGATCGTGGCCGGCGTCTGCTCGGGCCGGCTGTCGATGGAGCTGGGCCTGCGCCCGGCGATCGCCGTGGCCGGTCTCGCCTACGCCGGCGGTTGCGCGGTGAGCGCCGTCGCGCCCGATTTCTTCGTGTTCGTGGCCGGGCGACTGGTCCAGGGCCTGGGCGCGGGGGCCATCGCCGCGCTCTGCTATGTGGCCATCAACCAGATCTTCCCCGAGCGGCTGTGGGTGCGGGTCATCGCCGCGCTGGCGGGCGTCTGGGGCGTGGCGACCGTGCTGGGTCCGCTGATCGGCGGGGTGTTCGCCCAGATCGACTGGTGGCGCGGCGCGTTCTGGTTCTTCGCCGTGCAGGGCCTGCTGTTCGTCGGCGCGACCTTCCTGCTGGTGCGGGCCAGCGCGCGGCCGGAGGGGCCGGCGCCCCGGCTGCCGATCCCGCAGTTCCTGGCCCTGGCGGCGGGGGTCACGATGATCGCCGCGTCCGGCACGACGGGGCGACCGGTCGCCGACGTCGCGCTGGCGGCCGGCGGGCTCTTCGGCCTGTGGCTGCTGCTGCGGCTTGATGCGCGGGCGGGCGGGGTGCTGCTGCCGGCTTCTGCGGGCGACCTGCGCAGCCTGGCGGGCGCCGGCTACTTCGTGATCTTCGCGCTGGAGGCCTCGACGGTGGCGTTCAGCGTCTATGGCCCGGCCTTCGTGCAGGTGCTGCACGGCGCCTCGCCGCTGGTCGCCGGCTACGTCATCACCGCCATGGCGGCCGGCTGGACCATCGTGGCGCTGCTGGTGGCCGGGGTGGAGAACCGCGACGGCCTGATGATCCGCACGGGCGCGGCGCTGGCCGTGGCCGGGCTGGCCTTCGGCGCCTGGGCGCTGCCGTTCGGTCCGCTGTGGACGGCGGCGGCGGCCATGGCGCTGATCGGCGTCGGCTTCGGCGTCTCCTGGGCCTTCCTGTCGAAGACGATCATCGGTGGCCTGCCGGAAGCCGAGCGGCCGCTGGGCTCGTCCGCCGTGCCGACGGCCCAGATGATCGGCGGCGCGTTCGGCGCGGCCGGCGCCAGCGCCCTGGCCGGCGCGCTGGGCTTCGCCGAGGGCGTGGACAGGGTCACCGGTCCGGCCGCCGGCGCCTGGCTGTTCGGCGGCTTCGTGCCGCTGGCGCTGCTGGGGCTGGTCGCGGCGTGGCGGGTGGGGCGGGTCAGGCCGGCCTGATCAGGACCTTCAGACGCAGCAGCGCGAAGCCGGTCACCGCGAGGGTCATCGGCGTCAGCGCCGTCAGCCGCACCCACTGTTCCTCTGCCGCCAACCAGCGGCTCATCAGCAGCAGGAACACCAGCAGGCCGCAGACGCCGACCGCGTCCAGGGCGGCGGAGAGGCGAGGGCGCTCCTCGACGGCAGGATCGTTGAGGATGGTCATCACCGCGGCGCCCTCACGCCGCCGGTTCCAGGGTTTGCGGACGAGGCTGCGCAGCATGCTCAGCACAAGGACGACCGGGAACAGCACGTACTGCCAGCGGTCGTAGGGACTGGGGCCCCACAGGCTCCAGATGCCGGCGATCAGAACCGCCATCAGCGCGGCGAGGCCGGCGATGCGCAGCGGCGCCTGGTTGTAGGGCCTGGTCGGCTTTGTCGGCTCGTTCACGGCTGGACTCTCGCAAGTCCGGGTTCAGGGACCGTTACGCCGCCTCGGCGACCGCTCGACCGGCCCGGATCGCCAGGTGGGCGGAATGCGCGACAATAAGCATCCCGAGTGCGAGCATCCCGAGCCATGCCGCGCCAGAGAAAAGGGCTCGTGGCCCCCCTACCGAGATCAGCGTTTCGAGGGTTGCGGGCGCTCGCCCCGTAAGGACGCCGAAGCTCGTGACGGCATGGAAGGCGACCGCGAGCCAATGCAGGTTGGCGCTTGTCGGGGCCGGTTGCGGTGGCTGACTGATTCGCTCGAGGGCGCCGTCTTTCCTGGCGCGGCGGGGCGGCCTCCGGAGCGCCAAGACAATCCAGATAAGACCGCACGCCAGGGAGCCACCGACAAAGAACCACCCGGTCCAGGCCAGGGCAGCCTCCAGCGCCTCGGCTTCGGGCGACCTGATGCGCGAGGTGGGGGCGAAGATCGATACGAACAGACAGACAATGAAGGCCACGGCAACGGCCGGAGCCAAACGATCGAGTTGCTGATCCACAGGCGTGGAGGGCTTCACCATGGCGCGAAACTATCGCCACTGCTCGCGCGCTGTCTACGCCCTCGCCAGCGCCGTTTCCTCCACCACCTTCACGACGTCGGCCATGATCTGGGTGAGTTTGAAGTCCTTGGGCGTGTAGACGCGGCGGACGCCCATCTGTTTCAGGATCAGCGCGTCCTCCGGCGGGATGATGCCGCCGACGACGACCGGGATGTCGCCCAGGCCCTCGGCCCGCATGACGCGGACGACCTCCTGGACCAGGTCGAGGTGCGAGCCGCTGAGGATCGACAGGCCGACGACGTGGGCGCTGGTCTCCTTCGCCCGGCGGACGATCTCCTCGGGGGTTGAGCGGATGCCGTCGTAGTGGACCTCCATGCCGACCGCGCGGGCCCGGGTGGCGATCTGCTCGGCGCCGTTGGAGTGGCCGTCCAGGCCCGGCTTGCCGATCAGGTAGGTGAGCGTGCGGCCCAGAACCTCGCTGACCCGCTCGACGTCTCGCTTCACCGCCGCGATGTCCTCGGCGTCCTCGCCCGAGGCGACGACGACGGCGACGCCGGTCGGGCCGCGGTACTCGCCGAACACCTCGCGCAGCGCGAAGGCCCATTCGCCGGTGGTGACGCCGGCCTTCGCCGCGACGATCGAGGGCTCCATGATGTTGCGGCCTTCCTGGGCGGCGGCCTTCAGGCCGGCCAGGGCTGCGTCGGCGGCCTTCTGGTCGCGGGCCGAGCGCCAGGCCTTCAGGCGCTCGACGACGCCGGCCTCGAGCCGGGGATCGACGGTCTCGATCGAGCCTTCGCCGGCGCTGAGGGGCGAGGCCTCGGTGTCGGTCCAGCGGTTGACGCCGACCACGGTCAGCTCGCCGGTCTCGACCGCCCGCACCCGGTCGGCGTTCGACCCGACCAGCGCGCCCTTCATGTAGTCGATCGAGGCGGCGGCCCCGCCCATGCCGTCGATCTTCGCCAGCTCCGCCAGCGCGCCCTCGCGCAGCTGGGCGACCTTGGCCTCGACCACATGGCTGCCGGCGAACAGGTCCTCGTACTCCAGCAGGTCGGTCTCGTAGGCCAGCACCTGCTGCATGCGCAGCGACCACTGCTGGTCCCAGGGGCGCGGCAGGCCGAGCGCCTCGTTCCAGGCCGGCAGCTGCAGCGCCCGGCAGCGGGCGTCCTTGCTCAGCGTGACGGCCAGCGCCTCCAGCAGGATGCGATAGACGTTGTTCTCCGGCTGCGGCTCGGTCAGGCCCAGGCTGTTGACCTGCACCCCGTAGCGGAAGCGGCGGGCCTTGGCGTCCTGGACGCCGTAGCGCTCGCGCAGGATCTCGTCCCAGAGCACGGTGAACGTCCGCATCTTGCAGAGCTCGGTCACGAAGCGGACGCCGGCGTTCACGAAGAAGCTGATCCGTGAACAGACGATCTCGAAATCCTGTTCCGGCACCTGGCCGCCGGCCCGCACGGTGTCGAGCACCGAGATGGCGGTCGCCAGCGCATAGGCCAGCTCCTGCTCCGGCGTCGCCCCGGCTTCCTGCAGGTGGTAGCTGCAGACGTTCATCGGGTTCCACTTGGGAACCTCGCGATAACACCAGGCGATCATGTCGCCGATCAGCGTCAGGCTGGGCTTCGGCGGGAAGATATAGGTGCCGCGGCTCAGGTATTCCTTGATCAGATCGTTCTGGGTCGTGCCCTGCAGCGCCGTGCGGGCCGAGCCCTGCTCGTCGGCCAGCGCGACGTACATCGCCAGCAGCCAGGCGGCCGGGGCGTTGATCGTCATCGAGGTGTTCATCTGGTCGAGCGGAATGCCGTCGAACAGCGTCCGCATGTCGCCCAGATGCCCGACCGGCACGCCGACCTTGCCGACTTCGCCCCGCGCCAGGATGTGGTCGGCGTCGTAGCCCGTCTGCGTCGGCAGGTCGAAGGCCACCGACAGGCCGGTCTGGCCGGCCGCCAGATTGCGCCGGTAGAGGGCGTTCGACTTCTCCGCCGTCGAATGGCCCGCATAGGTGCGAAAGATCCAGGGCGCGTCGGGCGCGTGCTGGAAGGGCTTCTGACTCATGGCGGATCCCGGCGTTTCTTTGTGCTTTTGCGAAATGATGCGCGCAGATTTGCTGCGACGCAACATGACGTAAGCGTCAGCTGGCCGGGCTCGTCACCGCCGCGCCAGCCCCTGGCGGTAGTCGATCTCGCCGAGACGCCAGCCGACGCGGGCGAAGATGTAGGCGTCCAGATCGTCCGGCTTGGCGGCCGGCGCCTCGCGTCCGAACGGCTTGTAGACCCGCGCCCAGGCCGCCTTGCGCGCCTCGGCCCAGCCCGGGGGCGCCTTGGCCGGATCAGGCTGCAGCCAGAAGTGTCGCAGGTCGTTCTCGGGGATGGCGTCGATGGCGTTCAGGCTCGCCTCGGGCCACTTGCCGACCAGCCGCTTCCGCGCCCAGAGCGACGCCTCGTAGTAGGTGAAGGCCATCTCGGCGGCGTCGTCGTTGCCGCCCTCGGGCACGCAGGCGGAGAAGGCGGCCTGGGCCTCGGCCTCCGGATAGGCGCGGCGCAGGGTGTTGAACGTCGCGAAGTCCGGCGCCGCGAGCACCTGCTCCTTGTAGGCGGGCAGCTTCAGCCAGATGCAGGGCGCGGCCAGGCCGGGCGCCGGCGCGACCTCGCCCGCGACGGCGGCGGCGGCCAGGAGTCCAAGGATCATGCGACGGGTCTCTCGATCATGGGCGCGACCCTCGCCGCCCTTTGCGGCGCGCGCAAGGCCGCCTCCGATGTTGCGGCGCACAAGATTTCACTTGCAACGGTCAAACACCTGTCACACGATCATGCCCTTGCCGCTGCGTCTGGAGCGCCCAACAGGGTAAACTCTTGCGCGGATGCAGGGAAAACAACGGTTTGAGCGTGGCGGGAACCCTCGACGCGACGTCAGGCCAGAGAACGCCGGAACCCCAGCCGGCGCTACTGCATTGCAACAGAAACGCGCCACGGACCGCCTGACATGACCACCGCAACGCTCGAGAAGACGCCCGTGAAGGACCTGTACGAGATCGGCGAGATCCCGCCGCCGTACCATGTGCCCAAGAACATGTACGCCTGGACCGTGCGCAAGGAGCGCCACGGGCGCCCGGAGACCGCGATGCAGGTCGAGGTCGTGCCCACCTGGGAGATCGGCGAGGACGAGGTCCTGGTTCTCGTGATGGCCGCCGGCGTCAACTACAACGGCGTCTGGGCCGCGCTCGGCGAGCCGATCAGCCCGCTCGACGGCCACAAGCATCCCTACCATATCGCGGGGTCCGACGCGTCCGGCATCGTCTGGAAGGTCGGCTCCAAGGTGAAGCGCTGGAAGCTCGGCGACGAGGTGGTCATCCACTGCAACCAGGATGACGGCGACGACGAGGAGTGCAACGGCGGCGACCCGATGTACTCGTCCAGCCAGCGGATCTGGGGCTACGAGACCCCGGACGGCTCCTTCGCCCAGTTCTGCAAGGTCCAGTCGCGCCAGCTGCTGCCGCGCCCCAAGCACCTGACCTGGGAAGAGGCGGCCTGCTACACCCTGACCCTCGCCACCGCCTACCGCATGCTGTTCGGCCACAAGCCGCATGAGCTGAAGCCGGGCCAGAACGTGCTGGTCTGGGGAGCCTCGGGCGGCCTGGGCGTGTTCGCGGTCCAGCTGGCGGCCGTCGCCGGCGCCAACGCCATCGGCGTGGTCAGCGACGAGGACAAGTTCGACTACGTGCTCAGCCAGGGCGCCAAGGCGGTGCTGAACCGCAAGGACTTCAACTGCTGGGGCCAGCTGCCGAAGGTCAACGGGCCGGAGTTCGGTGACTACATGAAGGAGACCCGCAAGTTCGGGAAGGCGATCTGGCAGATCACCGGCAACAAGGACCTCGACATGGTGTTCGAACACCCTGGCGAGCAGACCTTCCCGGTCTCGGTCTTCCTGGTGAAGCGCGGCGGCATGGTCGTCATCTGCGCCGGCACCAGCGGCTACAACCTGACCATGGACGCCCGCTTCCTGTGGATGCGCCAGAAGCGCGTCCAGGGCAGCCACTTCGCCAACCTGATGCAGGCCGCGGCCGCCAACCAGCTGGTCATCGACCGCCGCATCGACCCCTGCCTGTCGGAAGTCTTCCGCTGGGAAGACATCCCCGCCGCCCACGAGAAGATGCTCAACAACCAGCACCTCCCCGGCAACATGGGCGTGCTGGTCTGCGCCCAGCGGCCGGGGCTTCGGACGTTCGAGGAAGTGCAGGAGATCTCGGCGGAACAGGGCTGCTAGTCATTCGGGGCAGACACCCGAAGGTGTCTGTCCCTGTTGCGATGCGCTTCAGGCGGCGGCTCCCGGAAGGGGGCCGCCGTCTTGCGTTTCTGATCTGCCGCAGTCTTCGCGTTTGGCTTGTGGGCCGCTTACTGTATGACGGACTTCGGAGCCCGTTCCATGCGCCACCTGTTGTCAGCGATGATCGCCCTCGCCTGCCTGTTGGGGGCGACCGAGGCGCTGGCATGTCGCGAGGCATATCCTCGTAGCGATGAACTGGCTCAACGGCGGATCGTCTTCGCGACGGTTCTGGGGGCGGAACGCCTCGAATCCGTCGGCTGGAACAAGTGGCGGGTCGTTGCGGAAAGAACCGGGGCGTCAGAAGCGACGGAGGATGGCTTCACCTACGAGTTCACCGTCACTCTGAGCAGCGCCGGATGCGGTGAACGTCCCTTGCCTCCAAAGGGCGAACGTTGGGTTCTGTATGTGGATCAAGGCGACTTGCGGAAGGTCCTGGATGCGTTCCCGCTCACCTATGCAAGATCCTTTGACGCGCGTCTCGCTGACGTTCCCTAGCTTGCTGGTCCTTCATCGACGCAACCGCCCCCGCTCCGCTCATCCTCGCGGAAGCGAGGACCCAGGTTTGCAGCGGGTGCACTCATGGTTGGGGATGTCTCACGCTCGGCAAATGTCCGGGTCCAGATGGAAGGCGTCGTCGCCGGGGCACCCGGGAGCCAGACATCCCTTGGAATGCGTGCACCGGCCGTAAGCCTGGGTCCTCGCTTCCGCGAGGATGAGCGGAGTGTTTTGGGGGCGTGGAGCGGGACTCTGGAGACATATACTCTAGAGACAAAGCGGGACATTTCGCCCCTCTCGGAGACATTCCGCGACCGGCGTCTCCGCCAATCGGCGCCCGGGCCTCGCGGGGGTCGCATACTGGTCGGATGAGGCGATCCGGAACAGGGCGTGGAAGCGCGCCAACCCTATATGCGCCAAGGCTTCTTGGCCCCACGCGTGAGCGTCGCCGCCCGCCCGGCCGGGCGTCGGCGAGCCCCTGCGGCGCGCTTCTGTTCACCCATCTGGTCGAGACCGCCTCGGGCGACCACCCGTCAAACATCGTCCTGAAGACACTCGCGACACTTCAGCGACCGCTTCAGTCTGCCCTGACACTTCAGCCTGCGCCTAAGCGACCGTCAGACCTCCGCCTTCCGCCCCACCACCGTCAGCGTCATCGCCGCCGCCGCGCAGAGCAGCACGACCGGCACGGTGAACCAGACGACCTGCGAGCCGCTGGCCCCTGCGCCGAGCAACTCGCCGGCGGCCAGCGGTCCCAGCGCCGAGCCGAAGCGGCCCGCCGCGATGGCCGCGCCGATGCCGATGCCGCGCACGGCCGGGCCGTAGTAGGGCGGGGTCGAGCCGTAGAGTCCGAACTGGGCGGCCATGATCAGGAAGCCGACGGCGAACGACAACGCCGCCGTCACGCCCAGGCCGGCGCCAGGCGCGGCCATGGCGAACAGCACGGCGATCAGGGCGATGAAGGTCGCGACCAGCGGTCCGCGCATGCCCAGCCGGTCGATGGCCATCCCGGCCAGCACCCCGCCGGCCGCGCCGCCGAGGTTGAACAGCATCGAGATTCCGGCCGCCGACTTCGGCGCGAAGCCCCGGTCGACGATCAGGATCGGCAGCCAGTTCAGGAACAGGTGCAGCACCAGCGCGATGGCCGCGTAGGCGATCCACAGGCACAGCGTCGTCGCCAGCCGGCCGGGGCCGAACAGGGCGGCGAGGCCGGCGCCCTTCACGCGCTCGGCCGCCGCCTGGCGGGTTTCCGGCAGCCAGAGCCACAGGGCCAGGGCCATGACCAGCGGCGCGACGCCGCCGACGATGAAGATCAGCCGCCAGTCGGCCTGGGCCAGGTCCGTCCGCGCCAGAAGCCCGACCAGCGCGCCGCCGAGCGGCATCCCGGCGGTGACGGAA
This sequence comes from Caulobacter sp., assembly GCA_041917095.1. Classification (GTDB taxonomy): domain Bacteria; phylum Pseudomonadota; class Alphaproteobacteria; order Caulobacterales; family Caulobacteraceae; genus Caulobacter. The sequence goes on along the minus strand of JAYRYI010000004.1, from coordinate 123,037 downwards.
GTGACCACGGCGGTCCGGCGACGCTCGGACGCCAGTTCCGAGGCGATGGCGATCAGCATCGGCATGGCGCCGCCCAGGCCCAGACCTGTCAGGAACCGCACCGCCAGCAAGAGCTCGTACTGCACGGCGAAGGCGGTGAAGAGCGAGAACAGGCCGTAGACCACCACCGCGAACAGCAGCACCGGCTTGCGTCCGATGCGGTCGGCGAGGGGGCCGGCGGCGGCCGCGCCGAACAGCAGGCCGAACAGGCTGGCGCTGAAGGCCATGCCGGCTTCCGGCTTCGACAGGCCCAGCGCCGGGGCCATCTTCGGGGCGGCGACGCCCATCGAGGCGATGTCGAACCCCTCCAGCATGGCCGCCAGCAGGCACAGGCCGATGGCGATCAGGCCGGTGGTCGGGGCCGTTGGGCCGGGCGTCGAAGTCATCCTGCTCTCCCCCGAAAGCGGCGTCGTCCAAGTCTGTCAGGTTCCGAGGAACTCGTCCTGCATATGCTTGAGAAACCGGGCCGTGGCGCCGGTGGTCGGCGGGGCGTTGCTGGCGCCGATCAGGGCGATGCCTGTGCCCGGGGCGACGGCGGCCATGGCGTGCCACAGGGTGTTGGAGCCCTCGTGCACCAGCACCGGGCCGCCCGATCCGCCGACCGCGGGCGTTACGCCCCAGCCGAGCGCGTAGACCGGGCCGATGCCAATGCCGGCGACCGGCGTCGTCAGCTTCACGATGGTCTCGGGCCTCAGCAGCCCGTCGCCCTTGGTCAGGAACAGCCGGATGAACCGCGCGTAGTCGGCCAGCGACATGTGGATGCGCCCCGCCGGCCCCAGCGCGGCGGGGTTGTCGGCCAGCCCCGCCGGATCGACGGGGGTCAGGCGTCCGCCGGGTTTGGCCTGCTGGTGGCCCCAGGGGTTGTCGCCCTTCGGCGCGCCGAAGCCGGCGGTGGTCACGCCCAGCGGCTTGAACAGCCCGACCTGGATCGCGTCCTCCCAGCTCTGGCCGGTGATCCGCTCGATCGCGGCGCCGGCGATGACGTAGTTGAAGTTGGCGTAAGCGAAGACGCCCGGCTTGCCGGGCGGCGGCTTCGCGAACATCGCGGCGGCGACATCGGTGCGCTGGGCCGTGATCGGGCGGGTGTCGGCATGGGCCTTCATCAGCCAGCCGCCGGCGATGACAGCGCGCTCCTCGACCCCGGCGCGGTGGCCCAGCAGCTGTTCGAGGGTCGTGGTCTGCCAGGCCGGATCGACGGTCAGGTCCGGGAACAGCTCGGGCACGGTCGCGCCCCACGTCGCGCGGCCCTGGTCGACCAGGCGGCCGTAGAGGGCGGCGGTCATCGCCTTGCCGTTCGAGCCCAGGTGCCAGAGGTCGCCGGCCGTGACCCTGTCCGGCCCGCCGATGCGGCGGACTCCGGCGGTGTGGGCGTGAACCAGTCCGGACGCCCTGACGATGCCGCCGGTCAGCGCCGGCGCGCCCGTGGCGGCGAGGATTTCCGGCAGAGGACCCTCGCCATTGTCGTGGGCGTCATGTCCGGCCTCCCGGGCGAAGCCCTGCGATCCTGCCGCGCCGGTCGCGAGCGCGCCCGCCGCCAGCAGCAGCTTCCGCCTGTCGGGGTGGGTCATCGGGTCCTCGTTTCGCGCACCGTTGGTCTTTCGAGCGCGGCCCGGGCGACGGCTCAAGTGAAACTTCCGCAAGGTGGGGGTTCGCGGCCCGGCGACGAATCGTCCGGCGTCAGGAAACCCGTTCCCCCTCCCTCAAACGCTTGTTAGAGTCGCGCCATGTCCGACGACCTTACTGAAGCCCAGACCGGCGACATTCCGCCGGGGTTCGAGCCCCTGAACTGGACCCGGGGGTTCGGCCGGCAGATCGGCCCGCTCTACGAGAAGTACGAAGGCTACGACTGCATGCTGGGTTTCCGGGTCGAGGAGCACCACACCAACGGCATGCGCAACTGTCACGGCGGCATGCTGATGACGGTGGCCGACGTCGCCTGGGGGCGGGTGATCTCGGTGCAGAAGTCGCACTTCTGGGTGACGGTGCGGTTGACCTGCGACTTCCTCTCCTCGGCGAAGCTCGGCGACTGGGTCCAGGGCAAGTCGCAGATCGTGATCGAGGACGACGACCTCTACACCGTGCGCGGCAAGCTTTGGTCCGGCGACCGGCTGCTGATGACCGGCACGGCTGTCTACAAGGTGGTCGGCGCGCGTGAGCCGCGTCCCGGCGAGAAGGCGTACGTGGAGGCGGCCCGTGGCTGACGGTCAGGTCCTGCCGCCCGAGATCGCGGCCCCGCTGGCGCGCTTCAACGGCGAGAAGCCGCCGGCGCCGGCCTGGTTCGAGCGCGCGCTGGAACAGGCGCCCGAGCGGAGCTTCTTCGATTTCGAGGGCGCGGCGATCGAGCTGCTGACCTGGGGCGAGATCGGCAAACCCGGCCTGCTGCTGCTGCACGGGAACGGGGCCAGCGCCGACTGGTGGACCTTCATCGCGCCGTTCTTCGCCGAAGACTACCGCGTCGCCGCCTTCAGCTGGAGCGGCATGGGCCGGTCCGACTGGCGCGACAAGTACGACGCCGACAGGTTCGCGCGGGAGAGCTTCGCCGCCGCCGAGGCCGCCGGACTCTACGTCGCCGGCAGGCCGGTGTTTGTGGCCCACTCCTTCGGCGGCTTCCCGACCATGCTGGCCGCCTCGCGCTATGGCGACCGGATGAAGGCCGCGGTGCTGGTCGATTCGGTCGTGCGGCCGCCTGAGCGCGAGTGGCGTGGCCCGCCGCGCCGCGCCAATCCGAACAAGGTCTATGCGACCCTGCCCGAGGCGCTGGCCCGCTTCCGGCTGGCGCCGCCGCAGGGCTGCGAGAACCTGTTCATCGCCGACTGGATCGCGCGCAACGCCATCAAGGAGGTCGAGGGCGGCTTCACCTGGCGGTTCGATCCGTTCATGTGGTCCTCGTTCCAGATGGAGGATCGCGGTCCGCTGCTCGGCGCCGCGACCTGCCCGATCGCCATGATGTGGGGCGACCGCTCCGGGCTCGTGGACGAGGAGATCCTCGACTACATGAAGGGTCTGCTGCCGCCCGGCTCGCCGCAGCTGGCCATTCCGGACGCCGACCACCACGTGATGATCGACCAGCCGCTGGCCTTCGTCGCGGCCTTGCGCGGCCTCCTCGCCGGCTGGCGGCTTGAGCCGTGACGCGGCGCGTTGTAAAGCCGCCCCAACCGACCAGCAGGATCTGACGATGGCTTCCGAATATCACCGCGGCGAAATGGATATCTCCGAGCACAAGGCGACCTACGCCGCCGTCATGGGGCTGACCAAGTGGGGCTCGCTGGCGCTGGCGGTGGCGATCCTCGTGCTGACGCTGTGGTTCTGCACCCCGGCCGGCTTCGTGGGCGGCCTGATCCCGGGCGTGGTCCTGACCGTGCTGGGCATCATCTTCCTGCGCGAGAAGAAGGGCGGCGGGCACTAGTTCCGCTACCGATGCTGCGATGCGGGAATAATTTTTCGCGTCGCAGCATGATGGGCTCGACAACGGGCAAGATCATCCCCTAAACAAGCTCCCAAGGACGCGCCGCTCGAATTGCGTCCGGAGGGGAGCTTCATGGCAAACGTAGCCGTCACACGGGAACGCCGCGCGGGTGAGACGCGGGTCGCCGCGACGCCGGAAACCGTCAAGAAGCTGATCGCGTCGGGCTTCTCCGTGACCGTCGAAGCGGGCGCGGGCATGGGCTCGTCGATCCTCGATTCGGACTATGCCGCGGCAGGCGCCACGGTCGCCAAATCCCTGAAGGACGCGCTCGCCAAGGCCGATGTGGTCTTCAAGGTGCGCGCGCCGGAAGCCGAAGAGATCGCGGCGCTGAAGCCGGGCGCCTTCGTGCTCGCCACGCTGAACCCCTACAACGAACGCGGCGCCCTCGAGGCGCTGGCCAAGGCCAGGGCCGGCGCCTTCGCCATGGAGTTCGTGCCGCGGATCACCCGGGCCCAGGTGATGGACGTGCTGTCCTCGCAGGCCAACCTCGCCGGCTACCGCGCGGTGATCGAAGCCTCGGAAGCCTACGGCAAGGCGCTGCCGATGATGATGACCGCCGCCGGCACCGTCGCCGCCGCCAAGGTGTTCATCATGGGCGTCGGCGTCGCGGGCCTGCAGGCCATCGCCACGGCCCGCCGCCTCGGCGCGGTCGTCACCGCCACCGACGTCCGCCCGGCCACCAAGGAGCAGGTCGAGTCGCTCGGCGCCAAGTTCCTCGCGGTCGAGGACGAGGAGTTCAAGAACGCCCAGACCGCCGGCGGCTACGCCAAGGAGATGTCGAAGGAGTATCAGGCCAAGCAGGCCGAGCTGGTCTCCAGCCACATCGCCAAGCAGGACATCGTCATCACCACCGCCCTGATCCCGGGCCGTCCGGCGCCCAAGCTGGTCAGCGCGGAACAGGTCGCCTCGATGCGTCCCGGCTCGGTGATCGTCGACCTCGCCGTCGAGCAGGGCGGCAACGTCGTCGGCGCCCGGCTGGGCGAGGTGGCCGTCACCGCCAACGGCGTAAAGATCCTCGGCCGGCCGAACCTGCCCGGCCGCATCGCCGCCGACGCCTCGGCGCTCTACGCGCGCAACCTGCTCGCCTTCGCGGGCCTGCTGCTCGACAAGGACGGCAAGCTGGCCCCGGACTTCGAGGACGAGATCCTCAAGGCGGCGCTGGTGACGAAGGACGGCGCGATCGTCCACGAGCAGCTGAAGACGGCGCCGGCAGCGGCGCCCAAGGCCGCCGCTGCGCCGAAGGCCGCCAAGGCTCCTGCCGCCAAGGCCGCTCCGGCGAAGAAGGCCGCCGCTCCGGCCAAGGCCACGCCGGCGCCCAAGGCCGCTCCGAAGGCCGCCAGGCCCGCTGCGAAAGCCGTGAAGGCCGCGCCCGTCAAGGCCGCGCCGAAGCCGGCTACCAAGGCTCCCGCGAAAGCGCCTGCGAAATCGAAGGCCGCCGCCAAGCCGGCCGCCGCCCCGAAGAAGAAGTAGAGGTCACACGATGGACGCCGTCGATCCCACCGTCTTCCGTCTGGCCATCTTCGTGCTGGCGATCTTCGTCGGCTACTACGTGGTCTGGAGCGTCACGCCCGCCCTGCACACGCCGCTGATGGCCGTCACCAACGCCATCTCCTCGGTGATCATCGTCGGAGCCCTGCTGGCCGCGGCCGCCAGTGGCGGCGGCGAACTGGCCGGCGGCGCGGGCACGCCCGTCAACGTCTGGATCTCCAAGGGGGCCGGCGCGCTCGCCGCCGCCTTCGCCGCCGTGAACATCTTCGGCGGCTTCCTCGTCACCCAGCGGATGCTGGCCATGTACAAGAAAAAAGAGCCCGCCAAGGGCAAGAGCGGCCACTAGAGCGCGTCCGGGGAACCTCAGATCATGAACGCCAACATCGCCGCCCTGCTCTACATCGCCTCGGGCGTGCTCTTCATCCTGGCGCTGCGCGGGCTGTCTTCGCCCACCACCAGTCAGGCCGGCAACCGCAACGGCATGATCGGCATGGCCATCGCCGTCGGCGTGACGCTGGCCACCCTGTGGGGCCAGGGCGCGCTGGACCTGATCACCCTGGCGCTGATCGGCGCCGGCGTGGCGGTCGGCGGCGTCGTCGGAGCGGTCATCGCCCGCAAGGTCGCCATGACCTCGATGCCGCAGCTGGTCGCCGCCTTCCACAGCCTGGTCGGCATGGCCGCCTGCCTCGTCGCGGTCGCCGCCATCTACACGCCGGAAGCCTATGGCATCGCCGAGGGCGGCCATATCCATCTGCAGTCGCTGATCGAGCTGGCCGTAGGCCTGGCCATCGGCGCCATCACCTTCACCGGCTCGGTCATCGCCTTCGCCAAGCTGAACGGCAACATGAGCGGCGCGCCGATCCTGCTGCCGGCCCGCCACCTGCTGAACCTCGCCATCCTGGCCGGCATCGTCGTGCTGACGGTGATCCTGGTGATGAGCGGCGGAACCGCCATCTGGGCCTTCTGGGGCATCTTCGCGCTCAGCCTGCTGATCGGCGTCACCCTGATCATCCCGATCGGCGGCGCGGACATGCCGGTCGTGGTGTCGATGCTGAACAGCTACTCGGGCTGGGCCGCGGCGGCGCTGGGCTTCACGCTCGAGAACGTCACCCTGATCATCACCGGGGCGCTGGTCGGCAGCTCGGGCGCCATCCTCAGCTACATCATGTGCAAGGGGATGAACCGCAGCTTCATCTCGGTGATCCTGGGCGGCTTCGGCGCCGACGACGCGGCCGCGGCCGCCGGCGGCAAGGTCGAGACCCGCCCCGTCAAGCAGGGCAGCGCCGACGACGCAGCCTTCATCATGAAGAACGCCAGCAAGGTGATCATCGTCCCGGGTTACGGCATGGCCGTCAGCCAGGCCCAGCACGCCCTGCGCGAAATGGCCGACAAGCTGAAGGAAGAGGGCGTGGAGGTGAAGTACGCCATCCACCCCGTCGCCGGCCGCATGCCGGGCCACATGAACGTGCTGCTGGCCGAAGCCAACGTGCCCTACGACGAGGTCTTCGAGCTGGAGGACATCAACGCCGAGTTCCCGACCGCCGACGTCGCCTTCGTGATCGGCGCCAACGACGTCACCAACCCGGCCGCCAAGACCGACCCGACCAGCGCCATCTTCGGCATGCCGATCCTGGACGTCGAAAAGGCCCGCACCGTGCTGTTCGTGAAGCGGGGCATGTCCAGCGGCTACGCCGGCGTCGAGAACGAACTCTTCTTCCGCGACAACACCATGATGCTGTTCGCCGACGCCAAGAAGATGGTCGAAGGGATCGTGAAGGGGCTCTAGGGCCTCAAAATCCACTCGCGTCCGAAGGCCGCCGTCCGGCAGGATGGCGGCCTTCCTCGTTTCCGGAGACCGCTGCATGGCCGCCGAACCCAAGACCAAACCCACGGACGCCTCCGTCGACGCCTTCCTCGACGCCGTCGAGAACCCCGGCCGGCGAGAGGACGGCAAGGTGGTGGCGAAGATGCTGGCCGAGGTCAGCGGCGAGACGCCGGTGATGTGGGGCCCGAGCATCGTCGGCTACGGCAGCTGCCGGATGTCGACGGGCGACTGGCCGGTCGTCGGCTTCTCGCCGCGCAAGGCCAACATGGTGCTGTACGTGCTGTCCGGCGTCGCCGAGGAGCAGGATCTGCTCGACCGGCTGGGGCCGCACAAGACCGGCAAGGCCTGTCTCTACATCAACCGGCTGTCCACCGTTGACCTGGACGTGCTTCGAAAGCTGGCGGAGCTCAGCGTATCGACGACCCGGCGCCGGTATCCGTCCTCGTGAGCCCGCTCCTGATCCAGCGGCTGATCGCCGCCGTCTTCATCGGCCTGGGCGGCTGGTGCCTGATCCTGCCCGGCATGGTCGCCGACCTCTGCCTGACGCCGGAGTGGCGGGGCGACGACAAGGTGATCCCGATCCTGGTCGGATGCTTCGGGGCCCAGGCGGTGCTGGCCGGCCTGTTCGCGGCCTTCGCGCGATTCACCCGGCAGACCTTCCTCGTCTACGGGATCGCGCTGCTGCCGTTCTTCGGCTTCGACTACTGGTTCTATTTCGTTGAACCGGTTTTCAACGAATTCATCCTACTGGATGCGGCGGGCAACGTGATCATGCTCGCGCTCTGCTGGCTCGGCTGGCGTCGCAGCGAGGCTTGAGTCGGTCACCGGCGCAGGCTTTGTGACAGATCAGCGAACGCGCATCTCAATCCATCTGGCCCCATAGGGTTGAATATTAACATCTGCCCGAGTAAATGGGCGCGCTCCTGGACACAATGTCGCCAGGATGGGTCAGCATATCCGACCCCAGTTCACTCCCTTGAACGTCGAAGCTGGCGCGTCAGACCTCGTCGCGCCGTGCAGAAAGCTCGACAGCGCACTACGAGGCCGACCGTTGTTCCGTGAATTGCTTTCCCGTGAGACCCGTCTTTCTCCGCTGCCCGGAGTCGGACTCGCGGCCATCCTGATGGGCTCGGTCGCCGTCGCGACCGCCCAGGCCAGTCTACCCTCCCGAGCTGAACGCCTCGCGGCCGGTCCGGCTCCCAAATGGGAGGAGGCCGAAATCGACGCCGCGGCCGAGCCGCACCCGTTGCTGCCGAAGTTCTTCTTCATCTCGCCGCTGGCCGGATACGCGGTCAATTCGCCCTTCGGCATGCGCAAGATGCCCTGGGAGGGCGGCGGCCGGCTGCATGAGGGCGTCGACATCGCCGCGCCGTCCGGCGCTGCAGTCCGCGCCACGTCCGCGGGCGTCGTCGTCCGCAGCGGCGTCGACGGCGGCTATGGCCGCTTCATCGAGCTTCGCCATCCGGGCGGCCTGACCTCGCTCTACGCCCACCTGGGCCGCGTCGCGACGCTCAAGAAGGGGACCTACGTGAAGCCGGGCGCGATCATCGGCTACGTCGGTTCCAGCGGCCGGTCGACCGGCTCGCACCTGCATTTCGAGATGCGTCACAACGGCAAGCCGCTGAACCCCGTCGCCTTCATCGGCCAGGCCTTCAAGACCGAGGCGGACCTGCCGCTGGCGCTCGCCGCCCGGATCCCGCGGCGCGTTCGCGTCGCCCAGGTCTCCGAATGGCCGGCCGAGATCCTCGCGGCGCGGAAGGCGAAGGCCGAGGCAGCCGCTGCGAAGAGCGGCATCACCATCGCCGCCGACACGCGCGGCGGCCGGGTCCGGGCGATGATCCAGCCGTCCGGCAAGGCGACCCCCGCCCACGAGAGCGGACCGGCTCCGGCGCCCGTTCCGACGGCTCCGGGTGCGCCATCGGCGACCGACGCGGCCGCGGCCGCGTCCGCGCGCGAAGCCATCGCGACGGCCAGCTAGACTTTCCCCTTCCAAGGCGGCGAAGGCTCACTAGATTGAGGGCATGCTCAAGCTCGTCCTGCGGGGGGCGGCGGGTCTGACCCTCGTTCTCGTGTCCTTTGTCGCTATCGGAGGCCTGATGTCCGCCGCCAGCCAGCCGCCGCTGCGCGGCCGAATGATCGACGTCGGCGGACGCGCCCTTCACATGGTCTGCGCCGGTCCGGAACGGGCCGCGCCGGTCGTCGTGTTCGAGGCGGGCGCCTTCGGACTCTCCGCCGACTGGGGCGCAGTGCAGGCGCGGCTGGCGACAGAGGGCGTGCGCTCCTGCGCCTATGACCGCGCCGGCCTTGGACGATCCGATCCCGGTCCCGCGCCGCGAGACGGCCTGGCGGTAGCCTCGGACTTCGAGAAGATGCTCGCGGCCTCGGGCGAGCCGGGGCCCTACATCTACGTCGGCCATTCGATGGCGGGCCTCTACGCCCGGCTATTCGCGGGCCGGAACCCGGACAAGATCGCCGGCCTGGTGCTGGTCGACGCCGCGCCGCCGGAGGCCGCCCGGATCCCGCTGGCGACCAAGTGGATCGGCCGCTTCGCCACCGCCTCGAAGGTGGCCGGCTGGGGCGCGTCCCTCGGTCTGTTCAAGCCGGTGTCGCCCTGGATGGGTGATCGCATCGGCCTGCCGCCCGAGGCCGCGCGCGACAAGCGCCGGGCCTTCGCCTCGGGCGCCCACAACCGCTGGGCCGCGGAAGAGGTGGGACAGTGGATGGCCGCGTCGACGCAGGCCGCAGAGCTACCGGCCTACGACCCCTCGCTGCCGGTCGCCGCCGTAACCGCGGGCCCGGCCGTCAACGGCCGCGACCAGTGGAAAGCGATGCAGGCCGCCGCCGCCCGGGCGTCGTCGAAGGGTTACGTCCGCAATGTCGACGAGGCCGGCCATGCCACCCTGCTGGGCGAGGCCTTCGCGGACGAGATCGTGAAGGCGGTGCTCTTCGTGCGGGACGCTGCGGCGGCTAAGCAGTAGGCCACGGTAGCGATTCGGGGCGGGTATGGACGCGGCGCTGCAGCTCGAAGGGGTGACCAAGCGCTACGGCGCCTTCACCGCCGTCGATGACCTCTCCTTCTCGGCGCGACGCGGCAAGATCCTCGGCTTCCTGGGGCCGAACGGGGCCGGCAAGACCTCGACCATCCGCATGATCCTGGGTCTGGTTGCGCCAACTGCGGGGCGGATCGACGTCCTGGGCGCGGCCGATGCGCGTTCCGTGCGCGAGCGGATCGGTTTCCTGCCTGAAGAGCGCGGACTCTATCGTCGGATGACGCCGCTGGACGCGATCGTCTTTCTGGGCGGGCTCAAGGGCGTGCCGCGCGCCGAATGCCGCAGGCGGGCGCTGGCCCTGCTGGAGCAGCAGGGCCTCGGCGAGGCGGCGCGGCGGCAGATCCGCAACCTGTCCAAGGGCATGGCCCAGAAGGTCCAACTGATCAGCGCCATCGTGCACGAGCCCGAACTGGTTATCCTCGACGAGCCCTTCAGCGGCCTCGACCCCGTCAACCAGCAGGCGCTGGAAGAGGTCATCCGCGGCCTCGCGGCCCGCGGCGCGACAGTGGTGTTCTCGACCCACGTCATGCAGCACGCGGAGCGGCTCTGCGACCACGTCGTCCTGCTGGCCAAGGGCCGCAAGGTGTTCGACGGTTCTGTCGCCCAGGCGCGCTCCCACGCGCCGCGCGCGCTGGTGCTGGAAGGCGGCGTCGACGAGGCCGCCGTAGCCGCGCTGCCCGGCGTATCGCAGGTGACGGCCGAAACGACCGAGGACGGCGTCCGCCGCTACACCGCCGCTCTGGCGACCGGCGCGGGCGGGCAGGATGCCCTGAAGGCGGCCTTCGCGTCCGGCCTCGACATCTCGCGCTTCGAAATGCGCGAACCCACGCTTCACGACGCCTTCATCACCCTCACCGGCGGGGAGGGCGCGCAATGATCCGGCTGCTGAAGATCGCGGGCCGCGAGTACGGCGCCTATGTCCGGACCGTCGGCTTCTGGCTGTCGATGCTGCTGATGCCCGTCGTCGGCGGCGCGCTGTTCATGGCGCCGCTGGTGCTTGAGCGGAGTTCGCCGCCCCCCATCCTGATCGTGGTGGACCAGACGGGGCAGGCGATGGCCGGCCCGGTGATCGCCGCGCTGAAGGGCGGCGGCGATGGCGCCCGGGCGACGGTCATCGAGGCCAGGCCGGACGCCAGCAGGCCCCTCTCCGATCAGGCCAGGGCTTGGTTGACCGAGCCCTCGCCGGGAACCGGGAAGGGGACGGCCGGCGCGGTGGCGATCCTGAAGGGCGCAGGCGACGCCCTGACGGTGGATGTCTGGAGCAACAACATCGCCGACAACGGCCTTGAACGGTCAGTCGGACGCGCCGCGACCGAGGTGATGCGCGAGCGCCGTCTGGCCGCCCTGGGTGTGCCGCCCGAGGCGCTGGAAGCCGTGCAGGCGCTCGAGGTCAAGACGACGGCCTTTTCGCCGCGCGCGACGGGCGGCGGTCTGGTCGCCAACCGCGACAGGCTGCCCGGCATCGTCGGCTTCGCCGCCGCCTTCCTGCTGTGGTCGATGATCCTGACCGGGGCGGGAATCCTGCTGAACAGCGTGATCGAGGAGAAGTCGAACCGCGTGCTCGAGGTGCTGCTGGCGTCAGCCTCTTCGGCCGAGATCATGTTCGGCAAGATCCTGGGGGTGGCCGGGGTGACGCTGACAGTTCTGACCGTCTGGGCCACGGTCGGCGGGACGATCATGAGCGTCACCCAGCCGGCCCTGGCGGCCGACATCGCCGCGGTGCTGCTGGGCAAGGGGCTGATCTTCTACTTCGCGGTCTATCTGGTCGGCGGCTACCTGCTGTACGCGGCGATCTTCGTGGCCGTGGGCGCCTTCTGCGAAACCACGCGTGAGGCGCAGACCCTGCTCGGGCCGGTGATGGCGCTGCTGACGATCCCGATCGTGTTCATGACCCAGGCCATCCGCCGCCCCGACGCGCCGCTGATCGAGGCCCTGTCCTGGATCCCGCCTTTCACACCGTTCCTGATGACCGCCCGCGCCGCCAGCCAGCCGCCGATCTGGGAGGTGCTGGGCACCGGCGCGCTGATGCTGGCGACCGTCGGCGTTGTCGTCTGGCTGGCGGGCCGGGCGTTCCGGGCAGGCGCGCTGTCGACCGGCAAGGTCGACCTGAAGGGCCTGATCGCGAAGATCCGCGGCGCGGAGGCGTAGGGCTCCGTTCCCCTTCGTCCGCGATCCACGCGACCAGCGCGAGGATGACGGTGCTGGGCAAAGCAAAAGGGCCGCCCGATCGCTCGGACGGCCCTTTCGTATTCTGGCGTGAAGCCCCGTTCTACGAACGGGCCGGCTTCTTCGGCGCGGCGATCAGGCCTTCGCGCTGGGCGCGCTTGCGGGCCAGCTTGCGGGCGCGACGGACGGCTTCGGCCTTCTGGCGAGCGCGCTTTTCCGAGGGCTTCTCGTAGGCGACGTGACGCTTCATCTCGCGGAACGAGCCTTCGCGTTGCATCTTCTTCTTCAGGGCCTTCAGCGCCTGGTCGACATTGTTGTCGCGGACGAAAATCTGAACCAGGGGACTCTCTCCTTCGTACAGCCCGCCGCGAGCCGTGCGGCGTGGCGGACGAAATCAAAATTGGAATGGTCCCGGGAGCTGGCTCCCGTGACGAGGCGCGCGAGATAGCAGAGGCGGAAGCGGTTGTCTATCGGCGAGAGTCTATCGGCGGCGCGACCAACCCCTTGTATAGAATAGCCGCATGACCGCTCCGGACGACTGGGCCATCAGAACTGAACAGCAGGTGCTCGACGAGGCGCTGCGGGTCGCGCCGCGACTCGGCTGGGGCCGCGCAACACTTCTGAGGGCCGCCGCCGAGGCGGGACTGACCGAGCCGGAAGCCGATCTGCTGTTTCCGAACGGCGCGCGCGACCTGGCCGCCCTGCTGTCGCGCCGCCATGACTCGGCGGCGCTGGCGACGCTGCCCGATCCCGGCGGCCTGAAGATCCGCGACCGCATCCGCACCGCGGTGGTCGCCCGCCTCGACGCCGCCCAGGCCGACCACGCGGCGCTGCGCCGCTGGATCGGGTTCCTGGCGCTGCCGACCAACCTGCCGCTGGCCCTCCGACTGGTGTGGGAGAGCGCCGACCATCTCTGGCGATGGGCCGGCGACACCGCGACCGACGAGAACCACTACAGCAAGCGCGCCATCCTCTCGGGCATCCTGATCGGCACGCTGGTCCAGGACCTGACGGCCGGCCGCGGCGCCGCGCTCGAGACGCTGGACGCGCGCATCCAGAACGTCATGGACTTCGAGAAGTGGAAGGCCGGCATCAAGCCCTCAGACTTCGCAAAGGACGTCGTCGGCGCGCTGGCGAAGGCGCGGTTCGGCTAGAGATTGTCTTCCGGCGCCGGCGGATCCTGCATTCGCTCCAGCACCGGGTTGCGGCCCTGGGCCACGGCGGCGAGGCCGGTGGCGCCGGCGCCGCTGATGCCGACACGGTTCACATGGCCCATCTTGCGGCCCGGTCGGGGCTCACCCTTGCCGTAAAGGTGGACGCGGGTGTTCGGCTCGGCGGCCAGCGCCAGCCAGTCGTTGACCTCATCCCCGAGCAGGTTGGTCATCTCAACGAAAACCTTCGGCGTCGTGTCGCCCAGCGGCCAGCCGGCGACCGCGCGGATGTGCAGCTCGAACTGGTCGACCTCGCAGCCGTCCTGGGTCCAGTGGCCGGTGTTGTGGACCCGGGGCGCGATCTCGTTCACCAGCAGGCCCGCCCGGCCGAGGTCGAACAGCTCGATCCCCATTACCCCGACATAGTCGAGACGGGTCAGCACCTCGCTGGCGATGCGTTCGGCCTGCGTCTGGACGGCAGGCTCGACACGGGCGGGGGCGTAGGTCGTGCGCAGCACGCCGCCCTCGTGGTGATTCTCGGACAGGGGATAGAAGGCCAGCGAGCCGTCGCGGCCTCGCGCGGCGATCACCGACAGCTCGCGGCCGAAGGCGGCGCGGGCCTCGAGCACCGAGGGCACGCGGCCGACGGTCTCGAACGCCGCCTTGGCCTCGGAGAGGTCGCGGATCCAGACCTGCCCCTTGCCGTCGTAGCCTTCGCGGCGCGTCTTCAGCAGGGCGGGAAGGCCGATGCGCGGCAGGGCGTCCTCGATGTCGAACACATGGTCGACGGCGGCGAAGGCCACGGTCGGGGCGGCGGCGGCGTTGAGGAAGGTCTTCTCCTCGACCCGGTCCTGGGCCACCCGCAGCGCGTCCGGACCCGGCGCGACCTCGGCCCCCAGCGCGATCAGGGTCTCGACCGCGCGAACCGGCACGTTCTCGAACTCGTAGGTGATCACATGGCTGGCGTCGGCCAGCGCGCGCAGGGCGTTCGGGTCGTCGTAGGCGGCCACGATGGTGCGCTTCGAGACCCGCGAGGCGGGCGAGCCTTCGTCCGGCGTCAGGATGACGACGTCCAGTCCCAGCCGCGCGGCGGCCAGCGCCAGCATGCGGCCGAGCTGGCCGCCGCCGAGGATCCCGATCGTCGAGCCGGGCGGGAGCGGGAACGTCGCGGGCATCAGTCCTCGACCGTCTCGGCCACAGAGGCGGTCTGCGCGGCGCTGTGGGCGGCGACCCGCTCGGCCAGGACAGGGTCAGACAGGGCCAGGATGCGCGCCGCCATGAGGCCGGCGTTCTTGGCGCCCGCGACGCCGACGGCAAGCGTGCCGACGGGGATGCCGCCGGGCATCTGGACGATCGAGAGCAGCGAATCGAGGCCGTTCTGCAGCTTGCTCTCGACCGGGACGCCCAGCACGGGCAGGTCGGTCATCGAGGCGGTCATGCCAGGCAGGTGCGCGGCGCCGCCGGCTCCGGCGATGATCACCTTCACGCCGGCGGCCTTGGCCCCCTTGGCGAAGGCGACCATGCGGTCGGGCGTGCGGTGGGCGGAGACGACCTTGGCCTCCCAGGCCACGCCGAGCGCGTCGAGATTGTCGGCGGCGTGCTTCATCGTCGGCCAGTCGGAGCGGCTGCCCATGATGATGGCGACCGGCGGGCTTGCGCTCATGATGCAGTCATCCCCTGCCTGGAGCCGGGAAATCCCCTGCGCCGGAAAGGCGCGGAGTATAGGCGCCGCTTGTGGCGCCGCAACCGATGCGTCAGATTCCTGTGGTCGGGAAATTGGACTATGATTCTGTCATGAAGATCGGCGGCGCTCGAGCGGAGGCGTTCTCGGCCATGCGCAAGCGCGCACTGGCCCGGGCCGGCGCGCAGGCGACGGCCGACAAGGCCGCGCCGGCCGACCGCACCGCCTTTCTCGGCCTCGCCGAAGCGGACCTGACGCCCGCCGTCCAGGGGGCGGTGAAGACGCTGCTGACCGAGATCGACGACCTGCGGGGCGAAGTCTCTCGGCTGAAGGCCCGTCTGGCCGAGGTCGAGACCCTGGCCGACCGCGACGTGCTGACCCCGTTGCTGAATCGCCGCGCCTTCGTTCGCGAGCTGCATCGCATCGGCGCCTTCGTGGGCCGCTACGGCAGCCCGGCCAGCCTCCTGTACTTCGACCTCGACGGCTTCAAGGCGGTCAACGACCGGTTCGGGCATGCCGCCGGCGACACCGCGCTGAAGGCGGTGGCCGATCGTCTGCTGGCCAACACCCGTGAGACCGACATCGTCGGCCGCCTGGGCGGCGACGAGTTCGCCGTCATTCTGGTCCAGACCGACATGGACACCGCCAACACCCAGGCCGAACGCCTCAAGCAGGTGATCCAGTCGGTCCCGGTCGACCTCGGCGACTGGTCGGCTCCGCTGCGGATCAGCTACGGCGTGCGCGCCGTCGAGCCGGGCATGGACCCCGAGGAGGCGCTTGCCGAGGCCGACGCCCGCATGTTCGTGCGCAAGAAGGCCGGCGCCTAGAACTCCACCTCCGCCCCGAAGCCGTCCGCCTTCGCCGCCTTGTACAGCCACCAGGCGCTGGCCAGATCCTGCACGATGCTGCCCAGCGACTTGTAGATCGTGACGTCAGTCGCGGTCAGCCGGCCGGGCAGGGCGCCGGACAGGACCTGGCCGATCTCGCCGAGCAGGTGGTCATCGCCGATGCGGCCGCCGGCCCGGGCGTTGAGGAATTCCGCCCCCTGCAGCCGAACCCCCTCGGCGTGGTCGGCGAAGAAGCGCGCGCGGGCGACCAGGTCGTCGTCGGCCTCCGCGGGTCCGGCCCGGCTGGAGCCGACCAGGTTGACGTGGCAGCCTTCCGGCACGTCGCGACCGAGCAGGATCGGCTCGTCGGCCGCCGTGACCGCGCAGACGATGTCGGCGCCGGCCACCGCTGTCCGGACATCCGGCGCGGCGCGGACCGGCAGGCCATGAGCCTGCGACGCCCGCGCGGCGAAGGCGGCGGCGCGCTCCGGCGAACGGCCCCAGACCCGGACCTCGCCCAGCCGGCGGACCCTGGCCATCGCGGCCAGATGTGTCTGCGCCTGCTCTCCGTAGCCGAGGATGGCCAGCACGCCGGCGTCGGGGCGGGCCAGGGCGTCGGTGGCCACGGCCGAGGCGGCGGCGGTCCGGATGGCCGTGACCTCGCCGGCGTGGACGATGGCGGCCAGCGCGCCGCTTTCCGGATCGAAGATCGCCACCAGGCCCTGGTGCGACTGGACGCCCTTCTCGAAGTTCTCGGGGAAGACGCTGATCAGCTTGGCGCCGAACGCGGCCTCGCCGCCCATCGCGCCGGGCATGACGCCGAACATGTGGCCGTGGTCGAGGTGGATGATGGTGCGCGGAACCTGTCGGGTCACGCCCGCCGACAGGGCGACCATCGCCTCGCGGACCAGCGGGACGCAGACTTCGTACGTCAGCCGTTCGCGCACCGCTTCGCGGCCGATGACGATCAAGCGCTCGCCCCCCGCGCCGCCCGCCAGCGGAACCAGCGCACCAGCAGGCCGGCGTTGGCGATCATCAGCACGCCGTAGATCGTCGGCGTGATCGCCAGGCTGAGGTCCTTGAGGATGGTCAGCGAAAGGAAGGTCGCCATCGTGGCGTTCTGGATGCCGACCTCGATCGCGATGGTCAGCCGGTCCTCGCGGGCCAGTCCGAACAGCGCCGCGACCGCGAGGCCCGTCCCCATGGCCAGGATGTTGAGCGCCAGCGCCGCCGGACCGGCGCGCAGCAGGTTTTCGACCACCAGATCCAGGCTGACGAAGACCGAGAAGGCGATCACCGCGACCAGGACCACTATCGAGGCCGGGCGCAGCCAGACGCTCGCCCGGTCCGCGAACGTCCCGCTCAGGCGGCGCAACAGCATGCCGGCGGCGACCGGCACGATGGTCATCTGCGCGATCTGCGTCATGGTCTTCACGATCGACAGCTTCGGGGCCTCGCCGTCGCCGAAGTAGTGGCCGAGAGCCCAGCTCAGCAGCAGGGGGATCGAGAAGACGGTGATCAGGCTGGACAGCGTGGTCAGCACCACCGCGAGCGCCACGTTGGCCTTCGCCGCATAGGTCACGGCGTTGGAGGTGGTGCCGGCCGGGCAGGCCGCGAGGATGAACAGGCCTACCGCCATAGGCGCCGGCAGCTGGAAGACGATCGCCAGCAGGATCGCCAGCGGCGGCAACAGCACCATCTGGCCGATAAGCCCGGCCAGCACCGCCTTCGGGTTCCGCACCACCTCGCGGAAGTCGGCGAGCGACAGCGACAGGCCCATGCTGAACATGATCGCCGCCAGGCCGATCGGCACGATCACGGTGTTGACCAGGGTGACCACTTCCGGCGGCATGATCAGGCTCCCCAGACGTCGCGCGCGTAGCGCAGGAAGTTGCGGCCGAGGATCTTCTCGATCCGCGCCGTCGAATGGCCCCGCGCTTTCAGCCGGTCGGCCAGGTCGAAGAACTGGGTCGGGCCGCGCAGGTCGATGGCGAAGGGGTAGGTCTCCGGGCCCTCGCCCGTGGCGCCGATGCCGCGCGCCTTGCGGTCGGCGACCTCGGCGGCGAGGGCCGACTTGTAGGCCTCCATGTCGTCGATCTGGGTGATCGACCCGTCGGTGCCGATGCCGACCGCGTCCTCGCCGCAGACGTTCACCGCGTGCTCGATGTGGGCGACGATGTCGGCGGCGCGGACTTTGCCCTCCTTGTTCAGGAACGGCATGAAGTAGATGCCGACGAAGCCGCCGCGCTCGGCCACCAGCCGCAGCTCGGCGTCGGTCTTGTTGCGCGGCAGGTCGACCAGGGCCCGACAGCCGGTGTGGTTGATCGAGATCGGCTGCTTCGACATCCGCGCCGCGTCCAGGCAGGTGGTCTCGCCGCTGTGCGACAGGTCGACCATGATGCGGTTGGCGTTGAGGCGCTCGACCACCTCGCGCCCGAACGGCGTCAGCCCGCGGTTCTCCGGGGCCATCGCGCCGTCGCCCAGGGTGTTGGCGGGGTTGTAGGTCAGCTGGATGATCCGCACGCCGAGGTCGCCGAACACATCGACGCGTTCGAGGTTGGAGCCGATCTGCACGGCGTTCTGGAAGCCGTAGATCAGCCCGACCTTGCCGTCGGCCTTGGCCTTCAGGATGTCGGCCGCCGTCAGGATCTTCGTCACCTGATGGTGGTCGCGGATCATGCGGTCGTACTGGGCGATGGCGGCGACGGTCACCTCGTAGGGATCGCCGCCCCCGGCGACATAGCCCAGCGTGCAGTTGATCGCCGTGACGCCGGACGCCTTCGCGTCGGCGAGGGTCCGCGCGTCGAGCACCCGGGGTTTGCGCACCCCACGGCTGACGCTGCTCTCGGCGGCGTCGTCCCGGGCGTTGGGATTGCTGAGCCCGCCCAGCGCGTTGACGATGATCGCGTCCTTCCAGGCCGAGGCGGCCGGCGCGGCGCGCGCGGGCGCCGCCAGCGTCAGCGCCGGTCCCGCCGCCGCGGCCATCGCCAGCAACCGCCGACGGTCCGCGTCGATCTCGTGGTCGTGCCCGCCCATACCCATACGCTCCCCCAGACCCGCTCCAGCTTTACGAAGCCCCGCCGCAGGAGGAAAGCGGCGAAACGCAGCGGTGGAGACGCGGCGAGAAGCCGCGGCGAGATCGCGGAGAAAGTCTCCACAGTCTCGCGCGACTTGGAAAACGCGCGGATGCGTGCGCTCGCGGCGCGGGATGGGTGAACAGCCGCGGCCGCCAGGCGCGCCCGGGCCGGCCCGGCCGCGCGCCGACCGCGCGACGTGGAGCGCCGAGCCCCTTGCGGCGCGGGCCGTTCGAAAGAGAAACCCTCTGCTCATCCCCCATTGTGCGCCCCCGCGAGGGGAGGGGGATCGATTGTGCGGCGGGAGCGGGGAGAGAGAGGGCCAATTGGGGCCGAATGTCTCGCTTTGTCCCGGGAGTATGTGTCTCGGGAGTCTTCAGCCGGGCTCGTCCGCCGCCGTCGTTTGCCGCTTGCGGGCGACGATGCAGGGCCGGCGATCATTACCCTTGGTGGCGTGGTTCTCGGTGGCGAGGATGTCGAAGCCCGCGGCGCTGATCAGCGCGCCCAGTTCGGCCTGCTTGAGCACGCTGACATGGGGCGCCTTGCCGACGACGCGCATGACCGGCAGCAGGACGCGGCTCACCAGCGGGTTCATGTCGCCGAGACACGGCGTCTTGGAGATGAACAGACCGTCCGGGACCAGCAGGTCGTGGATCCGGCGAAGCGTTCCCGGCACGTCGCGGACCATGTGCAGATAGTTGAACCCCAGCACCGCATCGAACCGCCCGGCCTCGAGGATCGAGGACTCGGCGGTCGCGATCTCGAAGGTCAGGGTCGGCACAGGGCTCGCGGACTGCTTTTCCCTGGCGATCGCGATCATCCCGGCGGAGAGGTCCGTGGCCAGATAGCGCCTTACCTCGCCCGCCAGCCGCAGCGCCGTGGTCCCGGTGCCGCAGCCCAGTTCGAGCACCTGGTCATCCGGCTTCAGCAGCGCGCGGGTCCGCTCGAGGGTCCGCTCATAGCCCCCCTGATCGGCGATGGGATCGCTGGCGTACTTGCGCGAGATCCTGTCCCAGAACCGCGCGTCGCTCGCTGTGCTCATGCTGGAGTGCTCCTTCGCGACGGCAATTAGCATATGCACGTATCGACGAAATTGCCGAAATTCGCAGTCATGTTATGCGTAATCGTATGAAGGGGCCCGACTGGAACCAGATCCGCGCGTTTCACGCGACAGCCGTCGCCGGATCGCTGTCAGCGGCGGCGCGTCAGCTGGGCCTGACCCAGCCCACATTGTCGCGTCAGGTTCTGGCCCTGGAGGCCGACCTTGGCGTGACCCTGTTCGAACGGCGGGGACGCAGACTGGTGCTGACGAGCACCGGGATGGAGCTGCTTGATCACATCCGGATCATGGGGGACGCGGCGGATACGCTCGTTCTCGCCGCCAGCGGACGCGCGCAGGAGATCGTCGGGCGGGTCTGCATCTCGGCCACCGACACCTTCGCGACCTATGTCCTTCCGGGGATCGTGGCGCGCATCCGGTCTGAAGCGCCGCAGGTCACGGTCGCCATCGTCGCCTCCAACGAGATCAGCGATCTGCATCGCGGGGAGGCGGATATCGCCATCCGCCACGTCCGCCCCGACCGCCCCGGGCTGGTCGGCCGGCACATTCGCGACACGGAGGCGGGCTTCTACGCCTCCGGAGAGTGGGTGGCCCGCCACGGCCTGCCGAAGGAGCCCGCCGATCTGGCCGGGGCGGGACTGATGGGCTTCGACGACCCCCGCTTCGCCGGCTTTCTGCGCGAGATCGGCATTCCGGTGACGACCGGGGATTTCAGGATCGTGTCGGAATCGTCGGTCGTGATCTGGGAGATGGTCAAGCGCGGGATGGGCGTGGCGGCGATGATGCGCGACGTGGCCGAACGCACGCCCGACGTGGTGGATCTCCTGCCGGACATGGCGCCGATCCCGGTGCCGATCTGGCTGGTCACCCATCAGGAACTGCAGTCCAGCCCTCGCATCCGACTGGTCGAGGCGATCATGGCCGAGGAACTGGCCGGGATGGGTCAGCGCGATCGGTGACGCGCGCTCAGACCGCGCCCGCCTTCGCCGCCTCCGCGAACCCCTTCATCCGTTCGGCGATGACCGCGCCGACGGCCTCAACGGCGGCGCGTCTCGGGAACTGGCCACGCCAGGCGATGCGGATCGTGCGGCCGGCCCGGCGTTGCAGGGGGCGCAGGGCCAGGCCGCTGTCCTCGGCCGCGCCGGCGGCGAGGCCCGGGATCAGGGTGGTGCCGTAGCCGGCGGCGACCATGTTGAGCAGGGTCGGCAGGCTGGACGCGCGCAGGGCGCCGCCGAAGGCCTCCGCCTGGCCGCAGACCTCCATGGCCTGGTCGCGCAGGCAGTGGCCGTCGGCGAGAACCAGGATGTCGGCGGCCAGGTCCGTTTCCGAGATCGCGCCGCCGCCCGCCGTCAGCCGGTGGTCGGGGGGCAGGGCGGCGAGGAACGGCTCGTCGAACAGGACGAGGCTGGCCAGGTCGGGGCCGTCGACCTCGGTGGCCAGAAGGGCGGCGTCGAGCTGATGGGCGCGGAGGCGTTCCAGCAGCACCTCGGTCTGGTCCTCCCAGGGCTCGAGGTCCAGGGCGGGCAGCGCCTCGCGCAGGGGCGCGAAGACCAGAGGCAGCAGATAGGGCGCGAGCGTCGGGATGATGCCCAGGCGGAAACGGCCGGCCAACGGGTCGCGCAGGCTCTGGGCCTCGCCCAGCAGCGCCTCGGCGGCGGTGACGGCGGCCCGGGCGTGGTCGATCAGCCGCAGGCAGGCGGCGGTCGGCGCGGCGGTCTTGCTCGACCGCTCGAAGAGCACGACGCCGAGCTGGTCCTCCAGCTTGCGGATCTGCACCGACAGCGTCGGCTGGCTGACGCCGCAGGCCTTGGCCGCCCGGCCGAAATGCTCGTGCTCGGCGACGGCCAGCAGATAGCGCAGGTCACGGACGTTCATCGGGGTCTCCTGCCGCGATGCAGCATAGGTGATGCCTATCGCGGCGATTAGGTCTTCGCGTTTCTGTTTATCACAGGGCCGTGCCAACCTGTGGCTGGAAGTTCGGCCGGAGCGCCAGGGCGCGCCCGGTTTCGAGCGCACAGGCGACAACCCAGGACGGAGAGAGACCATGGACGGAAACGATATCGTCGAGCCGACCTCGCAATGCCCGCTGCGGCGTGGCGTTCGGTTTCACACGAGTTTCGGCGGCCGCTCGAACCGTGACTGGTGGCCCAACCAGCTGAACCTTGCGATCCTGCACCAGCACCAGCCGGTCTCCAGCCCGATGACGCTTGGCTTCAACTACGCCAAGGAAGTGGCCAGGCTCGACGTCGAGGCGCTGCGCAAGGACATCGAGAAGGTCCTGACCGACAGCCAGGACTGGTGGCCCGCCGACTATTGCCACTACGGCCCGCTGTTCGTGCGGATGGCCTGGCACAGCGCCGGCACCTACCGGACGGGCGACGGCCGCGGCGGCGCCGGCGCGGGCCAGCAGCGGTTCGCGCCGCTGAACAGCTGGCCCGACAACGGCAACCTCGACAAGGCCCGCCGCCTGCTCTGGCCGATCAAGCAGAAGTACGGCAACCGGCTCAGCTGGGCCGACCTGATGATCTTCGCCGCCGACGTCGGCATGGAGCACATGGGCTTCAGGACGTTCGGCTTCGGCTTCGGCCGCGAGGACACCTGGGCGCCGCAGGAGGACGTCTACTGGGGCGTCGAGGACAGCTGGCTGGGCGAAGCCCGCTACCAGGGCGAGCGCGAGCTCGACAAGCCGCTGGCCGCCGTCCAGATGGGGCTGATCTACGTGAACCCGGAAGGCCCGAACGCCAGCGGCGATCCGATCGCGGCGGCGCACGACATCCGCGAGACCTTCGCCCGCATGGCGATGGATGACGAGGAGACCGTCGCCCTGATCGCCGGCGGCCACACCTTCGGCAAGGCCCACGGGGCGGGCGACGCCTCGCTCGTGGGAGTCGAGCCGGAAGGCGCCGGGATCCTCGAGCAGGGCTTCGGCTGGAAGAACGCCCATGGCTCCGGCAAGGGCGGCGACACCATCACCAGCGGTCTGGAAGGCGCCTGGAAGCCGAACCCCACCACCTGGGACAACGGCTACTTCGAGACCCTGTTCGGCCATGAGTGGGAGCTGACCCGCAGCCCCGCCGGGGCCAAGCAGTGGCGGCCGAAGAACCGCGACGCCGACAACCTGGTCGAGGACGCGCACGACAGGACCAAACGTCATGCGCCGATGATGGCGACCACCGACCTCGCCCTGCGGTTCGACCCGGCCTACGAGAAGATCTCGCGGAAGTTCCTGAACGACCACGCGGCCTTCACCGACGCCTTCGCCCGCGCCTGGTTCAAGCTGACCCACCGCGACATGGGCCCCAAGGCCCGCTACGTCGGGCCGCTGGTGCCGGCCGAGGACCTGATCTGGCAGGATCCGGTGCCGCCGGTCGACCATCCGCTGGTCAACGCCTCGGACGTGGCCGAGCTGAAGGCGGCGGTACTCGCCTCCGGCCTGTCGGTGCGCGAGCTGGTCGGCGCGGCCTGGGCCTCGGCCTCGACCTTCCGCGGCTCGGACAAGCGCGGCGGCGCCAACGGCGCCCGGGTGCGGCTCGCCCCGCAGAAGGACTGGGCGGTCAACAGCCCGGCCGTCCTGGCGAGCACGCTGGCCAGGCTGGAAGAGGTCCGCGCGGCGTTCAACGGCAAGCAGACCGGCGGCAAGAAGATCTCGCTCGCCGACCTGGTCGTGCTGGCCGGCGGGGCCGCGGTGGAGAAGGCGGCGAAGGACGGCGGCCATACGGTCGAAGTTCCCTTCACGCCGGGCCGCACCGACGCCACCGACGCCCAGACCGACGCCGACTCCTTCGCGGTGCTGGAGCCCGTCGCCGACGGCTTCCGCAACTATCTCAAGCCCAACCAGGCGATGAGCGCCGAGGAGATGCTGGTCGACCGCGCCCAGCTGCTGACCCTGTCGGCGCCGGAGATGACCGTGCTGGTCGCCGGCCTGCGGGCCCTGGACGCCAACACCGACCAGCGGCCGCACGGCGTCTTCACCAAACGCCCGGGCGTGCTGTCGAACGACTTCCTCGTCAACCTGCTCGACATGGGCACGGTCTGGACGGCGACGTCCGAGGACGAGCAGGAGTTCGAGGGCCGCGACCGCAAGACCGGCGCGCTGAAGTGGCAGGCCACCCGCGCCGACCTGGTGTTCGGCTCCAACTCCCAGCTGCGGGCCCTGGCCGAAGCCTATGCCCAGGACGACGCCCAGGCCGCGTTCGCGACGGCCTTCGCGGCGGCCTGGACCAAGGTGATGAACGCCGATCGCTTCGACCTCGCGTAAGGCCTGTCCTGGCCTGGCGCCGTCGGGGGCGCGGCGAGCGATCGCCGCGCCCTTCGCGTGTCGGAGGGCCATGGACTTTGCCCCGTGCGGCGCAAGGTCTAGACTTGGCGCAGGTCAGTGGATGAATGCCATGAGCGATGCTGTCGGCCCCGGCGATCTGGTTCTCTGTGTCAACGCCGCCCCCAACCATGTGACGGGGGAGGCCGTGCCTCTGCAGGCGGGCGAGACCTATCGCGTGTACGACGTCATGGAGTTCGCCTGCCCCTGCGGCCGGTCGGACGCCCTGCTGGACGTCAATGTCGGCTGGGCCTGGTGCCAGTCCCGCTTCCGGCTGCTGCCCAAGCCCAAGGCGCAGTCCAAGCCGCAGAAGGTCGCCGCGCCGAAGGAAAAGGAACGGGTCCGCTGAGCGGGACGAGCCCTCGCGCCTCCTACATTAACAATTCTAAATTTGCTGACTTTTTGAATAATCCCTAGCGTCGGTCCCTCACAGCAGGGGGAGCTGGCCGTGGGCATGATCCGGGTTCTTCTCGCGTTGGCGGTGCTGCTCTCGCACCTGCCGCTGGCGAGCTACAAGATCCTGACCGGCGGGCTCGCCGTGCAGTCGTTCTTCGTCGTCTCGGGCTTCTACATGGCCCTGGTCCTCGACGGGAAATACCGGGACACGCGGCTGTTCTGGTCGAACCGCGTGCTGCGGCTGGCGCCGACCTATTTCCTGATGCTGGCGCTCGGCGCGGCCGCGGTGTTCGTGTTCCGGGGCAGCGCCACGGCCTCGCCGGAGATGATGGCCACGCTGTTCTCCAACCCCCTGACGGCCGTGGTCATGGTCCTCGAGAACCTGTTCGTGTTCGGCCAGGACCTGCTGTTCTGGTTCACGATCGACGACAAGGGCGCGCTGGCCTTCGACGCCTATGCCGATCCGGCCAAGCAGACCATCGCCTGGCAGGGCCTGCTGGCGCCGCAGTCGTGGAGCCTGTCGACCGAGCTGATGTTCTATGCGATCGCCCCCTTCGTCACCCGCCTGAAGACGCTGTGGATCGTGCTGCTGGCGGGGGCGAGCATCGCACTGCGCCAGGCCGGCCACCTGCTCGACGTCGACTTCCTGCTCTGGCAGGGGCGGCTGTTCCCGACGGTGCTGTTCCTGTTCCTGGCCGGGGTGCTGGGCTATCGCGCGCTGCCGCTGATCGAGCGGGCGCCGAAGGCCCTGGGCTGGATCGCCACCGCCGGCCTCATCGGCTTCTGCCTGGTCTACTCCGGTCTGAAGCTGCCGCCGGGACCGGACCGCTGGGTGACCTACGCGATCGTGGCGGTGACCGTGCCCTGGATCTTCAACGCCTTCCGCGACAACCGGTGGGACCGGTGGATCGGCGACCTAAGCTATCCGGTCTACCTGAGCCAGCTGATCGTCATCGGCATGGTGCTGACCTACAAGCCGCCGTTCGGGATCTGGTGGGCCTTCGGCGGCACGTTCGCCATCTCGATCGCCGTCATGCTGCTGATCGAGCGGCCGGTGGACCGCTGGCGGCAGAAGCGGCTCGCCGCCCGGAGCGCGCCTGCCGCTTGACCGCACGGCGCGCGCCTTGGCATCGAGGGGCATGACGGAACCCCAAAGCCCGGCTGGTCGGCGGCGGCGCGAGGCGCAGGGCCGGATCTACCAGATCACCGACCCCGAACAGCTGAAGGCTCTGGTCTCGACCGTGCGGGCCGACATCATGGACCAGGTGGCTGCGTTCGGGCCGCTGTCGGTGCGCGAGATCGGCCAGCTGACCGGCGCGGCGCCGTCCTCGCTCTACCACCACATCCAGCGCCTGACCGAGGTCGGGCTGCTGCTCGAGGCGGGGATCCGGTCGTCGGCCCGCAAGCCCGAGCAGCTCTACGACACGCCGGCCCCGCGCATGCGGATGCTCGAGGCGCTGCAGGCGCCGGAGAACCAGCCGATCCTCGACGCCCTGGTCGAGTCGATGTGCAAGCAGGCGACGCGGGATTTCGCCCGGGGCGCCGCCGCGCCCCACCGCGCGACGCTGGGCGAGGAGCGCAATGTCCGCTTCGCCCGTCTCGTCTGCCGGCCCGACGCCGAGACGCTGCGCCAGATCAACGCCCATCTCGACGCGGTGACCGAGCTGATCGCCGGCTCCGCCGACGGCGAGGGCGAGCGCATCGCCTACGCCTGGGTGGTCACGCCGCAGGATCCCAAGCGGGGCAAGCCCCGCCCGGAGTAGTCCCGCCTAGAACCGCAGCACCCGGGCTTCCTTGACGTGCGGCAGGGCCTGGATCCGGGCCAGCAGGGCGTCGTCGGGAGCCTGGTCGACGCCGACCAGGGCGATGGCGTCCTCGTCCGCCGCGACGCGGCCCAGGTTGAAGGTGGCGATGTTGACGCCGGCCTCCGCCAGGATGGCGCCCAGCGCGCCGATGAAGCCCGGCTTGTCGAGGTTGTTGACGTACAACATGGCCGGACCGAAGGCCGCGTCCAGCGCCATGCCCTTGACCTCGACGATGCGCGGCGCGCCGCCGATGACGGTGCCGGCGAAGCTGCGCTGGCCCTTCTCGGTGGTGATCGTGATGCGCATCAGGCTGTCGTAGATCGGGCTGTCGTCCTGGCGGCTCTCGCTGACGGTGATGCCGCGCTCCTTCGCCACCGCCGGGGCCGAGACCATGTTGATCTCCGCCAGCATCGGCTTGAGCACGCCGGCCAGCGCGGCGCTGGTCATCGGCTTGACGTTGAGGCCGCTGACCTGGCCCTCGTAGGCGATGTCGATGGCCTTGATGCCGAAGTCGA
Source organism: Caulobacter sp. (assembly GCA_041917095.1). Lineage (GTDB taxonomy): Bacteria > Pseudomonadota > Alphaproteobacteria > Caulobacterales > Caulobacteraceae > Caulobacter. The sequence goes on along the minus strand of JAYRYI010000004.1, from coordinate 96,179 downwards.
CCATCTGGCCGGCGAAGGCGCCGATTTTCTCGGCCAGGGCCACGAACGGCTTCAGCTTGGGCGCTTCTTCCGCCGTGATCGACGGGCTGTTGAGGGCGTTGGTGACGGCCCCGGTCAGCAGGTAGTCGCTCATCTGCTCGGCGACCTGCAGGGCGACGTTCTCCTGCGCCTCGTTGGTGCTGGCGCCCAGGTGCGGGGTGGCCACGACCTTGTCGCTGCCGAACAGCGGGTTTTCCTTCGCCGGCTCCTCGACGAAGACGTCGAAGCCGGCGCCGCCGACGTGGCCATTGTCGAGCAGCTCGCGCAGGGCCTTCTCGTCGACCAGCCCGCCGCGGGCGCAGTTGACGATCAGCACGCCTTTCTTGGTCTTGGCGAGGTTCTCGGCCGACAGGATGTTGCGGGTCTTGTCGGTCAGCGGCGTGTGCAGGGTGATGACGTCGGCGCGGGCGAGCAGCTCTTCCAGCTCGACCTTCTCGACGCCCATCTCGACGGCGCGCTCGGGGCTGAGGAAGGGATCGTAGGCGACGACCTTCATCTTCAGGCCCAGCGCCCGGTCGGCGACGATGCCGCCGATGTTGCCGGCGCCGATCAGCCCCAGCGTCTTGGCGTAGAGCTCCACGCCCATGAAGCGGTTCTTCTCCCACTTGCCGGCCTGAGTGCTGGCGTCGGCCGCCGGGATCTGGCGGGCCAGGGCGAACATCATGGCGATGGCGTGCTCGGCGGTGGTGATCGAGTTGCCGAACGGGGTGTTCATCACCACGATGCCCTTGGCGGTGGCGGCCGGGATGTCGACGTTGTCGACCCCGATGCCGGCCCGGGCGATGACCTGCAGCTTGCCGGCGGCGGCGATCACGTCCTTGTCGAGCTTGGCGCCCGAGCGGATGGCGATGCCGTCATAGTCGCCGATGATGGCGATCAGCTCGTCCTTCGGCAGGCCGGTCTTGATGTCGAAGTCGACGCCGCGGTTGCGGAAGATGTCGACGGCGGCGGGGCTGAGTTTGTCGGCGATGAGTACGCGGGGCATGTGAGGCTTCCTTCGAGCCCTTCCCCTCGATGGGGAAGGGTAGGGATGGGTGTGGTTGCTGAGGGTGGGGGGGCGGACAGGCGCTGCGCCATCGGCGCTTTCGCCTGCCTCTCCGGATTCACCACCACCCAACCCTCCTCCATCCAGGAGGAGGGGTGTTCGGTGATCAGGCCGTGGCCAGCTCGGCGGAGACCGTGGCGAAGGCCCAGTCGAGCCAGGGGGTCAGGGCTTTCACGTCGGCCGTCTCGACCGTCGCGCCGCACCAGATGCGCAGGCCCGGAGGGGCCTTGGCGTAGCCGCCGATGTCGTAGGCGGCCTTTTCCTTCTCCAGAAGCGAGGCCAGCTTCTTGGCGAAGTCGGCCTGGGCGTCTTCGGACAGGGCGGTGATCGCCGGATCGACGACCTTCAGGCACACCGAGGTGTTCGACCGGATGGCCTTGTCCTGCGCCAGGAATTCGACCCAGGGCGTGACCGCGACCCAGTCCTCGAGGGCCTTGAGGTTGGCTTCCGAGCGGGCCTTCATGCCGGCCGCGCCGCCGATGGTATCGGCCCAGGCCAGGGCGTCCAGCGCGTCCTCGACGCAGAGCAGCGAGGGCGTGTTGATCGTGGCGCCCTCGAAGATCGCGGCGTTGAACTTGCCGTTGTCGACCATGCGGAACAGCTTCGGCATCGGCCAGGCCGGCGTGTAGCTCTCAAGGCGAGCCACGGCGCGGGGCGACAGGATCAGCACGCCATGGGCGGCTTCACCGCCCAGCGCCTTCTGCCAGGAGAAGGTCACGGCATCGAGCCTGGTCCAGTCGAGGTCCTGGGCGAAGGCGGCGCTGGTGGCGTCGCAGATGACGATGCCGGTGCGGTCAGCGCTGATGAAGTCGGCGTTGGGCACGCGCACGCCGCTGGTCGTGCCGTTCCAGGTGAAGACCAGGTCGGCGTCCGGGCGGACCTTGCTGGTATCCGGCAGCTTGCCGTAGGGCGCGTCGAGCACCTCGACGTCCGGCAGCCTGAGTTGCTTGGTGACGTCGGTGACCCAGTCCTTGCCGAAGGACTCGAAGGCCAGCAGCTGGACGGGCTTGGGGCCGAGCATCGACCACATGGCCATCTCGACGGCGCCGGTGTCGGAACCGGGAACGATGCCGACCAGGAAGTCGGCGGGAACGCCCAGCACCTCGCGGGTGCGGTCGATCGCCAGCTTCAGCTTCGCCTTGCCGGGCTTGCCGCGATGCGAGCGGCCGAGGACGGCGTCGTTCAGAACTTGGGGGGTCCAGCCGGGGCGTTTCGCGCAGGGGCCCGAAGAGAATTCGGGGCGAGCGGGGCGGTTTTCCGGCTTCAGCGGAGTCGTGGTCACTGCGATGTCTCCCATCCTTGCAGATGGACTGCACCCCGTTGGGAGGGTGTGGCCCGCCGCCGAAGAACCCGATTTCGCTGCGCCGCACAAGCGAAGTTTTTCTCACGCGGCCGTCAGAGGGCCGATCGAGAGCAACAACCTTCCCTTACAGGCCGTGATTTGGCGTTCGCCGCCCCGGCGCCTAGACAGGGGGCATGGCGGGGCAGAATCGATATCTCGACTGGATCGTGCTCGCGATCCTGGTGGTCATCTGGGGCTCGGCGTTCGCCGTGCTGAAGATCGCTGTCGGCGGGATCCATCCGTTCTGGGTTTCAGCCGGACGTCTTTGGGTTGCGGCGCTGACGCTGTGGCTGCTCGCCTCGGCGCGGGGCGAGCAGGCGCCGCGACTGACGTTTGGAAAGGACTCGCCCTGGCCGGCCTATGCGCTGGTCGGCCTCGTCGGCTTCGCGGCGCCCTTCTTCATGTTCGCGACGGCGGCCCAGAGCCTGCCCAGCGCCATCAACGCCATCTGCAACGGCGCCTCGCCGGTGTTCACCGCCGCGCTGGCGCACCTGTTCCTGGCCGACGAGCGGCTGGGGCCGCGCAAGGCGGCCGGCGTGGCGCTCGGCTTTGTCGGGCTGCTGGTGCTGGTCGGTCCCCGGCTGGCGGCCGGCGTCACGGTCGAAGCCGGCTTCCTGGGCCTGGCGATCTGCGCGGCGCTGTTCTACGCGGCGTCGAACATCCTGATGCGCAAGGCGCCGCCGATGACCTCGACGATCGGCGCGCTGATGATGTGCCTGACCGGAGCCGTCTTCGCGACGGTCGGGGCGCTGATCCTCGACGGCCCGCCGCCGCTTCCGCCGCTGTGGCCGGCGGTGGTGACGGTGCTGCTGGGCGTGACCTCCAGCGGGCTGGGCACCGTCGGCTGGGTCTGGCTGCTGCAGCGGCGCGGGGCGGTGTTCACCAGCATGACCGTCTATCTGCTGCCGCTCTGGGCCACGCTGGTCGGCGTGGGGCTGATGGGCGAGCGTCCGGGCTGGAGCGCCTTCGTGGCGCTGGCCCTGATCCTGGGCGGCGTGGCGCTGGCCAACGCGCCGAAGCGGGCGGATCAGGCGGGCTGAAGCCGCGTGCGCCGGCGCCAGGCGATCAGGGTGCCGGTCAGGATGCAGACCAGGACGCCGACCGTGTCGATGTTGTTGATGATCGAGTACAGCCGGTCGCGCGGCATCTCGGTGACGAGATAGTAGGCGTGCAAGCTGAACTGCGCGGCCTGGAACAGCATCGCGCCGCCCAGCCACAGGCTGGCGTAGCGGATCGCCAGCGCCAGGAAGCCCATCGCCATCAGCGCGTCGATCACCAGCAGCGCGGTGTCACCCATGCCCTGGGGCAGCACGTTGTGGGCGATCCAGACCGCGGCGGCCGCGCCGACCACCAGGATCGCGCCGGCCCGCTCCGCCGGTCCACCCTTCCACCATGCAAAAAGGCAGACCGCCAGGGTGGCGATCCATCCGATCATCGGCAGTAGGGATTGGTACATAGCAAGGGCCTCTAACCGAAATTAGAGGCCCCTGGCCATTAAACTATCGCAACGTCGCGAATTCAGCCGATCTGCCGAAGATCTTCGCTTTCCTGGGCGAATTGCGGCGGCTTGTCTTCCCAGCCGGCCATCTTGGTGCGGACACCGATGCGCAGCTTGACGTCGTTGAGTTCGTTGTGAGCGCCGACAATCGCCGTGCGGGCTTCGCCGAGGGCCGCGAGGGCCTCGACCAGCTTCGCGGAGGCGTTGTCGCCGACCACGGCCGACAGGTGGAGGTCCTTACGGGCCTTCAGCATCTCGGCCATCAGTTCGGCGGCTTCCGTCATCGCCGCATCAAGAGCGGCTTCGGTCGCGAACAGCTTCCGCGCGACCTTCTGGACCACAAAGACCTTTTCCACTTCGCACTCTCCATCAGCCCTCAGGCGTAATGAAGGTAAACGAAACCTTAAGGGGCGCCAACGTAAATAGAGGGTTAATTTGTCGCGGAAGCGAAGCGTTAGGGAGATTGCGCGATAAGGGTCCGGTACGGGGCTGTTTTTCGAGCAGATGGACCAGCACGGAAGCACCAGTCAGGCGACCAGCCATGCGCCCTTCCAGGCGCGGATCGCCAGCGTTGCGCTGATCACCACGGTGGCGGTGCTGCTGGCGGCGTGCGGGACGTTCATGATCCAGCAGTGGGCGGTCTCGCTGCAGGAATCGCGCGCCACGACCGGTGCGCTGAACAGCGTCGTGGCCCGCATCGCGGCGCCGGCGCTGGCCTCGGGCGATGACGCCGGAGCCGGCAAGGCCGTGGACGCCGTGATCGAGGCGCCGGGCGTGCGCATGGCCAGCCTGGTCGACACCGCCGGCCGCGTGGTCGCCACCCGCCAGGACCCGGGCCCGGCGGGCGATCACGAGCACGAGGTCCGGACCCCGGTCTCTCTCGACGGCCGCGTCATCGGCACGCTGGTCACCACCGTCGAGGCGCCGACCCTCGCCGATCTGGCGCCGCGCTACGCCGCCCTGACGTTCGCCCTGTTCTTCGGGGCCGCCGGGATCGCCATGTTCGTGGCCACCACCCTGGCCCGGCGGATCACCCAGCCGGTCAACCGTCTGTCGCAGGCCATGACAGAGGTGGCCGAGAGCGGCCGCTTCACCCTGGTCGACGAGGAAGCCGATGACGATCTGTTCCGCAGCCTCGCCCGCAGCTTCAACCAGCTGATCAGCAAGCTGGACGCCAATGATCGCGACCTGCGCGCCACGCTCGGCGAGCTGGTCGTCGCGCGCGACCAGGCCAACGCCGCCAACGTGCTCAAGAGCCAGTTCCTGGCCAATATGAGCCACGAGATCCGGACCCCGCTGAACGGCGTGCTGGCCATGGCCGACGTCATGGCGCGCGATGACCTCGACGCCCGCCAGCGCGAGCGGCTGGGCGTCATCCGCGAGTCGGGCGAACTGCTGCTGTCCGTCATCAATGACGTCCTGGACCTGTCCAAGATCGAAGCCGGCAAGCTGGAGCTGGCGGAATGCGACTTCTCCCTCGAGGAGATGGCCGAGGGCGCGGTAAGCGCCTTCCAGATGATGGCGGTCAGCAAGGGCCTGCGCTTCGGCGTGGCCGTCGATCCGGGCGCCGCCGGCTGGTGGAAGGGCGACCCCGACCGCATCCGCCAGGTGCTGACCAACCTGGTTTCCAACGCCATCAAGTTCACGGTCGAGGGCGCTGTCGCGGCGCGGTTCTCGCTCGGCCCGACGGGCGGCCTGCGCCTGACCGTCTCCGACACCGGCATCGGCATCGCCCAGGACAAGCTGCCGACCCTTTTCGAGAAGTTCATCCAGGCCGACAACTCGACCACGCGCCGCTTCGGCGGCACGGGCCTGGGCCTGGCGATCTGCCGCGAACTGGCCCAGCTGATGGGCGGCCAGGTGACGGCGCGCAGCATCGAGGGCGAGGGATCGACCTTCGTCGTCGACCTGCCGCTGATGCGCGGTCTGGCTCCGATGGCCGCCGAACCGGCCGAGGCGCTGGAAGAGGGGCTGGAGGAGCGCAAGCTGCGCATCCTGGCCGCCGAGGACAACGCCACCAACCAGAAGGTCCTGCAGGCGGTCATGGAGCCGCTGGACGTCCATCTCCAGATCGTGCCGGACGGCAAGGAGGCGGTCGACGCCTGGCGCGCCGGCGGCTTCGACCTGATCCTGATGGACATCCAGATGCCGGTGATGGACGGCGTCGAGGCGGCCCGCGCCATCCGCGCCGCCGAGGCGTCCCAGAACCTGCCCCGCACGCCGATCCTGGCCTTGACGGCCAACGCTCTGGTCCACCAGGTCGAGTCCTATCTCGCCGCCGGCATGGACGGCCATGTCTCCAAGCCCATCGAGCTCAAGCGGCTCTACGAGGCGATCGAGACGGCGGTGGCCAATGCCGCCCAGGCCCGCTCGGAAGCCGCCTGACCACCCCGCCCAAGGTGAACAGAACATAACGAGCGGCTCAGAACCGTTTCAGGTTCGACGTGTTCTTCTCTCCTCAACGCCGGGGCAGCCCGGTGTCAGAGCAAGAGGAACCCAACCATGAAAAAGATCCTGATCCCCCTCCTGGCGGCCTCGGCCCTGACCGCCTTCGCGGCCCCCGCCATGGCCCAGTCGTGGCAGAACATCAACCAGCGCCAGGCCCAGCTTGACCGCCGGATCGACCAGGGCGTCCGCAACGGCTCCCTGACCCGCAACGAGGCCTACCGCCTGCGCGCCGAGTTCCGCCAGATCGCGGTCCTCGAAAGCCGCTACCGGGCGACCGGCGGCCTGCAGCACTGGGAACGCCGTGACCTCGACATGCGCTTCGACCGTCTGAGCGCCATGATCCGCTACGAGCGCCATGACCGCGACGGCCGCGGCCCGGGCGGCGGCTACGGCGGTGGTTACGGCGGCGGTTACGGCGGCGGCCATGGCTACGACAGCGATCGCGACGGCCGTCCGGACCGTTTCGACCGCTTCCCCCACGACCCGCGTCGCTGGTAACCCCCGGCCGGCTTGATGCGACGAGCGCCCCCGCCCCCTCCCCGGCGGGGGCGCTTTCGCATGGCTAGAGCCGCAGCACGCCGTCGAGCACCGTCACGGCCCCGCCGCGCAGCAGCACCCGGTCGCCGCGGTGTTCGCACTCCAGGTCGCCGCCCCGGCCCGGATAGGCCTGGTGGAACTTCAGGACGTTGCGCTTCAGCTTGGCCGACCACAGCGGCGCCAGGATGCAGTGCGCCGAACCGGTCGCCGGATCCTCAGGAATGCCCGATCCGGGGGCGAAGAAGCGGCTGACAACGTCATAGGACGAACCGCCGTCCGCAAGGGCCGCGACGGACAGGTTGCCGCGCCCGCCGGTGGCCCCTCCCGAGATCTTCTCCACCGCCGCCAGGTCGGGCTTCAGGGCCCGGATCGTCGCCTCGTCCTCGAACACCGCGACCAGGTAGCTGGCGGCCCAGACCTCCGTCGGCGTCGCGCCGAGCGCCTCGGCGAGGCCGGCCGGGATGTCGGTCTGACGGGGCGGATTCGCCGGGAAGTCCATTTCATACCCGGCCGTATGGCGCCGCACCGTGAGCGGGCCCGACTTCGTATCGAAGGTCACCGCCTCCGCCGCCAGGCCGAGCTCCTCGAACAGCACATGGGCCGAGGCCAGGGTCGCGTGACCGCACAGCGGCACCTCCAGCGCCGGCGTGAACCAGCGCAGGCCGAAGCGCGCCGGATCTTCCGTGCGCAGCAGATAGGCCGTCTCGGCCTGATTGTTCTCGGCGGCCAGGGCCTGCATCCAGGCGTCGTCGCGCCAGGCGGCGACCGGCTCGGTCACGCAGGCGGGGTTTCCCCGGAACGGTCCGGTCGCGAAGGCGTCGACGGTCCACTGGCGCAAGATCGGATCTCCCTGGATAACGGCGACTTGCAGATGGCGCGGGATCGCGTCGCGGACAAGGGAGTTCGGCATGGCGTTCGAGATCAGGACCGCCGACGGCTTCACCATCAGCGATGATCCGGCGCGGTTCGACGTGCCCCTGGCCCACCGCTGGATCGCCGAGCAGTCCTACTGGGCCAGGGGCATCCCCTACACGACCTTCGCCGCCGCCATCCGGGGCAGCCTGACCTTCGCGGCCTACACGCCCGACGGCGAGATGGTCGCCATGGCGCGCGTGGTCACCGACCGGGCCACGTTCGGCTGGCTGTGCGACGTGTTCGTGGATGAGGCCTGGCGCGGGCGGGGCCTGGGCAAGGCGCTGATGACCGGGTTCAGGGCGCATCCGGACCTGCAGGGTTTCCGACGCATGCACCTGGCCACCGCCGACGCCCACGCGCTCTATCGCCAGTTCGGCTTCACCGACCTGACCGGCGTCGACCGCTGGATGGAGATCCTCGACCCGGACGTCTACACGCGCGGGCGCTGAGGCCGTGCGTCCCCCCGGGACCGGCCTTTGGCCGGCCCGAGGGCAGGCTTCGACACGCCGCTTCGCGGCGGCTCAGGATGACTGAGAAAGAAGGCTATCCAGGCCAGTCATGCCGAGCAGCGCCGCAGGCGCGTGTCGAAGCAGGCAATGCTTTTCAGGCCGGCTCCACCACCGTCAGCTCGGGCCAGCGCGCCCTCGCCGAGGTCGTGGTCTTCACCCAGCCCTTGGCCAGCGGGCGGTTGGGGTTGGGGCGGATGGTCAGCGAGAACAGGTCCTCGAGTCCGAACGGCGCCTCGATGGTCAGGCTGTCGTCGTCCTCGAGCCGGACGCCGACACCGAAGCAGGGCGCCACGAAGCGCGACAGGGCCTCGGCGCTGCTGGTCAGCGGCGCGTAGGGTTCGCCGAAATGCCCTTCGAACCAGATGTGGACCCGGGCCTGGTTGCGCACCTCCAGCATCTCGCCGAACGGCGCGGGGAAGGCGGCGGCGCGCCTGATGTGGACGTCCTCGGCTTCATAGCTGATGTCGCTGTCGTCGAAGTAGGCCAGGTCGTAGTCCCGGATGCCGTAGTCCGGGTCGCGGCCGGTCACGTGGTTCCAGACCCGCTGGTAGACCGCGCCGGAGACGATCAGCCAGTCCGGCAGATTCAGGCTCCGCGCCAGGTCCAGGGCGGTCATCAGGCTGGGGGCGCCGCGGACGATCGCTTCCAGCCGCTGCTCGAGGGTTTCGCTCATCGTCCGCTCCTCAGCGGCCAGCCATGGTCGAGGGGGCCGTGGCCGGCGCCGAGGCCCGGCGCCCGAAGCATGGCCTCATGCACATAGGTCCAGGCCCTGGCCGTCGCCTCGGTCAGGGTCAGTCCCTGGGCCAGCCCCGCCGCGCAGGCGCTGGCCAGGGTGCAGCCGGTGCCGTGGGTGTGACGCGTGTCGATCCGCTCGCCCTCGAAGGCCGTCTCGCCGTCCGGGGTCATCAGCACGTCGACGAGGCGCTCGCCCGCGATGTGGCCGCCCTTCATCAGCACGGCCTTCGCGCCGAAGCCGAGCAGCCGCTCGCCGGCCCGGCGCAGATCGTCGGTGGTCAGCACCGGCAGCCCGGTCAGGGCCTCGGCCTCCGGCGCGTTGGGAGTCAGCAAGGCCGCGCGGGGGATCATGATCTCGCGCACCGCATCGACCGCGCTGGCCGCCAGCAGGTTCGCCCCGCCCTTGGCGACCATCACCGGGTCGATGACGGCGGGGACGCCGCCGGCGCTGTCCAGCAGCCGGGCGACCACCTCGACCGTCGCCGTGTCGCCCAGCATGCCGGTCTTGATCGCGTCGGCGCCGATGTCGTCCAGAACGGCGCGGCCCTGGGCCTCGATGACCGCCAGCGGGATCGGATGCACGCCGGTGACGCCGAGCGTGTTCTGCACCGTGACAGCGGTGATCGCCGTGGCCGCGTAGCCGCCCAGCGCCGTGACCGTCTTGATGTCCGCCTGGATCCCGGCCCCGCCGCCGCTGTCGGACCCGGCGATGATCAGGACGCGGCCTTTGGGAGATTCGGAGGAGGGCATGGGCGCTTCTTACCGCTCCCTCCCCACAAGGGCGAGGGAACCTGTAGGCTGACGCCGGGTTCTACCGACCCGGCGAGGTGTTGAGATGTCCGAAGGCCCTGTCTCCGAGACCGCCATGCTGATCCGGCGGCCGGCAATCGAGGTCTTCGAGGCCTTCGCCGATCCGGCGGTGACCACGAAGTTCTGGTTCAGCAAGGGCTCCGGCCGGCTCGCGCCCGGTGCGCGGGTGCGCTGGGACTGGGAAATGTACGGCGTCGGCAGCCGGGTGACCGTGCGCGAGATCGAGCCCGGCCGCCGCATCGTCATCGACTGGGACGAGGATGCGCCGACGCGGGTGGAGTGGACCTTCGAACCGCGCGGCGACGACGGGACCTTCGTCAGGGTGATCAACAGCGGCTTCCGCGGCACAGGCGAGGAACAGGTCGCGGGCGCGCTCGACTCGACGGGGGGCTTTGCCCTGGTGCTGGCCGGCGCGAAGATCTGGCTGGAGCACGGCATCGAACCGGGCTTCATCGTGGGACGCCATCCGGATGCGCTGGTCGAGGGGTGGAAGCGCTAGTTCTCCATCCGTGATGACCCGACTTGTTCGGGCCACCCATGAACACCGTCGATGCCGTGCGTCCTTCGACACGCCCGCGATGCGGGCTGCTCAGGATGACAAGGCCAGCAGGCTATCCATCATAGTCATGGTGAGCAGCGCCGCAGGCGCGTGTCGAACCACGCAACCAGCCTTCCCCGCCACCACGCATGGGTGGCCCGAACAAGTCGGGCCATGACGGCGGCAAATTCAGGTTTCTGAGATTGTGTCCCGGATCCGCGCCACCGCCTCATCTACCCCGGTGACCGCCGTGTCGATCACCAGCCGGTCGCCCGCCCACGGCTGATAATCCCGCTCCACAACCTCGTCCCAGGTCGGCGGCGAGAAGCCCGCGATGTCGCTGACCCGGCTTTCGACCCGGCGGCGGTGCTCGGCGGCGTCGGAGCAGACGACCTCCACCTCGATCAGCCGGGCGCCGGTTTCGGCGGCGATGGCGCGCCAGGCCTCGCGCGCTTCACGGACCGGGTTCACGGCGTCAGCGACCACCGTCAGGCCGAGCTTCAGGTTGGACCGCGCCAGGGCATTGGCGACCGAGTAGCCCTGCCGTTCGAGATCGACGCCGTCGAAATGCAGCGCCACCTCGATCACGTCGATGCGCAGGTAGACCGCGCCGATCGCGGCCGCGAGCCGCGAGGCGATCGACGTCTTGCCGACCCCGGGCAGCCCGCCGAAGACGACGAGCGCGGTCATCCCGACGTCCCGATCGCGGCCTGCACCGCCAGCGCCTGCACCGTCTCGCGCACGTCGTGGACGCGAACCGCCGCGACCCCGGCCCGGGCGCCGTGCAGATGGACCGCCAGCGAGCCGCCGAGGCGGTCGCCGGCGTCGGTGGCCAGCGGGTCCAGCGCGGCGATAAAGCGCTTGCGGCTGGCGCCCAGCAGCACGCGGTAGCCGTGGCCGCAGAGGCGGGGCAGAGCGGCCAGCAGGGCCAGGTTATGGTCGGGGGTCTTGCCGAAGCCGATGCCGGGATCGAGCCAGACCTTCGCCCGCGCCACGCCCGCCGCTTCGGCCACGGCGGCGCGCTCGAGCAGGAAGGCCTCCACCTCGGCGACCACGTCGTCGTAGCGCGGGTCGTCCTGCATGGTGCGCGGCTCGCCCAGCATGTGCATCAGCACCACCTCGCAGCCGAGCTCGGCGGCGACGGCCGGCGCGTCGGGCGCGAAGAGCAGGGCGGAGACGTCGTTCCAGATCGTCGCGCCCGCCGCCACGGCGGCGCGGGCGACGGCCGGTTTCATCGTGTCGATGGAGAGGACGACGTCGCTCTCGGCGCGGAGGGCGCCGATCAGCGGAACCGTGCGACCGATCTCGTCCGCCTCGGAGACAGGCTCCGCGCCGGGCCGCGTCGACTCGCCGCCGATATCGAGGATGTCCGCGCCCTGCGCGATCAGCGCCCGCGCATGACGAAGGGCCGCCTCCGGTTCAAGGAAGCGGCCCCCGTCGGAGAAGCTGTCGGGCGTGGTGTTGACCACGCCCATGACGAGCGTGCGGTTCATCGGGAACGAACCGCCTCGACGTTCCGCAGAACGTGGTCAGGTTGCACATCGTAGCCTGTCGCGTTCGGTCCGGCCCAGTTTACGCCAACGAGAAGACCATCTCGGGTAAGACCGGGTATCCAGCGATCAGCAAAGACCGACCACTCCAACGGCGTCGGCTCGAACCCCGCGTAGGCAGGAACTGTCTCTATCACGACCCGTGCCCGGGCCTGGCTCGACCAGAACGGCATGGCGCGCTGACCGCCGGTCCCTACCGGAGCCGGAAATCCACCTGCATCGCGGATCGCCCAGACCACGCCGGACGCCGCGACCTCGCGATAGAAGGCGGCGGCGTGCGGAGCAACCGCGCTCATCCTAGTCCTGCGCGTCGCGGGCCGTCACGCCGCCCGGACGCGGGCTCAGCGGCACGGCGGCGCTGGGGCCGCTGGGGCGCTTCTGCTCGGGTTCGTCGCGGTTGGGCATGACGCCCTTCAGCACGCCGTTGATCTCCTCGCCGGAGAGGGTCTCGTACTCGAGCAGGGCCTTGGCCAGCGCCTCCAGGTCCGCGTGTTTCTCGGTCAGGATGCGGCGGGCTTCGTCCAGGCCCTGCTGGACCAGGCGCTTGACCTCCGCGTCGATCTTGCGGGCGGTCTCTTCCGAGACGTTCTGGGTGCGGGCGACGGAGTGGCCGAGGAAGACCTCCTCCTGGTTGTCGCCATAGGCCACGGTGCCCAGCTCGTCGGAGTAGCCCCACTGGGTGACCATGTTGCGGGCCAGGCCGGTCGCAGCCTTGATGTCGCTGCTGGCGCCGGAGGTGATGTTCTCCTTGCCGAAGATCAGCTCCTCGGCGACGCGGCCGCCCATCATGATGGCCAGGCGGCTGGTCATCTGCTGGTACTTCATCGAGTAGCGATCGCCCTCGGGCAGCTGCATCACCATGCCCAGGGCGCGGCCGCGCGGGACGATCGTCGCCTTGTGGACCGGATCGGCGGCGGGGACGTTCAGCGCCACGATGGCGTGGCCGCCCTCGTGATAGGCGGTCAGGCGCTTCTCTTCCTCGTTCATGGCCATCGACCGGCGCTCGGCGCCCATCATGACCTTGTCCTTGGCCTGCTCGAAGTCGTTGTGCGTGACCATGCGGCGGTTCTTGCGCGCGGCCAGCAGGGCGCCTTCGTTGATCAGGTTGGCCAGATCGGCGCCCGAGAAGCCCGGGGTGCCGCGCGCCAGGGTGCGCACGTCGACGTCGGCGGCCAGCGGCACATTGCGCATGTGGACGCGCAGGATCTTCTCGCGGCCCGACACGTCCGGGTTCGGCACGACCACCTGGCGGTCGAAACGGCCCGGACGCAGCAGCGCCGGATCCAGCACGTCGGGACGGTTGGTGGCGGCGATCAGGATGATGCCTTCGTTCGACTCGAAGCCGTCCATCTCGACCAGCAGCTGGTTGAGGGTCTGCTCGCGCTCGTCGTTGCCGCCGCCCAGGCCCGCGCCGCGGTGACGGCCGACGGCGTCGATTTCGTCGATGAAGATGATGCAGGGCGCATTCTTCTTGGCCTGCTCGAACATGTCGCGGACGCGGCTGGCGCCGACGCCGACGAACATCTCGACGAAGTCCGAACCGGAGATGGTGAAGAAGGGCACGCCCGCCTCACCCGCGACGGCGCGGGCGATCAGCGTCTTGCCGGTGCCCGGAGGGCCGACCAGCAGGGCGCCCTTGGGGATCTTGCCGCCCAGGCGCTGGAACTTGCTCGGGTCCTTCAGGAAGTCGACGATCTCGGCCAGCTCTTCCTTGGCCTCGTCGACGCCGGCGACGTCCTCGAACGTCACGCGGTTCTTGTTCTCGGTCAGCAGGCGGGCCTTGGACTTGCCGAAGCCCATGGCGCCGCGGGCGCCGCCCTGCATCTGGCGCATGAAGAAGATCCAGACGGCGATCAGCAGCAGCACCGGGAAGGCGTTGAGCAGGATGGCGATCAGCGACAGCCGCTCGGCCGGCTTGATCTTCACGTTGACGTTGCGGGCCTGCATCTCCTTCAGCAGGTCGCCCGGATCGGCGGGCACGATGGCCGTGTTGACCGTCTTGCCGTCCGAACCCATGACCCGCACGAGCGAGCCCTGGAACTCGGCGTCACGGATCTCGCCGTCCTGCACCTTGGCGACGAGCTGGGAGTAGCTGATCTCGCTCGTCTGCGCGCGGGACGCAGCGCCCTGGTGCATCATGCTCCAGACGCCGAAGGCCACGACGACGATCGCGGCCCAGATGGCCAGGTTCCGCAGGTTCATTCGCTCAAACTCTTCCTGTGCTAGTCGCCCTAGAACATAGGGCGGCGGCGGCGGTTTCGCCACGCGCGCGATTCGTCACACGGCGGGCTCGCTGTCAACGACGCCGGCGGCCGCCTCGAAACGGGGCAGGGCGAGCGCGCGGACGCGAACCGACGGGGTCTCTGCAAGGATCGGGCAACTCGCCGCGCCGTCCTGCTCCAGACTGACCGGCAACGATGGCCGGGTGATGGCGGGGATGTCCCGCAGGGCGGCGCGCTGCGCCTTCGGCAGGCGCGCGGCGTGGCCGGCGAGCGGGGCGACGGTGGTGGCGCGATCGGCTGTGATCTCGAAACGGCCGTCCCAGACAGCGGTCTCGCCGGCCGCGAGGCGCAGGGTGGGCAGGCCGCGCCGGCCGGGATCGCGCGCGTAGAGCGCCGTCTCGCCGTCCGAACCGATGCGCGCACCGGCCAGCGTCGCGGCGAAGGCGTCGCCGGACCGAAGGCGGGCGACGAGGCGATCGAGGTCCTTTCCGCGTGGCGGTCGGGAGGCCCCGGCGGCGCAGAGGCAGGCGAAGGCGACCAGGCGGGCAGGCGCGGAGATGTCCAGCGCCAATCCTCCCCCAGCGGGGGAGGGGGACCACGCGGAGCGTGGTGGAGAGGGTTCGGTGCAGGGAGAACGAAGCGTTGCCCTCGATGCCGGGTCTTCCGCTTCCAACACCCCTGACGGCAGCCCGCTCCACCACGCTCCGCTTGGTCCCCCTCTCCCGGAGGGAGAAGACAGGAGCTTTCGCGCCCGCGCCCGGGCGAAGCGCGGATCCGCGTTGGCCGGGTCGTCGATCCAGGTCTCGCCGCGTTCGCGCAGCCAGGCGCGGATCTCCGCGCGCGCCAGTCCCAGCATGGGACGCAGCAGGAACACGCCGCGCCCCTCCGGCCAGGCGGGCGAGGGCGCCCACTCCGCCGGGGCGGACACCGTGGAGCCCTCGGCCCGCATCGCGGCGGCTTCGGCGACGTCGTCGGCGGTGTGGCCCATCAGGATCACCGACGCCCCGGCCTCGCGCGCGGCGTCGGCGAGCAGGGCGTGGCGGGCGGCGCGGGCGGCGGCGGGCAGGCCGCTTGTCGGCTTCGGGCCGTCCCAACGGAGCGGGGTGAAGGCGACGCCGAGCCGCCCAGCCCGGTCGCGGCACTGCCTGAGCCAGTCGGCGCTCGCCGGATTGAGGCCGTGATCGACGGTCAGAGCCAGCAGCCGCCGCCCGTTGGCGTCAGCCCAGGCATTCGCGGCCAACAGCAGCGCCAGGCTGTCGCCGCCGCCGGAGAAGGCGACGGCCAGCGGCGCGGCGATTCCCTTGCGGAGCCTGCGATCGAGCGCGGGGTCTAGGCCGCGCACTTCGCCTGAGTGCGCAGCGTGGCGGCGCGGCTGAGCACGGCCGGCGGCGCCTTGGGATAGCGCCGGCCCAGCTCGTCCAGCGTCTGGCAGGCGTCGGCGGGCTTCTTCAGCGCCACCAGCGCGCGGGACAGCTCCACGACAGCGTCCGGCGCCCAGGTCGTCTTCGGCCAGCCGCGGATGGCGCCGATATAGGCTCCAGCCGCGCCGCCGTTGTCGCCCCGCACCGACAGCGTCTTGCCCAGCCAGTAGCGGCCTTCCGGGCCCTTCGCGGAGTCGCCGTGGCGCTTCACGAACTCGTCGAAGGCCAGGTAGGCGGCGTCGTAGTCGCCGTTCAGCATGAACTGGCGGGCGCGGGTGAAGGCGACCTCAGGGTCCTCGCCCGCGGCGGCGACCTCTTCGGCCGCGGCGGCCACCTCTTCCGCGGCGGCGGCTTCCAGCTGCGTCGCGCGGCCTTCCAGCGCGGTCAGCCGGGCCTCAAGCGAGCGGTTCGTCGCCTGGGCCTCGCCGAGCGCGCGGCGCGCCTGGTCCAGCTCGAACACCAGGCCCTCGTTGGCGCGGTTCATCCCTGTCAGCGTCTCTTCGAGATCGCCGATGCGGTCGGCCAGGGCCTGCATCTGGGCGTCGGTCTCGGCCGGCTGGACGACGACGGGCTTTCCGCTGTCGCGGCCCTGGAAGACGATCGCGCGCAGCTCGCGCACGACCTTCTCCATTTTTTCGAGCCGCCGCACCGAACGGTCGTCGAGCGGATCAGGCATGGGCGTCTGCGACCAGGCGGCGACGCCGCCGAGGGCGACGGTCAGGGCGATGGCGGAGGCGATGATGTGCTTGCGCGTCATGTCCGGAACATTGGCTGTACTGCGGCGACGAAATTACGGCGTATGGCCGGAATGCAAAGAGGGGACCGCACCGGGCGATCCCCTCCAGGACTCTGTCGTTCCGGACGCCTTAGCGGGCGCCGGAGACGATCACCGTGTGGCCGTTGCGGTTGCGGGCCCAGGCTTCCTCGCCCGACCCCGGATCCACCGGGCGCTCCTTGCCCCAGGACAGGGTCGAGATGCGCGAGGCCGAGACGCCGCGCGAGACCAGGTAGTCGCGGACGGCGTTGGCGCGGCGGGCGCCGAGCGCCAGGTTGTACTCGCGGGTGCCGCGTTCGTCGCAGTTGCCCTCGACGCGGACCTGCACGGCCGGATAGCGGGCCAGCCAGCCGGCCTGGGCGTCCAGCACGCCCATGGCGTCCGAGCGGATCTCGTAGCTGTCCAGGTCGAAGTAGACGAAGTCGCCGATGTTGATGACGAAGTCCTGGACCGATCCGGGGATCGCACCGGTGCTCACCGAACCGCCGCCGGGGCCGGGGTTGTAGCCGGAGCCGGGTCCCGGGGGCGTCGTGCCCGGGCCGCCGGGCTCGGGCTTCGGCTTCGAGGCGCATGCGGCCATCGAAGCGGTGGCGCACAGGATGAGCGCCAGTCTAACAGCGCGCTTGGCGTCGAAGCTCATGCGGCTTTCTCCTTCAAGTCTGGATCCCTCAGGTCGAACCTGACGCTAGATAACGGAACTAAGCGACCACTATCTCTGACTTCGCCTCACAATGACGTCAGGGTGAAGCCAAAGAACCACATTCACCGGTCAGTTGAGCAACGGCGACCACGCCGGGTCCGATCCCGAACCCTGGTAGGGCGCCGGCCGCAGAATCCGGCCGGTGATGTCGACAGTCCACAAACGCGGCGCGCCGCCACGCGTTTCACGGGTGAACATCAGCACCCGTCCGTTGGGCGCCCAGGTCGGGCCCTCGTCCAGATAGCTGCTGGTCAGAATCCGCTCGTCGCTGCCGTCGGGCCGCATGACGCCGATGTGGAACATGCCGCCCTGTTGTTTGGTGAAGGCGATGAAGTCGCCCGTCGGGCTCCACACCGGCGTGGTGTAGACGCCCCCGCCGCGCGAGATGCGCCGGACGCCGGAGCCGTCGGCGTTCATCACATAGAGCTGCGGCGAGCCGCCGCGATCGGAGTTGAAGGCGATGCGCCCGCCGTCGGGCGAGAAGCTGGCCGAGGTGTCGATGCCCGGATCGGTGGTCAGGCGCGACTGCGACCGCGTCGTCAGGTTCATCACCCAGATGTCGCTGTTGCCGCCCCGCTCGACCGAGAAGGCGACGGCGTTGCCGTCCGGCGAGAATCGCGGCGCGAACACCATGCCGGGGAACCGGCCGACGGTTTCCTGGCGGCCGTTCTCGAGGTTCAGCAGATAGATGCTGGAACCGGTCGGCCGCAGCGCCATGTAGGTGATCTCGCGGCTGTTGGGCGAGAAGCGCGGCGTCATGGCGATGGCGCCGCCATCGGTCAGGCTGGACGGGTTGGCGCCGTCCTGGTCCATGATCATCAGGCGCTTCACGCGGTTTCCGCGCGGGCCGCTCTCGGCGACGAACACGATCTGCGAGTCGAAGTAGCCCTTCTCGCCGGTCAGCCGCTCGTAGATGGCGTCGCTGATCATGTGGGCGATCTTCCGCCAGCTCTGCGGATGGGCGCGATAAAGGGCCCCCTGCGGATCGGACGTCGCACCGCGGCCGAGGTCCAGCATCAGGCCCTGGAACGGGTCATAGAGGTAGACCTCGACACGCAGCCGGCCGTCGCCCTCGACATGGACCTGGCCGGTGACCAGGGCCTGGGCGTTGATCGCCCGCCAGCCTTCGAAAGACGGCTGCTCGCCCGGAATGATAGGTTGCGGAGGAAAGGCGGCGGCCGGCGTCAGGGTGAAGAGGCCGGACCGCTCCAGGTCGCCGGCGACCACGGCGGCGATCTCGGCGCCCTGTGGATGCCCGCCGAAGGCCGGAATGGCGACGCGCAGCGGCTCGACCACGCCCGAGCTGATCGTTTCGCCGATCTGGCCCTGGGCCGACGCGGCGCCGGGGGCGGCCAGTCCGAGAAGACAGGCCATGGCGGCGAGGGCTGCGAGGACGGGTCTGAAGGTCATCGGGGCTCTCCGGGTCTAGCGGTTGGCGCAGGCGGCGGGGGCGTCGAAGGGAAAGATCAGTTCCTCGCCGTAAAGTTCCGGCGGAAAGTTCTCGAAGGGCTCGGCGGCGTAGACGGCGCGGATCGCGCGCTCGGACGCCACGCGGACCATCGGGTCGCGCGTCCCGGCTTCCGACGAGGTCGGGCGGCCGAGCAGCTTTCCGCCGAACGAGATCCGGAACCGCACCTCGGCGCGGACATCGGCGCCGCCCTCGACCAGGCAGTTGGGATTCCAGCGGCGGCTCAGTTCCTTGCCGAGGCTGCCCAGGTAGCGGCCGGCCTCGGCCGAGACCCGCTTGCCCGACCCGACCTGGACGGTCAGGGCGTCCTTGGCGGGCCCCTTCTTGCCGCCGCCCTTCTTGGGGGGCGCGGCCTTCTTCTGTGGCGCGGCCGCCTCGACGTCGCTCAGCAGGCGGTCGAAGTCGAGTTCGGCGCGCTGGGTCGATTTCTTCGGCGGAACAGGCGGGGTCTTTGACGGCTTGGGCTGCGCGGCGGGAGTCGCTTCGGGCGTCGGCGCCGGTTCAGGCTCGACGAAGGGCTCGGGCTCCTCGGCCTGGGCCTCCTGCACCGTATCGGCCTCGCGGGCCTGCATGAATTCGGGCGGGCCGTTGGCGACCAGGGTCACCGGCACGCCGCCGCCGACCTTGAACGGCTCCTTGAACAGGGCGCCGAACACGACGATCGCCGCCAGCGCCCCGACATGGAGCACCGCCGACACCAGGAGGGCCGGCGCGATGCCTGTCCTCTCCCGGCGACGGCTCACTCCGACTGACCCTCCGTGGTCGCGGCCTTCTGGCTCTCGCCGGACGAGGGGCCGCCGGTGTCGGTGATCAGGTTGATCTTGGTGAAGCCGCCGCCCTGCAGCGCGGCCATGACCTGGGCCACGACCTCATAGGAGGCCTTGCCGTCCGCCCGCACGTAGATCGGCTTGTCGTAGCCGGCGCGCGACAGCCGCTCGAGCCGCGGTTTGAGCGAGGCGAACGGGATCTCGTTCTCGCTGACGAAGATCTGGCCGTTGGCCTTGACCGTCAGGGTGATCGGCTCGGCCTGGTCCTGCATGGCCCCGGCTTCGGTCTTGGGCAGTTCGACCTGCACGCCGCTGGTCAGCAGTGGGGCCGAGATCATGAAGATGATCAGCAGCACCAGCATCACGTCGACCAGCGGCGTGACGTTGATCTCGGCCAGGGCGCCGCGGCGTCCGCGGCCCCGGCGTCGCCGCCTGCCGCCGCCGGCGGAGAAGGCGTCGTGGGCGGAAAGCGCCATGGCTCAGACCTTCTCCGCCAGCCGGCGCTGGATGGCCGTCGACAGCTCGTCGGCGAAGCCCTCGAGCCGGCCCGCGAACTTGGACGCGTCGGTCGAGAACTTGTTGTAGGCGATGTAGGCCGGGATGGCGGCGGCCAGGCCGATGGCGGTCGCGAACAGGGCCTCGGCGATGGCCGGCGCGACGACGGCCAGCGAGGTGTTCTTCTCCAGCGCGATGTTCTGGAAGGCGTGCATGATGCCCCAGACGGTGCCGAACAGGCCGATGAACGGCGAGGCGGTGGCGACGATGGCCAGGCTGCCGAGGCCGTCCTCCACCTTCTGGCTCTCGCGGGCGATGTTGCTGTCGAGCACGCGGTCGATGCGCTGGATCAGCAGGGCGGTCTGGGTGTCGCCGAGCGGACCCTTGCCGCGCGCCTCGCGCCACTCGCGCAGCGCCGCGTTCAGCAGGCGGGGCAGGGGCTGCTTGCTGTCCGCGCCGGACTCCGCGGCGATCTCCTCCAGCGGCCGGCCGGAGCCGACCTTGTCCTCGAACTTGTTGGCCTGGGCGTTGAGGCTGGTGAACCGGAACACCTTGTCGATGATCACGGCCCAGGACCACAGCGAAGCGAGGGCCAGGCCCACCATCACGCCCTTGATCACCCAGTCGGCGTTGTTCCAGAGCGAGGCGAGTGAAAACGTGTCGGCTGCGATGGTCGCGTCCATGCGAGAGTCGTCCCCCGGATCATTCAGGCGTTCTCCGCCGATCATTCCGGCGGACTTGGTAAAACTAAGGCGTAGACCTTAACGGTCGTTAGCCATTCGCCTCATGCAAGAATGGGCGCACAGCCTCGATGAGGCCGGGCGGCGGCTTGCGCGGACGCCCGTCCATGGTGATGCAGGCGGCGGTGACGGCGGCCTCGCACAGCAGTTCGTCGCCGCGCAGGATCTTCTGGCTGATCAGCAGGCGCGGACCCTTCACCGCGTCGTAGGTGGTGACCACCCGCAGGGCGTCGTCGATCCGGGCCGGGCGGCGGAAGTCGATCTCCATCCGCGTGACCACGAACGCCGCCGGGTCCTCGCGGTCCGCCAGCGCATTGTGCGACACCCCCGCCAGCCGCAGGAAGTCGCTGCGCCCGCGCTCGAAGTAGCGGACGTAGTTGGCGTGATAGACGACGCCGGTGAAGTCGGTGTCCTCGTAATAGACCCGCACCGGCAGGATATGCGCGCGCCCGTCGAAGCGGCCGGGGGAAGGGGTGTCGGGGTCTGCTGTCACGAGGGCCCTGCGTCCTTCGACACGGTCGCTGCGCGACCTGCTCAGGATGACTTAGAAGAGAGTGGTCCCGAGGGCCAGACGCTTACAAACCTAGTCATCCTGAGCAGGCGGCGAAGCCGCCGTGTCGAAGGACGCAACGGGCCGGCCGTGATGCTGATAGCTCCGCGCAAGTGTGGGCAAGCTGTCCCAGTCCTGCGCGATGACCGCTTCCTTCTTGGCGCGGGACCATCGTTTCAGCGTCCGTTCCCATGCGATCGCTTCATAGATCGACTGGAACTCGGCGACGTAGACGCACTCGAGGGGCAAGCGGGTCGAGGTGTAGCCCTCGAAAGTCCCGGCCCGATGCTGGCCGAGCCGTTGCTCGAGGTCGGTCGTCAGCCCGGTGTAGTAGCTGTCGTCGGCGCAGCGCAGGATGTAGACCCAGACGGTCATCGAAAAATACAATCATTGATTGCATTTGTTGTCGACTGCCTTGCGTCCTTCGACACGCGCCTGCGGCGCTGCTCAGGATGACTGGGTTTGTGGGCGTTGTGACTCAGTCATCCTGAGCAGGACCCAAAGGGGCCGTGTCGAAGGACGCAGGGCTACTCGAACAGCCCTCCCTGGCCGCCCTTGGGCGCCGGCGGTTCCTTCAGTCCCAGGTGCAGGTAGGCCTTGCCGCAGGCCATCCGGCCGCGCGGGGTGCGCTGGATGAAGCCCTGCTGCAGCAGGAAGGGCTCGATGACGTCCTCGACGGCGTCGCGGGCCTCGGCGATGGCGTAGGCGAGGGTGTCGACCCCGGCCGGCCCGCCGCCGTAGTTCTCGATCAGCGCGCGGAGATAGCGGCGGTCGAGGCTGTCTAGCCCGGCCTCGTCCACCTCCAGCCTCGCCAGGGCGCGGGCGGCGTGACCCCTGTCGATGACGCTAGCGCCGTCGGCGGCGGCGAAGTCGCGGACCCGGCGCAGCAGGCGGCCGGCGACGCGCGGCGTGCCCCGGGCGCGGGCGGCGATCTCGGCGGCGCCGTCCTCGGCCAGCGGCGCGCCCATCTTGCGGGCGGCGCCCAGCAGCACGTGCTTGAGCTCGTCGTGGGTATAGAACTCCAGCCGCAGCGGGATGCCGAAGCGATCGCGCAGCGGTGTCGCCAGCAGGCCCGCGCGGGTCGTCGCCGCCACCAGCGTGAAGGGCGCCAGGTCGATGCGGATCGAGCGGGCCGACGGGCCGTCGCCGATGACCAGGTCGAGGACGTGATCCTCCATCGCCGGATAGAGGATTTCTTCGACGTTCGCCGCCAGCCGGTGGATCTCGTCGATGAACAGGACGTCGCGCGGCTCGAGGTTGGTCAGGATCGCCGCCAGGTCGCCGGCCTTGGCCAGAACGGGCCCCGAGGTGGCGCGGAAGTTCACGCCCAGCTCGCGGGCGACGATCTGGGCCAGGGTGGTCTTGCCGAGGCCCGGCGGGCCGAACAGCAGGACGTGGTCCAGCGCCTCGTTCCGCTCGCGCGCCGCGTCGATGAAGATCCTGAGGTTGGCCTTGGTCTGGGCCTGGCCGACAAACTCCGCGAGGGTCTGCGGGCGCAGGGCCTTGTCGGCGCCTTCGAACGGCTGGGCGTCGCCGGAGATGAGGCGGTCTGTCACCGGCCGATCTCCTGCAGCGCGGCCTTGATGAGCGCGCTGACGTCGGCCTCCTCGCCCAGGCGCAGCGCGGCCTGCTCGACGGCGCGGCGGGCGGCGGGTTCGGCGATCGCCAGGCCCATCAGAGCGGCGACGGCCTCGCCCGCCGCGGACGGCTTCGCCGGCTCGTGCGCCGGGATCGAGGCATGGAGGGCGGTGACCGGCCCGTCGCTGATCGGCTTGTCCTTCAGCTCGGTGACGATGCGCAGCGCCAGCTTGGGGCCCACGCCGTTGGCGCGGCCGACCAGCGCCTTGTCCTCGCGGGCCACGGCGCCGGCGAGTTCCGCCGGCGAACAGACGTCCAGCACCGACATCGCCGCCTTCGGACCGACGCCCTGGATGGCGGTCAGCAGGACGAAGGCGCGGCGTTCCTCCCGCGTGGAAAAGCCATAGAGGCGCGGCCCCTGTTCGGCGCTCCACTGGTGCTCGATGTGCAGGAGGGCCTCGTCGCCCACCGCCGGCAACCGGCCGAGCGTCCGCGACCCGCAGCGGACCAGATAGCCGACGCCCGCGACATCGAGCAGCGCCTCCTCCTCGCCGACCTCGGCGACGACGCCCCGCAGACGCCCGATCATCCTGCTTCGCTCCTGGCGGAGCTTCGCAGGACAAGTCCCGCCGGGTCGTGGGCTCGCCCTCCGAAGCCTTGGCGAAGGAGGGCCTTGCGGCTGTTGGCGTGGGTTATGGCGACGGCCAGGGCGTCGGCGGCGTCCCGGGTCGGCGCGCCGGCCGTCGGCAGCAGCCGCGCGACCATGAAGGCGATCTGGTCCTTGTCCGCGCCGCCGGTCCCGACCACGGCCTTCTTGACGACGGTGGCGGAGTACTCGGCCACGGAGAGGCCGGCGCGAGCCGGGGCGATCATCGCGGCGGCGCGGGCGTGGCCCAGCTTCAGCGTCGACTGCCCGTTGGCGTTGACGAAGGTCTCCTCGATCGCCGCCTCGTGCGGCGCGTACCGGGCGATCAGCGTCTCGACGCCCTCGAACAGGGCCAGCAGCCGCTCCGGGAACGGCGCGCTCTCCGGCGGCGCGATGACGCCATGGGCGATCCAGGCCAGGCGCGAGCCGTCAACCGCCACCACGCCCCAGCCGGTGCGGCGGAGGCCTGGATCAAGGCCGAGAATGCGAATCGGCGTGTTCATCATGTGTTCTATAGATCGGCGACATTCGTCAACGAAGCGGAAAGGCCCGCCGTCCCGGTCGCCGCGTCAGCGGCAGACATAGGCCCGAACGTTGGACGCCGTCGTGTTCGGCAGCACCTCGTCCCACTGGTCGTCGTCCCAGGCCTGCACCTCGACCTGGCCGTTGCGAAGCGTCGTTTCCATCCGACGGGTCGACAGCTGCTGCCGTACGCAGTCGTAGCGCTCGATGGCGATCAGCATGGCGCGCCTCGCATCGCTGGCCGGGAAGATCCAGCGGGTGCGGACAATGCGCAGGTCGCCTTCGCTTCGCAGGGCGTCGTCGTCGACGGCGATCCTCGCGCCGTCGTCGTCGGCTCCCAGCGACCGCCAGGACTCGGCGAAGGCCGGAGACGCCAGCGACGTGGCGATGGCGAGGGCGAGAACCAGACGTCGCATGTGAGCCTCCGAAGACCGCTGCGACAGTGGAGCACGGTCCGCGGCCGGGGGCCAGACAGGCTGTCAGTGCGTGCGGGGCTGGATCTCGAATTCGACCACCTGGTCGTCGGCGCTCAACGCCGCCGCCAGCGCGTCGATCTCCTTGAGGGAATTGCAGCGGACCCTGGCGCCGTGTTCGAGCAGCAGACCCTTCTTGGTCAGGCGATTGCTGACCGGAGAGGGGTGAAGGCCGAGGTCCCGAAGCTTCTGCCGGATCTGGGCCGCGTCAGGCGCGCCCTCGCGGCGGTAGCGTATGCTGATCTCCGCGACCTGCTGCTGGGGCAGCCAGTTGTCGACGTAGCGGAACAGGCCGAGGATCACGAGCGTGGCCACGGTTCCGGCGATCGCCAGGCCCCAGACGCCCATCCCGTAGAGGACGCCCAGCGCCGAAGTGGTCCAGAGCGAGGCCGCCGTGGTCAGTCCGTGGACGGAGAATCCCTCCCTGAAGATCACGCCGCCGCACAGGAAGCCGACGCCGGTCAGGACGCCGTGCGCCATCCGCACCGGGTCGATCCGCACGACACTCTCCGGCGTCGCCAGGTTCATCCACTGGAACTGGTGCGCGGCGCCCAGCATCAGCATCGCCGAGGCCAGCGCCAGCAGGGCGTGGGTGCGGAAGCCGGCGGGCTGGCCGCGATGGCCGCGCTCGATGCCGACCAGGCTGCCGGCGACCAGCGCACCCAGCAGACCGGGAAGATAGTCCAGGTTCAGGAGATCGGCCGGGGGCCAAGGCATGGCATGCGTCCCTGTGTTCGCGGGACCACGAAGGGAACGATGATTGCGCCCGATCCGCAAGTGGATCGCGTCTTGCGATTCGCCCCGTCTGCGGCCGAGAGTGCGGGCCTCAGCGAAGGGATGAACGATGCGGGCCTGGCGGAAGACGATCGCGGCGACAGTGATGGCGGCGGCGCTGCCGGGGCTGGCGGGGGCGCAGGGCGGCGGAATCCGCCCTGACCAGGTCGAGTTCCGCGCGCTCTACAAGGAACTGGTGGAGACCAACACAACCCTGTCGGCCGGCGACTGCACCCTGGCCGCCCAGAGGATGGCCGACCGGCTGAAGGCCGCCGGCTTCCCGGCCAGCGACCTGCACATGATCGTCGAGCCCGATCATCCGAAGGAAGGCAACCTCGTCGCCATCTTCCCGGGCAGGGATCCGAAGGCCAGGGCGCTGCTGCTGCTGGCCCACATCGACGTGGTCGAGGCGAACCGCGCCGACTGGACGCGCGACCCGTTCACGCTGATCGAGGAAGACGGCTGGTTCTACGCCCGCGGCGCCAGCGACGACAAAGCCCAGGCCGCCATCTGGGTCGACACCCTGATCCGGCTGAAGAAGGAGGGCTACAAGCCCCGCCGGACCATCAAGATGGCCCTGACCTGCGGCGAGGAAAGCGACGACGCGCTGAACGGCGCTGACCTGCTGGTGACGAAGCACCGCGATCTGATCGACGCCGGCCTGGCGCTGAACGAGGGCGCGGGCGGCCTGCTCGACGCCGACGGAAAGCCGGTGTCGCTGTCGATCCAGTCGGGCGAGAAGGTCTATCAGGACTTCCATTTCGTGGTGACCAATCCGGGCGGCCACTCGAGCCGGCCGGTCAAGGACAACGCCATCGCGCGGCTTTCCATCGCCCTGGACAAGGTGATGGTCGACGACTTCCCCGTCCAGCTGAACGAGACCACCCGCGCCTACTTCACCGCCATGGCGCCGCTGGTCGACGCCGAAAGCGGCGCGGCGATGAAGGCGCTGGTCGCCGATCCGACCGACGCGAAGGCCGCCGCGATCATCGCGAAGAACCCGATGTGGAACAGCATGCTGCGCACCACCTGCGTGCCGACGCTGGTCAAGGCCGGCCATGCCCCCAACGCCCTTCCGCAGCGGGCCTGGGCGAACGTGAACTGCCGCATCTTCCCGGGCTCCAACGCCGAGCAGGTGCGCCAGCGCCTGATCACGGTGGTGGGCGACGAGGGGGTCTCGATCACCGCCGACGCCACCAGCCTGCGCACGCCGCCTCCGCCGCCGCTGTCGGACGCGGTGATGGGTCCGCTGCGCAAGCGCGCCGCCCAGATCTGGCCGGGCGTGCCGATCGTGCCGTTCCAGACGACCGGCGCCACCGACGGCAAGTACACCAACGCCGCCGGCATCCCGACCTATGGCCTGACCGGCATCTTCGCCGACAGCAGCGGCAACGGCGTCCACGGCCTCAACGAGCGCATCCGCGTGAAGTCGCTCTACGACGCGCGGGACTTCCTGTTCCTGCTGGTGAAGGACTACGCCGACCAGAAGTGATCACCACGCCCGTCATCCTCGCGTTCGCCGCGAGGACCCATGAACACGGGAAACAACAAGAAGGGCGCGGATCACTCCGCGCCCTTTTCGTTTGGCTCATCAGGCATGGGCCCTCGGAACAAGTCCGAGGGTGACGGAGCGGGGGCTACCCCAGCTTCGCCGCATCCTCGTCGCTGATCTCCTCGTTCGAGTAGACGTTCTGGACGTCGTCGTCGTCGTCGAGGGCGTCGAGCAGCTTCATCAGGGTGGCGACCGCGTCGCCGGTCACGGCCGTGGTCGTCTTCGGCTTCCAGATGATCTTGGTCGAGGCGGCCTCGCCGAACACCTTCTCGAGCGCGCCGGCGACCTCGTTCAGGTCCTCGAAGGCGGTGTAGACGATGTGGCCGGAGCCTTCCTCGTCCATGTCGCTCTCGACGTCCTGGGCGCCGGCCTCGATGGCCGCTTCCATCATCGCGTCTTCGCTGGCGACCTTGGCCGGGTAGGTGATCTCGCCCACGCGGTCGAAGTTGAACGCCACCGAGCCGGTCGCGCCCATGTTGCCGCCCATCTTCGAGAACAGGCTGCGGACGTTGGCGGCGGCGCGGTTCTTGTTGTCGGTCAGGGCCTCGACGATGATCCCGACGCCGCCCGGGCCGACGCCCTCGTAGCGGATCTCGGAATAGTCGGCGGCGTCGCCCATCTGCGACTTCTTGATGGCGCGCTCGATGACGTCCTTGGGCACCGACTCGGCCTTGGCGTTGTTCACCGCCAGGCGCAGGCGCGGATTCATGTTGGGGTCGGGCAGGCCCATCTTCGCCGCCACGGTGATTTCCCGCGACAGCTTGGAGAACAGCTTGGACCGCTGCGCATCGGCGCGGCCCTTCTTGTGCATGATGTTCTTGAATTTCGAATGGCCGGCCATGGGTCGGTTCGTCAGTCTCGGTAGTGAAGGGGTCCGGGCTTTTAGCCTTCGTCGGCGTCAGTTTCCAGCGGCAGGCAGTCGATCCGCTCTACGGCGCCACTCGAAAGGCGGAAAACTGCGTCCTGCGGCACGTCCAGTTTTAGCGCCTCGTCGCGGTGCAGGCCCGCGTAGAGGCCGCGGAGGACTCGCCCGGCGACGCCGTGCGAGACGGCCACCAGCGGGCCGTCCGAGGCTGTTGCTTCCGCGAGCCAGTCGCCGAGCCGGGCGGCCATGGCCTCGTAGCGCTCTCCGTCCGGCGAGGTGAAATACCAGTCCCAGCGGCTGGTCCCGTCCCGCGCGCCGGGGAAGGCGAAGTCGATGTCCTCATCGGTGAGGCCGTCCCAGCAGCCGAGACTGACCTCGGCCAGGCGCGCGTCGAAAGTCGGGGCGGCGAGGCCGGCTGTCTCGGATATGATTCTCGCGGTGTGTCTTGTCCGACCCAGCGGGCTGGAGATGACCGCTGTCCCGGCGGGAACCAGACCGGCCAGCAACGCGCCCATGCGTCCGGCCTGCTCGACGCCCAACGCCGTCAGTGGCGAATCCAGGGCACCCTGGTAGCGGCGCGCGAGGTTGAATTCGGTCTGGCCGTGCCGGACGAGGTAGAGGCTCACGCCGTCGCCATCTCCACCACCGGCTCGGTCTGGCTCAGGCGGCCGCCGAGGCGGATGGGCTCGATGCGGCGGGCCAGGCCCGTGCGGTCGTCGGTCTCGACGAACACGCCGCAGACCGTGGCCGGGCCCGAGGCCGGCTGGTAGCGGCCCTGGCTGATCTTGGTGGTGAACCGGCGCAGCGGCTCTTCCTTCTGGTTGCCGATGACGCTGTCGTAGTCGGCGCAGGCGCCGGCGTCGGTCTGGTAGGCGGTGCCGCCGGGCAGGATCTGGGCGTCGGCCGTCGGGACGTGGGTGTGGGTGCCCACCACCAGGCTGGCGCGGCCGTCGCAGTAGTGGCCCATGGCCATCTTCTCGGACGTGGCCTCGCAGTGCATGTCGACCAGCACGGCGTCGGCCACCTGGGCCAGCGGCGCCTTGTCCAGCTCGCGGTCGGCGGCGGCGAAGGGGTCGTCCATGGCGTCCATGTGCACCCGGCCGAGCAGGTTGACGACGAAGATCGTCTTGCCGCCGGCTGTCTGGAACAGGTTGCTGCCGCGGCCCGGCGCGTCCGACAGGATCGGGTAGTTGGCCGGCCGGATGAGGCGCGGCTCGCGGACGATATAGGTCAGCGCCTCCTTCTGGTCCCAGCTGTGGTTGCCCAGTGTCAGGCAGTCGGCGCCGGCGTCGAACAGCTCGCGCGCGGTGTTCTCGGTGATCCCGAAGCCGGCGGCGGCGTTCTCCGCGTTGACGACGACGAACTCGAGCCCGAGGCGGCGGCGCAGACCGGGCAGATGGTCGGCCAGACCGTCGCGGCCGGATTTGCCGACGACGTCGCCGAAGAAAGCAAAGCGCATTCAGTTAGTCCTTTCGGACGGCAATATACCCCGCCTCGGTCAGAATCCCATCAAGGGGCTGGTCGTGCGGCTCGCGGGGGAGGGCCGCGACCTGCTGGCCGCTGTAGGCCAGTCCGACGAACAGCGGCGGCGCGGGGCGGTTCCGGAAGGCCGCCAGTGTCCGGTCGTAGTGGCCGCCCCCCTGGCCCAGGCGCCCGCCGTCGAGATCGAAGGCCAGCAGCGGCACGATGACCAGCGTTGGAGTGACAGCCTCGGCGACATGCGAGGGCGCGGGCAGTCCGGCGAGGTCGTGGACCAGCGGCCGGCCCGGCGCCCAGGCGCGGAACACCAGCGGCCCTTCGAAATCGTCGACGCAGGGCAGGGCGAGGCTCCAGCCTGCCTTGCCCAGGGTGTCGGCCAGCGGCCGGGGATCGAGCTCGGCGCCGAGCGCCTTGTAGATCGCCAGCACGCCGGAGCCGCGCAGGCCCAGCCTCGCCAGCATCGCCGGCGCATGATCGGCGGCCATCCAGTCGGCCTCGGGATGCTCGAGCTGCAGTTCCTTGCGCCGGGCGCGCGCCTCCAGCCGCAGGGCGGTCTTGGCGGCGGCGAGGACGGGATCGGCGGTCAAGCGGTGCGTCCTTCGACACGGCGGCTGCGCCGCCTGCTCAGGATGACTAGCCCATAATGGTCATGGTGAGCAGCGCCGGAGGCGCGTGTCGAACCACGCAATGAGCGAGAATTGGGTGGCGGCGCCGCGAAGAGCCGTGAAGGACGGTTCAATCCCCTCGACCTGGATGACCAGGTGGGCGCCATATACCCGGCCCCACGGGACCAGACAGGGACAGCTCCCTTCGAGTGAATTAAGGTCGCTGGGATGTAGTTGCCTTCGACGAGAGCCGCAGCAGGACCCGCCGAGGGGGAAGATAGGCCCTTGAAGGGCTGAAGTGAAGCAGCCCCTCCGGCCTTTGTCGCGCTTGCCGCGCGCTCCAAAGCCCACCTCCCCATGAATGGGGAGGAGCCCGGTGCTCTTCCCCGCTTGCGGGGAAGTGTCGTTTCGAGCGCGCTGCAAGCGCGAGAAACGACGATGGGGCGCCTACACCCCCGCCATCTTCTCGATCCGCTTGGCGGCGTTCTCCAGCGCGGCGACGGCCTTCACCTCGGCCTTCGCCTGTTCGGTCTGGGCCCGGGCCAGTTCGCCCTGCAGGTGGGCCAGGCGCAGCTTGAGATCGGCCATCTCGTCGGCGAGCAGCAGGGCGCCCATCAGGAACAGGCGGGTCTCGCCGAGCTGGCCGACGTCCTGGCTGACCTGCCGGACCTGCGCGTCGAACAGCCGGGCGATCTCGGTGAGGTGGCGCTCCTGGCCGTCCTCGCAGCCGACGCTGTAGGGCTTGCCGTTGATGTTGACGGTGACCTGGGCCATGCGGTCAGGCCTCCGCTTCAGCCGGCTCGCCGAGGGCGGCGCGGATTTCCTCGATGGCGCGGCCGAGGGCCTCCGAGGCCTGGGCCCCGGCCTCCTCGAGCGCGCGCTCGCGGGCCCGGGAGGCGTCGAGCTCGGCGGCCAGCCGGGCGCGGTCCTGGTCGAACAGGCCGCCCGCCTCGGCGCTGGCCACAGCGACCTTCTCGGCCATCCGGCTTTCCAGCATCGCCACCGCGCGTTCCAGCCGGCGCGCGGCCAGGTCGAGGGCGCTTCCCTCAGCCTCTCCCGTCATTCTGGCGGCTCCTTGATCACTCAAATCTCTATAGCCTGCGCCGGTGCGCGACAGGAAGGCGGGTTGAAAGAAACCGCCCCGCGTGCGAACGGGCGCCTGCCGCGCAACACCGAATCCCAAAAGGCCCCGCCATGACCGTCAGCCCCGTGAAGATGGCCGACGCCATCCGTGTCCTGTCCATGGACGCCGTCCACGCCGCCAGGTCGGGCCACCAGGGCGCGCCGATGGGCCTGGCCGACGTCGCCACCGTGCTGTGGACGAAGTTCCTGCGCTATGACGCGAGCAAGCCGGACTGGGCCGATCGCGACCGCTTCGTGCTGTCGGCGGGCCACGCCTCGATGCTGATCTACAGCCTGCTCCACCTCAGCGGCTTCAAGGCCGTGACCATGGATCAGATCCGCAACTTCCGTCAGTGGGGCAGCAACACCGCCGGCCACCCGGAGTACGGCCACACCCCCGGCGTCGAGGTGACCACCGGACCGCTCGGCCAGGGCATCGCCACCGCCGTCGGCCTGGCCATGGCCGAACGCAGCCTGAACGCCCGCTACGGCGACGACCTGGTCGACCACCGCACCTGGGTGATCGCCGGCGACGGCTGCCTGATGGAAGGCGTCAGCCAGGAGGCGATCAGCCTCGCCGGCCGCCTGAAGCTCAGCAAGCTCACCGTCCTGTTCGACGACAACAACACCACCATCGACGGCGCGGCGACGATCTCCGAGACCGGCGACCAGCTGCTGCGCTTCAAGGCGGCCGGCTGGGCGGTCAAGGCTGTCGACGGCCATGACCACGGCAAGATCGCCGCCGCCATGCGCTGGGCGACGAAGCAGTCGGTCCCGACCATGATCGCCTGCCGCACCCTGATCTCGAAGGGCGCGGGGCCGAAGGAAGGCGACGTCCACGGCCACGGCTACTCGCTGTTCGACGAGGAGGCGACGCTGGCCCGAGAGGCCATGGGCTGGCCGCTGCCGCCGTTCGAGATCCCGGACGACATCGCCGCCGCCTGGCGCAAGGCCGGCCGCAAGGGCGGCTCGCAGCGCCGCAAGTGGGAAGCCCGTCTCAAGGCCAGCGACAAGGGCGCCGACTTCACCCGCGCCATGAAGGGCGACCTGCCGGCCGGCGCCTTCGACGCGCTGACCGCGCACATCCAGGCCAACATCGACAATCCGGCCGCCAACGCCACCCGCGTGCACAGCGGCGCGGCCCTGTCGGCGCTGACGCCCTCGATTCCGGAGATGATCGGCGGCTCGGCCGACCTGACCGGCTCCAACAACACCTACGTCAAGGGCATGGTCCCGTTTGACGCGCCGGACTACGCCGGCCGCTACATCCACTACGGCGTGCGCGAGCACGGCATGGCGGCGGCGATGAACGGCATGGCGCTGCACGGCGGCGTCATCCCCTACAGCGGCACCTTCATGTGCTTCGCCGACTACAGCCGCGCGGCGATCCGCCTCGGGGCGCTGATGGGCGTGCGGGTGATCCATGTAATGACCCACGACTCGATCGGCCTGGGCGAGGACGGGCCGACCCACCAGCCGGTCGAGCATCTGGCGTCCCTGCGCGCCATGCCGAACCTCAACGTCTACCGTCCGGCCGACGCCGTCGAGGCGGCCGAGTGCTGGCAGTCGGCGCTGCAGACGAAGACGACGCCGTCGATCATGGCCCTGTCGCGCCAGAAGACGCCGGTGGCCCGCACGCTTGCCTCGGCCGAGAACCTGTCGGCCAGGGGCGCCTACGAGCTGGCGGCGGCCGAAGGCGGCGCGGCCCAGGTGACGATCTTCGCCTCCGGCACCGAGGTTGGCGTCGCCATGGGCGCCCGCCAGCTGCTGCAGGCCGGCGGCGTGCCGACCCGCGTGGTCTCGACCCCGTGCTGGGAACTGTTCGAGAAGCAGCCGGCGAAGTACCGCGCCGACGTCATCGGCAAGGCCAGGGTCCGCGTCGCCGTCGAGGCGGCGGTGAAGATGGGCTGGGAGCGGTTCATCGGCGAGGACGGCGTCTTCGTCGGCATGACCGGCTTCGGCGCCAGCGCGCCCTTCGAGCGGCTCTACAAGGAGTTCGGCATCACGGCCGAGGCGGTCGCCGAGGCGGCGAAGGCGAAGCTGGCTTCCTAGTCCGAGTATCCCCGCGACGGCGGGGATCCAAGCGGGTCGATGACCCGCACTGTCGTCAGCTTGGGCCCCCGCCTTCGCGGGGGTGGTCGGAGGTTTGAATGAAACTCGGCACCCCGCTCAGCCCCACCGCCGTGAAGGTCATGCTCCTCGGCTGCGGCGAACTCGGCAAGGAGGTGGTCATCGAGCTGCAGCGGCTGGGGGTCGAGGTGATCGGCGTCGACCGCTACGCCGATGCGCCGGCCATGCAGGTGGCGCACCGCTCGCACGTGGTGACGATGACCGACGCCGCCGCACTGAAGGCCGTCATCGCGCTCGAGAAGCCGCACCTGATCGTGCCGGAGATCGAGGCCATCGCCACCGAGGTGCTGGCGCAGGTCGAGGCGGCGGGCGACGCCGTCTGCATCCCGACCGCGCGAGCCGCCCAGCTGACCATGAACCGCGAGGGCATCCGCCGGCTGGCCGCCGAGGAGCTTGGGCTGGCCACCAGCCCCTACGCCTTCGCCTCGTCGCGCGAGGAACTCGAGGCCGGCGCGGCGGCGGTCGGCTACCCCTGTTTCGTCAAGCCGGTGATGAGCTCGTCGGGCAAGGGCCAGTCCTACGTCGAGACGCCCGCCGACATCGGCGCGGCCTGGGACTACGCGCTCAGCGCCGGCCGGGTCGAGACCGCCCGCGTCATCGTCGAGGGCCGCATCGACTTCGACTTCGAGATCACCCTGCTGACTGTCCGTGCGGTCGGCGCCTCCGGCGAGATCGAGACCGTCTTCTGCGCGCCGGTCGGTCACCGCCAGGTGAAGGGCGACTACGTCGAGAGCTGGCAGCCGCAGGCGATGAGCGCCGCCGCCCTGGCCTCCGCCCAGGACATCGCCCGCAAGGTCACCACCGCGCTGGGCGGCCGGGGCCTGTTCGGCGTCGAGCTGTTCGTGAAGGGCGACCAGGTCTGGTTCAGCGAGGTCAGCCCGCGTCCGCACGACACCGGCCTCGTCACCCTCGCCACCCAGGTGCAGAGCGAGTTCGCGCTGCACGCCCGCGCCATCCTCGGCCTGCCGGTCGATGTCTCGCTGCGCGAGCCGGGGGCCAGCGCGGTGATCTACGGCGGCATGGACGCGAAGGGCGTCGCCTTCGAGGGCGTCGCCGAGGCGCTGTCCGTGCCGGGCAGCGACATCCGCCTGTTCGGCAAGCCCGAGGCCTTCGAGCGCCGCCGCATGGGCGTGGCTCTCGCGCGCCATGCCGACACCGACGTCGCCCGCGCCAACGCGGCCGAGGCGGCGAGCCGGGTGCGGGTGGTGCGCGGCTAGGCTTTGCTTGGTTCGACACGCGACCCGCGGTCGCTGCTCACCATGACGTGCAAGGATGGCCTACTGACCACGTCATCCTGAGCAGCCCGCGTAGCGGGCGTGTCGAAGGACGCAATGCTTATCTGTAAGACCTTACGGATTATTCACTACCCCCCCCGCCGGTCGCCGGGCTTTCTTCCGCGCACAACGTCCGTTCCCGGGTGGTCCGCCATGATCCATCGTCTCTTCGCCGGCGTCGCGCTGGCCTGTGTCCTTGCTGCTTCTTCCGTCCAGGCCGCGCCGCCGGCGCCGCGCGAGACCGTCGCCCGCGTCGCCAGGGCGATCGAGGACAACTACTTCGACCCGGCCAAGGGCAAAGCCATCGCCGACGGCCTGCGCGCCGATGCGAAGAAGGGCGCCTTCGACCGCCTGAGCGACCCGCGGGAACTCGCCCACGCGCTCACCGAGCGGCTGGAACCGCTCGACCACCACTTCAGCGTCGTCTACTCGGCGTCGGCCCCCGCGCCCGTCGGCGCCGCGCCGGCGCGGCCGCAACCGTCGTTCGAAGAGCAGACCCGGCGCATCAACTACGGCTTCCGCTCGGTGCAGATGCTGCCCGGCGCCATCGGCTACATCGACATGCGCCAGCACGCCGACTTCCCGTTCGGCCAGCCGGACCATCCGGCTCGCCGCGCGATCGACTCGGCGCTGGCCCTCGTTTCCGGCGCCGATGCCGTGATCATCGACCTGCGCGACAACGGCGGCGGCTCGCCGGCCATGGTCGGCTACCTCGTCAGCGCCTTCACGCCGAAGGGCGCGGACATCTACAACGTCTTCCACAGCCGCGAAGGAACGCAGAGCGAGGCCCCGGCCGACTGGTACCCGTCGCCGATGCTCGACAAGCCCCTGTACATCCTGACCAGCGGCCGCACCGGATCAGCGGCGGAGGCGACCGCCTACACGCTGCAGGCCGCGAAGCGGGCGGTGATCGTGGGCGATACCAGCTACGGCGCGGCCAACCCCGGCGGCACGGTCGATATCGGCGACGGCTTCGCGATGTTCGTGTCGAACGGCTCGCCGGTGAACGCCGTCAACAAGTCCAACTGGGAGGGCGTCGGCGTGAAGCCGGATGTGGCCGTCCCGGCCGCGGAGGCGCTGGACCGCGCGCAGATCCTGGCGCTGGAGGCGGCGCTGGCGAAGAGGCCGGACGGGCCGTTCGCGACGGACAGCCGCTGGACGCTCGAGGCCCTGAAGGCAAAGGCCAATCCGCCGGCCGGCCTGTCGGGGCTGCCGGACTACGAGGGCGCCTACGGCGAGGTCGTCGTCACCCGGACAGGGTCGATCCTGACGATACAGCGCGGCAAGCGTCCGCCCTGGAAGCTTCTGGCGCTCGGCGACGGTCTCTTCGCCGCCGAGGATGATCCGGGCCGCCGGATCGTCTTCGAGCGCGGGCCGGACGGCAAGGTGTCGGCGCTGGAAATCCGCTACTCGACAGGCCAGAGCCTTCGCTTCCGGCGCTAGAGACTCTGGTCAGGCCGCCGCTCCTGGGCCAGTCTCACAGCCAATGCAGGCGGCCTCAGGATCGCGGGAGTCGGGATGGGTTTCAGTGTGTGGCGCGTCGGCGCCGGAACGATCGCGGCGGCGGTCGCCCTGTCGGCGAGCGCCGTGTTCGCCCAACCGGTCTCATCGCCGTTCACCTATGTCGCGGGCGGCGGCGACGGGGATGACGTGGCCGGCTTCTTCGCGTTGTCCGAGCGCCAGCGCGAGGGCGATGCGGTCCTGATTCCGTCTCTGGCGATCCATGACGATCCCAACGACGCACCGTTCCGCTATGTGATCGCCGTGGTCCGGTACGACTGCAAGGCGCGGACAGGCGAGCCTCTTCGGATCAAGTTCTTCGACGCCGCCCACAACCTGCTGGGCGCGACGGACCAGGGCCTTCCGGCCGAGGCGTTCGACGAAAACTCGGACGTCGATCGGATGACGATCAGGCTGGCTTGCGGAGAGATCGCCCCCGGCCCGGACCAGCCGACATTCTCCACGGCCGCCGAGGCGGTTGCCTGGTCCGAAGGCCGGCCTCGGAAGTAGCGACGCGGGACGAAAGCGGGGCCGCTGGTCACAAACCCTCACCCGATGTGACCCCCCGGCAGCCCTCGCGGGGTTGACTTCCGGGCCCCCGTCCTCAAAACCCCCGGCCATTCACAAGAAGTGGTCGGGAGCCCCAAAACCATGACTGTTCGCGTCGCCATCAACGGATTTGGCCGGATCGGCCGTCTCGTTCTCCGCTCGATCGCCGAGCATGGCCGCACGGACATCGAGGTCGTGGCCATCAACGACCTGGGCCCGGTCGAGACCAACGCCCACCTGCTGCGCTACGACAGCGTCCATGGCCGGTTCCCGGGTACGGTGACCTCGGGCGAGGACTGGATCGACGTCGGCACGGGCAAGATCAAGGTCACCGCCGAGCGCGACCCGGCCAACCTGCCGCACAAGGCGCTGGGCGTGGACATCGCCTTTGAGTGCACCGGCATCTTCACGGCCAAGGACAAGGCGTCCGCCCACCTGACCGCCGGCGCCAAGCGCGTGCTGGTCAGCGCCCCGGCCGACAACGCCGACAAGACCATCGTCTACAAGGTCAACCACGAGACCCTGACCGCCGACGACATCGTCGTCTCGAACGGCTCCTGCACCACCAACGCCCTGGCCCCGGTGGCCAAGGTGCTGAACGACCTGTTCGGCATCGAGCGTGGCTACATGACCACGATCCACGCCTACACCGGCGACCAGCCGACGCTGGACACCATGCACAAGGATCTCTACCGCGGCCGCGCCGCCGCGCTGTCGATGATCCCGACCTCGACCGGCGCCGCCAAGGCGCTCGGCCTGGTCCTGCCGGAACTGAAGGGCAAGCTGGACGGCTCCTCGATCCGCGTCCCGACCCCGAACGTCTCGGTCGTCGACCTGAAGGTCGTCGCGGGCCGTGAAGTCACCGTCGAGGAGATCAACAAGGCCCTGGTCGCCGCCGCCGAAGGCCCGATGGCGGGCGTGCTGGCCGTGACCAACGACCCGGTGGTCTCCAGCGACCTGAACCACATCGCCGCCTCCTCGACGGCCGCCCTGCCGCAGACCCAGGTCGTCGACGGCAAGCTGGCCCGCGTGCTGAGCTGGTACGACAACGAATGGGGCTTCGCGACCCGCATGAGCGACACCGCGCTCGTGATGGCGAAGTTCCTGTAGGGGACAGACCAGAGGCCGACGATGCCGTGGTACCGATGCCTCATCGAAGGGGAGAACTTCCCCGGAAGCATCATCGGTGAAACGCAACCCGTCGGCTTCTATACAACCCGATGGATCGAGGCCTCCTCACCCGAGGATGCCGAGACCGCTGCGCTCGCGGCCTTGCGTCTCGAGCCGAACTTCCAGATCGACGACGCCGAGAAGACGAAGGACGCTAAGGTCTACTTCGAGGAGATCGCCGAGGTGGACGGTCCTGGCGGCGTGAATTCAGGCGCCGTTTGGTTCGTCATGGGCTCGTAGGCCCAAACAGCCTTCTGACCAGGACATCGACCATGCCCTTCCGCTCCCTCGAAACCGCTGATCTCGCCGGCAAGCGCGCGCTCGTTCGCGTGGACCTCAACGTGCCGATGGCCGACGGCAAGGTGACCGACGACACCCGCCTGCGGGCGGTGCTGCCGACGATCCGGTTCCTGTCGGAGAAGGGCGCCAAAGTCATCCTGCTGGCCCACTTCGACCGGCCCAAGGGCAAGCGCGTGCCGGAGATGAGCCTGGCGCCCGTCGCCGGCCCGCTGTCGGACCTGCTGGAGCAGCCGGTGGCCTTCGCCGACGATTGCATTGGCGATGAGGCCGCCGCGGTCGTGAACGGCCTCGAGGCCGGCGGCGTCGCGCTGCTGGAGAACACCCGCTTCCACGCCGGCGAGGAGAAGAACGATCCGGAGCTGGCCGCCGCGATGGCCAGGCTGGGCGACCTCTACGTCAACGACGCCTTCAGCGCCGCCCACCGCGCCCACGCCTCGACCGAGGGTCTGGCCCGCCTGCTGCCGGCCTGGCCGGGCCTGCAGATGCAGCTGGAGCTGGAGATGCTCGACGCGGCGCTCGGCAGCCCGAAGAAGCCGGTGCTGGGCATCGTCGGCGGGGCCAAGGTCTCGACCAAGCTCGACCTGCTCAACAACCTGGTCGCCAAGCTCGACCGCCTGGCCATCGGCGGCGGCATGGCCAACACCTTCCTGGCCGCCCAGGGCCATCCGGTCGGCTCCTCGCTGTGCGAGCACGACCTGGGCGACACCGCCCGCGAGATCATGAAGAAGGCGCAGGCCGCCGGCTGCGAGCTGCTGCTGCCGGTCGACGTCGTCGTCGCCGCCGAGGTGAAGCCGAACACCGCCACGCGCGTGCTGGGTCTGGACGAGGTCAAGGACGGCGACCTGATCCTCGACGCGGGTCCGAAGACGGTCGAGCGTCTGCTGGCCGCGATGGACGACAGCAAGACCTTTATCTGGAACGGCCCGCTGGGCGTGTTCGAGGTGCCGCCGTTCGACGCCGCCACCGTGGCGGCCGCGAAGAAGGCGGGCGCGCTGGCCGAAGCGGGAAAGCTGGTCGCGGTGGCCGGCGGCGGCGACACCGTCGCGGCCCTGAACCACGCGGGCGTCGCGGGGCAGATGACGTTCGTCTCGACCGCCGGCGGAGCTTTCCTGGAGTGGATGGAAGGCAAGGAACTGCCGGGCGTGAAGGCGCTGGAGGTCTAGGGCTCGGCCCAAACACCGTCATGGCCCGACTTGTTCGGGCCACCCATGCGCGGTGAGCCGGCCGGACCTTTGCGTGCTTCGACACGCGCTCTTCGAGCGCTGCTCAGCATGACCATGTTGGGTAGCCTTCTTCAGTCATCCTGAGCAGCCGCGCAGCGGCGTGTCGAAGGACGCACGGCACAGGCGGTGTTCATGGGTGGCCCGAACAAGTCGGGCCATGACGGAAGAAAGGAGGCGGTTCCGTAAGGTCGGATGCGCTTCCCACGGGCTGACGTTTCCGTGATGCGGTGCTAAGACCCCCGCAAAACCCAGAACAATATCAGCGCAAGAGAGTCCGACAGTGGCCCGTATCACCCTTCGCCAGCTTCTCGACCACGCCGCCGAGCACGACTACGGCCTGCCCGCGTTCAACATCAACAATATGGAGCAGGGCCTGGCGATCATGGAGGCGGCCGAGGCCGTCGATGCGCCGGTCATCATCCAGGCCTCGCGCGGCGCCCGCAGCTACGCCAACGACGTGGTGCTGGCCCGCCTGATCGACGCGCTGGTCGAGCTCTACCCGAACATCCCGGTCTGCATGCACCAGGACCACGGCAACGGCCCGGCCACTTGCGCCACCGCGATCCAGTACGGCTTCACCTCGGTGATGATGGACGGCTCGCTGAAGGAAGACGCCAAGACCCCGGCCGACTACGACTACAACGTCGACGTCACCCGCCGCGTCGTCCAGATGGCCCACAGCTGCGGCGTCTCGGTCGAGGGCGAGCTGGGCGTGCTGGGCTCGCTGGAAACCGGCATGGGCGAGGCCGAGGACGGCCACGGCTTCGAGGGCAAGCTGGACCACTCCTCGCTGCTGACCGATCCGGACCAGGCCGTCGAGTTCGTGCGCGAGACGCAGGTCGACGCCCTGGCCATCGCCATGGGCACCAGCCACGGCGCCTACAAGTTCACGCGCAAGCCGGACGGCGACGTGCTGGCCATGAACGTGATCGAGGAGATCCACCGCCGCCTGCCCAACACCCACCTGGTGATGCACGGCTCCAGCTCGGTGCCGCAGGACCTGCAGGACATCATCAACCAGTACGGCGGCGAAATGCCCCAGACCTGGGGCGTGCCGGTCGAGGAGATCCAGCGCGGCATCAAGCACGGCGTGCGCAAGATCAACGTCGACACCGACAACCGCATGGCCATGACCGGCGCCATCCGCAAGCTGCTGATGGAGAAGCCCGGCGAGTTCGACCCGCGCGCCTACCTGAAGCCCGCCAAGGAAGCGATGCGCAAGGTCTGCCAGGCTCGCTTCGAGCAGTTCGGCGCCGCCGGCTGGGCCGGCAAGATCAAGCCGCTGTCGACCGCCGTGATGGCCAAGCGCTACGCCGCCGGCGAACTGGACGCGAAGATCGGCGTCAGCAAGGCCGCTGCGGAATAGGGTTCCCACGCATCGTCATGGAGAAGGGGCCGAGAGCGATCCGGGCCCTTCCCGCATCTACCAGAGCCGCTTAACGCCGAAGCCGTCGAACAACCGCTCGTTGGATACAAGCGTGAGGTTCTCCGTGAGGGCCTGGGCGATCAGGAGGCGGTCGAAGGGGTCCTTGTGCCCGTAGGACAAGCCGCCGGCCACAAGTGCGTGCTGGATCGACAGGTCGAGCGGCGTGAAGCCCCGGCTGGCGATGAAATCCGAGAAGTCCCGATCAAGCGCGGCCGCCTCGGGCAGCTTTCCGAGGCGAACCTTGGTCGAGATTTCAAAGGCCGAGACAGCGCTGACGTACACATCCTCCGCGCCTTCAGCGATGCGATCACGCGCGGCTGGGGACAGTGCCGGTGAATCGAGGAACCACCAGATCAGAGCATGCGTATCGAGCAGCAGGCTCAATCGTCTCCGCCTTCCCAGAGCGCGAGCTCATCTTCGGGGAGCGGGTCGAAGAAACTGTCCGGCAGTTCGAACTTGCCTTTCCAGGCGCCTGGCACGCGCGGCGTCTTCGCGCGCAGTTCGGGCTCCGCGACCGGCGTGAGCTTCACCGCCGGCTTGTCACCGCGCGCGATGATGATCTCCTCGCCGGCCTCGGCCTGGGCGATGAGTTTGGACAGGTTCGTCTTTGCCTGATGAACGGTCACGATCATACGGGTTAGCTAAGCACATTAGCTAACCAGATTCAATTTACCTCACCACGTCCCGTAGGTCGGCCCGAAGCGGTAGCGGAGCTCGTTGAGCTCGCGCTCGGCGTCGTCGCGGCGGAAGCGGGCGGCGCGCAGGTCGTCGTCGGCCTGTCGACGGTCGTCGCGCAGGCGCTTGAGGGCCTCACGGATGGCGGGCTTGCTGGCGTCCGGCGTGGCGGGGTCGCCGAGCAGGCGCTCCTGCTCGCGCAGGCGCTCGTCGGCGTCGTTCCAGCGGGCCTGGGCGTTGCTGATATCGCCTTCCGCGCGGTCGACGCGTTGCTGGGCGTCCCAGACCACCCGGCCGTCGGCGTAGCCGGACTGGAAGGCGCGTTCGAGATTGGCCGGGCAGACGCCGTAGTAGGTGCGGCCCAGCCGGCCTTCGGTGAAGCCCCGGCCCGGATTGCAGTAGGCCGGGAGCCCTCGGGTGCGGCCGGCCAGATAGGCGGCCTGATCCGGCATGATGCCGAACTTCTCGCAGGCCTTCACATGGTCGCCGAATCGGCCGGTGGTGTGGCCGTTGGCGCCGTCGGTGTAGCCGATGCCGCCCCAGTCGCCGGCGCGGCACTGATCCTCGCTCAGCGTCGCGCAGCTGCCGGCCAGCAGCAGCGGCGCGGCCAGCGCCAGTCCAAGTGCCAGTTTCCGCATCCGACTGCTCCCAGGCTTGCGATCACGGGACTGTGAAGCGCCGCCCGCGCGCTTGGCAAGTGAAGAACAGGTGCAGCCGCGAGGCGACCCCCAAAATCGGGGGTTCTGCTCAGGCCTCGATGTCCGCGCCCCTCATCTCGCGCACGAACAGGAAGCCGACCACCGCGGTGACCGCCGCCACCATGACCGGGTACCAGAGGCCGTAGTAGATATCGCCCGTGGCCGCGACCATGGCGAAGGCCGTGGTCGGCAGGAAGCCGCCGAACCAACCGTTGCCGACGTGATAGGGCAGGCTCATCGAGGTGTACCGGATGCGGGCGGGGAACATCTCGACCAGCGCCGCCGCGATCGGGCCGTAGACCATGGTCACCAGCAGGACGAGCGCGAACAGGATGGCGACGACCATCGGCTTGTTCACCAGCGCGCTGTCCGCCTTCTCCGGATAGCCGGCCGCCTGCAACGCCGCGCCGAGGTCCTTGCGCCAGGCGGTCTGCCGGCCGGCGAATTCCTTCGACGTCAGGGCTGTGCCGTCGAAGGCCGGGACGACGGTCCCGCCGACCTCGACGGCCGGCGCCTCGCCCGGCCGGGCCGCCCGGGTCTCATAGGACACTCCTGCCGAGGCCAGGGCCGACTTGGCGACATCGCAGGCCGAGCGGAACTGGGTCTTGCCGATCGGATCGAACTGGAAGCTGCAGGTCGCCGGATCGGCGACCACGGT
The DNA here is from genome assembly GCA_041917095.1 of Caulobacter sp. Taxonomy (GTDB): domain Bacteria; phylum Pseudomonadota; class Alphaproteobacteria; order Caulobacterales; family Caulobacteraceae; genus Caulobacter. The sequence continues at coordinate 53,856 of JAYRYI010000004.1, read as the reverse complement.
CACTGGCGCGCTGGCCGAGGCGGCGGCCAGCTGCGGATTGGCCGCGGCGGTCAGGGCCTTGAACAGCGGGAAGTAGGTCAGCACCGCCAGCAGGCAGCCGGCCAGGATGATCGGCTTGCGGCCGATCCTGTCGCTGAGCCAGCCGAACACGATGAAGAACGGCGTGCCGATCAGCAGCGAGACAGCCACCAGGGTGTTGGTCAGCGCGCCGTCGACCTTGAGCATCTTCTCCAGGAAGAACAGCGCGTAGAACTGGCCCGTGTACCAGACCACGGCCTGGCCGGCGGTCAGGCCGACAAGCGCCAGCAGAACGAGTTTCAGATTGCTCCAGCGGCCGAACGATTCCGCCAGCGGCTTCTTCGTCGCCTTGCCCTCGTCGACCATCTTCTGGAACACCGGGCTCTCGTTGAGCCGCAGCCGGATCCACAGCGACACGCCCAGCAGCAGGATCGAAGCGAGGAACGGGATGCGCCAGCCCCAGGCGCCGAACGCCTCCTCGCCGATGTTGGTGCGCACCAGCAGGATGACGATCAGCGACAGGAACAGACCCAGCGTCGCCGTGGTCTGGATGAAGCTGGTGTAGAGGCCGCGCCTGCCCGGCGGGGCGTGCTCGGCGACGTAGGTGGCCGCGCCGCCGTACTCGCCGCCCAGCGCCATGCCCTGGACCAGCCGCATGGCGATCAGCAGGATCGGCGCGGCGACGCCGATGGTCTCGTACGAAGGCAGAAGGCCGACCACGAAGGTCGACAGCCCCATCAGCAGCATGGTGACCAGGAAGGTGTTCTTCCGGCCCCACAGATCCCCCAGACGGCCGAACACGATCGCGCCCAGCGGCCGCACCGCGAAGCCGGCCGCGAAGGCGAGCAGGGCGAAAATATACCCTGTCGTCTCGTTGACGCCGCTGAAGAAGTGTTTGGTGATGAAGCCGGCCAGCGAGCCGTAGAGGTAGAAGTCGTACCACTCGAAAACGGTGCCAACCGACGCGCCGCCGATCACCATGCCGTGCCGTGTCTTCAGCGCCTCGCCACCGCTCGCCATCGCCGGTTCCCCCTCTTTGCGGCGAGGCTAGCGCGGGGAGGGGCGTCGGCTCAATGGATGGTCTCGCCCTTGTTCCTGCGCAGCAGGTCGCCGGTCAGGACGTTGGCGAACCCGACCCTGCCGACGTACGGAGCGACCATGTTGGCGGCGGGGGCGTCGACCCGCCGGGCGCGCCAGGCGTAGGCGGCGGAGGCGCCGAGCGAGGCTGCCGATGCCGTGAGTTGGCCGCCCAGATGCCGGGGGCCGAGCGCCATCCAGAGGGCGTTCAGCGCCTGCACCGCGCCCCACAGGGTCAGGGCCTGGGTGCGGGCCGGGCTGGCCGGCGCGTTCCAGATCCGCAGCCCGGAGACCGTCAGGGCCAGGAACAGCGGCGGCCAGACCACCGCGAACACCGACCTCGACGGTTGCAGCGGCGAGGGCTCCAGCCTGTCGTAGGCCTTCTCGACCTTCGGATTGGCCGCGACCGGCGCATTGGCGCGCGCGATCAGGGCCGAAGCCAGCACCGCGCCCGCCGTGACGCCGAGGCCGATCATCAGATGCCGGGTCGAACGTCCCTGGCTGTTGGCGAGCCCGTCGATCGCCTCGCGCGCCGTCTGGCCGAGATGCATGGCCGTCTCCTTCGTCCTCGAAGCGGAAAAGCAAAGGGCGGGACAGGGTTCCCGTCAGCGGCGCGTCTCCCAGGCCAGCCACAGCGCGATGCCGGCCAGGGCGACGGCGAAGGCCAGGCGGACAGAGCGGGCCCCGCCCGCCGCCAGCATCGGCGCGGCGCGGGCCGCGGCCATGACGATCGCGAGGTGGATGACGATCGACACGCCGATGTGGATCGATCCCAGGAACAGGGCCTGCCGGCCGAAATCGCCCGCCGGGTCAGTGAAGCCGGGCAGCAGCCCGATGTAGAAGACGGCGGCCTTCGGATTGAGCAGGTTCGCGAGAAAGCCCCGGCCGGCCAGCGACCAGCGACCCGGCGCGAGGTCGTCGGCATGGGCCGGATCGCCGCCGCCGCCTTGCCAGGTATCCCATGCCAGCCACAGAAGGAAGGCGACGCCGGCCCACCGCAGGGTCGCGTAGAGCCATGTGTTGCGGAGGATCAGCTCCGAAAGGCCAAGGACGGTCGCCAGCATGTAGACGGCGAGTCCGGCGGTCACCCCCGCGACCGTCGCAAGCCCGGCCCGGCGTCCCCAGCGGCTGGAGACGATGGCCAGATAGGCCATGTTCGGTCCCGGGGTCAGCTCGACCAGCAGGACCGTTATGAGAAAGGGAATCAGCAGGTCGAGGGCCAAGCGCCTGCGCTAGTGGCCGTCGCCGCCCTCGAGCTCGCCGAGCGCGCTTTGCAGGTAGTTCTGCTCGCCCAGCGATTTCACCAGCGACAGCTGGGTCTCAAGGAAGTCGATATGCTCCTCGGTGTCCGACAGGATCTCCTTGAAGATCTGGCGGCTGACGAAATCGTCTGCGGCCTCGGCCGCCTTGACGCCCGCGATCAGGTCCACGCGGCCGCCGACCTCGACGGCCAGGTCGGCCGCCAGGCATTCCGGAACCGTCTCGCCGATCTTCAGCTTCTTGAGGTCCTGCAGGTTCGGCAGGCCTTCGAGGAACAGGATGCGCTTGATGAGCTTGTCGGCGTGTTTCATCTCGCCGATCGACTCGTCGTAGGTGATCTTGCCCAGCTTCGCGAAGCCCCAGTCCTGATACATGCGGGCATGCAGGAAGTACTGGTTCACGGCCGTCAGTTCGTTGGTCAGGACGGCATTCAGAAGGCGGATGATCGCGGCGTCGCCCTTCATGGCGCGCTCCTTTCAGGCAATGAGTCGGACCGAACCTGAACGCTTGCCCTGGCCGTCGCAACCGCAATGTCTGCAAGTGTTTCGCGGTTTCACGGAAAAGCGCGCGAATGCTTCTCGCCTGCAGCCGAGGGGGCGAATCGTCGTCGCGGAAACCGGTTGTGGAAGGCGCTCGGCGCCTACTCGGCGGCCATGCGCAGGACTTCCTGCGACTGGTCGATCATCTCGCGCATTTCGCAGACGCAACGGGCGCACTGCGCCTTGCAGCCGTGCGCTCGGAAGATTTCGGCGGGCTTGGCGGCGCCGGCTTCGATAGCCGCGCGGACCTGACGCTCGCGGATGCCATTGCAGTTGCAGACGTACACGGGTGGGGACGCCCCTGATCGAGAATGCGTCGCATGTAGCGAATTCCGGACGCTGTTGCAACTGAATTGCATGTGGTGCGGCGATGCGCGCGGCGTCCGGCTCGTGTAGTAGGGCGGGCCATGACCGCCTGCCGTCTTTACCTGATTACTCCGCCGCGCCTCGACGACCTTGCCGGCTTCGGCCGTACGCTGTCGCGGGCGCTCGACGCCGGCGACGTGTCGGCCCTGCAGATCCGCCTGAAGGATGTCCCGGACGACGTCGTCGCGGCGGCGGTGGATGTGCTGACGCCGATCGCCCACGCCCGCGACGTCGCGGTGATCCTCAACGATCGCCCGGACCTGGCGGCGAAGCTGGGCTGCGACGGCGTCCATGTCGGCCAGAGCGACGCCAGCTACGCCCAGGCCCGCAAACTGGTCGGCAAGGACCGCATGGTCGGCGTCACCTGTCACGACAGCCGGCACCTGGCGATGGAAGCGGCCGAGGCCGGCGCCGACTACGTCGCCTTCGGCGCCTTCTTCCCCACCACGACGAAGGACGCCCCGACGAAGGCGGAGCCGGAGATCCTGACCATCTGGCAGGAGACGATGGAGACGCCGTGCGTGGCCATCGGCGGGATCACTGCGCAGAACGCCGCGATCGTCGCGGCGGCCGGCGCGGACTTCGTGGCCGTCAGCGCCGGTGTCTGGGCTCATCCGGATGGACCGGCGGCGGCCGTGAAAGCGATCAACGCGGCGATCGCGGGGGCGTAGGCCCGTCAGTCCGCCGCACGAAGGTCAGCGCGAGCTTTCTTCTCCATCCAGCCAGCGAACCAAAACAGGCCGTAAGCGACCAGGCTGAACACAGCGCCAAAGCCGATCAGCGCGACTGTCAGCGGGAGACCGTATTCCGGGAAAGCCTTGGTGATATTGACGCCGATGACGATCCAGCTGGCGATCACCATGCAGACGGTGAGACCTCTGAACAGGTGCAGGAAGCCGAAGTACACTAGCTCGCCAACGGCGAGCTTGCGTCCGTCTGCCATTGCGAATCCTCCAAGATCCTCCCGCAATCTTAGCAGCGGCGCCCCCCACCTTGCTATTGCACCCCCTCATCGCTAGGTTCCGCGCCCAATTTCCAGACCCCTTCCGGCGAAAACACCGACATGGCCAAGATCAACGGCAACACCATCAAACCGGGCATGGTGCTCCAGCACGACGGCGGCCTCTGGGCCTGCGTGAAGGCCTCGCACGTCAAGCCGGGCAAGGGCGGCGCCTTCGCCCAGGTCGAGCTGAAGAACCTGATCGACGGCCGCAAGCTCAACGAGCGCTTCCGTTCGGACGACAAGGTCGAGCGCGTCACGCTCGAGCAGAAGGACCACACCTACCTCTACGCCGAGGGCGAGATGCTGGTGTTCATGGACGGCGAGACCTACGAGCAGATCAACCTGCACCAGGACTTCGTCGGTGAAGAGCGCGTCCAGTGGCTACAGGACGGCATGACCGTCGTCGTGGAGTTCCACGAGGAGCGCCCGATCGGCATCGAGCTGCCGGAGCATGTGGTGGTCACGATCGTCGAGGCCGAGGCCACCGTAAAGGGCCAGACCGCGTCCTCGTCCTACAAGCCGGCCAAGGCCGACAACGGCGCCCGCGTCATGATCCCGCCCTACATGGAAGCGGGCGAGCGGGTGATCGTCTCGACCGAGACCGGCGAATACGTCCGCCGCGCCGACTGACCGCAGATTGATCCGATCACTCCCGCGCAGGCGGGAGCCCAAGCGCATGTTCAGCTTGGACCTCCGCTTTCGCGGGGGAGGCCGGAAGGAAAAACATGACCGCCTCTTCGCTGATAACCTCGATGATCGACGCCGCCCGCAAGGCGGCGCGCGGTCTGGCGCGCGACTTCGGCGAGGTGACCGAACTGCAGGTCTCCAAGAAGGGGGCGGCGGACTACGTCAGCGCGGCCGACATCAAGGCTGAACAGGTGCTGTTCGAGGCCCTGACCAAGCTGCGTCCGGGCTACGGCTTCCTCGGCGAGGAGCGCGCCGAGATCGAGGGCACCGACAAGACCCACCGCTGGATCGTCGACCCGCTCGACGGCACCACCAACTTCCTGCACGCGATCCCGCACTTCGCGGTCAACATCGCGCTGGAGCGTGAGGGCCAGATCGTCGCGGCGGTGACCTACAACCCGATCACGCACGACATCTTCTGGGCCGAGAAGGGCCGCGGCGCCTGGCTCGGCAACGAGAAGCGCCTGCGCGTCGCCGCCCGCAAGCACCTCGACGAGGCGCTGCTGGCGACCGGCATTCCGTTCCTCGGCGTTCCCGGCCATGGCCAGTTCCTGAAGGAGCTGCACCAGATCAGCCAGCGCGTTTCCGGCGTTCGCCGCTACGGCGCCGCCGCGCTGGACCTGGCCTGGGTCGCCGCCGGCCGCTTCGACGGCTTCTGGGAACGCGGCCTGAAGCCCTGGGATACCGCGGCGGGCCTGCTGATGGTCACCGAGGCCGGCGGCAAGGTCACCGACCTCAAGGGCCAGCCCTACGTCCCCGGCGCCGAAGGCATCCTGGCCGCCAACCTCGAGCTGCACCCGCTGATCCTCGAGAAGCTGGAAGCGGCGGCCTAGCCGCTCTCGTTCATCCGCCAACTCCTGTCCGTCGTGGCCCGACTTGTTCGGGCCACCGATGCGTGGTGAGTCGGAAGGCTGGCTGCGTGGTTCGACACGCGCTCTTCGAGCGCTGCCCACCATGACCAGAATGGATAGCCTTCACATTCAGTCATCCTGAGCAGCCGCGAAGCGGCGTGTCGAAGGACGCACGGTCGCGGCCGTGTTCATGGGTGGCCCGAACAAGTCGGGCCATGACGGAAGAAGGGGCGGCAGTAGCTGCTGCCCTAGTGGCCCCCCACCCTCCGCTCGGCCGGCAACAGGATGCTGGCGATCATGCAGACGACCGCCGTCACGAACGCCAGCCCGATCAGGCCGGTCAGCAGTCCGATGCCGAAGTTGCCGGCGTTGCTCGACGACGGGTCGATCAGCTTGCCGAAGAAGCTGCCGTACAGCATCCCCGCGTGCGCGCCCCAACCGGCGGCGAACAGCGCCCGGGTGCGGATGTCGGGTTTGCCGACCAGCCAGGCGCCGAGCAGCAGCAGGGCCGAGATCCAGTAGTCGTCGACCACGAACAGCCAGTGACGCCCCGCGCCCCAGCTTCGATAGGTCTCGCCGATGATCAGTCCGAGCGACTGAATGACCGCGAGAATGCGCAGAATGTGCATGACGTGATCCTCCCCGCGGCCAGCCTGGACGGCCTTGCCGAGCCTGTCACATCGCGCCGCCTGCGTCAGAACCGCTCGCCGCGCATGACCGAGACCTCGCTTACCGAGACCACGCCCGGGTAGGTCCTGAAGTAGTCGCTCAGCCAGGCGAGTGCGGCTTCCGTCGCCCCGTCGCCGCCGATAGCGATCACGAGGCAGGCGCCCGACTCGCCGATGCCGGTGCTGCGCCTGGCGCCGTGGGCCCCCGCGCCCTCCGCCCCCTGGAACACGCTCCAGCCCTTGAACCCGGCCTCGCCGAGCATCGCCTCGAGATGTTCGAGCGCATGATGCTCGATGAAGATGTCCAGCTTTTTCCGCGCCTTGAGGTCCATCGGCCTAACTCAGCAAAAGTCGGGCGGCCGCATGATAGAGCGGAATGCCGACGACAAGGTTGAAGGGGAAAGTGATCGCCAGGGACATCGGGATGTAGACGCCGGCATCGGCCTTCGGCAGCGCCATTCTCATCGCCGCAGGCACGGCGATGTAGGAGGCCGAGGCGGCCAGTACGGCGAAAAGCGTGGCGTCTCCGACCGACATTCCCACGAGCTTGGCCGCCCCCAGCGCAGCGGCCGCCGCGGCCAGCGGCCAGAGCAGCGCGAAGGAGACCGGGCCGGCGCTCCGGAGCGGCGCGCTGGCGAGACGGCGGGTGGCGATGATGCCCATGTCCAGCAGGAACAGGCACAGCGCGCCCTGGAAGATCGCCCCGCTGACGAACCCGGAAAGCCGTTCCATGCCCCGGTCGCCGGTCAGGAGGCCGATGATGAAGCTGCCGACCAGCAGCACCGCCGCGCCGTTGAGCAGGACCTCGCGCCAGAGCTCGGGCTTGAACCGGGCTCCCGGCTCGCGCGCGCCCGATCCGGCGATGATCAGCGCCGCCAGGATGGCGGGCGTCTCCATCAAGGCCAGGACAGCGGCCATGTGGCCGCTGAATTCGACGCCGACGGCTCGAAGGAACTCGCTGCCGGCGGCAAAGGTCACCACCGACACGCTGCCGTAGTGAGCGGCTGTCGCGGCGGCGGTGATGCGCTCAAGTCCGCATAGAGACCGGAGGACAAGGAAGGCTGCGAACGGCGTGAGGAAACTGAAGGCCAGGCCCAGACCGCCGGCCGTCAGAAGGTTTCCGCTCAGACCGCTCGCCTGCGCCTCGACGCCGCCTTTGAAACCGATGCAGAGCATCAGGTAGAGCGAGAGCGCCTTTGCGGCCTGGTCAGGGATGGACAGGTCGGACTTCGCCCAACCCGCCATCGCTCCGAGCGCGAAGAACAGCAGGGCGGGGGAGAGCAGATTGGCCCCCGCCGCGCTGAAGGCGGTCTCAAGCATCGATCCCTCCTCGCCGTCCGGCCGCCGATCTAGCCGTGTTCGACCAGGGGCTCCCTGGCCGCGCCGTCCGCGCGGGTACGCCATAGCGAATAGCCGACGCCCGCCGCAAGAATGCCGAAGGTGATTCCGAGCGACCATTCCGCCGGGAACTTTTCCCACCCGAGCAGGTCGGCGACGAAGATCTTGGCGCCGATGAAGATCAGCAGCACAGCCAGCGCCTGCTTGAGATAGGCGAAGCGGTGAAGGACCGCAGCCAGCGCGAAATAGAGCGCCCGAAGGCCGAGAATGGCGAAGATGTTCGAGGTGTAGACGATATAGGGATCGGTGGTGATCGCGAAGATCGCCGGCACCGAGTCGACGGCGAAGATCAGGTCGGCGATCTCGATCATCACCAGCGCAAGAAAGAGAGGCGTCATCCAGGTCGCGACCTTTCCGGTCACGGGGTGGGGCGCCCTGACGAAAAACCGCTCGCCGTGAAGCTGGTCGGTCACCCGGAATCGCCGCCGCAGCAGCTTCAGCAGCGGATTGTCGCCGATGTCGCCCTCGCCGCCCTTCCAGAACAGCATCTTGACGCCGGTGAACAGCAGGAAGGCGGCGAAGATGTAGAGCACCCAGCCGAACTCGGAGACGAGCGCCGCGCCGAAACCGATCATCACCGCGCGCAGCACGATGACGCCGAGCACGCCCCAGAAGAGGACGCGGTGCTGGAGTTCGCGGGGTATCGCGAAGTAGGCGAAGATCATCGCGATGACGAAGACGTTGTCCATCGCGAGGCTTTTCTCGACAACGAAGCCGGTCAGATACTCGACCCCGGCCTGCGCGCCGAGCGAGGCCCAGACGAAGCCGCCGAAGCCCAGTCCAAGAACAATGTAGCCGGCCGACATAAGCAGGCTTTCCCGCACGCCGATCTCGCGGCTGTCACGGTGAAGGACGCCCAGATCGAGCGTCAGCAGAGCGACGACCGCCCCGATGAAGGCCAGCCACATCCAGATCGGCTGGCCGAGAAACAGAGATCCCAGAAATTCCATATGCACCCTCCCGACAGGAATGGGTGCGCTCGACGCTGGCCGGCGGGGGCTGGGGGGAGGAGTCCGGACCCAAGCATCGAGCACACCCGATGCGGTCCGACATCGCGACGCGCCTGCGTCGCCAGAGGGGCCCGGTCCGCGGCAGGGAGTTGGGAGCGACACCGGCGGAGCGCAAGGCCGCCAACCAGAAAAAAAGCGCACCTTGACGACGGGCTCGCCAGGAAGGGCTAATCCCGGCCCATGAAGCTGACACGTCGCGCGCTCCTCGCCTTCGCCGCCTCCGCGATCGCCACGCCGGCCATCGCCCGGCAGATCATCGCCGCCGGCAAGGGCCGACACGCCGTGCACCTGATGGAGGATCCGAAGGTCGCGCCGATCGTCATCGCCCACCGGGGCGCCAGCGGTGAGCGGCCGGAGCACACGCCGATGGCCTACAGGCTGGCCATCGCCCAGGGCGCCGACTTCATCGAGCCGGACCTGGTGATCACGAAGGACGGCCACCTCGTGGCCCGGCACGAGAACGAGATCGGCGGCACCACCGACGTCGCCGCGCGGCCCGAGTTCGCGGCGCGGAAGACGACCAGGGTGATCGACGGGCAGTCGGTCGAGGGCTGGTTCACCGAGGACTTCACCCTCGCCGAGCTGAAGACCCTGCGCTGTCGCGAGCGGTTGCCGCAGCTGCGGCCCGACAACACCGCCTACGACGGCCAGGAGGCGATTCCGACCTTCGACGAGGTGGTCGCCATCGCCAGGGCGGCCGGGGTCGGGGTCTATCCGGAGATGAAGCACCCGCGGTACTTCGCTTCGATCGGCCTGCCGTTCGAACAGCGGATGGCGGACGCGCTGAAGGCCAACGGCCTCAACGCCAGGTCGGCCAAGGTCTTTGTCCAGTGCTTCGAGGTGGCTCCGCTGAAGACGCTGCGGCGGCTGACGAAGGCCAGGCTGGTGCAGCTGATCGACAGCGAGGGCTCGCCCGCCGACGCGCCGGGCTTCACCTATGCCGACATGGCGACCGCCGCCGGGCTGAAGGCGATCTCGCGCTACGCGGACGGGGTCGGGCCGCACTGGAGCTACGTCATCCCGACGGACGGCCAGGGACTGCTGCCGGCGACGCGTTTCATGAAGGACGCCCACGCCGTCGGCCTGGCCGCTCACCCCTGGACGGTCCGGGCCGAGAACTACTTCCTGCCGAAGGGCTTGCAGAGGCTCCCGGCCGCCGCGCGCCCGGACGCGCCGCGCCTGCATGGCGATGTCGCGCAGATGATCGCGGCGCTCTATGACGCGGGCGTCGACGGCGTGTTCAGCGATTTCCCGGGCCTGGCCGTCGCGGCCCGGACCGAATGGATGTCGAAATGATCCGGCGCTTCGCGGCCCTGCTGGCCGCTCTTGTCGCTCTCGCGGCGGGCCCCGCCCACGCGCACAGGCACCTCGGCGACCTCGCCGAGCGCTATGTGAGGCTCAGCCTGGAGATCGGCGAGCACGAGGACGGCTATATCGACGCCTACTATGGCCCGGCGACCTGGCAGGCCGAGGCGAAAGCCTCGAAACGGAGCCTGCCCCAGCTGGCCGCCGAGGCGGATGCGCTGCTCGCCTTGCTGGAGGAGGATGCCGCGGGAGCCGATACGGCCGGCGACACCAGCGGCGCGCTGACGCATGAACGCATCCGCTTTCTCCGCGGACAGCTGATCGCCGCCAAGACCCGCCTGCGCATGATCCAGGGCGAGAGGCTTGCGTTCGAGGACGAGGCCGAAGGGCTGTTCGGCTACCGTCCGGCGCTGAAGCCGCTCACCTTCTACGACCCGCTGCTGGCCGACATCGAGACGCTCGTCCCCGGCGACGGGCCGCTGGCCGAGCGGGTCGACGCCTTCAACGAACGGTTCGTGATCCCGGCCGACAGGCTCCGTCCCGTGTTCGAGGCCGCGATCGCCGAGTGCAGGCGGCGCACGCTCGCCTTCATCCCGCTGCCGGCCAACGAACGGTTCACGCTGGAGTTCGTCACCGGCAAGAGCTGGTCCGGCTACAACTGGTACAAGGGCGACGCCAACAGCCTGATCCAGGTGAACACCGACCTGCCGGTGCGGCTGAGCCGCGCCGTCGACCTGGGCTGCCACGAGGGCTATCCCGGTCACCACGTCTACAACGTGCTGCTCGAGGAGCATCTGTCGAAGACGCGGGGCTGGGTCGAGTTCACCGTCTATCCGCTCTACTCGCCGCAGTCGTTCCTGGCCGAGGGCTCGGCCAACTACGGCATCGACCTGGCCTTCCCGGCCGAGGAGCGGCTGAAGTTCGAGACCGAGGTGCTGTATCCGCTCGCCGGCCTCGATCCCAGGGACGCCGGCCGCTACCTGGCGGTGCTTCAGGCGACGCAGAAGCTGTCCGGTTCGCGCTTCACCATCGCCGCCGAGTACCTCTCGGGCCGGATCGACCGCGAGCAGGCCATCGCCCTGACACAGAAATACGGCCTCGTATCCCGCAAGCGCGCCGAGCAGACGATCAGCTTCACCGAACAGTACCGCAGCTACGTGATCAACTACGGCCTCGGCCAGGACATGGTCCGGGCCTGGGTCGAGCGCGCGGGGCCGGGACAGGCCGAGCGCTGGGCGCGGATGAAGACACTGCTCAGCACCCCGAGCACGCCGGCAGACCTGCTGAAGTAGGGCGCGTCAGCCCTCGCGGTGACGGGCGAGGAAGTTGCCGCCCTTGAAGCCGGAGATGTGCAGCAGCAGGGTCGCGATCGTGACGGCCCGGCTCAGGACCACCTCGGCCACCGGCAGAGGCACGTCCGGAGCCATGCCGGTCGAGGTCATCAGGATGCCCGCCGCGGCGCTGAACAGGCCAAGGAGTCCCAGGCAGATGAAGATCAGCGGAATGGTGCGGGTCAGATAGCGCCACTGGACCCAGGCCAGCGCCACCAGGCCGATGGCGATGATCACGGCGAAGACCGCGCTCATCTGCATCATGGCCGGAACCATCGCCTCGGCGATCCGCGCGGCCTCGGGATCGTCGTGCGCCTGGGCGATCATGCTCTCGTGCATGGCGCGGCTGATGTCGCCGGGCCAGAGAAGCAGCTTCGCCGCGCCCCAGGCCGACATGAGGCCGCTGGCCGCCAGGGCGACGGCGCTGCCCCGCGTGGCGGCGGTGGCGCGCTGCGTATCCTCGATACTGCCGAACGGGTTGAGCAGGCTCAGGTGCTGGATCATGACGGTCCCCCTTCCGGTCACCTTCGGCGCCCCGACCGGGCGCGTCAACGGCCGGTCAGCCGCCGTAGACGGTCAGGTTGCAGTGGCCGACCTCGCCGCTGACCCACAGCCAGTCGTCGTCGACCAGAACGATCTCCATCCGGCGCGGCGTCCAGCTTCCGGACGGCGTTCCCGCTTCGAGATAGGTGCAGGTCTGGTGGCCAGGCCGGCCCTGGACCGGGCGGCAGCTTTCGTCGCGGGTGGCGCTGCAGTGGGCGACGCCGTCTCCGGCGATCCTGTGAAAGCCGTCCGAGCGCGCGAACATCACCTTCAGTTCGTCGCTGTCCTGTTCCGTGTCGGCCGTCGCGCAGCCGGTCATGGCGAGCAGGACCGCGATGACCAGGGTCCGGATCATTGTCTACCCCGCGAGCAGAAGCACCTTTCCCACGTGGGCGCCGGCCTCGAGATGCGCGTGCGCCCTGGCCGCGTCGGCCAGCGGGAAGCTGGCGTCGACCACGGCGCGGACCTTGCCCGCCGCGACCCACGGCCAGACCACGCGCTCGATCTCGGCGGTCAGGCGCGCCTTCTCGTCGGCGGAGCGCGGGCGCAGGGTCGAGCCGGTCAGCACCGCGCGCTTCATCATCAGGCGGAAGACCGGCACGTCGATGTTCCCGCCGCCGAGCGCGGCGATGTAGACGATCCGGCCGCCGGTGTTCAGGGCGTCGAGGTTCTTGTCGAAGTAGGACGCGCCGACCATGTCGAGCACCACGTCGACGCCGCCGGCCGCCCTGGCGATCTCGGCGAAGTCCTCGCTGGTGGTGTCGACCGCGATGTCGGCGCCCAGCTCCAGCGCCTGGGCCTTCTTGTCGGCGCCGCGGCCGGTGGCGATGACCTTCGCGCCCGCGGCCCTGGCCATCTGGATCGCCGTTGTCCCGATGCCGGACGTCGCGCCATGGATCAGCAGGGTCTCGCCGGCCTTCAGCACGCCATGCTCGAACACATTGGCGAAGACGGTGAAGACGGTTTCGGGCAGGCCGGCGGCGTCCTCGAAGCTCATGCCGTCGGGGATGGGCAGGGCATGGCGGGCGTCGACCGCGGCGTACTCGGCATAGCCGCCGCCGCCCAGCAGGGCGCAGACGCGGTCGCCCACCTTCCAGCGCCCGGCCGCCACGGCCACCTCGCCCGCGACTTCCAGACCCAGGGTCTCCGGCGCGCCCGGCGGCGGCGGGTAGGCGCCCAGGCGCTGGACGATGTCGGGACGGTTCACGCCGGCCGCCTTCACGCGGATCAGGATCTCGCCGTCCTTCGGCGCCGGAACCGGGACCTGGACGGGTTTCAGCGCCTCGGCCGGGCCCCGGCCGCCCTCGATGGCGATGGCGGTCATCGTGGTCTGGGACATGCTCGATCTCTCCCCCGGGGTTGCGCCCTGGCCTTGGCAGGCGTCAGATAGGTGAAGAACGACGTTGGCGATAGGGAGGCTCACCATGCTGGACGAACCGGCAGGCCCTCGCGGCGGGCGCGGCGACGCGCTGCTGGCGGTCACGCGGGAGGACCTGGACCTCTACGGCGTTTCCGAGCTGGAAGAGCGGGTCGAGCTGCTCGAGGCCGAACTGGCCCGCACCCGGCGGCAGATCGAGAAGAAGGGCGCGGCGCGGTCGGCGGCGGACTCCTTCTTCAATCTGGGCAAGAACTGACGACGGCTTGAAGGGGGCGATCCGCGTTCGGACGGCTTGGCACGGGCGTTGCAGCCGATGGGGCCAGGCGGGAAAGTTCGTCCCGCGGATGAGATTAAGGGGCGGAAGTGTCCATGAGCGATTTCAGTGCGTCTTCGACGGCGCCCTGGCGTGCGAACGTGATCAGCGATTTCGCCCGCTCCGAGCTGTTCGACCGCACCTTCCAGGAAGGGATGGACCTGGTCGAGGAGACCGCGGCCTATCTCGACGGCGGCGGTCGCCAGGACAGCAAGCTGCTGTCGCGCAGCGCCGCGCTGGCCTACGCCTCCGAAAGCATGCGCCTGACCACGCGCCTGATGCGCGTCGCGTCCTGGCTGCTGGTCCAGCGCGCCGTGCGCGAGGGCGATATGGATCCCGCCGCCGCCTGCGACGAGCGCTATCGCGTCGACCAGGAAGAGATCGACTCGGCCGAGACCGAAGCCCTGCATGATCTGCCGCTCTTCCTGCTCGAACTGCTTGACCGCTCGAACCGCCTCTATGAGCGCGTCCGCCACCTCGACCGCCGCATGTACGTCGAGCCGGCGGCTGAAGACGCGCCGAACGCCGTGCTCAGCCAGATGGACCGCCTGAAGGGCGCGTTCGGGGGCTTGGGGGCTTAGTGAACGACGAGGCCGGCGCAGATGGAGGCGCTGTCGAGGAACGCGAGTTCTCGGGCACTCTGTTTGTGCAAGGTGACAAGGCTTGGATGGAAACGGGCGGCGACGGTCGCATCGTCACCATCGATGATCCGTCGCTTCTCGATCGCCTGCTTAAAGAGGTCCCATGCTACGTGGGCGGGCCGTATCTCTACTGGGACGATGTCGTCCTAACTGGACGGTTAGCGACCTCGGCAAAGATTCAAACGATCAGGTCCGTCGGGACAGTCAAGCTGCTGCGTCCGGACGAAGGAGCCTACCTCTTCTGAGGTCGAGTAGCGCCAAGGCCCATGGTCAAGCAAACAGAAAGGCCGGCCGCGTTTCCCGCGACCGGCCTTTTCGCATCTCGTGGAAGCGGCTGAAGCCTACTTCTTGCCCGTGAAGGCGCCGAACTTGGCGTTGAAGCGCGACACGCGGCCGCCGCGGTCCAGCAGGTGCGCGTTGCCGCCGGTCCAGGCCGGGTGCGTGGACGGATCGATGTCCAGGTTCAGCGTCGCGCCTTCCTTACCGTAGGTCGAACGGGTCTGGTACGACTCGCCGTTGGTCAGCACCACGGTGATGAAGTGGTAGTCGGGATGGGTGTCTTGTTTCATCGGGCGGTCCAACCGACTTAGAGGAAATGTGTGAGACCGGCGCCGAAAGGCAGTGCGGTCGAAGACGCGCGGCTATACAGAACGGGCGCGTCGAAGGCAAGGGGCCGAGCTTATGACTGACACTCCCGCGAACGATCCGGTCGCCGACGGGCGTCCCGGCGCGGGGGCCGAGCTGGCCACCAGCCTGGCGGAGGCGGCGGCCAAGCGGCCGCGCAGCCGCAACGTCCGCACCCTGGCCCGCCTGTTCCCGTTCATCGCCGCCCACTGGGGCTATGCGGCCGTCGCCGGCTTCTTCCTGCTGTTCTCGACCGGCGCGACCCTGGGTCTGGCCCAGGCGGCGCGCCTGGTCATCGACCGCGGCTTCGCGTCCGGCTCGCCCGAGCAGCTGAACCGCTACTTCCTGATCGGCATGGGCGTGGTCTCGGTGCTGGCGCTGGCTACGGCCGGCCGGTTCCTGTTCATCTCGCTGCTGGGCGAGCGCGTCGTCGCCGACCTGCGCAAGGCCGTCTACCGCCACATCCTGAAGCTCGACGCCGCCTACTTTCTGAAGGTGCGCACCGGCGAGGTGCTGTCGCGCCTGACCACCGACATCACCCTGGTCGAGAGCCTGGTCGGAACCTCCGCCTCGGTCGCCCTGCGCAACCTGCTGACCCTGATCGGCGCGACCATCGCCATGTTCGCCTCTTCGCCGAAACTGGCGCTGTCGGTGATGCTGCTGGCCCCGCTGGTCATCGCGCCGCTGTTCATCTTCGGCCGCCGGGTGCGGACGCTGTCGACCAGCGCCCAGGACCGGTTCGCCGATGCGGTCGGCTACGCCGGCGAGAGCCTCGATGCGCTGGAGACCGTGCAGGCCTTCGGCCGCGAGAAGACCGCCGACGCCCGCTTCAGCGAGACCGTCGAGATCGCCTTCAAGGCCGCCGTGCGCCGCATCCGGGCGCGGGCGGCCATGACCATCATCGTCATCGCCCTGATCTTCGGCGGCGTCGCCTTCGTGCTGTGGCGCGCGGCGCACGGGGTGCTGGACGGCTCGATGACGGCCGGGGCGCTGGTCCAGTTCGCCATCTATTCGATCATGGCCGCCGGCGCGGTCGGGGCGCTGGGCGAGGTCTGGGGCGACGTGCAGAAGGCGGCCGGCGCCATGCAGCGCATCGGCGAGCTGCTCGACGCCAGGCCCGACATCGCCGCGCCCGCCCGGCCGACACGCCTGCCGATGCCGGCGCGCGGCGCGATCGCCTTCGAGGGCGTGACCTTCGCCTATCCCGGCCGCCCGGACCTGCCGGCCCTGCGCGGCTTCGACCTGACGGTGGAACCGGGCGAGACCGTGGCCCTGGTCGGCCCCTCGGGCGCGGGCAAGAGCACCGTGCTCCGGCTGCTGCTGCGCTTCTATGACCCGCAGGCCGGCCGCGTGCTGATGGACGGGATCGACCTGCGGGACGCCGACCCGGCCGAGGTCCGCGCCCGGCTGGCGCTGGTGGCCCAGGACTCGGCGCTGTTCTCCGGCTCGGCGCTGGAGAACATCCGCTTCGGCCGCGAGGAGGCCTCGATCGAGGAGCTCCACGCCGCCGCCCGGGCGGCGGAGGCCGAGGGCTTCATCAAGGCGCTGCCCGAGGGCTTCGACACCCCGGTCGGCGAGCGGGCCAAGACCCTGTCTGGCGGCCAGAAGCAGAGGCTGGCCATCGCCCGCGCCCTCGTGCGCGACGCGCCGGTGCTGCTGCTCGACGAGGCGACCAGCGCGCTCGACGCCGAGAACGAGCGGCTGGTCCAGAAGGCGCTGGAGAGCGCCATGGGCGAGCGCACCACCCTGGTCATCGCCCACCGCCTGGCCACCGTCCTGCGCGCCGACCGCATCGTGGTCATGGAGGACGGCGCCGTGGTCGAGCAGGGCAAGCACGCGGCACTGGTCAAGAAGGGCGGGCTCTATTCCCGGCTGGCGCAGCTACAGTTCGGGGTCGAGGCGGCTTAGGGAAGTACGCCTTCCGCCCTCCGCTCATCCCGGCGAATGCCGGGACCCAGTTGCGAGCGCCGGCCTCCGGTCAGGCTTCGAATGGCCGAGCTTGGATCTGGGTCCCGGCATTCGCCGGGATGAGCGGGTCAGAGGGGGCTGCGCAACCTGTCACATCGGAACGCCGTTTCCTTTGTGAACGATCGGCACTATAGACGGAATCCAATACCCCGCCCGGCCGAAAGGCCGGGCGCCGTCGTTTCTGGAGCACGACATGTCCGACCAAATCCTGATGCCGAAGGCGACCGCCGTCTGGCTCGTGGACAACACCTCGCTGACCTTCGAGCAGATCGCCGCCTTCTGTGGCCTGCACCCGCTGGAAGTCCGCGGCATCGCCGACGGCGAGGTCGCCCGTGACATCCGCGGCGCCGATCCGATCGCCAACGGCCAGCTGAACCGCGAGGAACTGGACAAGGCCGCCGCCGACCCGAAGTACCGGATGCAGGCCCAGAAGAGCCGTCACGCCGAGCTTCTGAAGCCGGTGAAGAAGGCGCCGCGCTACACCCCGGTCTCGCGCCGCCAGGACCGCCCGGACGCCATCGCCTGGTTCGTCCGCAACCACCCGGAAGTGGCCGACGCCCAGATCTCCAAGCTGCTCGGCACCACCAAGGCGACGATCGAGTCGGTTCGCGACCGCAGCCACTGGAACAGCGCCAACATCAAGCCGGTCGATCCGGTGACGCTGGGCCTCACGACGCAGATCGAGCTGGACGCCGTGGTCCGCAAGGCCGCCGACAAGAAGGCCAGGGACGACCTGAAGAAGGGCATCCTGCCGGGCGACTCGCTGAAGCCGGCCGGTGAACCCGAGCCCGAGCCCGAGTACGAGGAAGAGACCGTCGAGCGCCGCGTCGACGACGCCAACGTGTTCGCCAACTTCTCGGACGACGACGGCGACGACGAGGAGTAGGTCGTCAGGGGACTGCTTCCGGCAATAGCCGCCAGCGGTCCCCGATCGCTCAAGGCCAGTCGGGGACAGCTACGCTTAGCGAAGCAGTCCCCGGGCTACGAAAAAGGGCGCTCCGGCCTGGCCGTGAGCGCCCTTTTCGTTCCTAGTGAACCCGCATCCGGAGGTTTTCGATTTCTTCCTTCAGGCGGAGTTTCTGTCGCTTGAGTTCCTTCAGGCGGATGTCGTCCGAAGCGGGCCTGCTCATCTCGTCCTCGATAAGCCTCTCCAGGGTCTGGTGACGGTTACCGAGTTCGCGAATACGGGCATCCAGCGCCATACGATCGCCTCCTCTTCTAAGGGCGATGATCAGTGAACACCCGCTTCGCCGAAGAGTCAGATCACATATCCTTGCGCTTGCGCCATAAGGCGGAAAGGGTGATCAGCGCGTTCACGCGCGGGCGTCGGAAGGAACCATGGCCTCATCCGGGCAAGACAGACTCATCGTCGGCATCTCCGGCGCCTCGGGCGCGGTCTATGGACTGCGCGCGCTGGACGCCTGCCGCGAGCTGGGCATCGAAAGCCACCTGATCCTGTCGCGCGCGGCGGCGCTGACGCTGCAGCAGGAGGCCGGCCTGTCCGTGGCCGACGTGAACGCCAGGGCGGACGTGGCGCACAAGGTCGGCGACGTCGGCGCCTCGGTGGCGTCCGGCTCTTTCCGCACGCTCGGCATGATCGTCGCGCCCTGTTCGGTGCGGACCATGAGCGAGATCGCCACCGGCGTGACCTCGTCGCTCATGACCCGTGCCGCCGACGTCGTCCTGAAGGAGCGGCGGCCGCTGGTGCTGATGGTGCGGGAGACGCCGCTGCACCTGGGCCATCTGCGCACCATGGTCCGGCTGGCCGAGATGGGCGCGGTCATCGCCCCGCCGATGCCGGCCTTCTATGCGAAGCCGGAAAGCCTCGAGGCGATGGTCGACCAGTCGGTCGGCCGCGCGCTCGACCTGTTCGGCCTGTCCTGGCGGCCGGTGAAGCGCTGGGGCGAGGACATCTCGCCGATCATCGGGAGCGGTTCGTGAGCCTCTGGGACTGGGCGCTGGCCGCCTATGCGAAGGACGGCGTGCCGGAGGCGACGCTGGCGCTGCAGGACGAGCACGGCTTCAACACCTCGCTGCTGCTGTGGGCCGCCTGGGCCGGGCCGGACGCCGACGCGCTGGCCAACGGCGTGCAGACGGCGGTGGTCTGGGACGAGACGGTGCTCTGGCCGCTGCGCAACGCGCGCCGGGCGCTGAAGGCGTCGCGCCGCCCGTTCGATGACGCCGCCCGCGAAGGGCTGCGCGAAGACGTGAAGGCCGCCGAGCTGCGGGCCGAAAGAGTGCTCATGGAAGCCCTGCAATCGCTCTGTGAAAGGGCTCCGGACGTCGACGTCCCGGCCGCCCTTCGCCGCGCCGCCATGGCGTGGAACGGGACCGCTCCCGGTGCGGCGCTGGACCGCCTCGCGAGGGTCTTGGCGTAGGCCGCCGACCGGCGCTATGTGTCGTGTCCGACGAGGGAGCGCAGGCGTATGAACGACGACGATCCGGGGCTGATCGCGTTTCCGGATGTGGAGCTGCGGGGCAAGCTGCTGGCGCTCCGCCAACAGCATCAGGATCTCGACGCCGCCGTCGCCGCCCTCGAAGGCCAGGCCATGCCGGACCAGCTGCAGATCGCGCGCCTCAAGAAGCAGAAGCTGGGCCTCAAGGACCAGATCACCCGGCTGGAAAGCCGGCTGACGCCCGATATCATCGCGTGACCTGATTTCCCTCCCCTTCATGGGGAGGGTGGTCGGCGAAGCCGACCGGGTGGGGGATAGCGACGCAAGTCGCCAGGCATTGTGGTTAGCGTCGCACTGCCCCACCCTGACCTCCTTCGCCTCCGGCTGCGGAGGTCTGTCCCTCCCCATGAAGGGGAGGGAAGGGATGGGGGAACTTCCATGGATCTCGAAACGATCTTCTCGGCGATGACGTTTCTGGCGCTGGCCGGCTGGCTGTGCCTCGTCCTCGCGCCGCTGCGGCGGCCGGCCCTGGTCACGGCGGCGCGGGTCGTGGCGGCGCTGCTCAGCCTGGCCTACGCGATCCTGATCTTCCGGGGCATGGCCGACCCCAGCACGCCGAAGGGCGGCGGCTTCGATTCGCTGGCCGGGGTGATGATCCTGATGTCGGCTCCTGTGGTCATGCTGCCGGCCTGGATCCACTATCTGGCCTTCGACCTCTGGGTCGGAACCTGGGAGGTCGAGGACGCGCCGAAGTCGGGCGTGCCGCACTGGCTGGTGATCCCCTGCATGTTCGGAACCTTCATGCTCGGCCCGGTCGGCCTGCTGGCCTACCTGATCATCCGGACGGTGCTGAAGCGGGTGCGGAAGCCGGCCCCGGGGACAGCTTAAGGCGTCCCCTGTTTCGCCGCCGCCCTGGCGTCCCTGATGGTCATGATCTGGCCGGTGAAGTAGGGGCTCTGGCCGTTGCGCTTCAGGTAGGCGTCAAAGTCCTCGAGCAGCTTGATCGCCTCATCATGCTTGCCCTGCTTGACCAGCTGCTGGGCGAGCGTGCCGCGCACGTCGACGAGGTTGGGGACCAGCTCCAGGGCCTTGCGGTTCCACTTGATCGACTCCTCGGACCGGCCCACCGCCTCGAGGCTGATGGCGTAGTTGGCGAAGAAGTCGTAGGCGCCGACGCCCTCCTTGAGACCCCGCTCGTACTGCGGGATCGCGATCGGATGCTGGCCGGATTTGGTCAGCGCCAGCGCATAGCGGGCGCGGGTCTCGGTCTCGGTCGGGAACTTCTGCAGATAGCCGTAATAGTTCAGCGCGGCGCAGCTGTAGTCCTGGCGGCGGTAGCAGGACTCGGCGTCTTCCTTGCTCGCCGGCGGCGGCGCGGGGGGCGCGGGCTTCTCGCAGGCGGCGAGGGTCAGCGCCAGCGCGGCGGCGGCGAAGACGCAAGGATTCATGGTGAAGGCTCCTTGTTGTCGGATGGGGCTCATCAGGCGTGACGCCGACTATCGTGCGCGCGCCGCTTCCAGCGCTTCCGCCTTTTCTCCAAACCGCCTGAAAGTGCCGGGAATGACCTCGGCGATCAGCTCCTGCGACAAGCCGTCGAGCATCGTGTCGAGGTTCCCGGTTTTTTCAAGGAAGCTGCGTCCGGCCGGCGTTTCCGCCAGACGTTCGATCTTCCGGGAGAGTTTCGGTTGTGGAGTCTGGGTGGACCCGTCTTCCGCGGCAGCCTTCATGATCTGCTGCAATCCCGGGTCGGCGAGGATCACGACGCCAACGCGCAGCTCCTCGATCGTGAAGTACCGGGCGAAGCCGCGGCCGAGCATGGCCTGGATCGCGGGCATGTCTTGCTCGAACTCCTCCGTAATCGCTTGCCGGAACAGCCCGGGCCATTCAGGCCGTCCCTCGGCCATGCCGTCCATGGAGCCGAGCTCGCTGGCGACGTTCTTGATGATCAACTCGCGGAAATTGATGGCGTCGAAGATGATCGAGGACATCTCCTGTCCGAGACGATCTGCCTCGGAGTTCTGGGCTGTCGCCGGCGAGACGGCGACGGTCGCTGAGGCCAGGAACACGAACAGAGAGGCCATCAGGCCCCTGAAACTGAAACCGAACATACTGCCCCCCCATGCCCGCATTGGTTGTCGGGCCGGAGGAAGGGAAATCACAGTGTGTGGGGGGCTGTCCAGATCACCACGCATCCACCCAACGCCGTTCCGGCCGGCGGCGGGGCGGGCAGCTGTCCAGCCCGCGCACCACCCAGCGGCGGGTCTCGGCGGGGTCGATGACGGCGTCGATCTCCAGGGCGGCGGCCATGCTGGTCGCCTTGCCGGCGGCGTAGAGGCGGCCGACCAGCTGGTCGAACAGCGCCTTGTTCTTCTCAGGATCGGTCTCGGCGGCCAGCTCCTTGGAGTAGCCGAGCCGCACAGCGCCCTCCAGGCCCATGCCGCCGAACTCGCCGGTCGGCCAGCTGGCGATGAAGAAGGGCGAGTGGAAGCCGCCGCCCGCCATGGCCTGCGCCCCCAGGCCGTAGCCCTTGCGCAGCACGATGGTGAACAGCGGCGTGCCCAGCTTGGCCCCCGCGATGAACATCCGGCTGACGCGGCGCACCGCGCCAGCCGCCTCGCTGTCGGGCCCGACCATGAAGCCCGGCGTGTCGCAAAGGCTCAGCACCGGCAGGTCGAAGGCGTCGCACAGCTGCAGGAACCGGGCGGCCTTCTCCGCCCCGTCGCAGTCGATGGCGCCGCCCAGATGGCGCGGATCGTTGGCGATCAGACCCATCGGCCGTCCCTCGATCCGCACGAAGCCGGTGATCATTCCCGGCGACCAGCCGCGCCGCAGCTCAAGGAACGACCCGGCGTCGACCAGCGTCTCGATCAGCGGCCGAATGTCGTAGACGCGCAGCCGGTTCTCCGGGATCGACCGGCGCAGCAGCCGCTGGTCGGCGGCCGACCAGTCGGCGACCTTGCCCTGGAAGCTGGAGAGGGCCTGTTTCGCCAGGGCGGTGGCGTGGGCCTCGTCGTCGGCCAGGATGTCGATGACGCCGTTGGCCCACTGGACGTCGCTGGGGCCGATGTCGTCGGGCTTGAAGACGCCCAGGCCGCCGCCCTCGATCATGGCCGGACCGCCCATGCCGAGGTTGGAGTCCTTCGTGGCGATGATGATCTCGGAGAGGCCCGCGATGGCGGCGTTGCCCGCGAAGCAGCGGCCGGCGACGATGGCGATCTTGGGAACCTCGCCGGACAGCTCGGCGAACTTGCCGAAGGTGGTGACGTCCAGCCCGGCCACGCCCGTACCGTCGGTGTCGCCCGGTCGCCCGCCGCCGCCCTCGGCGTACCAGACCACCGGCAGCTTCTGCTCGCCGACGATATGCAGCAGCCGGTCGGTCTTCTTGTGATTCATGTGGCCCTGGGTGCCGGCCAGGACCGTGAAGTCGTAGCTCAGCGCCGCGACGCGGGCCTTCTCGGGCGGGAACAGCGTCCCGTTGACCGTGCCGACGCCCGCGATCAGGCCGTCGGCGGGCGTGTTCCGGATCAGGTCCTCCATCGTCCGCCGGCGACGCTGGGCGGCGATGGTCAGGGCGCCGTACTCGATGAAGCTGCCGGGATCGAGCAGGTCGTCCAGGTTTTCCCGCGCCGTGCGATGGCCGGTCCGGCGGCGCTTGGCCACTGCTTCCGGCCGGTTGGCGTCCAGCGTGAAGGCGTGCCGGTCGATGACCTCCTGCAGGTCGGGGCGGATATGGTCAGGATCGACCTCGGCCAGCGCGGCCTCGGCGTCCGCCTTCACGTCGGCGGGTTCGACGAACAGGATGGGCGCGCCCTTCAGCAGGGTGACGCCCTTGTCAGCGGCGATGCGCGTCACCCGGCCGCCCTGCGGCGCGGCGACCACATGCTCCATCTTCATGGCTTCGAGCACCGCCACCGCCTGGCCCGGCCGGACCAGGTCGCCGACCGCGACCTCGATCCCGCCGACCGTCGCCTGCAGGGGCGCGACCACGGCGACCGTGCCGTCGTCGGGGAGGGCGGGGGCCGGCCCGGCCGGCGTCGGCGATGAAGCCGGGGCGGTCGCGGAAGCCGCCAGGCGCGGCGCGACCGGCTTCAGCGCGGCGGCCTTGTCGAGCAGGACGTCGAGCCTGCTCTCGAGGAACTTCGTCGTCGCCGCCCCGGCCGTCACCGCCGGATCGGCCAGCACCGCGCGCAGCAGGGCGGCGTTGCTGTCGACGCCCTCCAGCCGGAATTCGGCGAGGGCCCGGGCGGTGCGGGCGCAGGCCTGCTCCAGTGTCGCCCCGCGCACGATCACCTTGGCCAGCAGGCTGTCGTAGGACGGGCTGGTGACGTAGCCGGCGTAGCCGTAGCCGTCGACCCGAACGCCGGGGCCGCTGGGCGGCTCGTAGGCCGCGAGCAGCCCGCCGCCGGGCAGGGCTCCGCCGTCGACGGTCAGGGTCTCGAGGTTCACGCGCGCCTGAACGGCGAAGCCGTGCGGCGGCGGGGTCTTGGTGAGGCCGACCTGGGCCAGGGTCTTGCCCGCGGCCAGCTCGATCTGGGCGCGGACCAGGTCGACGCCGGTGACCTCCTCGGTGACCGTGTGCTCGACCTGCAGCCGGGCGTTGGCCTCGATGAAGGCGAAGCCGCCCTTGCCGTCGACCAGGAACTCGATGGTCGCCAGGGTCCGGTACTTGGCCGCGGCGCACAGCTTTTCCGCCGCCTCGTGCAGGCTCTTGCGCAGGGCGTCGGGGAGGACGGCGGGAGCGATCTCGACCAGCTTCTGGTTCCGCCGCTGGACCGAGCAGTCGCGGTCGCCGACGGCGACCACGGCGCGGCCGTCGGCGGCGACCTGGACCTCGATGTGGCGGGCGTCCTCGACCAGCCATTCGGCATAGACGGCCGAATCGCCGAACGCAGCCTGGGCCTCGCGGGCGCAGGCGGCCAGCGCGAACTCGATCTCGGCCTCGGTGCGGACCACGCGCATGCCGCGCCCGCCGCCGCCGGCCACGGCCTTCAGCATCATCGGGCCGTTCTTCCTGAAGAAGGCCCTGGCGCCGGCCAGGTCGATGGCGGCGGTGCCGGCCAGCACCGGCACCTTGGCCTTGGCCGCGATCTGACGCGCCTTCGCCTTGTCGCCGAAGGTTTCCAGTGCGTCCGGCGACGGCCCGATGAAGGCGACCCTGGCCTTGGCGCAGGCGCGGGCGAAGGCGGCGTTCTCGGACAGGAAGCCATAGCCGGGATGCACGGCGTCGCAGCCGGCCGCCTTCGCGGCGGCGACCACGGCGTCGATGTCGAGATAGGCTTTCGGCCCCGCGCCCTTCAGCGCCACCGCCTCGTCGGCGGCCGTGACATGCAGCGAGGCGGCGTCGTCCTCCGCGAAGACCGCGACGCTGGCGATCCCCAGGTCGGCCGCCGCCCGCGCGATACGGATGGCGATCTCGCCACGGTTGGCGATGAGGATGCGCTTGAAAGCCACGTCGGTCCGTCCCGGTTCATACGATCGTTCGAAGCGGCCACCATAGCGGCCGTCGCGGGCCTCGCCAGCGGGAACCTGACCGCTTGACTCAACGCTTCGTCAGGTAGAGAACAAAAAGGGAACATTGGAGATCGCCATGCCGGGGTCGCGCGAGGCGCGCCTTGCGGCCTTGAAGGGCCAGGTGGCCGCTCTGGAAGCGGGGACTCGGACTCCATCCTCCGTCCTGCCGTTCGGCGACCGGCGCGTCGACGACTGCCTGCCGGGCGGCGGGCTGCCGCTGGGCCGCTGGCACGAGTTCACGGCCGGCGGAATGGAGACCGAGGTCGGGGCCGTCGTCGCCGGTTTCGCCGCCCTGGCCGCCCGGCCGCTGGCGGCGCGGGGCGCGATGGTCTGGGTGATGCGGCGGGACGACCTGCACGCGCCCGGGCTGGAGCGGCTGGGCCTGCCGGCGCGCGGCCTGATCCAGGTGCGGGTGCGGGACGAGATCCAGGCGCTGATGGCGCTGGAGGATGCATTGGGCGCTTCAGGCGTCGCCGCCGTGTTCGGCGAGGTCGAGGACATCGACCTGACCGCAGGGCGGCGGTTGCAGCTGGCCTGCGAGCGGCACGGGGCGACGGGGTTCCTGATGCGGCGGCGCCCCTGGGGCGGGACGTCGCGCAAGCCGGCCACCGGCTCGGCGGCGGCGACGCGGTGGCGGGTGGCGGCCTCCGCCAGCGATCCCCCGCCGGGAGAACCGGGACTGGGGCCGCCCCGCTGGCGGGCCGGACTGGAGCGAAGCCGGGGCGGGCGGCCCGGCGAGTGGATTTTCGAATGGAACGAGGAGGCCGACGATGGCCCGCATCCTCTCCGTCTGGTTGCCGGACTGGCCGATGACGGTCTGGCGGCGGCGGAAGGGATCAGACGCCGGGTCGCGTGAGGGTCTCCCTCCCCCTCCGGTTCTCCCTCCCCTTCATGGGGAGGGTGGCTCTCCGAAGCCGCAGGCGAAGGAGAGACGGGTGGGGGATCAGGACGCCAATCGCCGGGCGCCGGGATTGGCGTCTCACTCCCCCACCCTGGCCGCTGCGCGGCCTGTCCCTCCCCACAAGGGGGAGGGAGACTCCAGCGCCCCCCGCGCCCTGCTCTTCACCGACCGCAACGCCCGACGGATCTACGCCCTCGACGCCGCCGCCCGGGCGCTGGGCCTGTTCGCCGGGCAGAAGGCCACCGACGCGGCGGCGCTGGTTCCGGAACTGCTCACCGCCGACGCCGATCCGGCCGCCGACGCGGCGGCGCTGGAGGCGCTGTGCGACTGGTGCGTGCGGTTCTCGCCGGCCGTGGCGGTCGATGGGCTGGAGGGCCTGTTCCTCGACATCAGCGGCGTCTCGCATCTCTGGGGCGGCGAGGCGGCGATGGCCGGAGACCTGCTTCGCCGCATGGCCGCGAACGGCATCCCGGCGCGGGCGGCGGTCGCCGACACCGCCGGGATGGCCTGGGCGGTGGCGCGATACAACGGCGCCGAGCTCACGCTCGTCCCCTCCGGAGCCGAGGCTCGCGCCCTCGCGCCTCTGCCGATCAGCGCCCTGCGGCTCGACGAGACCGCCGCCGCCCAGCTGCCCCGGCTGGGGCTGACCCGGATCGACCGCATCCTGGGCCTGCCGCGCGCCCAGCTGACGCGACGGTTCGGGGCCGGGGTGGTGCTGCGGCTGGACCAGGCGCTGGGCCGCGCCGGCGAGGCGCTGACCTTCCGCCGCCCGCCGTCGCCCTGGTTCGACCGCCTGACCTTCGCCGAGCCGATCAGCGTGCTGGACGACCTGGTCCGGGCCGCCGGCGACATCGCCGCGCGCCTGTGCGAGCGCCTGCGGGTCGAGGGCAAGGGCGCGCGGCGCTTCGAGCTGACCTTCCACCGCCTGGACGGGAGGGCCTGTCCCAGCACGGTCGGGCTGTCGGTCGCCGGCCGCGACGCGAAGGTGCTGACCCGGCTGTTCGCGCCCAGGCTGGAGGCCATCGATCCGGGCTTCGGCATCGAGGTCGTGACGCTGTCGGCGGAAGGGGTGGAGGTGCTGTCCGCCGCCCAGCACCGGCTGGACGCCGGCCGCGCGGCCCTTGCCGAGGAAAGCGTCGCCGCCCTGGTGGACCGCCTCGCCAACCGCCTGGGCGAAGGCGCCGTCTGGCGGGCCGAGGTGTTCGAGAGCCACGTCCCCGAGCGCGCCGTCCGCGCCGCGCCGGCCGTGTCCGCGCCGGCCGTCGAGGGCTGGGATCCCGACAGGCCCCGCCCGATCCGGCTGTTTCCGCATCCCGAGGCGATCACCGCCCTGGCCGAACTTCCCGACGAGCCGCCCGTCACCTTCACCTGGCGCGGGCAACGGCGCCGCGTGGTCCGGTCGGAGGGGCCCGAACGCATTTCCGAGGAATGGTGGCGCAAGCCGATCGACGACGTCGGCCCGGCCTTCGTCCGCGACTACTACCGCGTCGAGGACGAGGCCGGCGGCCGCTTCTGGCTGTTCCGCGCCGGCCTCTACGGCGATCCGGAAAGCCCGCCGCGCTGGTGGATGCACGGCGTGTTCGCATGACCCGGCCTCATTCCGCTCATCCCGCCGAATGGCAGGACCCAGATCCTGTGGCGGAGGATTGGGGTCAGGACCCTGACTGCTCTGACCCTCATCTGGGTCCCGGCCTTCGCCGGAATGAGCGGGTTCAAAAGGTGTTCGCGTGACCCGGTACGTGGAGCTGCAGGCCCTCACCAACTACAGCTTCCTGCGGGGCGCCTCGCATCCGGGGGAGCTGGTCGAGACGGCGCGCCGGCTGGGGGTCGAGGCCGTCGGGATCGCCGATCGCAACAGCATCGCCGGCGTCGTCCGGGCCTGGGCGACGGCCCGCGACCTGCGCGTGCGCAGCCTGACCGGTTGCCGGCTCGACTTCCTGAACGGCTGGCCCAGCCTGCTCTGCTATCCCTCGGACAGGGAAGCCTACGGCCGCCTCGCGCGACTGTTGTCCGTCGGCCAGAGCGGGGCCGAGAAGGGCGAGTGCGACCTGCTGATCGACGACTTCCTCGACTTCTCAGAGGGGCAGCTGGTGCTGATCGTTCCGCCGGTTCGCCTGACGCCGGATTTCGAGGACAGGGCCGCCCGCCTCGCCGCGAAGCTGGCCGGAAACGTCTGGCTGGCCGCCTCGCGCGGCTATGGCGCACGGGATCTGAAGCGGATCCATCACCTGCACCGGCTCGCCGACCGGATCGGGACGCCGATGGTGGCCACCGGCGACGTCCTTTACCACGTCCCCGACCGCCGCCCGCTGCAGGATGTCCTGACCTGCATCCGCGAGGGCTGCACGATCACCGAGGCGGGGTTCCGGCTGGAGGCGAACGCCGAACGGCACCTGAAATCGCCGGAAGAGATGGCTCGTCTGTTCCGCCACTGGCCGGGGGTCGTCGAGCGCTCCGCCGAGATCGCCGACCGCATCGCGTTCGACCTTGGCGACCTGCGCGAGGAGTATCCCGACGAGCCGGTTCCGCCCGGCAAGACCGCGATCCAGCACCTGCGCGACCTGACCTTCGCCGGCGCGCGCAACCGCTATCCCAGGGACCGCTATCCGGACGGCGTCCCGACCAAGGTCGTGAAGAACCTGCGGATGGAGCTGAAGCTGATCCGCAAGATGAACTACCCCAACTACTTCATCACGGTGCACGACATCGTCGCCGAGGCGCGGCGGCTGGGCATCCTGTGCCAGGGGCGGGGGTCGGCCGCCAACTCCTCGGTCTGCTACTGCCTCGGGGTGACCGCGATCGACCCGACCCGGCATCGCCTGCTGTTCACCCGCTTCATTTCCGAGAACCGCGGCGAGCCGCCCGACATCGACGTCGACTTCGAGCACGAGCGGCGCGAGGAGGTGATGCAGTACGTCTACAAGCGCTACGGCCGGCACAAGGCGGCGATCTGCGGGACGGTGATCCACTACCGGCCGCGCAGCGCCATCCGCGAGGTCGGCAAGGTGCTGGGCCTGACCGAGGACATCACCGCGGCCCTGGCCAACACCGTCTGGGGCAGCTGGGGCGGCGAGATCGCCGAGGAGCACATCCGCCAGGTCGGGCTCGATCCCGGGAACGAGGCGATCCGGCGCGCTGTCACGCTCGCCTCCATCCTGCTGAACTTCCCGCGCCACCTGTCGCAGCATGTCGGCGGTTTCGTGCTCACCCGGCGGCGTCTCGACGAGACGGTCCCGATCGGCAACGCGGCCATGGAGAACCGCACCTTCATCCAGTGGGACAAGGACGACATCGACGCACTCGGCCTGATGAAGGTCGATGTGCTGGCGCTCGGCATGCTGACGGCGCTGCAGCGGGGCATGACCATGCTGAGGCAGGATCATGGTCAGCCGATCCACGATCTCGTCGACATTCCCGAGGAGGAGCCCGGCGTCTACGGCATGCTGCAGAAGGCGGACTCCCTGGGCGTGTTCCAGGTCGAGAGCCGGGCCCAGATGTCGATGCTGCCCAGGCTCAGGCCCGACAAGTTCTATGATCTGGTCATCGAGGTCGCGATCGTCCGGCCGGGGCCGATCCAGGGCAAGATGGTCCATCCCTACCTGCGCCGGAAGCAGGGGCTGGAAGAGCCGGACTATCCCTCGCCCCATCCGGACCACGGTCCGGAGGACGAGCTGAAGCAGGTGCTCGGCAACACCCTCGGCGTGCCGCTCTTCCAGGAGCAGGCGATGAGCCTGGCCATCGAGGCGGCGAAGTTCACGCCGGACGAGGCCGACGGCCTGCGGCGAGCGATGGCGACCTTCCGGAACCTGGGCGACCCGGCCCACTACCGCGACCGGTTCGTGAACGGGATGACCGCGCGAGGCTATGACCCGGATTTCGCGTCCCGCTGCTTCCAGCAGATCGAGGGCTTCGGCCACTACGGCTTTCCGGAGAGCCACGCCGCCAGCTTCGCCAAGCTGGTCTATGTCTCGGCCTGGATGAAATGGGCCTGGCCGGATGTGTTCTGCGCCGCCCTGCTGAATTCCCAGCCGATGGGCTTCTACCAGCCGGCGCAGCTGGTGCGGGACGCCCGCGAGCACGGGGTCGAGGTGCGGGCTCCGGACATCCTGCTCAGCGACTGGGACTGCACCCTGGAGGCGGCGTCCGAACCTCGCGCGCCGCTCCACTGGCCGCGGCCTCCCGGCTGTGGACCGCTCAAGGCCGTCCGGCTGGGCCTGCGGCAGATCAAGGGGCTGAGGCAGGCGGCGATCGAGCGGCTGATGGCCGTCCGTGAGAGCGCGACGACCCTGCCCGAACTGGTCCGCAGGTCCGGCCTCGACCGGCGGTCCCTGGAACTGATCGCCGAGGCGGACGGCTTCCGGTCGCTGGGGCTTTCCCGCCGCGAGGCGCTATGGGCCGTGAAGGGCGAGAGCGCGGAGGTCCAGGCGGATCGCGCGCCGTCCTTGCTGGCCGGGCTGCCGCTCTTCGAAGCGCCGGTGAACCTGCCGGCTCTGACCCTGCCGCAGCATGTGGCCGAGGACTACCGGACCTTCAGCCTCTCGCTGAAGGCCCATCCCTGCGAGTTCTTCCGCCCGATGCTGGACCAGATGGGCTGTACGCGGGCCGCCGATCTGAAGACCGTCCGCAGCGGCGCGCGGGTGTCAGTGGGCGGGCTGGTGCTCATCCGCCAGCGACCCGGGACGGCCAAGGGCGTGGTGTTCATGACCCTGGAGGACGAGAGCGGCCCGGCCAACGCGGTCATCTGGCAGGACGTGTTCAAGGCCAACCGCCGTCTGGCGATGAGCGCGTCCTTCATCGTCGTCCACGGCCGTGTCCAGCGCGACCACAACGGCAAGGCGGAGGGCGAGGTCATCCATGTCGTCGCCGAAAGGTTCACCGACCTGACCGGCGAGCTCGCGCGGATGCGGGAGGAGGGGCGGCCCCCGAGGCCCAGCGAGGAGGTCCGGTCACGGCTGGTGCGCAGCCGCGACTTCCACTGATCTCACACATCCCGCTCATCCCGGCGAAAGCCGTGACCCAGTTGCGGGCGCCGGACCTCGGTCAGGATTCGAAGATCTGAGCTTGAATCTGGGTCCCGGCCTTCGCCGGGATGAGCGGGTAAGGGGTTAGCCCTAAGCCGCTTCTGCACTGACAGGCGCGTCCACCCGCGCGGCGGCCTCGGAGAGGGCGGCGAACAGCTCCTCCAGCGCGATCGGCTTGCGCACAACGCCGTCGGCCCCGGCGGCGCGATAGCGGGCGACGTCCTCGTCATAGACGTTGGCGGTCAGCATCCAGACCGGGATCGCCGAGCCCGAAGCGCGGATCTCGCGCAGCGCGGCGAGGCCGTCCATCACCGGCATGTTGGCGTCCATCAGCACCATGTCGAAGGGCTGGGCCGCCAGGGCGGCGACCGCCTGCTGGCCGTCCTCGACCAGCGTCAGCGCCACCGGCAGCGGGCCCAGCAACGCGCGCAGCACATGGCGGTTGCCGGCATTGTCCTCGGCGGCCAGCACGCGCAGCGGCCGCGCCTCGTCCAGACCGCCGGCCTCGACCTCGGCCTCGGAGTCATCGACCAGGCAGCAGGCCGGAGCCATGAACGCCACGCGGAAGGCCGCGCCGCCGTCCGGCGCGTCGTCGACCTCGATCTCGCCGCCCATCAGCGCGAGGTTGCCGACGCAGATGGCCAGGCCCAGCCCGGCGCCGCCGAGCGCGCGGCCGGCCTCGGTCTGTTCGAACACCCGGAAAATCCGCTCGCGGTCGGCGACCGACACCCCGGGACCCTGGTCGAGCACCTCCATCCGCACGGTCAGATCGGCGCCGCCGGTCTCGGCCGCGGCGCTGACGCGGATGGTGACCCTGCCGCCGCGCGGGCTGAACTTCAGGGCGTTGGAGACGAGGTTGATCAGCACCTGCTCGACCTTGCCGCCGTCGGCGACCAGGCCGCACGGCGCGGGCAGGCCATCCAGCTCCGCAACCAGGGTCACGCCCTGTTCGGCCGCGCGGGGGCCCCAGATCCGGATCACGGTCTCCACCGCCTGGCGCAGATCGAACGGGGCCGGCGACAGCGTGGTCTTTCCGGCCTCGATGCGGCCGATGTCCAGCATGGCGTCGAGCAGCCGCTTGAGCAGCGCCCCGGCGTCGACGACGCCGCGCGCCATCTCCTTCTGCCGGACCGACAGTTTCGAGCGGTTCAAGGCCTCGGCCAGGCCCAGCACCGCGTTGAGCGGCGTGCGGATCTCGTGACTGGTCATGGCCAGGAAGTCCGACTTCGCGCGGCTGGCGGCCTCGGCCTGGGCCTGGGCGGCCTCGGCGCGCGCCACCATGGCGGTGAGGGCGGCGTTCTTTTCCTCCAGCGCCATGCGGGCGTCGGTCAGGGTCCGGTCAGTGGCCTGCTGCCGCCAGCTGGCGGCCACGATCGAGACCACGAACAGCAGCACGGCGATGGCGAAGTGCGCGCTGGGCATCCCCCCGCCGCCGGCCCCGCCGCTGATGCCGATCCACAGCATCGCGCCGATCGACGGCGCGATGGCGGCCGCATAGCCCGTCCGGCTCATATGGACCTGAAGCGCGGTGAACATAAGCACGCCGATGATCAGAAGGCCGGTCTCCATCCGGACGATCATGGTGGTCGCCTCTGACCGCACCTCCAGCGCCATGGCGCAGGCCTGCAGGGAGATCAGGAAGGTGATCAGTCCGGTCCGGACGGTCAGTTTGCGCAGCGCCAGGGCCGGATCGGGGTCGCGCGCCGCGACCTCCACCGCGAGGATCAGCACGCCATAGAGGGCCAGGTGCAGCGCGCCGAAGCCCAGCGCATACCCGGGGCCCGCCACGATCGCCACGATCGCCGAGAGGCCGAGCGCCATCACCAGGCGCACGACGGCCATGCCCCGATAGTGGCGCACGAAGCCGTCGAGTTTCAGCGCGGCGACATATCCCGGCGTCGGTTCCATGGTCGGGTATCCGACCACAGGTGTATGAACATGCGGCTAAACGCCTCGCTCGAGCGGCAGGATGTCGACGCTCTCGCCGACGCCCGCGGCCGGGGCCTTCGGCAATCGGCGCAGCAGGCAGTCGGCCGCGGCGAAGACGGTGACCAGCGAGCTGTCCTGATCGGGGAAGGGCGTGACCCCGTCGGCGCCCAGCCGGGCCCGCATCCAGTGCTCGCGCGGCCCGTTGGCCGCAAGCGCCTGGGCCAGCGGGGCCGAGCCCAGGCGATAGGGCGCCGCCGCGCCCTGCAGCGCCAGCACCAGCGGACGCAGGAACAGCTCGGCGCAGACGAAGGCGCTGGCCGGGTTGCCCGGAAGGCCCAGCACCAGCCTGCCGTCGCCGAGCCGCCCGAACCAGGTCGGCTTGCCCGGGCGCACGTTGACGCTCTCGACGTCCTGCTCGAGACCCAGCGCCGCCAGCGCCGGCTTCACCAGGTCGTAGTCGCCGACCGAGGCGCCGCCGACGGTGACGATCACGTCCGCCTCGATATCGCGCACGGCGGCGGCGATGGCGGCCTCGTCGTCGCCGGTGGGCGCCAGGCGGACGGGGTCCGCGCCCCAGCGGGTCAGCATCGGGAGCAGGCCGGCCGAGCCGGACTCGTAGATCTGGAATGGTCCGGCGGCCCCGCCCGGCGCCGCCAGCTCCTCACCGGTGGCCAGCACAGCGACGCGCGGGCGGCGGGCGACGGCGAGCGTCGCGCGGCCGGCGGCGGCGGCCAGCGACAGCCGCCACGGATCGAGCCGCGTCCCGGCCGTCAGCAGCGTCGCGCCTTGGCGGAAGTCGCCGCCGCGCGGCCGCAGGTTCGACGACGCCCCGGCCGGGCCGAGCCGGACGCGGTCGCCCTCGCGGACCGCCTCTTCCTGGATGATCACCAGGTCCGCGCCCTGCGGCACGGGGGCGCCGGTGAAGATGCGGACGGCCTCGCCGGGTCCGAGGGTTTCGGAATGCCCGCGCCCGGCCGCGCTCTCGCCGACGATGCGCAGGGATGTCGCCTCGCCCACATCGGCGCGGCGCACGGCCCAGCCGTCCATGGCCGAGGCGTCGAACGGCGGCTGGTCTCGGATGGCCAGGACGTCCTGCGCCAGCGTGCGGCCGTCGGCGTCGGCGAGCGGGACCGTTTCGGCGGGCAGGGCGGCCGCCCGCGCGAGAATCCGGGCCCGCGCGTCCTCGACGCTCAGGCCCTTGCGCTGCTGGGCGTCAGCCGACGAAGGCGCGTTCGAGGACATAGTCACCAGGCTCCGCGTTGGAGCCCTCGACCATGCCGTGAGTCTCGACCAGGGCGCCCATGTCCTTGATGAAGTCCATGCTGCCGCACAGCATGATCCGGTCTTCCTCCGGATTGA
Organism: Caulobacter sp.; assembly: GCA_041917095.1. GTDB lineage: Bacteria > Pseudomonadota > Alphaproteobacteria > Caulobacterales > Caulobacteraceae > Caulobacter. Next base: position 19,759 of record JAYRYI010000004.1, on the reverse strand, counting down.
ATCTCGTCGCCTCGATGCCGAGGTCGCGGAACAGCTGGCCCGAGGCGATCAGGTCGGTGAACCGGCCCTGGCGCTCGAACGGCTCGCGGGTGACGGTCGGGTAGTAGTGCAGCTGGGCCCTGGCCTCGTCGCCGACCAGCGGGTCGTCGAAGATGCCGCCGGTGTAGAAGTCGCGATAGGCCAGCTCGGCCACCTCGCGCACGCCGTGGCAGACGTAGACCTGCTCGAACCGGCTGTAGGTGTCGGGGTCGCGGGCCACCGACAGCCACGGGGCCAGGCCCGTGCCGGTGCCGAACAGGAACAGGCGCTTGCCGCCCTTCAGCGCGTCCAGCACCAGGGTGCCGGTCGGCTTCTTGCCCATCAGCACGGTGTCGCCGACCTGGATCTTCTGCAGCCGGCTGGTCAGCGGACCGTCGGCGACCTTGATCGAGAAGAACTCCAGTTCCTCCGCCCAGGCGGGGGAGCCGATCGAATAGGCCCGCAGCACCGGCTTGCCGCCGTCCTCGCCGGGCAGGCCGATCATCACGAACTCACCCGAGCGGAAGCGGAAGCTCTCCGGACGGGTGATGCCGAAGCTGAACAGGCGGTCCGTCCAGTGCTTCACCCACAGCACCTTCTCCTCGAAGAAGGGGCTGGCCTTCACCGGCGCGGCCTGGAGTTCGGCGGTCGACATCGTACCTGAATTTCCTCGCGACCCACGGGGGGCCGATGCTGGTCCTCATGTGATGCGACGCAGCATGATGTCAACGCGAGGAAGACTCGGGGGGCGGTTAGGGATGCTGCGCTCAGGCTCCCTCCCCCTTGTGGGGAGGGACAGGTTCGCGAAGCGAACCAGGGTGGGGCAAGTGAAGGCCGCATTCAGCACTGAGTGGTGATCGCTGCTTGCCCCACCCGTCTCGTCTCGCTGCGCTCGCCGATCCACCCTCCCCACAAGGGGGAGGGAGACTAGGGTTGCGCCCCGCTCCCCGGATCTGTCTCCGTCTTCGGAGTCTGGACCGACTCCTCCGAGCCCTGCGGTTCGGTGGCCGGGCGGGGCGGTTCGCCTTCGCCGGCGGGGCGGAGGTTTTCGTTCTCGGTCTCGCGATTGTGGGGACGTTCGGTCATGGCGGGCTCCCTTCGCGACAAAAACGTCGCGCGAAGCGCTTCGATCCGGCGTCGGCTTGCTTGCCCGCCGTCGCCGTCCCTGCTAAACGGCGCGCTTCCGGTGAATGAACAGACTGATCGGCGGCTTCACCGCCTACGGTCCGCTGTCCAGACGCCGGAGGGCAGATGCCCGAGAGGGTGGAAGTCTACGAGTGTAGCTCAGCTGGTAGAGCATCGGTCTCCAAAACCGAGGGCCGGGGGTTCGAGTCCCTCCACTCGTGCCACCTTGTCACTATATCCGGAGCGCGATGGTCGCGCTTCGGCCAGCTGAAAGAGCTTCAGACCCGTCCGATGGCCAAGAAAACTGGCAACCTCGCCGCGATGAAACAGCGCGCCGCCAAGAGCGCCGCCGCCGTCGCCGCGCCTGCCGGCCAGGGCGCCGCCGCCGCGGCCGCCGCCGAACCGAAGAAGCCGTTCAACATCGTCGCCTTCGGCCGTGAGGTCCGCGCCGAGGCGCGCAAGATCACCTGGACGAGCCGCAAGGAAACCTGGATCACCGCCGTGATGGTGTTCATCATGGTGATCATCGCAGCCATCTTCTTCTTCGTGGTCGATACGGCGCTGTCGTTTGTCGTCTCCCAGATCCTGAAGCTCGCGAACGCCGGATAATCCATGAACGCCCAAGCCGAAGCGCGCCCGTCGAACCCGCGCCACAAGTGGTACATCGTCCACGCCTACTCGAACTTCGAGAAGAAGGTCGCCGACCACATCCGTGACCAGGCCAAGGCCCAGGGCCTCGAGGAGTTCTTCTCCGAGATCCTGGTCCCGACCGAGACCGTCACCGAGGTCCGCCGCGGCCGCAAGATCGACGCCGAGCGCAAGTTCCTGCCCGGCTACGTGCTGGTGAAGATGGACCTCAGCGACGAGGCCTACCACCTGGTCAAGAACACCCCGAAGGTCACCGGCTTCCTCGGCTCGGGCAGCAAGCCCATGCCGATCTCCGAGAAGGAAGCCGCGCGCATGATCGGCGTGGTCGAGGAGAGCGTCGAGCGTCCGAAGTCGACTGTCCGCTTCGAAATCGGCGAGCAGGTGCGCGTCACCGACGGTCCGTTCGCCAGCTTCAACGGCGCGGTAGAACAGGTCGACGAGGCCCGCGAGCGTCTGCACGTCGCCGTCTCGATCTTCGGCCGCGCGACCCCGGTCGAACTGGAATACAGCCAGGTCGAGAAGGTCAGCTGATCGTTTCCCCGCTGTCATTCTCGCGCTTGTCGCGAGGACCCATGCGTGGTGAGCGTGAACAAGAGGGCGCGGAGCGATCCGCGCCCTTTTCGCGTCTGTCGGTGTTCATGGGTCCTCGGAACAGGTCCGAGGATGACGGTGCTGGGGATGCGGTTTGCCTTCGCAGGTCGCTTCTGCTACACGCCGCGCCTTCCTCGGCTCGCCGGGGATCAAATCCGTGGGAGGGGTCTGCCCGCACCACGGCCGCATAGGCGCTTTAACTAGCGCCGCTTAACGGAGACAGAGATGGCCAAGAAGATTCTGGGCTACATCAAGCTGCAGGTGCCCGCGGGCTCCGCCACCCCTTCGCCGCCGATCGGTCCGGCGCTGGGTCAGCGCGGCGTCAACATCATGGGCTTCTGCAAGGAGTTCAACGCCCGCACCGAGAAGGAGCCGAAGGGTACGCCCCTGCCGACCGTGATCACGGTCTACCAGGACAAGTCCTTCACCTTCGTCACGAAGACCCCGCCGGCCACGCACTTCATCAAGCAGGCGCTGAACCTGAAGTCGGGTTCGAACAAGCCGGGCCGCGAGTCGGCCGGTTCGATCACGCGCGCCCAGCTCGTCGACATCGCCGAGAAGAAGATGAAGGACCTCAACGCCAACGACGTTGACGCCGCCGCCCGCATCATCGAGGGCTCCGCCCGCTCGATGGGCCTCAAGATCGTGGAGGCCTAGGACCATGGCCAAGCAACCCAAGCGCATCCAGGCCTGGACCGGCGATCGCGACGCGATCCACTCGGTCGAAGAGGCCGTGAAGCTGGTCAAGGCGAACGCCAAGGCCAAGTTCGACGAGTCGATCGAGCTCGCCGTCAACCTGGGCGTCGACCCGCGTCACGCCGACCAGCAGGTCCGCGGCGTGGTCTCGCTGCCCTCGGGCACCGGCCGCGACGTCCGCGTCGCCGTCATCGCCAAGGACGCCAAGGCCGAGGAAGCCAAGGCCGCCGGTGCCGAAGTCGTCGGCGCCGAAGACCTGGTCGAGCGGATCCAGGGCGGTTTCATGGACTTCGACCGCGTCATCGCCACCCCGGACATGATGGCCCTGGTCGGCCGTCTCGGTAAGGTGCTGGGCCCGCGCGGCCTGATGCCGAACCCGCGCGTCGGCACGGTCACCCCGAACGTGGGCCAGGCCGTGAAGGACGCCAAGGGCGGCGCCATCGAGTTCCGCGTCGAGAAGGCGGGCATCGTCCACGCCGGCATCGGCAAGGCCTCGTTCACCGAAGACCAGCTGCTGGCCAACGTCCGCGCCCTCGTGGACGCGCTGAACAAGGCCAAGCCGTCGGGCGCCAAGGGCACCTACGTGAAGCGCATCGCGATTTCCTCGACGATGGGCCCGGGCTTCAAGATCGACACCGGCTCGGTCTCGGCCTGATCGGTCTGAAAATCTGAACCTGCGACGGGCGGGTCCGAAAGGGCCCGCCCGTTTCGCGTTTCAGCAGGGCAGCGCGGCGAGGTCGCCGCTGACGCGCAGTTCGCAGGCCTTGAACACGGCGCTGGGCGCCACGGCCTTCCAGTAGACGGCGTCCTCGGTGCGGCCGAGGCCGAACCGTTCAATGCAGCGTTTGCGCCGGGCGGCGGCGACCTCGAGCAGATGGGCGTGGCGGCCGCGCGGCGTCTGCCGGGGCTCGGGCGCGAAGGCGCGCAGCCGGCGCGCATCGTCGCTCGTCCAGGGACGGAATTCTGTGGGGGTAGGGGCCAGAAGCATGGCCGGATTGCCTTCAACCGGAGGAGGGCGTGAAGCCTTCGGCGCGCCCGTCCGGGATGTGATCGTCTTCCGCGATCGTCTCTGAAATGGGGATCACCTGTGGATCGTTCCAGAGTCTCCCTGAAAAATCCGGCGCTTGTATGGTTAGCGTGTGGCCGGAGGCTGGCGCACGGTCCTCAGCAGACCGGTGTCGTAGCCCAGGCCGGCGATCCGCTTGCGGTGCGCCTCCATGACGGCGGCGCCGGGCGCGGGATCGCGGCTGAGCAGCCAGAGGTACCGTCCGGACGGCTCGCCGACGATCGCCCAGCTGTAGTCGTCTGCCCGGTCCAGCACCCAGTAGTCGGCGTAGAAGGGCCCGAAGAAGGCGACCTTCAACTTGGCGCCGCCCGCGCCCTCGACAACCTTGGCGCGGCCCTCGGCCGACCGGGATTCACCGTCCGGCGCGCCGTCGCGGCAGGTGTTGAGCACCCGGATCATGCCGTCCGGGCGTTCGCTGTACTCAGCCGTAACGCCCTCGCAGCCGCGTTCGAAGCGATTGTCGTACCGCGCCAGCTCGTACCACTTGCCCAGATAGCGCTGGAGGTCGACCGCCTTGGCGGGTTCCGGGACGGAGGGGTTGCCGACAGGCCCGCCGCATCCCGCGACAAGCACGGCCAGGGCGAGGGCGGCGAAAGGGCGAACGGTCATGCGGGGTCTCCTCGCTGCGGGACTATAGTCGCCCATAACGCCCTCGAAAGGCGAGGGGCGCCAGGGCCGCTTGAGTTTCCCGCCGCCTTCCTCTATACGCGCGCTCTTCCGCAGGAGGGCCCGCCCGCCCGCGGATCCTGTCCGAGAGTTACGGGATGTCGGGGTCACCGGCGTCTTCATCGAAGGGGAGCCCCCCTTTGCCGTGAGGAGACGGGGAACAGAAGACGCCGCCGATCCGGCTTTCAAGCTCCGGACGCGGCCGACACTTTCCTTGGGACAGGTCTACCGTCACCCGCCTTCGGGAGCGATCCCGCGCGCGGGCGGCACGCTTTCGGCGTCCGGATGGTCCGGGCGCCGTGATCTAGGAGACCGCAATGAACCGCGCTGAAAAAGCGGAATCGATCGAGACGCTCAAGGGCGTCTTCGCCGATGCCGGCGCTGTGGTCGTGACCCACTACATGGGTCTGACCGTTGCGGAAATGACCGACCTTCGCCTTCGCCTCCGCAAGGAAGGCGCGGCGATCAAGGTGGTGAAGAACACCCTGGCCCAGAAGGCCCTGGCCGGCTCGCTCGGTGAGAAGGGCGACGCCCTGTTCACCGGTCCCGTCGCCATCGCCTATGCGCCGGATCCCGTCACCGCCGCCAAGGTCGCCGCCCAGTACGCCAAGGAGAACGACAAGTTCACCCTCGTTGGCGGCTTCATGGGCGAGGAAGTTCTCGACCAGAACGCAGTGAAGGCCCTGGCCACGCTGCCGTCGCTCGACGAACTCCGCGGCAAGCTCATCGGCCTTCTGCAGGCTCCGGCGACCAAGGTCGCGGGCGTCGTGCAGGCTCCGGCCGCCCAGCTGGCCCGCGTCCTCAACGCTTACGCCACGAAGGACGCGGCGTAAGCCGGTCATCTCCGCTCAAATCCAAATACTCCCAAGGAAACTGACACCATGTCGAAGCTCGAAAAGATCGTTGAGGACCTGTCCTCGCTGACCGTCCTGGAAGCCGCTGAGCTCTCCAAGCTGCTGGAAGAAAAGTGGGGCGTCTCGGCCGCCGCTCCGGTCGCCGTCGCCGCCGTTGGCGGCGCCGCCGCTGCTCCGGCTGAAGCCGCCGAAGAGCAAACCGAGTTCACCGTTGTTCTGACCGCCGGCGGCGACAAGAAGATCAACGTGATCAAGGAAGTCCGCGGCGTCCGTCCGGACCTCGGCCTGAAGGAAGCCAAGGACCTCGTCGAAGGCGCTCCGCAGAACGTCCTCGAGAACGTCTCCAAGCAAGTCGCCGAAGAGACCAAGAAGAAGCTCGAAGAAGCCGGCGCCTCCGTCCAGATCAAGTAGTCTGGGCGGCGTCAGCTCTGACGCTCTCTACGATCGCGGGCTCCGGAGGAAACTCCGGGGCCCGTTTTCGTTGGCCGGAACCGGCATCTGAGGCGCCGCGTTTGTCGCCCATGCTCAAGCTCGCCGGTGTCTTCCTCGTCGTCATGATCATCGCCGGCATCCTCGGCTTCGTCGTCGACGTCGCCGGCGGGATCGCCAGGATCGCCTTCGTGATCTGCCTGATCGGCCTCGCCGGATCCCTGGCGATGAAAGCGCTGCGCCGGCCGTGACGTCGGCGACCGGCGCGGGACGTTGAAACGCCCTGACGAAAGTCAAGCGGCGCCTCTTCCCTTATCCACGGCTTTGCCCTATATCCGCCCCCTCGCGGAAAATCCGATCAACTGAGACGCGACTTTCCGCGCGTGTGCCCGAAGGCCCGGTCATAGCCCTCCGACCGGTGCGAAGGGGCGCCCCTGACAGCCAGGGGCAAGGTCTTGCGTCCGCTTCCGGCGAGCCGGAGGAGACGAGGGTGGACGCGACAAGACACAATTGACGCGCGGAGTCCCTCCGCGCACGCAGGGATCAAAATGGCGCAATCCTTCACCGGCAAGAAGCGGATCCGGAAGTCGTTCGGCCGCATTCCCGAAGCTGTGCAGATGCCGAACCTCATCGAGGTTCAGCGTTCGTCGTACGAGCAGTTCCTCCAGCGCGAAGTCCGCGCGGTCGAGCGCCGTGACGAGGGCATCGAGGCGGTCTTCAAGTCGGTGTTCCCGATCAAGGACTTCAACGAGCGCGCCGTGCTCGAGTACGTCTCGTACGAGTTCGAAGAGCCGAAGTACGACGTCGAGGAGTGCATCCAGCGCGACATGACGTACGCCGCGCCGCTGAAGGTGAAGCTCCGTCTCATCGTGTTCGAGATGGAAGAGGAAACCGGCGCCCGCTCGGTCAAGGATATCAAGGAGCAGGACGTCTACATGGGCGATATCCCGCTCATGACGGACAAGGGCACCTTCATCGTCAACGGCACCGAGCGCGTCATCGTCTCGCAGATGCACCGTTCTCCGGGCGTGTTCTTCGACCACGACAAGGGCAAGACCCACTCCTCGGGCAAGCTGCTGTTCGCCGCGCGCGTGATCCCCTACCGCGGCAGCTGGCTGGACTTCGAGTTCGACGCCAAGGACATCGTCTACGTCCGCATCGACCGCCGCCGGAAGCTGCCGGCGACGACCTTCCTGTACGGCCTCGGCATGGACGGCGAGGAAATCCTCACGACCTTCTACGACGTCGTTCCCTTCGAGAAGCGTCCGGGCGGCTGGGCCACCCCCTACAAGTCCGAGCGCTGGCGCGGCGTGAAGCCGGAGTTTCCGCTGATCGACGCCGACACCGGCGAGGAAGTGGCGCCGGCCGGCCAGAAGATCTCCGCCCGCGCGGCGAAGAAGCTGGGCGACACCGTCAAGACGCTGCTGCTGTCGCCTGACGCGCTCGTCGGACGTTACCTGGCCCGTGACGAAGTCAACATGGAGACGGGCGAGATCTACGCCGAAGCCGGCGACGAGCTCGACACCGCCACCATCGAGGCCCTGGAAGAGAAGGGCTTCACCACCATCGACGTGCTCGACATCGACCACGTCACGGTCGGCGCCTACATGCGCAACACCCTGCGCGTGGACAAGAACAGCATCCGCGAGGACGCGCTGTTCGACATCTACCGCGTCATGCGCCCGGGCGAGCCGCCGACGGTGGAAGCCGCCGAGGCGATGTTCAAGTCGCTGTTCTTCGACCAGGAGCGCTACGACCTCAGCTCGGTCGGCCGCGTGAAGATGAACATGCGCCTGGAGCAGGACGTCGCCGACGACGTCCGCGTGCTGCGCAAGGAAGACGTTCTGGAAGTCCTGAAGGTCCTGGTGGGCCTGCGTGACGGCCGCGGCGAAATCGACGACATCGACAACCTCGGCAACCGCCGGGTCCGCTCGGTCGGCGAGCTGCTGGAAAACCAGTACCGCGTGGGCCTGCTCCGCATGGAGCGCGCCATCAAGGAACGCATGTCGTCGGTCGATATCGACACCGTCATGCCGCACGACCTGATCAACGCCAAGCCGGCCGCCGCCGCCGTCCGTGAGTTCTTCGGCTCCTCGCAGCTGTCGCAGTTCATGGACCAGACCAACCCGCTGTCGGAAATCACCCACAAGCGCCGTCTCTCGGCGCTTGGCCCGGGCGGTCTGACCCGCGAGCGCGCCGGTTTCGAAGTCCGCGACGTGCACCCGACCCACTACGGCCGGATCTGCCCGATCGAGACGCCGGAAGGTCCGAACATCGGCCTGATCAACTCGCTGGCCACTCACGCGCGCGTCAACAAGTACGGCTTCATCGAGAGCCCGTACCGCCGCGTCGCCGACGGCAAGCCGGTGGACGAGGTCGTCTACATGTCGGCCATGGAAGAGGCGAAGCACGTCATCGCCCAGGCCAACATCAAGATGGAGAACGGCGAGATCGCCGAGGACCTGGTCCCGGGCCGCGTCAACGGCGAGCCGGGCCTGCTCCAGAAGGACTCCGTCGACCTGATGGACGTCTCGCCCAAGCAGGTCGTCTCAGTCGCCGCCGCGCTGATCCCGTTCCTCGAGAACGACGACGCCAACCGCGCGCTGATGGGCTCGAACATGCAGCGTCAGGCCGTGCCGCTCGTCCAGTCGGACGCGCCGCTGGTCGGCACCGGCATGGAAGACGTCGTGGCCCGTGACTCGGGCGCCGTCGTGATCGCCCGCCGCAAGGGCGTGGTCGAGCAGATCGACGGTACGCGTATCGTTATCCGCGCGACGGAAGAGACCGATCCGACCAAGTCGGGCGTCGATATCTATCGCCTGTCGAAGTTCCAGCGTTCGAACCAGAACACCTGCATCAACCAGCGTCCGCTGGTGCGCGTGGGCGACCGGATCAACGCCGGCGACATCGTCGCCGACGGCCCGTCGACGGACCTGGGCGAACTGGCGCTGGGCCGCAACGCCCTCGTCGCGTTCATGCCCTGGAACGGCTACAACTTCGAAGACTCGATCCTGATCTCCGAGCGCATCGTGCGCGACGACGTCTTCACCTCGATCCACATCGAGGAGTTCGAGGTCATGGCCCGCGACACCAAGCTCGGGCCGGAAGAAATCACCCGCGACATCCCGAACGTCGGCGAGGAAGCCCTGCGCAACCTCGACGAAGCGGGCATCGTGGCGATCGGCGCCGAGGTCCTGCCGGGCGACATCCTGGTCGGCAAGGTCACGCCCAAGGGCGAGTCGCCGATGACCCCGGAAGAGAAGCTGCTGCGCGCCATCTTCGGCGAGAAGGCTTCGGACGTCCGTGACACCTCGCTCCGCCTGCCGCCCGGCGTCGCCGGCACGGTCGTCGAAGTGCGCGTGTTTAACCGTCACGGCGTCGACAAGGACGAGCGCGCGCTCGCCATCGAACGCGCAGAGATCGAGCGTCTGGGCAAGGACCGCGACGACGAGTTCGCGATCCTGAACCGCAACATGACCTCGCGCCTGCGCGAGCTGATCGTCGGCAAGGTCGCCGTCTCCGGTCCCAAGGGCCTGAGCCGCGGCGAGGTGACGACCGAGAAGCTCGAAGAGATCGCGCCGGGCCTGTGGTGGCAGATCGCCCTCGACGACGAGAAGGCCATGGGCGAGCTGGAGGCCCTGCGCCGTCAGTTCGACGAGGCCCGCAAGCGTCTCGACCGTCGCTTCGAGGACAAGGTCGACAAGCTGCAGCGCGGCGACGAACTGCCCCCGGGCGTGATGAAGATGGTCAAGGTCTTCGTGGCGGTGAAGCGCAAGCTTCAGCCGGGCGACAAGATGGCCGGCCGTCACGGCAACAAGGGCGTCATCTCCAAGATCCTGCCGATCGAGGACATGCCGCACCTCGAAGACGGTACGGCGGTTGACGTCGTTCTCAACCCGCTGGGCGTGCCGTCGCGCATGAACGTCGGCCAGATCTTCGAAACCCACCTCGGCTGGGCCGCGGCGGGTCTGGGCAAGCAGATCGCGAACCTGCTGGAAGCCTGGCAGAACGGCGGTCAAAAGGCCGAGCTGACCAAGCGCCTGCGCGAGATCTACGGCCCCGACGAGGAGCTGCCGGACGACGACGCCGAGCTGGTCGAGCTGGCCAGGAACCTGTCGAAGGGCGTGCCCTTCGCGACCCCGGTCTTCGACGGCGCGCACATCGCGGACATCGAGGATCGCCTGGAATCGGCGGGCCTGGCCCGTTCGGGTCAGTCGATCCTGTTCGATGGCCAGACCGGCGAGCAGTTCAAGCGTCCGGTCACGGTCGGCTACATCTACATGCTGAAGCTGCACCACCTGGTCGACGACAAGATCCACGCCCGTTCCATCGGCCCGTACTCGCTCGTCACCCAGCAACCGCTGGGCGGCAAGGCGCAGTTCGGCGGCCAGCGCTTCGGCGAAATGGAGGTGTGGGCCCTGGAAGCCTACGGCGCCGCCTACACCCTGCAGGAAATGCTGACGGTGAAGTCGGACGACGTCGCGGGCCGCACCAAGGTCTACGAGTCGATCGTTCGCGGCGACGACACCTTCGAGGCCGGCATTCCGGAGAGCTTCAACGTGCTCGTGAAGGAAATGCGCTCGCTGGGTCTGAACGTGGAGCTGGAGAACAGCTGATCGGAACCTGACCCCTCTCCCGCCGCGCGGGGGAGGGGATCCGAACCGCCTCTCCATCCAGAATTTTTCGCGGGTCCGCCCGCACTGAAGGAACCAAGATGAACCAGGAAGTCCTGAACATCTTCAATCCGGTCCAGGCCGCTCCGACCTTCGACCGCATCCGCATCGCCCTCGCCTCGCCGGAAAAGATCCGGTCGTGGTCGTTCGGCGAGATCAAGAAGCCGGAAACCATCAACTACCGCACGTTCAAGCCCGAACGTGACGGCCTGTTCTGCGCGCGCATCTTCGGTCCGACCAAGGACTACGAGTGCCTGTGCGGCAAGTACAAGCGGATGAAGTACAAGGGCATCATCTGCGAGAAGTGCGGCGTCGAAGTCACCCTGGCCCGCGTGCGGCGTGAGCGCATGGGCCACATCGAGCTGGCCTCGCCGGTCGCCCACATCTGGTTCCTGAAGTCGCTGCCCTCGCGCATCGCCATGATGCTCGACATGCCGCTGAAGGACATCGAGCGCGTCCTCTACTTCGAGCACTACATCGTCACCGAGCCGGGCCTGACCCCGCTGAAGCAGCACCAGCTGCTGTCGGAAGACGAGCAGATGCGCTTCCAGGACGAGTTCGGCGATGACAGCTTCACCGCCGAGATCGGCGCCGAGGCCATCTTCAACCTGCTGAAGGGCATCGAGCTCGAGAAGGAAGCCGAGAAGCTCCGCGAAGAGCTGGCCGGCAACCCGTCCGAGATGAAACAGAAGAAGGCGTCCAAGCGCCTCAAGATCATCGAGGCCTTCCTCGAGTCCGGCAACAAGCCGGAGTGGATGATCCTGACCGTCGTGCCGGTGATCCCGCCCGAGCTGCGCCCGCTGGTGCCGCTGGACGGCGGCCGTTTCGCGACCTCGGACCTGAACGACCTCTACCGCCGGGTCATCAACCGCAACAACCGCCTGAAGCGCCTCATCGAGCTGCGTGCGCCGGACATCATCATCCGCAACGAAAAGCGGATGCTGCAGGAAGCCGTCGACGCCCTGTTCGACAACGGCCGTCGCGGCCGGGTCATCACTGGCGCCAACAAGCGTCCGCTGAAGTCCCTCGCCGACATGCTGAAGGGCAAGCAGGGCCGGTTCCGCCAGAACCTGCTCGGCAAGCGCGTCGACTACTCCGGCCGTTCGGTCATCGTCGTCGGTCCGGAGCTGAAGCTGCACGAGTGCGGCCTGCCCAAGAAGATGGCGCTCGAGCTGTTCAAGCCGTTCATCTACGCGCGCCTGGACGCCAAGGGCCTGTCGGGCACCGTCAAGCAGTCGAAGCGGATGGTCGAGCGTGAGCAGCCGGCGGTGTGGGACGTCCTCGAAGAGGTCATCCGCGAGCACCCGGTCCTGCTGAACCGCGCGCCGACGCTCCACCGTCTGGGCATCCAGGCGTTCGAGCCGAAGCTGATCGAGGGCAAGGCCATCCAGCTGCACCCGCTGGTCTGCGCCGCGTTCAACGCCGACTTCGACGGCGACCAGATGGCCGTCCACGTGCCGCTCTCGCTGGAAGCCCAGCTGGAAGCGCGCGTGCTGATGATGTCGACCAACAACATCCTCAGCCCCGCCAACGGCCGCCCGATCATCGTGCCGTCGCAGGACATCGTCCTGGGCCTCTACTACCTCTCGCAGTCGCGCGACGGCGAGCCGGGCGAAGGCAAGGTGTTCGGCGACCTGGGCGAGATCGAGCAGGCGCTGGACGCCGGCGTCGTGACCCTGCACAGCAAGATCAAGGCGCGCTTCTCGGAAATGAACGCCGAGGGTGACGTCGTCCGCAAGGTGATCGACACCACGCCGGGCCGGATGAAGATCGCCGCCCTGCTGCCGCGCCACACCCAGATCGGCCACCGCCTGATCGAAAAGGCGCTGACCAAGAAGGAAATCGGCAACCTGATCGACGTCGTCTACCGCCACTGCGGTCAGAAGGCGACGGTCATCTTCGCCGACCAGCTGATGGGTCTGGGCTTCAAGGAAGCGGCCAAGGCCGGCATCTCCTTCGGCAAGGACGACATCATCATTCCGGAGCGGAAGGAGCCGATCGTCGAGGAGACGCGCAAGCTCGCCGAGGAATACGAGCAGCAGTACGCCGACGGCCTGATCACCAAGGGTGAGAAGTACAACAAGGTCGTCGACGCCTGGGCGAAGGCCACCGATCGCGTCGCCGACGAGATGATGGCCGAGCTTCAGATGAAGCATAAGGACGAGAACGGCCGCGAGCGCGAGATCAACGCCATCTACATGATGGCCCACTCGGGCGCCCGCGGTTCGCAGGCCCAGATGAAGCAGCTCGGCGGGATGCGCGGCCTGATGGCCAAGCCCTCCGGCGAGATCATCGAGACCCCGATCGTCTCGAACTTCAAGGAAGGCCTGACCGTCCAGGAGTACTTCAACTCGACCCACGGCGCCCGCAAGGGCCTGGCGGACACCGCGCTGAAGACCGCCAACTCGGGCTACCTGACGCGCCGTCTCGTCGACGTCGCCCAGGACTCGATCATCACCGAGGAAGACTGCGGCACCACGCGCGGCATCACGCTGCGCGCGGTCGTCGAGGGCGGCGACGTCCTCGTGTCGTTGGGCCTCCGCATCCTGGGCCGCTTCTCGGCCGAGGACATCAAGGACCCGAGCACCGGCGAAGTGATCGTTCCGGCCGACACCTATCTGGTCGAGGACCTGGTGGACCTGGTCGAACGGGCCGGCGTCCAGTCGGTGAAGATCCGCTCGGTCCTGACCTGCGAAGCCAAGACCGGCGTCTGCGGCGCCTGCTACGGTCGCGACCTCGCGCGCGGCACCGCCGTGAACATCGGTGAAGCCGTGGGCGTCATCGCCGCCCAGTCGATCGGCGAGCCGGGCACCCAGCTGACGATGCGGACCTTCCACATCGGCGGCACCGCCCAGGTGGCCGAGCAGTCGTTCTTCGAAACCAGCAACGACGGCGTGGCCCGGGTGGCCGGCGCCACCGTCAAGGGCGCGGACGGCGATCTGATCGTCATGAGCCGCAACACGACGGTGACCGTGCAGGTCGACGGCAAGGACCGCGAGTCCTACAAGCCGCCGTACGGGGCGCGCCTGAAGATCAAGGATGGCGACAAGGTGAAGCGCGGCCAGCGTCTGGCCGAGTGGGACCCCTACACCACCCCGATCATCACCGAAGTGCCCGGCAAGATCCGCGCCGAGGACCTGGTCGAAGGCTTCTCCGTCCGCGAGGAAGTCGACGAGGCCACCGGCATCGCCAACCGCGTCATCTCCGACTGGCGGGCTTCGGCCCGTGGCTCGGACCTGCGTCCGGCCATGGCGGTGATCGACGCCGACGGCGCCTACAAGCGTCTGTCGAGCGGCGGTGAAGCGCGCTACCTGCTGCCGGTGGGGGCCATTCTGTCGGTCGCCGACGGCGACGAGGTGAAGGCCGGCGAGATCATCGCCCGGATCCCGACCGAAGGCGCCAAGACCCGGGACATCACCGGCGGTCTGCCGCGCGTCGCCGAACTCTTCGAAGCCCGCCGTCCGAAGGACTGCGCGGTCATCGCCGAGATGGACGGCCGCGTCGAATTCGGTCGCGACTACAAGAACAAGCGCCGCATCAAGATCACGCCGGAAGACGGCGGCGAGGCGGTCGAGTTCCTGATCCCGAAGGGCAAGCACATCGCGGTCCACGACGGCGATATCATCCACAAGGGCGAGTACATCATCGACGGCAACCCGGATCCGCACGACATCCTGCGCATCCTGGGCATCGAGGCCCTGGCCGACTTCCTGGTCAACGAGATCCAGGAGGTCTACCGACTGCAAGGCGTGCCGATCAACGACAAGCACATCGAGGTGATCGTTCGCCAGATGCTGCAGAAGGTCGAGATCCTCGAGCCGGGCGATACGGGCCTGATCAAGGGCGATCACCTCGACAAGACCGAGGTCGACTACGAGAACGCCAAGGCGGAAGGCCGCAAGGGCCGCCCGGCGGTCACGCAGCCGGTCCTGCTCGGCATCACCAAGGCGTCGCTGCAGACCCGCAGCTTCATCTCGGCGGCGTCGTTCCAGGAGACCACCCGCGTCCTCACCGACGCCTCGGTCCACGGCAAGATCGACACGCTGGAAGGCCTCAAGGAGAACGTCATCGTCGGCCGGCTCATCCCGGCGGGCACGGGCTCCTACCTGCGCGGCCTGCAGCGCATCGCCACCAAGCGCGACGAGGCCCTCTCGGCCGCCCGCGAAGAGGCGATGGAGCCGCTGCCGGTCGAGATCGCGCTCGAGACCGCCGAGGCTTCGTCGGAGGGCTGATCGCCTGAAGCGACCTGAAAGACGGAACGGCCCGGGAGCGATCCCGGGCCGTTTCTATTTCGGGCGGTAGATCGCCTCGCGACCCTCGCCGCCCAGGCCGTCGCCGACCGTGCCGACCGGGACGTTGCCCTCTCGCCATTCCCGGTCCCGCCGAAGCCTGGCGGCGCGCGCGTCGTAGCCGGCGCGCTTGTCCCTGCCGATCGGGGCGTCGATGAACGGCGCGTCCTTCGCGGCGGCGCCGAAGCGTTCGTCGCAGGCCTCGGTCTCGCGCCGGTTCAGTCCGACCGCCCTGCGGTTGGCGCAGCCCACCGTGGAGCCCCGCAGCGCGCCGCGCAGGTCGCCGCCGGGCTGGTCCCGTCCAGCGCCGCCGGCCCCGCCGACTGGCCGCGCGCCGGCGTCCGGCGCCGGAGCCGGGTCGGCCTTGGGGATCGGGGCCATCGGCAGGGACAGCGTCGGCCTCACGATCGGCCGCGGCGTCTCGCGCGGCCGGACAGGCGATGGCCGCGGGGCTGGAGCGCGGCGGGCGTCCGGCGTCTGTCGTCGCGGCGGCGGGGGCAGCCGGCGCAGGTCGACGACCATCACCGGTTCGTCATCCCTGAAGATCCTCTCGCGGACGGCGGGGGTGTCCAGACCGATCAGCAGGAATACGACCGCATGACCGGCGACGGCGGCCGCGATGACGCCAGCCTGTCTGGCCCGATCCCGCCGGACGGCTGTCAAGGCGCCAAGCTCCCCTCGTGAGACACCAGCGTTTCGCGCCCGGGCGGCGAAATCTTGGCCAAGGTTCGTTGAATCGGGGGCTGGCGGTTCGTCGCGGGGCGCCTAAATGCGAAGGCAGGAAACGCCTACAGGGACCCTCCCATGCCGCTGCTGCTCTGCCCCAACTGCAACACGTCCATGCAGTCGGTCGCCCGATCGGGCGTCGAACTCGACATGTGCCCGTCCTGCCGCGGCGTCTGGCTCGACCGCGGCGAACTGGAGAAGATCATCGGCGGCGCCCGTGAGGAAATCGGCCACCAGTCCCAGGACCGGGAGCGCTTCGCGCGTGAGGTCGAGGACTTCCGCCGTGATCCCGACGGCTGGAAGCGCAGCCATCCCTACGATGACCGCGAGAAGCGCTATCGCTACGACGACGACTATCACTACCGGAAAAAGAAGAAGGGCTTCGATCTCTTCGACATCTTCGACTGACCTCGTGGCGATGCGTCGAGTCGATGACGAGTCGACGATGAATCGATGACGCCCGGGCGTGGGGTCGCGGCAAGCCGAACCCCGCCAGGAGCAAGATCGCGCCAAGGCTTTCCAAAGCCTTGACCTTGCACGCCTTGGCGAGTATCTAGCGCGCCTCTTTCGGGGGCCGGGTTTGCGCCCGTCGCCCGATGAAGCTGAAGTCCCCGTCGAGGGCGATCAGGCCCGCCGGAACGCAGAGATACGCGCGCCGGCGAGTTTTCGCGTTCCGACCGGGCGTTCAGAGCCGGAAAAGTACGACCAATTGGACCCCCGAGGCGCTTCGGCCGAAAGGCACACGCCTCCACGAGCAAAAGAGATAGATGCCTACAGTCAACCAGCTCATCCGCAAGCCTCGCCAGCCGAAGCCGGTGCGGAACAAGGTGCCTGCCCTTAAGGGCTGCCCGCAGCGCCGCGGTGTTTGCACCCGCGTCTACACGACGACCCCGAAGAAGCCGAACTCGGCTCTGCGTAAGGTCGCCAAGGTCCGTCTGACCACCGGCATCGAAGCCGTTTGCTACATCCCGGGCGAAGGCCACAACCTGCAGGAGCACTCGGTGGTGCTCATCCGCGGCGGCCGCGTCAAGGACTTGCCCGGCGTCCGCTACCACATCCTGCGCGGCGTCCTCGACACCCAGGGTGTCAAGGATCGTAAGCAGCGTCGTTCGCTCTACGGCGCCAAGCGTCCGAAGTAAGGAAAAGAAGAATGTCCCGTCGCCGTCGCGCCGAGAAGCGTCAGGTTCTGCCCGATCCGAAGTTCGGGGACCTGATCGTCACGAAATTCATGAACTACGTCATGTACGAAGGCAAAAAGGCCGTCGCCGAGAACATCATCTACGGCGCCTTCGACATCCTGGAAGCCAAGCGCAAGGACCAGGGTCCCCTGGAGACCTTCCACTCGGCCCTGGACAACGTCGCTCCGGCGATCGAAGTCCGGTCGCGCCGCGTCGGCGGCGCCACCTACCAGGTGCCGGTCGAAGTCCGTCCGGACCGTCGCCGCGCCCTGGCGATCCGCTGGCTGGTCACCGCCGCGCGCAAGCGTGGTGAGAACACCATGACCGAGAAGCTGGCCGCCGAACTGCTGGACGCCTCGAACAACCGCGGCACCGCGGTCAAGAAGCGCGAAGACACGCACAAGATGGCCGAAGCCAACCGGGCCTTCTCGCACTACCGCTGGTAACCCACCAGCCCAACACCTTCAGGGGGCGCGGGCGGTTCCAGAACCGCCCGCGCTCAACTTTATCAGGCCGACAGGCAGAGCATCATGCCCCGCACTCACAAGATCGAAGACTACCGTAACTTCGGGATCATGGCCCACATCGACGCGGGCAAGACGACGACGACGGAACGGATCCTCTACTACACCGGCAAGTCCCATAAGATCGGCGAAGTCCACGACGGCGCCGCGACCATGGACTGGATGGAGCAGGAGCAGGAGCGCGGCATCACCATCACGTCGGCCGCCACGACCGCGTTCTGGAACGACAAGCGCCTGAACATCATCGACACCCCCGGCCACGTCGACTTCACCATCGAAGTCGAGCGTTCGCTGCGCGTGCTCGACGGCGCCGTGACGGTGCTGGACGGCAACGCCGGCGTCGAGCCGCAGACCGAAACCGTCTGGCGTCAGGCCGACAAGTACCGCGTGCCGCGCATCGTGTTCGTCAACAAGATGGACAAGATCGGCGCCGACTTCGACAAGTCGGTCGAGTCGATCCGCGACCGTCTGGGCGCCAAGGCCGTGCCGATCCAGTTCCCGATCGGCGCTGAATCGAGCCTGAGGGGCCTGGTCGACCTGGTCCGCATGAAGGCGGTTGTCTGGGACAACGACGGCCTCGGCGCGTCCTACCGCGACGAAGAAATCCCGGCTGACCTGCTGGCCAAGGCCGAGGAAGCCCGCAACTACCTGATCGAGAACGCCGTCGAGCTCGACGACGACGCCATGGAAGCCTACCTCGGCGGCGAAGAGCCTTCGATCGAGACGATCAAGAAGTGCATCCGGAAGGCCGTTCTGACGGGCGCCTTCTACCCGATCCTGTGCGGCTCGGCGTTCAAGAACAAGGGCGTCCAGCCCCTGCTCGACGCCGTCGTCGACTACCTGCCCTCGCCGCTGGACATCCCGCCGACGCCGGGCATCGACTTCAAGACCGAAGAGCCGGTGACCCGCAAGGCGTCGGACGAAGAGCCGCTGTCGGTCCTGGCGTTCAAGATCATGGACGACCCGTTCGTGGGCTCGCTGACCTTCTGCCGCATCTACTCGGGCAAGATGGAAACGGGCATGGGCCTGATGAACTCGACGCGCGACAAGCGTGAGCGGGTCGGCCGCATGCTGCTGATGCACTCGAACAACCGCGAAGACATCAAGGAAGCCTACGCCGGCGATATCGTCGCTCTCGCGGGCCTCAAGGACACCCGTACGGGCGACACCCTGTGCGATCCGCTGAAGTCGCCGGTGATCCTCGAGCGCATGGAATTCCCGGCGCCGGTCATCGAGATCGCCGTCGAGCCCAAGTCGAAAGCCGACCAGGAGAAGCTGGGCGTCGCCCTGCAGAAGCTGGCCGCCGAGGATCCGTCCTTCACCGTCTCGACCGACCACGAGTCGGGCCAGACGATCCTGAAGGGCATGGGCGAACTGCACCTCGACATCAAGATCGACATCCTGAAGCGCACCTACAAGGTCGAGGCCAACATCGGCGCGCCGCAGGTGGCCTACCGTGAATCGCTCGGCCGCAAGGCGGAGATCGACTACACGCACAAGAAGCAGACCGGCGGTACGGGCCAGTTCGCCCGCATCAAGGTCGTGTTCGAGCCGGGCGAGCCGGGTTCGGGCTTCGTCTTCGAAAGCGCGATCGTCGGCGGCGCGGTGCCCAAGGAGTACATCCCGGGCGTCATCAAGGGCCTCGAGTCCGCCAAGGAAAACGGCCTGCTGGCCGGCTTCCCGGTGATCGACGTCAAGGCCACCCTGGTGGACGGCGCCTACCACGACGTCGACTCCTCGGTGCTGGCCTTCGAAATCGCGGCCCGCGCCGCGTTCAAGGAACTGCGTGAGAAGGGCGCTCCCAAGCTGCTCGAGCCGATCATGGCCGTCGAGGTCGTGACCCCGGAAGAGTACCTCGGTTCGGTCATCGGCGACCTGAACGGTCGTCGCGGCATGATCCAGGGCCAGGACATGCGCGGCAACGCCACGGTGGTGAACGCCTTCGTGCCGCTCGCCAACATGTTCGGCTACGTGAACACCCTGCGGGGCATGTCGCAGGGCCGCGCCGCCTTCACGATGCAATACGACCACTACGATCCGGTGCCGCAACACGTCGCCGACGAAGTGATCAAGAAGTACGCCTAACCCTCACCCCCAAACGTAAGGACCCCGATTGGGGGACCAGGAGCTAGAGATGGCTAAAGAGAAATTTGAACGTAACAAGCCGCACTGCAACATTGGCACGATTGGCCACGTTGACCACGGCAAGACGACGCTGACGGCGGCGATCACGATCACGCTGGCGAAGAGCGGTGGTGCGACGGCGAAGAACTACG
>JAYRYI010000003.1:0-496388 GCA_041917095.1 Caulobacter sp. | reverse complement strand
GCCCGTCCGACGCCGGCTCCGGCCGCGCCGTCTGTTGCTCCGCCGCCCGCGCCGGCTCCCGCGCCCCAGGCCGCCGCGCCGAGCCCGGCGCCCACGCCGGCTCCGGCTCCCGCTGCGCCGTCGGTCCCGCCCTCGGCCGGGCAGACCCGCACCTACGAGCCGTCGCGCGACCGCCGCGATGACCGTGCGAGCACCACGACCTACCGTCCGGACCGTCCGGCGGGGAACACCTACGGCCAGCGGACGCCGCGCGAAGGCGCCGGCAACGTCTATGGCCAGCGCGCGCCGCGTCCCGACGGCGACCGTCCGCGCGGCGATCGTCCGCAGGGCGACCGTCCCGGCTATCAGGGCAATCGCCCGCCGCGGGACGGCGATCGTCCGCGCGGCGACCGCCCCGGCGGCGGCGGCGAGACCGTCCGTTACTCGGCCCTGGCGCCGCGTCCGGCGCCCCGCTCCGGCGACCGTCCCGGCGGTCCGCGTCCGCCCCGTCCGGGCGGCGTCAACCAGCCGCCGGCCGCGCCCGAGATCCAGCGCGCCACCCGTTCTGCCCCGCGTCCCGGCGGAGCCCTGCTCGACCGCCGTCCCGATGAGGACGACGATCGCCGCAAGGGCGCCGCGCCCGGCAAGGCCGTCTCGCGCACCAAGGGCGAACCCAAGCGCCGCGAAGGCCGCCTGACCATCCAGGTCCTGGCCGGCGACGACGAAGGCGCCGCCGAGCGCATGCGCTCGCTCGCCTCGGTCCGCCGGGCCCGCGAACGCGAGAAGGAAAAGCGCCGCGGCGGCGCCGAACAGGCCCGCGTCGCGCGTGAAGTCGTCATTCCGGACGTCATCACCGTTCAGGAGCTGTCCAACCGGATGGCCGTGCGCGGCGTCGACATCATCAAGTTCCTGATGCGTCAGGGCGTGATGCTGAAGATCAATGACGTCATCGACAACGACACCGCCGAGCTGGTGGCCACCGAGTTCGGCCATACGGTGAAGCGCGTCTCGGACGCGGACGTCGAAGAGGGCTTCCTGGCCGCCGACGACCATGACGATCACCTGGAGACCCGTCCGCCGGTCGTGACCATCATGGGCCACGTCGACCACGGCAAGACCTCGCTGCTCGATGCGCTGCGCTCGACCGACGTGGTCAAGGGCGAGGCCGGCGGCATCACCCAGCATATCGGCGCCTACCAGGTTCGCCTGGCGGATGGCGGCCGGATCACCTTCCTCGACACCCCCGGCCACGCGGCGTTCAGCGCCATGCGCGCCCGCGGCGCCAACATCACCGACATCGTCGTGCTGGTGGTGGCGGCCGACGACGGCGTGAAGCCGCAGACCGTGGAAGCCATCCAGCACGCCAAGGCGGCGGGCGTCCCGATCATCGTGGCGATCAACAAGATCGACAAACCGGGCGCCGATTCGAACCGCGTGATCAACGAACTGCTCCAGTACGAGCTGGTCGCCGAAAGCCTGGGCGGCGATATCCAGACCGTCGAGGTCTCGGCCAAGGAAAAGCTGGGCCTGGACGAACTGATCGAGCGCATCCTGCTGCAGTCCGAAATCATGGACCTGCGGGCCAACCCCGACCGCACGGCCGAGGGCGTGGTCATCGAGGCCAAGCTCGACAAGGGCCGCGGCGCCGTCGCCACCGTCCTGGTCAAGCGCGGCACCCTGAAGCGCGGCGACATCGTCGTGGCCGGGGCGCAGTTCGGTCGCGTCCGCGCCGTGCTCAACGAGCGTGACGAACAGCTGACCGAAGCCGGTCCCTCGACCCCGGTCGAAATTCTCGGCCTCGACGGCGCCCCCTCGCCCGGCGACGCGTTCGCGGTGGTCGAAAACGACGCCCGCGCCCGTGAGCTCACCGACTACCGCCAGCGCGTGAAGCGCGACAAGGCGGCCGTGGGCGGCGCCGCCGCCGGCGTGTCGCTGACCGACATGATGGCCAAGCTCTCGGCCAAGAAGGTCAGCGAGCTGCCGCTGGTCATCAAGGGCGACGTGCAGGGGTCGGTCGAAGCCATCGTCGGCTCGCTGGACAAGCTGGCCACCGACGAGGTCCGCGCGCGGATCATCCTGTCGGGCGCCGGCGCGATCAGCGAAAGCGACGTCCAGCTGGCCAAGGGCGCCGGCGCGCCGATCATCGGCTTCAACGTCCGCGCCTCGGCGCAGGCGCGGGCCATGGCCGAGCGTGAAGGCGTCGAGATCCGCTACTATTCGATCATCTACGACCTGATCGACGACATCAAAGGCGTGCTCTCGGGCATGCTGGCGCCGATCCAGCGCGAAACTTTCCTCGGCAACGCCGAGGTCCTGCAGGTCTTCGACATCTCGAAGGTCGGCAAGATCGCCGGTTCGCGCGTCACCGAGGGCGTGGTCCGCAAGGGCGCCAAGGTTCGTATCGTCCGCGACGGCGTCGTGGTCCTCGAACTGGGCACCCTGCAGACGCTCAAGCGCTTCAAGGACGAGGTCAACGAGGTCAATGCCGGCCAGGAATGCGGCATGCACTTCGCCGGCTTCCAGGACATCCGCGAGGGCGACACCATCGAGTGCTTCACCGTCGAGGAGGTGAAACGCAGCCTCTAGGGGCCGGCGTTCGCCGCAGACTTCGAAGGGCGCGGAGAGCGATCTCCGCGCCCTTTGTCGTTAACCCCTGGCCTCTTGAGCAAAAGCCGTTTCGGAGCGATCCTGTGGTCACGGCTTGGAGGGGCTCGGTGAAGGCTCGTCTCATCGCAACGATGCTGGCTTGCGGCCTGCTGTCCGCCTGCGCGACCGCGCAGCCGACGACGCTCGCCTGCCGCAAGGCGGTGACGGTGACGACCCAGGGCGCGACCCTGGCGCTGCGCGCGCCGGTGATGCTCCAGAAGGCGTCGCTCGAGCGCAACGGCGCCGCCGTGCTGTCCTGTCGTCCGCGCAAGGGCGGCCTGGACCGCTGCGTGGTTCTGTTCGAGGACCAGATCGGCGACGGCAAGGCGGCCCTCTCGCTGGCCGACCGCGTGATCTACCCCGCCGACGAGGACGCCCGCACGGTGGAGGTTCGCGTGCGCTTCGACGCCGCCGGCGCGGTGCGCTGCGGTTGATCGCCCCATTTCCGCCCCGAGCGGACGCGAATGAGACCGACATGATGAGCAGGATCGCTTCCATCGTGCTGCTGACGCTGGCGCTGGCCGGTTGCGCCACCACCTCGCGCTACGACGCGGCGGGGGACGTGCATGCGCTGCTGGTCGCCATCCGCGACAACGACCGCGCGAGCTTTGACCGTTACGTCGACCGGCGGGCGCTGAAGAACAGCCTCGAGGGCCGACTGATGCGCGAGGTCGGCAAGCGTGACATGGACGACGGGGCCCGCGCCCTGGCCGCCCTGGTCGCGCCCGGCCTGGCCGATATCGCCGTCGAGGGTCTGGTGCGGCCCGACACGTTCCGGAGCGCCGCCAGCTACTACGGCTACACCCCCGACCGGCCGCTGCCCAACCGCCTCGCCATCGGCGCGGCGCTGAAGTACCGCGACGACGGCTCGGTCTGCGCCACGAAGAAGAAGGACGGCCCCTGTCTGCTGGTCTTCACCAACGTCGGCGGAACCTGGAAGCTGTCGGGCTTCGAGGGCGAGCTCTCCGACCTGCGCGGCAAACCCAAGGCCCGATAGAGTCCATGTCCGCTTTCGCGTTCCAGTCCCGCTTCCTCGCGCCGGCCGTCGCCGGCTTGCTGGCGGTCGCCGCCGCCGCGCCCGCCATGGCCGCCACCAAGCGGATGGTGACCTACGATTCCGCCTCGCCGGAGGCCAGGCGCCTGACCGGCGCGGGCCTGACCTTCGTCTTCACCAGGTCCCTGCTGCGCCAGCGGGTGCTGGCGGTGCGCGCCACGGCCGTGCCGGTCGGCGTGGAGCCCCAGCCGCTGCGTGACGGCGACATCGTCCGTCAGCTCGACGACCTGATGGGCGAGGACGCCGGCTCCGGCGCCCTGTACGAGATCGCGCCCGACAAGGCCGAGGGCAAGATCATGGTCCAGGCCTTCTGCCCGGGCGCGACGACCGGATGGCTGGCGATCAGCCCGATCGCCCATGGCCGCGACCTGCGCGTCCACGCCTTCGGCGCCGACGCTTCGGGCGCGGCGAAACTGTGCGCGGTCATGGATTTCACCTGGCGCGGCGAATGGCGGACGCCCAACCCCAACACGGCCGACATCACCGCCCGGGTGATGCGCCCGGACTACATCAAGACCCCGGGAAACTAGCGCCCTGGGTGCTTCGACACGCGCCTCCGGCGCTGCTCAGCAGGTTAGGAGCCTTCTGATTCAGTCATCCTGAGCAGCCGCGAAGCGGCGTGTCGAAGGACGCAATAGGCTTGCCGCCTCCTCTCGCCTTGGCGAACATGGTCGCCAGCAGACGGGGGAACAATGGCCGACATCGACGTCCTGAAGGATTACGAGCGCTTCGAGTTCACCGACGGACCCTGGACACGGACCGTGTTCAAGCGGGGCTCGGGCCCGGCCGTGATCATCATGCACGAGATCCCCGGACTGCATCCGCTGGTGGTGCGCTATGCCGACGGCGTCGCCGCGGCGGGCTTCACCGTCTACCTGCCGAGCCTGTTCGGCGCGCCCGGCAAGCCGGTGTCGAACGGCTATGTGATGGGCCAGATGGTCATGAACATCTGCATCCGGCGCGAGTTCAACGTCTGGGCCAACGGCAAGTCGTCGAGGATCGTCGACTGGCTGCGGGCGCTCGCCCGGAAGGCGCACGCCGACTGCGGCGGGCCGGGCGTCGGGGCGCTGGGCATGTGTTTCACCGGCGGCTTCGCGCTGGCCATGATGACCGAGCCTTCGGTGATCGCGCCGGTGCTGAGCCAGCCGTCGATGCCGATCGGCAAGGGCAGCGAGCGGGCCATCGACTGTTCGGCCGCCGAGATGGGCTGTGTGAAGAAGCGGCTGACCGAGGAGGACCTCAGCGTCCTGGGCCTGGCCTTCCATGGCGATCGTTTCGTGCCGCCGGGCCGCTTCGAGATGCTGAAGGAAGAGCTCGGCGACCGCTTCGAGGCCTGGCAGTTGAAGCAGGAGGACGGCCAGCAGGGAACAGGCGTCCCCAGCCACTCGGTCCTGACCATCCACCTCGCCAACAGCGGCCCCACCCGCGAGGCCGAGGCGCGGACGATCAGCTTCTTCAACGAACGCCTGAAGCGGTAGGGACCGGCGACCTGCTCCGCGCTGCGGCGCGCGTCCCCGGTCGCGTCAGCCTTTCGCCAGCGGCCTCGGGCCCCAGGGCGTGAAGTAGATGAAGCCCGCGGTCATGACGCCCATGGTCACCATGCCCAGCGCCACCAGCGCGAACAGGGCCCAGGACGGGGCCTGGGTCGCGACCAGGATCAGCCCGCCGATGCCGACCACCGCCAGCCGCATGGTGCCGGCCAGCAGCGGGCCGCCGATCTTTCCGGCGCCTTGCGAGGAGAAGTAGAGCGCCAGCGACAGGCCGAAGAAGGCGAACACCGGGCCGACGAAATGCAGGTAGGTCGAAGCCGCCTTCCGCACGCCGGGCGCGTCGGTGAAGATCGACACCCAGAGGTCCGGAAACAGCGCCAGCAGCATGCCCAGGGCGCCCAGCGCCACGGCCGCGATGCCGCCGGCGGTCCAGGCCACCTTGCGCGCGCGCTGCACGTCCCCCGCGCCGATCGCCAGTCCGACCATCGGCAGCGAGGCCACCCCGACCGAGAAGGCGATCGGCACGAGCAGGAACTCCAGCCGCGAACCGATGCCGTAGCCGGCCAGAACCTCGGTGCCGAACCGCGCCGCGATGGCGGTGATGACCAGGATCGTCGCCACCGTCTGGATCGGCGACAGCATGGCCGGCAGGCCGACCTTCAGGATGTCGTCGAAGTGTTCGCGGCTCAGCGGGCCGCGCAGCGTCAGCCGCACCTTGGCCGTCGGCCGGCGCAGCATCAGGAACAGCACCAGGGCCACGGTCGAGGCCGAGATCGCCTGGCCCAGGCCGACGCCGACGATGCCCAGCCGCGGCGCCGGGCCCCAGCCGAAACACAGGGCGCCGCCGATCACCACCTGCAGCGCCGCGCCGCCGAGGAAGGCCGCCGACGGCGAGATCATGTCCCCCGAGCCGCGCAGGATCGAGGCCAACATGTTCTGAAGCCAGATCGCCGCCGCGAACGAGAAGACGATCGCCGAATAGATCACCGCCTGGTGCAGGGTCTCGCCCTCGCCGCCCAGCAAGGTGAACACGCCGCGCCCGAACAGGGTCAGCAGCACGGTGAAGAACAGGCCGAAGCCCAGGCCGAGCACGGCGCTGTGGCGGGCCAGGGCCTCGGCCCGCTCCTGTGAGCCGGCGCCGAGCGCCCGGCTGACGGCGGAGGACACGCCGCCGCCCATGGCCCCGGCGCTCATCATCCCCATCAGCATGATCAGCGGCAGCACCAGCGCCGCGGCCGCCAGCGGCTCGGGCCCCAGCCGGCCGATGTAGGCGGTCTCGGCGATCGACACCGCCGTCGAGGCCAGCATGCCCAGCAGGTTCGGAGCCGCCAGCCTGAGCAACGCCGGCGCGACGGGCGCAACCAGCAGCGGATGCGGCGTACCGGTCGTGTCCGTCATTGCTGTCCCCGCCCGACGTTCGTTTTCATTGGCTACTATAGTGGCAGGCGTCGCGTTGGTGGCGCTAGCCCCGACATGCGCGACACATTCCCCGTCTTCCTCGCCCTTGCGTCCTTCGACACGCCGCTTCGCGGCTGCTCAGGATGACTAAGAAGGAAAGCTCCCCTAGCTAGTCATGCTGAGCAGCGCCGCAGGCGCGTGTCGAAGCACGCAGCGCGGTCGCCCAACCCCCGTCCACTGGACATCCCGGCCTATCGCGCCTAGAAGCCCGCCCTTCGTTTCCGCCCGCCCCGGGTTCGACCCCCGCCGCGGGCCAGAGAGAAAGCCATGTCCAGAAATCCGAAGTCCCGCGGCCAGGCGGCCGCCGGTCCGTCGCAGCGCCAGCTCCGCGCCGGCGAACTGATCCGTCACGCCCTCGTCGAGGTGCTGCGCGAGGAAGAGCTGCAGGATCCGGCGCTGCAGGGCGTCTCGATCACCGTCTCCGAAGTGCGCATGAGCCCGGACCTGAAGCACGCGATCTGCTTCGTCGAGGCGCTCGGGGCGGGCGTCACGGGCCAGGAGACGGCGGAGATCATCAAGGCGCTGAACCGGGTCTCGAAGTTCCTGCGCGGCCGGCTGGGCAAGCACATCGACATGAAATTCACGCCGGACCTGAAGTTCATCCACGACGAGAGCTTCGACACCGCCGGCTACATGGACCGCCTGTTCCTCGACCCGCGCGTCCAGCAGGACATCCGCCGCCTGAGCGACGTCGTCGACGATGAAGACGGCGAGGACGAGGCCTGATGGCCCGCCGCAAGAAGGGCGATCCGGTCTCGGGCTGGATATGCCTCGACAAACCCTACGACTTCGGTTCGACCCAGGCCGTCGGCCGGGTGCGCTGGCTGTTCAACGCCCAGAAGGCCGGTCACGCCGGCACGCTGGACCCGCTGGCGACGGGCGTCCTGCCGATCGCGCTGGGCGAGGCGACCAAGACCGTCCCGTTCATGATGGAGGCCGACAAGGCCTATCGCTTCACCATCGAATGGGGGCGCAGCACCACCACCCTGGACCGCGAGGGCGAGACCGTCGCCACCTCGAACGTCCGGCCGACCCGCGCGCAGGTCGAAGCCGCCCTGCCCGCCTTCGTCGGAGATATCCAGCAGGTTCCGCCGGCCTTCTCCGCGATCAAGGTCGACGGCGAGCGCGCCTATGACCTGGCCCGGGCCGGCGAGACGGTCGAACTGGCCGCCAGGCCGGTGACGATCCATGCCGCGCGGGTGAGCGACGCGCCCGACGCCGATCACATCGAGATCGAGGTCGAGTGCGGCAAGGGGACCTATGTCCGCTCGATCGTCCGCGATCTGGCCGCCGCGCTGGGAGCCGAGGCGCACGTCAGCGCCCTGCGCCGGACGCGGGTCGGACCGTTCGGGGAAGATCGTGCGATTTCTCTGGAAAATCTGGAAGATATGAGCCATAAGGCCGCGCTTCCGGAGGTACTGCTCCCGGTCGAGACCGCACTGGACGACATCCCGGTGCTGGCCGTGACCGCGGAGGACGCCTTCCGGCTGGCGCAGGGACGACCCATCGTTCTCGTTCCCCGACAGGTCGAAACGCTCAGGGCCCGCCTTTCCGGCGGCTCACGGCTGGTTTCGGCGATGGAGGGGACAAGGCTGGTGGCCCTCGCCGAGATGCGCGCGGGAAAGCTCAACCCGGTGCGGGTCTTCCTTCAAGCCTGAGCGGAGAAAGCACGATGTCGATCACCCTCGAGCGCAAAGCCGCGCTCATCGCTGAACATGGCCGTACGCCGGGCGACACTGGCAGCGCCGAAGTCCAGGTCGCGATCCTGTCGGAACGCATCGCCAACCTGACCGAGCACTTCAAGAGCCACAAGAAGGACAACCACAGCCGTCGTGGTCTGCTTCTGATGGTCTCGCAGCGCCGCTCGCTGCTGGACCACCTGAAGAAGTCCGACGCTGCGCGCTACCAGGCGCTCATCGAGAAGCTGGGCCTGCGCCGCTAACCGGTTACCGGACGGGGCGAAACCTTCGGGTTTCGCCCCGATCCTTATGAGATGACCGCCGACCGTTCCTCCAGGCCTTGGAACGTCCGGCGACGAGCCGATCCGGCTCACACCGTACGAAAGAGGGTTCATCGAAATCCTCATCGGGCCTGACATCTGGAGAGGATTTCGGAAACGACACCTGTCCGCCCCCACGGGAATCCGCCCGCGGGATACGAGAGAAAGAACCCTCGAAAATGTTCGATATCAAACGCAAGACGATCGACTGGGCCGGCAAGACGCTGACGCTCGAGACGGGCCGCATCGCCCGCCAGGCCGACGGCGCCGTTCTGGCCACCATGGGCGACACCGTCGTCCTGGCCACCGCCGTCTTCGCCAAGACCCAGAAGCCGGGACAGGACTTCTTCCCGCTGACGGTCAACTACCAGGAAAAGACCTTCGCCGCCGGCAAGATCCCGGGCGGCTTCTTCAAGCGTGAAGGCCGTCCGTCGGAGAAGGAGACGCTGGTCTCCCGCCTGATCGACCGTCCGATCCGCCCTCTGTTCGTCAAGGGCTTCAAGAACGAGGTCCAGGTCGTCGTCACCGTGCTGCAGCACGACCTCGAGAACGACCCTGACATGCTGGCCATGGTCGCCGCCTCGGCCGCCCTGACCCTGTCGGGCGCCCCGTTCATGGGCCCGATCGGCGCCGCGCGCGTCGGCTGGATCAACGGCGAATACGTCCTGAACCCGACGCTCGACGAGCAGAAGGAATCGAAGATGGACCTCGTCGTGGCCGGCACCGCCGACGCCGTGATGATGGTCGAGTCCGAGATCGAGGAACTGAACGAAGAGATCGTGCTGGGCGGCATCAAGTTCGCCCATGACGGCATCCAGCCGGTGATCGACGCGATCATCGAACTGGCCGAGCACGCGGCCAAGGAGCCGTTCGACTTCGAGCCGGAAGACACCGACGCCATCAAGGCGCAGATGAAGGCCCTGGTCGGCGCCGACATCGCCGCCGGCTACACCATCCAGAAGAAGCAGGACCGCTACGCGGCCATCGGCGATGCCAAGAAGAAGGCCATCGCGGCCCTCGGCAAGTCGGACGCCAATCCGGACGGCTACGACCCGCTGAAGCTGGCCGGCGTGTTCAAGGAACTGGAAGCGGACGTCGTCCGCCGCGGCATCCTCGACACCGGCAAGCGCATCGACGGCCGTGACGTGCGCACCGTCCGTCCGATCCTGGGCGAAGTCGGCATCCTGCCGCGCACCCACGGCTCGGCCCTGTTCACCCGCGGCGAGACCCAGGCGATCGTGGTCGCCACCCTGGGCACCGGCGACGACGAGCAGTTCATCGACGCCCTGGAAGGCACCTACAAGGAATCCTTCCTGCTGCACTACAACTTCCCGCCCTACTCGGTGGGCGAGACCGGCCGCATGGGTTCGCCGGGCCGCCGCGAGATCGGCCACGGCAAGCTGGCCTGGCGCGCCCTGCGCCCGATGCTGCCGGCCAAGGAAGACTTCCCCTACACGATCCGCCTGGTCTCGGAGATCACCGAGTCGAACGGCTCGTCCTCGATGGCCACGGTCTGCGGTTCGTCGCTGGCCATGATGGACGCCGGCGTGCCGCTGGTCCGTCCGGTGTCGGGCATCGCCATGGGCCTGATCCTCGAGAGCGACGGCTTCGCCGTTCTGTCGGACATCCTGGGCGACGAGGACCACCTCGGCGACATGGACTTCAAAGTGGCCGGCACCAGCGAAGGCATCACCTCGCTGCAGATGGACATCAAGATCTCGGGCATCACCCTGGAGATCATGGAGCAGGCCCTCGCCCAGGCGAAGGAAGGCCGTGATCACATCCTCGGCGAGATGAACAAGGCCATGGACGCGCCGCGCGAAGAGCTCGGCGAGTTCGCGCCGAAGATCGAGACCATCAAGATCGCCGTGGACAAGATCCGCGAAGTGATCGGCACCGGCGGCAAGGTGATCCGCGAGATCGTCGCCGAAACCGGCGCGAAGGTGGACATCGGCGACGACGGCACCATCAAGATCGCCGCCTCGGACCAGGCCAAGATCGACGCCGCCCGCGACTGGATCAAGTCGATCGCGAGCGAGCCGGAAATCGGCGCCATCTACAACGGCAAGGTCGTGAAGGTCGTCGACTTCGGCGCCTTCGTGAACTTCTTCGGCGCCAAGGACGGCCTGGTTCACGTCAGCCAGATCAGCAACGAGCGGGTCTCCAAGCCCAGCGACGTGCTGACCGAAGGCCAGATGGTCAAGGTGAAGCTCCTGGGCTTCGACGATCGCGGCAAGACCAAGCTGTCGATGAAGGTCGTCGACCAGGAAACCGGCGAAGACCTGTCCAAGAAGGACACCGTCGCGCCGGAAGAAGCGGTGGCGACGTAAGTCGGACCGGCTTCGGCTGAGTTGGAAGAGGCGGTCTCCGAAAGGGGGCCGCCTTTTTCATGTCCTCGATCCTCCCCCATCGGGGGAGGGGGACCATGCGGAGCATGGTGGAGAGGGTTCGGTGCAGGGCGCTGGCCGCGCTCGCACGACCGTCCCGCCCAATCCTTCAATCGCTCCTGGCCGCGCCCCTCTCCACCACCCTCCGGGTGGTCCCCCTCTCCCGGCGGGAGAGAATTGCCGGAATCCCTTCCCCTCCCGCGCGTTATGCCGCCGGGAGGACCCTGCCATGACCCTGCGTCGCTACATCGTCCACTGCGCTGACGGCGACACGCCGCGCACCCGCTGGGTGGAGGGCGTGACCATCGAGGACGCCGCCCTCGCCTTCCTGTCGGACTGGAGTCCGGAAGCTCCGCACGAGGTCGTGGGCCTGATCGTCTGTCACGCGGCGACCGGGGCCGAACAAAGCGTCGAGGTCGACCGGCGCCGGTACGACCACCCGGTCCATGCCTGACGGCGGCGCCCATCTCTACCTCGCCCACGCCGCCGGCGACTTGGGCAGCGGTGCGGCGGAGCCGCGCAACTAGTCTCCCTCCCCCTTGTGGGGAGGGTGGATCGGCGAGCGAAGCGAGACGAGACGGGTGGGGCAAGAAGCGATCCTCACCCGACTCTGAAGGCGGCCATCACTTGCCCCACCCTGCCTCGCTTCGCGAGGCTGTCCCTCCCCACAAGGGGGAGGGAGACTTGGACAATCCGTCGCGCTTCACGCCCATCGAAGTAAACGCCCCTTAACCCTCTGCGCCCCAAATAGGCGGTTCAGAAAGACGGGGGCGCGGATGGCGCGGGTGGCACGGCGGACCGGGCTGGACATGGCGATGGAGCTGGCGGCCTGGGCCTGGAGCCAGCCGTTCAGCGCGCGCCTGCGCGGCGGTCTGGTGGCTGCGTCTGGCGTTGCTCTCATTGCCGCCTTCGCGACCTGGAATTCCGCCGATCCGAGCCTGAACGTCGCTTCGGCCCTGCCGGCCACCAACATCCTGCGCGGACCCGGCGCCGTGGTCGCCGACATCTTCGTCCAGTCGCTGGGCCTCACTGCCTGGGGCCTGGCCCTGCTGATGGTGGTGTTCGGGGTGACCCGCGCCGTCGACCACGATCCGGACGCCCACCGCCGCACAACCCGCCTGCGTGCGCTGGTCGGGGTGCTGTCCGTGCTGGCCATCGCCGGCGCGATCGCCGCGCCGAGCCCGCCGAAGAGCTGGGCGCTGGCGCGCGGCCTGGGTGGTTTCTGGGGCGACGGGCTGCTGGGCGGGCTGTCGGGAATCATCGGCTTCGCCCGTATTCCGGGGGCCGAGATCATCGCCGCCCTGATCCTGCTGGTCGCCGGCGGCTTCGCCGCCGCCTGGGCGTTGGGCGTCAGCCGCGCCGGCATGGCCAGGGCCGCCGAGGGCGCGCTGGAGGCGCTGCTCGCGCGCCGTCCGAAGCCCGCCGAACCCGAGCCCGCGCCCGCGCCGCGCGCCGCGCCGGCTCGCCGCCGCGCCGAGAAGGCCTCTGAACCCCGGCCGATGCGCTTCGCCGGGGATCCCGCCCCGACCGACCCTGACATCGAGGACGCCGGCGAGCCGGCCGCCGCCGCCCGGGGCCGCGCGCCGTCCATCAAGGCGCCCAAACCCGCGCCGAAGGACAGCGGCCGCGAGGTGCGCGAGCGCCAGAAGAGCTTCGACTTCGAAGGCCCGTCGGGCGGCTTCATGCTTCCGGAGCTGGCCATGCTGGCCAAGCCCAAGCCCCGCGTCGGCGGCTTCGACGAGGAGGCGCTGCGTCAGAACGCCCGCCTGCTGGAAAGCGTGCTGGCCGAGTTCGGCATCCGCGGAAACATCGACCAGATCCGGCCGGGCCCGGTGGTCACCCTCTATGAACTGGTCCCCGCGCCCGGCGTGAAGCACGCCCGCGTCGTGGCGCTGGCCGACGACATCAGCCGCTCGATGGGCGTCGCCGCCTGCCGCGTCTCGGTGGTCCAGGGCCGCAACGCCATCGCGCTGGAGCTGCCCAACGCCAAGCGCGAGACGGTCTATCTGCGCGACCTGCTGGCCAGCGCCGACTACGAGAAGAACAGCCAGGTGCTGCCGATGGCGCTGGGCGAGACGATCGGCGGCGAGCCCTACATCGCCGACCTCGCCAAGATGCCCCACCTGCTGATCGCCGGCACCACCGGCTCGGGCAAGTCGGTCGGCGTCAACGCCATGATCCTGTCGATCCTGTACCGCCTGCCGCCCGAGCAGTGCCGGTTCATCATGATCGACCCGAAGATGCTCGAGCTGAGCGTCTATGACGGCATCCCGCACCTGCTGGCGCCGGTCGTGACGGACTCCAAGAAGGCCATCGTCGCGCTGAAGTGGACGGTTCGCGAGATGGAGGACCGCTATCGCCGCATGGCCAAGATCGGCGTGCGCGGCATCGCGGCCTACAACGAGCGCGCCCGCGAGGCGCAGGAGAAGGGCGAGCACTTCGAGCGGACGGTGCAGACCGGCTTCGACGACAACGGCCGCGCCATCTACGAGAGCGAGAAGATCCGCCCCGACCCGATGCCCTATCTGGTCGTGGTCATCGACGAGGTCGCCGACCTGATGATGGTCGCCGGCAAGGACATCGAAGGCGCCGTGCAGCGGCTGGCCCAGATGGCCCGCGCCGCCGGCATCCACCTGATCATGGCCACCCAGCGCCCGTCGGTGGACGTCATCACCGGCACCATCAAGGCCAACTTCCCGACCCGGATCAGCTTCCAGGTCACCTCGCGCATCGACAGCCGCACCATCCTCGGCGAACAGGGCGCCGAACAGCTGCTGGGCCAGGGCGACATGCTCTACATGGCCGGCGGCTCGGGCGGCCGCCTGACCCGCCTGCACGGCCCGTTCGTCGCCGACGAGGAGGTCGCGGCCGTCGCCCGCTTCCTTCGCGAGCAGGGCAGCCCGCAGTACCTTGAGGAGGTGACCGCCGGCGGCGACGACGAGGACGGCGACGGCGGCGGCTACGGCTCCGGCGAAGGCGGCGGCGACGAGAACAGCCTCTATGACCGGGCGGTCGCGGTGGTCACCCGGGACGGCAAGGCCTCGACCAGCTACATCCAGCGCCGGCTGCAGATCGGCTATAACCGCGCCGCCTCGCTGATTGAACGGATGGAGCAGGAAGGCGTTGTTGGTCCCGCCAACCACGCCGGCAAGCGCGAGATCCTGGTCGGCGCTCCCCCGTAGGATGCCCGGTCAAGAAATCGCCCTCCGGCTCTGCTAGACCGGAAGACATGACCACCACTCGACGCGCCCTTCTCGCCGCCGGACCGGCCCTGCTGCTGGCTCCCGGCCTCGCCCACGCCCGCCAGCTGGCGCCCGCTGACCAGGCCCTGGTCGACAAGGCCACCGCCTATCTGCAGGGCCTGCAGTCTGCGCGCGGCAAGTTCGTGCAGACCGACGCCCGCGGCACCCAGACGACCGGCTCGCTGTACCTGCAGCGGCCCGGCAAGGCGCGGTTCGAGTACGAAGAGCCGTCCAACCTGCTGGTCGTCTCGGACGGCCGCGTGGTCTCGGTGGCCGACAAGCGGCTGAAGACCGTGAACCGCTACTTCCTGAGCCAGACGCCGCTCAAGCTGTTCCTGGCCGACGAGATCCGGCTGGACCGCGGCGTCCATATCGCCGGGGTGAAGCGGCTGAACGACGGCTTCGAAATCACCGCCCAGGACCGCGCGGGAAAGACCAAGGGCCAGATCGTCATGACCTTCTCCGACAGCCCGGTGCAGCTGCTCGGCTGGACGGTGACCGACGCGCGCAACGCGCCCACCCGGGTGCGTCTGACCAGTCTGGTCCGCGCCTCGGGTCTTGATCCGGCCCTGTTCAAGGCGCCGTTCCCGCAACCGGCGCGGCGGAGCTGATCCACAGTTTTTGACGCGCCGGTTTGTGACACAATCGCAACAGGCAAATACCTCGATTCAGCCGGTTGACGTTTCTGCTCCCTCGTTGCAATAATGCAACGCATAGCGGTTGCGCGCCCGACCTCGCGAAACCGCCGCACCGTGCCGGAACCTATCCCCTCCCGGCGGCGGCATGAGAGACCACCTTTTCCGCCCGGACACGCCCGTGTCCGGGCGGTTTTCTTTGACCCGAAACAGCGTATCTCCGGACCATGCGTCTTCGTCTCGCCACCTGGAACATCAACTCCGTCCGCCCGCGTGGCGACCTGATCGGCCGCATGGTCGACGAGATCGCGCCCGACGTCCTGTGTCTGCAGGAGATCAAGTGCCAGACGGCCGAGTTTCCGACGTCGATGTTCGAGGATCTCGGCTTCAGCCACTTCCGGGTCGCCGGCCAGAAGGGCTGGCACGGCGTCGCCATCGCCTCCCGCTATCCGATCGAGGACACCGCGCCGCTGAACGTCTGCCGCGAGGGACACGCCCGCTGCGTCGGCGCGCGGATCGCGGGCGTCGATATCCACAACTTCTACATTCCGGCCGGCGGCGATGTTCCAGACCGCGCCCTGAACAGGAAGTTCGACCACAAGCTGGATTTCTACGAGGCCCTGACGCGTGAGCTGGCCAGGCGGAACCCTAAGGATCCCCTGGTCGTGACCGGCGATCTGAATGTCGCCCCGGGCGAGTTCGACGTCTGGAACCACAAATACATGTCGAAGATCGTCAGCCACACGCCGGTGGAGATCGAAGCCTTCCGGGCGATGGAGAAGTCGCTGGGCTTCCTCAATCTGATGCGGGAAGCCGTGGCCGAACCGCAGAAACTGGCCAGCTGGTGGAGCTACCGCGCCGCCGACTTCCGCCAGAGCAACCGGGGACTGCTGCTCGACCATATCCTGGTCACGCCGGGCCTGC
Source organism: Caulobacter sp. (assembly GCA_041917095.1). Lineage (GTDB taxonomy): Bacteria > Pseudomonadota > Alphaproteobacteria > Caulobacterales > Caulobacteraceae > Caulobacter. The sequence goes on along the minus strand of JAYRYI010000003.1, from coordinate 480,574 downwards.
GCGACGCCGCCTTTCACACCGGCAAGGTGGCGGCCAGGATCCATGAGGACGTGCGCGGCTGGGACAAGCCCAGCGACCACGCCCCGGTCACCGCCGACCTCATGGTGTGACCTAGCAGGCGATCGCCTTGACATGACCGGCGGCGGCGTACTCCAGCAACGGCCGGTCGCGGGTCATGATCCGGCATCCCAGCGCCCGCGCGGTGGCGGCGATGACGCGATCGGCGGGATCCCGCAGCCGGGAATGGGGCAGGAACGACGCGTCCACCATGATGGCCGGGCTGAGCTCGGTGAGCTGGACGCCCGCTTCGACCAGGGTGGTGAACCAGGTCATGGGCGTCGTCAGCAGCGCGATCCGGCCGCGGGACACCAGCATGCCCAGTTCCCAGGCCGAGATCGGCGAAACCAGGACCGGAACGCCCGCCTCTTCGGCCTCCTCGATGGCCGCGCGCGCGCCGGGGGACAGTCCCTCGGGGTGGGTCGACCAGATCATCGCGCAGGTGTCGAGCAGGATGGGGGAGACGCTCACCGTTCGGCGTCCCAGATCTCACTGACCGGCGCGGCCAGATCGACGCCGGCGGACACGGTCACGGTGCCGCCGAGGCGGGCCTGTATGCGCTCGAGCAGGCTTCCGATCATGGCGGGCCGCGCCGCGGCGGGCGTCGCGCGCCGAAACACCAGCCGTTCAGCGACCACATCGACCCGTTCGGTCACATAGCCGGCCGCCAGCCAGGCTTTGGTCATGACGTTGTTGGACGGGTTGTTGCTCCACCAGGCGGGGTACTTCCGCGAGGCCGGCAGAGCATGGCCGATGACCCGCTCGATGTCGGCGAAGGTCATCGCCGTCTCGACGCCGGGCGCCTGGGCCAGGAAGGCCGTCAAGGGATCATACTTACCCATATTAGCCTCTTAAGGCTTGCGGTAATTTTATAGTAGTCTTTTTAGTGTGTGTGCCGCAAGCCCTTGCGCGACAAGGCTTTCCGCGCGGTTCGGGGAGTTCGCGAAGAATCGAGGCCGGCTGCGGTGCGGGTTCTTGAAGGGCCGGATTCAGGTCGCCAAACGCTTCAGAACGCGCAGCGGCGGACCCAGTACGCGTCCCACTCGCGGGCAGGCATCGTCCATTTGACGAAGAACCGGCGGTCGGCGTCGCGGTCGATGAACAGGATGATCTCGTCGCCCTCGGCAGGGATGAAGCCGAACTGGACGCCGCTGATGTCCGACGCCCGGGCCGTGAACGTCAGGGCGGACCCGCGCGGCAGGCGGCCGGTGATCGCCTCGCGGACCGTCGCCTCGACCTCGGCGGAACGCTCTTCCTCGCCTTCCCGGGGATCCCAGGTCCGGGCGACGCGGGCGCGGACGACGGCGGCGTGGTCGAGGGTCGACCGCTGGAAGGTCTCGCAGCTGGCCCGCGACCAGGAAAGCGCGCCCGCGCCTCCCGCCGGCATCGTCACATAGAGTGCGACAAGGGCGGCGAGGGCGCGAGGCCGGCGCATCAGGGCTGCAGCCTGTATCCGCCGGCCTCGGTCAGCAGCAGGCGCGCGTTGGCCGGATCGGGCTCGATCTTCTGGCGCAGCCGGTAGACGTGGGTTTCCAGCGTGTGCGTGGTCACCCCGGCGTTGTAGCCCCACACCTCGGTCAGCAGTTCCTCGCGCGACACCGCCTTGGCGCCGCTGCGATAGAGGTACTTGAGGATGTTGGTTTCCTTCTCGGTCAGCCGGATCTTCTTGCCCTTGTCGTCGACCAGCAGTTTCTGGGCCGGGCGGAACTCGTAGGGACCGATGCGGAAGACGGCGTCCTCGGACGCCTCGTGGCTGCGCAGATGGGCGCGGATGCGGGCCAGCAGCACGCCGAAGCGGAAGGGCTTGGTCACATAGTCATTGGCCCCGGAATCGAGACCCAGGATGGTGTCGGCGTCGGTCGCGGCCGCGGTCAGCATGATGATCGGGGCGGTCACCCCGCCCTTGCGCATCAGGCGGCAGGCCTCGCGGCCGTCCATGTCCGGCAGGTCGACGTCGAGCAGGATCAGGTCCGGGCGGGCTTCCTTGCCCAGCCGTCCGCCCTCACCGGCCGTCTCCGCCTGAACCACCGCGAACTCCTCGTGGAGCTGCAGCTGCTCGGCCAGAGCGCCGCGAAGGTCGTTGTCGTCATCGACGATCAGAAGGGTCTTGCGTTGCGCCATGAGCGGACCATGCACCGGTTCGTGGGCTCTGGCCAACCGTCGGGCCAAGCTTTGTGTTCCACAGATGGGGCCCGTGCTCTGGAATTCAGCCCCTGAGCCCGAACAGCGCCGAGCCGACGCGGACGCTGGTCGCCCCGAACCGCACCGCCGTCTCGAAGTCGCCGCTCATGCCCATCGAAAGCTTCGCAAGGCCGTTGCGCGCCGCGATCTTCGCCAGAAGCGCGAAATGGGGGCCAGGCGGCTCTGTTTCCGGCGGGATGCACATCAGGCCCTCGACGGCCAGTCCCAGCGATCGGCACAGGGCGACCAGGCCGTCCGCCTCGCCGGGCGCGACGCCGGCCTTCTGGGGCTCCTCGCCGGTGTTGACCTGCACATAGATCCGCGGCGAGACCTGCTCCCGCGCCGCCTCCCGGGCCAGGGCGTGGGCCAGCTTTTCACGATCGACCGTCTCGATCACGTCGAACAGGGCGACGGCCTCGCGCACCTTGTTGCTCTGCAGGGGCCCGATCAGGCGCAACTCCACGCCCTCGCGGCGCGGGATCCAGCGCCCCATGGCCTCCTGGACCCGGTTCTCGCCGAACACGCGCTGCCCGGCGGCCAGCATGGCGTCGATCTTCTCGTCCGGCTGTTGCTTGGAGACGGCGACGAGGGTCACATCGTCGGCGGAACGGCCGGCGGCCTTCGCCGCGGCGGCGATGCGCTCCAGGACGGAAAGGCGGGCTTCGGCGATCGGCGATGGGTGCGGCAACGGGCGATCTCCAGCGACTGGCCGAGCTTGCGGCGTCCTTACGGCCTCGCTTCGCGCCGGAAAAGCCCCTGCCCCGCCTGCTGTTCGTCACCGATCCGCAGCGGACCCCCGATCCGGCCGCGATCGCCGGGCGGCTGCCGGCCGGGGCCGGGGTCATCTATCGCGCGTTCGGCGCGCCGGACGCGCTGGAGACGGCCCGCCGGCTGGTCTCCATCGCCGGTGAACGGAAGCTGCTGCTGCTTGTCGGCGCGGACGCCGAGCTGGCCGAGGCGGCCGGCGCCGGCGGCGTCCATCTGCCCGAGCGCGACCTGGCCCGCGCCGAAGGCCTGAAGGATCTCCATCCGGACTGGATCATCACCGGCGCCGCCCATTCGTTGGAGGCCGCTCGCCTGGCGCACAGGTTCCGCTGCGACGCCGTGCTGGCCTCGACGGTGTTCCCGAGCCGCAGCCCGTCCGCCGGTCCGGCCATGGGCGCGCCGGCGTTCGCCGCCCTGGTCGCGGCCGCGCCGCTGCCGGTCTATGCGCTCGGCGGGGTGAACATGAAAACGGCGCCGGAGCTGCTGGGCTCGGGCGCCGCGGGGTTCGCGATGGTCGACGGCCTCAGAACTTGAAGGCGGTCTCGAGACGCACGCGGGGGGTTTCCTCGCGGCCGTCGCTCTTGCGGATCGGAGCGGGCTGGTTCGGGCCGACCCCGACCGCGCCGCCGACGCGAAGCTGCGGCGTGATCTTGAAGAAGGCGCCCGCCTCGACGTCGCGACCGGCCGGGCCGATGTCCGTCCGCGGCTTGATGTCGAGGGTCAGGCCCCAGCGGCCCTTCTTGGCGTCCCACACCAGCCGGCGGCCGTCGTTCGGCGCGAACTGGGCGTCACGGGCGTTGAAATCGCCCTGCACGGTGAAGTTAGGCTTCGGCTTGGCGGGCGCGGCCTGGGCGTGCGCCACCGTCGCCGAGCCCGCAAGGGCCAGCGCCGAGATCGCAGCAATGCTCACAACCTTCGCCATATCCGCCGTTCCGGCTCCCCCAGCCGTCTCGCTCTCGCCATCTTTCCTGATGAAACATGGTGAGCCTGGACCGCGATTAAAAGCCGGTTGGGGCCGGGGTCAACCGACCATGGCGAGACTCGGGGGCGGCGAGGTCCGATTCCCGGATCGCCTGTGGCGCGAAGGCCACGAGATTCCCGTTTGGCGGCGAGACGGCCCTGTTGTAGACGGGCTGTCGAGGCGTCGGGGGTGGACGCCGCCGCGCCGGATCGTAAGGCGCGGCGCCGAACGTGTGGAGCGAGATACAGATGGCGTTTGCGCGCAGGTCGTGGAAGCGGGTTGTCTCCGTGGGGGTTCTGGCCCTGGCGCTCGGAGGCGTGTCCGCCTGCGGGACGAGCGGCGGCTCGCGGACCTTCCAGTCCCAGGAAGAAGGCGGCTTCTCGCCGTTCGGCCTGGGCAAGCCGCGGGCTTCCAAGGGCGGCGGCGCGGCGGAGATCGGCGTCAACGGCTATCTGTGGCGGGCGACGCTGGACACCCTGTCCTTCATGCCGCTGGCCTCGGCCGACCCTTACGGCGGCGTGGTGATCACCGACTGGTACGCCAACCCCGAGAAGCCGGACGAACGCTTCAAGGCCACGGTCTACATTCTCGACACCCGACTTAGGGCCGACGGCCTCAACGTGACCGTGTTCAAGCAGGTCAGCGATGGCGCCGGCGGTTGGACGGACGCTCCCACGGCGGCCCAGACCGAAACGGATATCGAGAACGCCATCCTGACCAAGGCCCGCCAGCTGCGCCTGGCCAACATGGCCGGCTGACCGCCGGCCCGGACTCTCCGAAAGCCGAAATGGCCCGATACAATCCGAAGGACGTGGAGCCCAAATGGCGTGACGCCTGGGCCCGCAAGGACGTTTTCCGCGTCAGCAACGACGATCCGCGCCCGAAATACTACGTGCTCGAGATGTTCCCCTATCCGTCGGGGCGCATCCACATGGGCCATGTGCGCAACTACGCCATGGGCGATGTCGTGGCCCGCTATCGCCGGGCCCAGGGCCATGCGGTGCTGCACCCGATGGGCTGGGATGCGTTCGGCATGCCCGCCGAGAACGCCGCCATGGAGCGCGGCGTCCATCCCAAGGGCTGGACCTACGACAACATCGCCGCGATGCGGGAACAGCTGAAGGCGCTCGGCCTGTCGATCGACTGGAGCCGCGAGTTCGCGACCTGCGATCCGGAGTACTACGGCCAGCAGCAGGCCTGGTTCCTGGCGCTGATGAAGCGCGGCCTGGTCTACCGCAAGGAGGCCACGGTCAACTGGGATCCGGTCGACATGACCGTTTTGGCCAACGAGCAGGTCATCGACGGCCGCGGCTGGCGTTCCGGCGCCGTGGTCGAGAAGAAGAAGCTGACGCAGTGGTTCCTGCGGATCACGGACTATGCCGACGCCCTGATCGATGGGCTGCGGACGCTGGACCGCTGGCCCGAGAAAGTCCGGACCATGCAGGAGAACTGGATCGGCCGGTCGACCGGCCTGCAGTTTTCGTTCGACTTCGACGGCGACGCGCCGACCGGCTTCGAGACCGGGCTGGAGGTCTACACCACCCGTCCGGACACGCTGTTCGGCGCGGCCTTCGTCGGCATCGCACCGGACCATCCGCTGGCCGAGCAGCTCGGCGCGGTCGACCCGAGGGTGGCCGAATTCGTCGCCGAATGCCGCCGGGGCGGCACATCCGAAGCCGAGATCGAGGGCGCCGAGAAGCTGGGCTTCGACACCGGCCTGCGGGTCAGGCACCCGTTCGTCGAGGGCGAGACCCTGCCCGTCTGGATCGCCAACTTCATCCTGATGGAGTACGGCACGGGCGCCATCTTCGGCTGCCCGGCCCATGACCAGCGGGACCTGGACTTCGCCCGAAAGTATGGCCTGCCGGTCAAGCCGGTCGTACTGCCGGCGGACGCGCATCCGGCCACCTTCATGGTCGGGTCGGAGGCCTACACCGGTCCCGGCAAGATCTTCAACTCCGGCTTCATGGACGGAATGACGGTCGAGCAGGCCAAGACGGCCGCCGTCGCCAGGATCGAGGAGACCGGCAAGGGCAAGGGCGCGACCGTCTATCGCCTGCGCGACTGGGGGGTGTCCCGACAGCGGTACTGGGGCTGTCCGATTCCGGTGATCCACTGCGGCGCGTGCGGCGTGACGCCGGTCCCGGCCGACCAGCTGCCGATCCGCCTCCCCGACGACGTCACCTTCGACCGCCCCGGCAACCCGCTGCTGCACCACCCGACCTGGCGGTTCACCCGTTGCCCGACCTGCGGCGGCGAGGCCGAGCGCGAAACCGACACCCTGGACACCTTCATGGACTCGTCCTGGTATTTCGCGCGGTTCGCCAATCCGGACGCGACGCAGCCGATCGACAAGGCGGCCGCTGACCACTGGCTGGCCGTCGACCAGTACATCGGCGGGGTCGAGCACGCGGTGCTGCACCTGCTGTACGCCCGCTTCGTGACCCGCGCCCTGAAGGACGAAGGCATGCTGTCGGTGGAGGAGCCGTTCGCGGGCCTGTTCACCCAGGGCATGGTCACGCACGAGACCTACCGGACCCAGTCCGGCGACTGGGTCGAACCCTCGATGATCACCATCGAGCACGAGGGGAACACCCGTCGCGCCCGCGTCGCGAACACCGGCGAGCCGCTGGTCATCGGCGACATCGAGAAGATGTCGAAGTCGAAGAAGAATGTGGTGGCGCCGGAGGACATCCTGGAGGTCTACGGCGTCGACGCCGCGCGGCTGTTCGTGATGTCCGACAGTCCGCCCGAGCGGGACGTGCAATGGACCACCGGCGGGGTGGAGGGCGCGAGCCGCTTCGTCAGCCGCGTCTGGGCCGAGTTCGACGCCGAGGCGCCCGCGCCTTCGGGAGCCGACAGCGATCCGCGCGCCGAGGAACTGCGCCGCGCCACGCACAAGACCATCAAGGCGGTGACCGACTCGATCGAGGGGTTCAGATTCAACAGCGGCATCGCGCGGCTGTACGAATTCCTGAACCTGCTCAGGAGCTTCCAGGCCGGCGACGCCGCCGTGGCCAACGCCCGGGCCGAAGCCCTGTCGGTGCTGGCCCGGCTGATCGCGCCGTTCACGCCGCACCTGGCCGAGGAGTGCTGGGCCCGGATCGGCGGCGAAGGCATGGCTGTGGATGCGCCCTGGCCCAAGGCCGATCCGGCTCTGGTCGTCGACGCCGAACTGGTGCTGCCGGTCCAGATCAACGGCAAACGCCGCGCCGAGATCCGGGTGCCGGCCGACGCGGACGAAGCCTCGGTGCGCGAGAAGGCTCTGGCGGACCCGGCGGTATCGGTCCACCTTGAGGGGCAGGCCGTGCGCAAGGTGATCGTCGTGCCCGGCCGCATCGTGAACATCGTCGCGGGGTGACCATGAAGGCGCGGCTGCTGGCCCTGATGCTGCTTGCGGCGACCCCGGCGCTGGCCGGCTGCGGCTTCACGCCCCTGTATGCCCAGCCCGGCGTCGGGCCGGGTCTGTCGAGCATCGAGACCCTGGCGCCGGAAGGCCGCACGGGCTTCCTGCTGCGCGAGGCGCTCGACGACGCCCTGGCCCGCGATCTCGCGGCGCCGGCGGCGTATCAGCTGAGGATCGACCTTTCCCAGACCCGTACGCCGCGCGGCCAGCGCGTCGACGCGGTGGCCAGCCGCTATGAGCTCAAGCTGGACGCCAGCTGGGAGCTGAAGGACGTCCGGACCGGTCAGGTCGCCTACAAGGGCCGGACCAGCACCGAGGTCACCTTCGACCGCGCCGACCAGCCCTACGCGTCCATTGCCGGCGCCCAGGACGCCGAGGCGCGGGCGGCGGCGGAACTGGCCCGCAAGATCCAGCTGCAGCTGGCCACCTGGATGGCGCGCGACCGGGCGGGCTGAGCTCGTGATCATCTCCAAACGGCCCGACGTCGAACGCTTCCTCAAGGGTCCCGAGCCCGGCGTCCGCGCCGCGCTGATCTATGGCCGGGACCGCGGCGGGGTGCGCGAGCGGGCCGACCGGCTGGCGAAGGTCGTCACGGCCAACCCGGACGATCCCTTCGACACAGCGATGCTGACCGATGACGAGCTGGAAGGCGGTCGGCTGGAAGGCGAGCTTTCGGCCATCTCGATGATGGGCGGGCGGAGACTGGTCCGCGTGCGCTTTACCGGCGAGAGGTCCGGGCCTGACAAGGCTGCGGCCGAGGCGCTGACGGCCCATGCGGAGGGAAAGCTCAATCCCGACGCCTTCTTCCTGATCGAGGCCGGCGCGCTTGGCCGGGATTCGGCGCTGCGCAAGGTGGCCGAGAAGGTCGCCGCCTGCGCGACCATCCCCTGCTACGAGGACGAACCGGGCGATGTGGCGCGGCTGGTCCGCGAGTCGCTGGCCGCTGACAAGGTCGGCCTCGACGCCCAGGCGCTGGAGCTGTTCGTCTCGCGCCTGCCCAGGGAACGCGGCGTCGCCCGGCAGGAAATGGAGCGGCTGGCGCTGTGGCTCGGCCCGGGCAGCGGCCGTATCGCCACCGCGAAGGACCTCGAGGACTTCCTGGGCGTCGAGCCGGAGGCGTCTCTGGCCGACGCGGCGTCGGACGCGTTCGGCGGCAAGCTCGCCGCCGCCCAGGCCGGATTGCGGCGCGCCGCAGCCGAAGGGGAGGGTGGTCCCGCCGCCGTCCGGGCGATGGGCATGCATCTGGCCCGGCTACGCCGGATCCTGACCCTCGCCGGCAACGGCGCCAGCCTGGCGGAGGCCGCCAAGGCCTCGGGCGTGTTCTGGAAGAATGAACGGGAGGTGCTGCGCCAGGCGCGCGCCTGGTCTCTGGAGCATCTGCTGGCGCTCCACCCGGAGGTCCTTGCCGCCGATCTGGCCTGCAAGACGGCGGGCGCGCCCGATCACCTCCTCGCCGAACGGCTGGCCCTGACGATCGCCGGCCGCGCGCGGCGGCTAGGCCTCTAGGTTCGCGGCGGGTCTCGCGAAGACGCTCCGTGCTGACGGCGGCCGGCCCGGTGACATGGGATAGCCTGTACGATATAGTCCAGAAATGGCCCCTGAAGTCCCGTCCAAGCCTGTTTCCGGCCGCATCGCGCGGGCGCGCGCCGACGCCGCGCGCTCGGAAGACGCCATCCTGGCCGCCGCCAGGGATCTGTTCCTCCGGGCCGGCTACGACGGGGTCAATCTGGACCAGGTCGCCGCCGCCGCCGGGGTCGCGCGGCAGACGGTCTACAACCGGTTCGGCGGCAAGGAGGCCCTGCTGCGGGCCATGCTCCGCCGGCACTGGGGCGGAATGCTGGCCTGGGCGGACTGGGTGCGGGAGTCGATCTCGGCCGTCACCTTCGACGACCCGGCCGCCAAGCTGGTGCAGATCGCCGGCGCCATCTACCGCTTTGCCGAGGAAGGGGACCAGATCGCCTTCACGCGCCTCGTCGTCGCCGAGTCCCGGACGCGGCCGTGGATCGGCGAGGAGTTCCACCGGTTCGGCAAGGCGCCGACGCTGGAGGCCCTGACCGGCGTCCTGGCCGCCATGGACGCCCAGGGCGTGATCGACTGCCCGCGGCCGGACATCGCGGCCCGCCAGTTCCTGGGTCTGATCCAGGAGTTCGCCATCTGGCCGCATGTCATGGCGATCGGTCCGGCGGTGAGCGAGATTCCAGCCCGCGAGACAGTGATCGCCGAGGCCGTCGCGACCTTCCTCTGCCGATACGGGCCCCGCCGCGGCGCCTGACGACGCGGGAAGTCGATTGACTCGTGGATTGGACTTTTGAGTACAGTCTAGAGAGCCGTTTCTGGAGGTTCCGCATGAACCGCTCGTCCATCCTTTCCCTGTCGCTGCTCGCCCTCGCCGCGGCCTGCGCGCCGCCGCCGGCCATCCCGGTGCCGCCGCCGACCGCATCCTTGGCGCCGCCGGCCGTCACGCCGCCGGAGGGGATGAGCCTCGCCGCGATCCCGTCTGGCCGCATGTACGCCAAGGCCGGGCTGGCCTACGAGGGCGGCGGCATGGATGACGCCCGCGTGTTCTCGATCGGCGGCATCCTCGTCCGCCATCCCAAGGGGACACTGCTGTTCGACGCCGGCTTCGGGCCCGGCGTCGACGAACACTTCAGGATCGGCACGCCCCCGCTGCTTCGACTGGCGACCAGGTACGACCGTCAGACCACCGTGGCGGACGAGCTGCGCAAGGCGGGCATCACGCCGGCCGGGCTGACCGCTGTGGTCCTGACCCACGCGCACTGGGATCATGTCAGCGGTCTGGAGGCCCTGCCCGGCGTTCCGGTCTGGGTGCCGGAGTCGGAACTGGCGTTCGTGAACAGCGGCGACGCGGCCGGCAAGCTGGCGCGGACGCTCGGGACGGAAAACTACCGAACCTACGCGTTCCCGGATGGGCCCTATCGCGGCTTCCCGTCCAGCCGCGACGTCTTCGGCGATGGCAGCGTCGTGCTGGTCGAGGGCGGCGGCCACACCCCGGGGTCGATCATCGCCTTCATCAGCACGCCGGATGGAAAGCGCTACGCCCTGATCGGCGACATCGCCTGGCAGTCCGAAGGCGTCGACCGTCCCGCCCAGAAGCCATGGATCGCGCGCAAGGTCGACCATGACCGTGACGGCACACGTGCGTTGCTCGTTCGCCTGAAGCAGCTGAAGACCGCCGACCCCGAACTCATCATCGTTCCGGCCCACGATGCCCGGGTCTGGAAGACCTTGCCGGCGCTTGCGGCCGTCAACTAGCCGCCTTCGCCGGGGGGTGCGCGGACGGCCTCAATTTTATCTAGTGATTTCAGTGACTTACGGAGCCGGAAATCAAAATTGGCTCTGTGGCGAAATTAGCGCCGATGATCGGCCTCGGCTACGCCTCCCGACGCGTCAGGCGCCGCGCGTCAGGCGGCGACAGAGGTCGTCAAGCTGCTCGAGCGTCTTGTAGCGAATGCGGATCTCGCCCGCCCCGCCCGCATCCTTGATCTCGACCGGCAGGCCGAGCACCTCGGAGAGATCGTTCTCAAGCGCGGCCGTGTCAGCGTCCTTGCCGGCGCCGCCGATGGTCGAGCTCGGCCTGGTCGGCCTGGCTTCGAGGATGCCCCGCTTCACGAGGGCCTCGGTCTCGCGGACGTTCAGGCCCTTCTCGATGATCACCCGCGCGATCGGTATGGCGTGGGCGTGGCCGACCAGCGCCCGGGCATGTCCGGCGGTCAGGCTGCCGTCGGCCAGATAGCCCTGGATCTCGTCCGGCAGGGTCAACAGTCGCAGAGCGTTCGCGACATGCGGCCGGCTCTTGCCGACGACCTGGGCGACCTCTTCCTGGGTGCGGTCGAACCGCTCCATCAGGGCCTTGTAGCTCATCGCCTCCTCGACGACGCCCAGATCGGCCCGCTGGACGTTCTCGACGATGGCGATCTCGAGCACCTGGCGGTCGTCGAGTTCGCGGACCAGGGCGGGCAGGGCGCGCAGGCCGGCGGCCTGGGACGCACGCCAGCGCCGCTCGCCCGCGACCAGCTGATACTCGCCCGGAATCTCGGGGTTGGGGCGCACGAGCACCGGCTGAAGGACGCCCTTCTCGCGGATCGACTCGGCCAGCTCGGCCAGCTGCTCCTCGCCGAAATGGCGGCGCGGCTGATCCGGGTTGCGATGGATCAGCTCGATCGGGATCTCGCGCGCGCCGACGGGCTCGCCGGCCGGAGCGGCCGCGTTCTCCGCCTCGGCCTCGCCGAGCAACGCGGAGAGACCGCGACCCAGACCCCTGCGACCTTCAACCATCATGACTCCTTACGCCGCCGCCAGGCGACGGTCGCGCTCCCGGCCCACGACCTCGCGGGCGAGCTTGAGATAGGCCTGCGACCCGGCGCACTTCAGGTCGTAGATCAGCACCGGCTTGCCGAACGACGGCGCCTCGGAAACCCTTACGTTTCTCGGGATCACCGTCTCGTAGACCTTCGATCCGAAATGGGCGCGGACATCGCGCGCCACCTGTTCGGAGAGGCTGTTGCGGCGATCGAACATGGTCAGGACCACGCCCTGGATCTCAAGCTGCGGATTGAGGCTGCCGCGCACCAGATCCACCGTCCGCATCAGCTGCGTCAGGCCTTCCAGCGCGAAGAACTCGGTCTGAAGCGGCACGAACACCGCGTCGGCCGCCGTCATCGCGTTCACGGTCAGCAGATTCAGCGACGGCGGGCAGTCGATCAGCACATAGCCGTACTTGCCGGACGCCCGCAGCGTCTCCAGCGAGTCGCGCAGTCGGTAGGAGCGGCGCGGCGCATGGCCCAGTTCCAGTTCAACGCCGGACAGGTCCGGGTCGGACGGGATGATGTCGAAGCCGGGCAGGGCGGTGGCGACCGCGGCGTCCGCCGCCGGCGTGTCGTTCATCAGCACGTCGTAAAGCGTCGTCTTCCGCTGCTGGCGGGCGATGCCCAAGCCGGTTGAGGCGTTGCCCTGGGGATCGGAGTCGATCAGCAGCACGCGCTCGCCGACCGCGGCCAGGGCGGTGCCGAGGTTGATCGCCGTCGTGGTCTTGCCGACGCCGCCTTTCTGGTTGGCGACCGCCAGCACCCGCATCGGCGCGGGCGGCAGGATCGGATCAGGCCTCTCAGACACGGGACAACCCCTTCACTTCGACAATGCGGCCGCGCGGATCACTCAGACTCTCGATCAGCCGGTGGCTGAACTTCCAAGATGTAGAGGCATCCGAGATCTCGGATACCACATCCTGTCCCTTGAGAAACAGGCCGGTCGCGCCCCGCTTCAGGTACGGCCTGGCGAACCCCAGCAGTCGGGACATTGGCGCGCAAGCCCGGGCAGTGACGATATCCACAGTCAGTGACAGGTCTTCCGCACGCTTGTTGTGAATCGTGGCGGGTAAGTCGAGGGGCTCGACCACGCTGGCCAGGAAGCGGCAGCGCTTGGCCATGCTCTCGACCAGGTGGACTCTCGCGCCCGCGCGGCCTTTCAGCAGTATGGCCAGCACCAGGCCGGGAAAACCGGCGCCGGCCCCGAGGTCCGCCCAGAGGGTCGCGGAGGGCTCCAGCTTCAGGAGCTGGGCGCTGTCCCAGGCGTGCCGATTCCAGAAATCGGGAATCGTCGCCGGCCCGACGAGGTTCATGACCTCGTTTCCGGCCGTCAGAAGCGCCAGAAACTGCTCGAGGTCGGCCATCTGGGCGTCGCTCGCACCCGTGGCGATCTGGAACGAAGCGGCGTCCTGCACCGCGCTGACCGCCTCAGGCGGCGCGGGGGCGTCGGACATGGGCGAGCAGGGCGGTGAGGGCGCCGGGGGTCACGCCCTCGATGCGGGCCGCCTGGCCGAGTGTGAGGGGGCGGACTGCGGCGAGCTTGCCGCGGACCTCGTTCGAGAGGCCACCGATCGTGGCGTAGTCGAGGTCCGCCGGAATCCGCAGGGCCTCGTCCCGACGGAAGGCCTCGACGTCGGCGGCCTGCCGATCGAGGTATCCCGCATAGGCGGCGTCGATCTCGATCTGCTCGCGGACAGCCGGGGTCCAGGCGGCGATCTCCGGCCAGACGCCTGTCAAGACATCCAGATCAACGCCCGGATAGGCCAGCAGCTGGGTCAGATCACGGCGCTGACCGTCGGCCTTGACCTGTAGACCGAGCTTCTGGGCGGCGGCCGGCGTTAACGACCATGAACGCGCCTGCTCCCGCGCCGCTTCGAGGGCCCGATGTTTCACGTGAAACACGCCGGCCCTTGTGGAACCCACGATTCCGAGAATTTCTCCCCTCGGAGAAAGACGCTGGTCGGCGTTGTCGGCGCGCAAGAGAAGCCTGAACTCGGCCCTACTGGTAAACATCCGGTAGGGCTCGGTCACACCCCGCGTGACAAGGTCATCGATCAGCACACCGATGTAGGCCTCGTCACGGGCGAAGGTCGCCGCATCGGCGCCGGACGCCGCCCGCGCCGCGTTCATCCCGGCCACCAGACCCTGGGCGCCGGCCTCCTCATAACCCGTCGTGCCGTTGATCTGGCCGGCCAGGTACAGCCCCGGCAGACGCTTGACCTCGAGCGTCGGATAGAGCTCGCGCGGATCGACATAGTCGTACTCGATCGCATAGCCGAAACGACGGATCGCCACCTGCTCCAACCCGGGGATCGTGCGCAGGAACAGTTCCTGGGTCGCCTCCGACACCGAAGTCGAGACCCCGTTCGGATAGACGGTGTCGTCGTCGAGGCCTTCCGGCTCCAGGAACACCTGGTGGCTGGTCTTGTCGGCGAACCGGACCACCTTGTCCTCGATAGAGGGGCAGTAGCGCGGGCCCCGGCCGGTCGCCCGGCCGCCATAGACCGCCGATTCCGACAGCCGCTCGGCGATGATCCGGTGGGTTTCCTCGGTCGTCCAGGTGATGCCGCACTGGATCTGCGGCACGTCGATGCGGTCGCTGAGGAACGAGAACGGGACCGGCTCGGCGTCCGCGTCCTGCATCTCCAACCGGTCCCAGGCGATGGTCGAACCGTCCAGGCGCGCCGGCGTGCCGGTCTTCAGCCGCCCCATGTCGAGGCCCAGGCTGTAGAGACGGTCCGACAGGCCGATCGCCGGCGCGTCCCCGACCCGGCCGGCCGGAATACGCTTCTCGCCGAGGTGGATGACCCCCTTCAGGAAGGTGCCCGTGGTCAGCACCACGCGAGGGGCGCGATAGGCCTCGCCCGAGCCGCCGACCACGCCGGCGACCGCGCCGTCCGAGACGATCAGATCCTCGACCGCCTCGGCGATGATCTCGAGGTTCGGATAGTTCGCCAGCTCGGCCTGCATGGCCTCGCGATAGAGCTTGCGGTCGATCTGGGCGCGCGGACCGCGCACCGCCGGGCCCTTGGAGCGGTTCAGCATGCGGAACTGGATGCCGGACTTGTCCGCCATCCGGCCCATAAGCCCGTCCAGGGCGTCGATCTCGCGGACCAGATGGCCCTTGCCCAGCCCCCCGATGGCCGGGTTGCAGCTCATCTCACCGATGGTTTCCAGCTTGTGGGTCAGCAGCAGCGTACGCGCGCCGAACCGCGCCGACGCCGCCGCGGCCTCGCAGCCGGCGTGTCCGCCGCCGATGACGATGACATCCCAGGAACGGGTCATAGGCTTGGGGTCCGAAAACGAACGCCCCCGGCGAGCGGGGGCGACGAAGGCGGTATATAGCGCAAAAGGGCTAAGGCTGGGAGTCCCAACTCCCTCCCCGTCTGGGGAGGGTGGACGGCCGCAGGCCGGACGGGTGGGGAACCGCTGAAGAGCCGGTCAGCGCCGACCTTCAATCACCTTTGCCCCACCCGCTCCCTTCGGGAGCACCCTCCCCAAACGGGGAGGGAAGTCACCGACCGGTGTTTCACGTGAAACATCTCATTTACCGATACAGAAGCTGGAGAAGACCCGGTCGAGCACAGCTTCCGGATCGACCCGGCCCGACACGCGTTCCAGCGCCCGCGCCGCCAGCCGGACGTCTTCCGCGGCCAACTCAGGCTCCGGCTGGGCAAGCGCCCGGCCGACCCGGCCCGCCGCCTCGCGCAGGCTTTCGGCGTGACGAAGGCGCGTCGCCGCCGGGAAGTCCGCCGCCGAAAGCGCGGCCACGACCCGCGCCGTCACCGCGGCGCGCACCCGGCCCGCGCCCCCGGACCGGATGGAGACGTCGAGAACCTCCAGACCCGCCTTCACGGCCGCTTCGCGGGCCCGGCCGCCGTCCAGTCCAGGCGCGAGATCCGACTTGTTCAGGACGCAGATATCGCCCGGCCGCGCGAGGTCCAGCGCCTGCCGCCAACTGCCGTCCGAAGCATGGCCGTCAACCACCCACAGCCGCAAATCGGCGTCGGACGCCCAGGACCGGGCCCGGCGCACGCCCTCGGCCTCGATCGCTTCCTCCGTATCCCGCATCCCGGCCGTATCGGCGAGCAGCACCTTGTACCCGGACAGCACCAGCGGAACTTCGATCACGTCGCGCGTCGTACCCGGCGCAGCGGTGACGATCGCCGCGTCCCGCTCGGCCAGGCCGTTGAGCAGACTGCTCTTGCCGGCGTTCGGCGCACCGACCAGGGCGATCCGGAATCCCTCGCGCACCCGCCGGCCCCGCTCGGCGTCGACGAGCGCGGCGTCCAGCTCGGTCAACAGCGTGCGCAGGTGCGGCCGCGCCCGGGCCGCCACATCCTCCGGCAGATCCTCGTCCGGGAAATCGACCGCCGCCTCCAGCACCGCTAGGCTCTCGATCAGCGCCTCGCGCCAGGCGTCGTAGCGCCGGGAAAGCCCGCCGCCGAGCTGGTCCAGCGCCTGGCGCGCCTGCGCCGTGGTCTCCGCGTCGATCAGATCGGCCACCGCCTCGGCCTGCGCCAGGTCCAGCTTGCCGTTCTGGAAGGCGCGCCGCGTGAACTCGCCGGGCTCGGCCAGCCTCAGGCCCAGCGCCGCCAGCGCCGTCACCAGCGCATCGACCACCGCCAGGCCGCCATGCACGTGAAACTCCGCGCAATCCTCGCCGGTGTAGCTGGCCGGGCCCGGGAACCAGAGGGTCAGCGCCTCGTCGATCGCCACGCCCCGGGCGTCCGACAGCCGCCGCAGCGACGCCCGGCGCGGGGCGGGGACAGAGCCGGCCAGGGCTGCGACCGCCGCCCGCGTCCCGGGACCCGAGAGCCTCACCACCGCCAGCGCCGCCCGCCCGGGCGCCGTGGCCGGGGCGAAGATGGTGTCGCTCATTCGCCGGGCTTGGTCCCGAACCCGGCGGCGCCCGGCATGGCGGCCGTCATCAGCTTGCGGAACTGCTCCTGCGCGCCGCTGCCGAACGCCATCCAGCTTTTCATCAGTTCGTCCGGCGCCAGGGCCGCCATATTGGCGTCCATGCGCTTCTGCATCTCGGCGACCATGTGCTCGTTCAACGCAGTGACATCGGGCAGACCCATGAAGGTGCGGGCCTCCACCGGGGTGCAGTCGATCTCGATCGTGACCTTCATTCGGTTCTTTCCTTGTCCGCGACGGCGGATTGATGTGGCCGACGCGGGGGCGGCCTTGATAACACCCCCTCAGACCTCAACGGGAGAACGACGATGAGCGCTGAACGCCTGACCATCAAGACGCCGGACGGCGAGTTTTCGGCCTATGTGGCCCGTCCGGCCGCCGCGAAGGCCCCCGCGGTGGTCGTCATCCAGGAAATCTTCGGCGTCAACGCCGTGATGCGGGAGATCACCGACGGCCTCGCCGCCGCCGGCTACCTGGCCATCTGCCCGGACCTGTTCTGGCGCATCGAGCCGGGCATCGACATCACCGACCAGTCCAAGGAAGAGTGGGACAAGGCTTTCCAGCTGTTCAACGCCTTCGACGCCGACAAGGGCGTCGAGGATCTTCAGGCCACCATCGACGTCATCCGCAAGGATGCCGGCTGCAACGGCAAGGTCGGCTCGGTCGGCTACTGCCTGGGCGGCAAGATGGCCTATCTGACGGCGACCCGCACCGACGTCGACGCGGCGGTCAGCTACTACGGCGTCGGCCTCGACAGCCTGACGGCCGAGGCCGAGAAGATCACCCGCCCGCTGCTGATGCATGTGGCGACCGAGGACGGCTTCGTGCCCAAGGAGGCCCAGGCCGCCATCCACGCCGCGCTCGACAACCATCCGCAGATCACCATCCACGACTACGAGGGCCGCGACCACGCCTTCGCCCGGGTCGGCGGCGACCACTACCACGCAGCCGACGCGGCGCTGGCCAACCAGCGCACGCTCGATTTCTTCAAGGCGAACCTGGGGTAGGGCGATGCTGGCGATCCAGGCTGTCCGCACCGGCGGCCCCGAAGTCCTCGAGGCCGTCGACCTGCCGGTCCCCGCGCCGGGCCCGGGCGAGGTGCTCGTCCGCCATGAGGCGATCGGGCTGGCCTTCATCGACACCTACTTCCGGTCCGGCCTCTACCCGATGAAGTTGCCGGCGGTGTTGGGCATGGAGGGCTCCGGGGTCGTCGAAGCAGTGGGGGGGGGCGTCACACGCTTCGCCAGCGGCGACCGGATCGCCTACGGCAACGGCCCGGCCGGGTCCTACGCCGAGTTCCATGTGGTCCGGGCCGATCGGGCGGTGAAGGTTCCGGAGGGGGTCGACACCCGGTCGGCCGCCGCCGCCATGCTGAAGGGCATGACCGCCGAGTTCCTGATCCGCCGCTGCTATCCGGTCCAGGCCGGCGACTGGATCCTGGTCCATGCCGCCGCCGGCGGGGTGGGCAGCATCCTCACCCAGTGGGGCCGGGCGATCGGCGCACGGGTGATCGCCACGGTGGGCTCGGCCGAGAAGGTGAAACTGGCCGAACGCGACGGGGCGGAGGCGGTGATCCTCTATCGCGACGAGGACGTCGCCACGCGGGTCCGCGATCTGACCGGCGGCAAGGGCGTGCGGGTCGTCTACGACGGGGTCGGCAAGGACACCTTCACCGGCAGTCTCGACAGCCTCGGCCGGCGCGGCATGCTGGTCAGCTACGGCAACGCCTCGGGCCCGGCCCCGGCCTTCGCCCCGCTGGAGCTGCAGCGGCGGGGCTCGCTGTTCATGACCCGGCCGACGCTGTTCGACTACATCACCACGGTCGAGGAGCTCGACGACAGCGCCGGCGCGCTGTTCGCCCTGATCGCGGCCGGGCAGGTGAAGATCGAGATCGGCCAGACCTTCCCGCTGGCGCAGGCGCGTCAGGCGCACGAGGCGCTTGAGGCGCGGGCGACGACCGGCTCGACGCTGCTGATCCCGTAAAGCGGGACTCCCGGGACAGATAATCCCGGGACAAAGCGAGACATTGCGGGACATTCCATCCCCGCTCCGGAGACGGAAAACCGTCCCGACGGCGTCGTCCGTGCGGCTGAATCCCCGTGTCGGGCCTTCGCCCGGTCTACCCGATCTCCCGGTTTCTGGCCGTCAGGCGAAAAGGGCCGGTGCGATCTCTCCGGATTTACAGCCCTTTCTTCGGCTTTCTCACCTTGGCCGGACCCCGGTCAGACTGGGTGGATGACGCCCACCGTCCCGCCCTCCCGTCCAGCGTCCCATCGGCGCCAGAAAGCGAAAGCGGGACTTTCGACCCTGCGTGGCCCTGAAAAAGGCCCCCTCGCGTCGCCGCCAGGGGGCCTGTTCCGTATCCTCGCCGACGGGCGCGAACCCGCCGCGTCGGGATCAGGTGTTCATCGACTGGAAGAAGTCGCCGTTGTTCTTGGTCTGGCGCAGCTTGTCGAGCAGGAACTCGATCGCGTCCTGGGCGCCCATCGGGTTGACGATCCGGCGCAGGACGTAGGTCTTCTGCAGCTGGTCCTTCGGCGTGATGAGCTCTTCCTTCCGGGTGCCCGACTTGAGGATGTCGATGGCCGGGAAGATGCGCTTGTCGGCGACCTTGCGGTCCAGCACGATTTCCGAGTTACCGGTGCCCTTGAACTCTTCGAAGATGACTTCGTCCATCCGCGAGCCGGTGTCGATCAGGGCGGTGGCGATGATGGTCAGCGAGCCGCCTTCCTCGACGTTCCGCGCCGCGCCGAAGAAGCGCTTGGGACGCTGCAGGGCGTTGGCGTCGACACCGCCGGTCAGCACCTTGCCGGACGACGGAACGGTCGTGTTGTAGGCGCGGCCGAGGCGCGTCACCGAGTCCAGCAGGATGATGACGTCGCGCTTGTGCTCGACCAGGCGCTTGGCCTTCTCGATCACCATTTCGGCGACCTGGACGTGGCGGGTGGCCGGCTCGTCGAAGGTCGAGGAGATGACCTCGCCCTTCACCGTGCGCTGCATGTCGGTGACTTCTTCCGGGCGCTCGTCGATCAGCAGGACGATCAGGTAGCACTCGGGGTGGTTGGCGGCGATCGACTTGGCGATGTTCTGCAGCATCACCGTCTTGCCGACCCGCGGCGGGGCGACGATCAGGCAGCGCTGGCCTTTGCCGAGCGGCGAGACGATGTCGATGATCCGGCCCGAGCGGTCCTTCAGCGTCGGATCCTCGATCTCCATCTTCAGCCGCTCTTCGGGATAGAGCGGCGTCAGGTTGTCGAAGTGGACCTTGTGGCGGACGTTCTCGGGCGCCTCGAAATTGATCTGCTCGACGCTGACCAGCGCGAAATAGCGCTCGCCCTCGCGCGGGGCGCGGATGGCGCCGACGACGCTGTCGCCGGTGCGGATGCCGAACTTCCGGATCTGCGAGGGCGAGACATAGATGTCGTCCGGGCCGGGCAGATAGTTGGCCTCCGGGCTGCGCAGGAAGCCGAAGCCGTCCGGCAGCACTTCCATGGTGCCCGACCCGGAGATCTCGACGCCTTCCTCGGCGACGGTCTTGAGGATGGCGAACATCATGTCCTGCTTGCGCATCGAGTTGGCGTTCTCGATCTCGAGCTTTTCAGCCAGCGCGAGCAGGTCGGCGGGGGAGGTCTCCTTCAGCTCCTGAAGGGACATGCGGGTCAGGCCGAGAGCGGCGACGACCGCGGCGACCTCGGAGTCGTCGCCTTCATCGCCGGCGGCCTCGATCGCGGCGTCGGCCGCGGCTTCGACGATCGCGTCCTCGACGGCCGGGATTTCAGTTTCGGTGGGGGTGTCTTCAGACATGGATGGACTCTGGGCGTGAGGGCCTTGACGGCCCTTTGGATAGACTTGCGCCGGTCAGGACCTGCGACGGCCCGGGGGCGGCGAATGAATTGCGTCGGGAGACGCGGAAAGGACGTTCGGGGAGCCGGACCATGGGCGCGCCGACAACGGGCGCGGATCCGGCGAGAGGAGGGAACGCGAAACGAAACGCCGCGCGTCAGGGGCGAGGGAAACCACGCCGGCCCCTCGCCGTCAAGAAAAGCGTTGCCGCACCTAGCGCGACAGGAACTCGGTGGTCACGGCCAGAACGATGATCACGGCCATCAGGAACGGAATCTCGTTGGTCATCCGCCAGAACTTCTCGCTGCGGGCGTTGGTCCCCGCCTCGAACCTGCGGCGTGCGCCGGCCAGAAACCCGTGCCAGCCGCTCATGGCGAACACCAGAACCAGCTTGATGATCATCCAGGGCTGGCCGAGGAAATCCCAGCCGCGGTTGACGCCGTTCGCCGCGATCAGCATCAGGCCGAAGATCCAGGTCGCCACCATCGACGGGTTGATGATGATGCGCAGCAGCTTGCGCTCCATCTCCTGGAAGGTCTCGTCCATCTGGGAGCCGCGCTCGGCCCGCGTGTGATAGACGAAGAGCCTCGGCAGATAGAGCATCCCCGCCATCCAGGCGATCACCGCGATGATGTGCAGCCCGCGCAGCAGGTCGTAGTGTTCGGCGAACCAGCTCACGCGGCCCTCTCCCGGCATGGACATTTCGACAGCCCGGCGTCGCACGCCGCGCCGGACGGTGCAATGCCGTCGCGGCCCAGCGCATCGACGGCCAGATCCGCCAGGCCTTCGATGAAGGCCAGGTCGGTCCCGATCGCCGGAGCCCGCAGATAGAACGGCAGCCCCAGGCCGCGCGCCAGTTCGGCGTACTCGTGGTCCAGTTCGACCAGCGTCTCGACATGCTCGGAGACGAAGGCGATCGGCGTGACCAGCACGCCGCGGCCGTCGCGGCCGGCATCCTCGATGGCCTGTTCGGTCGAGGGCCCGATCCATTTCATCGGCCCGACCCGGCTCTGGTAGCAGACGCGCCAGTCCCAGTCGGAAGCCCAGTCCGGCCCGAGCTGGCGGACCACGGCGGCGCAGGTGCGTTCGACATGGGCCTGGTAGGGATCGCCGGCCTTGATGACCTTCTCCGGCAGGCCGTGGGCCGAGAACAGCAGCCGCAGCGGACCGGGCGCTCCCATGGCCTTGTGGGAACGAACGATCGCCCGCGCATGGGCCTCGACCAGCCCCGGCTCCTCCGGATAGCAACAGACGCCCCGGACCTCGCCCGGACCCCGGTAGGCCTTGCGCCAGGCCTTGATCGAGGAGTCGGTCGTCGTCGTCGAGTACTGCGGATAGAGCGGCAGCAGCACGACCTCGTCGGGCGCCCAAGCCGCCACCGCGGCGGCGGTCGCATCGGTCATCGGATGCCAGTAGCGCATGGCGATGAAGCAGCGGACCTCGTCGCCGGCCAGCCGCGCGCCGAGCGCCGCCTGCAGCGCCTCGGACTGCTTGCGGGTTTCGGGCAGCAGCGGCGAGCCGCCGCCCATGATCGCGTAGTTGGCCTTGGCGGTCTCCTCGCGCCGGCCGCTGATCAGGCGGGCGAGGGGGGTGCGGACGATGCCGGGCAGGCTGATGATGGCCGGATCATTGAACAGGTTGAACAGGAACGGCCTGACCGCGTCGGGACCGTCCGGACCGCCGAGGTTGAACAACACCACCGCGATCTTCCGCCGCTCGGCGCTCACTGTCCGGTCACCCGCTTCAGCACCTGTTCGACGTGGGGAACGGGCGTGTCAGGAAGGATGCCGTGACCCAGGTTGAAGATGTAGGGGCCCGAGCCCCACTGTTCCAGCAGCTGGTCGACACGACGGTCGAGCCCGGTCCCGCCGGCCCGCAGCAGCAGCGGGTCGAGCGCGCCCTGGACGGCCTTGCCGCCCTTCTGGATCGCCTGGCCGACGCGGGCCGGGCATGCGGTGTCGAGCGCCACGGCCTGGACATCGACGGTGTCGGCGTAGTGCTGGGCCATAGCGGCGGCGCCGCGCGGAAAGCCGATGATCGGCGTATCGACGCCCAGCTCGCGAAGGCCGGCGACGATGGTCCGGTGCGGCTTGCAGACGATGCGTTCGAACAGGTCCTCCGGCAGGCCCTCGGCCCAGCTCTCGAACAGCTTCAGCACCTGGGCTCCCGCCTCGGCCTGCATGGCCAGATAGCGGACGGACGCCCGGGCGACGATGTCCAGCAGCCGGTCCATGTCCTCCGGCCGCTCGTAGGCGAAGGTGCGGGCCTTGCTGCGGTCCGAAGAGCCGCCCTCGATCATGTAGCTGGCCACCGTCCAGGGTGCGCCGGCGAAGCCGATGAGCGTCTTACTGGGATCAAGGGCCGCCCGGACCAGCGACAGGGTCTGACCGACCGGCGTCAGCCTGAAGGTCGAGGCCTCGATCTCCGACTCCAGGGCGTCGAGCGAGGGCAGCTCGCCGAGCTTGGGCCCTTCGCCTGCCTCAAACCAGACTTTCTGGCCCAGGGCGCCGGGGATCAGCAGGATGTCGGCGAACACGATCGAGGCGCTGAAGGGGAACCGGCGCATCGGCTGCAGCGTCGCCTCCCCGGCCATCTCCGGATTCAGGCAGAAGGAAATGAAGTCCGGCGCCCGGGTCCGCAGCTCGCGGTACTCCGCCAGGTAGCGCCCGGCCTGACGCATGAACCACACAGGCGGGCGAGCCAGGGTCTCGCCCGCGAGAACCCTAAGGAGGTCCGGTTTCGAAAAATCGCTCATGGCCCGCTTGATAGGCCCCGCACGGCCAGAGGCAAGGCCCCCCTTACTTTCCTGATAAGAAGTTAAGAAGGAAGGAGAGGTAGGGGTTGGGCGCGGGCGCCGCTGGGAGAACCGTCCGGTCAGGATCGATTTCCCGTCCTGACTCACCGAAATCCACGGTGAGCCCACAGCGGTATGACGGCCTGTGAATAGCGGGGATGACCGGTCAGACCGGCGGAATCCTTAACAAATCCCTAACGCCGCGCCGCGCGCTTCTGTCGCGAACGCGCCCTCCCGTCCCCGCGGGGGGATGGTTAAGAAATCCTTACCTGTGGGAGTCCGACGATCCTGTGGGCGAGGCGAGGCCAAACGCCCCCGGGTGTCCACGCATTCCACGGCCCGTCGTGGAGACCGCCCTGCGGCGTGAAATCCATCCCGGAACGGCGCCACAATGGTTAAGAGAACATTAACGGTCCATGCACAGGCTTGGTGACCGGCCCGGACTGGCCCTATGGAAGAGCGATGAGCTCGGCGCCGCGCATCGCGACCTATTTCCACATCCACCTCGTGTCCGATTCCACGGGCGAGACCCTGAACGCCATGGCGCGCGCGGTCTGCGCCCGGTTCACCGACATCCTGCCGATCGAACACATCTATGCCCTGGTCCGCTCACCCCGCCAGCTGGAGCGGGCGCTTGAGGAAATCGCCGGCGCGCCGGGCGTGGTCATGCACACCATCGTCGACGCCGCCCTGCGTGCGGCGCTGGAGGAAGGCTGCCGGCAGCACGACATTCCCTGCATCGCCGCTCTGGACCCGGTGGTGGCGGCCATGTCGCGCTATCTCGGGGCCCCGATCTCGAGCCGCGTCGGCGCCCAGCACAACCTCGACACGGACTACTTCAACCGCATGGAAGCCCTGAACTACGCGATCGGCCATGACGATGGCCAGCTGGGCCAGGATCTGGGCCGCG
The DNA here is from genome assembly GCA_041917095.1 of Caulobacter sp. Lineage (GTDB taxonomy): Bacteria > Pseudomonadota > Alphaproteobacteria > Caulobacterales > Caulobacteraceae > Caulobacter. Next base: position 456,412 of record JAYRYI010000003.1, on the reverse strand, counting down.
CCGACGTGGTGCTGATCGGCGTCTCGCGGACGTCCAAGACGCCGACCAGCATCTATCTGGCCCACCGGGGCGTTCGGGCAGCCAACATTCCGCTGGTGCCCGGCGTGCCGCTGCCGAAGGAAGTGTTCGAGTTGAAGAACACGCTGGTCGTCGGCCTGATCGCCTCGCCCGATCGCCTGATCCAGATCCGCCGCAACCGCCTTCTGTCGCTGAACGAGCAGCGCGAAAGCACCTATATCGACCAGGAATCGGTGCGGGAGGAGATCATCGCCGCACGCCGCCTGTTCGAACGCCAGGGCTGGCCGGTCATCGACGTCACACGACGCTCGGTCGAGGAAACGGCCGCGGCGATCATCAATCTCTTGTCGGGCGGCCGCGGCACGGTGGAGGTTCTCGGATGATCGTGCTGGCCAGCAAGAGCCCGGCCCGGACCTCGGTCCTGAAAGCGGCCGGCGTGCCGTTCGAAACCCATGTCGCCGGGGTCGACGAGGCCGCCGTCAAGGCCGGGCTGCTCGCCGAGGGCCAGGGCCCGCGCGACGTCGCCGACGCCCTCGCCGAACTGAAGGCCGTGAAAGTCTCCCGCGCCCGGCCCGACGCGCTGGTCATCGGCGCTGACCAGACCCTCGATCTCAACGGCGCCCTGTTCGACAAGGTCGAGACCCTGGCGGAGGCGCGCGAGCGGCTGCAGCTGTTGCGCGGCAAGACCCACAAGTTGCACTCCGCCGTCGTCGTCGCGCGGGGCGGTGAACCGATCTGGCGAGAAGTCCCCCCGGCCAGGCTGACCATGCGCAACTTCAGCGACGCCTTCATCGATCAGTATCTGGCCGCGCGCGGCGAGGGCATCCTGAGCTCGGTCGGCTGCTACCAGCTCGAGAACGAGGGCGTGCAGCTTTTCTCCCGCATCGAGGGCGACTATTTCACCATCCTCGGCCTGCCGCTGATGGGACTGTTCGACTTCCTGCGCCTGCACGGGGAGCTGGAAACGTGAGCCTTACCGGCGCCGCTCTGGTCGCCGGCATTGTCGGCCGGCCGGTCACCCATTCCCTGAGCCCTGTGCTGCACAACGCCTGGATCGCGGCGGCCGGGCTGAACGCCGCCTATGTGCCGCTGGCGCCGCTGGCCGGAAGATTTCCGGCTCTGGTTGAAGGCCTGCGCGGCGGCGTGATCCGCGGCGTCAACGTCACCATTCCATTCAAGGAGGAGGCGCTGGCCTGCGCCGACGAGGCCAGCGACCGGGCCCGGCTGGCGGGGGCGTCGAACCTGCTGCTGTTCCGGGAGGATGGTTCGGTCTTCGCCGACAACACCGATGGTCTCGGCATGTTGGCCGCACTGGCGATCCAGGCCCCCGGGTTCGATCCGAAAGCCGGACCGGCCGTCATCCTCGGCGCGGGCGGCGCCGCGAGGGGAGCGGCCGCCGCCCTGGCGCTGGCGGGCGCGCCGGACGTGCGGATCGTCAATCGCACAGCGGATCGGGCGATCGCGCTGGCCACAGACATCGGCGGCCCAGTGCGGGCCGTGGACGGCGGGGACGCGCTGGATGGCGCCAATGTCGTCATCAACGCGACCTCGCTGGGTCTCGGCGGCGGGGCCGGTCCCGATCTGGATCTCGCGCGGGGGCCGACGACCGCGGTGGTGATGGACATGGTCTACAAACCGCTGCGCACGGAGTTCATCGCCCGGGCCCAGGCGCTGGGCCTGCGCACCGTCGACGGGCTGGAGATGCTGATCCGCCAGGCCGTCCCCAGTTTCGAGGCCTTCTTCGGCGTCGCGCCGCCGGCCTCGGTCGATGTCCGCGCCCTCGCGCTCAAAGCTGTTGGAGAACCCGCATGATCACCGTCGGCCTGACCGGCTCCATCGGCATGGGCAAGTCGACCACGGCGGCGATGTTCGCGGCCGAGGGCGCGCCGGTCTACGACGCCGACGCCGAGGTCCATGCCCTGTACGCCAGGGGCGGCGCCGCGGTCGGACCCGTCGGAGACGCCTTTCCCGGCGTAGTGGTCGACGGCGCGATCGACCGGACGAAGCTCAGCCACCTGGTCGTCGGCAAGCCCGACGAGATGAAGCGTCTGGAGGCGATCGTCCACCCGCTGGTCGGCGCCTCCCGCGTCGACTTCTTCCAAAAGGCGGCGGCCGATGGCGCCGACATCGTGATCCTCGACATTCCGCTGCTGTTCGAAACCGGCGGCGAGAAGCGGATGGACGCGGTGGTGGTCGTCTCGGCTCCGGCCGATGTCCAGCGGCAGCGTGTGCTGGCGCGGCCGGGCATGGACGAGGCCAAACTCGACGCCATCCTCGCGCGCCAGATGGCCGACGTGGAAAAGCGCGCCCGCGCCCACTTCGTTATCGATACCGGCCAGGGCCTGGAGCATGCGCGGGCCCAGGTCCGGGAGGTGCTGGCGAAGCTCCGCGATCCCGCACACCTTGCGACGCTGCGGCCGCTTGAAGGTCCCGCCGAACCGGCCCATTGAAAGAGCCATGGCGCGCCACCTCGTCCTCGACACCGAGACCACCGGGCTCGATCCCAGGACCGGGCACCGGCTGATCGAGATCGCCTGCGTCGAGGTGATCGACTTCATCCCGACGGCGCGCAGCTTTCACAAATACGTCCATCCCGACCGCGAGATCGACGCCGACGCCGAGCGCGTCCACGGCATCTCGCTGGCCTTCCTGAAGGACAAGCCACGCTTCCACGAGATCGTCGACGAGTTCCTCGAGTTCGTCGGCGACGACCCCATTGTGGCGCACAACGCTCCGTTCGACCGCGGCTTCGTCAACGCCGAACTGGCCCGGATCGGCCGCACGCCGCCGCCGGACGACCGCTGGATCGACACCCTGGCGCTGGCCAAGAAGAAGTTTCCCGGGATGTACAACTCCCTGGACGCGCTCTGTAAGCGGATGAAGATCTCGCTGGCGTCCCGGGACAAGCACGGGGCGCTGATCGACGCCGAGCTGCTGGCCGCCGTCTATCTCGAGTTGCAGGGCGGCAAGGAGCGGGCGCTCGACCTGAGCATGAGCCCTGTCGCCCGGGCCAATGCGACGATCCAGTCGATCGTCTATGGCGCCCGGCCCCGGCCGCTGGCGCCGCGGTCCACAGCGGACGAACGCGCCGCCCACGAGGCTTTCGTCCGGGGCGCGCTCAAGGACAAGGCTGTCTGGCTGAAGTACGGACTCTGACGGCCAGACCGGCTCGGCAAAGAAAAAAGGCGCGGCCGACCGGCCGCGCCCTTTTCGTTCTCCGGCGGGACCCGGGGCTAGGCGTGGCCGACCAGGCTGCCGTCTCCTTGGGCCTTGCGGGCGGCGTAGACGCCGGCGAAATCGATCGGATCCAGCTGGAACGGCGGGAAGCCGCCCTCCGAGGTCACATCCGAGATCAGGCGGCGCGCGAACGGGAACAGGAAGCGCGGGCACTCGATCATCAGCACCGGTTCGATCTCGTCCTGCGGCACGCCGCTGATCGCGAACAGGCCGCCGTAGAGCAGTTCGACGTGGAAGGCGACCTTGTCGCCCCGCGTCGCCTGGGCCGAGAGCTTGAGGTCGACCTCGAACAGGCCGTCCTGGCGACCGCGGGCGTTCATCTCGACGCCGATGTCGATCTGCGGCTGCAGACCCGACGGATCGGCGCGCAGGGATTCAGGGGCCAGCGGATTCTCGAACGAGAAGTCGCGCACGAACTGCGCGAGGATGCGGAAGCCGGGTTGGGCCTCAGCGCCGTTCTCGGCGGGCGCGGTGGTCGTATCGCTCATGGGTGGTTCACGTTCCTGGACGTAGACAGGCGTCTTCGCCCGGACATGGGCGCGACAATATGAAGGCGCGCTGCTATCACGCGCACCCTGCCGGTGCAACGGCGGCCCCCTGACGCGGGCGTATGGCTGCCCTATATTCGCTTCGGGGGTTATCGGAGACGCAATCGACGTGAAGTACCTCGAACTGGTCATTTTCGCCGTGTTCGCCGCCGTGGTGCTGTATCAGCTCTACGCCGTGCTCGGCCGCCGCATCGGTCGCCAGCCCGAGGACAATCCTCCGCGTCCCGAGCGCGCATCGGATTCCGAAGAGCCGGTCGCGAAGATCGACCCTGTCGACGCCGAGGGGCCGGCCCCGACGGGCCTGGCGGCGATCCGCGCCAAGGATCCGACCTTCGAGGTCGGGCGCTTCCTCGATGGCGCCCGCCAGGCCTACGAAATGATCGTTGTCGCCTTCGCCGCCGGCGACCGGGCGACGCTGAAGAACCTGCTGGCCCCGGGCGTAGCGGAGAGTTTCGAAGCCGCCATCGACGCCCGCGAGGCCGAAGGCCGCACCGAACAGGTCGAGTTCCTGCACGCGCCGCGCGCCGACCTTGATCGCATCGACGTCGAAGGCGACATCGCCCGCCTGGTCGTCCGTTTCCTCGGCGAGTTCCGTTCGCGCTCCAAGGGCCCGGAGGGCGAGGCCGTCGACGATCGTCGCACGGCCGAGCTGTGGACGTTCGAACGCAATCTTAAGAGCCGCGACCCCAACTGGACCCTGGTTCATGTAGACGCCGCGGAGGCGTGATGCGCATTCGGGTTCTCGGCGCGGCGGCGCTGCTGCTCATTCTGGCCGCCTGCGCGACCCCGAAGGCCGAGGGTCCGATCATAGCTCCGCCGCCGGTCCCGACGCCCGTTCCGGTTCCCGGCCCCACGCCGCCGCCGGTTCCGCCGGCCGCCTCCGTCAGCTTCGCCGATCTTCCCGGCTGGGACACCGAAGATCACGCCGCCGCCCTGGCCGCCTGGCGTGAGACCTGCGGCGTGGCGAAGGACCCGGCCGCGGCCGCCCTCTGCCGAAGGGTCCGGGCGCTGGGCCAACTCGACGGTCCCGCGGCCCGGCGCTTTCTTGAAGACAACTTCATACCGGAGTCCGCCGGCGATCCGGGCCTGCTGACCGCTTATTTCGCGCCGGTCTATGAAGCCCGGTTCTCGCGCCGTGACGGCTTCACCGCGCCGGTGCGCGGCAAGCCTTCCGACCTGGTGATGAACAGCGGCTCCGACGTCGTGCAGGTCGGTGACGGCTCCACCCGTCCCTATCCAGACCGGGCCGCGATCGAAGCGAAGGAGCCGGAGGTCGTCCTGGCCTGGATGCGGCCGGAGGACCTGTTCTTCCTCCAGATCCAGGGCTCCGGCGTTCTGGTCCTGCCGGACGGAACCCGCAAACGCGCGGCCTTCGCCGCTCACAACGGCCGACCCTTCGTCGGCATTGCCCGGCCGATGCGGGAGCGGGGCCTGCTCAAGGATTCCGATACCTCGGGAGACGCCATCCGCCGCTGGCTGGCCGATCACGCGGGCGAAGAGGCCGACGAGGTCATGCGGCTGAACCCCCGCTATGTGTTCTTCAGGATGAGCGACGACGACGGACGGGAAGCCACCGGCGCCGCCAACGTTCCCCTGCCCGCCGGACGCGCCATCGCCGTGGACCTGTCCCGTCACGATGTCGGCGAGCTGTTCTGGATCGACGCCAGCGCGCCGGCCCTGACGGGCGCGTTTCCGACCTATCGGCGCCTGACCGTAGCGCTCGACACCGGCGGCGCGATCAAGGGCCAGGTCCGGGCCGATCTCTACATCGGCAGCGGCGATGCGGCCGGAGTCGAGGCCGGCCGCGTTCGCCACACCCTGCGCATGTGGCGGCTGGTTCCGCGTGCCCCAGGCTCGTGAGGCCATGGTCCGCAAGCTGAAGCCCGAGGAGGCGCGGCTCTGGGGTCGGGTGGCGGAAACCGTGAAGCCCAGGCCCGGCAAGTCGGTCCCCAGGGTCGAGGCCGAAGCGCCGCCGAAGCCCGATCCCAAGGCGCCGCCGGCGCGCCTGCCGGTCCAGGCCTCGCCCAAGCCGGCGCGCGCCAGGGCCGCGCCGCCGCCCGATCCCATCGAACCGGGCCGAAAGCGCCGGATCGTGCGCGGCCGCGATCCGCTCGAGGCGCGCATCGACCTTCACTTCATGACCCACGACCGGGCGCGGGCGGCGCTCGAGGCCTTCATCCTGCGCGCCCATGACGAGGGTGTCCGCGAGGTGCTGGTCATCACCGGGAAGGGTACGCTCGGCGAAGGCATCCTGCGCCGCCAGACGCCCGAATGGCTTGCCGCCCCGCCGCTGCGCGCCGTCGTGGCCGGTGTTTCGAAGGCCGATCGTCGGCACGGCGGCGAAGGCGCGCTCTATGTGGCTTTGAAGAGAAATTCGCGCCTCTGACGTCAGGTCATGCTGGCAGGGTCCATGCGGGGCCTCCATAGTTTCGGAACCGGGGGTTCTGAGATGAATGAGCGCGTTCTGGTGATCGGCGCCGGCATGGCCGGCCTCTTCACCGCATTGGCTCTGGGCGCGTCGGGCTGGCAGGTCGATGTGCTCGAGCGAGACCCGCCCACGCCTGACGGCGGCGCCGACGAGGCCTTTGAAAGCTGGAGCCGACGGGGCGTCGGTCACCTCAGGCACAGTCATGCCTTCCTGGCGCGTCTTAGGCGCGTGATCGCCGACAACCACCCCGGCCTGCTGGAAGAGTTGCGCGCCGCCGGCGTGCAGGAACTCAACTTCTTTGATGGCCTGACCGAGCACGCCCGGGCGAAGTACCGGCCGCTGCCCGAGGACAGCCAGCTCACCGTCCTGACCAGCCGGCGCACGACGCTGGAGCTGGTCATGCGTCGCTACGTCGAGCGCATGCCGTCCGTGCGGATCCGGAGCGGCGTCAATGTTGTCGGCCTGCTCGGCGAGCGCGACGACGAGGGCCGCTACGTCTGTCGGGGCCTGACGATCGAGGACGCCTCCGGCCGCCGCGAGGAAGAGGCTGACATCGTCGTCGACGGCGCCGGCCGGCTGTCGCAGGGCTTCGAGTGGCTTCAGGAGGCCGGGATCGAGGTTCCCGAGGACAGCGAAGACGCCGGCATCCTCTACTACACCCGCCACTGGCGGCTGCGGCCCGGGCAGTCCGAGCCGCCCCGCGGCGGCGCGCCGGGGGCGGGCGATCTCGGCTTCATCAAGTTCGGCGTCTTCCCGGCCGACAACGGCTGCTTCTCGATCACCCTGGCCGCGCCCGAGATCGAGGAGACGCTTCGCAAGGCGATCATGCATCCGGAAATCTTCGACCGGATCTGCGAGCTGATTCGCGGCGTCGCCCGCTGGACCGATCCCGAGCGCGCCGAGCCGATCAGCAAGGTGTTCGGCATGGGCGACCTCAAGAGCCGCTGGCGCGACACCGCGCCGGCCGGAAGGCCGTTGGCGCTGAACCTGTTCTTCGTCGGAGACGGCCTGGTGCGGACCAATCCGCTCTACGGCCGGGGTTGCTCGTTCGCCGCGGTCGAGGCGCACCTGCTGCGTGACGTGCTTCTGGCCCACAGGCGGCCCGCCGCCCGGGCCATCGCCTATCAGGCCGCCGTCGATCGCGACCTCCGCCCCTACTACGACGGCATGCGCCGGCAGGACCGTGTCGCGATCAGGCGAGCGCGACTGGCGTTGCAGGGTGACTATCAGCCGGATTTCAGGGCGATCGTGATCCGCAGCTTCGCGGCCGATGCGATCACGCCCGCGCTGCGGTCGGACCCGGCCCTGCTGCGGGAGTTCATGCGCGGCTTCCATATGCTGGAGCCCAGCGACGCCTGGCTGAAGCGGCCGGCCAACATGGCCAAGGTCCTGAAGGCCTGGGCGACCCCGAAGGCCGCCAAGGCGAAGCACTACCCGCCCCGGCTGGGACCGCGCCGTTCGGAGATGTTCGAGGCGCTCGGCCTGTCGGCGACAGCCGACGCGGAGCGGCTGGGCCTCTAGCCCCGGCTGGCCTTCTCCTCGACGCCGGAGCGACCTTCGCGCGCTTCGAGCTTCGCCGCCACCGCGTCCAGCGACACCCCGCTTGCCGCCAGCAGGGCGAGCAGGTGATAGAGGACGTCGGCGCTCTCGGCGGCCAGGCCGTCGCGGTCGTTCTGGGCGGCGGCGAGCACGGCCTCGATCGCCTCTTCGCCCAGCTTCCTGGCGGCCAGCGTCGGATCGGCGAGCAGCTTCGCGGTCCAGGAGACCGACGGCTCGGCGCCCTTGCGGGACTCGATGGTCGCGGCCAGACGGTCGAGGACTTCGCTCAAGCGGCTCATGCGGCGTCTCCCATCGTGCGAACCGGCACGCCGGCGGCGGCCATGGCGCGCTTGGCCTCGCCGATCGAGACCTCGCCGAAGTGGAAGATCGAGGCGGCGAGCACCGCGTCGGCGTGGCCCTCCGTCACCGCCTCGACCAGGTGCCCGACCCTGCCGGCGCCGCCGCTGGCGATGACCGGCACCGAAACCGCGGCCGTGACCGCGCGCAGCAGGCCGATATCGTAGCCCGTCTTCGCGCCATCCCGATCCATCGAGGTCAGCAGGATCTCGCCCGCCCCGCGCTCGACCGCCCGGGCGGCGAACTCGACCGCGTCGATGCCCGTGTCGTTGCGGCCGCCGTAGGTGAAGATGTTCCAGCCGCCGCCATTCTTGTCAGTGTTTGGGCGTGCCTTGGCGTCGACCGCGACGACCACGCACTGGCTGCCGAAGGCGTCGGCCATGGCGGCGATCAGGTCGGGGTTCTCGACCGCGGCCGTATTGACCGAGACCTTGTCCGCGCCGGCCCGCAACAGGGCGCGGGCGTTCTCCACCGTCCGCACGCCGCCGCCGACCGAGACCGGCATGAAGCATTCGTCGGCCGTCCGCGCCACCACGTCCAGGATCGCGCCGCGGCCCTCATGGCTGGCGGTGATGTCGAGGAACATCAGCTCGTCGGCGCCGGCCGCGTCATAGGCCCGCGCCTGCTCGACCGGATCGCCGGCGTCGCGCAGGGCCACGAAGTTGACGCCCTTCACCACGCGGCCGTCCTTCACGTCCAGGCAGGGGATGACCCTAACTTTCAGCATGAGATGACTTTCAGCATCCTCAGCCGCCCGCGATCTTCAGGGCCTGGGCCGGGTCGACCGCGCCTTCGTACAGGGAGCGGCCCAGCACCGCGCCGGCGATCGGCGCGCCCTTGCGGGCTTTCAGCAGCTCGATGTCCCTGACCGAGGCGATGCCGCCCGAGGCGATGACCGGAATGTTCACGGCGTCGGCGCATTCGCCGACCTGATCGACGTTGACGCCGGTCATCGCCCCGTCGCGGCCGATGTCGGTTACGATCAGGGCGGCGACGCCCGCGTCCTCGAACCGCTTGGCCAGTTCGATAACGCCGACGGTCGAGGCGCCGACCCAGCCCTCGGTGGCGACCATGCCGTCACGGGCGTCGATGGCCACCGCCACCTGCTCGGGCCATTCGCGCGCCGCGGCCTTGACCAGCGCCGGATCCTTCACCGCCACGGTGCCGAGGATCACCCGGTCGACGCCGGCCTCGATCCAGCCGCCGGCCTGCTCCAGCGTGCGGATGCCGCCGCCCAGCTGCATCGGGATCGAGATGGCGTTCAGGATCTCGGCGACGGCGGCGGCGTTGACCGGCCGCCCCTCGACCGCCCCGTTCAGGTCGACGACGTGCAGCCAGGAAAAGCCCTGCCTCTGGAACTGGCCGGCCTGGTCGGCGGGCGAGGTGTTGAACACGGTTTCCTTGTTCAGGTCGCCGTGCAGCAGCCGCACGCAGCGGCCGTCCTTCAGGTCGATGGCGGGATAGAGGATCACGCGCGCGCCTCCAGGAAGTTCTGCAGAAGCTTCAGGCCGGCGCCCTGCGACTTCTCGGGGTGGAACTGGACGCCCATGACGTTGCCCTTGACGACGGCCGCCACGAACCGGCCGCCGTGGTCGGTTCTGGCCGCGACATGTGACGGATCGTCGGGCGTGAAGGCGAAGGAGTGGGTGAAGTACATGTGGGCGCCGTCGGCCAGACCGGCGGTCAGCGGCGTGTCGCGCACCTCGACCAGGTCGTTCCAGCCCATGTGGGGCACCTTGGCGGCGGGGGTGGCGGGGGTCAGGCGGGCCACCTCGCCGCCGATCCAGCCCAGTCCCGGCGTCACGCCGAACTCCAGGCCCCGGTCGGCCAGCAGCTGCATCCCGACGCAGACGCCGAGGAACGGCGCGCCCCGCGTCAGGACCGCCTCGGTCATGGCCGCGATCAGGCCCTCGCGCGACGCCAGGGCCGACATGCAGGCCGCGAACGCGCCGACGCCCGGCAGCACCAGCCGGTCGGCCCGGGCGACCACGTCCGGATCGGCCGTCACGACCACAGAAGCGGTCGTTCCCTCCGCCGCCTTGCGGAGGGCCTTTTCGGCCGAGCGAAGGTTGCCCGACCCGTAGTCGATCAGGGCGACGCTCTGCATGGGAAGCCTAGAGCATGCCCTTGGTCGACGGTGCGCGGCCGTGGGTCTTGGGATCCAGCTCCACCGCTTCGCGGAGGGCGCGGGCCAGGGCCTTGAAGCCGCTCTCGGCGATATGGTGGGTGTTGTCGCCGTACAGGGTTTCCAGATGCACGCAGGCGCCCGCGTTCATCGCGAACGCATGGTGGAATTCCTTGAACAGCTCGGTGTCCATCTCGCCGACCTTGGGCCGCGAGAACGCGACCTTCCAGATCAGGTAGGCGCGGTTCGACAGATCCAGCGCGCAGCGCGTCAGGGTCTCGTCCATCGGGATGTAGGCGCTGCCGAACCGGCGGATGCCCTTGAACCCGTCCAGCGCCTGCTTCACCGCCTGGCCCAGCACGATGCCGGTGTCCTCGACGGTGTGGTGCATGTCGATGTGCAGGTCGCCCTTCGTCTCGACCTTCAGGTCGAAGCCGCCGTGGCGGGCGAAGCCCTCCAGCATATGGTCGAAGAAGCCGACGCCGGTCGAGATGGTGCTCTCGCCGGTCCCGTCGAGATCGATCCAGACGCGGATCTGCGTCTCCTTCGTCTCGCGAACCACTTCGGCCGTGCGGGCCATCAGATCAGTCCCTCCGCCTTCGCCAGGGCTTCGAGCGAGACCTGCGGCCTCGGCCCGTAGTGGCCGATGACCTCGGCCGCCGCCAGCGAGCCCAGCTTTCCGCTGACCGCCAGCGGCAGGCCGCGCGCGATCCCCAGCAGAAAGCCCGCTGCGTATTGGTCGCCCGCGCCCGTCGTGTCCACGACTTTCTCGACCGGATAGGCCGGGATCCGGACCGAGTCCCGGCCGGCGAGCAGCAGCGAGCCCTGTTCGCCCATGGTGATGGCGCAGATGTCGGTCATCGCGCCCAGCTTCGCGGCGGCGGCGTCGAAGTCGTCGGTCTGGAACAGCGCCTTCACCTCGGCCTCGTTGGCCAGCACGATCTCGCACTGGCCCTGGATGAAGCCCAGCAGTGCGTCGCGGTGGCGGTCGACGACAAAGGCGTCCGACAGGGTGATGGCCATCTTGCGCCCCGCCGCGTGGGCCAGGCCCGCCGCCTTGGCGAAGGCGCGCCGCGCCTCGCTCGGGTCGAACAGGTAGCCCTCGAGGTAGACGATCGTCGATCCCTCGATCACCGCCGGATCGACGTCGTCCGGCGTCAGCTCGATCGAGGCGCCGAGGTAGGTGCACATGGTGCGCTGGCCGTCGGGCGTGACGTTGATCATGCTGCGCGCCGTCGCCGGGCCGCCGGCCAGAGGCGTGGTGTCGAAATGGACGCCGATCGCCTTCATATCGTGGGCGAACACCTCGCCCAGCTGGTCCTTCGCGACCTTGCCCAGATAGGCCGACCGGCCGCCGAAGCTGGCGACGCCCGCGACCGTGTTGCCGGCCGATCCGCCCGAGGTCTCGATCGCCTGGGCCATGCGGCCGTACAGCGCGATCGCCTGGTTCTCGTCGACCAGCTGCATCGAGCCCTTCACCAGGGCTTCGGTGGTCAGGAAGGCGTCGTCGCAGGGGGCGATCACATCGACGATGGCGTTGCCGATCGCGGCGACGTCGTAGAGGGCGGTCATGGGGCAGGGCGTCTCGCGCGGAAAGAGAAGGCGTCCGTTAAGGGAAAAGGGCTTTCGGGGCAATGAACGCCCTGTCGCACGGTTTGACGCGCGACGGGCGCGGCGGTACCGGGCGTCATGACCCGGATCGCCCTGCTGACCCCCGCCGCCGACAGCCCCTACGTCAGAGCCTGGGGCGACGCGCGCGACCGCTACGCCGCGGCGCTGTCGGGCCTCGGCCTGACGATCGAGACCCTGCCCTGGCACGACGCGCCGCAAAGCGACGCCGAGGTGATCCTGCCGCTGCTGGCATGGGGTTATCACATCGAGGCCGCCCGCTGGCTGGCGACCCTGGACGAACTGCAGGCGCAGGGCCGGCGCACGCTGAACGATGTCGGCATGCTGCGCTGGAACACGGTGAAGACCTATCTCGACGACCTGGAACAGGCCGGCGTGCCGGTGGTGCCGACCCTGTTCGTCGAGCGCGCCACCCAGGCCGTGGTCGAGGGGGCCCGCGAGCGGCTGGGCGGCGGCGAGCTGGTGGTCAAGCCACAGATCTCCGGCGGCTCGAACGAGACGGTGCGCCTGGCGCCCGGCGCGGCGCTGGAGGGCGGCCCGACCGGCCCGGCCATGATCCAGCCGTTCCTCCCTTCGGTCAGTGGCGAAGGCGAGCTGAGCCTGCTGCACTTCGACGGCGTCTTCAGCCATGCGGTGGGCAAGGTGGCCAGGGCCGGCGACTTCCGCGTCCAGCCCCAGTTCGGCTCGACCATCGGCCCGATCACCCCGCCGGACGAGGCGATGGCCGTGGCGAAACAGGTGCTGGGCGCCCTGGACCGCGCGCCGCTCTACTGCCGGATCGACCTGATCCGCCACACGGACGGCACGCTGCGGGTGATGGAGCTGGAGGCCATCGAGCCGGACCTGTTCCTGGAACACGCGCCCGAGGGGGCGGCGCGGTTCGCGGCGGCGGTGAAGGCGGCACTGTAGGGTCGCGAGTGTCTCCATGGCGTTTCGCGCGGCCCGGGCGTCGGCGCGGATAGGGGAACAGATGGCGGGTGCGCCCGGCCGTACGGCTGAGTGGAGCCGTCTTGAGCCCGCGCCGTTACGGGGCCGTTTCTGTTGCCAGCAAAGGCTTTCCGCCGCCGCCATCCTGTGTGTTCCACACGTCATGGCGCCAGTATGACGCCGCCCCGGACGGGGGTGGGCTGTTGGCCGCGCGCAATGTCCCCGAAACGGGCGGAATGTCCCGCTTTGTCTCGGGATTATATGTCTCGGGAGTCCCGCTTCCCCGCCCCCCTATACTCCGCTCATCCTCGCGGAAGCGAGGACCCAGGTTTGCGGCCGGTGCACTCATGGTCAGGGATGTCCGGCGCTCAGCAGATGTCCGGATACAGGTCCCGCCATCCGGGATTGGTCTTCTCGATCAGCTCCATCTTCCAGGCCCTGCGCCAGACCTTCATCTGTCGCTCGCGGCGGAAGGCGTCGTCGCGGGTGTCGAAGGCCTCGTACCAGACCAGCATCTTGACGCCGTAGCGGCCGGTGAAGCCGGGCCGTAGCTCTTCGCGGTGCTCGCTGACCCGCCGGACGAGGCTGTCGGTCGAGCCGATGTAGAGCGTCCCGTTCCGCCCGCTCGCGAGGATGTAGACGTAGTAGGCCATGGCATCGCCAGCGAGAGCGCCCCAACGATTACTATCGTAACGCGTGTTCTTGGTGGTTACAATCCGGAGACTCCGCCAGGGGGCCAGACATCCCTCACCATGAGTGCACCGGCCGTAAGCCTGGGTCCTCGCTTCCGCGAGGATGAGCGGGATGAGAAAGGGGGAAGGGGGCCAGATGAATCCCGCCCTTCAGCCTTGATGGAATGGGAGCGCGGAGCGGTCGGCCTGGTCAAGGACGGCCCTGCGGGCCGCCGCTCCCGCCCCATACGGCGAACCGGTCCTTGAGCAGGACGCCCGCCCGCGCAATGCTCCGCCAAGGCATCAGGGCGGGGACTGCCGGAAGTCGAGGCGGCCTCAGCGGTGCGACTAACGGTGGACACCAGACATTGACGGTTGGATGATCGCGTCCAGGATCAGGCTGCAGCCAGCGCCACTTGCAAGCGAATTCGCCGGATGGGCGTGATAACTTGGCTCCGTTCAAGACTGGGCATGCCTGACTTCAACGAAGAGCAGGCGGAGCGCCTGAGGACTTGGGAGTACGCCCAGACAAACGACTGGAATCTGCTGGAGACGGATCCACAAAAAGAGGAGGTAAAGGCCTCCGTGCGCTTGCTGGACCACACGCCGGAGGACGGGTTCGCACAACTGCTGCAGTTGGCGAACTCCGGCTCGGTCTTCTGCATGAATTTCGTCGCCTGGTGCTATTGGTCGGGCACGGGAATGAGCAGGGACCTCGACCAGGCCATGGCCTGGTGGCGTCGTGCCTACGAGAATGGATCGGACCGCGGCCTGCTGGAGTATGGCGCATGTCTGGCCGGAAACGGTCGGGCTGACGAGGCGGAGAGAATCTATGAAGCCGGCTGGGAACGCGGTTTCGCTCCCGCCGTCTATCGCTTGATCCGCATGCGCCTTACGCCAAGCCTACCTTTGCCGGCACGGTTGGAATGGCAGCCTTCGCTTGAGTGGGCGGCTGACGAGGGGCATCCCGCCGCGAGGTACATGCTCGGCAAGTACCTTTTCCGCGGATGGTTCGGCATTGGCGGGATTCCCCGAGGCGCGAAGCTCGTCTGCGGAAATCTCGCGGCCATCTTCCGTGGCGACGAAGATCGACCCATCGTAGCCTAGCATTGGCCCGTTCCCACCGCGGGCGGGGGCTGCGCGTGAAAGGCTGAGGCGTTGAGACGCGACTGCCTTGAACCCGCGCTCTAAAGCCTAACCCCCCACGAACAACTCCCGGCTCGGGCACAGGTCGCTCACCCGGCACTCCAGGCACTTCGGCTTCCTCGCCACGCACACATAGCGGCCGTGCAGGATCAGCCAGTGGTGGGCCCTCGTCAGGAACGGCTCCGGAACGATGGCCATCAGGTCCTGTTCGACCTTGTCCGGCGTCTTGCCGGCGGAAAGCTTCAGCCGGTGCGAGACGCGGAAGACGTGGGTGTCGACGGCGATCGCCGGTTCGATGTCCAGCTCGTTCAGCACCACGCTGGCGGTCTTGCGGCCGACGCCGGGCAGGTCCTCGAGGTCGGCGCGGTTCAGGGGGACCTGTCCGCCGTGCTTCCGCAGGATTATCTCCGACAGGGCGATGACGTTCTTCGCCTTGTTCCGGAAGAGGCCGATCGAGTTGATGTAGGGGATCAGGCCCTCGACGCCGAGCGCGGCCATCTTCTCCGGCGTGTCGGCCACCGGGAACAGCTTCGCCGTCGCCTTGTTGACCCCGACGTCCGTCGCCTGGGCCGACAGCGCCACCGCCACCACCAGCGTGAAGGGGTTGGAGAAGTTCAACTCGGTCTTCGGCGCGTCGCTCAGCGTCGAGAACCGCTCGAACAGCGCGTCGACGCGCGCCCGGTCCTTCGGTGACAGACGTTTTCTGCGGACCGGCTTCTTCATCGCCGCGAATTTGGCCTGCGCCGTCACGCTCGCCAAGCCGCCGCGGCGGGCCTATTTTCCCGCCATGGCCGGCCAGCTCTACATGGACGCGGAAATCCGCCAGAACGCCTCGCTGGGCGCGACGGGGCTGAAGGTCATCCTCGGCATCGTCATCGCCTTCAACCTGATCGTCGGAATCGGGTTCTTCCTGGCCTTCGGGCGGCATTTCGGACTCGGGCCCGTGCCGGTCTTCCTGGGGCTCGACGTGCTGGCGATCTGGCTCGCCTTCCGGGCCAACAACCGCGCCGCCGGGCGCAAGGAGCGGGTGCGGGTCAGCGCCGAGCAGGTCGAGATCTGGCTGGAGTCGGAGGCCGGCAAGCGCACGGTCTGGACCTCGCCGACCGCCTTCACCGGCCTCGACGTCGAACCCTACGGCCAGGACGACACCAAGCTGCGGCTGCGGATGCACCGGCGGCGCTACCTGGTCGGGCGGGCGTTGAGCCCCGGCGAGCGGGCCGACCTCGGCCGGGCGCTGGACGGCGCCCTGCGGGCGGCGCGGGCGGAACGGTACGCGGCGTGACCGCAAGAACCGGGTGGAGGCGCGCCGGCGCCGGATCTAGCGTCGCGGCATGGCCTACGACACCAGCATGACCCCAGCCTCCGCCGACATCGTCAGCCTGGACGACCGCGCCCGCGACTACCATCGCATGGAGAAGGCGCTCGCCTGGCTGGCCGACCACTGGCAGGACCATCCCTCGCTCGACGACGCGGCCGAGGCCGTGGGTCTGTCGCCGTTCCACTTCCAGCGCATCTTCACCCGCTGGGCCGGGGTCAGCCCCAAGACGTTCGTGGGGGCCATCGCCCATGCCGAGGCGCGGCGAAGCCTGGAGCAGGGCGCCAGCGTGCTCGACGCCGCCTTCGACGCCGGCCTGTCGGGCCCCTCGCGCCTGCACGACCTGTTCATCGCCCAGGAATCGGTGACGCCGGGCGACGCGCGCCGCCGGGGCGAGGGACTGAAGCTGCGCTGGGGCTTCGCGCCGACGCCGTTCGGCCGGGGCCTGTTCGTGGTCGCGCCGCGCGGCCTGGCGGGCCTGGGTTTCGCCGGCGAGGGCGAGGAGGACGCAGCCTTCGCCGACATGCACCGCCGCTTTCCGGCCGCCGACTGGATCCGCGACGACGCGGCGGCCCGGGCCATGAGCCGCCAGGCCTTCACCGGCGAGGGCGGGCCCGTGCCGCTGGTGCTGATCGGCTCGCCGTTCCACGTCCAGGTCTGGAAGGCGCTGCTGCGGATCGCTCCGGGCGAGACGGCGACCTATGCCGAGGTGGCGTCCTGGGCCGGCAAGCCAAAGGCGTTCCAGGCGGCGGGCGCGGCGGTGGGCGCCAACCCCGTCAGCCTGCTGATCCCCTGCCACCGCGTGATCGCCCGCGACGGGCGGCTGACCGGCTACCACTGGGGCCTGGCGCGCAAGGCCGCGATGCTGGGCATGGAGGCGGTGGCGCGGGCGGGGTGACTGGGGGCCCCTCCGGCCTTTCTCGCGCTTCCAGCGCGCTCGAAAGCCCACCTCCCCACAAGTGGGGAGGAGCCCCGTGCTCTTCCCCGCTTGCGGGGAAGTGTCGTCTGGAGCGCGCTGAAAGCGCGACAGGCGACGATGGGGCCCCAACCCCTACAGGATAAACCGGCTCAGATCCGTATCCGCCGCCAGCGCGCCGATCTTCTCCCGGACGTAGGCGCCGTCGATGGTCAGGGTCTGGCCGCCCTTGTCGGCGGCGGAGAAGCTGATCTCCTCGACGACCTTCTCCAGCACCGTCTGCAGCCGGCGGGCGCCGATGTTCTCCACCGAGCCGTTCACGGCCACGGCCGCGTCGGCCAGGGCGTCGATGGCGTCCTCGGTGAAGGCCAGCTCGACGTCCTCGGTCTTCAGCAGCGCCTGGTGCTGGCGGATCAGATTGGCTTCCGGCTCGGTCAGGATGCGGCGCATGTCGTCGCGGGTCAGGGCCTTCAGCTCGACCCGGATCGGCAGGCGGCCCTGCAGCTCGGGCAGCAGGTCGCTCGGCTTGGCGACGTGGAAGGCGCCCGAGGCGATGAACAGGACGTGGTCGGTCTTCACCGGTCCGTGCTTGGTGCTGACCGTCGTGCCCTCGATCAGCGGCAGCAGGTCGCGCTGGACCCCCTCGCGGCTGACGTCGGCGCCCGACCGCGAGGCGCTGGACGCGACCTTGTCGATCTCGTCGATGAAGACGATGCCCTGGTTCTCGGCCAGCTCGAGGGCTTCCTGGGTCAGGGCCTCCTGGTCGAGCAGCTTGTCGCTCTCCTCGGCCAGCAATGGCGCATGGGCGCCGGCGACCGTGGTCTTGTGGGTGCGGGTGCGGCCGCCGAAGGCTTTGCCGAACATGTCGCCCAGGTTCAGCACGCCCATCGAGCCGCCGGGCTGACCCGGAATGTCCAGGCCCTGGAAGGGCGAGGAGGTGTCGGCCAGCTGCAGCTCGACTTCCTTGTCGTTCAGCTCTCCGGCCCGGAGCTTCCTGCGGAAGGCCTCGCGGGCGGCGGTCGAGCCGGGGCCGGTCAGGGCGTCGAGAATGCGCTCCTCCGCGGCGGCCTCGGCCCGGGCCTTCACGGCGGCGCGGCGCTTGTCGCGGACCATAGCGACGGCGCTCTCGACCAGGTCGCGCATGATCTGGTCGACGTCGCGGCCGACGTAGCCCACCTCGGTGAACTTGGTCGCCTCGACCTTGAGGAAGGGGGCCTGGGCCAGCTTGGCCAGCCGGCGGGCGATCTCGGTCTTGCCCACGCCGGTCGGGCCGATCATCAGGATGTTCTTCGGCGTGACCTCGTCACGCAGGTCATCCGGCACGCGCCGGCGGCGCCAGCGGTTGCGCAGCGCGATGGCCACGGCCTTCTTGGCCTCCGCGTGGCCGACGATGTAGCGGTCGAGCTCGGAAACGATCTCGCGCGGGGAAAACTCGGTCATTCAGTCGCCAGAAGAAGCTTCAGTTGGGCTTCGGCTGAGGAGGGGTGATCAGCAGTTCGTCGAACACGATCCGCCAGCCTTCCGCGCGCCGTTGCCACACGCGCACATAGTGACCTTTCGCCGGCTGTCCATCCTTGGTCCAGTCGAACAGGCCGTAGGTCCAGGCCAAGTCGCCCGCCGACGAGGCCTCGCCGCCGAGCGTCTTCAGCTTCGCCGTGGACGGCCGCGTCGCCATCTCCGCCCCCGCCGCGTCGCAGGACTCGGCCGGCGGCAGGGCCGAACCCTGCATCCGGCCGTCGCAGGCGTAGACCGCCAGGAAGCCGGACTTCAGGTCGGTCTCGGCCGCCGCGGCGAGGCGGTCCTCGGCGGCGAACACCTCGGCCAGGGCCTTCGCCGGATCCATCGGCGGGACATCGGACACCGGCAGGTAGCCGACCGCGCCGCCGGGCCCCGGCGCGCCCTCGGCGCTGCTGGGCGTCCCGCCGTCGAAGAGCCACTTCCACTCGCCGTTCAACTGCTTCTTCCAGACCGTGAAATAGTGGCCGCGCCGTTTGCCCGCGAAGGCGTAGGGACCGGTGGTGAACCCGAAATCGCCTGATTTGCTGATCCCGGCAAAGACCGGCCACCATTCCAGCTTCGGATCATCCGGCTTGCCGTCGGGCGCCCTGGCCAGCGACTCATGGGCGTTGACCGGCTGCGGCTGGATGACGATGGCGTCCGGCGCGCTGTGCTTCAGGAACGAGGCCTTGAAGCCCAGCGCATAGCCGTCCGCCGCGAAGGCCCGCTCCGCGGCCACCACGGGCGCGGGCGTGACGGGCTCGGCGAGCGCGGACGAGGCGAAGAGGGCCGGTGCCAGAGCGATGGCGGCGAAGCGGCGCATGGATGGATCCTCCCACGCCCATTGAGGTCGCGGCGACCTGACAAGTCCCGTTAATTCGCGGACATCCTCACCCCCCCGTCATCCTCGGACCTGTTCCGAGGACCCATGAACACTGCGAATGAAGTACAGGGCACGATCTGTGCCGCGCCCCTCTCTGGCGACCTCATCACGCATGGGTCCTCGCGACGAGCGCGAGGATGACGGCAGTAGGGGGCGGCCTCACCCCGCAAACAGCATCAGCACCGCGGGCCCTTCGCCGGTCTCGACGATGTCGTCGCCGACGAAGCCGGCGCGGGCGTAGGCGCGGCGCGCGCGGGTGTTGTCCTCGTCGGGGTCGATCGCCACGACAGGGGTCCCCTCGGCCCGAAGGCGGCTCGCCAGGCGTCGCAGGAAGGCCCCGCCGTGGCCGCCGCCGATCATGTCCGGCTCCCCCGTGAACGCGTCGATGGCCATGGCGCCGGGCGGCAGGTGCTCAAAGTGCGGCTGGGGCCAGACATGGACCTGATAGGCCTGGGCATAGGCGAAGGGCCGGCCCTCGAAGCTGACGATCCACTGCCGCATGTCCGGATTGTCGAGGTCCTCGGCGACGAGGCCGTACTGCTCGTCCGGGTCGCCCCACCATCTGACGACCTCCGGCGTCGCCAGCCAGCGGGCGATCATCGGCAAGTCGTCAGCGGTCATTTCGCGGAAGGCGTAGGGATCGCCGGCCATCGCTCAGCCCAGGCTTTCCACCGTCAGCGAGCCGTTCGTGTAGACGCAGATCTCGGCGGCGATGGCCATGGCGCGGCGGGCGACCTCTTCGGCCGACAGGTCGGTGTTCTCGGCCAGCGCCCTGGCGGCGGCGAGGGCGTAGTTGCCGCCTGAGCCGATCGCCGCGACGCCGCTCTCCGGCTCCAGCACGTCGCCGACGCCGGTGACGGTGTAGATGGCGGTCTCGTCGGCGACGAGCAGCATGGCTTCGAGCCGGCGCAGATAGCGGTCGGTGCGCCAGTCCTTGGCCAGCTCGACGCAGGCGCGGGCCAGCTGGCCGGGGAACTGCTCCAGCTTGGCCTCCAGCCGCTCGATCAGGGTGAAGGCGTCGGCCGTGGCGCCCGCGAAGCCGGCGATCACCTTGCCGCCGGCGAGGGTGCGCACCTTTCGGGCGTTGCCCTTGACCACGGTCTGGCCCATGGAGACCTGGCCGTCGCCGGCCACCACGGTCTTGCCGTTCTTGCGCACCGCCAGGATGGTCGTGCCGTGCCAGTCGGGAAAAGATGTCGCGCTCTGCATGATCGCGATGTGGCGGCGCAGGGGTTCGAGGTCAAGCTGATGGCGTTTTCGGAGTCCGAGGTCGAGCGCTACGCCCGCCACCTGGTGCTGCGCGAGATCGGCGGGCCGGGGCAGCAACGCTTGAAGGCCGCCAGCGTGCTGATGGTCGGCGCCGGGGGCCTCGGCGCGCCGGCGGCGCTGTATCTGGCGGCCGCGGGCGTCGGCCGCATCGGCCTGGCCGACCCCGACACGGCGGCGCTGTCGAACCTGCAGCGCCAGGTGATCTACACGACCGCTGACGTCGGCCGATCCAAGGTCGAGGCGGCGGCGGAGCATCTGCGGGCCCTGAATCCCGAGATCGTCGTCGAGACCCATCCGGTCGCCGTGACGCCCGACAACGCCCGCGCGCTGGTCGCCGGCTACGACCTGGTGCTCGACGGCACCGACGATTTCGCGACCCGGTTCGCGGTCAGCGACGCCTGTCTGGCCGAGGGCAAGACGCTTGTCAGCGGCGCCATCGCGCGCTGGACCGGCCAGATCGGGGTGTTCTCCGGCCAGCCCTGCTACCGCTGCCTGGTGCCGGACATCCCGCCCGATGCGGACACCTGCGTCTCCGTCGGCGTGATCGGGGCGCTGGGCGGGGTGATCGGCTCGATGATGGCGCTGGAGGCGGTGAAGATCATCGCCGGGGCGGGCGAGCCGCTCGACGGCCGCCTGCTGATCTACGACGCCCTGGCCGGCGAAACGCGGACGGTCCGGATCGGCGCCGATCCGGAGTGCCCGGCCTGCGCCCGAGCTTGACCGAACGGCGTTAGCGCCGCTCTATCCCCCCAACAAGGAGACGGGGGAAGCGTCATGAAGACTCTGGGCAAGGTCCTGATCGGCCTGCTGGTCGCCATCGCGGTGGTGCTGGTCGGCGGCTGGCTGATGCTGCGGCGGCCGGACGTTCCCTGGACGACGCTGGACGCGAAGTACGCCACCCCCGCCTCGAAGTGGCTGACGCTCAGCGACGGCGTGCGCGTGCACTACCGCGACCAGGGCAGGAAGGACGGCCCGGTCCTGGTGCTCGTGCACGGCTTTTCGGCCAATCTCGAGACCTGGGAACCCTGGGTCGCGCGGCTGGGCAAGGACTACCGGATCATCACCCTGGACCTGCCCGGCCACGGCCTGACCCGCGCGCCGGAGGGCTACACCCTGAAGCGCTCGGGCTTCGTCGATGTCGTCGAGGAGACCACCCGCAAGCTGGGCCTTGAGAAGTTCGTGCTGGGCGGCAACTCGATGGGCGGCGGAGTGACCTGGAACTACGCCCTGGCCCATCCTGACCGGGTGCAGGGCATCGTGCTGGTCGACGCCGCCGGCTGGCCGCGCGACGGCGCCGACAAGGACGAAGGCCCGGTGGCGTTCAAGATCCTGCGCAGTCCGGTGGGCCGTTTCCTGGTCAAGGACCTCGACGCCTCGGCGATGACCCGGGCCGGACTTCGCGACGCCTTCGAGCCGCAGCCGGACCTCGCCACCGAGGCGATGGTCACCCGCTATGTCGAGATGGCCCGCGCGCCGGGCCACAAGGAGATCATCCTCGGCCTGATGAGCAGCTTCGATCCGGCCGATGCGGCGACGCCGCAGAAGCTGGCGGCGATCAAGGTCCCGACCCTGGTCATGCACGGCGACACCGACAAGCTGATCCCGGTCTCGACAGCGAAGAAGTTCGCTGACGCCATCCCGGGCTCGAAGGTCATCATCTACGAGAAGACCGGCCACATCCCGATGGAGCAGGTGGCGGACCAATCGGCGGCGGACCTCGACGCCTGGCTCCGGACGGCGGTATTCCGGGACAGGCCTTGAGCATGGGACTGCTTCCGGCGATAGCCAGTACGCGTCCCCGCCGACGTAGCGGCCTCCGTTAGCCTGGTTTGGAGAGATACTTCGCCAGGGCTGATGCGATTGAAGGGTCCAGGCCGCCTTCTTCCTTAACAATCCCGTCGGCCGTGGGACGGAAAAGGGCGCTCAAGATTACTTGGCGATCCTCTGGCGAGGCTGCCTTTTCGGCGATAAGCGCGAGGTAGGTTGTTGTCATTACCTCGCGCTCACGTGCATCTTGTCGGAGGTGCTGCTCGCTTAGGTAAATCTTCGTAACCAGACGGCCAATCCAAAGCACGATTGCAACTATCGACGCGAGTCCAGCCGAAGCGACGAAAAAGATGCTCGGATGAACTTCATCCTTGTCTAGCCCGACCAAATATCGGCCGACAAACCAGAACAAACACGCTACAATGATAGATGATAGAGCAAAGAAGAGCTGAACATTCCAAAGAAGCTCGTACTCGGCTTGGTCATGTTGTTTTGCCTTGTCCCGCCAATAGTCGACGGGTGCCTTTAGGGACATGTGCTCCCTATAGGCCCTTTCAACAGCCCTTATATCAGAGATAGCCTGTCGATCTTTCCGTCGGGCTCTTTGGAACCATTCTCTAAAGACGCGGATGGCCCGCTTTCCGCTCCGCCGGACAATTGCTTCATGCTCGTTGGTTTGGAGGGTGAAGTTCTGCTTCCGCTGCTCTGTTTCTGTCTCGAAACGGTCGGCGATGGTCCGCATTAGCGTTCGGATAGCAGAGCGCTCCCTCCGCAGATCATCAACGACATCAGACGCTTTGCCGGTTGCCGGCATCGCGAGGAGTTGCGCTCCCTTGAAGTGGTTGAAGTTCTCCATGTTGCGCATGGAGATCGAGCCTCGAAGCAAGGCGAGTGCGAAAACGGCGGCCTCGGAACCAACGGCGCGCTGGATGTCAAGAATCCTAATACCCTCGGGGCTATCCTGATGATACGGCCCCCATTGTCCTTCGAAGTAGGCGGGCAAGCGCTGAGCGACCACATCAAGTGACTCTCCACGGGATCGACCGTCCTCAATGGTCGAGCCGATCTGGTCCAATGCCGCGATCAATTGAGAGTGTGCCCCATTGGGGTCAGACGCGCGGTTGGCCCTGGCCCAAGCCCACGCTTCTTGGAGCTTCGTGTTCCACCTCTCCAAACCCTGCCAGCCACGGATAGAAAACTGCTGCGGACCTGGAAGTTCGAGGTTCACCAATTCTTGGCTGTCGGACATGTGTGCCTCCACCTGAGGCGGAGCGTCGCTCGCGCTTCTTGCGGCGTCACCGTGAACAGACCTCGAACTTGGCCGAACCTACAGGGGGGGCACCGATCGGCAGTGCGCCGCCCGCTCCGGTCAGAGCATCGACGGGATGACGCGGTCCGGCGGCCGGTGGCCGTCCATGAAGGTCTTGATGTTGACGATGACCTTCTCGCCCATGTCGATGCGGCCCTCGACCGTGGCCGAGCCCATGTGGGGCAGCAGCACGACGTTCGGCAGCTTGAGCAGCTTGGGGTTCACCGCCGGCTCGTGCTCGTAGACGTCCAGGCCGGCGCCGGCGATCTCGCCGCGGGCCAGCATGTTGGCCAGGGCGCCTTCGTCGATGATCTCGCCGCGGGCGGTGTTCACCACCACGGCGTGCGGCTGCAGCAGCTTCAGGCGCCGGGCCGACAGAAGGTGGTAGGTGGCCGGGGTGTGCGGGCAGTTGACCGACACGATGTCCATCCGGGCCAGCATCTGGTCGAGGCTTTCCCAGTAGGTCGCCTCCAGCTCCTCGGCGAGGCGCGGGCTGACCGGCTTGCGGTTGTGGTAGTGGATCGACAGGCCGAAAGCCCTGGCGCGGCGGGCCACGGCCTGGCCGATACGGCCCATGCCGATGACGCCCAGCCGCTTGCCCCACAGGCGGCGGCCCAGCATCCAGGTCGGCGACCAGCCCTGGAAGCCGCCCGACTGCACCACGGCCGCGCCTTCGACGACGCGGCGGGTGCTGGCCATGATCAGGCTCATGGTCAGGTCGGCCGTGTCCTCGGTCAGCACGCCCGGCGTGTTGGTGACAATGACGCCGCGCTGGTTGGCGGTGGCGACGTCGATGTTGTCGACCCCGGCCCCGAAATTGGCGATCAGCTTCATCCGCTCGCCGGCCCGCGACAGCAGGCGCCCGTCGAGGCGGTCGGTGATGGTCGGTACGAGCACATCGCAGCGGCCCATGGCGTCGACCAGCTCGTCGGCCGTCATGGGACGGTCATCGACATTGAGCTCGGTGTCGAATAGCTCCCGCATCCGGGTTTCAACCGGGTCGGGCAGCTTGCGCGTAACGATGACTTTCGGCTTCTTGGCGGCCATGGACGCTTTCGGTGCGGACGTTGGGCCCGTCGAGGGCTCGGCGAACCCTTAGCAAAGGCCGCACGGGGGGCCAAGGGAAGGCGATACGGTGAGACCTTCAGAAAAGCTGGCGCCGACAAAGACGGCGGCGTTGCTCGCGGCGGGGGCGGTCCTGCTGCTGGGCGGCTGCAATCGCGCGGGCCAGGCCGAGTGCGACACCCCCTCACGCCTGCCGGTGCCGCGTTTCCTGTCCCTGGAATACAATGAAATCAACGCCCGCAACGGCCCGGGCGAGGATCACCGCATCCTCTGGACCTGGCGCGCCAAGGGCATGCCGGTCGAGGTGATCGCCGAAACCAGCGACTGGCGCCGGGTGCGCGGTCCGGATGGAACGCCGGGCTGGGTCCACAAGCGCGGCCTGACCGGCGATCTGACCGTCATGCGGGTGAAGCCGGGTCCGGCCGCCCTGCTGGCCTCGCCGCAGGACGGCGCCCGCACGGTGGCGTGGCTGCGCCCCAATGCCGTGGCGGCGCTGGACAAGGCTGACGGCGACTGGCGGAGGGTCAAGGCCGGCGGCCGCGAGGGCTGGGTGCGGGCCTCCGAGGTCTGGGGCGCGGGCGCGCCGACGCCCTGCCGCCCGCGCGAGCGTTGAGACCGCCAAGCTTAAGTGCTACCCCCAAGCCTTGTTCGGCCGCCCCGGGGGCGGCGAAGACCCGGTGACGCATGACCTCGACCACCCCGCCGCCCATGGCCCAGTCCAGCTACAGCTACGACGAACTGATCGCCTGCGGCCGTGACGAAACCTTCGGGCCCGGCAACGCGCAGCTGCCCATGCCGCCGATGCTGATGTTCGATCGCATCACCGACATCAACAACACCGGCGGCGCCTTCGGCAAAGGCCAGGTGACCGCCGAGCTCGATATCCGCCCGGACCTCTGGTTCTTCCAGTGCCACTTCAACAATGACCCGGTGATGCCGGGCTGTCTGGGCCTGGACGCGATGTGGCAGCTGGTCGGCTTCTACCTCGGCTGGATCGGCGGCCCGGGCCGCGGCCGCGCCCTGGGGGTCGGCGAGGTGAAGTTCACCGGCCAGGTGACGCCCAGCGTCAAGCAGGTCGTCTACCGCATCGAACTGAAGCGCGTGATCAACCGCAAACTGGTCATGGGCATCGGCGACGGCATTCTCGAAGCCGACGGCAAGCCTATCTATGAGGCCAAGGACCTGCGGGTCGGCCTGTTCGACCCGAAGGACATGGCCTGATCAACGGCCGGCACGGGTTCGTCCGCCCCCGTCGGGGCGGGCGGGGGGAAGACATAAGGAGCTAACATGCGGCGCGTCGCCGTCACCGGCATCGGTATCGTCTCTTCGATCGGCAGCAACGCCAACGAGGTCATCGCCTCCCTGCGCGAAGCGAAGTCCGGCGTGAAGTTCACCCAGCAGTACGCTGATCTCGGCTTCCGCAGCCAGGTCGAGGCCGCGCCCGACTGCGACTGGGAATCGATCGTCGATCGCCGCGCCGCGCGCTTCCTGGCCGAGGGCACCGGCTGGGCCCATGTCGCCATGGAGCAGGCCATCGCCGACTCCGGCCTGGAGGAGCGCGAGATCTCGAACGACATGACGGGCCTGATCGTCGGCTCCGGCGGCCCGTCCACCAGGATCATCATCGAGGCGGCGGCTACCACCAGGGAGAAGGGTCCCAAGCGCATCGGCCCGTTCGCGGTGCCCAAGGCGATGAGTTCCGGCGCCTCGGCGACCCTGGCGACCTGGTTCAAGATCCGCGGCCTGAACTTCTCGATCAGCTCGGCCTGCGCCACCTCCACCCACTGCATCGGCTCGGCCTATGAACAGATCGCGATGGGCAAGCAGGACGTGATCTTCGCCGGCGGGACCGAAGAGCTGGACTGGTCGCTGTCGAACCTGTTCGACGCCATGGGCGCGATGAGCAGCAACTTCAACGACCGCCCCGCGACGGCCAGCCGCGCCTATGACGCCAACCGCGACGGCTTCGTGATCGCCGGCGGCGCGGGCATCGTGGTGCTCGAGGAATACGAGCGGGCCAAGGCGCGCGGCGCGAAGATCTATGGCGAGATCGTCGGCTATGCGGCCAATTCGGACGGCTATGACATGGTCGCACCCTCGGGCGAGGGCGCGGCGCGCTGCATGAACCTGGCGCTGGCGGGCGCCGGCGGCCGCACCATCGACTACCTGAACCCGCACGGCACCTCGACGCCGGTCGGCGACATCAAGGAGATGGAGGCGGTCCGCCAGGTGTTCGGCAAGAACGCCCCGGCGATCAGCTCGACCAAGTCCCTGACCGGCCACAGCCTCGGCGCCGCCGGCGCGCAGGAGGCGATCTACAGCCTGCTGATGCTGAACAACGGCTTCCTCGCCGAGAGCGCCAACATCGAGACCCTCGATCCGGCCTTCGAGGACATGCCGATCCTGCTCAAGCGGGCCGACCGCCAGGTCGAGACGGTGATGTCCAACAGCTTCGGCTTCGGCGGCACCAACGGCTGCCTGATCATGGCGCGGGCGTAGGTCTTTCCCGTCATCCTCGCGCCCGTCGCGAGGACCCATGAACACCGGCGAATTCAGGAAGGGCGCGGCGCAATCCGCGCCCTTTTCTGCTCGTGCATCAC
Organism: Caulobacter sp.; assembly: GCA_041917095.1. Classification (GTDB taxonomy): domain Bacteria; phylum Pseudomonadota; class Alphaproteobacteria; order Caulobacterales; family Caulobacteraceae; genus Caulobacter. Next base: position 429,166 of record JAYRYI010000003.1, on the reverse strand, counting down.
GCATGGGCCCTCGCGCCGGGTGCGAGGGTGACGAAGAGAGGGCGCGTTCCCGAACTTGCTCCGACGCGCGCAGCCGTCCAGAAAGGCGCCAATGACGGTTGGGCGTTCTCGCCTATCGACCTCGACGGAGACGCTTTGATGGCCGACGACTACAACTTCCCCAAGGGCGAGCTGATGAAGGGCAAGAAGGCCCTCGTCACCGGCGTGGCCAACCACAACTCGATCGCCTGGGGCATCGCCTCGCAGCTGGCCGCCCAGGGCGCCGAGCTGGCCTTCGCCTACCTGCCCGACATGGAAAAGCGGGTGAAGCCGCTCGGCGAGAGCATCGGCGTGAAGACCTTCATCCCGATGGAAGTGACCGACGACGCCTCGATGGACGCGGCCTTCGCCCAGCTGGAGGCGGAGTTCGGCACGCTGGACGCCTTCGTCCACTCGATCGCCTTCGCCAACAAGGACGAGCTGAAGGGCTCGTTCGTCGAGAACACCACGCGCGAGGGCTTCCTGCGCGCCATGAACATCTCGGCCTTCAGCTTCGTCGACACCGCGCGCCGCTGCGCGAAGCTGATGCCGAACGGCGGCTCGATGGTCACCATGACCTACCTCGGCGCCGAGCGGGTCATCCCCAACTACAACACCATGGGCGTGGCCAAGGCGGCGCTCGAGGCGGCGACGCGCTACATCGCCCGCGACCTGGGTCCGAAGAAGATCCGCGTCAACGCCATCTCGGCCGGCGCCATGCGCACCCTGTCGCTGGCCGGCATCTCGGGCGGCCGCGGCATGCTCAGCCAGGGCCGGGCCTTCAGCGCCCTGAAGGAAGACACCTCGATGGAGGGCGTCGCCGGCGCGGCCCTGTGGCTGCTGTCGGACCTCGGCTTCTCGACTACGGGCGAAGTCGTCCACGTCGACGCCGGCTTCCACATGATCGGCCTGCCCGACGGCGAAGCCGCCGAGTAAGGCCGACCGGCCCGCGAAGGATCGCTACGGCGCGAAGGCCCGCATGAAGATGCGGGCCGCCTCCCGCGCCAGCCTGTCGATCTCGTCCTCGGTGAGATCCTCTGCCAGGTGGATCAGCGCCCGCGTCTGGCGATGGCCCAGCAGCAGCCCGCTGAAGAACTCCGCCGCCTGCAGGGGGTCGGGAACCTTCATCCGCCCCGACCGTGTCTCCATCTCGAGGAACCTGGCCAGCTCCGCGCGCGATCGGACGGGGCCGGCCTCGTAGACCGCCCGCGCCAGGTCGGGCATCTCGCCCGCGCTCTGGATGGTCACCCGCATGAGGGTGTAGCTGCGGTTGTTGATGACCGCGAGCAAAGAGCGGGCATAGGCGGCCAGCGCATCCTCGGGGTGCTCCTCGGCGCCGGGGGCGCGCAGCGTGGCGGCCATGGTGTTCACCCGTCGCTCGACCAGCGCCCGGACCAGTTCGGCCTTGCAGCCATAGTGGTTGTAGACGGTCTGTTTGGAGACCCCCGCGCGGCGGGCGATCGCCTCCATCGGCGCGGAAAGGCCGCGCTCTCCCAGCACCTCGGAAGCGGCGTCGAGAATGGCCTCGGTCTTGGCGAGATCGATCTGGCCGGCGAGTCTGGGCATCTAGTGGTCGCCTCCGCCGAGTTGCGGGATCTGGCCCTTGCCGGGCGATGTGAACAGGGACAGCGCCGCCGCCGCCAGCGCGCCGACCGACAGCACCGCGAAGCCGTCGCCGAAGGCCAGCACCTGGGCCTTCTGGCCGATCATGTACTTGAAGGCCTTCATCGCGGCGCCTTCCGGATCGGGGACGCCCAGCTGCATCATCCGCGCGGTCAGGCCGGCCAGCATGGCCTGGGCCTCGACGCTGTCGTAGCTGACCTTGGCGGACAGCTCGTTCATGTGGACGGCCGTACGGGTCGTCAGGTTGGTCGACAGCATGGCCATGCCGATGGCCCCGCCGACGTTGCGCGACAGGTTCACCAGCCCCGAGGCGTCCTTGATCATCTCCGGCGCCAGGGTGCTCATGGTCAGCTGGGTTGTGGCGATCATCGCGATCATCACACCGACGCCGCGGAAGGCCTGCAGGGCGGCGAACTCCCAGAAGCCCCATTCGCCGCTGATGTCCGATCCCAGCCACATGCCCCAGGCGATCATGCAAAAGCCGCAGAACATCGGAATCCGCGGGTCGATCTGCCGGACCCAGCGGCCGGCGAGAGGGCCGGTGATGAACATGGCCAGGCCCGACACCAGCATCGTCGTGCCGACCTCGGCGGCCGAGAACTGGCGTACGCGTCCAAGGTAGAGCGGCATCAGGAACGTGCCGCCGTAGAGCGCCGCGCCCGAGACCGTCGACATCAGGATCCCGAGCGCGAAGTTACGGTCCGCGAAGGCCTTCAGCTGGACGATCGGCCGGAAATAGCTCAGCTGGCGCCAGACGAACGCCGTGCCCGCGCAGGCCGAAACGACCGTCAGCCACAGGATGATGTCGTCCTTGAACCAGTTGTCCTTGGCGCCCTCCTCGATCACGTACTGCATGGTGATGAGGAAGACGGCCATCAGGACCAGGCCCGACCAGTCGAAGTTGCGCGACAGGGACGGGTCGCCCTTGTCGAAATTGCCGTAGCGCCAGACGAGCGCCATGCTCAGCAGGCCCGGCACGATGTTGACGAAGAAGAGCCAGCGCCAGCTCAGCAGCTCGGTGAGATGGCCGCCGAGCGTCGGACCGACGGTCGGCGCCAGGGTGACGATCATGCCGGTGACGACGTTGGCGGTAATCCGCTTGTCCGGCGGGAAGGCGGTGAAGGCGGTGGCGTAGACCGTCGGCACCATGGCTCCGCCGACGAAACCCTGCAGGGCGCGGCAGATGATCATCATGTCGATGCTGGTCGACATTCCCGCCAGCAGGCTCATCACCAGGAAGCCGCCGCAGCTGAACAGGAACACCTTCTGGGTGCCCCACAGCCGCGAGAGGTAGGCCGACAGCGGGATCATGACCACCTCGGGGATGAGGTAGGCGGTCTGGATCCAGCTGACCTGGTCGGCGCTCGCGCCCACGCCCGCCTGGATCTGCGGCAGGGAGGCGGCGACGATCTGGATGTCGAGGATGGCCATGAACTGGCCGATCGCCATCCCGCCGAAACCCAGGAACAGCTTGGTCCAGTCGACCTTGGTCTGCGCCTCGGCCTCCGGTCCGCCGGTGAGGGTGGCGGCGGTCATGGGCTTACTGCGACTGGCCGGTGCGGACGTAGCGGGTTGCGGGCGAGCCGGCCTCCGCGAAGCTGGGGCCGGTGCGGCCGCGCACATCGACGCGGACCTCGACCGACAGGCCGGGCCGCAGCGCGCCGGCCAGCGGCGTCTTCCGGTCGACGGCGACCCGCACCGGGACGCGCTGGGCGATCTTGGTGAAGTTGCCGACCGCGTTCTCCACCGGGATCAGCGCGAACTCGGCGCCGGTGGCTGGGGCGAAACTCTCGATCTTGCCGGTGATCGCTTCGCCGCCGAAGGCGTCGGCCTTGATCTCGACCTCCTGGCCGATGCGCAGCCGGGCCAGCTGCGTCTCCTTGAAGTTGGCGACCACATAGGTCTTGCCCAGCGGCACGATGCTCATCAGCGACACGCCCGGCTGGACCAGCTGGCCGGGCCGGATGGCGCGGGCGCCGACCACGCCGGCGGCCGGGGCGCGGATCACCGTGCGCTCCAGATCGATGCGCGCCTGTTCGACGGCGGCGCGGGCCGCCTGGGCCTGGGCCACGGTCTGGGCGCGAGCCGAGCCGAGCGAGGCGGCGCTTCGGCGCTCGGCCTCCAGCGCGGCCTGGGCCTGGGCGACGCCGGCCTGCGACTGCACGGCGCCGGCGCGGACGGTCTGCAGCTTCTGGTCCGAGACCCATCCCTGACCGGCGAGATCGCCGTAGCGCTTGAGATCGGCCTCCATGCGCCCGGCCTCGGCGCGGGCGCTGGCGACGCCGGCGGTGCGCTGGGCGATCACCGCCTGCTCGAGCGCGGCCCGGTCATCGACGGCGGCGATGGCGGCGTCCAGCGCCTCGGCGTTGGCGATGGCCTGGTCGAGCCGGGCCTGGAAGGTGGTGGGATCGATGCGGGCCAGGACCTGGCCGGCCTCGACGTGCTCATTGTCGCTGACCAGCACCTCGACGACGTAGCCCGACACCTGGGGGCTGACCTGCACGGTGTCGGCCTGGACGAAGGCGTTGTCGGTCGCTTCGTAGTTCTGCTTGTTGATCCACCAGACCGCGCCGCCGATCAGGACGGTGATGGCGGCGACGCCCGCCACGACGACGGGAACCAGCTTGCTGCGCGGAATGGTCGGCATGGCGGCCCTGAGCAACGGCTTTGAAAAATGGACTTCGCGGTCCACCTTCAAGGCTGTACAGGCGCGCGAGGGGCCCGGCAAGCGTTAACTGGACCGTTTCGTCCAGTATTCAGGCCGCTGCGCGACCGTGCTCGTCCAGGCCGCGCGCGGCGTCGATCAGCGCAAGGGCGAGCGCGCGCGCCGCCAGCTCCAGGGGGTTTCCGAGCAGCGATTCCGGCATTGCCGCGGCATGCCGGGCGCAAGCCTCGTCGAGCGCGGCGCTGCCGTGCGGCATGCGGGAGAACGCATCGACGAGGTCGGGTCGGGGAAGGGTCACTTGGGTCATGTGACCGGCGTTACGCGATGACGGGCCTTCAAGGTTTACGAGCGGGCGGAGTATCGCCGCAGTTGTGGCGCAAAAGGGCCGTTCGCGCGCTTTCGTCGCACCTCGCGGCGGGGTAGGTTGCGGCCATGGCGTTCGAACGAGCCACTCCCCCGGCCCTGCGATGGGTTCTCGTCTTCCTGGGCGTCTGCGCGGCCCTGGGGCTCTTCATGGGCTTCAAGGACCAGATCCGCCGCAATCCGCCCGCCTGGTACACCGGCGCGCCGGACCCGACCGTGCCGGGTGCGCCCGCCGGTCCGGACGGCGTCCGCGAGGCGACGGCCTTCGATCCGAACGCCAGGGCTCCGGTCGTGCAGGCCGCGCCCGCCCCGAAGAAGGCTGAAGAACCGGACGAGGATGAGGCGGACGCCGCCGCCACGACCCCGACGACACAGCCTGAGACCACCGCCACGAGCCCGACCGCGCCGACCGCGGCGAACCCCCCCGCCCCGGCCGCGCCGCGCCCCCGGCCGACCCCGCCCGTCGCCCGGCCCGCGCCGTCCGAGGATCCGGTCGGCGACCTGATCGACGCGCCGAGGCCGGCCCCCGCGCAGCCGCAGCCCGACGTGCCCTACTGACATGACGACCCGGTTGGACGCAGACGTGGTGATCGCCGGCGCCGGCATCGCAGGGGCGACCCTGGCGCTGGCGCTGAAGAGCGGCGGCCTGGAGCCGGTGCTGATCGACCCGGCGCCCTTCGACACCCAGCTGGCCCCTGCGTTCGACGGCCGCTCCTCGGCGATCGCCTTCTCCTGCTTCCGGCAGTGGCGCACCCTGGGCCTGGCGGACCTGCTGGAGCCGCACGCCCAGCGGATGGACCAGATCCTGGTCACCGACGGCCGCTCGCCCGGCGCGGCGACGGCGGGCCAGACGCCGTTCTTCCTGCATTTCGACGCCGCCGAGATCGCCGACCGGGTCGCGGGCGAGCCGCTCGGCTACATGCTCGAGAACCGCCGCATCCGCGCCGCCCTGGCCGAGGCGGTCACGGCGGCGGGCATCCGCGTGATGGCGCCCGCCCGGGTCGCGGGCGTCACAACCGGCCAGGCCGGCGGTGTGGTGAGGCTGGCCGACGGCGGGACCCTGACCGCGCCGCTCGTCATCGGCGCCGAGGGCCGCGGATCGACCGTGCGCGAGGCGGCGGGGATCGAGGCGATCGGCTGGGACTATCCGCAGACCGGGGTGGTCTGCACCGTGAAGCTGGACCGCCCGCACGGCGGCGTCGCGCATGAATACTTCCTGCCGGGCGGGCCGTTCGCGATCCTGCCGCTGACCGAGGACCGGGCCAGTCTGGTCTGGACCGAGAAGCGCGATCGCGGCGCGGCGCTGAAGGGCGCGCGGCCGGAGGTGTTCCAGGCTCATCTGCACCGGCGGTTTGGCGAGTTCCTGGGCGGGCTGGAGGTGATCGGGCCGGTGTTCACCTACCCGCTCAGCCTGGCGATCGCCGAGCGGTTCACCGCGCCGCGCATCGCGTTGCTCGGCGATGCGGCCCACGGCGTCCACCCGATCGCGGGCCAGGGTCTCAACCTCGGCCTCAAGGGCGCGGCCGCCCTTGCCGAAGTGCTGGTCGAGGCGGTTCGGCTGGGCGAGGACATCGGTTCGGAGACCGTGCTCGATCGCTACGCCGCGTGGCGACGCTTCGACACCATGAGCCTGTCGGCCGGCATGGACGCCTTCGTCTGGCTGTTCTCGAACGACCATCCGCTGATCCGGCTGGCGCGCGGCGTCGGGATGTCGGCCGTCAACCGCATCGGCCCGGCCCGGCGCTTCTTCATGCAGGAAGCCGGCGGGGCCGTGGGGGATTTGCCCCGGCTGTTGCGGGGCGAGGCGCTCTAGCGCTGTGCGTCCTTCGACACGCCGCTTCGCGGCTGCTCAGGATGACTGAGCAGGAAGGCCCGAAAACCTGGTCATGCTGAGCAGCGCCGAAGGCGCGTGTCGAAGCGCGCACCTAGTCCAGCGCGCGGGCCTCTTCCGGCAGCATGATCGGCACGCCGTCGCGGATCGGATAGGCCAGCTTCGCGCCCTTGCTGATCAGCTCGCCCTTCTCGCGGTCATAGGTCAGGGGCCCGTGGCTGACCGGGCAGACGAGGATCTCCAGCAGGCGGGGATCGACCTTGGGGGCGTTAATGTCGCTCATGGGAGACTTCTAGCCCCGCGCGGCGCGCTACTGCAACGCGGGCGGTTCGCCATCGCCGCCCGCGGCGTCGATCTCGAGCAGCGCCGTCAGGGTGGCGGCCCGGTCCTGCAGCGTCGGCGCCTCGAGCAGCGCCTGCTTCTCGGCCGGATCGAAGGGCAGACCCATGGCCAGGCTGTTGACCAGGGCGTCGATCGGCGCCGACTGCGCCGCCTCCCATTCGATGCCCAGCCCGCGATGGCCGAGATAGTGGCCGAGCGCGGTGAGGAACTCCTGCTTGTCCAGTCCCGCGGCGGTGTCCTCGCCGGGATGAAGGTCGCGTTCGAAACGGTCGAACTGCGCCCGGACCTGGCGATAGGGGGTGCGCACCGGCAGCTCCTCACCCACCGAGAACCGGCAGAGGCCGGTCAGGGTGATCAGGTAGCGGCCGTCCGAGGTCTCGGCGAAGTTGGTGATCTTGCCCGCGCAGCCGACCATGGCCAGCGCCGGCGTCTCGCGCGGGCCGCCGCGCGTCTGGACCATGCCGATCAGCCGGTCGCCGGCCATCGCATCGTCGATCATGTTGAGGTAGCGCGGTTCGAAGATGTTGAGCGGCAGCTGGCCGCCCGGCAGCAGCAGTGCCCCGTCGAGCGGAAACACGGGGATGGCCAGCGGCAGGTCCAAGGCCTTGCGGTATCCCGTGGGCATCGCAGTCTCCCTGGCTGAAGAAGCCTAGCTGAAGAGGATCGACGACAGGCGTCGTCGGCCCTGCTTGGCGACGTCCGACATCGCGCCGGCGGCCTCGAAGACGACCAGCAGCTGCTTGCGCGCCGCCTCGTCGTTCCAGGTCCGGTCGCGCTCGATGATGGACAGCAGCTGGTCGGCGGCGGCCTGGAAGTTTCCCTGTCCCGCCAGCGCGCCCGCCAGCTCGAAACGCGCCTCGTGATCGTCGGGATCCTTCGCCAGCCGCTGTTCGAAGGGCGCGGTCTCGGCCGAGGCGCTGTCGGCCAGGGCAACCGCGGCCCGGGCGGCGTCGAGGTCGGCGTCCTTCGCATCGGCCGGGGCCATGGCCACGATCTGCGCCGCCTGCTCCATGTCGCCGCCGGCGATGTAGCAGCGCGCCAGCCCGCCGATCGCCTTCACGTTCTGCGGATCGTCCTGCAGCACCGCCGCATAGCCCTGCGCCGCCCCGCCGATGTCGCCGAGCTCGAAGGACTCCCTGGCCTGCGCCAGCAGTTCATCGATCTCCGAAGCCGGAGGCGGGCCGGCGAGCCGGTCCACGAACCGCTTGACCTCGCTCTCGGGCTGGGCGCCCTGGAAGCCGGTCACCGGCTGGCCGTTGACGAAGGCGTAGACGGTCGGGATCGACTGCACCCGCAGCTGGCCGGCGAAGCCCGGATTGCGGTCGACGTCGATCTTGACCAGCTTCACGGCGCCCTTCGCCTCGCGGACGACTTTCTCCAGCACCGGCGTCAGCTGCTTGCAGGGCCCGCACCAGGTCGCCCAGAAGTCGACGATCACCGGCTGGGTCTTCGACGCCTCGACGACGTCGGCCATGAAGGTCGCGTCGGACCCTTCCTTGATGAGGTCTTCAGAGGAGGGCGTATCGCCGATCAGGGTCATGCAGGCTTCCGTGGGAGCGGCGCGGCGGCCGGCTCCGGGGTCAAACGTTTCGCGCTCAAGATGGTCTCATGCGGCGCGGGCTTCAATGAGTCAGACGACTTCCATCGCCGTGAAATCGACGATCAGCGGCGTGACGCCCAGCGCGGCCAGGAAGCGCCGGAAGCCCTCCTGCGACACCGCCGTCGTGGCGGTGTTGATCAGCGGGTGGAAGTTGACCGGATCGCTGGCGGCCAGGGCGGCGTCGAGCACGAAGCGCACCCGGCGGTCGACGTCGTTGATCAGGCCGAACGCCGTCACCGAACCGGGCGTCACGCCAAGCGTCTCCAGCATCAGCTCCGGATTGCCGAAGGACAGCCGGGCCGAGCCGATGACCGTGTGCAGCCGCTTGAGGTCGATCCTGGTCTCGCCGAGCGCGGAAATCAGCCACAGCTGGCCCCTGGCGTCCTTCAGGAACAGGTTCTTGGTGTGGCCGCCGGGCAGGTCGGCCTTGACGTCGTCGCCCTCGCCGACGGTGAACACGGGGCGATGGTCGAGCGTCCGGTGGGCGATCCCCTCGGCGTCGAGGAAGGCGAAAAGGTCTGCGCGGGTCTTCATGAGCCGTGCATAGCCCAAGGGCGGGGCCTTGCGGAACCGCCCGAGCCGCGCGAGAGGTTCGCCGTCGCTTCCGTCTCGAGAGATCGCCCATGGACCTGGAACTGGAATGCTACCCGACCAGCCTGCGGCCGCCGGACATCGTGCCGGGCCGTCCGCAGCGCGCCTGGATGGAAGGCTTCCTCGACCGCCACGCCTACCGGTGTCTGCCGCTCACCATGGCCAACACCTCGGGCTGGGAGATTCTCTGCCCGGTCGGCTTCACCACCGAGTGGAACGGCGGCCCCGACCAGGATTGCATCACCTTCCAGCCGGACCATCCGCACCCCGACTTCCATGACCTGGTGAAGAGCCACTTCTCGCGGGGGATCATCACCTTCCATCCCGGCTATCTGTTCCGCACCCCGCCGGGCTGGTCGATGTGGGTCCAGGGGCCGCCCAACCACGTCAAGGACGGCATGCAGGCGTTGCAGGGGCTGGTCGAGACCGACTGGCTGCCCTTCCCCTTCACGATGAACTGGATCTTTACCCGGCCGGGACGGGTCCGGTTCGAGAAGGGCGAGCCGTTCTGCTTCATCACCCTGACCCAGGATCGCCGGCTCGGCGATGTCCAGCCGGTGACCCGCTCTCTCGAGGCCAACACCGAGCTGCGCGGTCAGTATGAGGCCTGGTTCCGCCAGCGGCACGACTTCAACACCCGGCTGGCCAAGTCCGATCCGGCGGCGATGAAGGACGCCTGGCAGCGCTACTACTTCAAGGGCGAGCTGCCCGAAGACACCGGCCCGGCGCCCGCCGGCCACATCAACAAGCGACGCCTGAAGCCGCCGAAACTCGGCGTCTGAGAAATCTCGCGAGGGGGCGCTTGCAAAGGTTTGAGGCCTCTGCCATAAGCCGCCTCTCGATTTTCGGGGCGCGTCAGAAGCGTCTCTGGAGCGCGGGCGTAGCTCAGGGGTAGAGCACAACCTTGCCAAGGTTGGGGTCGTGAGTTCGAATCTCATCGCCCGCTCCATTTAGGAAAATCGACAGCGAAAAGGCCGGGCGCAAGCCCGGCCTTTTTCGTTCCGACGGGGCGTCGCGCCGGCCACCCGCTTCGGGCTGCGAGCGTTCAGCGAACACCAGTCCCGGTTTGAAACGCTTTTTTTGCATCTGCCTCCGATGATGTCCCCCGGTGACATCTCCAGAATGGGGAGCGGGGGCGTGTTCAAGGTCTTCTCGTGTCTCGTGAACGAGCACGACTACGGCATGGTGGCGATCGCGGGCCTGGTGTGCCTGTGCGCGTCCGTGACCGCGTTCCGGCTGCATTCGCGCATGAACGGCGCGCGAGGCCTGGCGCGCGCGTCCTGGCTGCTGTTCACCGCCCTGGTCGCCGGGTCCGGCGTCTGGGCCACCCACTTCCTCGGCATGCTGGCCTACGAGCCGGGCGTGAAGACCGGCTTCTCGCCGACCGGCACGATCGGTTCGCTGATGGTCTCGGTGCTGTTCATGGGCGCGGGCTTCTTCGCCGCGACCGCCAACCGCGAGCGTGACTACATCAACCAGATGGCCGGCGGCCTGCTGATCGGCCTCGGCATCGGCGCCATGCACTACACGGGGATGTCCTCGTTCGTGACCCAGGGCCACATCGTCTGGGAATCGGCGACGATCGGCGCCTCGGTGATGCTGGGCGTGATCGGCGCTTCGGCGGCCCTGATGGTCGCCGGCGACGGTCGCGGCCTGGTGAAGCAGGTGCTCGGCGGCCTGATCCTGACCCTGGCGGTCTGCTCGTTGCACTTCACCGGCATGGGCGCCATCACCATCATCCCCGACGCCGGCGTCGTGGTGCCCGACCAGCTGTTCTCCGGCGGCCTGATGACCCTGGCGGTGACAAGCATCACCGGCCTTATCATGCTGGCCGGCCTGGGCGCGGTGTTCATCGAATCCCAGACCACACAGTCGGCGCTGGAGCGGATCCGCACCTTGGCCAACGCCGCCTACGAAGGGATCGTCGTCGTCCAGCACGGCTCGATCAAGGACGCCAACGCCGCCTTCTGCGAAATGGCCGGCTCACCCCTCGACGACCTGCTCGGCAAGCCGCTCATGGACGGCATGCTGACCTTCGACGACGCCAAAGGCGTCCACACCGACGGCGCCGAACGCCGTGAAGGCCGCATGCAGCCGGTCGACGGCGCCCGGTCGATCCCGGTTGAGGTGTTCGCCCGCCTGATGGACGACGGCGCCCGCGCCGAAACCCGCGGCCTGACCGTCCTGGCGATCCGCGACCTGCGCGAGCGCCGCTCGGCCGAGGAAAAGATCCGCTACCTCGCCGAGCATGACGGCCTGACCGGCCTGCCCAACCGCAACGCCCTGCAGGCCCGTCTGGCGGCCACCCTCGATCGCGTGGAGGCCTCGGGCGAGCGGCTGTCGCTGATCTGCGTCGACCTCGACCACTTCAAGGAAGCCAACGACCTGCATGGACACCTGGCCGGGGACGCGGTGCTGGTCGAGGCCGCCCGCCGCCTGCAGGACAGCGTTTCGGCTCCCTCGTTCGCGGCCCGGCTGGGCGGCGACGAGTTCGTCGTCGTCCACGTCGCCGACCAGGACCAGGACCAGGCCACCGCCGCCGCCGAACTGGCCGGCCAGCTGCTCGAGACGCTGAAGGAAGGCGTCATCTACGAAGGCCAGGACCTGGCCATGGCCGCCAGCCTGGGCGTGTCGCTGTTTCCGGACGACGGCCGCACCGGCGAGGCCCTGCTGGCCAACGCCGACATGGCCCTCTATCGCGCCAAGGAAAGCGGCCGGGGCGCCTATCGCTTCTTCAAGCGCGAGATGGACGAGACCATCCGCGAGCGCCGCAATCTGGCGCGTGAACTGCGCGCCGCGATCACCGACGAGGATCTGGTCGTCCACTACCAGCCCCAGGCCCGCGCCTCCGACGGCGAGATCTGCGGCTTCGAGGCCCTGGTCCGCTGGAAGCATCCGGTCCGCGGCATGATCCCGCCGATCGACTTCATCCCGCTGGCCGAGGAAACGGGCCTGATCGTCTCGCTGGGCGAATGGGTGCTGCGCAAGGCCTGTATCGAAGCCGCCCAGTGGTCGCGCCCGCTCAGCATCGCGGTGAACCTGTCGCCGCTGCAGCTGAACCAGCCCAACCTGCCGACCCTGGTCCACGAGATCCTGATCGAGTCCGGCCTGCCGGCCACGCGGCTCGAGCTCGAAGTCACCGAGAGCGCCCTGTTCAAGGACTACCAGCGCGCGCTGGACAACCTGCGCCGCCTCAAGGCCCTGGGCGTCCGCATCGCGATGGACGACTTCGGCACCGGCTTCTCGTCGCTGTCGACCCTGCAGTCGTTCCCCTTCGACAAGATCAAGGTCGACAAGAGCTTTGTGGAGAACATCCACCGCGACGAGCGCGCCACCGTGATCGTCAAGGCCGTGCTGGGTCTGGGCCGCAGCCTGGACATCCCGGTCGTCGCCGAGGGCGTCGAGACGACGGAACAGCTGGAGTTCCTGCGCGGCGAATCCTGCGCCGAGGTGCAGGGCTACGCCATCGGCCGCCCGGCCCCGGCCGACACCCTGTCCGCCTGGACCGATGACGGCGCCCTGGGCTTCGAGGTCAAGCCGCCGGCGGTCGAGCGTGTCGTCGAACCCAAGACCCCGCGCAGCCGGAAGACGGCGGCCTAGGGTTTGTACTCAATACCGCTCATCCCGGCGAATGCCGGGACCCAGATGGAAGCGCTCAGAAACGGGTTCCAGGAGCTCGGAGCTGCTCCAATCAGCATCTGCGCCTTGGGATCTGGGTCCCGGCATTCGCCGGGATGAGCGGAAGTTATTGTATTTGTTGAGCTCGAATTGAGTCCGGACCCTAGGGAACGATTTCCTCGCCCCCCTTCGTCATTCCCGGAACAAGTCCAGGGATGACCGGTGCAGGGATGACGGAAAGGGCGGCCCCCTACCGCCGCTTCAGCCCGCCCAGCACGCCGCGCAGGATTTCGCGGCCGACCTGGCTGGCGATGGTGCGGACCAGGGTCTTGCCGAACGCCTCGCCCATGCTCTGGCGGCTGGACGAGCGGCGCGGCGCCGGGGCGCGGTCGTATCGGTCGCGGCGGGCCTGCTCCTTTTCCCAGGCTTTCTCATCAGCCTCGCGGCGTCGGGCGGCCTCGGCTTCGGCGGCGGCCGCCTCGGCCTGGCGCGTGGCCTGTTCGGCGCGCGCCTTGAGCGTCTCGAAGGCCGATTCGCGATCCCTGGCCTGGTCGTAGAGGCCGCGCACCGGGCTCTGGCCGAGGACGGCCTGGCGTTCTGGCTCCGTCGCCGGGCCGAGGCGCGAGGCCGGCGGCCGGATCCTGGTCATCGCCGTCACAGACGGCGCGCCCCGCTCGTCGAGCACCGAGACCAGCGCCTCGCCGACGCCCAGGCCCTGGATCGCCTCGGCGGTGTCGAACGCCGGATTGGGCCGGAAGCTGGCGGCCGCGGCGCGCAGGCCCTTCTGCTCGGCCGGGGTATAGGCGCGCAGCGCGTGCTGGAAGCGGTTGCCCAGCTGGGCCAGCACGGTCTCGGGGATGTCGGCCGGGTTCTGGGTGACGAAATAGATGCCCACGCCCTTGGAGCGGATCAGGCGCACGACCTGCTCGACCTTCTCCAGCAGCGCCTTGGGCGCGTCGCGGAACAGCAGGTGCGCCTCGTCAAAGAAGAAGACCAGGCGGGGCTTCTCCGGATCGCCGATCTCGGGCAGGTCCTCGAACAGTTCCGACAGCAGCCACAGCAGGAAGGTCGCATAGAGCCTGGGGCTCTGGATCAGCCTGTCGGCGGCCAGCACCGAGACGACGCCCCGGCCCGAGCCGTCGACGCGCATCAGGTCTGAAAGCTGCAGCGCCGGCTCGCCGAACAGGTTCTCCACCCCCTGGGTCTCCAGCGTCAGCAGGCCGCGCTGGATGGTGCCGATGGTGGCGGCGGACACGTTGCCGTACTCGGTGTCGATCTCCTTCTCGTTGTCCGCCACATACTTGAGGGCCGCCTGAAGGTCCTTGAGGTCGAGCAGCAGCAGGCCCTCGGCGTCGGCGACCTTGAAGACGATGTTGAGCACGCCCTCCTGGACGTCGTTCAGCTCCAGCAGGCGCGCCAGCAGGATCGGACCCATCTCCGAGATGGTCGTCCGGACCGGGTGGCCCTTCTCGCCGAACAGGTCCCAGAACACGACCGGCGGCGCATCGGGCCGCAGCTCCAGGTTCATGCCGGCGGCGCGGGCCAGCATCTTCTCGTTCGGCGAACCGGGCTGGCTAATGCCGGACAGGTCGCCCTTCACGTCCGCGGCGAAGACCGGCACCCCGGCGTCGCTGAAGGCCTGGGCCAGGATCTGCAGCGTCACGGTCTTGCCGGTGCCGGTCGCGCCGGCGACCAGCCCGTGCCGGTTGGCGCGGTCCAGCCGCATCGTCTCGGGCTTGTCCGAATAGCCGACGAACAGAAGTCCCGGATCGATGGCGTCGCCCATGGCGCTCTCCCTGCTGCTGAACGCCGAAGCTAGGCCGGGCCGGAGCCTTCGCCAAGCTGGCGGATTGACGGGTGGACGGGGCGCCGCGACAGTCCCGCCGAACCAACCCGGGGACCCCCATGGCCAAAGCGCCCGCCAAGCCCGCCCCAGCCTCCAGTCCGTCGCCCGTCGGCGACGGCATCACCCGGAACGCCGTGGTGATCATCGCCGTCATCGCCGTCGGCTGCGCCCTGTGGCTGACCCGGAGCATCCTGACGCCGTTGGCCCTCGCCATGTTCCTGGCCATCATGGTCGACAGCTTCGCCCGGCGGCTGGAGAACCGGTGGCCCAAGCTGCCGGACGCGCTGTCGCTGGTGGCGGCGATCCTGCTGTCGCTTCTGATCTTCGGGGTCAGCGCCGTGGTCGTTGTCGCCAACGCCGCTGCGTTCGCCGACAAGCTGGGCGCCTATCAGGCCCGCCTGGACCAGCTCATCGTGCAGTTCGGGGCGGTCTTCCGGTTCATGGGCGGCGACGCCCCCGCCTCGGTCGCCGAGCTGGTCCGCAAGGGCAATCCGACGCAGTTCCTGACCTCGCTGGTCAACGGATTGCGCGGCTTCGGCAGCGACGCGCTGTTCGTGCTGATCTACCTGGGCTTCATCATCGCCGCCAAGCGCGGCTTCAAGCGCAAGATCGTCGCCCTTTTCCCGCACAACCGCGAGCGGGACGAGGCGATCGTCATTTTCAACCGCATCCGGTTCGGCGTGGAGCGCTACCTGTGGGTCCAGACCGTGACCGGCCTGATGATCGCGGGGGCCTCGTGGCTCGGGATGATGCTGCTGGGTCTCGACAACGCCCTGTTCTGGGCCTTCCTGATCTTCCTGGCCTCCTACATTCCGATCATCGGCGGCATCATCGGGGTCGTCTTCCCGGTCGTCTTCGCGCTCATCCAGTTCCAGAGTCCGTGGTGGGCGGTGCTGTTGTTCGGCATTCTCCAGACCATCCAGTTCGTGGTCGGCAACATCATCACCCCGCGCATGCAGGGCGACAGCCTCAACATCGACCCGGTGGTGGTGCTCCTGGCGCTGGCCGCTTGGGGCCTGCTCTGGGGGTTGCCGGGGATGTTCCTGTCCACGCCGCTGGCGGTGATGGCGATGATCATCCTGGCCGAGTTCGACGGCTCCCGCTGGATCGCCATCCTGATGAGCGAGAACGGCGACCCGCAGGGGCTGGATGAGAACGGTCAGCATCGCCGGGGCCGGCTTTTCGGGGAATCTCGCGAGAACACTTGAACCGGCGACTCGGGCGCCTATCTGAAGCCTGTCCGGGGCGCACTCCCCTGCCAGCCCGGACACGGCGCCCCTCCCCTCCCCCCTGATGGGCGCCCCTCAGAAAAGCAGCGGCACCCCCCGCCGCTGCTCGGAGCGCCGCCGGATCCCCCCTCCGGCGGCGCATTCCGTTTCAGGGTTCCTTCCATCCCCGCCCTGGCCCGGGCCCAGCCGAACAAGCGTTGGCGGATACTGGGGCGACCCGGCGGAAAGTTCTTGCCTTCCGGGGCGGGTCAAGGTTGATCCGCTGCCCAAGCGAGCTAGGCTCGCGGGAAAGTTCCACGGGGAAACGCCATGAAAGGCGAAAGCCTTCACCCTGCCGCGCAGGGCCTCGACGCCACCGACATCGCCAATGCCTTCGCCACGGCCCTGGGACGCAAGCCCGGCGCGCTGAAGGCCGACGAAGCCGCGTTCGTCGCCCAGATCGCCGCCGACGCCTCGGCCGAGGAACTGCCGCAGGGCGCGATCGCCGAGATCGGCGCCGCCTTCGCGGACTTCTGGCGCTTCGCCGGGACGGTGAAGGACGGCGGGCCCGCCATCCGCATCCGGCCGTGGACGGGGACCGGCGGCGCGGGCTTCGGGCGCGACCTGCTCGAGATTGTCCAGGCCGACCGGCCGTTCCTCGTCGACTCCATCATGGGCGAGGTCGCCGAGGCCGGCTTCCCGGTGCGCGCCATGTTCCACCCGGTTGTGGAGCGTGACGGCCAGCGGCTGTCGATGATCCAGGTCCACCTCGATCCCATTGGCGCCGACCGCGAACAGGCCCTCGTCGCCGCCATCGGCGGCGTGCTCGAGGATGTGCGGCTGGCGGTCAGCGACTTCGACGCCATGCAGGCGCTGATGCGGCGCACGATCGAGGAACTGGCCGCCGCCCGCACGCCGGTCTCCGACGAGGAGAAGGCCGAGGACATCGCCTTCCTCAAATGGCTCGAGGGCGACGAGTTCGTGTTCCTCGGGGCCCGGGTCTACGAGTATCCGCGCACGGCCGACGGCGGCTATGCGGCCGAAGAGCCGCTGTACCAGCCCGAGGGGAGCCTCGGACTCCTGCGCGACCAGGAACGCCGCGTGCTGCGCCGGGCCAGCGAGCCGGCCATCCTGTCCAAGGCGCTGCACATCCATCTGGAGAACACCCCGCCGCTGACGGTGGCCAAGTCCAACCTGCGCTCGCGCGTGCATCGCCGCGGCTACATGGACTACGTCGGGGTCAAGCGGTACGGCGCAGACGGCAGGCCCTCGGGCGAGGTCCGCTTCGTCGGCCTGTTCACCGCCGAGGCGTATGACGCCCCGGCCCGCGACGTGCCGCTGATCCGCCGCAAGGTCGCCGGGGTGCTGAAGAGCGCCGGCGTGTCGGCCGGCGGACACAGCGAGAAGCGCCTGCGCAACATCCTCGAGACCTGGCCCCGCGACGAACTGTTCCAGACCTCCGAGACCGAGCTCCAGGATCTGGCGCTCGGCGTCCTGCACCTGTTCGACCGCCCGCGCGTGCGTGTCTTCGCCCGCCGCGACCCCTTCGACCGCTTCGTGTCGGTGCTGCTGTTCGTCCCCCGCGACCGCTACGACTCCGGCGTTCGCGAGCGCGCCGGCCGCATCCTGGCCGAGGCCTTCAACGGACGCGTCTCGGCCTGGTACCCCAGTTTCTCCGACGCGCCGCTGGCCCGCGTCCACTTCATCCTCGGCGTCGAGCCGGGTCATCATCCCGAACCGGATCTGGCCGCCGTCGAGGCCGAGATCGCCGAGACGACCCGCACCTGGGGCGACCGTTTCGACGCCGCCGTGCGCGCCGAACCGCCCGCCGCCGGGATCGCGCCCACGCTCAATCGCTGGGCGGGCGCCTTCAGCGGCGGCTACCGTGACTTCTACCCGGCCGAGGAGGCGCTTCGCGATCTCGCCGAGATCGACGCCATGGGCGATCAGGACTTCCGGACGCGCGCCTTCCGGAATGTCGGCGATTCCTCGATCCGGTTCCGGTTCAAGATCTACCGCCGGGGCGCGTCCGCGCCGCTGTCGGAGGTCATGCCGATCCTCGAGCACATGGGCCTCAAGGCCCTGATCGAGGACGCCTTCGAACTGGAGCCGCAGACCGCGGACGGCGGCCACGAAACCATCTGGGTCCACGAGTTCCTGCTCGAGGACGAGCGTGGCGAACACCTGGTCTTCGCCGAGGTGCAGGACGCCTTCGAGGCCGCCTTCACCGCCATCTGGATGGGACGGACCGAAAGCGACGGTTTCAACCGGCTGGTGCTCGAACTGGGCGTCAACTGGCGCGACGCGGCCCTCATTCGCGCCCTGGCCCGGTACCGCCAGCAGTCGGGCCTCGACCCGAGCCAGCAGGTGCAGGAGCAGGCGCTCTGCGACCATCCGGGCGTCGCCCGGCTGATCCTCGATCTGTTCCGCATCAAGTTCGACCCGGCCATCGCCGTCGACTTCAAGGCCCGCGAGACCCAGGCCGCCGCCGTAATGGAAGAGATCGTCGCCGCGCTGCAGGCCGTCGACAGCCTCGACCACGACCGCGTCCTGCGCCGCCTGGCGTTGCTGGTCGGCGCGGTCAAGCGGACCAACTTCTACCAGCTGGCCGATGATGGCCGGCCCAAGCCCTACATCTCGTTCAAGGTCGCCAGCCGCGAGCTGGACGACCTGCCCGCGCCCAAGCCCTACCGCGAGATCTTCGTCTCGGCGCCGCACGTCGAGGGCGTCCACCTGCGGTTCGGCCCGGTCGCCCGGGGCGGCCTGCGCTGGTCCGACCGTCGCGACGACTTCCGCACCGAGGTGCTGGGCCTGGTCAAGGCGCAGCAGGTCAAGAACGCGGTCATCGTTCCGGTCGGCAGCAAGGGCGGCTTCTATCCCAAGCAGCTGCCGCGCGGCGGAACGCCTGAGGCGGTGCGCGCCGAGGGCATCCGCTCCTACCGGACCTTCCTGTCGGGCCTGCTCGACATCACCGACAACATCGACGCCGACAACAATGTCGTACGGCCCGTGTCGGTGATCGCCCACGAGGGCGATGATCCCTACCTGGTGGTCGCCGCCGACAAGGGCACGGCGACCTTCTCGGACATCGCCAACGGCCTGGCCGAGGAATACGGCTTCTGGCTCGGCGACGCCTTCGCGTCGGGCGGCTCGGCCGGCTACGACCACAAGGTGATGGGCATCACCGCCCGCGGCGCCTGGGAAGCGGTCAAGCGCCACTTCCGTGAAGCCGGCAAGGACATCCAGACCACCGACTTCACCGTCGTCGGGGTCGGCGACATGTCGGGCGACGTGTTCGGCAACGGCATGCTGCTGAGCAAGCACATCCGGCTGATCGCCGCTTTCGACCACCGCCACATCTTCGTCGATCCCAACCCGGACGCGGCCTCGTCCTGGGAGGAGCGCAAGCGGATGTTCGAGCTGCCCCGCTCGTCGTGGGAGGACTACGACAAGTCGAAGATCTCGCCCGGCGGCGGAGTGTTCGCGCGGAACCTGAAGTCGATCGTGCTGACGCCGGAGATCAAGGCGGCCCTCGAGATCAAGGCCGACGCCGTTTCGCCGGCCGAGCTGATGACCGCCATCCTCAGGGCCAGGGCGGAGCTGCTCTACCTCGGCGGCATCGGCACCTATGTGAAGGCGAAGACCGAGAGCAACGCCGACGCCGGCGACAAGGCCAACGACGCCATCCGTCTCAACGGCTCGGACCTGCGGGTCAAGGTCGTGGGCGAGGGCGCGAACCTGGGCCTGACCCAGGCCGGCCGGATCGAGTTCGCCCGATCTGGAGCAGGCGGGGCCGGCGGCCGGATCAACACCGACGCCATCGACAACTCCGCCGGGGTCGACAGCTCCGACCACGAGGTCAACATCAAGATCCTCACCGGCATGGTCGAGCGCGCCGGCAAGATCACCAGCCGCGAGGACCGCAACGTCCTGCTCGCCTCGATGACCGACGAGGTCGCCGAGCATGTGCTGGCCCATAACTACGACCAGACCCTGGCCATCTCGCTGCTGGAACAGGACGCGGCCGCCGAGCTGGAAAACCACGCCCGGTTCATGACCGAGCTGGAAGCCCAGGGCCGCCTCGACCGTCGGGTGGAAGGCCTGCCCGACGCCGCCCAGATCGCCGAGCTGGCGGCCAATCACGCCGGCCTGACCCGGCCGGAGCTGGCCGTGCTCATGGCCTACGGCAAGCTCGACCTGTTCGACGAGATCGTCGCGTCGAAGGCGCCGGACGATGCGGCCTTCGAAGAGACCATGGTCCGTTACTTCCCGACCGCCCTCGCCAGATACGAGGACGAGATGGCCAAGCACCGGCTGCGGCGGGAGATCATCGCCACGGTGATCGACAACGAGCTGGTCAACATCTGCGGCCCGACCTTCCCCTCGCGCCTGCGCGCGGCGGCGGGCTGCGACACCGGTGCGCTGATCACCGGCTTCGAGGCGGCCCGGCGCATCCTTCGCTTCGGCGAGACCTGGGACGCGGTGGCGGCGCTGGACGGAAAGGCGCCCGCGGAAGGGCAGCTGGCCCTCTTCCGG
Source organism: Caulobacter sp. (assembly GCA_041917095.1). GTDB lineage: Bacteria > Pseudomonadota > Alphaproteobacteria > Caulobacterales > Caulobacteraceae > Caulobacter. Next base: position 408,925 of record JAYRYI010000003.1, on the reverse strand, counting down.
GCGCTGGCCCACACCCTGCGCAGCCAGACCTACTGGCTGGCCCGCCGGGCGGGCGAGGGCGGCGTCGGCGCACTGACCGGCCGCTACGGCGCCGGGGTCGAGGAGTTGCGCGGCCTGACGCCGGGCATCCTGTCGACCTTCGAGCAGAAGACGGTCGCCCGCCGCGCCGCCGCCTTCGTCAAGGACGGCGCGCCGGAGGCCCTGGCGCACGAGATCGCCGCCCTGCAACCGCTGACCACGGCGGCCGAGCTGGTCGATCTGGCCAGCAGCCTGAACTGGCCGGTCGCCGCGACGGCGCGCATCTACCACCAGGTCGGCGCGGCCTTCAGCTTCGACCGCCTGCGCGCGGCGGCGGGCGAGAAGCGCGGCGGCGACCACTTCGAGCGGATGGCCGTGCGTCGACTGGTCGAGGACATGCTGGCCGAACAGGCCCAGGTGGCCGGGGCGGTGATGACCTTCGCCGCCTCGCCGGACGCGGCCGCGACGCCCGAACAGGCCAGGTCGTCGGTCTCGTCCTGGGCGCAGATGCACTCCGGCCCCGGCCGGACGGTCAAGCGCACCATCGAGGAAATCGAACAGGCGGGCGGCGGCTGGACCTTCGCCAAGCTGACGATCGCCAACGCGGCGCTGCGCGAACTGGCGGGCGCGGCCGGCGCGACTAAAACAAGCGTTTGAATCCCGGCCTTCTGGGTCTAGGGTAGCGCCTTGAACGGCGCCGGCGGTCGCGTGGCCGGCCGGCGCCGCCGCATCCCGTCCTCCGGGCCAGAAGACAAAGGGAGAGACCCATGAGCGAAGTCCAGACCAAGGCGCAATCGTCCTTCAAACTCAATCCGCAGGACGAACTGAACGACCTGCGCATGTCGGAGAAGGCGCTGCCGCTGCTCGACCACGTGAAGCGCTTCATCGCCGAGACGGTGAACCCGATGTCGGAGGAGTTCCACCGCCTCGGCGAGGGCAAGACCGACATCTGGTCCTATGCCCCGGGCCAGCTCGAAGTGCTGGAAGCGGCGAAGGACAAGGCCAAGGCCGAGGGTCTGTGGAACTTCTTCCTGCCCAACGCCGAGACTGGCGAGGGTCTGTCCAACCTCGACTACGCCTACATCGCCGTCGAGCTCGGCAAGAACCCGATGGCGTCGGAGGTGATGAACTGCGCCGCGCCCGACACCGGCAACATGGAAGTGCTGGAGAGGGTCGGCACCCCCGAGCAGAAGAAGCAGTGGCTGGAGCCCCTGCTGCAGGGCAAGATCCGTTCGGCCTTCGCGATGACCGAGGTCAACGCCGCCTCGTCGGACGCCAAGAACGTCAACACCCGCGCCGTGCTGGTCGGCGACGAGTACGTGATCAACGGCGAGAAGCACTACATCTCCGGCGCCGGCGACCCGCGCTGCAAGATCATGATCTGCATGGTCCAGACCAGCGAGGACGGCCCGCCGAACCTGCGCCAGTCGCAGATCCTGGTGCCCACCGACGCGCCGGGCGTGAAGATCGTCGGGCCGATGAACGTCTTCGGCGACGAGGACGCCCCGCACGGCCACATGCACATCATCTTCGACAACGTGCGCGTGCCGGCGTCGAACATGCTGCTGGGCGAGGGCCGCGGCTTCGAGATCAGCCAGCTGCGCCTCGGGCCGGGCCGCATCCACCACTGCATGCGCGCCATCGGCCAGGCCGAGAAGGCTCTGGACCTGATGGTCACCCGCGGCCTCAGCCGCACCGCGTTCGGCAAGCCGCTGGTCCAGCTCGGCGGCAACATCGACATCATCAGCAAGGCCCGCATCGACATCGAGGCCATGCGCCTGATGGTGCTGAAGGCGGCCAAGGCGATGGACGTGCTGGGCAACCAGGAAGCGCGTATCTGGATCCACATGGTCAAGGCCATGGTCCCGGTCCGCGTCTGCGAGATCATCGACCAGGCGATCCAGATGCACGGCGCCCTCGGCGTCAGCCAGAAGACGCCGCTCGCCAAGATGTACGCCGGCACCCGCACCCTGCGGATCGCCGACGGCCCGGACGAGGTCCACCACATGGTGGTCGGCCGCAACGAGCTGCGCCAGTACCGCGACATGCCGGTCGATCCGTCGACGGCGGCGGTGTTCCGGAACTAGCGGAGGGGCCTCACGCATCTACTGTTCCGACCGTCATCCTCGCGCTTGTCGCGAGGACCCATGCGTGATGAGCAAGACAGGAAGGGCGCGGAGCGATCCGCGCCCTTCTTTCGTTCGCCGGTGTTCTTGGGTCCTCGGGACAAGCCCGAGGATGACGGAATAGTGGTTCAGGCCACCGACGCCTTCAGCGATTTCACATAGTAGGCCCGCGCCTGCTCGCTCAGGTCGGCGCGGTACCGGGTGCGCGGGTCGTTGGCGTCGTCGTCGTCGAAGGAATGGGTGGCGTCGGGAAACACCAGCGTGTCCACCGACAGGCCGTCGCGCCTCAGCCGGTCCAGCGACTTCTGCGGGTATCGCGTGCCGACGATGGCGTCGCGCCCGCCCAGCACGGCGAACACTTTCGGCTTCGCCTCGCCCCAGCCGCGCGCCGTGGTCAGCGAGGGGTAGGCCGCATAGGGATAGACCAGGAAGGTTCCGCGCACGCCCTTCAGCAGGTCCGGCCCGACGTCGGCCAGGCCGGTCATCCGCGCCGCCTCGCGCCCCTGGGCCAGGGCGTCCATGATGGTCCAGCCGCCGTGGCTCCAGCCGGCCGCCACGACGCGCGTCTGGTCCGCCCAGGTTTGGCTCTTCAGCCAGTGCATCACCGCATAGAGGTCCGCCGCCCGCTGCGAGCCCCGCAGGGTCGCGCCGGTGCAGACGAACAGGCTTCCGTCCAGCCGGGACATGCCGCGGGGTCGAAAGCTGTCGACGATCACCACCGCGAACCCGGCGTTCACCGCGGCTTCGGCGTAGCGGTTCTGGAACGGCTGGCTGCCGGCGCAGCCGTGCAGCTGCAGCACGACCGGAAACGGTCCAAAGCCGAACGGCTTCATCACCGTCAGGCCTGAGGCGAGCCGTTCGGCATGTCCGGCGACGGTGGTGACGGGGGCGGCCATGACGAGAGAATGTGAGCAAATGCTCACATCGTCAAGAGCTAGCAGTCATCCTCCCCCATCGGGGGCGGGGGACCATGCGGAGCATGGTGGAGAGGGCTAGGTGCAGGGTGCGCGAAGAGTCCTGCACGGGTGCAGAGCGCAGCTCTTTGGACGCCCCTGATGGCAGCCCGCTCCACCACCCTCGGGGTGGTCCCCCTCTCCCGGAGGGAGAGGATCGCCGAGCCTAGTGCCGGAACACCCGCACGCCGGTGAAGGCCATGGCCAGGCCGCGTTCGTCAGCGGCGGCGATGACCTCCTCGTCGCGGATCGATCCGCCCGGCTGGATCACCGCCGTCGCGCCCGCCTCGGCCGCCTGGATCAGGCCGTCGGCGAACGGGAAGAAGGCTTCCGAGGCGCAGGCCGAACCCGTCAGGTCGAGGCCGAAGTCCGCAGCCCGGATCGCGGCGATGCGGGCCGAGTCCTTGCGGTTCATCTGGCCGGCGCCGACGCCCAGCGTCTGGCCCGCGCGGGCGAAGACGATGGCGTTGGACTTCACATGTTTGCCGACCGTGAAGGCGAACAGCATGTCGGCGACCTCGGTCGGCGTCGGCTGGCGCTTCGTGACGATCTTCAGGTCGGCCGGCTTGATCAGCGACGTGTCGCGGCTCTGGACCAGGAAGCCGCCGGCCACCGAGCGGAACACCTCGCCCGGCGCATGGGCGTCCGGCAGGGCGCCGGTGACCAGCAGCCGCAGGTTCTTCTTGCCGGCGAACACAGCGATGGCGTCCTCGTCGGCGTCCGGTGCGATGACCACCTCAGTGAACACCTCGACGATCGCCTCGGCCGCGGCGCGGTCGAGCTTGCGGTTCACCGCCACGATGCCGCCGAAGGCGCTGACCGGGTCGCATTCCAGCGCCCGCTTGTAGGCGCCGAGCAGGTCGTCGCCCGTCGCCACGCCGCAGGGGTTGGCGTGCTTGACGATGACGCAGGCCGGGGCGTCGAACTCGGCGACCAGCTCGAAGGCGGCGTCGGTGTCGGCGATGTTGTTGTAGCTGAGTTCCTTGCCCTGCAGCTGGCGGGCGTTGGCGACGCCGGGCCGCGCCGCGCCATGCGCGTAGAAGGCGGCGCTCTGGTGCGGGTTCTCGCCGTAGCGCATGGTCTGGATCAGGGTCCCGGCGATCGCCTTGCGGGCCGGCTGCGCATCGCCCAGCTGGTCGGCGAACCAGGCCGAGATCGCCGCGTCATAGGCGGCCGTGCGGGCGTAGGCGCGGGCGGCGAGGCGCTTGCGCAGCTCCAGCGTCGTCGTGCCGGTCGCCTTCAGGTGGGTCAGCACTTCGGCCATGTCGGCCGGGTCGGTGCAGACGGCGACGTAGCCGTGGTTCTTGGCCGCCGACCGGATCATCGCCGGGCCGCCGATGTCGATGTTCTCGACGCAGGCCGCCCAGTCGCCGCCGGCCGCCACCGTGGCCTCGAACGGGTAGAGGTTCACGTAGAGCAGGTCGATGCCGCCGATGCCGTGGTCGGTCATCGCCCTGGCGTGCTCGGCCGCGTCGCGGACGCCCAGCAGGCCGCCGTGCACGATCGGGTGCAGGGTCTTCACGCGGCCGTCCATCATCTCCGGGAATCCGGTCAGGTCGCTGACGTCCTTCACCGGCAGGCCGGCCGCCGCAATCGCCGCCTTGGTGCCGCCGGTCGAGACCAGCTCGACGCCGAGATCGGCCAGCACTTTCGCCGCCTCGACCAGGCCGGTCTTGTCGGACACCGACAGCAGCGCGCGCCGGATCGGCGCGGCGTCGGGGGCGGCGGGATAGTCGGGGGCGGCAGGCATGGTTCGGCTCTCCGGAGTGATCAGAAGGAGCCCAGGCGCGCGGCGATGAGGTCCGCGCTCCCCGGTGGTCAGCCACCTTCAGCGCCAGTCACGCGAACGGCGGGGCTGTAGCAGAGGTTCGGTGATTTTGCACGCGCTCTCCCTCCTCCTTGTGGCGAGTGTGGATCGGCGGGCACAGCGAGGCGAGACGGGTAGGGCAGGCAGCGATCCTCGCCCAGCGCTGACGGTGGCCGGTCCTCGCCCCGCCCTGGTCGCTTCGCAGGACTGTCCCTCCCCACAAGCTGAGGGAGGGGAAGGTGCGTCACCCCTCCGCCCGCGACAGTTTCCACCTCACCCGGCCGCCCTTGTCGGTGCTGGCCTGGCCGCGCAGGACGACCTGGACCGTACGACGCTGGAAGTCGCCGTCGATGTAGAGCGAGGGCTCGACCGAGACCTCGACGGCGTCGTTGCGGAGCCACCAGCCCTGGTCGTGCGGACCCTTCAGCAGCACGCTCTTGCGGTCGCGGGCCAGCGAAGCGCGGGCGTCCGGGTGCAGATGGAAGCGCACCGTGAAGGGGACATAGCGGCGCGGGCCGTCGATCTCCTTTTCGACCCTGGGCCGGAAATGATCCTCGCCGCGCAGTTCCTCGACCGACCGATCGAGGTAGAGCTTGCGCTCGTGGATCAGGCCGAAGCGCTTGACCCAGCCCTCGTGGCTGACCTCCAGCCAGGCGGCGGCCTCGGACTCGTGGCGGCGGCTGTCGACCTTGCGCGGCGCGCCGGTCAGCCGGGGCCCCAGCGCCGCGCCGGCCAGCCCGCGCAGCGGCTGGCCCGTCGACAGGTCGGCCAGGTTGGCGGTCGAGGCGGCATCGGTCAGCCGCAGCGCGTGCGAGGCGCCGGAGTCGGCGCTCCAGCAGCAGCCGACGATGATCGGGTCGGGACCGCAGACGATCTCCATCGCGCCGGGCTGGGCGCAGGCCGAGACGCTCCAGCGGCCTCTGGCCGGCGCGCCGCCGTCGACCATGATGGTCAGCGAGGGCGATTCCAGCCGCTCGTAGCCGCCGTGCGGGGCCTTGCGGCGCGCGGGGGCCTCGCTCTCCTCGTGGGCGAGCGCGGCGGCCACCTTGCGGGCGCTGGTCGCCTCGCCGCCCTGGAAGCCGGCCAGCCGGCCGTCGGGCAGGGTGAAGAACCGTGTCGCGGCGCTGAGCCGGTCGATGGCGCGCGGCAGCTCGTCCGGTCCGGCCTGCCCACGCTGGTGCAGCGCGTCGTCGAGCGTGAGCAGGTCGAACAGCAGCTCCAGCCCGGCCTGCGGCGAGCGCGAGGCGTGGACGCCGTCGGGCGCGACCACCAGCGGCAGGTCGTGACGCAGCCGGGCCACGGCGACGTCGATCAGCTGCTCTCCCGCCTCGCCGGCCAGAGCGCAACCGGCGACGCCGGCGGCCACGGCCCGCTCCAGCGACCGCTCGGGTGCCTGGCCGATGCGGACCAGGTGCCGCGCCTGCCGGGCCAGATCGTGAAGCAGCACCGCGCGCTCGGCGTCGGAGGCCGGGGCGGTCAGCCGGCGCGCCGCGCAGGCCAGGTTGAACACCCGCCGCTCGAGAATATCCGGCCCCCAGGAGAAGCCGTTCCAGCGCCCGAACACCCGCTTCCAGTCGCCGATCAGCCGCAGGCCGGTCTTCGGTCCCGCATCCCCGGCGGCCAGCAGGTCGCCCAGCCAACCCATCCGGTGCAGGGCGACGGCGAAGCGGCGGTTGGGGCTGGCGCGATCGAACGGATCGCCCTGCACGCCGACCGGCATCTGGGTTCCCGCCAGATCGAACACCCCGCCGAGGATCCGCCGACCGCGCTCCGGCTCGACGGGGCGCAGGTCGCGGGGATTGGCGGCCAGGCCTTCCGGCATCGGCCCTGAGATCGCCAGGGTGTGGAAGGGCGTACCGAACCACTCGCGCTCGATCAGGCGGCGCGCGCCCTCGCCCGCAGCCTGCAGGGCGAGCGCGGCGGAGGAGGGAGAGGGCAGGCGCGGCGCGTCCACGGCGCCGCTCAGCCGCCCTTGAGCGCGGCGATATTGCCGGCGTAGGCGGCCGGACCGCCCTTGAACACGGCCGAGCCGGCGACCAGCGCTGTGGCGCCCGCCGCCACGCACTGCGGGGCGGTGACCGGCGTGACGCCGCCGTCGACCTCCAGCTGGATGTCCAGGCCCGCCGCGTCGATCATCTTCCGCAGCCGTTCGATCTTGCGCAACTGGCCGGGGATGAAGCTCTGGCCGCCGAAGCCCGGGTTCACCGTCATCACCAGCATCAGGTCGATGTCCTCGAGGATCCACTCGACAGGCTCGACCGGCGTCGAGGGGTTGAACACCACCCCGGCCTTGGCCCCCAGCTCGCGGATGCGCTTGAGGCTGCGATGCAGGTGCGGCCCGGCCTCGGGATGGATGCTGACGATGTCGGCGCCCGCCGCGACGAAGGCTTCGAGGTAGGGGTCGACCGGCGCGATCATCAGATGGACGTCGAACGGGATCGAAATGTGGGGCTTCAACGCCTTCACCACGTCCGGCCCGATGGTGATGTTGGGCACGAAGTGGCCGTCCATGACGTCGATGTGCAGCCAGTCGGCGCCGGCCGCCTCGACGGCGCGACACTCCTCGCCGAGCTTCGAGAAGTCGGACGCGAGTATGGAAGGCGAGATCAGGGGGGCGGCCATGTCCTGTCCTAGCCTCGCGGCGGCGGACGGACAAGGACGCCGGGGCGCGTCAGAAGCGCCGGATCAGCCGCGCCGCGAAGAAGCCGTCCGCCCCGCCCGGGACGTGGTGCGGCAGGAGGCGCAGCCAGCCCTGCGGCACGCTGATCTCCGGCGCGCCGCCCTCGCCCGGTTCGATCGGGTCGAGGTCGAAGTCGGGCCGGCGCCTGAGGAAGGCCTTCACCTGTTCCTCGCCTTCTTCGGGCTCCAGCGAGCAGACGCAGTAGACCAGGCGGCCCTTCGGCTTCACCCGGTCGGCGGCGCTGTCGAACAGCCGCGCCTGCACCATCGCCAGCTTGGCGATGTCGGTCGGCGAGGCGGCCCACAGCACATCGGGATGCCGGCGGAAGGTGCCGGTCGCCGAGCAGGGCGCGTCGAGCAGCACCGCGTCGAACTTGCGCGTATCGTCCCACTTCGCGCCGTCGGCGGCGACGATCCCGGCCTCGAGGCCCAGTCGCGCGAGGTTCTCGGTCACCCGCTTGAGCCGGTCGGCCGACCGGTCGAGCGCCACCGTCGTCGCGCCGGCCGCGGCCAGCTGCATCGTCTTGCCGCCGGGCGCGGCGCACATGTCCAGCACCGACTGGCCGGCCCGGACGTCGAGCAGCCGCGCGGGGATGGCCGCGCCGACGTCCTGCACCCACCAGCGGCCCTCGTTGAAGGTCGGCCATTCGGCGATATCGCCGCGCAGGGGCGTGCGCACCGATCCGCCCGGCAGGATCTCGCCGCCCAACGCCTCGGCCACCGCCTCCGCGTCGGCGGCGGCCTTCACCGACAGGTCGGTGGCGGGCTCTTCGGCGATGGTCGCGGCGATCGCGCGTGCCTCGTCGGCGCCGTAGGCGGTCTTCCAGCGGGCCAGCAGCCAGTCGGGGGCGAGCACCTCCGGATCGTCCTGCGGCGGTCCATCGCGCAACAGCCCGCGCAGCACCGCGTTGACCAGGCCCTTGAACGGCCGCGTGGCGTTGTGTCGGTCGGCGAGGGCGACCATGGTCGAGACCGCCGCATGGTCCGGCACGCCCATCCAGAACAGCTGCGCCATGCCGAGCCGGAGCAGCGTGATCACCCGCTCGGGCGGTTCCTTCTTCAGCTTGCCCTGCAGCGCGCGGTCGATCGCGCCCAGCCGCCGCAACGTGGCCATGGTCAGGGCCCGGGCGAAGGCGCGTTCGCGCGGGTCCAGACGCGTCGAGGCAGGCGTCGCCAGGGCCTCGTCGAGGCCCGCGCGGCGCGCCAGGGCGGCCTCAAGGTACTGTACGGCGGCCTCGCGCGCGGGCAGGCCGGCTTCTTCAATGTCGGTCACGCGCGCCCCGTACCCCTTTCCGGGGCCCGGCGCAAAGGCGTCAGCCGGCCGGCGGCTTGCGGAACGTGCCGAGGACGGCGACGGCGAACAGGACCAGCCCGCCGATCGAGGTCAGTTCCGCCGACATCATCGCCTGGCCCGGAACCCTGCCCTGCATGACTTGCGGCAGCAGCAGGCCCATCAGCGCCGCCCCGATCGACGACAGCACCAGGTTGGTCCACGGCAGCCAGCCGCCCTTCGGCGTGCCGGGCAGGGCGTAGAAGCCGCCCATGATGCTGAGCGACACCCAGCCGAGCAGGTTCAGATGCGCGTGGGCGGCGTGGAAGGTGTGGTCCCCGGACTGGCCCATCTGGCTGCCCCAGGCCATGCCGGCCAGGCCGCACAGCACGGCGACCAGAAAAAAGGCGCTCGAAACACGTGGCATGTCGAAAATCCCCCACAGGACTGGCCCGTCTCCCCACGGGCGAAGGCGGGACGAAACCAGCGTTCGATGAAGCGATCAAGTGCGCGCGCCGCCTCGCGGCTGTCGGCCTGGCGGAGCCTTTGCTAGAGTCGCGTCATGCACGATGAAGACCCCGCCGCCCTGCCGCCGGGCGCCAACCCCGACAAGCGCCTGACCCCCGCCGCTCGCCGCGCCCTGGAGGAGGCCGCCGCGCGCCGCGCCGCCGCCCAGGCCGAAGCCCGGCCGGAAGAGGAGGGCGGCCCCGCCGGGCCCGAGCCGACCCGCTACGGCGACTGGGAGCGCAAGGGCATCGCCGTCGACTTCTAGGGGACGGCCAAGACGCGAACTTTAACCACAAGCCCTTCGCCCCCTGGGCGCAAGCGCTCGCGCCGCGCGCGTACAGGGACCAGGGTGCCGCCTTCGCTTTCCGGAGGCGGCCATGAAGTGGATCGGACGCGTTGCGCTGGCGGTGCTGAGCCTGTTCGTGCTCGCGCGCGCGGCCTCGGCCCAGCAGGCCTATTCGGTTCCTCCCGGCTATGTGAAGGCCGACAATCCCGAAGCCTATCTGCCCGGCTACCCCGAGGGCGGCATCCCCGTCGAGATGGGGGCTGACGGCCGCTACTACGCCCAGGCCGGCTATGGCCAGGGCGGATACGCCCAGTCCGGTTACGCCCAGGGCGGTTACGGCCAGGGCTACACGGTGGTGACCGAGGGCTGCTGCGGGGGCGGCGCCCCCCACCCGCATCCTCATCCGCAGCCCTATCCGGTTCCGCAGCCGGTTCCTGTTCCGCCGCCCTGCGGCGCGGGATGCGGCGGCTATTCCGGAGGCGGCTATGGCGGCGGCTATGGCTATCCGGCCGGCAGCGTGGTCGTGGTCGAGGAGACCTGCGGCGGCGGATGCGGCGCCGGCGGCCGTCCGGCGCCGGCCATTCCTCCCGGCTACGTGCCGATCGCCCGCTATGTCGAGACCGTGCCCTGCGGCGGCGGCTGCGGCGGCTATCCGCCCGCGCCGCAACCGCCCTGCTGCGCGCAGAGCGGCGGCTACACCGGCGGCTACCTGAGCGGCTTCTCGGCCGGCGGCTACTACGGCGTCGGCTATCATCCGGCGCCCTCGCCCTGTTGCGCCCCGCCGAGCCCGCCCCCGCCGCCGGCCTGCCACCCGCACCAGCCGCCGAACGCGCCCTACCGCTGCGGCGAGGTGGTGCTGAGGGACAGCTTCTTCTGGGGCGGCGGCGGCGTCGGTCCGGAGTACATTCCGGGCGGTGGCGGCGGCGGCGGCTATGCGGTCGCCGGCGCCGGAGCCTCGTCCTATGCCTACGCCAGCGCCTCGGCCAGCGTGCGGGTCAATGTCGGCGGCAAGGGCGGCTACCGGCCGCCGCACAAGCCCCCGCACAAGCCGCGCGGCGGCCACAAGAAGGGCGGCTGCGGCGGCTGCAAATAGGGCCGGGTCGCCTCAGGCGGCGACCGGCCCCTTCATCTCCTCGATCACCTTCAGCGCGGCGGCGCGCGGATCGGCGGCCGCCGTCACCGGGCGGCCGATGACCAGATGGCTGGCGCCGTTCCCCAGCGCTTCGGCCGGGGTCGCCGCGCGGGCCTGGTCGTCCTTGCCGGCCCAGGCGGGTCTCACGCCCGGCGTCACCACCAGGAAGTCGGGACCGCCGATCCGCCGCGCCAGCGCCGCTTCGTGGGGGCTGGCCACGACGCCGTCGGCGCCGGCGTCGACCGCCTGGCGAATGCGGCGCTCGACCAGTTGCTCGACGCCCATGCCGTAGCCGATCTCGGCCAGGTCCTGACCATTCAGGCTGGTCAGCACGGTCACGCCGAGGATCTTCGCGGTCTTCTCGCCGCCCCGCCCCTTCACCGCCGCCCGCAGCACCTGCGGCTGGGCGTGGACAGTCAGCAGGTCGCAGGCCCCGGTCCCCACGATGGCGGCGGTCGCCTTCTCCACCGTCGCGCCGATGTCGTGCAGCTTCCAGTCCATGAAGACCTGGCGGCCGCGCTGCTTGAGATCGCGCGCCATGTCCATGCCGCCGACCGCCAGCATCTGCAGGCCGATCTTGTAGAAGGACACGCTGTCGCCCAGCGCCTCGACCATCGCCTCGGCGTCGGCGCGCGAGGGCAGGTCGAGAGCGACGATCAGGCGCGGGTCGGCGGCGGGCATGGAGGCTCCTCACGCGAGTGGCGCGAACGGCTGCGAATTGGGCTAAGACCGCTCCATGAGCCTGACCGAATACGCCGTCAACTTCTTCGTGGCCCTGTTCGCGCTGCTGGACCCGATCGGCAACGTGCCGGTGTTCGCCGCCGCGACGGCGGGCGCCCTGGCCGCCGGCCGTCGCTGGGTGGCGGTCTACATCTCGCTCTTCGCCTTCGTGTTCATGACCTTCTTCTTCTTCAGCGGCCTGGCGCTGCTGGAGTTCTTCGGCATCTCGCTGCCGGCCTTCCGCATCGCCGGCGGGGTGATCCTGTTCCTGATGGGTCTGGAGATGGCGCGTGACGACTTCACCGCGATGTTCGCCGACGCCGCCGAGGGGGCCGAGAGCGAGGGCGCCCGCGCCTACGCCCGCCGCCGCTTCGAGCGGCTGGTCGTGCCGTTCGCCATGCCGTTGCTGATCGGGCCGGGCGCGATCTCCAGCGTGGTGATCTTCGCCAGCGAGGCCAAGGCGTTCGGCCTGCAGGGCATGGCCGCCGGCGTCGGCGTCATCGCCGCTGTCAGCGTTGTGACCATGCTCTGCTTCTGGCTGACCCCGGTGATCAGCAAGCTGCTCGGCCGCATCGGCCTGACCATCATCGTGCGGGTGCTGGGCCTGATCCTCTGCGCCATGGCGGTGCAGTTCGTGATCGTCGGGATCTCCGACGCGGCGCGCGGCGGGATCATCAAGAAGGACGTCATCGCGCCCTACGCGGCCGAGAAGTAGAGCCCCTCCGGCCTTTCTCGCGCTTTCAGCGCGCTCGAAAGCCCACCTCCCCATGAATGGGGAGGAGCACAGCGCTCTTCCCCGCTTGCGGGGAAGTGTCGTCTGGAGCGCGCGGAAAGCGCGACCAGACGACGATGGGGCCCTCTACACCTTCCGGAACCGCGATCCCTGGCTGGCCATCAGCGCCAGGGCCCAGTCGTCGGGGAGCAGCTTGGCCACCGCCGCGATCGCCTTGTTGGGCGCGCCGGTCACGCAGACCGGGCGGTTGGCCTCGGCCGCCTCATAGCCGGCGGCGGCGACCTCGTCCGCGCCCAGCCACAGCCATTCGGGCGTCGACTGGCTGACCTGCTGGCGGGTGGCGTTGACGTCGTGGAACTCCGAGTAGGTGAAGCCCGGGCACAGCGCGCTGACATGGACGCCGGTCGACAGGTTCTCCAGGTGCAGGCTCTGCGAGAACTTCACGAGGAAGCTCTTGGTCGCCGCGTACTGCGTGTGGCCGGCCGACCCCGGGATCAGTCCGGCCAGCGACGCGACGTTGACGATGCGGCCGAACTTGCGCTCGATCATGCCCGGCAGGAGCTTGTGGGCCAGCTCGCAGGGCGCGATCAACATCACCTGCAGCATGTCCTTCTGATCGGGCCACTGGGTCTCGGCATAGACCCCGGGCAGGCCATAGCCGGCGTTGTTGATCAGGGCGTCGACGACCCGCCCGTGCCCGGCCAGGGTTTCCAGAATGGCGTCGGGCGCGCCGGTCTCGGCCAGATCGGCGGAGATGGTCAGGGCCTCGACACCGAAGCGCAGCCGGATCTCTCCGGCCAGCGCCTCCAGACGGTCGGCGCGGCGCGCGGTCAGGGCCACGTCGTAGCCGTGGCTGGCGTAGATGCGGGCGAAGGCGGCGCCGATGCCGGCGGATGCGCCGGTCACCAGCGCGAGGCGGCGGGCCATGCGGGCGGACCTCTCCAAGGGTCTGGCTGGGAAATCAGACCCCGAGAGTGGCCCGCCCGCCGCGCCGGTTCAAGCCGCCGGAGGGGAGGGCTCGAACCAGCGGCGCCGGCGATCGCTACGCGGCGTTGGCCAGCGCGGCGTCGGCGCCGCGGGCCCAGCGCCGGGCGGCTTCGGCGACCCGGACGCCCAGCAGGCGGGCGGTCTCGCGGTCGCCGGCCGGGGGAGACAGCTCGGGCGAGACGTTGTCGGCCTGCGCCGCGACGCCGTTGAAGGCGCCGACGCGGTTCAGGGTGTCGGGGCCGCGCTCGGCGGCGGGGATGGCCGGGGAGGGGATGCCCAGGTTGATCCAGTTCATGCCGTGCTGGGCGGCGAGCACCGAAAGGCTGTCCAGCGCGTGGCCCTTGTCGCCCGCGAAGCTGTGCGAGACGGTGAATCCGGCTGCCAGCTTGTCCTTCCAGCCGCCGGTGAAGAACACTTTCGAACTGGCTTCGGCGAAGGCTTTGAAGGCCGCCGAGACGTCGCCCATGTAGGTCGGGGCGCCGAACACGACGGCGTCGGAGGCGGTGATCTCGGCCAGCAGCGGATCGAAGTCCTGGACAGGGCCGTCGATCTTCAGCAGCACCGCTTCGGCGCCCGAGTCGCGGACGCCCCGCGCCACGCTCCGGGCCAGGACTTCGTTGTGGCCGTAGCCGGAATGGTAGGCGATGGCGATACGGGTCATATCGATCTCTCTCGATCAATAATCGTAACAGTGTCGATTACATAACCCTGCGCGGGGCAGGCGCAATATAATCGCAACAGGATCGATCACAGTTTTTCTGGGCAGTCTTTCAGTAGGTCGGCGACCGTGATGGTCGCCAGCCGCTCGGAGGCCGCCCGGTCCGCGGCCGTGATCGCGGCGCTGACGGCGTCGGGAATCTTCTCCCCGACCGGACAGCCCGCCGCGCCCGGCGGGGCGACGCCCAGGTGGGTGCACCCGCCGACCGCCTTGAGCACGGCGTCCAGGCCGATGCTCTGCGGCGTCGCCTTCAGCCAGGCGCCGCCGCCGGCGCCGGCGCGGGTGTCGATCAGGCCGGCCCTGGCCAGCATGGCCGTGACCCGCCGGACGACGACCGGATTGGTCGGCATCGAGGCCGCCAGCTCGGCGCTCGATACGGCATGCTCCGGCGCCATCGCGCCCTTGTGGGCGAGGTAGGCGAGGGCGTGCGCGGCGACGGGAAATTTCTGGCTGTCGGACATGGGAGACAGGAAGGTAGGAACGGACGGGCTCCGGCGCCACTGAATTCGCTGGCAGCCGTTACGCGACGGGCGATTGAACCGGCCGCCGATTGGGTGTATCGCGCCCGCCGCACTCGCTTGGGGACAAGGCGGCGGAAGGCTCCGCCGCGATCCCGGAGGAAATCGATGGCTTCCGAGGCCCCCGGCGCGCCCCCGTCCCCGACGACCGCTCCCTCATCCGCTCCGAACGCCCATGGCGAAGGCCACGCCGGCCAAGGATTCTGGGCCCTCGTGCTCGGCTCGATCGGGGTCGTCTTCGGCGACATCGGCACCAGTCCGCTCTACGCCATGCGCGAGGCGCTGCATCACACGCGCAGCGGCGTCGCCACCGAACTGGCCGTCCTCGGCGTCATCTCCCTGGTCATCTGGGCGCTGATCCTGGTGGTGACGGTCAAGTACGTGGTCCTGCTGATGCGCGCCGACAACAAGGGCGAGGGCGGCACGCTGGCCCTGATGGCCCTGGCCCGCCGGACGCTGGCCAAGCCCAACGGCAAGCGGTCGGCGACGGTCTTCTTCCTCGGCGTGATCGGCGCGGCGCTGTTCTACGGCGACGGCATCATCACCCCGGCCATCTCGGTGTTGTCCGCCGTCGAGGGCCTCAAGGACGCGCCTGGCCTCGGCGGCAGGGTCGACAACTGGATCCTGCCCATTTCGGCCGGCATTCTGATCGCGCTGTTCATGGTCCAGTCGCGCGGCACCCATCGCGTCGCCGCCCTGTTCGGACCGATCACCCTGGTCTGGTTCCTGATCCTGGGCGGCCTGGGGCTCTATCACATCTTCGACGACCCTTCGGTCCTGCGGGCCGTGCTGCCGCACTACGGCGTCATCTTCCTGTTCGAGAACGGCTTCCTCGGCTTCGTCATTCTCGGCAGCGTCTTCCTGGCGGTGACCGGGGCCGAGGCGCTCTACGCCGACATGGGTCATTTCGGAAAGAAGCCGATCCAGGCCGGTTGGCTGTTCCTCGTCTTTCCCTGCCTGGTGCTCAACTACCTCGGACAGGGCGGCCTGATCCTGGCCAACCCCGGCGCCCGCGAGAATCCGTTCTGGGAGATGGTGCCCGAGATCGCCTACTGGCCGGTGCTGGTCATGGCCGCCACCGCCACCGTCATCGCCAGCCAGGCGGTGATCACCGGGGCCTTCTCGGTCACCCAGCAGGCCGTGTCGCTGGGCCTGCTGCCGCGGATCGACATCCGCCGCACCAGCGAGACCCAGGCCGGCCAGATCTATGTGCCCCAGGTCAACACCATGCTGCTGATCGGCGTGCTGATCCTGCTGTTCAGCTTCAAGACCTCCAGCGCCCTGGCGGCGGCCTACGGCATCGCCGTCACCGGCTCGATGTTCGTCGACACCCTGCTGGCCTTCGTGATCGTGCGCTTCCTGTGGAAGTGGCGCTGGTCCGCCACCCTGGCGGTCCTCGTGCCGCTGGTCGCCATCGACCTGACCTTCATCTCCTCGAACCTGCTGAAGATCCCGCAGGGCGCCTGGATGCCGCTGGTGTTCGGCGCGGTGCTGGTCCTGATCATGTGGACCTGGACCCGGGGCTCGCAGATCCTGACCGACAAGTCGCGGCGGGACTCGGTGCCGCTCAGCGATCTGCTCGACATCCTCAAGGCGCGGGCCCCGCACCGCGCGCCGGGCACGGCCATCTTCCTGACCAGCGACCCGGACATGACCCCGGTCGCCCTGATGCACAACCTCAAGCACAACAAGGTGCTGCACGAGAAGAACATCATCGCCACGGTGCGCACCGCCGAGACGCCGCGCGTGCCCGAGAGCGAGCGGGTGAAGATCGAGGTGGTCAACGACGACTTCAAGAAGCTGATCCTCAACTTCGGCTTCATGGAGACCCCCAACGTGCCCAAGGCGCTGGCGCTCTGCCGCAAGCTGGGGCTGAAGTTCGACATCATGGCGACCAGCTTCTTCCTCGGCCGCCGCTCGGTGATCGCCTCGGCGCACAGCGGCATGCCGCTCTGGCAGGACAAGCTGTTCATCTTCCTGATGCGGAACGCCGCCAACCCGACCGACTTCTTCAAGATCCCGCCCGGCCGGGTGGTCGAACTCGGCGCCCAGGTGTCGGTCTGACGCGCCGTGATCCAGGGCCTTTCCCTCGCCGGCGACGTGTTCTGGATCATCGCGCTCGCGCTGATGGCCTCCTTCACCCTGGCGGCCTGGCGCAGGCTTGGCCCCGGGCTCGCCGTCCCGGTGCTGTGGAAGGGTATGACGCCGACCCTGCGCGCGCCGCGGGCCGTGGCCCTGCTGACCCTCCCGACAACAGCCTTCCTGGTCGGCGCCTGGCTGAAGTTTGAAAGCGGGTCGGCCGCGCTCGACCTGGCCGGCGCCATCATCACGCTCGGCGTGCGGGTCTCGCTGGCGCCGCTGGTCGCGCTGCTGCAGATCGGGCGCGTCCAGAAGGCCCTGGCCATCCTCGAGGCGGAAGGCGCCCTGCCGCCGCCCCGATAGGGCCGCAAACCGGCGGTCTCCTGCGCCGATGATCGACCGCCGCGCCCTGATCGCCGCCTTGCTCGCCGTTCCCGCGGCCGCGCGGGCCGACACGGACTGGCCGGCGAAGCTGGTCTCGGCGGCCCGGACCCAGATCGGCCGCACCGTCCTCTACGATCCCGCCTACGTTCGCCTGACCTATCCCGGCGGCGACGTGCCGCCGGACCGGGGCGTCTGCACCGACGTGGTCATCCGCGCCTATCGCGCCGCGTTCGGCCTCGATCTGCAGGCGCTGGTCCACGAGGACATGGCGCGGAGCTTCGCCGCCTACCCGAAGACCTGGGGTCTGCGCGCGACGGACCGCAACATCGACCACCGCCGCGTGCCGAACCTGGAGACCTTCTTCCGCCGCAAGGGCGCTGCGCTGCCGCTCGCGGAGACCTGGCGGGCCGGCGATCTGCTGACCCAGAGGCTGCCGGGAAACCTGCCGCACATCGTGGTCGTCGCCTCGGACGGGACCGCCGCGCGGCCGCCCGTCGTGATCCACAACATCGGCGCCGGGACGCAGGCGGAGCCTCTGCCCGCCTATCCGGTGGTCGGGCGCTTCCGTTTCGCCCCTCAACGGGGTTGACCCCGGCCCCGGAACGCCGTTGAACGCGCGCGACTTTATCCACCCCGCGCCCAGCGATCGTCTGCAGGAAGCCCGCCCGTGTCCGACAAGAAGTCCGTCAAGAAGGTCGTCCTCGCCTACTCCGGCGGCCTCGACACCTCGATCATCCTCAAGTGGCTGCAGACCGAGTACGGCGCGGAGGTCATCACCTTCACCGCCGACCTCGGCCAGGGCGAGGAGATCGAGCCCGCGCGGGCCAAGGCGCTCGCGGCCGGGGTGAAGTCCGAGAACATCTTCATCGAGGATGTGCGCGAGGAGTTCGTGCGCGACTTCGTCTTCCCGATGTTCCGCGCCAACACCGTCTACGAGGGCCAGTACCTGCTCGGCACCTCGATCGCCCGGCCGCTGATCGCCAAGAAGCAGATCGAGATCGCCCGCAAGATGGGCGCCGACGCGGTCAGCCACGGCGCCACCGGCAAGGGCAACGACCAGGTCCGCTTCGAGCTCGGCTACTATGGCCTGGAGCCCGACATCACGGTGATCGCGCCTTGGCGCGAATGGGACTTCAAGTCCCGCGAGGCGCTGCTGGACTTCGCCGAGAAGCACCAGATCCAGATCGCCAAGGACAAGCGCGGCGAGGCGCCGTTCAGCGTCGACGCCAACCTTCTGCACAGCTCGTCCGAGGGCAAGGTGCTTGAGGATCCCGCCGTCGAGGCGCCCGAATTCGTCCACATGCGCACGATCTCGCCGGAGGACGCGCCGGACAAGCCGACCGTCATCACCATCGACTTCGAGAAGGGCGATCCGGTCGCCATCGATGGCGTCAAGCTGTCCCCTGCCGCGCTGCTGACGAAGCTGAACCAGCTCGGCCACGACAACGGCGTCGGCCGCCTCGACCTGGTCGAGAACCGCTTCGTCGGCATGAAGTCGCGCGGCGTCTACGAGACCCCGGGCGGCACCATCCTGCTCGCCGCCCACCGCGGCATCGAGTCGATCACGCTCGACCGCGGGGCCATGCACCTGAAGGACGAGCTGATGCCGAAGTATGCGTCGCTGGTCTACAACGGCTTCTGGTTCACGCCCGAGCGCGAGATGCTTCAGGCGGCCATCGACTACAGCCAGCAGAAGGTCGCCGGCCAGGTGCGGGTGAAGCTCTACAAGGGCAACGTCACCGTCATCGGCCGCACCAGCCCTTACAGCCTCTACGACCAGGATCTGGTCACCTTCGAGGAGGGCAAGGTCGCCTACGACCACCGCGACGCCGGCGGCTTCATCAAGCTGAACGCCTTGCGCCTGCGGGTTCTGGCGAAGCGCGACAAGCGTAATTAGGGCGGATCCTCTCCGGAGCGAAGCGGGGAGGTCTATTCCCGCGCGAACCTCAGCACATGCCCGTTGCGGTCATCGGCCACCCAGATCGCGCCGTCGCTGGCCACCGCCAGCCCGACCGGCGCGCCCATCGGGCGACGCCCTGAGGCGGCGTTCCAGCCGGGCGTGAGCTCCAGCGCCTCGGCCGACGGGCCGGGATAGGGCCGGGGCGCGGCGCCGTAGCTCGGCCATTTCGCGCCGGGCTTCACCACCGGCTCGCCCTTCGCATCCAGCGCGAAGGCCACGATCCGGCCGCCGCTCGGGCGATAGCCGTGGTAGCTGATCAGCAGTCGGCCCTTCAGCGCCGGGAACATCGGCCCATTGTAGACCAGCATCCCCAGCGGCGCGGCGTGCGGCGGCAGCAGCAGTCTGGGCTTCTCATGGGCCGGCGAAGCGCAGGGGAAGGCTCCGGTCCAGCCGGGCGTGGCGCTGGTCATGTCGAAGCAATAGGGCCAGCCATAATGGAGGCCGGGCCTGAGGACGTTCAGTTCCTCGTAGGGCGTGTCGCGGGCAGGGTCGAAGTCGTAGCTGTTCTCGGCCTGCAGGATCGTCCCGGACGGATGAACCGCCAGCGCCAGGCTGTTGCGCAGGCCGCGCGCGAGGACGTCGTACCTCGGGTCCCAGCTTCCGCCGCCGAGGTATCGGTACCGCCGGACGCCGGCCAGCAGCTCGGGTCCGCTGGTTTCGGCGCAGGGCGAACCGTTGCGCCTGCCCTTGATCAGGCACCGGTCCGTGGGCGCGCCGACATTGACCAGCAGGTCGCCGTTCAGGTCGAACACGAAGTGCGACAGCGGGTGGCGGTTGGCGTGCAGCCGGTTGTCCGGCAGGCCGGAGACCACGACCTCGACCGTCGCGGCCGGGTCGGGCGCGTCGGGATCGAAGCGGATGATGCGGCTCATCTCACCGACATAAAGCTTGCCGTCCGGTCCGATCCCGAGGCCGTGCGGCATGGTCAGCCTGCGCAGGAGAGGGGTCAGGACCGGCGCCTTGCCGCGCTCGGCGCGCATCCGCCAGACCGAGCCTTTCTCGGGGTCCCAGCCGCCCAGGTCGACGACGATCCAGTCGCCGCCCTTCAGCTGCACGAGCGTGCGCGGCATGCGCAGGGTGCGGACCGACAGGCCCCGGCCGGGCGGCGGCGCGACGACGATCCCCGCGCAGACGCCGGGCGCGGTCTCGATCGGCGCCCTCGGCCAGCCGTCACAGGTCTTGCCGGGATCGACCGCGTAGGACGCGGCCGTCGCGGCGACGGGAGCGAGGCCAAGCAGAAGGGCGAACAGCGTGAACCAGCGGATCATGCCGCCAGACTAGCCGCACATCCTCTTCGATGTCCCTGACCTTCGTCGGGACTCCGGGACGTCAGCTGTCCAGCTTGTTGTAGGGGTAAAGGTCGCGGATTTCCTCGGCGAAGAAGCTGCCCTTGGAATCGGACTCCCGAAAGCTGCGATGCACCTCGCCCGGCACGCCGACATAGACGTAGCGGTCGCCGTCGGTGAAGCGGACGAACAGCTTGCCGTGCTCGTCCTCGTACTCGATGTCGGTGATGGCGGTCGAGTTCACGCGCATGGCCGTCTCCCTCCGGCGCTGCTCCCCAGACCGGGTAAAACCCCACCCGTCCGCATGGGTTCCGGGCGCGCGCGAAGCATGACAGGCTCGCTCCGGGGCGCGCGGCGAAGACCGCGCCGGGAGAAGGACATATCCATGCAGACCTATGCCTACATCGCCATCGTGACCGGCCTCGCGCTGCTGGTCTATTTCTGGATGGGCCTTCGGGTCGGCGGCGCACGCCGCAAGAGCGGCATCGCCGCGCCGCAGATGACCGGTGATCCGGTGCTCGAGCGGCATATCCGGGTCCAGGCCAATACGCTCGAATGGCTGCCGATCTTCCTGCCGTCGCTGTGGATGTTCCATCTGTTCTGGCAACCGCAGGACCCGACCGGAATCATCACCGCCGCGATCGGCGCGGTCTGGATCATCGGGCGGGTGCTGTATGCGATCGGCTACGTCGCCGATCCGGCGAAGCGCGAGATCGGCTTCCTCGTCCAGTTCCTGTCGTCCGCGGTGCTGCTGCTCGGCGCGGTCGGCAAGGCGGTGTGGGTGCTGGTCGCGTAGGACGCCAAACCGCCGCCCTCCAAGGTTCACGTCGTGGCCCGGCTTGTCCGGGCCACCCCTGAACACGGCGTTCGTCGTCTGGAGCCCCGTCGATGCTTCGCCTTGTCGGCGGGCTCATCACGCATGGGTGGCCCGAACGAGTCGGGCCATGACGGAAGAAGGGGAGGACCCGCTACAGCCCCGCCAGCACCGCGCCCTGCCAGATCGCCAGGCCGGTGACCAGCAGCCCCACCAGCCAGGTCAGGGCGCGGACAGGCAGGACCTTGGTCATCCAGCCGGCCAGCGGCGCGGCCAGCACGCCGCCGGCGATCAGGCCGCCGACCGACCAGGCATGGTCCTTCAGGCCCGTCGCGTCCCAGTGACCGGTGAGGATCGAAGCGACGAAGGTCGCGGAGATGGCCGAGGCGACGAAGAACTCGGCCGCGTTGGTGGTGCCGATCGCCTGGCGCGGCTCCGCGCCGGACCCCAGCAAGGTGCTGGTCACCACCGGCCCCCAACCGCCGCCGCCGATTGCGTCGAAGAATCCGCCGATCAGGCCGAGCGGGGCCGGCCGCTTCCAGCTCAGCACTCTCGGCCGCGTGCCCTTCCAGGCGCGCCAGAGGATCACCAGGCCCATCAGGCCGAGCCAGGCGACGACCCACGGCTTGACGATCTTGCCGTCGATCGAGGTCAGCACATAGGTGCCCATGACCCCGCCGACGACGCCGCCCGCCGACAGCAGCCCCAGCAGCCGCCAGTTCACGTTTCGGTAGATGATGTGCGAGACGGCCGAGGCCGCGCCGGTGAACACCTTCGCCGCGTGCACGCTGGCCGAGGCGTTGGCCGGCGGCACGCCGAGCGCCAGCAGCACGGTCGAGGAGACCACGCCGTAAGCCATGCCCAGCGCGCCGTCGACCAGCTGCGCCGCCACACCCACGGCGAAGAAAATCCAGAAGTCGGAATCCATGCCCACCCGGCCGAATGACTGTCGGGCGAGCCTTCGCAAGGAATGCCCCTCTCGTCACTAGGGATTCGCTGGAGCGGGCCTCAGTTATTCTGCGCCTCACGCCCTCTTGTCCGGGCCGTGATCGGCATGCCATGGGCCGCGCCATGCAGTTGCCCGTCGATCCCGCCCGCTACGGCGCCTTCCTGGCGATCATGTCGGTGATGGCGATCACGCCGGGGCCGGCCAACATCTTCGCGATCGCCACCGGCATGCAGCGCGGCAAGGCCCAGGCGCTGATCGGCGTGGCCGGGATGAACGTCGCGACCCTGGTCTGGTTCAGTGGCGCGGCGCTGGGCCTCGGCGCCCTGGTGACCGCGTTTCCCCAGGCGTTCCGCATCGTCGCCATCGCCGGCGGGCTCTATGTCGCCTGGCTCGGCGCGAAGTCGATCTGGTCCGGCGTGAAGGGCGAGGGCGGGCCGGCCGAAGCGCCGGTCGTACGCCGGAACCGCTCGGCCTTCCTTGACGGCTTCATGGTCCAGATCGCCAATCCCAAGGCGCTGCTGTTCTTCACCGCCGTGCTGCCGCCCTTCCTTGACGTGCAGCGGCCGCTGGTCCCCCAGCTCCTCCTCTTCGCGGCGGCGACCATCGGCTTCGACGTCATCGCGATGGGCGCCTACGGCCTGGGCGGCGCGGCGCTGTCGGCCCGCATGAACGAGCCGGGCTTCCGGCGCGGCTTCGCCCTTCTGGTCGGGGGCCTGCTGATCGCGGCGGCGGTGCTGATCCTGCTGCGCGGCTAGAGACCCCTTGGCGCAACTCCGAACCGGCGCCATGTGTTTGGTTGACAGGGACGACACACGGGGCGCGCCGCGCGCGGCCCTGCCGGAGTGAAGACGATGACCATCAAGGCGACCGCGATCGCGGGACTGCTGGTCGCGGCGACGGCGCTGACCGCCTGCGCCACGGCGACGCCCTATCAACCCAATGTGCCGGGACAGGCGACGTCCGGAGGCTTCTCGGAAAGCCGGCTTGAGGCCAACCGCTTCCGGGTGTCCTTCGCCGGCAACAGCCTGACCTCGCGGGATACGGTGGAACGATACCTGCTGTACCGGGCGGCCGAGGTCACGGTGGGCGAGGGCTATGACTGGTTCACGCTGGTCGAGCGCGACACCGACCGCAGGACCCGGACCTACGCCGACCCCGACCCGTTCGGACCGTATGGCTCCTACGGCTGGTGGCGGCCCTCCTGGCGCTACTACGGCGCGTCCTGGGGCTGGCGGCGCTGGGATCCCTGGTACGGCGATCCGTTCTGGGCCGACCGCATGGATGTCCGGACGGTCGAGCGCTTCGAGGCCACCGCTGAGATCGTGCTGGGGCGCGGTCTCAAGCCCGCGGGCGACCCGCGCGCCTTTGACGCCCGGGACGTGATGGCCAACCTCGGCCCGACCATCCAGCGGCCCACGGGCGGCTGAGGGAATGTCACGGATTTCCCTCCCCCTCGTGGGGAGGGACAGCCCTGCGAAGCAGGGCAGGGTGGGGCAGTGGAGGCCAACCACGACGTGTCGAGGCCGGCGTCCCTCTTCCCCACCCGTCGGCTGCGCCGACGACCCTCCCCATGAAGGGGAGGGAAGCAGGATGTCAGCGCGGCGCCATGCGGATCGAGCCGTCCAGGCGGACGTCTTCACCGTTGAAGTAGCCGTTGCGGATCATTTCCAGCGCCAGCGACGCGTACTCCTCGGCGGCGCCGAGGCGCTTGGGGAAGGGCACCGAGGCGGCCAGGGCTTCCTTCACCTGCGGCGGGGCGCCCTGCATCAGCGGGGTGTTGAAGATGCCCGGCAGGATGGTGTTCACCCGGATGCCCTCGCTCGCCAGGTCGCGGGCGATCGGCAGGGTCATGCCGACGACGCCGCCCTTCGACGCCGAGTAGGCCGCCTGGCCCATCTGGCCGTCCTCGGCCGCCACCGAGGCGGTATTGACGATGGCCCCGCGGTCGCCGTCTTCCAGCGGATCCAGGGTCAGCATGCCGGCCGCCGACTTGGCGATGCAGCGGAAGGTGCCGACCAGGTTGATCTGGATGATCATGTCGAAGTGGGCCAGCGGGAAGTGCTTGATCTCGCCGGTGTTGCGGTCGCGGCCGGCCGTCTTGGCGGCGTTGCCGGTGCCGGCGCAGTTCACCAGGATGCGCTCCTGGCCGTTGGCCGCGCGGGCCTTGGCGAAGCCGGCGTCGACCTCGGCGTCGCTGGTGACGTTGACGGCGCAGAAGGTCACGCCCAGTTCTTTCTCGAGGGCGGCGCCGCGGTCGGCCTGGCGCTCGAGGTCGAAGATCGCGACCTTGACGCCCTGGGCGACCAGGGCGCGGACGGTGGCCTCGCCGAGACCCGAGGCGCCGCCGGTGACGACGGCGGAAATGGAGGAATCAAGCTTCATGGACGGCTCCCCGTGCGTTGTGTTGAACTACAGTCGAACAGCGGTTTAGCCCCATGAGCGCCAAATCCAAGCCGTCACCCGACGTCAACGCGGTGATTGATCCGTCAAAAGCCCTCGTGCCCGAGACCGTGCGCGTCAATGAAACGCGTGTGGCGCAAGGGTTTTGGCCCAAGATCCGCAAGGTCGCGGCGAAGATTCCGTTCGCCTCCGACGCCCTGTCCGTCTGGTGGTGCGCCCGCGATCCGGAGACGCCGACGGCGGCCAAGGGCATGATGCTGGCGGCGCTGGCCTACTTCGTGCTGCCCACCGACGCCATCCCGGACATCCTGGCCGGCATCGGCTTCACCGACGACGCGGCGGTGTTCGCGGCGCTGGTCGCCGTCGTCGGCAAGAACATCAAGCCCAAACACCGCGAATCGGCTCGGGCCTTCCTGGACCGGTTCTCGGACGGTTGAGGGCGCGCGCTTGGGGGGGATCGCTCAGCTCATCGAACTGACGCCGGCGCTCGGACCGGTCTGGGGGCCAGCCGCCATGGCCGCCGCGGTGGTCGGACTGGCGGCGGCGCTGCTCTATGGCTTCGTGCTGGCGGGCCGCCCGCCTTCCATCCCGCGCACGGTGGTGAAGACCCTCGCGGTCGGCGGGCTGCTCGTCTACGCGGCGGCCTGGGGCGCGCCCTGGCTGCTGCTCGCGGCTCTGGCCGCCTGCGTGCTGGGAGACGCCTTCCTGGCCCTCGACCCGAAGCGCTGGCTGCCCTGGGGCCTGTTCGCCTTCCTGCTGGGCCATGTTCTCTACATCGCGCTGTTCGCCGGCTGGCGGGAGCCCGGGCTCGAGCCCGGACCTGTCCGCATGGGCGCCTTCGTCATGCTCGCCGCGACGGCCGTCGCGCTGCTGGCCTTCCTCTGGAAGCACCTGGGCGCGCTGCGGCCGGCCGTGGTGCTCTATGTGATCGTCATCTCGGTGATGACCGGCTCCAGCTTCATGCTGGATCCGACCTACTGGCCGGCGATGGTCGGTTCGGTCGCCTTCATGCTGTCAGACGCCGTCCTGGCTATCGGGCTCTTCCGGGGCGAGATGCTGATGGGGTCGACGCGGATCAGCAACTGGACGGTCTGGTTCTTCTACTGCGCCGCCCAACTCGGCATCGCCGCCGCCTTCATCCCGGCGTACTGAGCCGCGCCTTCTTCGCCAGCTGCTGTTCGCGCAGGGTGATGAACAGGGTCGAGGCGACGACCAGGGCCGCGCCGGCGATGGTCGCCCAGGTGGGGATCTCGGCGAACAGCAGGAAGCCGACGGCGGCCGAGAACACCAGCCGGGTGTAGTCGATCGGGGCCATGGCGGCGGCGTCGCCGATCTGCATGCCCTTGATGTAGCAGCCCTGGGTGATGGTCCCCATCACGCCCATCGCCGCCAGCAGCGCGAGGTCGCCCGGCGCCGGCCAGCGCCACTGCAGCAGCGCGCCGGGGACCGAGAAAGCCAGCCCCAGCACCGCCGACCAGACCAGCAGGGTGAAGGGGCTGTGGTCCCTCGTCATCACCTTCATGCCGGTGATGGTCATGGCGAAACCGAACGCCGCGCCCAGCGCCGCCAGCTGGCCCCAGCCGAAGCCATGCCCCGGCGCGCCCGGCTGCAGCATGACCAGCACGCCGGCGAACCCGACCAGCGCCGCGCCGATCCGCAGCGGACCGAGCGGTTCCTTCAGCACGAAGTAGGCCAGCGGCACCAGCCACAGCGTCCGTGTGAACGACAGGGCGTTGGCCTCGGCGAGCGGCAGCACCTGGAAGGCGTAGAAGCTCATGATCATGGCGATCGTGCCGACCGCGGAGCGGAAAAACAGGATGCCCGGCCGTGTCGTGTGGAAGGCCCCCCGCCAGTCACGCAGGATCATCGGCGCCAGCACCAGCAGGCCGGCCGCCTGGCGATAGAAGGTCTGCAGCGCCGGCGAGTAGTCGTCGCCCAGGAACTTGATCAGGGTCGTCATGACCGTGAAGCTCAGGGCCGAGGCGAGCATCCAGAGCGCGCCGCGCACATTGGGCGCCAGCGTCGGCCGGTCGGCCGACGGCGGGACGGGCGGCGTCTCGTCGGTCACGTCATGATTGCTGCTGCTGCGCCGCCATCGCCGCCCGCATCTGTTCGGCCTGCTCGGGCGTGATGCCCAGCGCGTCGAGGATCGGGTTGTTGGCCTGCGGGTCCCACGAGCCGCGCCCGCCGATGGTCAGGCCGCCGTCGACCACGATGTGGGTGCCGGTCACGAACAGCGAGTCGTCGCTGGCCAGATAGAGCGCCGCGCGGGCGATGTCCTCGGGCATCCCGGCCTTGGGGATCGGCTGGATCTTCGGGGCGATCTCCTCCATGCGCGCGGCCATCTGGTCTGCGACGTCGCGGGGCAGGCCCATCGAGGCGCCGAAGATCGAGGTGGCGATCAGGCCGGGGCAGATGGCGTTGACGCGGATCTTCTGCGGCGACAGCTCGGCCGCCGCGCACTTCGACATGTGGATCACCGCGCACTTGGCCGCCGAATAGGCCAGCGGGCCGAAGCCTGCCTGCAGGCCGGCGATCGAGGCGGTGTTGATGATCGAGCCGCCGCCGCGCTTCTGCATCTCGGGCAGGGCGTGCTTCATGCCCAGCGCCGGGCCGCGCACCAGCAGGGCGAAGGTGTGGTCCCAGCCGGCCGCGTCGATCTCCGAGACATTGCCCGGCGCGCCGCCGTGGCCGGCGTTGTTGAACAGGATGTCCAGCCCGCCGAAGCTGTCGGCGGCCAGCTTCACCGCCCTGGCGATGTCGGCCTCGACCGTGACGTCGCAGTGGGCGTAGCGGACCCGGTCCGGGAACCGCTTTTCGAGCATCGCGCCCTTCTCGTCCTGCAGGTCGGCGGCGACCACGCAGGCTCCCTCCGCCACGAACAGTTCGACCGTGCCCAGGCCGATGCCCGAAACCCCGCCGGTGATCAGGGCGACCTTGCCCTCGAGACGTCCCGCCATCTTCTGTCCCTCTCCCATTTTCTCCGATGGCCCCCGCGAAGGCGGGGGTCCAGGCCGAGCCGGCCTTATCTCCAGCTGGTCTCGGCATTGTCAGCTTGGGTCCCCGCTTTCGCGGGGATGGTCGGATTGGTCGCGGTCCCTAGGGGACCACGACGACCTTGCCCAGCGCCTTGCGGCTGCCGAGGTGCGCGATGGCCTCGCCGGCCCTCGCCAGCGGGAAGGTCTCCGACACGTGCGGCCGGATCTTGCCGTCGGCGTACATCTGCATCAGCTGCTTCACGTTCTCCTGGTGCGCCTTGGGATCGCGCGCCACGGCCGCGCCCCAGAACACGCCGACGATGTCGCAGGACTTCAGCAGGGTCAGGTTCAGCGGCACGGCGGGAATGCCGGCCGGGAAGCCGATGACCAGGAAGCGGCCGCCCCAGCCGCTGGCGCGGATGGTGGCCTCGGCGTAGTCGCCGCCGACCGCGTCATAGGCGACGTCCCAGCCGTTCGGACCGCAGGCTTCCTTGAACAGGTTGGCCAGCTCCTTCTTGCCCTCCTTGTCGAAGGGCCCCTTCGGATAGACCACGCCGCTGTCGGCGCCCCGGGCGATGGCCAGATCGACCTTCTCCTGGCTCGAGGCGGCCGCGATCACCTTCGCGCCCATGGCCTTGCCCAGTTCGACGGCCGCCAGGCCGACGCCGCCGGCGGCGCCCAGGACCAGCAGGGTCTCCCCGGCCTTCAGGTGGCCGCGGTCCTTCAGACCGTACCAGCTGGTGCCGTAGGTCATCATGAAGGCCGCCGCTTCCTCGAACGGCATGCTGTCGGGGATCGGGGTGACGCGGTGCGCCTCGAGCGCCAGCTCCTCGGCCATGCCGCCCCAGCCGGTCGACGCCAGCACCCGCTGGCCCGGCTGCAGATGGGTGACACCCTCGCCGACGCTCTTGACGATGCCCGCGACCTCGCCGCCCGGCGCGAACGGGCGCGCCGGCTTGAACTGGTACTTGTCCTCGATGATCAGGACGTCAGGGTAGTTGACGCCGCAGGCCTTCACCGAAAGGACGACCTGGCCGGGTCCGGCTTCGGGGCTGGGCAGCTCCTCGATCACCAGGGCCTCGGGCCCGCCCACGCTCTTGCTCAGCACCGCCTTCATGCCGTCTCTCCCGCGCTCTTTCATTGATGGGCCCGCAGGAGTATCGCGGGCCTGACCTAAGTCTATAGGCCGGAGTCCCGCGTTGGCGAACAATTGTTTGAGTCTGGTGGTCCATGGCGGCGCCGGCGCGAAGAAGGGCCGCGACTACAGCCGCGAGATCGCCCACATGCGCGAGCTGGTCGAGGCCGGCCGCGACCGGCTCAAGGCCGGTGCCCTCGCCCTCGACGTGGCCGAGGAGACCGTCCAGGCGCTGGAGGCCTCGGGCCTCTATGTCGCCGGCCGCGGCGCCTCGCCCAATACGGCCGGGGCCTACGAGCTGGACGCCTGCCTGATGGACGGCCGCACCGGCCGCGCCGGCTCGGTCGCCGCGCTGCAGGGCTTCGAAAGCCCGGTCGCCGTCGCCCGGGCCGTGATGGACTGGACGCCGCACGTGATGCTGGCCGGCGAGGGCGCGGCCGCCTTCGCCGCCGCCCAGCGACATCTGGTCCCCATCAACGATCCGGCCGCCTGGTTCACCCACGCGGGCCTGGACGAGTCGAACCACCCGCCGGGCATGCTGGCGCACGGCACCGTCGGCTGCGTGGTCCGCGACGCCGAGGGACGGCTGGCGGCGGCGACCTCGACCGGCGGCGTGTTCGGCAAGCTGCCCGGCCGGGTGGGCGACTCTCCGCTGATCGGCGCCGGCGGCTGGGCCGACGACATGGTGGCGGTCAGCTGCACCGGCCAGGGCGAGTACTTCGTCCGCGTCGCGGCCGCGGTGCAGGTGGCTCACCGGATGAAGTACGGCGGCCAGTCGCTGTCGCAGGCGACCGCCGCCGTGCTGGCCGAGATCCGCGCCCTGGGCGGCGAAGGCGGTCTGATCGCGGTCGACAGGGACGGCAACGTGGCGATGCCGTTCGTCAGCGCGGGGATGAAGCGCGCGGCCCTGACGCCCGACGGGAACATCGTTTCAGCGGCATTCTGAAGTCAGGGACAGACACCTGGGGTGTCTGTCCCTATGGGGCCGCACCGCGCGCGAAGTGGCGCAATGGCGGAAAGACCCCATTTCTGCTATGGACCCCGCCACACCTCAGCTTTCGGACCCGTACCGCCTTGGGCGCGACCCTCGATCTGTCTCGCGCGACGCTCCCCGTCGCCCTCGTCAACCTCTCGGGCCTGACCCGCAAGCAGCTGGCGGCCGCGCTGACCGAGGCCGGCGTCGTGCCCGAGGGCAAGGCGAAGATGCGCGCCGGCCAGCTGTTCCGCTGGATCCACTTCCGGGGCGTGACCGACTTCGACCAGATGACCGACGTCGCCAAGGACACCCGGGCGGCGCTGAAAGAGCATTTCACGCTCTCCCGGCCCGAGATCATCGAACGCCAGATCTCGCGCGACGGCACCCGCAAGTACCTGATCCGCACCGCGCCGGGCATCGAGGTCGAGGCGGTCTACATCCCCGACGTCGGCCGGGTCGGCGCCCTGTGCGTGTCCAGCCAGGTCGGCTGCACGCTGAACTGCACCTTCTGCCACACCGGCACCCAGCCGCTGGTCCGCAACCTGACCGCCGCCGAGATCATCGCCCAGGTGCAGGTCGCCAAGGACGATCTCGAGGAGTGGGCCGTCGACGGCGAGGACCGCAAGCTCTCGAACATCGTGTTCATGGGCATGGGCGAGCCGCTGTACAATCTCGACAGCGTCGCCGACGCCATCGAGATCATCAGCGACAACGAAGGCATCGGCATCTCGCGCCGCCGGATCACCGTCTCGACCAGCGGCGTGACGCCGCAGCTGCAGGCGCTGGGCGAGCGCACCCAGGCCATGCTGGCGATCAGCCTGCACGCCACCAACGACGACCTTCGGGACGTTCTGGTGCCGATCAACAAGAAGTACGACATCGCCACCCTGATGGACGCCATCCGCGCCTATCCGGGGATCAGCAACGCCCGCCGCGTGACGTTCGAGTATGTGATGCTCAAGGGCGTGAATGACAGTCCGGACGAGGCCCGCGCCCTTGTGCAGCTGCTGAAGGGCATTCCGGCCAAGATCAACCTGATCCCGTTCAACCCCTGGCCCGGCACGCAGTACGAATGCTCGGACTGGGCGACGATCGAGCGGTTCGCGGCCATCCTGAACCGCGCCGGTTACTCCAGTCCGATCCGCACGCCGCGCGGCCGCGACATCCTCGCCGCCTGTGGCCAGCTGAAGAGCGAGAGCGAGAAGGTCCGCGCCTCCACGCGCCGCAAGGCGGAAGCCCAGCTCGCGCAGAGCCCGTCCTGATTGTTGAGCCAGTCAGGATAAACGGGCTCGCCTCCCTGGTTTGGAGGCCTTCTTTCCCGGTCCAGGCGAATTGGCCCGCCCCGGAAGGCCTCCAGGTTAGAAGCTTGTACGGCGAGGCCCGGAGCGTGCTAACCGTGGCCAGCGTCCTCATCGTCGGAACAGCCCATGCCGCCGCAGCTTCAGTCTCCTGAAATCCAGGCCTTCGCCACCGGCATCCCGCGCGCCCTCGGCGACGCCGGGGTGACCCTGCTGATCCTGATCCTCGGCGCAGCGCTCTATGCGCTGCTGACCCCGCACCGCGAGATCCAGCTGATCCGCGACGGCAACTCGGCGGCCGCCATGTCGCTGGGCGGCGTGCTGATCGGCCTGGCCATCCCGCTGTCGGCCTCGCTCGGCGCCTCCAACTCGACGCTGGAGATCGCCATCTGGGGGGTGATGATCATCGCCGTCCAGCTGCTGGCCTTCCGGATCATCGACCTGCTGCTGCACGGCCTGCCCCAGCGGATCCAGGACGGCGAGATCTCCGCCGCCACCCTGCTGGTCGGCGCCAAGGTCAGCAGCGCCCTGATCCTCGCCGCCGCGATGCGGTGATCCGCTCCTCGTGCATTTCCCCCGCCTCCCTGACTGGCTGGTCTACGGCGCGATCATCGCGGCCCTGCTGATCGCTTCGGTCAGCCGCCGCGAGCGCGCTGACGCGCCGCCGCCGCCGCCGCCGGTGCCGGGCGAGGAAGGCGTGCCGCTGGGCCCCTCGTCGCCCTTCGATCCGTCGGTCGTGGTCGAGGTGCAGGGCAAGAAGGCGCCGGGTTCCGGCACGGCCTTCTCGGTTTCGGACAGCGGCATCTGGCTGACCGCCCGCCATGTGGTCGACGGCTGCCGCCAGACCGCCCTGGTCGTGGCCGAGGGCCGCGGCGTCGAGGCCCAGGTCCATATTGATCCGGCCGGTGAGGCGGCGGTCCTGACCACAGACGGCGGCGCCCCGGCCCTGTCGTTGATGGTCGACGACACCAAACTCAAGCGCGGCGATCTCGGCTATCATCCGGGCTTCCCGCAGGGCCGGCCGGGCGAGGCGGTGTCGCGCCTTCTTGGCCGGGAGAAACTGATCGTGCGCGGACGCGGCGCCCGCGAGGAGAGCGTGCTGGTCTGGGCCGAGGTCGGCCGCACCGACACCCTGAAGGGCACGCTGGCCGGTCTCTCGGGCGCGCCGGCCCTGGACAGCGCCGGCCGGGTGATCGGCGTGACCGTGGCCGAGGCCCCGCGCCGCGGCCGGATCTACACCACCTCCTCGGCGACCATGATCAACGCCCTGCGCGCCTCGCGCCGCCGCCCGGCCAGCTTCGCCACCGGCGAGCCGATCAACATCGAGAACTACGGCCGCGTGGCCGACGGCCTCCGCCGCGACCTGCGCGTCGCCCAGGTGGTCTGCCTGGCGACCTAGGTGTCGGCGGCGGCTTCCTCGCCCACCGCCTCGGACTTCGGCTGGCGCGCGGCGACCAGGAAGACCAGCACGATCGCCACCAGGCCGATCACCGTCGAATACAGGTAGAAGACCAGGTAGCCGACGCCGAGCGAGACCGGCGCGACCGAGGATTTCTCGACGGCCTCGGCGTAGCTCTCCGGCGGCAGGGCGCCGAACAGGCCGCGCAGGCCCGCGAACAGGCCGCCGGTGTCGGCTGACTTGGCCGAGCTCTCGACGATGGCGCCCGACTGGCTGGCCAGGATCTTCCCGGGCAGGGCGTAGAGCGAGGAGAACAGCGCGTACTGGGTGGCCGTGAAGCCGCTCGAGGTCAGGCTGGACATATAGGCGATCAGGCAGGTGCCCGCGATGCCGCCGCCGATGTTGTCGAAGGCGATGGCGATCATCAGCGCCGGGATGCTGTGGCCCTGGGTCGCCAGCCAGGCGAAGGCCAGGTTGCTCAGCGTGCCTGCAAAGCCGCCGACGATCAGCGCCTTCATCAACCCCAGCCGCGCCACGGCGAAGCCGCCGGCGGCGATCCCGAGCACCGACATGACCACGCCGAACACCTTCCGGATCTCGGCGATCTCCAGCTTGCTGAAGCCGAGGTCGATGTAGAAGGCGCCGTTGATGTTGATGACGAAGTCGGAGACCCGATAGAGGCAGATCAGCGCCAGGATCAGCCCGGCGACCTTGCCGTAGCGGCCCATGAAGTCGCTGAGCGGCTGGCCGAGCGCGCCGGAGAGGTAGGCGCCGGGGCGGGTCTTCACGCCGGGCGCCTTCTGGGCGGCCACCACGATCGCCGCGAAGCCCGCCAGAACGGACAGCAGCTGGTACCAGACCTTGGCGTCGGACTCCCAGGCCTTCTGCATCGCCTCGGCGGTCGACGCCGCGCCCAGCGGCTTGAGGATCGCGGCGATGAAATCGGCGCTGCCGGCGAGGCCCGAGCCGACCAGGAGGCCGCCGAGCACCAGGATCAGCAGACGCACGCCCCACTCGAACACCTCGAGAACCGGACGGGCCGGGGTGTCGCCGATGTCGACCGGGCGCACGCGGTGCTCGGCCTCGCGCGGGGCCAGCAGCACGGCGGCCATGCCGACCAGCATGAGGGTCGCCATCACCGTGTAGGAGAAGTTCCAGTTCACCGCCTCGGCGAGGATCAGCGGCACCGCGCCGGCGACCACGATCGCGACGCGATAGCCCCACTGGTAGGCGGCGGCCATCGGCCCCTGGCGGCTGTCGTCGGCTGCCTCGATCCGCCAGGCGTCGATGACGATGTCCTGGTTGGCCGAGGCGAAGCCGACCATCACCG
Source organism: Caulobacter sp. (assembly GCA_041917095.1). GTDB lineage: Bacteria > Pseudomonadota > Alphaproteobacteria > Caulobacterales > Caulobacteraceae > Caulobacter. The sequence continues at coordinate 375,483 of JAYRYI010000003.1, read as the reverse complement.
CGAACAGGGCCATGAGGCCGAGGTTGGCCTTCGGATCGGTCCCGGCGATCAGCCATAGGCCGATGATGATCACGACCTGCGAGACCAGCATCCAGGACCGGCGGTGGCCGAGCCATTTGGTCAGGAACGGCACCCGGGTGCGGTCCACCAGCGGGGCCCAGAGGAACTTCATCGCCGTCGCCAGGGTGGCCAGGCTGAACAGGCTGATCGCCTTAAGCGACAGGTCCGCCTCGCGCAGCCAGATCGACAGCGTGTCGAACACCAGCAGGGCGGGAAGGCCCGCAGCGAAGCCGAGCACGAACATCACCGCAGTGGCGCGGACGTCCTTGGTCGCCTGGGAGTCGGCGCTGACCGCGGGACCGAAGCGGTTGTCCTCGGCCCTGGCGGGCAGGAGGCCCAGGTTGACCAGCTGCCACAGCTGGCCGACGCCCGGAATCAGCGCCAGCACCATCCACCAGCCGCTCTGCCCGCGATCGTGCAGCCGCTTGATGCTGATCGCCAGCAGCGGCCAGAGCATCACCCCGGTGACCAGCCACGGCGTAACGGCCAGGAAGTCGGCGCCGGCGATGGTCGGCGGCGGGGGCGAACCCGGCTCGACCGGGGGGCGGACGTAGATGATGCCCCAGAACAGGCCGATGATCAGGGCGGCCGCGACGTGGACCAGCCAGAACTGCAGGCGACCCACCCGACCCTGGAAGCCGAACAGAAGGTCGCCGACCGTGGCGTTGCGGGAGGCCGGAGCGGCCGCGGCGGTGGTCATGAGGCGCTTCCCCCGAAGCCGGGGCAGGCGCCCCGCAAATCAGGAGGCGACCTTGGCCTCTCGCGGGCCGTCCGTCCAGCCGACCCAGCGGCTCAGAACCGCGCGCAGGGCGGTCTCGGTCAGGGGCTTGGTCAGGAAGTCGTCCATGCCGGCCGCCAGGCAGGCGCGCCGGTCGTCCTCGAAGGCGTCGGCGGTCAGGGCGACGATCGGCGTGGCGACGCCGTTGGCGCGGATGGCGCGGGCCGCCTCTACCCCGCCCATGCCGGGCATCCGCACATCCATGAGCACCAGGTCGTAGCGGGCGGCGGCCAGAGCGGCGACCGCCTCCTCGCCGCTGCCGGCCCGGTCGACCTGGGCGCCCTCGCGCTGCAGCAGGGTGCGCGCCAGCAGCGCGTTGATCGGATTATCCTCGGCCAGCAGCACGCGGGCGCCGGGGGCGGAAGCGTCGGCGATCCGCTCGTCGTCCTGCGGCCGGGCGCCCGCTTCATCGGCGCCGAGGGCGGCGAGCACCCGCGCGGCGAGCGAGGCGGGGCGCAGAGGCTTGATCAGATAGCCGGCGAAGCCGGCGGCGCGGCCGCGCGCGATCCGGCCGCGCTCTTCAGGTCGCAGCAGGATCAGGCAGGTGCGTCCCGGCGGCGCCTTCAGGGTCGCACGACCGGAGGCCAGCGCCTGATCAAGCAGCAGAACCGCCTCGGGCGGGGCGATGAGCATCAGGTCGTCCAGGTTGGCGGCCGCCGCGGCCCGGCCGCCCAGGGCCTCGATCTGGCGGACGGCGGCGTCGCGCAGCACGGCGCTCGGCGAAGCGATGCCGACCAGCCGTCCGGCCAGCGGCCGCTCGGCGCTCGCCACATCGGCCGCCGGCAGGGCGGCCTCGATCCAGAATTCGGCCCCGCCGCCGGGCGCGTCGCCGACGCCGACCGATCCGTCCATCGCTCCGGCCAGACGCCGCACGATGGCCAGGCCCAGGCCGGCGCCGTTCAGCCCGGTTCCGCCGTGCGCCGGGTCGGCGTGGACGAAGGGCTCGAAGATCCTGTCGCGCACCGACTCGGGAACACCCGGCCCGGTGTCGCGCACCGTCAGGCGAATCCGGCCCGCCTTCGTGAGGCCCGCCGCCAGCAGCACGCCGCCCGTCTCGGTGAACTTGACCGCATTGCCCGCGAAATTGAGCAGCACCTGCCGCAACCGGCCTTCGTCGGCCAGAACCGGCGGCAGGCCGGGCTCGGCCGTCCAGGCGATCTCCAGGCCCTTTTCGTGGGCGCGCGGGCTCATCAGTTCGGTCACCTGCCGCAGCAGGTCGGCCAGGTCGCAGCGCACCGGGTGCAGTTCGATCTTGCCCTCGCCCAGCCGGGCCAGGTCGAGCACGTCGTTGACCAGCGACAGCAGATGGTCGCCGCTCTCGCGGAGGGCCGCGACGTAGGACTTCTGCTCGGCTGTCAGCTTCGTGGCCTCGAGCAGCCGCGCCATGCCCAGCACGCCGTTCAGCGGCGTGCGGAACTCATGGCTCAGGGTGGCCAGCTGTTCAGGCGTGATCGGGCGGGCGGTGCGCATCCACTCATCGTCGCAGACGCCGCTTAACGGGCGGTCAAGCCGTCGCATCAGGCGGCGCCCGGCGCGAGGGGATCGCCGGAGTAGCGCAGGCAGGGGTCCGGAGACAGGCCGTAGAGCCGCCCCATGAACTCCACCGTCGCCCGTTCGATGAGACTGCGCACGCCCAGCTGAAGCGGCTCAAGCTCGCCCTGTCCGGCCGAGATGTCGATGACGCGCGACCCCATGAAGGCGAAGCCGCCGCCGCCGACTTCACGACCGTAGATCTGCTTCTGGTAGGACACGACGTCGACCACGCGCATCGTGCGGGTGTCGACCAGGCGAAGGTCGACGCCCACGTTCATGACGTAGGAGCGGCCGCCCAACACAGCGCGCGCGGACTCCTTGCCGCCCCCGCCGACGCCGGCCTCGAGCGAGCTGGAGCGGATGTTGTAGTTCAGCTCGGTGATTCCGCCGGTGATGACATAGTCAGAGCCCAGATACTGGCCGGCGCGGACTGGACGATAGGCGCCCGGCTGGGTGGCGTCGGCGTCGCCGATCAGCTTGTTGTTGGCGTAGCGAAGTTCCATTTCCGGAACCTGGACGTCGACCCGTTCGACGATCTCGGCGCCGGCCTTGGCGAGGGCCGAGATGGCCATCAGCGACCCGCCCTGGGTCAGCTTCGGCCCGCCCATGTTGTCTTCCTGCTTGCCGGTATAGTCGACGATCCTGCCCACGGCGATCACCGGGGAGGCCCGCCGGGCGCTTCGCGCCTGCTCGCTGATGCAGAACAGGGCTCGCGAGTACGGGGTCTGGTTGCTGGTCGCGGGCGCGGAGCCCGCTGGTCTCGCATAGAGCCCATCGGCGTCCACCTTCGGCGCCGGCGTTGAGGCGCAGGCCGAAAGCGCGAGGGCCGCGCCGGACATGAGGGCGGTGAGTGCGGGGCGGAGCATGGGAGCGTCCTTTCGGTTCGGCGTCATTTGTCGGGGGAGGTGCTCGTTCTGGCGACGATGTCGCCGGTGTTCGTCTGCACCGCGTCGATGATGATGGTGTTCCACGAGCCGCTGGCGTCGACCGTGATCTGGTTGCCGATCGCGACCGCCGTCTGGCCGGGCGGGCTCCAGCCCGGATAGCCCCCGCCGCCGGGCAGCGGGTCCCGGCCGCCGTTGATGATCACCAGGTTTCCGGAGGTGTCGCGCTGGCTGTAGTCAACGGCCGTCGCTCCGGCCGGCGCACGATCGCCGTAGCCGCGGCTCATGCCGGCGGCGGTCGGCAGGGATGCCGGGCTCTGGCCAAGGGCGCAGCCGGGCGACGCGATGGCCGCGACGACGGCGACAGCGACGGGCAGGGAAGATCTGAGCATTGTCCTTGGTCCTTGCGGGTGGAGCCCCGGCGCGCGGAGCGCCGGGGCGGGCCGGGTCAGAAGCCGGTGATCGACAGGCTGTTGCCGATCGCGGCCGAGGTCGCCGAGACCGACGCGTTCACGTCGCGCACCGTCACGTTGGCGGCAGCGCCGACGTAGGCGCCGTTGGCCTGGAACGAGTTCACGTAGCCGAAGTCGCCCGAGATCGAGGCCGAGTTCGAGATCGCCGCCGCGGTCGCCGAGACATCGCCGGCCACGTCGCTGATCGTGCCGTTCAGCGTCGCCGACGGATCGTAGTTGGCCATCTGGGTGTTGCTGATCGACTTGGCGCCATCGACATTGATGGTCGCGCTGTTGGCGATGGCGGCGGCGGTCGCCGAGACCTCGCCGTTGACGTCGCGGATCGTGCCGTTGAGTTCAGCCGTGGCGTCGCCCCAGAAGCGCTGGGTGTTGCTGACGTAGTCGCCGCTCGTGCCTTCGACCGTGAGGCTGTTGCCGATGGCCGCGGCGGTCAGGCTGACATCCTTCTGAACATCTTCAACAGTCGCGTTGAGGCGAGACTTGACCGTCGACGAGTTGGTCTGGGTGGTGGAAACGCTTTGCGCTTGGGCCGCGCCTGCAAAAGCAGCAAAGGCGAGGCCGACAACAACAAACTTCTTCATCGTTATTTCTCCATGTGAGCCGGTTGTTCGGCTGTCGGTGGAGAAGCATCGGCTGTGCCATCGAATACTGACAATTCGCCCGTTAATGACGATCGTCACCAGTTAATCTGTTGTAAAACATGATGAAGGGCTGAGCGATCATCCGGGGCGAGTCGTCCCGGAAGGAGTCGCCTGTCAGGAGAACGGCCGTTAACCGCTGTTGCGGCGCGTGGACCGGTCCCGTCCTGTCCCGGGCCGCGCGTTGGCCCATTTCGGCGCGCCCGACTGCGCCGTTTCGATACAGATCGGTTCAGCCTCGGGAAACGTGTAGGCCCTAAAGTGGTCGGCCATGACGATGATCGACACCACGCGCGCTCCGGAACGCCGCCGTTGGCGGCGGCAGCGGGTCTGGCTGACCGGAGAGATCAGAACGGCGGGCCGGACTCTGGTGACCTGTCGGGTGCAGAACCTGGACGCGGCGGGAGCTCAGGTGCGGCTGGATGCAGCCTGCCTGCTTCCTGCCGAGCTCGAACTGGTTATGCCGACCGTCGGCGCCGTCCGGCCGGCCGTCATCCTCTGGCGACGGGGAAACCTGGTCGGTCTGGCGCTGCGCGGCGACTGACGAACGGCCCCGGCGGCGAGGTCCCCGCCCACCAGACGCTGTGGTCGACCGACCGGGCGTCGTCCCTTCGTCGAGAACGGCTACCAGGTCCCGAAAGCCGGGCCGAGCGCCTTGGCGCCTGACATCGTGTCGCAACGGCGGATCATCGCCAGCAGCGGCGCCCGATCACCCCGCGCGAAGCGCTCGTAGGCGGCGTTGGCGGCCACATCGCCTTCGATCAGCTTGCGCTGGGCGTCCAGACGCGCGCGGCCCTCCGGGGTCTTTGGATAGCTGGGATGCTTTCCGTCAAAGCCCTTGATTATCCTGGCGAGAGCGTCAGCGTCGGCTTCGATCGCGGCCTTGCGAGCGCCGGTGGCGCTTTCGAATTGCGCCGACATCAGGTCCAGCATCGCCGCAGCCCGTTCCGTGCAAAGGATCGCCGCCTTTTCAGCCGGCGTAAGAACCACCGGCGGCGCGGCGGCCGCCAAGTCGGTCATGCGCTGACCCATCACCGCCAGCTGCTGTTCCGCTGATCGCGACGCGACCGGCTCCCCGGGAAGAGGCCGGTCGCCGCAGATCGCCGCCAAGAGGGGGGAGGTCTTGTCCATCGGCCCCCACTCGTCCCGACCGGTTGCGGCCGCCATCATTTTCAGGTCGGCGCCGAAATAGCGGATGCCGTTGTTGCGGATCTGGCCGGTGGCGCAGTTGAGCTGGACCAGCCGCATGTCACCAAGTCGCGCCATGATGCTGTCCGGCGCCGCGCCTGCGGACAGTGGATCGCGCCAGCGCCAGAGGATCACGAAGGCGGCCAGCTGGCCGGACTTCCTGACGGTGCTGGGCGCGTAGGCTGCCGAGGAGGCGGCCTCGACGCTGACGATCCGCCAGTCGGTCGGAGCCGCGGCCTGGGACAGGGCGACGGTGGGCGCCGCCAGCAGGATCAGGGCGGCGAGGATCGGCTTGCGCATGGGCTGACCTGGACTGCGAGTATGAGACCTGAAGGCTGTCCTGACCACGCCGGGCCCGCATGACCGGAAAGAGGGGGTTTCAGCCCTGCGCGTCGAAGAAGGCGTCCGGGCTCTCGACCTCGACCAGCCGGCCCTTGCGGATTTCCAGGAACCGGGTCGCGGCGGTCCGCGTGAAGTAGCGGTCGTGCGAGACGAACAGGCAGGACACCTCGGCCTGCTCCAGCTCGGCCTCCAGCGCTTCCTGGCCTTCGATGTCGAGGTGGTTTGTCGGCTCGTCGAGCAGATACAGGTTCGGCCGCTCCAGCTTCATGCGCAGGAACATCAGCCGCGACCGCTCGCCATAGCTGAGCAGCGCGATCGGCTGCTGGATGCGAACGAAGGGGAATCCGGCCTGGGCCAGCAGGCGGGCGGCGTCCTTGTCGTTGGCCTCCGGCGCGGCGGCGACGTAGTCCAGCAGCGTTGATCCGAGAGGAAGCCCACGCAAAGACTGGTCGAACACCGCCAGCCGCGTGGCCGGGTTGAACCGTACGGCAGCCTGGCCGTCGTAGTGTTCGCGGGCCGGGTCGAATGCGGCGGCGAGCGCGGCCAGCAGCGTCGACTTGCCCGCCCCGTTGACGCCCAGGATCGCCACCCGATCGCCCGATGCGATGGTCAGGCGGTCGATCCTGATCAGGGTCCGCGCGCCGTCGGGCGTGGTGATGGTCACGTCGTTCAGGCGCAGGGCGACCCTGGCGTCGATCTCGGCGTCCGACAGTTCCAGCTTCCGCTCGCGGGCGACGTAGCTGTCGGTGCGGTCGGCCTCGATGCGGGCGATACGGGTCTCGATGGCGTTCTTGCGCTTGTTGAGCTCCGGGTTCTTCACCGCCCAGACCTTGTAGCGAGCGGCCGCCGCCTCCAGCCGCCGGATCTCCTTCTCCTCGAGCCTGCGCTGGCTCGCCGCCACCGCGTCGCGGCGCAGCAGTTCCTCGCGGGCGATGGAGAAAGGAGTCTTGAAGGCGTGGACGCCGTCGGAGCGCAGGAACAGGGTCCGCTCGGTGACCCGGTTCAGGAACTCGCGGTCGTGCGAGACGATGAGCATCGGGACATCGAACGCGCCGGTGAGCCAGAGCTCCAGCGTGGCGATGTTGGCGAGATCGAGGTGATTGGTCGGCTCGTCGAGGATCAGGATGTCCGGTTCTTCGAGCACGGCCGCCCCGGCGATCAGCATCAGTCGCTGCCAGCCGCCGGAGAGGCTGCCAAAGGTCTGGTCGGCGATGGCCGGATCGACGCCGATCTCGTCCAGCAGCACATCGATGCGCCAGTCGTCGTCGCCGGCGCCGACCTTGTCCAGCGACCGCCGCAGCACCTCGCGCACCGGCAGGTCGGCAAGGCCGCCCGGCGTGTCCTGCGGCAGGGTCCCGATGCGGAGGCCGCGCGAGCGCACGACCTGGCCGTGGTCGAGCTCCAGCTCGCCCGTCAGGCATTTGATCAGCGTCGACTTGCCGGCCCCGTTCTGGCCGACCAGGGCGGTCCGGGCGCTGTCGAGCAGGAACGAGACGCCCTCGAACACGGGCGTCGCACCGTGACCGAAGCTCGCGTTCTCCAGACCCAGGACCGCCTGCCGCGCCATGCACGCCTCGCCGCCGCCGGACCGTCCGGCGCCGCCCCGACCTAGCGGAGCCGTGGCGGGGAGGGAACCCGCGCCGTCAGTGCTGGGCTTCGGGCAGCCGCACGATCAGGCCGTCATGGCTGTCGTCGACGACGATCTGGCAGGCCAGGCGCGAGGTCTCCTCGACCCCCTCGGCGAAGTCGAGCATCGAGGCTTCCATGGCGTTGCGTTCGCCGGTCCTCGCCATCCAGTCGGGGTCGACATAGACGTGGCAGGTGGCGCAGGCGCAGGCCCCGCCGCAGTCGGCGTCGATGCCGGGGATGTTGTTGCTGACAGCGCCCTGCATCAGGCTGACGCCCGGCTTCAGGGTCACGCGGTGTTCGGCGCCGCTGTGTTCGACATAGGTGATGACGGGCATGGCGGGGCTCAGGCGGGAATGCGGACGGGCAGTTTCAGGTAGCCCTTCACGAAGGGCGAGGGCACGCGATCGGGCTCGCCCATCAGTTCGATCACCGGATAGCGCTTCAGGATCTCTTCCCAGATCACCCGCAGCTGCAGCTCCGCCAGGCGGTTGCCCACGCAGCGGTGAATGCCGTAGCCGAACGACATGTGCTGGCGCGGCCGCTCACGGTCGATGATGTAGCTGTCGGGATTGTCGATGACCGTGTCGTCGCGGTTGCCCGACACGTACCACATGACGACCTTGTCGCCCTTGCGGATCAGCTTGCCGCCCAGTTCGATGTCTTCCAGCGCCGTGCGGCGCATGTGGGCGAGCGGCGTCTGCCAGCGGATCGTCTCCGACACCATCGAGGGGATCAGGTCCGGGTTGGCGCGCAGCTTCGCGTACTGGTCCGGGTTCTTGTTCAGCGCGTAGATCGAGCCGCTGATCGAGTTGCGGGTCGTGTCGTTGCCGCCGACGATCAACAGGATCAGGTTCCCGAGATACTCCTCGGGGCTCATGTTCTTCGTCGCCTCGGCGTGGGCCATCATCGAGATCAGGTCGCCGGCCGGCGGCGCGTTGACCCGCTGGTTCCACAGCTCCGTGAAGGCGGCCAGACACTCCATCAGGATGGCCAGCTTCTCGGCCTCGGTTTCGACGATCATGCCGGGCGCCGGGATGGTGGTGGCGATGTCCGACCAGTAGGTCAGCTTGCGGCGCTCCTCGAACGGAAAGTCGAACAGGGTTGCCAGCATCTGGGTGGTCAGTTCGATCGACACGCGGTCGACCCAGTCGAAGGTCTCCCCACGCGGCAGCGCGTCCAGGCAGCGGGCGGCGCGCTCGCGGATCAGCGGCTCGAACAGCTGCAGGTTGGCGGGCGACACGGCCGGGCTGACCGCCTTGCGCTGCTGGTCATGCTTGGGCGGGTCCATGGCGATGAACATCGGCAGCCGCAGCTCTTCGCCCTGGTCGACGATGGCGATGCCGCCCAGCGCCGCCTCGGACGAGAACACATGGTGGTTCGTGTCCACGGCCATGATGTCGTTGTACTTCGTGATCGACCAGTAGGCGCCGAACAGGCTTTCGCGGCAGTAGTGGACCGGGTCTTCGCGGCGCAGGCGCTCGAAATAGGGCCAGTGACTGTCGGTCGCCCAGAGCTCCGGATTGCTGACGTCGATCTGGTCGAGCGGGATGGACCGGGCATGCTCGGTCGCGGACTGCGGAACGGCTCCGTCGGCCATGGTTTTCGCCTCCCTGACGCCCGCCTAGAGACGGGTCTGTGCGCGGACCGTAAACGACCGGCGTTCGGCGGGGGATGGCGCGGCGCGCCTTTGTTGTGGCATTTTGCGCCACATGGCCGCCGCGCCCACCCTCGAACAGCTGCCGATGACGTCGGGCTACTTCCGGCTGATCCTGCGGGGCTATGGCGACACGCCGGAACGCCGCGCCGCGATCCTGGCCGGCACGGGCGTCAGCGAAGAGGCCGCCCGCGATCCGGCGACCGGAATCAGCCTGTTCCAGCAGGTCCGCCAGGTCGAGAACATGAGCGCCCTCGACGGAGAGGGCTGGGCCCTGACCGCGCCGCGGCTTTGGGGACCCTCCGCGCATGGCCCGCTGGGCGTCGCGGCGCTGGCCGCGCCGGACGTGGCCGCCATGGTCGAGCTCGTCGCCCGCTACGGCCCGATCCGCGCGCCGTTCCATGTCATGACGCTCAGGCTGGGCCCGGTCTGGAGCCGCATCGACTACGCGCTGACGACGCCCATCGACGAGCGCCTCTGGCGGCCGATGGTCGAGATTTCCTTCATGGGGCTCCGCGCCCTGTTCGCCGCGATCATGACCACGACACCCGACGGCGCGTCGTTCAGCTTCGCCTGCGCCGAGCCCTCCCACGGGCCGCAGGCGCGCGCGGCGCTGGGGACTGTGGCGTATGGCGCCTCCTGCAACAGCGTCCGCTTTCCCTCGTCCTGGCTGCCGGTCGAATCGCCGTTCGCCGATCCGGTGCTCTATGCGGCGGCGGTCGGAGAGCTGCGCCTCGCCGCCGAGAAGATCACCGCCCCCGTCGGCCTGCGCGGACGGGTCGAGCGATTGCTCAGCACCCTGCCGGCGGGACGGCTGAACGCCGAGGAAACCGCGCGGATGATGGGCGTCTCGCGCCGGACTCTCGTCCGACGCCTGGCCGAGGCGGGCGTCGGCTACCGGCAGCTGGTCGACGCCGAACTACGCGCCAGGGCCGGGCGCCTGCTGCGCGATGGCGGGATGAACAGGGCGAGCGTCGCCGAGGCGCTCGGCTACGCCGATCCGACCAGCTTCAGTCGCGCCTGCCGCCGCTGGTTCGGCCCCGGCGGCGCCCGATCCCGGACGAAGGATCAGGCCGCCGTCTGAGGCGCGGCCCCGACCCGGCGGTAGATCAAGGCCTCCGCGACATGCACTCGCTTCACGCTCGGCGCGCCGTCGAGATCGGCGATGGTGCGCGCCAGCCGCAGGGCCCGGGTCCAGCCGCGCGCGGTGAGGTGGCCGGCGTCGGCGGCGCGGGCCATCAGCGACCGGGCCGGATCGTCCAGCCCGGCGGCGGCGTCCAGGAAGTCGCCGTCGGCCTGGGCGTTCAGGGGCGGGGCGCCGCCGTTCCAGGCGAGGGCGCGCTCCCCCTGCATCTGGCGGGCGGCGGCGACCCGCGCGGCGACCTCGGCCGAGCCTTCGGACGGCGGGGGCAGGGCGAGGTCGGCGGCGCTGACCGGCGGCACGTCGATCTGCAGGTCGATGCGGTCGATCAGCGGGCCCGACACCCGGCCCTGGTAGTCGCGTTGGCAGCGCGGGGCCTTGCCGCAGTAGCCCTTTCCGGCGCCGCCGTGGCCGCAGCGGCACGGATTCTGGGCCGCCACCAGCTGCACCCGCGCCGGGTAGCGGATATGGGCGTTGGCGCGGGCGACCATCACCTCTCCGGTCTCCAGCGGCGCGCGCAGGCTGTCGAGCGATTGCGGGCTGAACTCGGGCAATTCGTCGAGGAACAGCACCCCGTTGTGCGCCAGCGACACCTCGCCCGGTTTGGCCTTGAGGCCGCCGCCGGTGAGCGCGGCCATGCTGGCGGAGTGGTGCGGCGCCCGGAACGGCCGCGCGCGGGTCAGCTCGCCGCGCGCGATCAGGCCGGCCACCGAATGGACCATCGAGGTCTCCAGCAGCTCGGCGGCCGACAGCGGCGGCAGGATGCCGGGCAGGCGCTGGGCCATCATCGACTTGCCCGACCCCGGCGGGCCGCTGAACAGCAGGTTGTGGCCGCCGGCCGCCGCGATCTCGAGCGCGCGTTTGGCCTGCTCCTGGCCTTTCACCTCGCGGAGGTCCGGGACGCGGCCGCCCTCGACCATGCGGCCGGGCTTCGGCTCGGAAAGCAGTTGCGTGCCCCGGAAATGGTTGATCAGCCCGATCAGCGAGCGCGGGGCCAGCACCCGCGTGCCCCCGGCCCAGGCCGCCTCGGGCCCGCAGGCTTCCGGACAGATCAGGCCCAGGTCCATCGCCCCGACCGCCACCGCGGCGGGCAGCACGCCGGCCACCGGGCTGATCGTGCCGTCCAGCGACAGCTCGCCGACCGCGGCCCAGCCGTTGAGGGCGTCGGGCGGCAGCACGCCCATGGCGCCCATGACCGCCAGCGCGATCGGCAGGTCGTAGTGGCTGCCCTCCTTGGGCAGGTCTGCGGGGGCCAGATTGACGACGATCCGCTTGCCGGGCATCGCCAGGCCCAGCCCCGTGAACGCGCCGCGCACCCGCTCCCGGCTCTCGGCCACGGCCTTGTCGCCCAGGCCGACGACGACCATCACCTGGTCCCCGCCGGTCAGCTGCACCTCGACGTCGACGCGGCGCGCCTCGACGCCCTGGAAAGCGACCGTCACCACCCGCGCGACCATGCCCGCCCCGCTACCGAACCCGTGACTTATCCACAGACTCAACCATGACGAGCGGACGAGATCAAGAACGAAAAGTGAACTAAAATGGAAACTGAAACGATTCAGTCACCTAGCCGACATAGTTCAGCCAGCGCTTCGGATCGCCTCGATCCGGTCGAACAGCGCGGCCACCGCACTGATCCCGCTGAACCGGTGCAGCTGCTGGGCTCCGGTCGGCGAGGTGACGTTGATCTCGGTCAGGTAGTCGCCGATCACGTCGATGCCCACGAACAGCAGGCCCCGCCGCTTCAGCTCCGGCCCGATGATGGCGCAGAGCTCGCGGTCGCGGGCCGTCAGCTCGACCGCCTCGGCCCGGCCGCCGCGCGCCAGGTTGGAGCGCACCTGGCCCTCGGCCGGCACACGGTTGATCGCTCCGACCGGCTCGCCGTCGACCAGCAGCACGCGCTTGTCGCCCTTGCTGACCGCCGGAATGAACTTCTGGGCGATGACCTGCTCGCGGCCGATCATGGCGTGGAGCTCGAGCAGCGCGTCGAGGTTGGGATCATCGGCCTTCAGCCGCACCACGCCCGACCCGCCGCCGCCGTAGAGCGGCTTCAGCACCATGTCGCCGTGCCGTTCGCGGAAATCGTAGATGGCGTCGATGTCGCTGGTGATCAGGGTCGGCGGCTGCACGCCGGGAAAGTCGGTGACGAACAGCTTTTCCGGCGCGTTGCGGACCTCGGCCGGATTGTTCACCACCAGCGTCTTCGGATGGATCTTCTCAAGGAAGTGGGTGGCCGTGATGTAGGCCATGTCGAACGGCGGATCCTGGCGCATCAGGACCACGTCGAACTCCGACATGTCCCGCACCTCCTCGTCACCGGCCTTGAAGTGGTCGCCCTTGACTCGCTGCACGCTGACGGGGCGGCCGCGACCGAGCACCCGGCCCTCGTCCAGCGACAGCCTGTCGGGCGTGTAGACCCACAGCGAATGCCCGCGCGACTGCGCCTCGAGCATCATGAAGAACGAGGAGTCGGTGTCGATGTTGATCCCTTCTATGGGATCCATCTGCACGGCGACCTTCAGCGACATGGTTCTCTCCCGCCGGCGCGTCCGGCCGCTCCCGACTTAGACACTCGCCGGGGTGTTCGCCAGCCTCACCGGGACGTTCTCTTCTTCTCCGTCATGGCTCGAACACGTCGGGCCATGACGATTGAAGGGAAAGGTTCAGTTCAACCGCAGCCGCACGCGTTCGCGAGCGGCCCGCGCGGCGATCGCGGCGCCGCCGTCGAGCTGCTGGGCCATGCCCAGGGCCTGCAGCGCCCCGGCCAGCGCGCCCTGGCCTTCGCGGGCGCGGGCCACATCGAGCCAGGGGCGGTGATCGGTCGGGTCGAGCAGGGCGCGGCGCAGCGACGAGCGCTCGGCGCGCGGCCAGTCGCCGGCCGCCTGGGCGCGGGCGAAGATGTTGTTCTGCAGGCGGATCAGCACCTGCCGGTCGGTGGTCGGCGCCATCAGCAGGTCCAACCGTCCCGCCACATCCGGCGTCAGACCCGTGCGCAGCGCGCGCCGCGACAGCTCCGAGGGCAGCACCACCCGGCCCTCGCTGAACGGATCCAGGGCAAGCGGCCCCTCCGCCGTCTCGATGCGCAGCAGGAAGTGGCCTGGAAAGTCGACGCCGCGCACGTCCAGCCCGGTCTGGCGGGCGGCGTGCAGATAGAAGACCCCCAGCGACACCGGAATGCCCTTGCGCCGCTCGGCGACCGAGATGAGGTCGGCGTTGGCCTGGTCCTCGAAGGTCATCAGATCGCCCTGCAGACGCAGGTCGCCGGCCATGGCCTCGGCGATGGCTTCCTCCGGGGACTCGCTCTCCAGCCGGCGCGCAAGGCTTTCGGCGCCCTCAGCCGCCACGGCGCGGGCGCCGTCCTCGTCCCGCGTGTCGTCATCGTGCGCGGCGCAGGCGAGGGCGGCCTCGAACAGCGGGAAGCCGTCGTCCGAACCCTTGCCGACCTCAGCCAGGAAGCCTTCCGCCTCGTCGCGCCTCATCTGCTCAGCCGCCTTTCCATGCGTCAGGAATATGACGCGGCAGGCGACCGGGAGCGAGGGCGATCAGGTCGAGTCTTATGGTCGCATGCTTCAGGGCCGGCCGCCCGGCGACGATGGCCGTCGCCGCACGGCGCAGGCCTTCGCGCTGATCCGAATGAACGGCCTCCAGCGCCGTCTCCAGCGTCATGCGACGCTTGACCTCGACGACAGCCAGCACGTTCCCGCGCAGCGCGAGGATGTCGATCTCGCCCTGTTTCGCGGCCAGCCGGAAGCCGAGGATGCGGTAGCCCTTGGCCATCAGCAGCAGCGCCGACAGGACCTCGCCGCGCCGGCCGGAGCGGCGGGCTTGCAGGCCCCGGACGCTGCGGGCGGCGGTCACCCGCCCTCCTTCAGGACCAGCGCCCGGCGGTAGAGGTCCCGCCGGTTCAGGCCGAGGGACCTGGCGACCTCCGAAGCCGCCTCGCCGAGCGGCAGGCGCGCCATGGCGTCGATCAGGGCCTTGTCGGCGTCGGCTTCGCTGGCCGCTTCCTCGGCGCCGGGGCCGACGAGCACGACAATCTCGCCTTTCGGCTCCTCCAGCGCGGGATCGACGGCCAGTCTGTCGAGCGTACCCCGCACGGCGGTCTCGTAGAGCTTGGTCAGCTCGCGGGTCACGGCCGCCTCGCGCGGACCGAAGACGGCCAGCATGTCCTCCAGGCTGGCGCGCAGCCGTGGGCCGGTCTCGTAGAAGATCAGCGTCGCCTTCGCCGTCGCGAACCCGGTCAGGAAGGTGCGCCGCGCCGCGCTCCGGGTCGGCGGAAAGCCCGCGAACAGGAAGCGGTCGGTGGGCAGGCCGGCCAGGGTCAGCGCCGCCAGCGCCGCCGACGGGCCCGGGATCGGGAACACCCGGTGGCCCGCGTCGATGACTTCGCGCACCAGCCGGTAGCCGGGGTCCGACACCAGCGGCGTGCCGGCGTCGGAGACCAGCGCCACGCTCTGTCCGGCCTCCAGCGCCGCCATGATCCGCGGCCGCGCGCGCTCGGCGGCGTGCTCGTCGTAGCGGGCCATGGTCTTGGAGATGCCGTAGGCGGCGAGCAGCTTGCCCGTCACCCGCGTGTCCTCGGCCAGCAGCAGGTCGCAGCCGTTCAGCACGTCCAGCGCCCGCAGGGTGATGTCGCGCAGATTGCCGATCGGCGTCGCCACCACATGGAGCCCCGGCTCCAGCGGAACGTCGGTCAGCTGTGGCGGCGGCGGGTGGCGGGACAAGGCGGACTCCGGTGCGAAGGCGGAGAGCGCCCGCAACGGCGCCGAAGGTCAAGCCTCAAGTCTCCCTCCCCGTCTGGGGAGGGTGGATCCTGCGAAGCCGCAGGCGAAGCAGGAGACGGGTGGGGAAACGGGTGGCCGCCGGTCAGCACCGGCCTTCAATCACCTTTGCCCCACCCGCTCCCTTCGGGAGCACCCTCCCCATGCGGGGAGGGAGGCAGTCAGAGCGGCGCGAACTTCGCCGTGAAGTGACGCATCGCCGACGGCTGCCAGGTGATGCGGAAGCCCTTCATCGCGTCCTTGTTGGCCACGATCTCCTCGAACACCTCGACGATGTAGTCGGCGTGGCTCTGGGTATAGACGCGGCGCGGGATGGCCATGCGGACCAGGTCCATCGGCGCTTCGACCTCGGTTCCGTCCGGGCGGAGACCGAACATCACGGTGCCGATCTCGCACGAGCGGATGCCGCCTTCCTCGTAGAGCGCCACGGCCAGCGCCTGGCCCGGGTACTGCTTGGGCGGGATATGCGGCAGCAGCCGGCGGGCGTCGACGAACACCGCGTGTCCGCCGGTCGGACGCACGATCGGCACGCCCAGCGTCTCCAGCCGCTCGCCGATGTAGGCCATCGTCCGCAGGCGATAGCGCAGGTAGTCCTCGTCGATGATCTCGACCAGGCCCTGGGCGATGGCGTCCAGATCGCGGCCGGCGAGGCCGCCGTAGGTCGGGAAGCCCTCGGTCAGGATCAGCCGGTTGCGGGCGGCCTGGGCCAGGTCCTCGTCGTTCAGCGCCAGCCAGCCGCCGATGTTGGCGAAGGCGTCCTTCTTGGCCGACATGGTCATGCCGTCGGCGTCGGCGAACATGTCGCGGACGATGTCCTTCACGGACCGGTCGCCCTGGCCGTCCTCGCGCATCTTGATGAAGTAGGCGTTCTCGGCGAAGCGGCAGCCGTCGATGATGAAGGGCTTGCCGTGCTTCTTCGCGATCTTCGCCACGGCGCGGATGTTGGCCAGGCTCACCGGCTGGCCGCCGCCGGCGTTGTTGGTCACCGTCAGCATCACGCAGGGCACGGCCGCGCCGTGGGCGGTCAGGTAGGCCTCGAGGCGGTCGAGGTCCATGTTGCCCTTGAACGGATGCTCGCTGGTCGGGTCCAGGCCCTCGGCGATGACCAGGTCTGCCGCCTCCGCGCCGGTCGCCTCGATGTTGCCCCGGGTGGTGTCGAAGTGGGTGTTGGACGGGATGAACTTTCCCGCGCCGCCCAGGATCGAGAACAGGATGGCTTCCGCGGCGCGGCCCTGGTGGGTCGGTATCACATACTTGAACGGCATCAGGTCCTTCACCGCCGCCTCGAAGCGGAAGAAGGACGGGCTGCCGGCGTAGCTCTCGTCGCCGGCCAGCATGGCGGCCTGCTGCCGGGCGCTCATCGCCGAGGTGCCGCTGTCGGTCAGCAGGTCGATCAGCACGTCGTCGGAATGCAGCGCGAACAGGTTGTAGTCGGCCGCGGCGATGAGCTGCGCCCGCTCCTCCCGCGTCGTCATGCGAATGGGCTCGACCGCCTTGATGCGGAACGGCTCGATGATGGTTCTCATGTGGTCTGTGTCCATTGAAGCGCGACGCGGCGCGCGCTAACCGGTTTGGCGATGCCTTTATCCGTCCGCGCCGCGTACCGCGAGCGCCTTTCCGCAGGGGACATCCGACCCGACGCCGCCCAGGAGGCGGCGCTCGGCGCCCTGTCGCGGCTCGAGGGCGACCTCAACGCCGTGGCCGAGCCGGGTTTCTCCTTCTTCCGCAAGCCCAGGGGCGCGCGGGGGGTCTACCTGTGGGGTCCGGTCGGGCGGGGCAAGTCCATGCTCATGGACCTGTTCTTCGACTCCGCGCCGCTGGCGAAGAAGCGGCGGGTCCATTTCCACGTCTTCATGGCCGAGGTCCACGCCCACATCGACGCCTGGCGCAAGGGCGACGCGGCGGCGCGCAAGGCGCGATTCGGCCAGGCGCGCGGCGACGACCCCATCGCGCCGACCGCCGAGCTGATCGCCGAGGACGCCCGCCTGCTCTGCTTCGATGAGCTGCAGGTCACCGACATCGCCGACGCCATGATCCTGGGCCGGCTGTTCGAGCAGCTGTTCGCGCTGGGCGTAACCCTCGTGGCGACGTCCAACCGCCCGCCCGACGACCTCTACAAGGACGGCATCAACCGGCAGCTGTTCCTGCCCTTCATCGCCATGCTGAAGGAGCGGCTGGAGATCGTCGGGGTGCGCGGGCCGACCGACTTCCGGCTCGACCGCCTGCGCGGGGCCCGCACCTGGCTGGCGCCGGAAACCCGCGACACCGAGGCCGAGTTCGACCGCCTGTGGGCGGACATGCTGGATGGCGCCGACGAGGTCGGGGCGACGCTCGAGGTGCTGGGCCGCAAGCTGCACCTGCCCCGCGCCAGCGGCGGGCTTCTGCGCGCGAGCTTCGCCAGCCTCTGCGACAACGCGCTCGGTCCCCAGGACTACCTGGCGGTCGCCGCCCGGTTCCATACGGTGTTCCTCGAGGATGTTCCCAGGCTCGTGCCGGCCAGACGGGACGCGGCGAAGCGTTTCAACACGCTGATCGACGCCCTCTACGAGGCCGAGGCCAAGCTGGTCGCCCTGGCCGAGGTCGAGCCCGAGGATCTCTACCCGGCGGGAGACGGCGCCTTCGAATTCGAGCGGACGGTCTCGCGTCTGCAGGAGATGCGCTCGGCCGACTGGCTCGAACGGATCCGCGACTGAGGAGGACGCGATGAGCGTGAAGGATCGGGTCCGCGTCCGGGAGACGAAGCTGCTGTCCGACAACTGGTACGTCCTGAAGACGACCAGCTTCGACTGGAGGCGCCGGGACGGGACCTGGCAGACGCAGCATCGCGAACACTACGACCGGGGCAACGGGGCGGCGCTGCTGCCCTACAACCTCGCGGGGCGGACGGTGTTGCTGGTGCGGCAGTTCCGCTATCCGGCCTTCGTCAACGGCTACGACAATCTGCTGATCGAGGCGGCCGCCGGCCTGCTGGACGACGCCGAGCCGGAGGTGCGCATCCGCGCCGAGGTCGAGGAGGAGCTCGGCTACCGGCTGGGCGAGGTCCGCAAGGTGTTCGAGGCCTTCATGAGCCCGGGCTCGGTGACCGAGATCCTGCATTTCTTCGTGGCCGAGTACGACGCCGGCATGCGGATCGGCGACGGCGGCGGACATCCCGACGAGGGCGAGGACATCGAGGTTCTCGAAATGACCATCGACGACGCCCTGGCGATGATCGCCGACGGCCGGATCCGCGACGCCAAGACCATCATGCTGCTGCAGCATCTGGCGCTGACGGTGTTCCGCGCCTGACCTTCCCTGAGGGCAGGTTTCGCCATTGCCTTTGCGACCGGCTCGCAACTGGCGCGGTTTCGTTGACACCCCCCGTTCGAGGCTTAAAAGCGGCTCCAATCCTTGCCGCGCAACAGCCGAGTCCGAGATGACAGAAGCGACGCCGGGGGTCCGCGAACGGCCCCTGTCTCCCCACCTCCAGGTCTGGCGCTGGCACGTGACCATGGCGGGATCGATCATCCACCGGGCCAGCCTGGTCGGCCTCTACGTCGGCGCCCTGATCCTCGTGGGCTGGCTGCTGGCCCTGGCCGCCGGTCCCGACGCCTATGCGGCCTGGAAGGGCCTGCTCGGTTCGCCGCTCGGCAAGCTGGTGCTGTTCGGCCTGACTTTCGCGCTGTTCTTCAACCTGTCCAGCATGGTCCGTCACATGATCTGGGACGTGGGCAAGGGCTTCCGCCCCAAGTTCGCCGACACCATGACCATCGCCAGCTTCGTCTTCGCCGGCGTCGCCACCGTCGCGGTCTGGCTGATCGCCGCCAGCACGGGAGCCCTGTGATGGCCGGACCGTCGAACGACTTCCGCACCCCGATGTCGCGCGCCCGGGGCATGGGCGCCGCCAAGCATGGCGTCGGTCATTTCATCGCCGAGCGCGTCAGCGGCATCGCGCTGATCCCGCTGGCGCTCTGGGCCGCCTTCTCCGGGCCGCTGCTGGCCAAGGGCGATTTCGCCGCCGCCGCGCTGTGGCTGTCCCAGCCGCTGAACGCGGTGCTGGCCAGCGCGCTGGTCGTGGTCGGCTTCTTCCACCTGCGCCTGGCGATGCAGGTGGTGATCGAGGACTACATCTCCGGCTTCGTGGCCAAGACGGCCCTGCTGCTCCTCAACCTCTTCGTCTGTGTCCTGGGCGCCGGCCTGGGCGTCTTCGCCATCCTGAAGGTGGCTCTGCTCGGGGGAGCCCTCTGATGGCCGCCTACAAGTTCGTCGATCACCGCTTCGACATCGTGGTCGTGGGGGCCGGCGGCTCGGGCCTGCGCGCGGCGCTCGGCTGCGCCCAGGCGGGACTGAAGACGGCCTGCGTGACCAAGGTCTTCCCGACCCGCAGCCACACCGTCGCCGCCCAGGGCGGCATCTCGGCCAGCCTCGGCAACATGGGCGAGGACGACTGGCGCTGGCACATGTACGACACCGTCAAGGGCTCCGACTGGCTCGGCGACCAGGACGCCATCGAGTACCTGACCCGCAACGCTCCGGCGGCGGTCTATGAACTCGAGCACTGGGGCGTGCCCTTCTCGCGCACCCCGGAAGGCAAGATCTACCAGCGCGCCTTCGGCGGCATGACCCGCAACTATGGCGAGGCCCCGATCCAGCGCACCTGCGCGGCGGCCGACCGCACCGGCCACGCCATGCTGCACACCATGTACGGCAAGTCGCTGAGCCACTCGGTCGAGTTCTTCATCGAGTATTTCGCGCTCGACCTGATCATGGACGACGGCGTCTGCCGCGGCGTGACGGCGTGGAAACTCGACGACGGCACCCTGCACCGCTTCCAGGCGCAGCGGGTCATCCTGGCCACCGGCGGCTACGGCCGCGCCTACCTGTCGGCCACCTCGGCCCACACCTGCACGGGCGATGGCGGCGGCATGGCCCTGCGCGCCGGCCTGCCGATGCAGGACATGGAGTTCGTCCAGTTCCACCCGACCGGCATCTTCCCGGCCGGCTGCCTGATCACCGAGGGCGCCCGCGGCGAAGGCGGCTACCTTACCAACTCCGAGGGCGAGCGCTTCATGGAGCGCTATGCCCCGAGCGTGAAGGACCTGGCGCCCCGCGACATGGTCAGCCGCGCCATGACCATCGAGATCCGCGAAGGGCGCGGGGTGGGTCCGAACAAGGACCACATCAACCTGCACCTCGACCACCTCGATCCGAAGATCCTGCACGAGCGCCTGCCGGGCATCTCCGAGACTGCCAAGGTCTTCGCCGGCGTCGACGTGACCAAGGGCCCGATCCCCGTGCTGCCGACCGTCCACTACAACATGGGCGGCCTGCAGACGAACTACCACGGCGAGGTCGTCACCAAGCGCGGCAAGGACAACGACGCCATCGTCCCGGGCCTGATGGCCGTGGGCGAGGCGGCCTGCGTGTCGGTGCACGGCGCCAATCGCCTGGGCTCCAACAGCCTGATCGACCTGGTCGTGTTCGGCCGCGCCGTCGGCCTGCGCTGCGCCGAGACGGTGGTCGCCGGCGCGACGCAGCCGGAGCTGAAGGACGCCATGACCGACGGCCACCTGGCCCGTCTCGACCGCCTCCGCCACGCCAACGGCAGCCGCTCGACGGCTGATCTGCGGCTCGAGATGCAGCGCGCGATGCAGGAAGACGCCGCCGTCTTCCGCACCGGCGAGTCGCTGGAGAGCGGCGTGAAGCGTATCGCCGCCGTCCACGCGGCGCGTAGCGACATCAAGGTCAGCGACCGCGGCATGATCTGGAACAGCGACCTGATGGAGACGCTGGAGTTCGAAAACCTGATCGGCCAGGCGGCGGTGACGGTGAACGGCGCCCTGAACCGCACCGAGAGCCGCGGCGCCCACGCCCGCGAGGACTACGCCGACCGCGACGACAAGACCTGGATGAAGCACACGCTCGCCTGGTTCGACGACGCCACGGGCAAGGTGAAGATCGACTACCGCCCGGTGCACAGCTACACGATGAGCAACGACATCGAGTACATCCCGCCCAAGGCGCGCGTGTACTAGGCCTTACGCCAAAAGGCTTTCAGGCGGCGCGTCGTCCATCCGGGCGGCGCGCCGTCTTCGTTTCAGGACGCCGGCGGCAAGGCTGCTGGATCGGCCCTGCATTTCCGCTGCACAGGCCGCGGCCCTTCTTCCGTCGTTGCTGCAGGAGGGCCTGATGACCGACACCAATCCAAGCGTTTCCATTCGACTGCCGAAGCCAAGGCAGGCCGGCTGGGGCGGCAAGGCCATCCTGGTCTGCCTGCTGGCGGTGATGATGGCCATTCCGCTGCTGTTCGTCTGGCTGCTGGTCGCCGACAGGACCCGGCGGTCCGAGGCGGTGACGGCCGAGATCTCCAGCGTGCAGGGCGGACCCCAGCGCGTCCTCGGCCCGCTGCTGGTCGCGCCCTACATGGTCCCGGCCGCCTCGAAGGACGAGGAGGCGACCTGGGGCTGGTACGTCCTCTCCCCCGAGAGCGGCTCGGCCAGGGTCGGCACAGCGGCCAGCGTGCTCAAGCGCGGCATCTTCTCGGCCCCGGTCTATGAGGCCAACGTCGACCTGGAGGCCCGCTTCGCGCCGCCCGCCACAACACCCAACCTGCCGCTCGGCGCGACCGTCCACTGGGACCGCGCCCAGGTGGTGGTCGGCTTCTCGGACCTGCGTGGCGGCCGTCAGGATCCTGTGGCCATCATCGCGACGGCCGGCGGGGAGACCCGCGCCACCTTCGCCCCGTCGCCGGGCGTCGATCTGGGCCGCAGCGGCGACGGCGACGGCGGCTTCGGCCTGATGTCGGCCCCGGCGCCCGGGCTTGCACGGGGCGGGACCTTCCGGACCCGCATGGTGTTTACCGGCGCGGAGCGGATCTCGGTCGTGCCGTTCGCGAAGTCGACCCGGATCACACTGGCCGGCGACTGGCCCGATCCCGGTTTCGACGGCGGCTTTCTGCCGGCGACGCGGCGGGTGTCGGAACAGGGCTTCAGCGCCGAGCGGACGGTGCCGTTCATGGCGCGGGGCCTGGTGGCCGAAGGGCCGGCCCGCGAGCTCGCCTACGCCGAACTGGCGCGCAAGGACGTCGGCGTCAGCTTCACCCGCAGCGACAACCCGTACCAGTTCGTGGCGCGCTCGATGAAGTACGGCGTCATGTTCGTCGGCCTGGTGTTCCTGACCTTCTTCGTGTTCGAGGCCCTGTCGGGCAGCCGTCTGCACGCGGCGCAGTACATCCTGATCGGTCTGGCCCAGATGGTCTTCTACCTCCTGCTGCTCAGCCTGTCGGAGTATGTCGGCTTCGACCTGGGTTTCCTGGCGGCCGCCGCCGCGACGGTGCTGTTGATCGGCCTCTACGCCGGGGCGGCGTTCAGGGGGCGCGGCTATCGGGTCAGGGCGCTGGCCGTGTTCTCGGCGGTCTACGGTCTGATCTATCTGCTGATGCGGCTGAAGGACTTCGCGCTGCTGGCCGGGTCGGTGGCGGCTTTCGCGGGGCTCAGCATGGCCATGTGGCTGACCCGGAATCTCGACTGGTACGGCGGCAAGACCGAGATTGTCGCGACCGACTCGCAACAACCCGCGCCATAGCCGGGATGACGCTGCGGAACGGCCCCTGTCCGGCGTGGACAGGGGCCTTTTCCGGCACTAGACGATACCGCGTACGGAAACCACGGAACGAAGCGGCGTCATGGTCCAACTCACGCTCCCGGCCAATTCGCGCATCGGCAAGGGCAAGCATTTCGCCGCCCCGGCCGGCGCCAAGCGCGTGAAGACGTTCAAGATCTATCGCTACGATCCCGAAGGGACCGAGAACCCGCGCTGGGACACCTACGACGTCGACGTCGATCGCTGCGGGCCGATGCTTCTCGATGTCCTGATCCACATCAAGAACGACATCGACCCGACCCTGACGTTCCGGCGGTCCTGCCGCGAGGGCGTCTGCGGCTCCTGCGCCATGAACATCGGCGGCCGCAACACCCTGGCCTGCACGCACGGCTGGGAAGAGGTTCCGGGCAAGGAAATCGCGATTTCGCCGCTGCCGGGCCAGCCGGTCGTCAAGGATCTGGTTCCCGACCTGACCCTGTTCTACGCCCAGTACGCCTCGATCGAGCCCTGGCTGCACACCGACACGCCCGAGCCGCAGGCCGAGTGGAAGCAGTCGCCGGCCGATCGCTCCAAGCTGGACGGCCTCTACGAGTGCATCCTCTGCGCCTGCTGCTCGACCTCCTGCCCGAGCTACTGGTGGAACGGCGAGAAGTACCTGGGCCCGGCCACCCTGCTGCATGCCTACCGCTGGCTGATCGACAGCCGCGACGAGGCCACCGGCGAGCGGCTCGACGCCCTCGAGGATCCGTTCAAGCTCTACCGCTGCCACACGATCATGAACTGCGCCCAGGTCTGCCCCAAGGGGCTGAACCCGGCCAAGGCCATCGCCGAGATCAAGAAGATGATGGTGGAGCGCGTCGCCTGATGCGCGCCGCCGCCCTCGCCGGAGCATTGCTCCTGGCGGGCGCGGCTTCGGCGTCGGCGACCGACGCCCCTCCGACGTTCGGCGCGAAGACCGCCGAGGCCTGGGAACTGCTGCGGTCGGGCGACCGACGCGGCGCGACCGAGCTCGAACGGCTGGCCGCCGAGGGCGACGCCGACGCCCAGTTCCTGATCGGCTCCATGGCCTTCACCGGCGCCGAGGGGTTTCCGCGCGACAGGGCCAAGGCCTGCCGCCTCTGGCGCGCCGCCGCGGTCCGGCGGGCCGACGCCGCCCATGTCGCGGCCGAATGCGCCCAGCATGGCTACGACGGCGCGCCGCCCGACCCTGCCCAGGCGCGTCGGCTGTTCGACCAGGCCGCCGCCATGGGCTACGCCAAGTCCAAATGCGCGCTCGGCAACATGCTGGTGCGCGGCGACGGCGGCCCGAAGGACGCTCCGCGCGGCGTCGCCCTGTGCCGCGAGGCGGCGGAGGCCGGCGATCGCGACGCCCAGACCGATGTCGCCAACTACTATCTGACCGGCCAGGGCGTCGCCCGCGATCCGGCGCTGGCCGCGCGCTTCTACCAGCAGGCGGCGGACAAGGGGCAAGCCAACGCCGCCTTGATCCTGGGCCAGATGTACTGGAAGGGCGACGGCGTGCCGAAGGATCGCGCCCGGTCGGCCGAGTACTGGCGGCAAGCCTATCGCGATGGCCGTCGGGAGGCCGCGGCCCTGCTGGGCGATGAGGCCTTCCTGCGGGCAGCGCCCGGAGGCCCGCGCGTCGACCCCGCCGCGCTGGACGAGGCGATCGGCTGGTACGAGCGCGCGCAGCGCGAAGACCCCAAGGCGTCGGAGCGGGTCGCCGCCCAGCTGGCGCTGCTGCGCGCGCTCAGGTCCGGTCTCCCCTGACCCGGCCGGCGATCAGCCGCGGGGAGGGAGGACTCGCCCTGCTCTGGGGCGTGGCCGAGGCGTCGCTGTTCTTCGTCGTGCCCGACGTCATCATCAGCCTGATCGCTCTGCGCAAGGGCCTCAAGGCCGGCGCGCTCGCCGCCCTCATGGCCGCGGCGGGCGCAATGGTCGGCGGCGCGATTCTCTATCAGGCCGCCGCCCGCGAGCCGGCCGGGATGCTGGCCGTCGTGGAGCGGATACCCGCCGTTTCGACCGCGATGATCGCCGACGCCGACGCCGACATGGCCCGTTCGGGCTGGCTTGTCGCCGCGCTCAAGGGGCCGCTGACCAGCACGCCCTACAAGGTCTACACGGCGCTGGCGGCCGCGCGGGAAGTCGGCGCGGTTCGCTGGGCCGCCGCGGCGATCCCCGTCCGCCTGCCGCGATTCCTGCTGGTCGCCGTCTGTTTCGCGCTGGCCGGCCGCCTTGTCGGGGATTGTGTTTCGTCAAGACTGCGCCTGGGTGTCTTCACCCTGGGCTGGGTCATGTTCTATGGCTGGTTCTGGCTCAGCCATCCGGGGTGAAAGCCTGCTTGCAAAAAAGTGACGCGGGCGTCATTTTCCGCGCTCGGTAGGGGAGAACGTCTTGTCGGATCTCAACGCGAAGGTCGTGATCATCGGCGCGGGCCACGGGGCCGGCGCCATGGCGGCGTTCCTGCGCCAGGCCGGTCACGCGGGTCCGATCGTCCTGATCGGCGACGAGCCCATTCCGCCCTACCAGCGTCCGCCTCTCAGCAAGGCCTGGCTGAAGGGCGAGGCCGACGCCGACAGCCTCGCGCTGAAGGAGACCGGCTGGTACGCCGACAACGGCTGCGACCTGCGCCTGGGCGTGACGGCGACGGCTTTGAACCGGGGAGACAAGGTCGTCACCCTGTCGACCGGCGAAACGGTCTCCTACGACATCCTCGTCATCGCTACCGGCGCGCGGGCCCGCAAGCTGCCGATCCCCGGGGCGGATCTGGACGGCGTGCTGGAGCTGCGCACGGTGGCCGACGCCGAGCAGCTGAAGGCGGCGCTGGGCGAGGGCAAGCGCCTGGCCATCATCGGCGGGGGCTACGTCGGGCTTGAAGCGGCGGCCTCGGCCCGCGCGCTGGGCGCCCACGCCATGGTGCTGGAGCGCGAGAAGCGGATTCTGGCCCGCGTGGCCTGCGAGGAACTGTCGGACTTCTTCACCGCCTACCATCAGGCCAAGGGCGTGAAGTTCGAGCTCGGGGTCGAGATCAAGGCCTTCGAAGGCGAGGGCGGCAAGGTGAAGCGCGTGGTGCTGGCGGACGGCCGCACCGTCGACTGCGATGCGGTGCTGGTCGGCATCGGCGCCATCCCCAACGTCGAGCTGGCCAGGGACGCCGGGCTGGAGTGCGCGAACGGCATCGTCGTCGATCTGGAGGCGCGCACCGCCGATCCGTCGATCTTCGCGATCGGCGATGTCACCCACCGGCCGCTGCCGCTCTATGACCGCCAGTTCCGCCTGGAGAGCGTGCCCAACGCGCTGGAGCAGGCCAAGGTCGCGGCCGGCGAGATCGTCGGCAAGCCGCCGGCGCCGCCCGAGGTGCCGTGGTTCTGGTCCGACCAGTACGATCTGAAGCTGCAGATCGCCGGGATGCCGTTCGACGCCGACACCATCCTGGTGCGCGGCGATCCGGCCACGGCCAGGTTCGCGGTCTTCCACCTCAAGGGCGACCAGATCCAGGCCGTCGAGGCGGTCAACAGCCCGGGCGAGTTCATGATGGGCAAGCAGCTCATCGGCAATCGCAAGGCCATCTCGCGCGAGAAGCTTGCGGATTCCACGATTTCCATGAAAGAGGTCGTCGCCTGAACGGCGATAACGAAAGAAGAGGCGTCAGGGGAGCGTATGGCGAAGATCACCTACATCGAGCACGACGGCACGGAGCATTCGGTCGACGTCAAGACCGGCCTGTCCGTCATGGAAGGTGCGATCAAGAACAACGTCCCGGGCATTGACGCCGACTGCGGCGGGGCCTGCGCCTGCGCCACCTGCCACGTCTACGTCGACGCCGCCTGGGAAGGTAAGACCGGCGACAAGTCGGCGATGGAAGAGTCGATGCTCGACTTCGCCGAGAACGTCGAGCCCAACAGCCGCCTGTCCTGCCAGATCAAGGTCACCGACGACCTCGACGGCCTGGTCGTGCGCCTGCCGGAAAGCCAGCACTAGGCTATTGCTCTTCCCCGCTTGCGGGGAAGTGTCGACTGGAGCGCGCGGAAAGCGCGACAGGCGCCGATGGGGCAGATCCCTTCCGGCCTTTCTCGCGCTTGCAGCGCGCTCGAAAGCCCACCTCCCCATGAAAGGGGAGGTGCGAGAGGCTAGAACCCCATCTCGCGCTGGCCGCTCTCGACCACCGCCGCTTCCGGCAGGTGGCAGGTGAAGGTCGCGCCCTGGTTCGGCTCGCTCTCCAGAGCGACCCAGCCGCCGTGCAGCTCGACCAGCGCCTTGACCAGCGCCAGGCCGAGGCCCGGTCCGCCACGCTCGCGGCCGACGAAGCGGTCGAAGATGTGGGCCTGGACGTGGAAGGGCACGCCGCGGCCGGTGTTGCTGACCGACAGCCGCACCTCGCCGTGCGCCCGGACCGCCGACAGGGCGACCTCGCCCTCCGGCGGAGTCTGGCGGAGCGCGTTCTCGACCAGATGGTCGATGATCTGCCCCAGCCGCCGGGTGTCGCCCCGGATCAGGCCGATGTCCTCGGTCATGTCGAGCATCAGCGCGACCTTCTGGGTCTCGGCCTGCTGGCTCCAGCGGTCGCGGGCGCCGGTCATCAGCTCGTCGACCCGGACGTCTCCCATCTCGAGCGCCATCTCGCCGGCGTCTATGGCGGCGATATCGAGCACGTCGTCGATCGACCGGCCCAGCTGCGTGGCCGCCTGCCGCACGGCGGCCAGGTGCCCCCGGCCCCGGTCGGGGATCGCCTCGCCCATCCGGTCGAGCAGTTCGGAGTAGCCGATGATCGTCGTCAGCGGCGTGCGCAGTTCGTAGGAGACATTGCCGACGAACTCGCGCTTCAGCCGCTCGGCGCTGTCCAGCGCGGCCTCGCGGTCGGCGAGCGCGCTTTCGAGGCGTCGGGCGTCGGTGATGTCGGCGAAGGCGATCAACGTCGCGCCGTCCGGCAGCGGCCGCGACTGGAACGAGACGATGCGGCCGTCCGAGGTCCGGTTCTCGCCAGAGGTCGGCGCTCGCGCCTCCGGGTCCGGGTCGGCGACGCGGCCCTTCAGCTCGCGCCAGAACGCCATGTCGTGCAGGCGCGGCACGCACAGCTCGACGACCCGCTCGAAGTCCCCGGCCGCCTCCATATCGGCGGCGGACACGTTCCAGAACCGCTCGAACGCCTCGTTGTGCAGCCGCAGCCGGCCGTCCGAGCCGAACACCACCACGGCGTCGTTCAGCTTGTCGAGGGTCGCCTGCTGCACCTTCAGCTGGGCGTTGTACTGGGCCTTCAGTTTCAGATCGTCGGTGATGTCAGAGAACAGCAGCAGCAGCCCGCCCATCGGGTGGGGCTGGCGCACCAGGCGAAGCGTGCGTCCGTCGGGCAGCAGCCACAGGTCGTCCGGCTGCGGGCCGAGCGTCTCGTAGCGCGCCAGCTCGGCGGCCTTCCATTTCGCGTACTCCGGCGTCTCGGGAAGGCGCTGGCGCTGGCGAAGGCGGTCGAGAATCTCGCCATGGGTCGGTCGTTCCGACAGCCAGGCCGGCTCGAGCCCCCAGAGGCTGGCGAAGGCGGCGTTGTGGAACACCAGCCGCCGGGTGGCCCCGAAGATCGCGACGGCCTCGGCGATGTGGTTGAGGGTCTCGTCGTGGGCCTCGACGTGGCGCTTGAAGGCGTCCTGCGTCTCCTCGGCCTGGGTGATGTCGATGGTGCGCACGCCGACGCCGCCGCCGTCCAGCGGCTGGGCGATGATGCGCATGGCGCGGCGGCGGCCGCCGAGCGACAGCCAGCGCACCGCCTCGCGGCGTTCGCCCAGGTTGGCGGCCTCGGCGGCCAGCATGTCGGCGGACTTTTCCAGCGACAGTCCGCGCGCGGCGGCGTCCTGCGCGTTCTCGGCGCCGACCGCCGCCAGCCAGGCGCGGTTGGCCCACTGCACCGTGCCGTCGGCGCCGGCGATCCAGGCGGGATCGCCGCCGGCGTCCAGGAAGGCGGCCAGGCGGGCTGCACTGGGCAGGGCGGTTTCCTCGGACGACGACGCCGTCAGCCGCAGCCAGGCGAGGACCCCGGCGGCGCGGCCCTCCACCGACACGACCCCCTTCGGCCCCCGTGCGTCGAAGGCGCACGGCTCGCCGCGCTCGAACAGCGCGCGCAGCCGCGCGGCGTGGTCCGGGTCGGCGCGCATCAGGGCGTTGACCACCGCCTGCGGATCGACCGAGTCCAGACCGAACGCGGCGGCGCAGGCGGCCAGGCTCTCATCGCCGGAGGCCAGGTGCGCGCGGCCGTCGTCCATGACCAGCAGCGCGCTGTCGAAGGCCTCGGCCGAGGCCTGGGCGGCCTCGGCGCTGAGCTGCGCGGCCTCCAGCCGGTCCTGCATCCGGCGCAGGCGTCGGTCCATCGCGCGCTTCTGGGCCAGGCTCCAGAGCGCCGCGCACAGGGCCAGGCAGACCGCCCCGGCCGCGGCCGCGACGATCAGGTCCATCTGCGTCATTGGAATCCAGCCCGAATCATCCTTCGGCCAAGATAGACAACGCGTGTCTCCCCGGCGACTGGCGAACGGACGCACACTGGCGAACCGTACCGGCGCGCGCCATGTTCTCCCCATGAGCAGACCCTTCGGCCTCGCGCCCTCCCTCGACGATTTCGCCGCCCTGGCCGAGCGGGCCTTCGCCGAGCTCCCCGAACCGTTCCGCGGTCTGGCGTCGGAGGCGCAGATCCGGGTTTCGGACTTCGCCGATGACGATGTGCTCGACGAGATGGGAATCCCGGACGCCTTCGAGCTGACCGGGCTCTACCAGGGGATCGACCTGGCCCGCCGCTCGGTGTTCGACGTCGCGCCGTCCGCGCCGATGGTCTTCCTCTATCGCCGGCCGATCCTCGACGAATGGGCCGAGCGCGGCGACGTCACGCTGGAAGAGCTGGTCACCCATGTTCTCGTCCACGAGATCGGCCACCATTTCGGCCTGTCTGACGACGACATAGACCGCATCGAAGACAAAGCGTGAACGAATCTGATAGCTGATCCCTCCATGCACGCGCCCGCCTTCGATTTCGACGCCGTCACCCGTGACATGCCCGAGGCCCGCGTCGGCCGGGGCCTCGCCTATGCCGAAAAGGGCTGGGCCAGCCTGGTGGAATGCTCGCCGGCCGGGGTGCTCGCCCATGTGCTGGGCGAGCGCGGCATCGCCTTCGTGGTCGAGGTCTCTGCCCCCGACGCGTCGGACGCCCGCTGCACCTGCGAGGACTTCGCCGACACCGGCCTGCGCTGCAAGCATGTGGTCGCCACGGTGAAGACCGTTCTGGACGCCGACCCGGAAACGCTCGCCGACGTCGCCGAGCGCCTGCCGCGGCTGCTCGACATGCTGGAGATGGAAGAGCGCGACGACGCCGGCCTTCTGGTCGAGCGCGCCCGCCGTGACCCGGCCCTGCTGCGCGAACTGGAAGGCGAGGCGGCGGTCGACGGTTAATTCGCCGTTAGAAGATGACGCCCCCGTCACTTTCTCGTTGACCTTCCATCGTGCAAAGTGGACAGTGTTCACATTGCGTGAGGTCCGACCAACGGACCCGCTTCCCACAGAGGCCGGAGGAGTTCGTCGTGACCGACAAGAACATCACCAAGGACGTTATGTACGACGCCGTGGCGCCGGACGATTTCGAGTCGATGCTCGAACTCGACCGTTACGGCAATCGCTCGACGGCCTTCGACAAGATCATCTCGGCGACCCACGACCACTTCTGGGATCCGCTGGACAAGGACTACATCGACTTCGACGAGCCGTTCGACATGGAGAACACCCCCATCGTCCCCGAGGACATGGTGGTGTCGCTGTCGACCGAATACGTCTCCAACCACCTGTCGGACCCGAAGGAGCGCATCCGCTTCATCAACGAGTCCACGCTGCGCAGCTTCTCCTCGATCCTGCACGGCGAGCAGGGCGCGCTGAACCTGTCGGCCAGCCTCTGCCACGTGCTGAAGGACCAGGGCGCGCAGGAGTACGCCGCCAACCAGACCCGCGAGGAAGCCCGCCACGTCACGGCCTTCGCCAAGTACGTGAAGGCCCGCTGGGGCCGTCCGGTCGAATGCGGTCCGACGCTCAAGTCGCTGCTGGTCGAGATCATCGGCGCGCCGGAGGTCTACAAGAAGATCATCGGCATGCAGATGCTGGTCGAGGGCCTCGCGATGGGCGCCTTCGCCACCTTCTACAACAAGCTCAACGACCCGGTCGGCAAGAAGCTGATGCAGCTGGTCATGACCGACGAGGCCTTCCACCACAAGTTCGGGAAGATCTGGGCCGACCGCACCATTCCCAAGCTGTCGCCGGAAGAGCACGCGATCATCGAGGACTGGGCTGCCCACTGCTTCCAGGCCGTGCTGTTCAACCTGGTCGGCCCGAACCAGCAGCGCGACCTCTATGAGTCGTTCGGCCTGGATCCGGACAAGGTCGTCGCCGAGTTCGCCAAGATCATGACCGACGAGCAGCGCCGCGAAGGCATGAAGGAGCAGACCAACATCTTCCGCGTGCTCGTGAAGACGCTGCTCAACGCCGGCATCATCACCGACCGCACGCGCGCCTTCTACGCCATGTACGTCGACCTCGACGAGCTGAAGTCGGAAGGCGACCGCATGGTCGGCGACGACATCGCCGAGGACGGCATCCGCTACCTGCAGGCCATCAACTTCAAGGACCGCGAGCACAAGCCGGTCTCGATCGCCGCCGAGTAAGCCTCTTTCCGCGGCAGCGGACGTCGAACGCCCCGTCGCAACCGCGACGGGGCGTTTCGCGTTTTCCGGCTCTGGTCTAGAAAGCCGCCGCCATGAAGACGCTGTCTCTCATCGCCCCGGCGCTCGCCCTGTCGATGGCGCTCGCCGCGTCCGCGCCGGCCCTCGCCGCCGCGCCCAGGCCCGCGCGCGCCGTGCCCCCGTCCTTCTACAGCGGCCACTGGTTCGAGATCGCCCGCGTGCCCAACGCCGGCCAGCGGGACTGCCAGGCGCCGGTGACCCAGTTCACGCCGCTGGGCGGCAAGGGCGATGTCGCGTTCGTCAGCAGCACGGGAGAGTTCGCGGTCCGCCAGGTCTGCCGCCATGGCTCGGCGGCGGGACCGGCCAGGATCTTCTCGACCAGGGGCCGCATCCTGCCCGACGGGCGCAACGCCCGGTTCGAGATGACCTTCCTGGGCGGGCTCAAGACGCAGGAATACTGGGTGCTGGACACCGCCCCGGACGGCAGCTGGGCGATCATGGCCACCCCCGGCGGCAACTACGTCTGGCTGTTGTCGCGGCGGGCCGTGATGAGCGAGGCGGCGAAGGCCGCCGCCGTGGCGAGGATCCGGGCGCTCGGCTACAAGCAGAAGCTGGAGTTCCCGGCGCAGGGGTAGGTTGACCCCGAACGAAACCGGAACATAAATGGCGGCATGGAAGCCGTCGCCCTGTCCATCGTCACCGTTACCCGGCCCGAGACGACGCTCGCGGTCACCCGAGGGGCGTATCGGCTGCTGAGCGAGATGAGCTATGCGCCGCTGGCCGAGGTGGGGCTGCCGAACGGGCGGCGGGCGGACCTGATGGCGCTGGGGCCGCGCGGCGAGATCGTGATCGTCGAGGTGAAGTCCTCGGCCGAGGACTATCTGACCGACCGCAAGTGGGGCGAGTACGCGCCTTACTGTGACGCCTTCTTCTTCGCGGTGGCGCCGGAGTTCCCGATGAACCTGCTGCCCGACGAGCCGGGCCTGATCGTCGCCGACGGTTTCGGCGGCGCGGTGGTCCGCGAGGCGCCGCGCCTGCCGCTGGTCGCCGCGCGGCGGAAGGCCCTGACGCTGGCCTTCGCGCGGCTGGCGGCGTTTCGCGCCTGAGCCCCGGAGGGCCCGGCCGTCCGATCAGGTCGGAGCGGCCCATGACGGATCAAAGGGGAGCGTGCTACGCACCCCCCATGCGCTCCGTCGTCACCAGCCTGACGCTGACCGACTTCCGGTCCTACGCGCGGGCGGACCTGTCCCCCGACGGGGCCAGCGTGTGCCTGTTCGGCCCGAACGGGGCGGGCAAGACCAATCTGCTGGAGGCGATCAGCCTGCTGTCGCCGGGGCGGGGCCTGCGCGGGGCCAGCCTGGCGGAGGTCGGGCGACGGCTGCCCGGAGAGAAGACCGGCCGCGCCTGGGCGGTGTCCGCCCTCGTCTGGGGCGACGATGACGCCGTGCGCATCGGCACCGGCGTCGAGCAGCCCGGGGCGAGCCGGCGGACGGTGCGGATCGAGGGCGAGACGGTCCCCCCCGGCCGCATGGCCGACCACATCCGGCCCATCTGGCTGACGCCGCAGCAGGACCGGCTGTTCCTGGAAGCCGCCGGCGACCGCAGGCGGTTCTTCGACCGGCTGGTGTTCGCGGCCGAGCCGAAGCACGCCGCCCACGCCGCCGCCTATGACAAGGCCATGCGCGAGCGGATGCGGCTGCTGACCGACGAGTCGGGCGGCGAGCCCGACCCGGTCTGGCTGTCGGCATTGGAGGCGCGTCTGGCCGAGTCCGGCGCCCTGATGGCCGAAGCGCGGGCGCGGACCCTGGCGGTTCTGCAGGGCGAGATCGACGACCGCGGCGACCGGCCCTTTCCCCAGGCGCGGCTGTCGCTGACCGGCGAATGGGAACAGCTTGCCGCCCAGGCGGTGGATTTCGCCGATATCGAGGCCCGCCTGGCCTCGGCGCTGGCCGCCGCGCGGCCGCGCGACGCCGCGGCCGGACGCGCTCTGACCGGCCCGCACAGGGGCGATCTGGCCGTTGTCCACGCCGAAAAGGACCGCCCGGCCGCCGAATGCTCCACGGGGGAGCAGAAAGCCCTCGTCTTGAACCTCGTTCTGGCCCAGGCGGCCCGACTTTCCCGTGCAGAATCAGCGCCAAGCCCTATATTACTGCTCGACGAAGTCGCCGCGCATCTGGACCCCATCCGGCGGTCCGCGCTGGCCGATGAAATCGCGGCGCTCGGTCTGCAGGCGTTCCTCACCGGAACCGACCAGGCGCTGTTCGACCCCTTCAAGGGTCGGGCCCTCGGCGTCCGTGTGGAGCCGACCGGCCTGACCGTTCTGGACCAGTAGATGACCGACCAAAACGAAGACGCACCGGAACCCCAAGAGGGGGCGGCGGAAGCCAACGGCGAGTACGGCGCGGACTCCATCAAGGTGCTGAAGGGCCTCGACGCGGTGCGCAAGCGTCCGGGCATGTACATCGGCGACACCGACGACGGCTCGGGCCTGCACCACATGGTCTACGAGGTGGTCGACAACGCCATCGACGAGGCCCTGGCCGGCCACGCCACCAAGGTCGAGGTCATCCTCAACGCCGATGGCTCCTGCACCGTCACCGACGACGGCCGCGGCATCCCGGTGGACATCCACGAAGGCGAGGGCGTCAGCGCGGCCGAGGTCATCATGACCCAGCTGCATGCCGGCGGTAAGTTCGACCAGAACAGCTACAAGGTCTCCGGCGGCCTTCACGGCGTCGGCGTGTCGGTGGTCAACGCACTGAGCGACTGGCTGCAGCTCAAGATCTTCCGGAACGGCAAGCAGCACGAGATGCGGTTCGAGCGCGGCGACGCCGTCTCGTCCCTCACCATCACCGGCGACGCGCCGATCCGGGGCGAGGGCGACAGCCGCCAGGGCCAGCCGCTGACCGGCACGCAGGTGACCTTCTATCCGTCGGTTTCGACCTTCGCCTTCATCGACTTCGACCGGAAGACGCTGGAACACCGCCTGCGTGAGCTGGCGTTCCTGAACAGCGGCGTCACCATCCACTTCCGTGACGACCGCGACGCCGAGCCCTGGGAAGAGATCCTGCATTACGAGGGCGGCATCGAAGCCTTCGTGCGGCATCTCGACAAGGCCAAGCAGCCGCTGCTGAAGGCGCCGCTGACCGTCCGGGGCGTCAAGGAGAAGGTCGAGGTCGACCTCGCCCTGTGGTGGAACGACAGCTACCACGAGCAGATGCTGTGCTTCACCAACAACATCCCGCAGCGGGATGGAGGCACCCACCTGGCCGCGTTCCGCGCGGCGCTGACCCGCGTCGTCGGCGGCTACATCGAAAGCTCGGGCCTCGCGAAGAAGGAAAAGGTCTCCGTCAGCGGCGAGGACGCCCGTGAGGGCCTGACCTGCGTCCTGTCGGTCAAGGTGCCGGATCCGAAGTTCAGCTCGCAGACCAAGGACAAGCTGGTCTCCTCCGAAGTCCGCCCGGCCGTCGAGGGTCTGGTCCAGGAGGGCCTCGCCACGTGGTTCGAGGAACACCCGGTCGAAGCCAAGATGATCGTCTCCAAGATCGTCGAGGCCGCCAGCGCCCGCGAAGCCGCCCGCAAGGCCCGCGAACTGACCCGTCGCAAGAGCGCGCTCGACATCACCAGCCTGCCCGGCAAGCTGGCCGACTGCACCGAGCGCGACCCGGCCAAGTCCGAACTGTTCATCGTCGAGGGCGACTCGGCCGGCGGCTCGGCGAAGCAGGCGCGGAACCGCGACAACCAGGCGATCCTGCCGCTGCGCGGCAAGATCCTGAATGTCGAGCGGGCCCGGTTCGACAAAATGCTGTCGTCCGACCAGGTCGGCACCCTGATCATGGCGCTCGGCGCCGGCATCGGGCGGGATGAGTTCAACATCGAGAAGATGCGCTACCACCGCATCGTCATCATGACCGACGCCGACGTCGACGGCGCCCACATCCGCACGCTGCTGCTGACCTTCTTCTACCGGCAGATGCCTGAGGTGATCGAGCGCGGCTATCTCTACATCGCCCAGCCGCCGCTCTACAAAGCGACCAAGGGCAAGTCCTCGCGCTACCTGAAGGACGACGCGGAGTACGAGGCTTTCCTGATCGACGAAGGCGTCGATGGCGCCGAGCTGGACCTGGCCGGCGGCGAGCGCCGCACGGGCGCCGACCTGCTGGCCCTGGTCCGGGAGGCCCGGGCCGCCAAGGCCAACATCGACCGTCTGGCCAGTCGCGCGCCGGCCTTCGCCATCGAGCAGGCGGCCCTGGCCGGCCTGATGGGCGATGCGCCCGACCCCGCCGCCGCGGCGGCCCGCTTCAACCTCTACGCTGAAGAAGGCGATGGTCCCTGGAGCGGCGAGACGACCCAGGGCGGCTTCGTGTTCAGCCGCGTGAAGCGCAGCGTGTCGGAAAAGATCGTGCTCGAGGACGCCCTGCTGCACGCCGCCGACGCCCGGCGTCTGGCGGAACGGGCCGCGGAACTGGCCAGGGATTTCGAAGGCCCCGCTGTCTTCCGCCGAAAGGACAAGTCGACCACCGTGCGCGGTCCACTGGACCTGATCGCGGCGGTGATGGACGCCGGCCGCAAGGGCCTCTCGATCCAGCGCTACAAGGGCCTGGGCGAAATGAACCCCGAGCAGCTGTGGGAAACCACGCTGGACTCCGAGGCCCGCACCCTGCTGCAGGTCAAGGTCACCCACGCCGACGACGCCGACGACATGTTCGCCCGGCTGATGGGCGAGCTGGTCGAGCCGCGCCGCGAGTTCATCCAGGAGAACGCCCTGGACGCCGAGGTGGACGTCTAGGTCTCCCGGACCACCTTGAGCACCGCTTCGCCATAGCGTTCGACCTTGCTGTCGCCGACGCCGTTGGCGAGGAGGAGCTCGGAGCGTGACCGCGGCCGCAGACGGGCGATGTCGATCAGCGTCTTGTCCGAGAAGATCACATAGGGCGGCACGTGCTGCTCGTGCGCCTCCTCGCGCCGCCAGGCGCGCAGCGCCTCGAACAGCGCCGCGCCGTCGCCGGTGAGCTCCGGCGTCTCGCCCTTGCGCCGCGCCCGACCGGTGCGGCCCGTGGTCGGCGACCCCTCGGGCGGCTTGCGGACAGAGACCTTGCGCTCGCCGCGGTAGACGGCCTTGACCGCGTCGCCGTCGCCCAGACCGATCAGCGGTCGCCCGTCGTTGGGATCCTCGCGAAGCAGGCCTTCGAACAGCAACTGGTCGATCAGGTCGCGCCAGGCGACGGCGCTGTACTCCTGGCCGATGCCCCAGGTCGACAGCGACGCCTCGTGATCGGAGACGTCCTTCGTCTTGCCGAGCAGATGATCCACCAGCCGCCCGCGTCCGAAGCGCCCGCCCAGGCGGTGCACGGCGGCCAGCGCCTTCTGGGCCCCGACGGTGACATCGATCGAGGCCGGCGGGCTGACGCACAGGTCGCACTGGCCGCAGCGCGCGACGCCCTCTTCGCCGAAGTAGCGGCGCACCCCTGCGGCCCGGCAACCGGTCCCGTCCAGCATGGCGTACAGCTGCCGCACCTTGCGGACCTGGACGTTGCGGACCTCGTCGGTGAACTCGCGGCTGTCGATGCGCCGGAGCGCCCAGGCCATGTCGGCGGAGCCATAGAGGGTGATGCCTTCGGCCGGTTGGCCGTCGCGCCCGGCGCGGCCGATCTCCTGCCAGTAGGCCTCGATCGAAGCCGGCGGATCGGCGTGGATCACGAACCGGACGTCCGGCTTGTCGATGCCCATGCCGAAGGCGATGGTCGCGACCATCACCGCGGCGTCGGCTTCGAGGAACTGCTCCAGCCGCCGGGAGCGGACGGTCTTGTCGAGCCCCGCGTGATAGGCCAGCGCTGGCACGCCCGCCGCGCTGAGCCGCTCGGCCAGCTTCTCGGTCCCCTCGCGGGAGCCGGCATAGACGACGCCCGACTTGCCCCGGCGGGCCAGGACCAGCTCCTCGACCCGGCCGTGTCCCTGCCCGCGCTTGCGCTCGGCCTGCAGGATCAGTTCAGGGCGCGCGAAGCTGTCGACGAACTCCTCGGCGTCCTCCAGCCGCAGCTCGCTGCGGATGTCGTCCCGCGTCCGGGCGTCGGCGGTGGCGGTCACGGCCAGGCGCGGCACGTCCGGGAAGATGTCCGCCAAGCGGCCCAGGGTCCGGTACTCGGGCCGGAAGTCGTGGCCCCACTGGCTGACGCAATGCGCCTCGTCGATGGCGATCATGGCCAGCGGCGTCCGCGACAGTCGGTTCAGCATGGCCGGTTGCGCCAGACCTTCGGGCGACAGGTAGAGCAGATCCAGTTCGCCCGCGTCGATGCGCCGCCAGATGTCCTGGCGCTGGTCCATATCGGCGGTGGAATCGAGGCGCTCGGCCGCCACGCCAGACTGCTTCAGCGCCTCGACCTGGTCGGCCATCAGCGCGATCAGTGGCGAGACGACCAGGCCCAGCCCCGGCCGGACCAGACTGGGGATCTGGTAGCAGAGCGACTTGCCGCCCCCGGTCGGCAGCACGGCCATGACGCTGCGCCCGGCCAGCACCTCGCCGATCACCCGCGCCTGCAGGCCGCGGAAGTCTTCGTGGCCGAAGACGTGGCGCAGGATATCGCGGGCTTGCTGGAGGGAATCAGTCACGAGGCGGTTATGGCGGGCGTCGCGGCGCTTGCCGAGCGCAACTTCGCCCGCCTGCACCGAACCTCCACATCGCGGCGTCTTTACCGCCGTGAAAACGTCGCGTTCATATGTCGTCAATCATCATGGGGCTGACAGGCGAGCGCGCGTTCTGGTAGCGCCCCACCGACAGAATTTCCGGACTGAAGAGAGCATGGCCAACGAACAGGGCGCACGGCGGACGCCGATACAGGCGCTGACCTACTGGGGCGCGGTCGTCGGGGTCTGGGGTCTCATCTTCCTGGTCGCCTTCTTCGCGATGTTCGCGACCGACCTGCCGGACGTCTCGAAGCTGAACGATGTCACCCGCCAGCCGTCGATTTCCTATCTTGATCGCTCCGGCGCGCTGATCGCCGTTCGCGGCAGCCAGTACGCGCCGCCGGTCGACCTGGAGAAGCTTCCGGACTACGTGCCCAAGGCCTTCATCGCCATCGAGGACCGGCGCTTCTACTGGCATCCCGGCTTCGATCCGATCGGCATCAGCCGGGCGGTGGTGAAGAACGTCGCCTGCATGTGCGTCGCCGCCGGGGGCTCGACGATCACCCAGCAGCTGGCCCGCAACCTGTTCCTGACCCTGGACCAGAACTGGCGCCGCAAGGCGCAGGAGCTGATCCTGTCGCTGTATCTCGAGATGAAGTTCTCCAAGAAGGAGATCCTCGCCCTCTATCTGAACCGGGTCTACTTCGGGGCCGGCGCCTACGGCATCGAGGCCGCCGCCCAGCGGTACTTCAACAAGCCGGCGTCGCGGCTGACGGTCGGCGAGGCCGCGCTGCTGGCGGGGATGATGAAGGGCCCTTCGCGCTACAGCCCGGTCTCGGCCACCGAACGCGCGGCCCGCCGCGCCACCATCGTGCTGGACGAAATGGTGCGGACCAAGGCTATCACGTCCGAACAGCGGGCCGAGGCGATCCGCACGCCGGTGCGCGTCTCCGCCGTGCTGGCCAACCAGCGCGCGCAGTATTTCACCGACTGGGTCGATGGCCAGGTCCGCGCCCTGGTCGGCGAACCGACCGAGGACCTGATCGTCGAGACGACGCTGGACCTGCCGATCCAGGCCGCCGCCGAGGCCGCCGTGCGCAGCGGCGTCGCGAGCGCCCGGGCCCAGGGCGTCGAGCAGGCGGCCCTGGTCGCCATCGACGGCGAAGGCCGCATCCGCGCCTATGTCGGCGGCGCCAACTATTCCGAAAGCCAGTTCGACCGCGCCACGACCGCCCGCCGCCAGGCCGGCTCGGCCTTCAAGCCGTTCGTCTATCTGGCCGCGATGGAGGCCGGGCGTACGCCGGCGGTGGTCGTCACCGACGAGCCGGTCCGCATCGGAAGTTGGGAGCCCAGGAACTACACCAACCGCTACCTGGGCTCGATCACCCTGCAGACGGCGCTGGCCCAGTCGGTCAACACCGTCGCCGCGCGGCTGGCCAACGAGGTCGGCACCGGCAACGTGGCCTCCGCCGCCAAGCGGCTGGGCATCAACTCGAAGATCCAGCTCGACCCCTCGATGGCGCTTGGCGCGGTCGAGGTCAGCCCGCTGGAGATGGCCCAGGCCTATGCGCCGTTCGCCAACGGCGGCTTCCTGGCCCGCGGCTACGGCATCCAGCGGATCCGCACCTCGGCCGGCAAGGTGCTCTACGACCACAACCTCGAACAGCGGGCCAAACGGTCGGTCGTCGGCTCGCCGGCGCTGCAGTACATGAACCAGATGATGCGCGACGTTGTGGTCAGCGGCACCGGCAAGCGCGCGCGGGTCGAGGGCTATGACATCGCCGGCAAGACCGGCACGACGAGCGATTATCGCGACGCCTGGTTCGTCGGCTACACGGGCGGCTTCGTGACCGCCGTGTGGACCGGCAAGGACGACAACAAGCCGATGAAGGGTGTCAGCGGCGGCGGGGCGCCGGCCGGCATCTGGCGCAGCTTCATGGCCCAGGCCCTGCCGCGCCTGCGCGCCCAGGCCATCCCGGGCGGCTATGCAGCGCCGCCGCCGGAGCAGGACGCGATCGGCGACATCCTGTCGGGCCTCGGCCTCGGCGGCGATCGCGGCGAGGACCGCCCGCCCGAACCGGCCCCCGTTCCCGAAAAGGGCCCGCCGCCGCGACTGCCCGAGGAAGTGCCCTACTAGGGCTGTCGTCCCTTTACCCGTCATCCTCGGACTTGTTCCGAGGACCCATGAACACAGCGGACAGCAAGAAGGTCGCGGGTCACTCCGCGCCCTTTTCGTTCGGCTCACCACGCATGGGTCCTCGCGACGAGCGCGAGAATGACGGGGCTGGCGCTACCCCCGCGCGAACGCGTGCAGCGCCGCGCCCTCGCGCCTGAGCCAGGCGCGGTGCGGGGCGTGGTCCCCGACGAGGTCGTGGACGATCGCCCAGAAGCGCGGCCCGTGGTTGGCCTCGATCAGGTGCGCGCACTCGTGGGCCGCGACATAGTCGGCCACCGCCGCCGGCGCGAGGGCGAGCCGCCAGCTGTAGCGGATCGAGGCCTCGGCTCGGGGACTGGCCGGACGGCACGAGCCCCAGCGGCCGCGCGGATCGGTGATCGCCACCTTCGGCGCCGGCCGACCGAGGGCGCGGGCGTAGTGGTCTGTCCGTTCCGTGAGCCAGCGGCGGGCCTCGGTCTTGATCAGCCGCAGCACGCGGTCGCCGAACGCGGCGTCGGCGGGCGCTGCGATCCGGGCGCGCGACAGGGCGGTCGCCGGCGTGAAACACGCGCGGCCCGAGCCCTCGACCAGATCGACGGCCTCTCCGAACAGGCTGATGGTCATGCCCGGCCTCAGCGCCTGGCCGGACGGCAGGTCCGCGAACTGGCCCGCGATCCAGTCGGCCTTCTCGCGCGCGAAGGCGACGGCCTCCGGCAGGCGGCGCGCGCTGGGCGCGGTGGCGATGACCTCGCGCTTCACCCGGTCGATGCGCAGGCTGACGCGGCGCGCGCGCGCATTGACCGAAAGCCGGACGGGAAACCCGTCGGCCTCGATCCGGTCGCCGTGCGAAAATCCCGAACCGCCGAACAGCTTCATGACCCTGAGATAGGCCGGTCGGCGGGGGTGGGAAAGGGCCGCGTCAGAAGTCCGGGTCGATCTCGCGGATGAAGGCGGCCACCTTGGGGAAGATTTCCTCGCGGAAGCGGCGGCCGTTGAACACGCCGTAGTGGCCGACGCCGGGCTGGACATGGTCCAGCTTCATCTCCGCCGGGATGTTGACGCAGAGGTCGTGCGCCGCCTGGGTCTGGCCGATGCCCGAGATGTCGTCGAGTTCACCCTCGACGGTCATCAGGCCGATGTCGGTGATCGCCGAAGGCTTCACCAGCCGGCCGCGATGCGTCAGCTCGCCCCTCGGCAGATCGTAGGACTGGAACACCTTGTGGATCGTGTCGAGGTAGAACTCCTCGGTCAGGTCCATCACCGCCAGGTACTCGTCGTAGAAGGCCAGGTGCTTGTCGGCGCTGTCGCCGTCGCCGGCCACGAGGTTCTGGAAGTAGCGCTTGTGGGCGTCCTGGTGCCGCTCGACGTTCATCGACATGAAGCTGGCCAGCTGGACGAAGCCCGGATAGACGCGCCGGCCGACGCCCGGGTAGGGCGCGGGCACGGTGTAGATCATGTTCGACTCGAACCAGGTGAAAGGCCGTTCCTCGGCCAGCTTGTTGGTCACGGTCGGCGACAGGCGGGCGTCGATCGGCGAGCCCATGAAGGTCATGGTGCGCGGCCGGCGGGGATCATTGTCCTCGGCCATCAGCGAAGCGGCGGCCAGCACCGGCGGGCCCGGCTGGCAGACGGCGACGACGTGGGCGCGATGGCCCAGCGTCCGCAGCATCTGCTGGATGTGCTCGATGTAGTCGTCGAAATCGAAGCGGCCCTCGAGCATCGGCACGTCGCGGGCGTTCTTCCAGTCGGTGATGAACACCGCATGGTCCGGGGCGAAAGCCTCGACCGTGCCGCGCAGCAGCGTGGCGTAGTGGCCCGACATCGGAGCGACGATCAGGACGGCGGGGTCCAGCTGCAGCTTGCCGGCGTGGCGCATGTCGGCCATGTCGCGGTCGAACTGGACCAGTCGGCACCACGGGCTTTCCCAGACCACGGTCGGGCGCACCCGCACCGGATGGCCGTTCACCACGATCTCGTCGATGTGCCAGTCCGGCTTGCCGTACCGTCGCGTGACGTTGGCGTAGAGGTCTGACGCCGCGTAGAGGCTGCGGCCCAGAACGGAATCGCGGGCAGGATTGAGCGGCGAGGACCACCAGTCGCGCGTCAGGCGTGCGATGGCTCGCATCGGCGAGGCCCCGTAGTAGGCCGCTTCGTGCAGGGCGTAGAGCATCGAACCTCGTTCGTTGTGCAGCGCAGCATAACACGGCGCGCCTTAACGAAGTCCAGTCCGAAAATATGCGGTCAGTCGCCGCGCATGGCGGCGCGGATCTGGTCGGCCAGCTGCTCGGGCGTCATGCCGAACGCCATCACCTTGGTGAAGCGGCCCTTGGGATCCATCACGTACATGGCGGTCGAGTGGTTCACCAGATAGTCGGGACCCTCGCCGGCCTTCTCGTGGAACACGCGGTAGGCCTTGGCCGCGGCGTTGGTCTGGGCGACCGTGCCGGTCAGACCGAGCGTCCCGGCCGGCGGCTGCTGGGCCTCGAGCCAGGCCCGCACCTTGTCGGGCGTGTCCCGCTCGGGGTCCACGGAAATGAACACCAGCCGGACCTTGTCGCCCTTCGTGCCCAGCTGGTCATGGGCGGCGGTCAGGGCCTGCAGCGTGCCGGGGCAGACGTCGGGGCAGTAGGTGAAGCCGAAGAAGACGACGTTCCACTTGCCCTTCAGCACACTCTCGTCGACCGGCTTGCCGCTCTGGTCAACCAGCTGGAACGGTCCGCCGATGGCGCCGGCCGCTTGCGGCTGCGAGTCGAACACCCCGGCCCGCCAGGCCAGGCCGCCGGCAAAGAGGACGCCCGCCAGGCATGCGGCGAGCAGCAGAATCCGTTGACGCGTCACGAGGCTCTCCAGAGGGCTCGCCATGAGCCGCGAATTGGGCTCACAGTGGCGGCATGGCGCTGACACCAGACCCGGCGACGGCCGCCGAGCACGGGCCCGGCCTCGATAGGCCGGGGCGACCGGCCGCGCAAGGCTGGGACGCCCTGTGGCCGACCGGCGTGCCCCGGCGGGGCCGTCTGCGCATCCGCACCCTGACCAACCTGCGCTGGCTGGCGGTGTGCGGCCAGACCATCACGGTGTTCGTCGTCGGCTTTCCCATGGGCCTGCCGGTCCCGTTCGCCGGCTGCTTCGCGCTGATCGCGCTCTCGGCCTGGCTGAACGTGCTGGTCGGGCTGGCCTCGTCCGGGCAGCGGCTGGCCACCGACAAGGAGGCGACGGCGCACATCGCGTTCGACATCCTGCAGCTGTCGGGCATGCTCTACCTGACCGGCGGGATCCTCAATCCGTTCTCCCTGCTGCTGATCGGACCGGCGGTCCTGGCGGCGGCGACCCTGCCGTTCCGCTATGTGCTCGCGCTCTGCCTGCTGGCCATCGTGGCCTGCACGGCCCTGGCCATCCAGGCGTTGCCGCTGCCCGCGCCCCACGCCGAGCCGTTCAACCCGCCGCTCACCAATCGCATCGGCGCGGTCATAGCCCGCATCCTGGGCATCGTGTTCTGCGCCGGCTACGCCTGGCAGGCGGCGCAGGAGGCGGCCCGCATGGAGCTGGCGCTGGACACCGCCCATACCGTGCTGGCGCGAGAGCAGCGGCTGTCGGCGCTCGGCGCCCTGGCCGCAGCGGCGGCCCATGAACTGGGCACGCCGCTCGCCACCATGACCATCGTCGCCAAGGAGATGGCGCGCGAGAGGCCGCCCGGCGCATTGAAGGATGACGCCGAACTGCTGATGTCCCAGGCCGAGCGCTGCAAGGACATCCTGCGTCGCCTGACCCGTACGCCGGACGCCGGCGACGTCGTCCATGAGCGCATGAGCCTGCTCCAGGTCGTGCAGGAGTCGATCGAACCTCACCGGCGCGGCGACGTCCGGGTCGAGGCGGTGGTGTCCGGCCCGCCCGACGAGCCGCCGCCCGAGATCTGGCGGCTGCCCGAGGTGCTGCACGCCCTCACGGCCTTCGTCGAGAACGCCGTCGACTTCGCCCGGTCGGAGATCCTGGTCACGGCCCGGTTCGACGGCCGCCACATATCGGTCGAGGTGCGCGACGACGGCCCCGGCTTCGCGCCGGAGGTGCTGGCCAAGCTCGGCGAGCCCTATGTCACCAGCCGCCCGGGGGCGGAGAGCATGCGCAGCGGCCATGTCGGCATGGGCCTGGGCTTCTTCATCGCCAAGACGCTGCTGGAACGCACCGGGGCCACGGTGGATTTCCGCAACGGGCGCGGCGCCGGCGCGGTGATCAC
This sequence comes from Caulobacter sp., assembly GCA_041917095.1. Taxonomy (GTDB): domain Bacteria; phylum Pseudomonadota; class Alphaproteobacteria; order Caulobacterales; family Caulobacteraceae; genus Caulobacter. The sequence goes on along the minus strand of JAYRYI010000003.1, from coordinate 331,092 downwards.
CGCGCGCTGGAACCGCGCCGCGATCGAGGCGCCTGCGGGCGACGACGTCTTTACGGGACTTGATGTCGCGGGCTAGACCGCGACAGAATGCCGCGTCCGGGATTCAACCTCGGCGGGAACGGCCTGGAGTGTGGAGATGAGCGATATCGCCGACGTCGTCGCTGGCCTTCCGGACCGGAGCCTGCTCGTCCTCGATGACGACGCGGCTCTGCGCACCCGTCTGGGCCGGGCGCTGGAGCAGCGCGGCTTCGAGGTCCGGCTCGCCGCCAGCGTGGGCGAGGCGCTGGAAGCGGTGAAGGCCGCCGCCCCCGCCCACGCGGTGCTGGACATGCGGCTGGATGACGGCACGGGCCTGAGGGTCGTGCAGGCGGTTCGCGACGCGCGGCCCGAGGCGCGCGTGGTCATGCTGACCGGCTACGGCAACATCGCCACCGCCGTCGCCGCCGTGAAGGCCGGCGCCGTGGACTATCTGGCCAAGCCGGCGGACGCCGACGACGTCGCCCGCGCGCTTCTGGCCATGGGCGCCAACCCCGTCCCGCCCGAGAATCCGATGAGCGCCGACCGTGTCCGCTGGGAGCATATCCAGCGCGTCTACGAGCTGTGCGGTCACAACGTCTCGGAGACCGCCCGCCGCCTGTCGATGCACCGTCGGACCCTGCAGCGCATCCTGGCCAAGCGCGCGCCGCGCTAGGGCGGCGGCCTATCGCGCCCCCAGCCGGGCCAGCACCTCGGGCGGAATGCCGTAGTGGTCGATCAGCGGCTTCTGGTTCCGCTGGCCCATCAGCTCGCGCTGGATGAACAGACCCCAGACCGCGTCGGCGGCGGCCTTCAGCGCGACGGGACGTTCGGCGTCCGACGCCCGGCGCAGGGCGGCCAGGGTCTTCTCCACCCGCTTTCCGGCGCGACCGAGCGAGGCGGCCTGCTCAGCCATCAGTTCGATGTTCAGGACGCTGTCGCCGGTCTCGAACCGGAGGCTGGAGAGGTTCTGGGGCGGGCGGAGCGACATCGGACCAGTGTAGCGCCGGTCGCGCCCGGTGCGTAGGGTCGGCCATGGCCCCGGCGCCCGACATCCTGATCCGGCCCGCCCGACCCGAAGACGCGGCGGCGCTGAAGGCGATCCTGCGCGACACCTTCGAGAGCACATGGCGGCCGCAGCTCACGCCCGAGGCGGAACGCGCGTTCCTGAGTGAGGACCGTCCCGGCGACTATGTCGGTCGCCGCGGGCCGCTCTTCACCGTAGCCGAGGTCGGGGGCAAGGTGGTCGGCTTCGTCGATGTCGAGGGCGATTTCGTGAATGCCCTGCATGTGCTTGGCGGCCACGCCCGGACCGGCGTCGGCGGCCGGCTGATGGACCACGCGGAGGCAGCGATGGCGGCGGCCGGTCACGCCCAGTCACGCCTGGAGACCGACACCTTCAACACCCGCAGCCAGGCCTTCTACGCCAAGCGCGGCTATCGCGAGGCGGGCCGCTATCCGGACGAGGAATGGAACAGCGGGCTGACGACCTTGCTATTGGTGAAGCCGCTAGGGGACTGACACCGCAGGTGTCTGTCCCTAAGGCTGACCTTCGGATCAATTCGAAATGCCGCATCCAGGGACAGACACCTGCGGTGTCAGTCCCTATCCCCGAAACTGCCGCATCAGCGCTTCTTCGGTATAGGCCCGGCGCTCGTCGTTGCTGACGCCGCGATAGGGGCCGAGGTCCATCAGGCGATGGAAGGTCATCATGGCGTCGTAGGGCGAATGCGCTTCGAAAGTCGTGATGAGCCGGGCGTCGATGTGAAGCTGCGAACGGAGGTCGTCGCCGTCGGGACCGGCCAGCACGCAGACCGGCAGCCAGCGGCCGTCGTCGTCCGTCGATTCCCAGACTTCGTGGAGCAGCGCCGCCAGCAGGTCAGACCCGCAGCGGCATCAGCACGTACTTCACGCCGGCGTCGGTCGGGTCCAGCACCAGGGTCGGGCTGGCCGGGTCGGCGAAGCGGAACTCCGCCGTTTCGCCGCTGATCTGGCCGGTGACGTCCAGCAGGTAGCGGGCGTTGAAGCCGATCTCGAAGCTGTCGCCGTCGTAGTCGATCTCCAGCTCCTCGACGGCCTGGCCGGCTTCCATGTTGCGCACGGTCAGGGTCATGCGGCCCGGCTCGACGGCCATCTTCACCGACCGGCTCTTCTCGGCCGAGATGGTGGCGACGCGGTCGACGGCCTGGGCGAACAGGGCGTTGTCGACCAGCATCACCTTGGCATTGTCGCGCGGGATGACGCGCATGTAGTCCGGGAACGAGCCGTCAATGACCTTGGACGTCAGGGCGGCGGCGCCGAACTCGAACCGCACCTTCTGGGCGCTGACCTGGAAGTCGATGCTCTCGCCGGCGTCCTCGAGCAGGCGGCGGGCCTCGTTGATGGTCTTGCGCGGAATGATCACGCCCGGCTGTCCGGCCGCGCCCTCGGGGGCCGGCATCTCGGCCAGCGCCAGCCGGTGGCCGTCGGTGGCCACGCAGCGCAGCCGCGGCTCGCCGTTCTCGACTACCGTGTGAACGTAGAGGCCGTTCAGATAGTAGCGCGTCTCCTCGGTGGAGATGGCGAAGCGGGTCTTGTCGATCAGCCGCGCCAGATCGTTGGCGTCGACCGGGATGCGGGCCGACAGGCCGTCGCTGCTCATCACCGGGAAGTCGCCGGCCGGCAGAACCGGCAGGTTGAACTTGCTGCGGCCGGCCTGGACCTGCAGGCGGGGATCATCGCCCGTGAACGACAGCGACACGTCCGCGCCTTCCGGCAGCTTGCGGACGATCTCGTACAGGGTGTGGGCCGGGGCGGTGATCTGGCCGGGCACGTCGACCTGGGCCGCGCCCGAGTCGATGATCTCCATGTCCAGGTCCGTGGCCGAGAAGCCCACCTGCTCGCGCTCCGCCGTCAGCAGCACGTTGGAGAGGATCGGGATGGTGTTGCGCCGCTCGACGACGCTCTGAACGTGGCCGAGGGCCTTCAGCAGCGCCGTCCGCTCGATGGTAAGCTTCATGTCTGGTCCGAAGTCAGGAAGTGCGAGCGAATCACGCGGCCCCCCGCGCGGTTCGCCTGAAAAGGGACTTCCGACATTAGCGGAATCAGCGGCTTGCGGAAGGGGGCAGGGGCGGCTGTCGTACCCCTTCCGCTTCCAACTCCGTCATCCCCGCGCGCTTCGCGAGGACCCATGCGAGGTGAGGCGAACGAAAAGGGCGCGGCGTGACCCGCGCCCTTCCTGCAGTTCCCGTTGTGGAAGCCGCTCTAGGCCTTCGTGTCCACCGACCCGCCGCTCGTATCGCCCTCGGCGGCGTAGGGATTGGCGGCGGGCGTTTCCGCCGGCGCGGCGGCGGCGCCCTTGGCGGCGACCACGACCATCGCCGGCCGCACGACGCGGCCCTGAAGCTCCCAGCCGGCCTGCAGGGTCTTGATCACCGCGCCGGGGGCCACGCCCTCGCCGGGCTGCTCCATCATCGCCTGGTGCAGGTGCGGGTCGAACTTGCCGCCGCGCTCGGGCGCCAGCTTCTTCAGCCCGTTGCGCTCGAAGGCGCCGAGCAGCTCCTTCTGGGTCATATCGACGCCGACCACGAAGTTCTTCACCGTCTGGTCGTCGAAGTCCCGCGGCGCATGGGTCGTCGCGGCGCTCAGATGGTCGGCGACGCCGAACAGGTCGCGGGCGAACTTCTGGATCGCGTAGGCGCGGGCGTCGTTCTGCTCCCGCTCGGCCCGGCGGCGGATGTTGTCGGCCTCGGCCGCATAGCGCAGCACCTGCTCCTTGAGGGCGGCGATTTCGGCCTTGAGCAGCTCGACGTCGGCCGCTTCGGCCTCTTCGGCGGTTTCGATCTCGACGTCGGCGTCGTGTCCGTTCGCCGGGGTCTCCTGGTCACTCATCTCTCTATCCGTCCAGTATTCGTCCGAGGACGCGCGCGGTGTAGTCCACCAGCGGTATCACCCGGGCATAGTTCAGGCGGGCCGGCCCGATCACCCCGATCGCGCCCAGCACCTTCTGTCGGCCCGACATATAGGGCGCCGCGATCAAGGCGGAACCCGAAAGAGAGAAAAGCCGCGTTTCCGCGCCGATGAAGATCCTCACGCCCTGGGCGTCGCGCACGTCGTCGAGCAAACCGATCAGCTGCTCCTTCTGTTCCAGGTCGTCGAACAGGCGGCGCACCTGCTCCAGGTCGGCCAGGGCGTTGGCGTCGCCCAGCAGGTTGGCGCGGCCGCGCACGATCAGGGCCCTGTCGCTGCCCTCGCCGCCGCTCCAGGCGGCAAGACCGTCTTCCACGAGGCGGGCCGCCGTCTGGTCCAGCTCGCGCCTGGCGCGGTCGAGTTCGGCGCGCATCTCGGCCCGGGTCTCGCCCAGCGTCCGGCCGCGCAGCCGGGCGCCGAGGAAACTGGACGCTTCCTGCAGCGCCGACGGCGTCAGCCCCGGGGCGAGCCGCATCAGCCTGTTCTCGACCTGGCCGTCGTCGAACACCATGACGGCGAGCGCCTGGTCGGGGCCGAGCGAGACGAACTCGACGTGCTTGACCCCGGCCTCGCGGATCGGGCTGACCACCACCCCGGCCCCGCCGGCCAGGCCCGACAGGATGCCGCTGGCCTCGTTCAGCGCCTCTTCGAAGCTGCGCCCCGTCCCGGCCAGCCGGGCGTCGATCTCGCGCTTCTCGGCCTCGCCGACATCGCCCACCTCGAGCAGGCCGTCGACGAACAGGCGCAGGCCCGCGTGGGTCGGCATCCGCCCGGCGCTGGTGTGCGGCGCGTCGAGCAGGCCCAGCTGGGCCAGGTCCTGCATGGTGTTGCGGATCGAGGCCGGTGACAGATGGATGCCGCCGCGCGACAGGGTCCGCGACCCGACCGGCTCGCCGGTCTCGAGATAGGTCTCGACCACGCGCCGGAAGATGTCCCGGGCGCGGTCGTCCAGGTCGCTCAGGCTTGGGGTCGGCGTTACGCCGCCGGTCAGGATCGAAGCCATGCTGTTCCGCATCTGGGCCGGTGGACGACCCTTCGCCCGATAGGATAGGCAGCGCCTGCCCGCGCGCAAGCGCGCCCCGCTTTGAAGAGACAGACATGCGACCCTCAGACCGCGCTCCCGACCAGCTGCGCGCCGTGACCCTGGAGACCGGGGTCAACCGCTACGCCGAGGGCTCCTGCCTCGTCACCTTCGGCCACACCAAGGTTCTGGTCACCGCCAGCGTCGACGAAGGCGTTCCGGGCTGGATGCGCGGCAAGGGCGCCGGATGGGTCACGGCCGAGTACGGCATGCTGCCCCGCGCCACCCACACCCGCGGCCGTCGCGAGGCCGCCCAGGGCAAGCAGTCGGGCCGCACCCAGGAGATCCAGCGCCTGATCGGCCGGTCCCTGCGCGCCGTCGTCGACATGAAGGCGCTGGGCGAGCGCCAGATCCAGATCGACTGCGATGTGGTCCAGGCCGACGGCGGCACCCGCACCGCCTCGATCACCGGCGCCTGGGTCGCCCTGCGCCTAGCCACGAAGTACCTGCTCGACGAGGGCGTCATCAAGACCGACCCGATCCTCGACCAGGTCGCCGCCGTGTCCTGCGGCGTGTTCGACAACGTACCGGTGCTCGACCTCGACTACGAGGAGGACTCGGCGGCCGAGGCGGACTCCAACTTCGTGCTCACCGGCAACGGCGACATCGTCGAGATCCAGGCCACCGGCGAGAAGCGCGGCTTCACCCGCGGCGAGTTCGAGACCCTGTTCGGCCTGGCCGAGAAGGGCATCGGCGAACTGTTCCTGCTGCAGCGGGCGGCGGTGGGGGGATAGGCCCGGTCTTCCCTCCCCTTCATGGGGAGGGTGGTTCCGAAGGAACCGGGTGGGGAATGGAGGTGCCGGTCACCGGGTGTCGTGTTCGGCGTCCTGGTGCCCCACCCTGACCCGCTGCGCGGGTCTGTCCCTCCCCATGAAGGGGAGGGAAATCCTAAGCCCCCCCGTAGGCCATCTCTTCCTCGTCGTCGCCTTCGGCGCCCGAGCCGCCGCCCGGCTCGAAGATGACGATGTCGCCGGGCTGGCAGGCCAGTTCGCGGCAAAGCGCGTCCAGGGTCGAGAAGCGGATCGCCCGCGCCTTGCCGGTCTTCAGGATCGACAGGTTGGCGATGGTGACGCCGACGCGGTCCGCCAGTTCGGTCAGCGACATGCGCCGTTCGAGCAGGATGCGGTCGAGGGTGACCTTGATGGCCATGATCTGCTCTCCGCGACGCTAGATGGTGAGCTCGGCTTCACGGCGAAGGCGGGCGCCCTCCCGGAAGACCTCGGCCAGAACGAAGACGACCAGCACCGAGAACCAGACGGTGATGTTGAAGCCGGCGATTTCCCAGCCTACCGCCGGTGCGATCGTCAGCAGCATGGCGTTCAGCGCGTAGCGGGCCAGCTCCATGCCGGCCAGCACGAATCCGATCAGCCGCAGCCGGGGGATATTGTCGGGTTGGAAGGGGTCGCCGGCGGTCAGCGTCGCGAACACGCGCCGCAGTCGGCTCAGGATGGCGATCAGCGCGCCCAGGTACAGCGCGCCGTAGGTGGACAGCGTCACGCCCAGCGCCACGATCTTGCCGGGGGTGACCGCGCCCTCGATGTCGATCCGGTCGCTGATCTGCGCCGGAATCTCCGGAATGAAGCTGATCGCCAGCAGGCCGCCCACCACGGCCAGGCCGAGAAGTCCGGCCATGATCACGATGAACCAGTAGACGACGTCCAGGACGGTCTTCAGGAAGCTCGACACCGAGCCAGGTCCCAAGGCGCGCATGGCGCTACTCCCCCAAGAGCACGTCCGCCCCGGCGCGGACGACAGATACGGGCGGCGGCAGGCCGCGCGCCCGTGGCTGTGGTTTTCGGGCGCCCATCCGGGAGCCGGCTTCACCGGAAGGATCCGCGGGCGGATCGTTCGGGAGAAGCCGACCCTCAGGCGGGCGGCGAGAATGCCCTGACCGGGGGCCTCATGAAAGAGAGCCCGATCAGATCGAGTTGGTCACGAAAGCGAACGCCGCGATGGGCAGAGCGGCCAGAAGAGCGGCGTTGACGAAGGTCATCGCGATGGTGTCGACCAGCTTGGTGATCTTTTGCGCGGACATGTTGTCCCTCCATTGTGCAGTGCAAAACGAGTGGGGCCTTCCCTCACCCGGCGGGCGGCCCGCTGCGGCCCGTCCACGTCATCTATGTACGAGATCATCGATCTTCAATCAAAGGAATTATCGATTATCGATATTAAACTTGCGTAACATCATTACTTCAGCGTAATGCACTGCAGCATAGCCTCCGGTGCTTGCGCCGGGCGGCGTTCGGCGCGAGGAAGGCGGGGAGAGGATGATCCCATGCCGCTGCAGCTGATCGCCGGAACCACCCTGGTCGCCGCCACCCATAATCCTGGCAAGGCCAGGGAGCTGGTCGCCCTGCTCGACGGGCGCTTCGAGATTCTGTCGGCGGGCTCGCTCGGACTGGCCGAGCCGGACGAGACCGAGAGCACCTTCGTCGGCAACGCACTGCTCAAGGCCCGCCACGCCGCCGACCTGTCGGGCAGGATCGCCATCGCCGACGACAGCGGACTGTCGGTCGCCGCGCTGGACGGCGCGCCGGGCATCTTCTCCGCCCGCTGGGCCGGCCCGTCGAAGGATTTCGGCGCGGCGATGGCCAAGGTCGAGGAGCGTCTGATCGAGACCGGTTCCGACGACCGCTCGGCCTGGTTCACCAGCGCGCTGGCCGTGGCCTGGCCGGACGGGCCGGGCGTCGTCGTCGAGGGCGTCGTTCGCGGCGAGCTGGTCTTCCCGGGCCGCGGCGAGAACGGCTTCGGCTACGATCCGATCTTCATTCCCGCCGGCTACAGCCAGACATTCGGCGAGATGGATCCCGTCGCCAAGGACGCCATCAGCCACCGCGCGGTCGCCTTCGCCAAGCTCAAGGCCGCCCTGTTTGAATGACCTTCCGGAGCTGGGCGTCTACGTCCACTGGCCCTTCTGCGCGAAGATCTGCCCCTACTGCGACTTCAACGTCGTCCGCGACCGCAGGCAGGTGGAGCAGGCGGCGCTGGCCGAGGCGATCGTCGCCGACCTGACCGCCCAGCGGGCGCTGACCGGGCCGCGCCGGCTCGTCTCGGTGTTCCTGGGCGGCGGTACGCCGTCGCTGATGGACCCGGCCTGGGCGGCGCGGATCGTCGAGACCGCGACGTCGCTCTGGTGCCCGGACGGCGCGGTCGAGGTCTCGCTGGAGGCCAATCCGACCGACGCCGAGGCCGACCGCTTCGCCGCCTTCCGGTCGGCCGGAGTCGATCGCCTGTCGCTCGGCCTGCAGTCGTTCGACGACGCGGCCCTGACGTTCCTGGGCCGCAACCATGACGCGGCCGAGGCGCGGCGGGCGGCCGGGCTGGCGGCCCGGACCTTCCCGCGCCTGTCGGTCGACCTGATCTACGCCCTGCCGGGCCAGACGCCGGCGGCCTGGCGCGGCCAGCTGGAGCAGGCCATCGCCTTGGGCGCCGAGCACCTGTCGCCCTACCAGCTGACCATCGAGGCCGGCACCGCCTTCGACCGCGCCGTGCGGCGGGGCGTCTTCACGCCGCCGGACGACGCTGTGGGCGAAGCGCTCTACGACACGACGCAGCGGGTGCTCGAGGATGCGGGTTTCGAGGCCTATGAGGTCTCCAACCACGCGCGGGGCGCGGCGGCGCGATCGCGGCACAATCTCGTCTACTGGCGCGGCCAGGACTACGTCGGCGCCGGTCCGGGCGCGCATGGGCGGCTGACCGTGGGCGGCGTCCGCACCGCGACCACGGCGAAATCCCGCATCGCCGACTACATCCGCGCCGTCGCCGAGGCGGGGACCGGCTTCGAGGCGGAGCCGCTGACGCCGGTCGAGGCGGCCGAGGAGCGCATCCTGATGGGCCTGCGCACCTACGAGGGTATCGCCTGGCCGGAGCTGGCGGCGCTCGGCCTCGGTCCCGACAGCGACGTTGTCCGGGCGCTGGTCGGCCAGGGCCTTCTGGTAGACGATCGCCGCCGACTGCGCGCCACGCCGGCCGGCCGCTTCGTGCTGGACGCGGTCACGCGCGACCTGATCCTGGGCGCCGGATAGGTCCGACTAGGCGTCGGCGCTCGGCGTGGCTAGTGTCTCCGGCATGGCCGACACGGCGACAGTCCAGGCGCCCCGCGCCGCCGCGGCGAAGGCGGCGCATATCGTCGACGTGCTCATCGAGGAGCGCGCGCCGAAGCTGTCGGGCTCGCCCCTGTGGCCGCTGGTCCGGCCGCCGCTCTACCGCCTTCTCGACTACCGGAAGGCGCGGGCCATGGCCGACACCATCGCGGTCATGGGTGGGCGCGAGGCGCTGGACTTCGTCTCCGCCCTGCTCGAGATGAGGGTCGAGGCGTCGGGACTGGAGCGTCTGCCGGCCTCTGGGCGATGCGTGATCGTCGCCAACCACCCGACCGGCATCGCCGACGGGATCGCCGTCTATGACGCGCTGAAGGGCGCGCGCCCCGACATCGTCTTCTACGCCAACTCCGACGCCCACCGGGTCTGTCCCCGGTTCGACGAGACGCTGATCCCGGTCGAATGGGTGCCGTCCAAGCGCACCCGCGAGCGGACCCGCCTGACCCTGACGATGACCCGGGAGGCGCTGGAGTCGGAACGGGCGCTGATGGTCTTCCCGGCCGGCAGGCTGGCGCGACGGGGCAAGGACGGCGTGCTGGCCGAACCGGAATGGATGCCGACCGCCATCTCGGTCGCCGTGAAATACGCCGCCCCGGTCATCCCCGTGCACGTCGAGGGGCCGTGGGCGACCCTGTTCCACTTCTTCGACCGCTTCTCGCCCGAGCTGCGCGACGTGACCCTGTTCCACGAGCTGCTCAACAAGAAGGGGCGACGGTTCCGCATCACTGTCGGCAAGCCGATCGCGCCCGACCGCCTCGATTCCGACGCGGCGGTCGCCAGCGAGGCGTTGCGGACCTATGTGTCGCGAACCCTGCCGTTCGAGCCCGACCGCCCCTTCGCATGATCCCGCCCGCCACGATCGCCCTGGCCGACGACGAGGCCACCGCGCGCCTTGGACGCGCCGTCGCTACGGCGCTGCGCGCCGGCGAGGCCGTCTGCCTGACCGGGCCGCTGGGAGCGGGGAAGTCGACCCTCGCACGGGCGCTGGTGCGGACCCTGACGACGCCGGGCGAGGACGTGCCCAGTCCCACGTTCACGCTCGTACAGTTCTACGACGCGGCGGGGTTTCCGCTGGCCCACTTCGACCTCTACCGGCTGACAGACCCCGACGAGGCCTACGAGATCGGACTGGACGAGGCGCTGGAGGACGGCGCGGCGATCATCGAATGGCCACAGCGTCTCGAAGGTCGGCTGCCGCCGGATCGACTCGATATAGACATCCGCTTCGAGGGGGACGGTCGCGCGGCGCACCTGTCCGCTCACGGCGCTTGGGAAGGACGTAGGCTTGAGTTCTGAACGCGAGATCCTGAAGGCCGACTTCCTCGCGGCGCACGGCTTCGGAGACGCCCGTCGCGAACTGATGAGCGGCGATGCGTCGACCCGCGTCTACGAGCGTCTGCATCTGCCGGACGGCTCCAGCCGCATCTTCATGGACCAGCCGCCCAAGGCCGAGACCGCGCCCTGTCCGCCGGGCGCGACCCGGGAAGAGCGGATCGCGCTCGGCTTCAACGCCGCCTATCGCCTGGCGTCCGGCCGGGTCGACGCTTTTGTCGCCTGCGCCCGGTACCTGAAGTCGATCGGCCTCTCGGCGCCGGAGGTCGAGGCCTTCGACGCCGCCGCCGGCCTGGCGGTGCTGGAAGACCTGGGCGACGACCTGTACGCCAGCCACATCGCCGCGAAGGGCGACGAGGCGGAGCTCTACGACGCCGCCATCGACGCCCTGACCGTGCTGCACGCGGCGCGACCGCCGGAGGTGCTGGCGTCGGACGGCGTCGCCTGGCCCCTGCTCAGCTACGACGACCTGGCGCTGGTCAGCGCCGCCGACCTCTTTACCGACTGGCTGCCCAGGCTGCGGCCGGCCTTCGCGCCCGACGCCGCGGCGCTGGCCGAGTGGGAGGCCCTGTGGACGCCGATCCGGGCGCGCGCCGAAGAGACGGCCGAGGTCTTCTGTCACCGCGACTATCACGCCGAGAACCTGATCTGGCTGCCGTCCCGCGAGGGCGCCGCGCGGGTGGGTCTGATCGACTTCCAGGACGCGGTGCGCGCCAACCGCATGTGGGACATGTCGATGCTGCTGCACGACGCGCGCCGCGACGTGTCGCCGGCCATCGAGTCCCGCGCCCTGGAGCGCTACTTCGCCGCCCATCCCGGTCTCGACCGGGTCCAGGCGACCAGCGACTTCCATGCGCTGGGCGCGCTCAACGTCGCCCGCATCATCGGCATCTTCGCGCGGCTGGTCGTGCGCGACGGCAAGCCGAAGTACGAGGGCTTCCTGCCTCGCCTCTGGCGTTATCTCGACAGCTGCCTGGCCGATCCGGCCATGACGGGGTTGAAGGCCTGGTTCGACCGCCACGTGCCGGCGGAGGCGAGGGCATGAGCGGACCAAAGGTCGCCATGGTCCTGGCCGCCGGCCTCGGCACCCGGATGCGGCCCCTGACCGACGACCGTCCCAAGGCCATGGTCGAGGTCGGCGGGCGGATGCTGATCGACCATGCGCTGGACCGGCTGGCGCAGGCCGGGGTCGAGACCGCCGTGGTCAACGTCCACTATTTCGCCGACCGGCTTGAGGCGCACCTGAAGGCGCGCGACGCCTCGGGCGTCCTGCCGCGCATCGTGATCTCCGACGAGCGGCCGCAGGCGCTGGAAACCGGCGGCGGGGTCAAGCACGCGCTGCCGCTGCTGCCGGACGAACCCTTCTGGGTGGCCAACATCGACTCGGTCTGGATCAACGACGACGACCAGGCCCTGCCCGCGGTCGCCGCGGCCTGGGATCCCGAAAGGATGGATGTCTGCCTTCTGACCGCTTCGACGACCGAGTCGATGGGCTTCCATGCCACCGGCGACCTGTTCCTCAACGAGGCCGGCGAGGTCCGCTTCAAGGACCAGGGCGAACAGGCTCCGCTGGTCTATGTCGGCTTCCACATCTGCAAGCCGTCGGTCGTGAGGGACGGACCCGAGGGCCCGTTCGGGCTGCTGCCGATCTGGAAGGATCTCACCAGGTCCGGTCGCGTCCATGGCGTGGCGCCCAGGGGTCTCTGGATGCATGTCGGCGACCCCGGGGCCCGCGACGCCGCCGAGGCGAGACTGGTGCAAGGATGAGCGACCCGTTCGAGCACCCGGCTCCCCGCTGGTTCTCGATCCCGGCGCATCGCTCCTTTCTCGACGACCTCGCGACGGGTCTCGTCGCGGCCCTGCCTGAACCGGAACAGCTGGCCGATGCCGTCGTCCTGGTTCCGACCCGCCGCGGCGCGCGCTTCCTGGCCGAGGCTTTCGTCGGGGCGGCGGGCGGCCGGGCGACCCTGCTGCCGCAGATCCGCGCCATCGGCGACCTTGACGAGGGCGAACCGCCGTTCGAGCCGGGCGACCTGTCGCTGGACATCCCGCCCGCGGTCGATCCGCGCACGCGGCGCTTCGAACTGGCGCGGCTGGTCACGCGGGAGGCCCGGCTGGGCCGTCGCCTCGACGCCGCCGGCGCGCTGGAGATGGCCGACGCCCTGGCCCGGTTTCTCGACGACCTGCAGATCGAGGAGGTGCGGGATCCCGGCCAGCGGCTCGACGGCCTCGTCGATCTCGACATGGCCGAGCACTGGCGCCGCTCCGCCGATGTGCTGCGGATCGCGCTGGAGGCCTGGCCGGCGAGACTGGCCGAAATGGGCCTCATCGATGTCGCCGACCGCCGCGTGCGGTTGCTCGACGCCCTGACCGACCAGTGGACGCGCCATCCGCCGACGCATCCGCTGATCGCCGCCGGTTCGACCGGCACGGCTCCGGCCACGGCCCGGCTTCTGACGGCGATCGCCACGGCGCCGAAGGGCCTCGTCGTGCTGCCCGGACTGGACCTCGACCTCGCCGACGCGGCCTGGGCCAAGGTCGAGGACCAGCATCCGCAGGGCGCGATGAAGCGCCTGCTGCAGGAGCACGCACGCCTCCGCCGGAGCGCCGTCCAGCCCTGGCTGCCGGATGCGGACAGCCGCGGCCGCTGGCGTCGCCGCCTGATCAACGAGGCCCTGCGTCCGGCCGAGGCCACGGCCGACTGGCGCGGCGTGCTGGAGGGTCTCCGTGACGAGGCGCCCGGAGGCGTCGATCCGCTGGCCGAGGGTTTCGAGGGCCTGTCCGTCGTCGCCGCGCGGCATGAGGAGGAGGCGGCCGACGTCTGCGCCCTGCTGTTGCGCGAGACGCTGGAGCATCCGGACGCGACCTGCGCGCTGGTGACGCCTGACCTGGCGCTGGCGCGGCGGGTCAGCGCGCGGCTGGCGCGGTTCGGCGTCGTCGCCGACTCCTCGGCGGGCGCGCCGCTTTCGGGCTTCCCGGTGGCGGTGCTGGCCCGGCTGGTCGCCGATCATGTGGCCGACCCGCTGTCGCCGGTGCTGCTGCTGGCGATCCTCAAGCACCCGCTGACCCGCCTAGACCGGACGCCGGAAGCGCTGGCCGCGCTCCTGCCCGCGCTGGAGACGCCGCATCGCGAGGACCGCGACAACCGCCGCCTGCGCGGCCCCCGGCCCGGCGACCGCGACGCCCTGACCGCGCGGTTCGACGACCTGCCCGAAGCGGCCGCCCTGATGGCCGATCTGCTGTCGGCGCTCGACATCCTGACCCTGGCTTTCGCCGAGGGCGACGCGCCGGTCGACGAGGCGGCGCGCGGGCTGGTCCTGGCGCTGGAAGCGCTGGGCGGCCCCGAACTGTGGAACGGCCCGGACGGCGAGTCGGCGGCCGCCCTGCTGGCCGGACTGATCGCGGACGGCGGCGCCCTGCCGCCCCTATCGCCCCAAGCCTTCGTCGATCTGCTGGCGATGCTGCTGGATGGCGAGAGTCTGCGGGTGGGCGCGGTGCATCCGCGCCTGCGGATCCTCGGCGCGCTGGAAGCCAGGCTGCTGCGCGCCGACCGGCTGGTGCTGGCCGGGCTGGAGGACGGCGTCTGGCCGCGCGGCGCGGCGATTGACCCGTTCCTGTCCCGTCCGATGCGCCGGCGGCTGGGTCTGCCCTCGCCCGAGCGGCGGCTGGGTCTCACCGCCCACGACTTCGCCCAGGCCGCCTGCGCGCCCGAGGTGGTCATGGTCCACAGCCAGCGCCGCGAGGGCGCGCCGGCCGTCGAGTCCCGCTGGCTGTGGCGGCTGCGCACGCTCGCCCGCGGCGCCGGCGCGACGCTTCCCGGCCGGCCGGAGTTGCTCGACTGGGCTCGCGCCCTCGACGCGCCCGCCCCCTACGCGCCGATCTCCCGGCCCAACCCGAAGCCCCCGGTCGCCGAGCGTCCGGACCTGTTCGCGGTCACCCGGATCGAGGCCCTGACCCGTGACCCCTATTCCGTCTGGGCGCGCGACATCCTGAAGCTGTTCCCGCTCGACCGGCCCGACGAGCCGGTGGAGTCCAAGGCGCGGGGCACCGCGATCCACGCCGCCTTCGAGGCCTTCGCCGAGGCCTGGGCCGGCGGAGAGCCGGAAGACGCGGCGGGCCTGTTCGAGCGGCTCTATCTCGAAGCGCTGGTCAAGCAGGGCCTGCCGCGCGCGGCCATGGCCCGTGAACGCGCCCTGGCCCGCGAGGCCGCGGTCTGGGCGACCGACCTGGAGCGCGCCCGCCGGGCGGACGGCCGGGAGGTCCATGTCGAGAAGGCCGGCCGACTGGTCGTCAGCGCCGAAGGCCGCGACTTTGTCCTCACCGCCAAGGCCGACCGCATCGAGATCACGCCGGAGGGGCTCGGACATGTGCTCGATTTCAAGACCGGCGGCGCGCCGTCGGCCAAACAGATCGACACCGGCTTCTCGCCGCAGCTGACCCTGACCATGGCCATCCTCACGGCGGGCGGATTCGCCGGGCTGAAGGCCTACGCCGGCGACCTGACCTACCTGCGCGTGACCGGCCGCAAGCCGCCGGGCGAGGAGATCGTCCGCAAGACGGCCGGCGAGAAGAGCGAGGAGGCGGCCTTCAAGGCCCGGGAGGGGGCCAAGCGGCTGCTCGGCCTCTACCAGGATCCCGGTCGCGGCTACCTCTCCCTAACCGCGCCGCAGTTCGTGAAGACCTGGGCCGGCGACTACGACCATCTCGCCCGGGTCTTCGAATGGTCGACCGGCGGCGACGGCGATGGGGGCGGTGAATGAGCCTGCATGACCTCGACCAGCGTCGCGCCGCCGACCCGCGCCTGAACGCCTTCGTCACCGCCAACGCCGGGTCCGGCAAGACAAAGACCCTGATCGACCGGGTCGCCCGGCTGCTGCTGCGCGACGTCAAGCCGGCCTCGATCCTGTGCGTGACCTACACCAAGGCGGCCGCCGCCGAGATGCAGCGGCGGCTGTTCGACGTGCTGGGCGGCTGGTCGGTCATGCCGGACGACGAGCTTCGGGCGAAGCTGTTCGACCTCGAGGGCGATGACGCCCCGCGTGACGGGATCGGCCTGTCCAACGCCCGGACCCTGTTCGCCAAGGCGCTGGAAACGCCCGGCGGCCTGAAGATCCAGACCATCCACGCCTTCTGCGAGAAGCTGCTCCGGCGGTTTCCGGTCGAGGCCGGGGTGTCGCCGGGCTTCACCGTGATGGACGACCAGGCCGCCGCCTTGATCGCGGCCGAGGCGCGGGCGGCGGTGGCCGGCTATGCGCTGGACGTCGAAGGGCTGCTGGCGGACGCCTACGCGCGGTTGGCGGTATCGCTTGCGTTCGACAGCTTCGAGCAGATGTTCTCGGCCTTCGAGCAGAAGCGCGACGCCATCGCCGGCTACATTGACGGGGTCGGCGGCCTGGCAGGCATGCAGGCGCACGTCTGGAAAACCTGCACCGGGCTGGCCGAGCCGAGCAGCGCCGAGGCGATCGCCGACGCCGCCTTCGCCTCGCTGAACCGCCGGCTCTACAACGAGGCGGCCGATGTGCTCTCCGGGGGTACAAAGACCGACATCAAGTGCGCAGACGGACTGCGCGCGGTCGCCTCGATCGCCGACGCCCTGGCCGTCCTTTTCACCGCCAAGGGAGAGGGCACGCCCGCCACCTGGGTGGCCAAGACTTCCGGCCTGAAGCCGCGCGAGGACCTGCGCATGGCCTTGCTGACCGAGCAGGAGCGGCTCGAGAAGGTGCGCGAACAGTTGCGCGGCGCCCGGGTGGCCGAGAACACGGTCCTCGTCCTGGCTCTGGCCAGCGCCTACGCCCAGGCCTACGCCCTGACCAAGGCCTCGCGCGGCGCGCTGGATTTCGCCGACCTGATCGGCCGGACCAAGGCGCTGGTCGCCGAGCGTCCGGACGCGGCCTGGGTGCTCTACAAGCTCGACGACGGCGTCGACCACATCCTCGTCGACGAGGCCCAGGACACCGCGCCCGAGCAGTGGGACATCGTCCGCCGCCTGACCGGCGAGTTCTGGTCCGGCGCCGGGCTGCGCAACGCCGACGTCGAGCGGACCCTGTTCGTGGTCGGCGACGAGAAGCAGTCGATCTACAGCTTTCAGGGCGCTGACCCCGAGCGGCTCCTGAAGGAGACGCGGCTCTACGTCGACCACATCAACGAAGTCCGCCCGAACACCGCGGCGGCGGTGCCGCTGCAGGTCTCCTACCGGTCAACGCCGCAGGTGCTGACCTTCGTCGACACCCTGTTCGTCGAGGAGGAGACCCGCGCCGGGGTGCGGCCGCCCGAGGGGCAGAACGTCGTCGAGCACAAACCTTTCCGCGCCGGCCACAAGGGCTGCGTCGACCTCTGGCCGCTGGAGCGCGAGGAGAAGGGCGACGAGCCAGAAGCGTGGGACGCGCCGCTGGACGAGGAGGCGGAAGGCTCAGCCTACCGCCGCCTGGCGCGTCGCATCGCCGCCGAGATCAAAGCGCTGGTCAGGCGCGGCGACGCCATCTTCGACAAGGATCTGGTCGGGCCTGACGGCAGGAGGGGCGACTGGCGTCCAGCCGGCTATGGCGACGTCATCGTGCTGGTCCGGCGCCGGAAGGTGCTGTTCGAGGAGATCATCCGCGCGCTCAAGCACGACGGCGTGCCGGTCGCCGGCGCCGACCGCCTGACGCTTTCCGCCCACATCGCCTTCGACGACCTGATGGCGCTGGCCCGTTTCGTCCAGTTCCCGGACGACGACCTGACCCTGGCCGCGCTTCTGAAGTCGCCGTTCTGCGGCCTGGGCGACGACGACGTCTATGCGCTGGCGAAGACGCGGCGACCGGACACGTTGTGGACCGTGCTCCAACGCCGCGGCGGCGAGCAGCCGGCGTGGCGGGCGGCGCTCGAGGTCCTGCGCCGCGCCCGTGAGCTGGCGCCGGGCCGCGCGCCGTTCGACTTCTACACCCGGATGCTCGGCCTCCCGGGACCGGGCGGCCGCTCGATCCGCGCCTGCATGCTGACCCGGCTGGGGGCCGAGGCCGGGGACGTGCTCGATGAGTTCCTGGCCCGCGCGCTGGCGGCCGAGGCGCAGGGCGTGCGCGACCTGGAGACCCTGGCCCACGCCTTCGCCGGGCTCGACATCGCCGTGAAGCGCGAGATGGACGGTGCGGGCGGCGAGGTGCGGGTGATGACCGCTCACGGCGCGAAGGGTCTGGAGGCGCCGATCGTCTTCCTGCCCGAGACCACAGTGACCCGGAGCGCCGCGGGCTCGCCGCTGCTGGCGACGGCCGACGGCGGCTTCCTGTGGTGCGCGAAGAAGGACGACGACTGCGCCGCCAGCGCCGCGGCCCGCGAACTCCGCGTCCGGCGCGAGGAGGAGGAGGCCTGGCGCCTGCTCTATGTAGGCCTGACCCGGGCGCGGGATCGTCTGGTGCTGTGCGGCCGCATCGACGCCCGGACAGCAGACGAGAAGGTCGGCGGCTGGTACGCGGCCATGCGCCGGGCCTTCGCGCATCCGTCGGTGTCGCCCGGGGTAAGGACCATCGCCGACGCGGACGGGTTCACCTTCCAGCGGTTCGGACCCGATCCGGAGCGGCTGTCACGCTCCGAAGCGGCGGCCTCCGCGCCCTCGCCGCTGCCCGACTGGGCCGGCGGCCGGGCTCCGGTCGAGCCGCCCGCGCGGCGCTACGCCTCGCCCTCCCAGCTGGCGGAACAGACGTACGGGCCCTCGCCGTCGCCGCTGGCGATGGTCGAAGGTCTCGGCCGCTACCGGCGCGGGGAGCTGATCCACCGGCTGCTGCAGCTGCTGCCTGACGTTCCGGTCGCCGGGCGTCGCGCGGCCGCCGAGCGCATGCTGGCCCGCGAGCGCGACCTGACCGACCCCCAGCGCCGGGAAATGCTGGCCGCCGCTTTCGGGGTGCTCGACGATACCCGCTTCGCCGATGTGTTCGGACCGGGCTCGCGGGCCGAGGCGGCCATCGCCGGAACCTCGCCGCGCCTGCCGGCCGGGCTGGCGGTGTCCGGCCGGGTCGACCGCCTGCTGGTCACGCCGGACCGGGTCCTGGTCGTCGACTACAAGACCAACCGCCCCGCGCCGGGCGACGTCGCCGACGCCGATCCGGCCTATCTGATCCAGATGTCGGTCTACACGGCGGTTCTGGAGGAAATCTTCCCCGGCCGCCGCGTCGAGGCGGCGCTGGTCTGGACCGATGGACCCCGGCTGATGCCGGTTCCAGAAAACATCGTCGCCGCCACGCTGGCCGCGCTGCCCGGCGCCCATTGATGGGGAGCGGCGGCAGGCCTACATCGTTGGCTGAAGCGAGGGCTCGTGTGAGTCCCTCCGCATGGAGATACCTGTCATGAGCACCGTTGCTGTGACCGACGAAACCTTCGAGCGCGACGTCCTGCAGGCCGACAAGCCGGTGCTGGTCGACTTCTGGGCGGAGTGGTGCGGCCCCTGCAAGCAGATCGCCCCGGCCCTGGAGCAGATCTCCGAGGAACTGGCCGACCACGTCACCATCGCCAAGGTGAACATCGAGGACAGCCCGACGACGCCCTCGCGCTACGGCGTGCGCGGCATTCCGACGATGATGCTGTTCCGCGGCGGCCAGATGGCCTCGATGAAGGTCGGCGCCATGCCCAAGCAGAAGATCCTGGAGTGGCTCTCCGAAGCGGGCGTGCAGGCGGCGTAAGACCGCCGGGCCGAAGGCTTTCGGTGTCTCACGAACGGCCGTCGGGGCGACCCGGCGGCCGTTTGCGTTGGAACGCACTTCAGTGCGTGTCCCCTGAAGCTTGCAAGCTGCCGGGGACACGTAGCGAAGATGGCACACGTCCCCGGCCTCACCGGGGCCAGGTCGCCTCGTCCAGGCCCAGCACCTCGCCGGCCAGGTAGAGCGAGCCGGCGATCACCACATGGGGAGCGGTCGGGCCCGCCAACGCCGCGGCGAGGCCGGCGGTGACGTCCCCGTGTGCGGTCGCCGTCAGGCCGTGAGCGGCGGCCGACTCCACGAGCCGCGCCGGTTCGCTCGCCGCCGGGGCGTCGAAGGCTACGGCGTGCACCCGCGGATTCAGCGTCTGGAAGGCGCTGAAGAAGCCGTCGGCGTCCTTGTTGGCCAGCAGGCCGCAGACCAGCGCGACCGGTCGGCCGTCGCGGGCCGCCATGTCGCCGATCGTGCGGGCCAGCGCCCGGGCGGCATGGGGATTGTGGCCGCCGTCCAGCCAGAGATCGGCCCCCTTCGCCTTCGCCATAGCCGCCAGCGGACCGGCGGTCAGCCGCTGCATGCGGGCGGGCCACACGGCGGAGGCGACGCCCTTTCCGATCGCCGCCTCGTCGATCCGCGCCTCGCGCAGCTGCAGGGCGGCGACCGCGGCCAGCGTGGCGTTGTCGATCTGGTGCGCGCCAGGCAGCGCCGGGGCCGGCAGGTCCAGCAGACGGTCCTCCAGCTGCACGCACAGGCGGCCGCGCTCCAGCCAGCCGTCGAAGTCGGTTCCCAGCGCCAGCATCGGCGCACCCAGCGCGCGGGCGCGGGCCTCGATCACCTCGAACGCTTCGGGACCCTGCCGGCCGACGACGACCGGCGCGCCGCGCTTGATGATGCCGGCCTTCTCGCCCGCGATGCCGGCGATGCTGTCGCCGAGGAATTCCCGGTGGTCGTGATCGACCGGAGCGATGACGCTGACCGCCGGCCGCTCCAGCACGTTGGTGGCGTCCAGCGACCCGCCCAGGCCTACCTCCAGCAGGCAGAGATCGGCCTCGACCTCGCTGAAGGCCTGCAGCGCGGCGGCGGTCGTGATCTCGAAGAAGGTGATCGGCTGGCCGTCGTTGACCGCCTCGATATGCTCGAGCACCGCCGCCAGATGCTCGTCGGTGATAAGGGTCCCGGCCAGTCGGATCCGCTCGGCGAAGCGCACCAGATGGGGCGAGGTGAAGACGTGGACCCGCAGGCCCGCCGCCTCGGCGATGGCGCGCAGGACGGCGACGGTCGAGCCCTTGCCGTTGGTGCCGGCGACGTGGATCACCGGCGGCAGCCGCCGCTGCGGATCGCCCAGCGCCGCGCACAGCCGCCGCATCCGCCCGAGCGACAGGTCAATCAGCTTGGGGTGCAGGGCGCGCAGACGCTCAAGGGCGGCGTCGTGGGCGCGGAGGTGGTCGCTCATGGTGGCCGCTGTGTTTCCTGCTACCGTCATCGTCGGAACAAGTCCGACGATGACGGAGAAATATAGCGGTACTTCAGCGAAGGCGTCCTCGCATCCGCCAGAGGGAGCGGTGGAGCGTCGCCCTATGCCGCCTTCAGTCCGTCGCGGCCCATCATCAGGGTCTTGAGGATCGACCCCAGGATCATCGGCAGCTCGTGGCGCGGGGTCACGCGGTCGACCATGCCCTTCTCGACGAGGAACTCGGCGCGCTGGAAGCCCGGCGGCAGGGTCTCGCGGATGGTCTGTTCAATCACGCGCTGGCCGGCGAAGCCGATCAGGGCGCCCGGCTCGGCCAGGTGGATGTCGCCCAGCATGGCGTAGCTGGCGGTCACCCCGCCCGTGGTCGGGTCGGTCAGCACCACGATGTAGGGCAGGCGGGCGGCTTTCAGCTCCTGGATCGCCAGGGTGCTGCGCGCCATCTGCATCAGGCTGAGCGTGCCCTCCTGCATCCGCGCCCCGCCGGCGGCGGTGAAGGCGACGTAGGGGGCCTGGCGCTCCAGCGCCTGGCGGGCGCCGGCGATGAAGGCTTCGCCCGCGGCCATGCCCAGCGAGCCGCCCATGAAGGCGAAATCCTGGACCATGACCACCGACGTCACGCCGCCGATCGAACCGGTGGCCAGGGCCACCGCGTCCGGTTCGCCGGTCGCCTTGCGGGCCGCCGCCAGACGGTCCTTGTAGGGCTTGCCGTCGCTGAACTTCAGCGGGTCTTCCACCACTTCCGGGGTCGGCAACGCCTCGTAGACGCCGTCATCGAAGGTGAACCTGAAGCGCAGCTCGGGCCCGATCCGCATGTGGCGGCCGGCGGGGGTCACCCACCAGGCGGCTTCCAGATCAGGACGGTAGATCATCTCCCCGGTGTCGGGGCACTTCACCCAGAGGTTCTCGGGCGTCTCGCGCTTGACGAAGGCGCCGCGCACGCCGGGGGCGATACGCGACAGCCAGCCCTGGCGCTCGCGCGCCCCGCCTCGGGTCGGTTTGTCGTTCTTGGGGTCAGCCATCGCCATCGCTTAAGCGTCCCTGACTCGCGCCGATCTCACAGCCTTAGCCAGCTCAGCCGCCTTGGAAAGAACTCTTTCGGTCACGTTTTCGTTCGATCCCGCTTCCAGGGCGCCCGCGATTTCATCGACAAGCGCCGACCCGACCACCACGCCGTCCGCCACACGGGCCACGGCGGCGGCCCGTTCGGGCGTCCGGATGCCGAATCCCACGGCGACCGGCAGGCCCGAGGCCGCCTTCAGGCGTTGCACAGGATGTGCCACGGCGCCGGCGTCGGCTTCCTTCACGCCGGTCACCCCGGCGACCGACACGTAATAGACGAAGCCCGAGGTGCGGCGCACGACGGCAGGAAGTCGCATATCGTCGGTCGTCGGTGTGGCCAGCCGGATCAGCGCCACGCCATTGGCTTCCAGCGCGTCGGCCAGCGGATCGGCTTCCTCCGGCGGGCAGTCGACGATGATCAGGCCGTCGACGCCGGCGGCCGCTGCGTCGGCGGCGAAGGCGTCGAAGCCGCGGTTCAGGATGGGGTTCAGATAGCCCATCAGGATGATCGGCGTATCCGTGTCATGTCTGCGGAAGGCCTGGACCATGTCGAGCGTGCCGCGAAGGGTCATCCCGGCCTTCAACGCGCGCTGCGATCCGAGCTGGATCGACGGTCCCTCGGCCATCGGATCGGAGAACGGGAAACCCAGCTCGATCACGTCCGCGCCGGCGGCGGGCAGTGCGTCCAGCATGGCCTGCGAGGCCGCCCGATCGGGATCGCCGGCGACGATGTAGGCGACGAACACGGCGCGGCCTTCGGCGGCCACCGCCGCGAAGCGGCGGTCGATACGGTCCTTGGTCAAATCGACATCCCCAGGGCGCTGGCGACGGTGTTGACGTCCTTGTCGCCGCGGCCTGACATCGTCAGCACCACGATCCCGTCCTTGCCGACGTCCCGGGCGACCTCCGGCAGCTTGGCGATCGCGTGAGCCGTCTCCAGCGCCGGAATGATCCCCTCAAGTTCGGCGCAAAGCCGGAAGGCCGCCAGGGCCTCGTCGTCGGTGCAGGTCAGGTAGCGGGCGCGGCCGATGTCGTGCAGCCAGCTGTGCTCCGGCCCGATGCCCGGATAGTCGAGACCTGCGCTGATCGAATGGGCGTCCAGGATCTGGCCGTCCTCGTCCTGCAGCAGATAGGTCTTGTTGCCGTGCAGCACGCCCGGGCGGCCGCCGGTCAGCGAGGCGGCGTGCTTGTCGGTTTCCAGGCCGTGGCCCGAGGCCTCGACGCCGTAGATGCGCACGCTCTCGTCGGCCAGGAACGGGTGGAAGGTCCCGATGGCGTTCGAACCGCCGCCGACGCAGGCCACGACGGCGTCGGGCAGCCGGCCTTCCAGCTCCAGGATCTGCTCGCGGATCTCCTGCCCGATTACGGACTGGAAGTCCCGGACCATGGCCGGATAGGGGTGCGGGCCCGCCGCGGTGCCGATCAGGTAGTAGGTGTCCTCGACATTGGTGACCCAATCCCGCATCGCCTCGTTCATGGCGTCCTTGAGGGTCGCCGCGCCCGAGGTCACCGGCCGCACCTCGGCGCCCAGAAGGTTCATGCGGAACACGTTCGGCTTCTGCCGCTCGACGTCCACCGCGCCCATGTAGACCACGCAGGGCAGGCCGAAGCGCGCGCAGACGGTGGCCGACGCCACGCCGTGCTGCCCGGCGCCGGTCTCGGCGATGATCCGGGTCTTGCCCATCCGCATGGCCAGCAGGATCTGGCCCATGCAGTTGTTGATCTTGTGCGCGCCGGTGTGATTCAGCTCCTCGCGCTTGAAGTAGACCTTCGCGCCGCCGTAGTGGGCGGTCAGGCGCTCGGCGAAGTACAGCGGGTTGGGCCGGCCGACATACTGCTTCAGGAAGCCCTTGAGCTCGCCCTGGAACGCCGGATCGGCCTTGGCCTCGGCGTAGGCGCGGTCCAGGTCGAGGACCAGGGGCATCAGCGTCTCGGCGACATAGCGGCCACCATAGTCGCCGAAGCGACCGTTGGCGTCGGGCAGGGCGTTCCAGTCGTTGGGCTTGATTGGGGCGTTCACGGCGTCAGCGGGTCAAGCGCGGCGAACCGCTTCCAGAAAGGCCTTGATGAGAAGGGCGTCCTTTATCCCCGGCCCGCGTTCCACGCCAGAGGAAACGTCCACCAGGGGCGCGCCGGACTGTTGCACGGCCTCGGACACGTTCCATGGATCGAGGCCCCCGGCCAGCAGCCACGGCCGCGCGAAGCGCCGGTCCTTCAGCATCGTCCAGTCGAACGTCGCGCCGGTGCCGCCGGGCCGGTCGAAGCCGGCCGGCGCCTTGGCGTCGAACATCAGGTGGTCGACGACGCTTTCGTAGGCGGAGGCGGCATCCAGGTCGGAAGGCTCCGACACCGAAATCACCTTGATCACCCCGGCGCCCGTCCGGACGGCCGCCTCGCGGGCCCGGGCCGGCGTCTCCTTGCCGTGCAGCTGGATGAAGTCCGGCTTCAGCGTCGCCGTCAGCCGGTCGAGCAGGGCGTCGTCGGGATCGACGGTCACGGCCACGATCTTGACGTTCGCCGCCCGGGCCGGCGGCGCGAGCCGCGCGGCGGCGTCCGGCGCGATGTTGCGCGGGCTCCTGTCGAAGAACATGAAGCCGACGAACCCCGCGCCGCCGTCAATGGCGGCGGCCAGGGTCTCGGGCGTGGTCAGTCCGCAGATCTTGGCGACGGCCATCAGGTCTTCTTCGGCGGGGTCTTCCTCGCCGGCGTCCTGGCCGCGGCAGGCGTCAGCTTCGGAGCGGGGTCGGCCTTCGGAGCCTGCTGCGCCTTCAGCAGGTCGCGAATCTCGGTCAGCAGGGCTTCGGACGGCGTCGGGGCGGGCGGCGCCTCGGGCTCGGCCTGCGCGGCGGCCTGTTCGCGGCGCAGCTGGTTGATCACCTTCACCGCCATGAACACGACGAGCGCCACGATCAGGAACTGGATGATGGTGTTGACGAAGGCGCCGTAGCTGATCGCCACCTTCTCGATCGCCTCGGTGGCGGGGTCCTCCGGCGTCAGCACCCACTCCAGCTTGGAGAAGTCGACCCGACCCAGCAGCAGCCCGATCGGGGGCATGACCACCTGATCGACCAGGCTCTTCACGATCGCGCCGAACGCGCCGCCGATGATCACGCCCACGGCGAGATCGACGACGTTGCCGCGCGCGATGAACTCCCGGAATTCCCTGGTGATGCTCATGACCGTCTCCCGCTGGCGATGACTGTCCCAGCCTTTTGCGTCCGGGCGATCAGGTCAAGGTCAGTCGGCGTTGAGCCGCTCGCGCAGCTCCTTGCCGCTCTTGAAGAACGGCACGTGCTTGCCCTTCACCGACACCGGCTCGCCGGTGCGCGGATTGCGGCCGGCGCGGGCCGGGCGGGAGCGCACGGAGAAGGCGCCGAAACCGCGCAGCTCCACGCGACCGCCCTCTTCGAGCGCCAGCGTCATCTTGTCGAGGATCACGCCGACCACGCGCTCGATGTCGCGCTGGGTCAGGTGAGGGTTCTCGTGAGCGAGCTTGGCGATCAGCTCGGACTTGATCATGGGTTCCCCCGGAGGTCGGCGGCCAGACCTTTGCCCAATGTCCCTTGAGTCTTCAAGAGGTTGTCGGCGACGATATGGTCAATCTCCGCTAACGCTCGCGACCGGGGCAGGAAAGGGCGCGTACGAAAACGGCGGCCGGGTCGCCCCGGCCGCCGCCAACGTCGTTCACGAAGAACCTCGAACGTTAGTCGTTCTTGGCCTTTTCGCGCAGGGCCGCGCCCAGGATGTCGCCGAGCGAGGCGCCCGAGTCGGACGACCCGAACTGCTCGATGGCTTCCTTCTCGTCGGCCAGTTCAAGCGACTTGATCGAGACGGACACGCGACGGGCGGCCTTGTCGATGTTGGTCACCTGGGCGTCGATGCGGTCGCCGACGGCGAAGCGCTCAGGGCGCTGCTCGTTGCGATCGCGCGACAGGTCCGACTTGCGGATGAAGGCGGTCATCGGGGCGTCGTCTTCACCGAACTTCACTTCGATGCCGCCCGAGGTGATTTCCGTGACCGTGACGGTGACCGTCTGGCCCTTGCGGAAGGTGTCGCCCTGCATCGGGTCGCCGGCGAGCTGCTTCACGCCGAGGCTGATGCGCTCCTTCTCGACGTCGACGTCGAGAACCTTCGCCTTGATGACATCGCCCTTCTTGTAGCGGGCCATGGCTTCTTCGCCGGCGACGTTCCAGTCGAGGTCCGACAGGTGGACCATGCCGTCGATGTCGCCGTCCAGGCCGACGAACAGACCGAACTCGGTGGCGTTCTTGACTTCGCCTTCGACGGTCGAGCCGATCGGGTGCGACGACAGGAAGGCTTCCCACGGGTTCGCGGCGGCCTGCTTGAGGCCGAGCGAGACGCGGCGCTTGGAGCTGTCGACGTCCAGCACGATGACGTCCACTTCCTGCGAGGTGGAGACGATCTTGCCCGGGTGGACGTTCTTCTTGGTCCAGGACATTTCCGAAACGTGCACCAGGCCTTCAACGCCGGCTTCCAGCTCCACGAAGGCGCCGTAGTCGGTGATGTTGGTGATGCGGCCGGTGTACTTGGCGCCGACCGGGTACTTGGCTTCGACGCCGTCCCACGGATCCGACTGCAGCTGCTTCATGCCGAGGCTGATGCGCTGGGTGTCCGGATTGATCTTGATGATCTGCACCTTCACCGTGTCGCCGACGGCGAGCACCTGCGACGGATGCGAGACGCGCTTCCAGCTCATGTCGGTGACGTGCAGCAGGCCGTCGATGCCGCCCAGGTCCACGAACGCGCCGTAGTCGGTGATGTTCTTGACCACGCCTTCGCGGATTTCGCCCTCTTGCAGCTGGCTGACCAGCTCGGTGCGCTGCTCGGCGCGGGCTTCTTCCAGGATGGCGCGACGCGAGACGACGATGTTGCCGCGCGGACGGTCCATCTTGAGGATGGCGAACGGCTGTTCCTTGCCCATCAGCGGGCCGACGTCGCGGACCGGACGGATGTCGACCTGCGAGCCCGGCAGGAAGGCGCTGGCGCCGCCGAGGTCGACGGTGAAGCCGCCCTTCACGCGGCCGACGATCGAGCCCTGCACCGGCAGGCCGGTGGCGAACACGCCTTCCAGGCGGGTCCAGGCTTCCTCGCGCTTGGCCTTCTCGCGGCTGATGACCGCTTCGCCCAGGGCGTTCTCGAGGCGCTCGAGGAAGACTTCGACGGTGTCGCCGACCTTCACGGTGGGCTTGCCGTTCTCGTCGACGCCGAATTCCTTGATCTGGATGCGGCCTTCGGTCTTCAGACCGACGTCGACGACGGCGAAGTCCTTTTCAATGCCCACGACCTTGCCCTGGATGACGGTGCCTTCGGCGAAGTCGCCGGCGCCGCCCATCGAGGCGTCGAGGAGGGCCGCGAAGTCGTCGCGGCTGGGGTTGAGGCTGAGATCGTCGGCCATGTGGTTGTTACAGTCTCTAGGTTCGCGAACGCCCAAAAGGCGGAATTGCCGGATAGAGTCCGGGCGTTCTGGTTTTGAGGAGTTTGTGCGCCCGCGGCCATCGAGCCCCGGCGCGTTGGATTAGCCCTTGGCGGTTTCCCACCGGCTGCGCGCCGTCTCGACGATACGGCGGGCCGCATCGAAGGCCGCGTCTATAGTCATTTCGGTGGTGTCGAGCAAGACGGCGTCGTCGGCCATGACCATCGGCGAGTCGGCGCGGGCGCTGTCGCGCTCGTCCCGGATGCGGATGTCGGCGAGGATATCGTCGTAGCTCACGGCCTCGCCCTGGCCGGTCAGCTGCTTCCAGCGGCGGTCGGCGCGGGTCTCCGGCGAGGCGGTGACATAGAGCTTGGCCGGCGCGCCGGGGGCGATGACCGTTCCGATATCGCGGCCGTCGATGACCGCGCCGGGCTCCCGGGCCGCGAAGGTCAGCTGGAAATCGCGCAGGGCTTGGCGGACCTTCGGATAGACGGCCACGCGGCTGGCCGCCTCGCCGGCCCGCCGGGTGCGGACTTCCGGCCGCTCCAGCTCGGCGGGGTCCAGCGACCGCGCCGCCGCCAGCGCCGCTTCGGCGTCGCCCAGGTCCTCGCCGCGCTCCAGCACCTTCACGCCCACGGCGCGGTAGAGCAGTCCCGAGTCCAGCACCGGGAACCCGTAGAGCGCGCCTAGCTTCACGGCGATGGTGCCCTTGCCAGAGGCGGCCGGGCCATCGACGGCGATGACGAAGCCCACGACCTCAGCCCTCCGCGATGTCGCCGCCCAGGCCGCGCATCAGGGCGGCGAAGGTCGGGAAGCTGGTGGCGATCATGCCCGGTTCGTCGACGGAGACCGGTTCCCGGGCGGCCAGGCCGAGGATCAGGTGGCTCATGGCGATGCGGTGGTCGCCGTGGGTGATCACCCGGCCGCCGCCGCGCGGGGCTTCGCCGGTCCCGCGGACGATGAAGCCCTCCGGCTCTTCCTCGACCTCGACGCCGCAGGCTTTCAGACCCGCCGCCATCAGCGCGATCCGGTCGCTTTCCTTGACCCGCATCTCGCCGACGCCGCGCATCACCGTCTCGCCGGCGGCGAAGGCGGCGGCGACGGCCAGGATCGGGTACTCGTCGATCATGCTGGGTGCGCGGCCCGGCGGCACGACGACGCCCCTCAGCGTCGAGTGGCGGGCGGTGATGTCGCCGACCTCCTCGCCGCTGGCGTCGCGGCGATTGGTGATCGTCAGGTTCGCGCCCATCTCGCGCAGGGTGTCGAACAGGCCGGTACGCAGCGAATTCAGCATCACGCCCTCGACCGTCACCTCCGAGCCCGGGGTGATCAGCGCCGCGACGATCGGGAAGGCGGCGCTCGACGGATCGCCCGGCACGGCGACGTGGCTGCCCGTCAGCTTCGCGCCCGGCTGCAGCGTCACGACGCGGCGGTCGTTGTGATCGACGACGGTCAGCCGGGCCCCGAAGGCCTTCAGCATCCGCTCGGTATGGTCGCGGGTCGGCTCCGGCTCGGTCACCGCCACGGGCCCGGCTGCGCCCAGCCCCGCCAGCAGCACGGCCGACTTAACCTGGGCCGACGCCATCGGCAGCACATAGTCGATCCCGCCCAGTCCGCCGCCCTTGAGCGTCAGCGGCAGGCGGGCGCCCTCCCGCGAGATCCAGCTCGCGCCCATCCGGCCCAGCGGTTCGAGCACCCGTCCCATCGGCCGCGACCGCAGCGAGCTGTCGCCGGTGAAGGTTGCCGCGATGTCGAACGCCGCCATGGCGCCCATGATCAGCCGCACGCCGGTGCCGGCGTTGCCGCAGTCGATCACGTCAGACGGCTCGGCGAAGCCGCCCCGGCCGTCGATCGTCCACGCGCCGTCGCCGGTGCGGACGACATCGGCGCCGAACGCCCGCATGGCTTTGGCCGTGGCCAGGACGTCGTCGCCCTCCAGCAGACCGGTCACCGTGGTGCGGCCGGTCGCCAGGGCGCCGAGGATCAGCGCGCGGTGGGAAATGGACTTGTCGCCAGGGACGCGGATCGCGCCCCGAAGCGGGGCGCCGGGGCGGGCCGAAAGCACGGCTGCGGTCATGCCGGGCGGGACTCCGGGAAAGGTCGGGAGAAACAAAGGGTTTTGCTTTTGACAGCGACCCCGCCGCGTGGCAAGGGAGCCGCCGCTTTCAGCACAAGCCTCTAGAGGATAAAGCCCCTTGGCCAATCCCGAACTGGGCGCAAAACAGATCTGCCCCAACTGTTCTTCGAAGTTCTACGATCTTGGCCGCCGCCCGGCCGTCTGTCCCAAATGCGGCGAGACGTTCGATCCGGAAGAGGCGCTGCGCAATCGCCGCGTCCGCGCCCGTTCGGCCGCTCCCGACTATGAGGACGAGGCCGAAAAGCCGGTCAAGGCGGTCGATCCCGATGCCGACGGCTTCGAGGAAGAGCCCGATCAGACGCCGGAGATCGACGACGAGGCCGCGGTCGAGCCGATCGAGACCGACGACGAGGACGCCGATCCGGAAAGCGTCACGCCGCCCGCCGGCGGTGATGACCTCGGGGTCGACTTCGCCGAGGACGAAGACCTCGCCGACGACGCCGACGAGGACGTGCCCTTCCTCGAGGACGAGGACGAGGACGATTTCCCCGAGGACGAAATCGACGGCCTGCCGGGTGAAGGCGACGCCGACGACTGATTGAATCCGGCCCGGCGAGGCCCCGCAAAAAATACCGGCGCGGGGCCTTGATCGGCGGAAGGGGACGGCATAGAAGTCGCGCCCTCGCCGCCGGTCACCGGGGACGGGAACCCGAACTTTCGGGGCTATAGCTCAGCTGGTAGAGCGCTTGAATGGCATTCAAGAGGTCAGCGGTTCGACTCCGCTTAGCTCCACCATCAAAGGCCGTCCGGTAACCCGGGCGGCCTTTGTCCTTTCAGGGCTCAGGCCCGCGCGATCCGCCCGCGGAAGAGCCGCGAGGCGACCAGCAGCACGACCAGGTTCACCGCCAGCGCGCCGAGCGTGATGGCCAGGTCCGCCGTGGATCCGCCGCCCGCCGCGAGGCTCAGGGGCAGGCCCAGCATCTTCGCCGGAGCCATGGCCGCGGCGTCGCCGCCGAAGCCGGCCAGGCCCAGCGCGCCGGCCGCGGCCAGAGCGCCGACGAGCGCGGCGATCAGGCCGTACAGCACGGCGCCGACGCCCAGGACGCGGGACAGCCGGGCGCGCGGGGTGTCCTCGGGACTCTCGAAGTCATTGATGGCCAGGGCCATGGGTCGTTTCCCTTCGACATTGTCTCCGGGACCGTCTCGAGGCGGTCCTCGGAACTCGCGGCGCGGTCAGCGTGGCGAGGGCCGTCGTTGCGGCCGGTTGGCAGAAAGGTGCGCATCTCCGCCGGGCGGAGAAATTTCCTTCCCGCATGTCGCAGGGTTAACGCCTTCCGACGAAAAATTCAACCCTCAGGGGAGGTCTGCGATCTGGGGGCTCAGCCGGACACGCGCGCGGAGGCCATGATCGACTCGACCTCGGCCCGCGTCGCCTCGAAATAGTGCTCGGTCGGCGCGAGATAGAGGAGGACGTAGAGCCGATCATTGACCGCGACGAGCTGCGCCATCCCGGAGATGTTGAGGCCGTCGACCGTCTGGGCCGAGATATCGAAACGCACTCCACTCCGGTCGCCGGCCTTGATCGGGCGCAGGTTGTCCGTCTCGACCCGGTGGTACTGCATCGCCACCAGCGTGTCGGCGATGAACTCAACCTGTTCTGTCGGGGTGAGCCCGGCCTTCCACGTCGGCGAGGGCTGTTCCCTGGTGACCGGGCGCATGATGAACTCGCCGGGCTTCAGGCCGTCGATCACGAACAGCCGGTTGAGCTGCGGTCCGTCGATCGAGAGCAGGCGCACGCCCTTCGAGGCGTCGTAGAGGTACCCCATGTCGCTCCAGGTGCGACCGACGGTGATCTGGTTGCCGCCCGAAGCGTAGGGGCCGGGAGGCACCGCCTTGATTGCGGCGCAGCCCGACAGGGCCAGGAGGGCGGCGAAGGCCGCGGCGATGCGCAGGGTGCGGGCGGTCATGATGCGGCGCCTTCTCCAAGGGTCTTGAGACTGGCTTCGACCAGCCATCGGTCCCCCGCGTCGGCGGGCGCCCTGGCCAGATAGGTTTCGTAGGCAAGCCTGGCCTCGGCCGGCTTGTCGGTCTTGACGAGCATGTCGCCCAGTTCGCGCCAGACGGCTACCGGAGCGTCCGCGCAGCCGGACGCCGACCGGTAGGCTTCCAGCGCCCTGTCCTGGTCGCCGTCGCCGCGTCGACGACGGAAGGCTTCGCCCTTGTAGAACTCGAGCACGCCGAGATCCTCGCCATCCGCGGCGAGCCTGTCGATCAGGTGCAGCGTCTGGCCATAGTCGCGGCGGCGCAGGTCGTCGGTCATCCAGGCCGGCAGGAACCGGCGAATTTGCGCGCGATAGCGCACGCGCTCGCCGTCAGACGGCGCCGAGCGCCCTGCAGCGAGCGCCTCGAAATCCCGGATGCGGTCGGGCGTGATCGGGTGGGTGTTGAAGATGTTGGCGCCCGTGTCCTCGGCGCGGGTCTTCGGAAAGTCCGACGACGCGGTCTCCTGCCGCAACGAACGCCACAGCGCCGCCCCGGCGGCCGGATCGTAGCCGGCCCTGACAGCGCGATCGAGCCCGAGCTGGTCGGCTTCGATCTCCTGTTCGCGCGAGAAGGCGAACACCGTCGACATGACGCCCAGATAGAGCAGGCTGCCGACAATGCCGCCGCCCGCGAGCATCAGCACCATGCCGACGTTCGAGCGCGACTTCATCGTCCGCCATCTTGCCAGCGAGTGGCCGTGGGCGAAGTGGCTGGTCTCGTGGCCGAGAACGAACGCCAGTTCGGACTCGCTGCGCGCGCGCAGCAACAACCCGGACCACACCTCCATGTAGCCGTTCGGGGCCACGGACGCGTTGAAGTACGGACGGTCCATCACATAGACGCGGATGTCGCTGCAGTACTCGGCCGCGACCTTGCACGCGACGCCGCGGACATAGGCGTTCAGCTCCGGGTCCCGATTCAGCTCGGCCTTCGCCTTCGCCTCCAGCTCGGCCTTGTCGGACTGCGCCCAGAGACCGCCCTCGTCCGTGGTCATGTCAGGTCGTTGGCCGACCACACGCTGTGCGAAGGCAGGACTGACCGCCGACGCCGCCAGTGCAATCGCCAGGACGGAGGAGGCGGCCGTCCGTAGCAGCGGCCTTCTCGTCACAGCGGCAGGCCCGTCAGCAGCGACTCGGTCAGCAGTCTCGCCCCTTCGGGCGATCGCATGTCCGCAGAGGGACTGGCTACGGCGAAGTTGAACCAGATGACCTTCCCCGTCTTCAGGTCGACGAGCGAGGCCATCGCCTGCTGGCCGCCCATCGGAATGCTGACGCCCAGAGCGGCGGCGCCGATCATCATCGCGACACGACCGCCGCTGGAGTAGGAGCCGCGGCCATAGACAAAGAGGGCGTAGTCCGTGCCGTACTTCGCGGCCAGAAGCTGCGTGCCTTCGCCCAGCGTCCAGTCGAAGCCCGATTTGGAGGGCAGCGAATTGGTGATCAGACCATAGGACAGGATCGAGTTTCCGACGGCTCCGTTCAGCCGCAGGATCTGGCCCTCGCGTCCTTCCATCGCTGTGCTCGGATCAAGCACCGTCAGCTTGTGGGACTTGCCCTTCAACGTCGCCTCGACCGCCGCCTGCATGTTGGTCCTGGCCGCGGCGGTCCAGTCGGCGCGGGGTTCAAGCAGGCCCGATGCGGTCAGCAGCTTCAGGTCGATGTCGGGCTGCGCGACGAGGACCTGTGCGTCCTTCGGCGGAGCGGTGGGCAGGCCTGCGGCCGACTTGACGTTGGTGGTGGTGCAGGCGCCCAGCACCATGCAGACTGCGGCGAGCGCGAACAGACGCTTCGTGCTGGGAAGTCCCCCGATCCCCGGAACAGAGCTCTACCTAACCGTGATATGAGTCCCTGGACAAGCGGTTCCGGCGTCGTTCAAGGACTCCTCGCTCTTGCGTCGGGCGCGCCCAATGGCCACCTGTTGAGCGTGCCGAGACGGACGGCGCCTGCTGAGGGCCGGTTGTCGCGGCGAGTCGCTTGGACGAGGACTCCCGTAGAGACGATGACGACCAGACCCCTGCTCTTCGACAGCCCCTTCCTTCTGGGCTTCGAGCATACGCGGACCCTGATCGAGCGCGCCGCCAAGGCGGCGGGCGAGAGCTATCCGCCCTACAATGTCGAGGCGCGCGACGATGGCGGCGTGCGGATCACCCTGGCCGTGGCCGGCTTTTCGCCCGACCAGCTCGAGATCACGGTCGAGGGCAACCAGCTGACCGTCGCCGGACGTCGCGGGGACGCCGCCGAGGGGCCGGAACGGGCCTTCCTGCATCGCGGCATCGCCGCCCGCGGCTTTGTGCGAGCCTTCGTCCTGGCCGACGGCATGATCGTCGACGGCGCCCTGCTTGAGCACGGGCTGCTGCACATCGATCTCGCCCGCCCCGAACCCGAGCGGCTGGTCCAGCGGATCCCGATCCGGACGGCGGACTGAAGCGCCCCGCCAGGGATACGCCCTGTCAAAAACTGTAACCGCGCCCCGGCTGAACCGGCGAGGCGCGGCCGCGTTCACAAAGTGAAGGAGGTGGTCCTATGACGCCCCAACTGTTGACCAAGGAAGCTTTCGCGGCGCTCGGCGCGCCGGACCTGGTGTACGTGCGCCCCGTGAGCGCAGCCCAGGTGATCGCCGAAACCCCCGCCGCGCAGCTGCAGGGCTTCTCCCTGGAGCCGGAGCAGACCCTCTATGCGGTCCACCGCGCCGACGGCGAGCGCCTGGCGGTGATGACCGATCGTGACTCTGCTGTCGCGGCCGCCCTGGCGCACGAGCTGGCGCCGGTTTCCGTCCATTAGCGGGACTCTGGTCCCTGGGGCCCGGCTCAGGCGGCCGACGGCCTGGCTTCGCGGGCGAGCAGCGCGTGGATGGCTTCGGCCGTCCGCGCATGGCGCAGTTGCTGGCGCAGGTCGCCCTGCCGCAACAGGCGAGAGACGCGGGCCAGGGCGCGCAGATGTTCCGTATCGGCCTCGATCGGCGCGAACAGCGCGAAAACCAGGTCGACGGGCTGGTCATCGACCGCTTCGAACCCTGTGGGCTGCTCCAGTCGCAGAAAGACGCCGCGCAGTCGGTCGAGGCCCGGCAGCCGGGCATGCGGCACGGCCACGCCGTGTCCCACGCCTGTCGAGCCGGCCGCTTCGCGTTCAAGCAGCGCGTCGAGCACGGCCATGGCGTCGAGGCCATAGTTCCGCGCGGCGACGTCGGCGATCACCGACAGAATCTGACGCTTGCTGCCGCCCCCGGTGCGCGGTGCGATCGCGCGCGGCTCCAGCAGATCCCCGATATTCATACGCCTGGTGCTCGCAGTTCTCGTTCACGGAAGACGAGCCGACGGGCGCGCCGATCAGGCGTTTGCCCGCGTTCCGTTGCCGTTGTGTGACTTGGTCCGTTCCGGATCGATCCAGCCGATATTTCCATCCGGCCGGCGATACACCACGGACAATCCGCCGTGGGCGGCGTTCCTAAACACGATTGTACGGGATTCGGTCAAGTCCAGCTCCATGACCGCCATCGAAACGGTCATCGTCTTCAGGACTTCCTCGGTCTCGGCGATGACCATGGCGGAGGGCGGGGCGTGGCCGTCGGCCTCCCACTCCTCGCCCTCGTCGTCGTCCGGAGCGCGCAGCACGAAGGCGGCGGCCGTCTCCGCCTGTCGGGCGCTGGCCTGTTCGGAATGATCGCGCAGGCGGCTCTTGTATCGGCGTACACGAGTGGCGATCTTGTCCAGGGCCGTGTCGAACGCGGCGTGCGCGTCCCCGCCCAGCCCATGGCTCTGCAGATACTGCCCCGAGGCGAGGGTGACGGCGCAGTCCACCCTGAACTCGTGACCATCCTTGGACACCACGACATCCGCGGCGCCGCCGCGGTCGAAATACTTGCCGATGGTGCTGTTGAGTTCGTCTGAAACCCGCACTCGCAGGGCTTCACCGACGTCGACGTGCTTGCCGGAGACTTGCACTTGCATGCCCGTATGAACGCGCCCGGCGGCATGGGGTGTCAAGCGAACACGGGCCTGCTCGCCGTTTCGTGAGCGGCCGGGTTCAGGAAATCCCCAGCCACTGGAGAAGCTCTCGCAGCGCGTGAAGCGCGGCGGCCCCGCCGAGGATCAGGAGCCCGGCGCTGAGCGCCGTCGTCGCGTAGCCGATCAGGGCCAGAACGCCGTCCCGCTGCACCATCGCCAGACCGAAGGCGGCGATCGCGGCGGCCGGCGCCATGTTGCCCAGCGGGATCGGCAGCAACAGAACCAGCGCCAGCAGAAAGCAGGTCAAACCGATCAGCCGGTCTCCGACCGGGCCGAACATCGCGCTGAGCCTGGGTCGCGACACCTTTTCGATGCGCCGGAGCATCGGCACGATCCTGCGGATCGCCCGGGCCATGTCCGCGCGCTTCATCTTCCGGTCGTCGATGAAGCGCGGCAGCCAGGGTCCCTGCACCCCGACCGCCATCTGCGGCGTCAGAAGCACCAGCGGAAGGGCCAGGAAAGTCGAGGACCCCGGCGGCAACGGCAACCAGTTGGGCGCCGAGAAGAAGAAGAACAGCGCTCCGAACGCGCGCCGCCCGAAGCGGTGCACGATCTCGCCGACCGTGACCGTGGGGTCAGGGTCGTCGCAGATTTCAAGGAGGATCGCCGACAGCGGCTGCCGTCGTTCGGTCGATGTCATTCGGGACTCCGTCGCGCACACCACAACGCGCGAACTGGGCACTGGTCACGGCGCGAGAAAGCCCGCCGCCCTGGAAGATGGTGACGCCGCCCCCGGGCGCCAGCCCGACGGGGTGGTTCAGACAGCGGCGCGCAGCATCCGCCGACGCTCGACCGACGACGGAATCCGCATCGCCTCACGGTACTTGGCGACCGTGCGGCGGGCGATGTCGACGCCGGCTTCCTTCAGGATGTCGACGATGGCGTCGTCGGAATGGACCTCGTTCTCGGTATGCTCGGCGTCGATCAGCTGGCGGATCTTGTGCCGAACGCTCTCCGCCGAATGCGACTCGCCGCCCGAGGACGAGGCGATCGCCGAGGTGAAGAAGAACTTCAGCTCGAACAGGCCGCGCGGCGTGGCGATGTACTTGTTCGAGGTGACCCGGCTGACCGTGCTCTCATGCATGCCGATGGCGTCGGCGACGGTCTTCAGGTTCAGCGGCCGCAGGTGCTCGACGCCGAAGGCCAGGAAACCGTCCTGCTGGCGCACGATCTCGCTCGCCACCTTCAGGATGGTGCGCGCCCGCTGGTCCAGGCTCTTCACCAGCCAGTTGGCGGTGGCCAGGGCGTCGGCGACGAAGGTCTTCTCCTGGTCGTTGCGCGCGCCGCCGGAGATGCGGGCATGGTAGCGTTTGTCGACCAGCACGCGGGGCAGGGTGTCGGTGTTCAGCTCGACGTGCCACAGGCCGCCGGCGCCCTCGCGCACGAAGACGTCGGGCGTCACCGGCAGCGACGGTTCGTCGCCGAACGCCGCGCCCGGCCGGGGCGTCAGCGCCTTCAGCTCGGCGATCATCTCGCGGATGTCGTCTTCGTCGACGCCGCAGGCCTTGCGCAGGGCGCCCAGGTCGCGCTTGGCCAGCAGCTCGAGATTGTCGAGCAGCGCCTCCATGGCCGGATCCAGCCGGTTGCGCTCCTTGAGCTGCAGCGCCAGGCATTCGCGGACGTCGCGGGCGAAGACGCCGGTCGGCTCAAAGCCCTGCAGCACGCCCAGCACCCGCTCGATCAGCGACAGGTCGCAGCCGAGCCGGTCGGACATGTCCGAGAGGTCGGCGCGCAGGTAGCCGCCGTCATCCACCGAGTCGATCAGCACGACGGCGACGGCCTGCTCGGCCGCGGTCAGCCGCGCCACCGCCAGCTGGTCGTGCAGATGTTCGCCCAGCGTCTTGTCGCGCGACAGCCGGCTTTCGAGGTCGTCTTCACCGTCGAAGCCGCCGCCGCCCGAGCCGGCGCGCGACCAGTCGATCTGGCCGCCGGCCTGACCGGGGGCGTCGCCGCCGTCGCCGGTGTCGCGCTCGCCGGGCGACAGGTCGCTGGGACCGGCATCCATATCGGCCTGGGCCGCGCCGTCGGGCACGGAGTCGACGCTGTAGTCGGCGGTCTCCGCCTTGACGGTTTCGGCTTCGGGCTCGCTGTCGCGGTCGTCGCGCTGCAGCAGCGGGTTGCGTTCGAGCTCCGCCTCGACATAGGCCTCGAGCTCGAGGTTGGTCAGTTGCAGCAGCTTGATCGCCTGCTGCAACTGCGGCGTGATCACAAGGCTCTGGCCTTGCCTCAGCTCCAGTCTCGGACCGAGCGCCACGCGCTTCTCCCACCCGCCAAATCGAACAGGGTCAGCATCAGCCGCCGAGGGTTAACGCGACCCTTAAGCGGCACGCTAATTGCAGTGGCGGATCGCTAGAACCGGTCGCCCAGGTACACCCGGCGCACATCCGGGTTGTCGACGATTTCCTGCGGCGCGCCCTCGAACAGCACTTCGCCGGCATGGATGATCGAGGCGCGGTCGATGATGTCGAGCGTCTCGCGGACGTTGTGGTCGGTGATCAGGATGCCGATGCCGCGGCCCTTCAGGTAGCCGATGACCTCGCGGATGTCGGCGATGGCCAGCGGGTCGATGCCGGCGAACGGCTCGTCGAGCAGCATGAAGCTGGGCTCGCTGGCCAGGGCGCGGGCGATTTCCACCCGCCGCCGCTCGCCGCCCGACAGCGACACCGCTGGCGACGACTTCAGGTGCGAGATCCGCAGTTCGTCGAGCAGCTCCATGGTCGTGGCGCGCGCCCTGTCCGGGTCGCGCTCGCGCATCTCGACCACGGCCAGGACATTCTCCTCGACCGTCATGCCGCGGAAGATCGAGGCTTCCTGCGGCAGATAGCCCACGCCCATGCGGGCGCGCTGGTACATCGGCAGGGCGGTGATGTCGCGGCCGTCGAGATAGATGGCGCCCTGGTCCACAGGAATCAGGCCGGTGACCATGTAGAAGCAGGTGGTCTTGCCGGCCCCGTTCGGGCCCAGCAGGCCGGCGACCTCGCCCCGGTCCAGCCGCAGGCTGACGCCGCGCACGACCTGACGCTCGCCGAACGTCTTGGTCAGGCTGTCGATGACGAGGCCGGAATCGGCGGAAGGCGGAACCGCGTCGGGGGTCACCTTAGCGCGTGGTCCCTTCGTTGGGGTAGAACACGCCGCGCACCCGGCCGGGCTTGTTCCGGCCCTTGGTCGCCGAGACCATGCTGGCCTGGCCGGTGCGGGTGTTGATCACCATGCGGTCGCCCCGCACCACGCTCTTGCCTTGCACGACGATGACGCCGCCGGTCAGGGTGATGGTCTCGCTGCCGAACTGGTAGACGGCGTTGTCGGCCCGCACCGTACGCTCGGGGGTCACGAAATAGACCTGGCCGGTCGCTTCCAGGCGGTCATTGGCGCCGCAGCCGTCGCCGCGCTTGAGGTTGTAGATGCGGACCTCGTCGGCGCGCAGCCGCGTCCGCCCCTGCAGGGCCTCGACCGCGCCGCTCCAGCTCGACAGGCACTGGCTGTTGATCACTTCGGACGCGTCGGCCGTGATGTCGAGCGGCGCGCGCGGGTCGAGCTGCGCCTGGGCGACGCCGGCGCCGAGCAGGGAGGCGGCGAGGGCGGCGGCGAGGCCGAGTTTCAGCTTCGAACTGTGCATGGAGAGCGCCGGCTTGGTCATGGCCTGTCTTATTCCGGATTCACGCGTGTGCGAACCCTGCCTCGAAACTCGATGCGGTCGCCCTTGTCCTTGACGCTGTAGCTGTCGGCCGAGACCTGGCCGACCGGCCCGTCGCTCTCGATGCCGCGCTGGCCGACCGCCTGGCCGGTGCGTGTGTCGATCACGGTGTCCTGGGTCGCGACCCGATTTCCCGCGCCGTCGTCGATACGAACGTCGCCGGTCAGCCGAAGCAGGCGCGTCTTCTCGTCATAGGTTCCCTTGCGGGCCATGATCCGGCGGGGCGTCGGGGTCTCGGCTCCGACCACCATGATCGGCTCGATCAGCGCCACGTTCTGCGGCAGCCGCTCGTCGCGGACCGCCTGCTGGGCGCCGATCAGGAAGCTGCGGCCGTCCTCGAGCCGTCCCTGGAAGCGGGCGCCGACCATGCGGATGACGGGGTCCTCGATGCGCAGCGGCTTGGGCGCCTGCAGCGTGCTGGCGGCGACCCAGCCGACCAGACCCAGTCCGATCAGCCCCATGGCCGCCGGCAGCCCGACCCGCATCCGGGCGATCAGCCGCTCGCGCGAGCGCCAGCGCGCGAACACCGCCTCGCGGCGGTCGTTCGGGTCGGCGGCGGGGGTCACGAGCGTGGTCACGTCGGTGTCGGGCGGTGGTCAGCTGTGGGCGAAGATGTCGGTCTCTTCCCAGCCGGCCAGGTCGAGCCGGGCACGGGCAGGGAGGAAGTCGAAGCAGGCCTGGGCCAGGGCCGTCCGGCCCTCGCGCGCGATCATCTCCTCCAGCTTCGCCTTGACGGCGTGCAGATAGAGAACGTCCGAAGCCGCGTAGTCGACCTGGGCCGGGGTCAGCACCGGGGCGCCCCAGTCCGAGCTCTGCTGGGCCTTGGAGAGATCGACGCCCACGAGCTCTTTCACCACGTCCTTCAGGCCATGGCGGTCAGTATAGGTCCTCGCGAGCTTGGAGCCGATCTTCGTACACCATACCGGGTTGGTCTCGACGCCAAGATGGCGTTCGAACATGGCGATATCAAAGCGGCCGAAGTGGAAAATCTTCACCACCGCCGGATCGGTCAGCAGCGCCTTCAGGTTCGGACAGTCGTAGGCGGGGCGATTGAGCCGCACCACGTGCGCGTCGCCGTCGCCGGCCGAGATCTGCACCACGCACAGCATGTCGCGCGTGAGCGACAGGCCCATGGTCTCGGAATCGACGGCGACCGACGTGACGCCGGCGAAGAGACCCGCCGGAATGTCGCCTTCATGCAGATGATTGGCCAACTGCGACCGCTCCCCTCTCTATCGTCTACGCATCATATAGAAGAGG
The DNA here is from genome assembly GCA_041917095.1 of Caulobacter sp. Taxonomy (GTDB): domain Bacteria; phylum Pseudomonadota; class Alphaproteobacteria; order Caulobacterales; family Caulobacteraceae; genus Caulobacter. Next base: position 290,915 of record JAYRYI010000003.1, on the reverse strand, counting down.
AGGGTGGTGCCCAGGAGAGGACTCGAACCTCCACGGCCGTTAAGCCACTGGCACCTGAAGCCAGCGCGTCTACCAATTCCGCCACCTGGGCTCGCTGACCAGTCGGGAAGCCCGACCGGCGCGAAGGCGTGCCTCATAGGGCGCCCGAATGGGGCCGTCAACGGCGCATTGCGCACACGGCCCACAACGTCTATCCGGGCGCAAACTCGCTTCTGTTCAAAGGCCGCAACATGCGTGGGCTCGTCACCGTCTTCGGGGGAACCGGCTTCGTCGGACGCCAGGTCGTCCGCTCGCTCGCGAAACAGGGCTGGCGCGTCCGCGTCGCGGCCCGCAACGTCGGCCGCGGCTACCGCCTGCGCATGCTCGGCGACGTCGGCCAGATCGAGGTCGTCCAGGCCAACATCCGCGACGCCGCCTCTGTCGAGCGGGCGCTGGACGGCGCTGAGGCCTGCGTGAACCTGGTCGGCGTGCTGTGGGAAAGCGGTCGCCAGGGGTTCCAGTCGCTTCACGCCGAGGGCGCCAGGACCGTAGCCGAGGCCGCCGCCCGGGCCGGGATCACGCGCTTCGTGCAGATGTCGGCGATCGGCGCGGACGCGGAATCGTCCGCGAAGTACGCCCGCACCAAGGCGATGGGCGAAGCGGCGGTCCGCGCCGCGATCCCGACGGCGACCGTCCTGCGGCCGTCGATCGTGTTCGGCCCGGAGGACGGCTTCTTCAACCGGTTCGCCGCGCTGTCGACCTTCACCCCGGCCCTGCCGCTGATCGGCGGCGGCGAGACCCGCTTCCAGCCGGTGTTCGTCGGCGACGTCGCCGCCGCGGTGGCGAAGGTGCTTGGCGATCCGGAGACGGCCGGCCGCACCTACGAACTGGGCGGGCCGTCGGTCTACAGCTTCAGGGATCTGCTGCAGTTCATCCTGCGCGAGACCGGCCGCTCGCGCGTGCTGGTCCCCGTGCCGTGGTTCGCGGCGACGGGTCTGGGCCTGATCGGCGACCTGCAGGCCGCCGTGCCGGTCATCCCGCCGCAACTGACCACCGACCAGGTCGAGTCCCTGCGCGCCGACAACGTCGTCTCGCCGGGCGCCCCCGGCCTGGGCGAGCTGGGCATCGAGCCCAAGTCCGTCGAGGCGATCGCGCCGTCCTACCTCTACCGCTATCGCCGCGGCGGCCAGTACGCCGCGACGCCGGAAGGCGCGTACTAGGTTTCTCCGATCATCCCCGCTTTCGCGGGGACATTCGGGTGAGAGCCTTATGGTTAATCAGACGTTAACCGCCCTCGGCGACGGTCGGGGGATGCGTCGTCTCGTCGCCATCGCGGTACTCTCCCTGGCCCTGGCCGCGCCCGCCGCGGCGCAGCAGGGCAGGATCGTCGTGCCAAAGGAGCCGTCCGTTTCCCTGCGGGGTCCGGTCGGCGACGCCCCGGCGGAGGGCGAGGCCCGCGACGAGACCTCGCCGCTCGCCGCGCTGATCCCCGCGCCGCCGCCTGTTGCTCCGACCGGCTCGCGCGTGGTCCTCGACAACCGCCAGTGCAAGCGGTCCTGCAGCCGCGACTACTACTTCTGTCTGTCGGCGGACGAGGAAAGCTGTGCGCCGGCGTGGACCAAGTGCATGGCCGGTTGCGGCTGAGGGCGGCTTCCGCCGCGTCACGGTTGACGCTCGCGGAAACCCCGGACAACTTCTCCTGAACAACGATAACCGACCAGGGAGGCCATCGTGGCCGGACGTCTGCCCAAGGCCTGCATCATCGGCGCGGGATGCAGCGGCTTCACCACGGCCAAGCGCCTGAAGGACGTCGGCGTCCCTTACGACTGCTTCGAGATGTCGGACGATATCGGGGGCAACTGGTACTACAAGAATCCCAACGGGATGTCGGCCTGCTACGAGAGCCTGCACATCGACACCAGCAAGTGGCGGTTGGCGTTCGAGGACTTCCCCGTTCCGGCCGACTGGCCCGATTTCCCGCACCACGCCCAGCTGCTGCAGTACTTCAAGGACTACGTCGAGCACTTCGGACTGCGCGAGACGATCACCTTCAACACCGCGGTGGAGAAGGCGACGCGCAACGCCGACGGCCTTTGGGAGGTGAAGCTGTCGACGGGCGAGACCCGCCTCTACGACGTGCTGTTCGTCTGCAACGGCCATCACTGGAGCCCGCGCGTGCCGGAGTATCCCGGCGAGTTCGACGGCCCGGCCTTCCACAGCCATGCCTACTGCGACCCATTCGATCCGGTCGACATGCGCGGCAAGAACGTCGTCGTGGTCGGGATGGGCAACTCGGCGATGGACATCGCCAGCGAGCTCGCCCAGCGCCCGATCGCGAAGAATCTCTGGGTCTCGGCCCGGCGGGGGGTCTGGGTGCTGCCCAAGTACATGAACGGCAAGCCGGCGGACAAGGCGTCGATGCCGCACTGGATCCCGCGCAAGCTCGGCCTGAGCCTCGCCCGCAAGACGATCAAGAAGACGCTCGGCAACATGGAGGACTACGGCCTCCCCAAACCGGACCACGAGCCGCTCGAGGCGCACCCGTCGGTCAGCGGCGAGTTCCTGACCCGGGCCGGCTGCGGCGACATCAAGTTCAAGCCGGCGATCAAGGCGCTGGAGGGCAAGAAGGTCCGCTTCGCCGACGACAGCGTCGAGGATGTGGACGCCATCATCTTCGCCACCGGCTACGACATGAAGTTCCCGTTCTTCGACGATCCGGCCCTTGTCCCGGACGCCGACCACCAGCTGCCGCTGTTCAAGCGGATGATGAAGCCCGGCGTGCCGAACCTGTTCTACATGGCGCTGGCCCAGCCGCTGCCGACGCTGGTCAATTTCGCCGAGCAGCAGTCGAAGCTCGTCGCGGCCTATCTCACCGGCAAGTATCTGCCGCCGTCGCCGGCCGAGATGGAGAAGGTCATCGTCAAGGACGAGGAGACCCACAAGGGCCAGTACTATGCGGCCAAGCGCCATACGATCCAGGTCGACTTCGGCATCTACTGCCATGACCTGATGAAGGAGATCGACCGGGGAGCGAAGCGGGCGGCGGCGGCGGGCGGAAAACTGCCGGTCGAGGCCCGGGCCGAGGCGGTCAGGGCCTGACAGCCCGTAGCGCGCCCTTCAGTGCGCGCTCCCTCCTCAGGGCGCGAAGGCCCTCAGGAACGCCGCGACATGGAACTGGCGGTAACGCTCGATCTCCGAGTCGTCGCCGACCGGCAGGGCGTAGCCGATGGCGCCGAGCGTGGCCTGCAGGAACGGCGCGAAGAACAGGCGGGCGACGAACTCCGGATCATGCCCGCGCGAAAGCTCGCCGCGATCCATGGCCCGCTGGAAGCATCCTGCGAGCGCCGCCAGGCCAGGGCCGAGGACCTCGCGACGGATGAACTCGGCGAGCTCCGGATGACGTCCCGACTCGTTCAGGGCCAGCAGCACATAGCTGCGCTGCAGGCCGTTCTTCTGGTTGGCGGCCATCCGCTCGGAAAAGCCCTCGATCATCTCCGTGATCGGCCCCGGATGGGCGGCGACCCAGCCGTAGAGCGCGCGGGAGGGGGCCGCGAGGTCTTCTTCCAGCAGCGCCTCGATCAGACGCTCCTTGCCGGGGAAGTAGCGATAGACGGCCGGCTTGGTGACGCCGATGGCGGCGGCCACCTCGTCCATTCGCGTGGCATCGAAACCCTTCTGCGCGAACAGCTGTCGAGCCGCGTCGAGGATTTCGCGCGGCCTCGCCCGGGCGCGCTCCCCGCGCTGTCCCGTCGACCTGGCCGTGATCTTCGCCCCCTCAGGCATCGATTCTCCCTCGCCCCGAACCCAACCTAGCCATATACTCGCGGGTAACTAAGAAAAATCGGAGGAAACGCCATGACGGTGACGGTCGAGGTCTTCTGGTCGTTCCGGAGTCCCTACTCCTACCTGGTCACGCCGCAGCTCGCCAAACTGCGGGCCGACTACGACGTGGCGGTCCAGGTCCGGCCGGTGCTGCCGATCGCGGTGCGGATCGACGGCTTCTTCAAGCGCGTGAATCCCCTGTGGCCGCCCTATCTGGCGCGGGACATCTATCGCCTCGGCCAGATGCAGGGCACGCCGATCCGCTGGCCCCGGCCGGACCCCATCGTGATGGACATCGCCAGCGGCGAGGTGCCCGCTGATCAGCCCTACATCTATCGCGTCACCCGGATGGGACAGGCGGCGGCCGAGGCGGGGTTCGGACTGGAGTACATCGCCGAGGTCGGCTCCCTGATCTGGTCCGGCTCGACCGACGACTGGCATCTGGGCGACCATCTCGCGCGGGCCGCCGAACGCGCCGGGCTCGATCCCGAAGCCCTCGAACGCAAGGCCGTGGACGAGGCCGAGCGGCTCGACGCGGCCATCGCCGCCAACCAGTCCGCCCTTGAGAGCGCCGGTCACTGGGGCGTGCCGACCATGGTCCTCGATGGCGAACCCTTCTTCGGCCAGGACCGCATCGACGTGCTTCGCTGGCGGCTCACGCAACGCGGTGTCGGCCCAGGACGTTCAGCAGCGGTTCAGGCGGAGCAGGCTTGATCTGAGCCGTCACGCGGCCAAAGTGTCGCACCACGGCGCCATGGTGGCGCCGGGCTGAAGGAGCGGGGCCATGAGGAAACTTGGAATCACGCTGGGCGTCGTCGTGGTCGCCGCCGCCGGCGCTGTCGCCGCGCAGCCCTACGGCGGCGGTCGCGACCGGATCACCCTGTACGAAGGGCCGAACTACACCGGCCGATCGATGACCTTCGACCGGGACATCTCCAACCTGCCGCGCGAGTTCAACGACCGCGCCGGCAGCGTGCGGGTCAACGGCCGCTGGTCGGTCTGCGTCGACAGCGACTACCGCGGCCGCTGCGTGGACATCAGCCGCGACGTTCCGGATCTGCGGGCCCTGGGCATGGACCGTACGATCAGCTCCATGCGCGCCTATGGCTACGGCGGCGGCTACCCCGGCGGTGGCGGCGGCTATCCGGGCGGCGGCGGGGGGTACCCCGGCGGCGGCCGTGAACGGATCACCCTCTATGAAGGTCCCGGCTTCAGCGGACGGTCGATGACCTTCTACGACAACGTCTCCAATCTGCCCCGCGAACTGAACGACCGCGCGATGAGCGCGCGCGTCTCGGGCCGGTGGTCGATCTGCGTCGACAGCGACTATCGCGGACGCTGCGTCGACGTGAACCGGGACATCGCCGATCTGCGCTCGCTCGGAATGGATCGTACGATCAGCTCGATGCGGGCCGGCGGTTCGTACGGCGGCGGCGGCGGCTACCCGGGCGGCGGCGGCTGGCGGCGCGGCAGCGTCATCCTGTTCGATGGCCCCAACTTCACCGGCCGTTCGATCCGCATCGACCAGGACTACAGCAACCTGCCGCGCGAGTTCGCCGACCGGGCGATCAGCATCCGCGTCGAAGGCCGCTGGCAGATCTGCGCCGACAGCGATTATCGCGGCCGCTGCGTGACAGTTGACCGCGACGTTCGCGACCTGCGTGTGTTCGGCCTGGACCGGAGCATCTCCTCGCTCCGCGAAGAGGGGCGCCGCTAGCGCCACGACCGCGACTGATCGCAGCGCAATTGCTCACGTCGGAACCTGTCCTCCGACGTGGGCGCATGCGCGCGACCGGTGCTTCCGGAGCACGTCCGGGCGGCGTAACCGCGCACCGTCGCCTCCGACGCGCGCTGGGTCTTTCCGGCGGCGGGCTCGACCTGTTAGCCTGCCGGAGATGAGTCAGGTCTTCCTTCTTTCGCCGGGCAAGCGCGAGCAGACCAAGGTCGCCAACCGCCGCGCCATTCTCGACGCCGCCCGCGAGGTCTTCGCCGAACTCGGCTACGAGTCGGCGACGGTGCGCGACATCATCCGGCGCACCGGTCTCGCATCCGGCACCTTCTACAACTACTTCCGCTCCCGCGAAGAAGTGTTCGAGGCCCTGGCCGACGACGGCGCCGCCCGTTTCCGCCCGATCCTGCGCGCCTGCTGGGAAGCCTCGAACACGTTCGAAGGCTACCTGCGCGCCGCCATCCAGGCCTACTTCGACTTCCTCGCCGATGAGCATGAGACCTGGCAGACCCAGCGTCCGGCCGGCGAGCGGCATCCGAACCTGCGCGCCCAGACGCCGGAGATGGAGGCCGTCTTCGAGGAAGTGCGCGACGCGTTCCTGCAGGCGATGGAACATGACGCCGCGCCGCGGGTCGACGCTGACTACCTGGCCGGGGCCTGTATCGCGATCGCCCGCGAGATCGGCGACAAGATGCTTGAGCGCCGACCGATCGACACGGCCGCGGCGACCGACTTCGCGGTCAGGCTGATCCTGGGCGGTCTGCCGGCCCTGCCGCGCGTCGCCCCGTGAGCCGGAGACCCTGATGGCGGATCCCGCGGTCCAGAGGACGATCCTGAAGGTCCTGCTGTCGCTGCCCACGCCCGTCCTGCGCGCGCTGTCCGGGGGCGGGGTGGTCTATCAGGGCGGGCGGACGCTTGATCCGCGCTTCCAGTTCCTCGCCGCTGGCGGCCGCCGTCAGCCGCCGATGTCCTCGCTGACGCCGGAAGAGGCCCGCGCCGTCAGCGCCGGCGGTCTCGCGATGATGGCCGGCAAGGCCGAGCCGGGCGTCCGTATCGAGAACCTCGTCATCGACGGGCCCGGCGGCGCGATTCGCCTTCGCGCCTATCGGCCCGCCGAGCAGGATCCGGCCGCGCCGCTGATGGTCTTCGCCCATTTCGGCGGCGGCGTGATCGGCGATCTCGAGACCAGCGACGTCTTCTGCCAGATCCTCGCCCGCATCGCCGGCTGCGCGGTGATCTCGGTCGACTACCGCCTGGCCCCGGAGACGCGGTTTCCGGGCGGCCTCGAGGACGTGCTGACCGCCTACCGCTGGGCGCGCGACAACGCCGCCCGGTTCGGCGCCCCGGAGGGCGTGGCGTCGATCGGCGGCGATTCGATGGGCGGCAACTTCGCGGCCATCGTCGCCCAGGAGATGAAGCGCACCGGCGAGCCGCAGCCGGCGCTGCAGCTGCTGATCTACCCGGCCGTCGATGTGGCCAGCGAAACCCAGTCGATGACCACTTACGCCGAGGCCTATCCGCTGTCGCGCGACACCATGAACTGGTTCATGGCCCACTACATGGCGCCGGACGCCGATCCGGCCGACCCGCGCCTGTCGCCGATCAAGACGCAGGATCTGTCGGGCCTGGCGCCCGCGATCGTGGCGACGGCCGGTTTCGATCCGCTGGTCGACCAGGGCGAATGCTACGCCAAGCGGCTGAAGGACGCCGGCGTGCCGGTGATCTACCGCTGCTACGACAGCCTGGCCCACGGCTTTACCGCCTTCACCGGCGCCATCCCCACCGCCGACACCGCCTGCCGCGAGATCGCCGGCTTCGTGCGCCAGGCGTACGAGGGCAAGCTCTCGTAGAGCCTTCCCTCCCCTTCATGGGGAGGGTGGTCCCGAAGGGACCGGGTGGGGAATGGAGACGCCAGTCACCCAATGTCGTGATCGGCGCCCTGCTGCCCCACCCTGGCCGCTGCGCGGCCTGTCCCTCCCCATGAAGGGGAGGGAAGCAGGTGACTCCCCCAGCGTAATCGCGCCAGAATCCCCGGCCAACGAGGGAGAAAACCATGCGCGCACTGGTCGTCGAGGAGCTGGGCGAGGCCTACGCCGGCACGCATGTGCGCGAGGTCGCCACCCCGACGCCCGGGCCGGGCCAGGTGCTCGTCCGTGTGCGGGCCGTCAGCGTCAATTTCCCTGACCTGCTGATGACGAAGGGCGAGTACCAGTTCAAGCCGCCGCTGCCGTTCACGCCGGGCCTCGACCTGTCGGGCGAGATCGCCGCGCTGGGCGAGGGCGTCACGGGCTGGAAGGTCGGCGACGCGGTAGTCGGCGGGGCCAAGACCGGCGGTTTCGCCGAGTACGCCGTGATGGACCCCCGCGCGCTGAAGCCCAAGCCCGTGCGCCTCAGCTTCGCCCAGGCCGCCGCCTACGGCGCCGCCTATCTGACCGCCTATGTGGCGCTGCTCCGGCGGGCCAGGGTTGAGCCGGGCGAGTGGGTGCTCGTCCATGGCGCGGCCGGCGGCGTGGGCCTGGCTTGCGTCGACCTGGCGAAGGCGCTCGGCTGCAAGGTGATCGCGGCCTCGGCGTCGGACGAGAAGCTGGCGCTGGTCGCGGCCGAGTACGCGCCCGACGCCGTCGTCAACGTCACCGGCGGTTTTCGCGAGACGGTCAAGGACATCACCGGCGGACGCGGGGCGGACGTGATCTACGACCCGGTCGGCGGCGACGTGTTCGACGAGAGCGTGCGCTGCATCGCCTTCGACGGCCGGCTGCTGGTCATCGGCTTCACCTCGGGCCGTATCCCGAGCGTCTCGGTCAACATGCCGCTGATCAAGGGCTTCTCGGTCATGGGCGTCCGCGCCGGCGAGTACGGCCGCCAGTTCCCCGAGCGCGGCCGCGAGAATGCGGAGGCCGTCTGGAAACTGGCCGACGAGGGCGTGATACGTCCGCGCGTGCACGCCGAGCTGCCGCTCGACCGCTGGCGCGAGGCCTTCGACCTGCTCGCCGACCGCAAGGTGGTGGGCAAGGCCATCATCCGGCCTGACCTGTAAGGGCTTGGGTTGACTCGGGAACGGCCTTCCCGTATCTCCCCCCGCTCATCGCGACGGGGCCCGGCCCTGGCGCGTCCCTGTACGTTTCTGACCCTGGAGCTACCCCGTGAGCAAGCGGACCTTTCAGCCCTCGCGTCTCGTGCGCAAGCGCCGTCACGGCTTCCGGCTGCGGATGTCGACCAAGAACGGCGCCAAGATCGTCGCCCGTCGTCGCGCCAAGGGCCGCAAGCGCCTGACCGCCTAGTAAAGGCTGGTCTAGTCCCCATCTGCGTCTGAACGCGGGACCGGGACGTGGATGCACTTCCGAAAATCGAACGCATGCGCAAGCGGCCGGAGTTTCTCCTGGCCGCTCAAGCGCGTTACCTGTCCCGCGGCGCGGTGGTCGTCCAGCGCCGCGACCGCGCCGACGGCGATCCCCTGATCCGCTCCGGTTTCACCGCGACCAAGAAGGTCGGCGGGGCCGTCCAGCGCAACCGCTGCAAGCGCCGTCTCCGCGAGGCCGCGCGGGTCATGTTGCCGCAGTTCGGCGTCGCCGGATCCGACTATGTGTTCATCGCCCGGGGCGGCACGGCGACGCGCCCCTGGGACCGTCTTCTTGACGATGTGAAAAGCGCGCTGATAAGGCTCGCCGCCGATCCTGACCCCGCGTCTGCGCCCCGTGGCGCGGCCCCCGATCCCTCCCGCTCCGGTTAGCCCGCTTCATGCAACAGAACGATACCCGCAACACGTTGCTGTTCGTCGTCATCGCCGTGCTCCTGCTCGTGGGCTACCAGGTCTTCGTGCTGGAGCCGGCGAACCGGAAGCGGCAGATCGAGCTGAAGGCCAAGGCCGTCGCCGAGAAGTCGGTGTCCGCCCCGGGCATGCCCGCCGCGCCGAAGATCGTCTCCCGCGAGGCTGCGGTGGCCACCAGCGCCCGCATCCCCATCGACACCCCGGCCGTGAAGGGTTCGATCCGCCTGCAGGGCGCGCGCATCGACGACCTGTATCTGAAGGGCTACCGCGAGACGCTGGCGAAGAACTCGCCGATGGTCGAGCTGTTCCGGCCCGACGGCGCCGCCAACGCCTTCTTCACCGATATCGGCTGGCAGGGCGACAATGTGCAGGGCCTGCCCAACGACGGCGTCCTCTGGACCCTGTCGAAGGGCAGCGTGCTGTCGCCGGGCAAGCCGGTTGAGCTGACCTACGCCGCGCCGAACGGCCTGACCTTCACGCGCACGATCTCGATCGACGACCGCTTCATGTTCACGGTCACCGACCGCGTGGTGAACGGCTCCGGAGCGCCGGTCTCGATCGAGCCCTACGCGGCGATCCTCCGCAACGGCCTGGCTCCGCACCAGGGTCGCGGCCAGAACGTGCACGAGGGCGCCGTCGGCATCCTGTCGGACGACGGCAAGGGTCATGAGCTGCGCCTGCTGAAGTTCAAGCCCTGGCTCAAGAAGGGCAAGGAGGCGGCCGCCCGCACCGAGGACTCAGGCGACGATACGCTGCGCGTCGCGGCCAGCTACGTCTCCGACGGGGGCTGGCTCGGCATCACCGACATGTACTGGCTGGCGGCGATCGTGCCCGACCAGAAGGAGAAGATCACCGCGCAGTACGCCGCACCGCTCTACAACGGCGTCGATTCCTACCGCGCCTCCTACGTCGGCGGCGTCCACACCATCGCGCCGGGCGCCAGCGTCAGCGAGACCACCCGCGTCTACGCCGGGGCCAAGGTCGTCCAGGACCTCCAGGCCTACGAAAAGGGCCAGCGCGGCGGCGAGGCGATCCCCGATCTCGACAAGGCCGTCGACTGGGGGATGCTGTGGTTCTTCACCCGGCCGTTCTTCCAGGCGCTGGAACTGATCTTCGGCCTGGTCGGCAACTTCGGCCTCGCCATCCTGGCCGTGACCCTGATCGTCCGGATCCTGCTCTTCCCGCTGGCGCAGAAGAGCTACGAGTCCATGACCCGGATGAAGAAGCTCCAGAAGCCGATGGAGGAGATCCGGGCCAGGTACAAGGAAGACCCGGCCAAGATGCAGCAGGAGACCATGGCCCTCTATCAGAGGGAGAAGGTCAATCCGGTGGCCGGCTGTCTGCCGATCCTGCTGCAGATCCCGATCTTCCTGGCCTTCTACAAGGTGCTGTCAGTGACGATCGAAATGCGTCACGCGCCCTTCTACGGCTACATCAAGGACCTCTCGGCGCCCGATCCCCACACGGTGCTGAACCTGTTCGGCCTGATCCCGTGGGACGTCGCCTCGACCCCGCTGATCGGCGGCGTCGCGGCCCTGGTCCACCTCGGCTTCCTGCCGCTGCTCTACGGCTTCACGATGTGGCTGACGACGGCGATGAACCCGCCGGCGCCCGATCCCATGCAGCAGCGGATCTTCCAGCTGATGCCGATCATGTTCACCTTCATCATGGCCGGCTTCCCGGCGGGTCTGCTGCTGTACTGGACCTTCTCGAACGTGTTCTCGATCTTCCAGCAGTACATCATGATGCGGAAGTTCAAGGTCGAGAACCCGATCGACGACTTCATCGCGAAGATCCGCGGTGAGGCGAAGGCCGCGGGGTGAGCGCCGGGGCCGACACGCCGGTCTTCGACGCCGAGGAGATCGAGGCCGCGCGCGTCCTGTTCGCCCACCCGGTCGCCTTCATGATGGGGGCCGTGAAGATGGACGGCCTGCCCGCGCCCGATCTGCCGGAGGTGGCCTTCGCCGGCCGCTCGAACGTCGGCAAGTCGAGCCTGATCAACGCCCTGGTCGGCCAGAAGTACCTTGCGCGCGCCTCGAACGAGCCGGGCCGCACGCGGGAGATCAACTTCTTCAATCTCGATGACCAGCTGCGGCTGGTCGATCTGCCGGGCTACGGCTTCGCGCGGGTCTCCCGCGGGATCGCCAACAAGTTCCAGGACCTCGGCCGCGCCTATCTGCGGGGGCGTCCGAACCTGAAGCGGGTCTATCTGCTGATCGACGCGCGGCACGGTCTCAAGGACGTCGACAAGGAGGCGCTCGACGCCCTCGACCTTGCGGCGGTCAGCTACCAGATCATCCTGACCAAGGCCGACAAGCTGAAGCCGGCCGAGGTCGCGGCGGTCACGGCCAGGACGCTGGAACAGATCCGCAAGCGCCCGGCCTCGTTCCCGCGCGTGCTGGCCACCTCTTCCGAGAAGGGGCTGGGCATTCCGGAGCTCCGGGCCGAAGCCAAGGCGGCGTGTGAAGTCTAGGCTCTGACCTTCCCTCCCCATAAAGGGGAGGAAAGTCCTACCGCTTCACCACCACCCCGCCCTTCATCACGAAGGTCACCCTTTCCAGAACCGTGACGTCGACCAGCGGGTCGCCGCGCACCGCGATCAGGTCGCCCCAGCGGCCGGCCGATACCTGTCCGACGTCCGCCGACTGGCCGAGCGCCGCGGCGGCGTTGAGGGTGGCGGCCTGGATCGCCTGCAGCGGCGTCGCGCAGTAGCGGACCATCACCGCGAACTGGCGGGCGTTGTCGCCGTGCGGATAGATCCCGGCGTCCGACGAAAACACCTGCTTCACCCCGGCCTTCACCGCCTTGCAGAAGTTCTGCCGCTGGGCCTCGCCGATGGCGGCGTCCTTGGCGATCTCGCTCTCGCGCACGCCGTTCTTCTTGCCCTCGGACTGTGTGTAGTCGGTGTTGTAGATGTCCATCCCGAACCAGGCGCCGGCCTTGATGGCCAGACGGATGCCCTCGTCGTCGACCAGGCTGGCGTGCTCGACGGTGTCGACGCCGCCCAGGATCGCGGCGCGGATGCCCTCCGGCCCGTGCGCGTGCGCGGCGACCTTCAGGCCCAGCATGTGGGCCTCCTCGACGATCGCCCGGATCTCCTCGACGGTCATCTGCTGGACGCCGACGCCGTCGTTGGAAAAGACCCCGCCCGTCGCACAGATCTTGATGACCTTGGCGCCGTACTTGTGGAGCCTGCGCACCATCTTGCGGCCTTCCTCGGGACCGTCAGCGACGGCGGGCGAGACGCTGTTGGCCGACGGCGGCAGGTAGGTGCTGTCGCAATGGCCGCCGGTGGAGCCGATCGAGTAGGTCGCGGCGACGATGCGCGGGCCGGGGAAGAAGCCCTCCTCGATCGCCTGCATCAGGCCGACGTCGCCGTAGTCCTCCGAGCCGACGTTGCGCACCGTGGTGAAGCCCGCGTTCAGCGTCGCCGTGGCGTTGGCCACCCCGATCGCGGTCCAGAAGCTGTCGGTGAAGCGCAGGCCGGAATAGCCTCCGTACAGCGGGCTCGAGGTCAGGTGGACGTGCATGTCGATCAGGCCGGGCAGCAGGGTCTGGCCGGGCAGGTCGATGTGCTCGGCGTCAACCGGAATGGTCGTCGCCGCCAGCGGCCCGACGCTGGTGATCCGGCCGTCGGTGATGATCACGACCGGCCGCTCGATGTAGCGGCCGGTCGCGACGTCGAGCAGGCGCTCGGCGGACACCGCAACGGTCTTGGCCTCGGCCATGCCGGCGAGAAGCGTCGCGGCGAGTGCGATGGCGGCGGTGACGAAACGCATGGAATTCCCCCTCTGGACCGGGAGACCATAGCTGGCCTCATGGGGACTGGATATCGTGTCCCGGAGGGACATGATTTCCTGTCCCCGACGCTGGCGTCTGACGGGTCGGGGACAGCTACCGTCTATCGACGGAAGCAGCCCCCCCCAACACCGTTCGCTCTAAACGCTCCCGCAACGGTTGGCGGCCTATGGTTGGCGCTCACCAGGCGCCCGGGAGCAGGCAGTCCGTGAAGATCGACGTCGTCAGGCCGTGGGAGCTGACCGCCTTCGCCGTCGAGCGCTGGGCGGCGCTGCAGGCAGCCGATCGGGCGCTGGAGTCGCCGTTCCTGTCCCCCCACTGGGCGCGCGCCGTGGCCAGGGCCCAGGGTCCCTCGACCGGCGACCGCGGCGTCCGTGTCGCCGTGCTGGGCGGCCTGCAGGAGCCTCGCGGCTTCCTCGCCGCCAGGGTTGGCCCCTTCGCCGCCATGCCGGCCGGGGCGCCGATGTGCGACTACCAGGGCCTGGTCGCCGAGCCCGACCTGAGCATCGACCCGCGTGAGATCGCCCGGGCCCTTGGCGTCGGCCGTCTCGACTTCTGCCACATGCTGGAAGGCCAGGCGGCGTTCGCGCCGCATATCAAGGGCGTCCAGGCTTCGCGGATCATCGACGTTTCCGGCGGCTACGCCGCCTACGAGGCCGAGCGCCGCGCCGCCGGCGTCTCGGCGCTCAAGGACATCGACAAGAAGCGCCGCAAGGTCGAGCGCGAGATCGGTCCGGTGACCTTCACCGCCTTCTCCCGCTCGAAGGCGGACTTTGACCAGCTGGTCGCCTGGAAGCAGAAGGCCTGGCGGGACACCGGCCAGACAGACCTGTTCGCCGCCGGCTGGCCGCTGCGCCTCGTGCGCCAGCTGTTCGGCAGCCGCGACCCGGACTTCGGCGGCGTGCTGTTCACCCTGCATATCGGCGAAACCCTGGCCGCGGCCCAGCTCGACATCCGTGGCGGCTCGACCGTCCACAGCTGGATCATCGGCCACGACAGCGCCTTCGACCGCTATTCGCCGGGCATGATGCTGTTCCAGGACATCCTGCGCTGGATGGACACGGTTCCGTACAGCAGGCTCGATCTCGGCGCCGGGGACTATCGTTTCAAGCGTGAGCTGGCCAACACCCAGGTCGAGGTCGGCCACGGTTTCGTCGGCGGCCTGAGCGCCGCGGCGATGATGCGCGAGGCGGCCTACAGCGTGCGCCGCGTCGCCGAATCCCTGCCGCTGGGGCCGGTTTCCGAGCTGCCGGGCAAGGCGATGCGGCGTCTGGACCTGCTTAGGGGTTTGCGCTGAAGCGCCGCGCCCCTTAAGCGTCTGCGGCGATGACCCTGACCCTCGACGATATCAAGGCGGCCGCGGGCCGGCTGGCCGGCCATGTGGAGCGCACGCCGCTGCGCCATTCCCGCACGCTTTCGGAGATCACCGGCGCGGAGGTGTGGGTCAAGTTCGAGAACCTGCAGTTCACCGCCGCCTACAAGGAGCGCGGCGCGCTCAACAAGCTCCTGCTGATGAGCGAGGCGGAGCGGGCGCGCGGCGTGATCGCCGCCAGCGCCGGCAATCATGCCCAGGGCCTCGCCTACCACGGCGCCCGCCTCGGCGTGCCGGTGACGATCGTGATGCCCAAGGGTACGCCCTTCGTGAAGGTGCAGCACACCCAGGCCCACGGCGCGAACATCGTGATCTTCGGCGAGACCTATGACGACGCCGCAGCCCACGCCCAGCAACTGCGCGAGGAGCGCCAGCTGACCTTCGTCCATCCCTTCGACGATCTCGACGTGATGGCCGGCCAGGGCACCATCGCGCTCGAGATGCTCGAGGACATGCCTGACCTCGAGGTTCTCCCGGTGCCGATCGGTGGCGGCGGCCTGATCAGCGGCGTGGCCACGGCGGCCAAGGCGATCAACCCGAACATCCGCATCATCGGCTGCGAACCGGCGATGTTCCCCTCCTTCACGGCCAAGATGCGCGGCATGAACGCCGAGGCCGGCGGCCAGACCATCGCCGAGGGCATCGCGGTCAAGGTGGTCGGGACCAACACCTACGCCATCGCCCGGCCGTTGATCGAAGACGTGCTGCTGCTCGAAGAGCCCTACTTCGAACGTGCGATCGCCCTTTACTGCAACGTCGAGAAGACCATCGCCGAGGGCGCCGGCGCCGCCTCGCTGGCCGCGCTTCTGGCCTATCCGGAGCGCTTCCGCGGCAAGAAGTGCGGCCTGATCCTTTGCGGTGGAAACATCGACACCCGCCTGCTCGCCAGCGTCCTGACGCGGGAACTGGTCCGCGCCCAGCGCCTCGTCTCTCTGCGCATAATCGGCGATGACCGCCCGGGCCTGCTGGCCACGGTCAGCCGGGTCATCGGCGAGTTCGGCGGAAACATCATCGAGGTGGCCCACAACCGCCTGGCCCTGGACGTGCCGGCCAAGGGCGCGGAGTTCGACATCATGATCGAGACCCGCGACGCCCAGCACACCCAGGAGATCATGGACGAGCTGCGCCGCTGCGGGTATCCGCCCCGGGCCGTCTAGGAGTTTCAGATGCTGCGTCGTTCGTTCGTCCTTGGTCTCGCCGGCCTGGCTCTCGCGGCCTGCCATCGCAAGCCCGATCCCGCGCTGCTGGAGGCGAACGCCGCCAACGCCAAGGCCTTCATGGACAAGACGGCGAAGGAAGCCGGCGTCCAGAAGTTGCCGTCCGGCGTGCTCTACAAGGTCGAGCGGGCCGGTCCCGCCGAGGGCCGCTCGCCCGGTCCGCGCGACGACGTGAAGGTCCACTACGAGGGCAAGCTGGTCTCGGGCGAGGTGTTCGACAGCTCCTACGAGCGCGGCTCCCCGGCGGTGATGAACCTCGGCGGCCTGATCCCGGCCTGGCAGGAAGCCCTGGTGAAGATGAAGCCCGGCGACAGCTGGATGCTCTATGTCCCGCCCGAGCTCGGCTACGGCGCGGACGGCGCCGGCCCGATCCCGCCCAACAGCGTGCTGATCTTCAGGATCGAGCTGATCGACAGCCTCGGCAGCGGCGCGCCGGTGCTGGGGTAGATGTGCGGCCGACCCAGGAACCGGCGCCGCCATAGCGCGCTCAGATGGGTGGGAACCGGTAGTCGGATCGAACACGCGACAACGAAGCCCCTGGAGCAGCGCGGTCTAGGTCCATCAGATCGAGCCTGCTCCATCCCGTCGGCGGACTAGGCTCTCTCGTGGACCAGCCGCAGCTCTTCGAGCCAGAGGTCGGCGAAAGCCACGTGGCGCCATTGCGGAAACCATGGGCCGCCGCGCGTGAAATGGATGGCCTTGGGCCGCCGGCCGTCGACCGGAGGCTCGCTTGCGCCCTCGAGCCAGTTCCACTCCGTCGGCAGCGCGCCGATCTCCCCGTCCGCCGCCCAAGCCATGCGGTGCAGGTAGGCGCCGGTCTCCATGTTGACCGCCCCGGCGTCCAGGCGTCCTGTCGAGGGATGCGCGCAGTTGAACAGCATCAGGCTGGACCAGTTCTTGCGCGGATAGCGGGTCTGGACGGCGCCATCCATTTTCGTCGTCTCTGACGGCCGATGATCATGCTGCACGCAGCTGACAGCGACGTTCGGGTCGGCGAGCGCGACCAGTTCGGCCACGTCGGCGGTCCAGAGGAAGTCGCAATCGAAGAACAGGGCGTAGCCCTGAAACCCTGCGAGCAGCGGCGTCAGGAAGCGGGTGTAGGTGAACTCCGTCGCGGCCAGCGGATCGGCCTCGCGGCTGTACAGCCCGGCCTCGCGGAGATCGGACTGACGGAGCGGTCGGACATCGAGCGGGATCGAGGCGTGTCGGCGCAGCGAGTGCTCGGCGACCGCGTAGGCCTCCTGTTCACGACTGTCCCAACCGATGAAGACACGCAGAGGCTCTGGACCGATGTCCATGTGGCTGACGGTTCCTTGGAGGCGCCGGAGGGGGAGGGTCCGCTTCTAGCAGCCGGAAGTCGCCCGGCAACAGCGTACTTGCCGCTTTCATCGGCGCGGGGTAGGCGGGATCGATGTCTTCCCCGGATGTTCCCGCAGCGCTTCACAGACTTCAGGCTGGCGATCCAGGCGGCGCGCTGCGACTTCTCGACCGTGTGCTGGCGGCGGAGGGTGACGACCTGGACGCGCGCTTCTATCGTGCGAAAGCCCGCGAAATGCTGGGCGACCCCAAAGGCGCGCTCGAAGACTATCAGGCCGTTCTGGCCCGTAGCCCGGACGACGTCTCCTGCCTGGCGGGCGCCGCTGTCTGCCTGGGCGTGCTCGGTCGCTACAGCGAGGCATTGGAGGCCTGCGACGGGGTGTTGCGGCAGATGCCGGGCCAACCGGACATCACCTTCAACCGGGCTGGTTGTCTCGCCCGGATGGACCGGCACGACGAGGCGCTGGCGGCTTACGACGCCTATCTCCTCAACCGCCCGACCGACCTGCAGGCGCTGGTCCAGCGGGCCGTGGTGCTGTACGAGGCCGACCGGCTGAACGAGGCCCTCACCGCGCTCGAGCACGCCGATCCTGCCGGACGCAGCGTCGAGAGCCTCGCCAACCGAGCGCTGGTGCTTCAGGCGCTGGGGCGGCCGCGCGACGCCTGGGGCGTGTTCGACCAGGCCATCGAACTCGCCGCCGCCTCCGGTCGGACCGAGCGAATGGATTCACTGCGCTACCATCGCGGCCTGGCGGCTCTTCACACACATGACCTCGCCCGGGCCTGGCCCGACTACGAGTATCGCTGGGCCGCGGGACTGGTCGATCCGCCGGCGCTGGACCGGGGCGAGTCGGCTTGGCGGGGCGAACGCGTCCCGGTGCTTCGGGTCTGGCGTGAACAGCCAGTCGGCGATGAGGTGCTCCTGTCACGGCTGCTGCCGGCGGCGGCGGCGCGGGTGGACCGGCTCGTGCTTGAATGCAGCCCGCGCATGGTTCCCCTGTTCGCGCGAAGCCTCCCGGAGATCGAGGTGCGGGCCCAGGGCGAGGTCGACGCGCCGGCCGACGCACAGGTCTCCATCGCCGGCCTCGGGGCGGCGATGGGCTGCGGGATCGAGGCCCTGTCCGGTGGCGATGCGTGGCTGAAGGCGGACCCCGCGCGCGTGGCTGTCCTACGGTCCAGGTATGAAGCCGCGGCCAGAGGGCGTCCCATCATCGGCCTCTCCTGGCGTTCGGAGAACCAGACGCTCGGCGGGCAGAAGAGCGCGCCGCTGGAGGACTGGAGCGCGCTGCTCCTGCGACCCGCTCTGTTCGTGAACCTGCAGTACGGTCCGGCCGCGAACGACGCCGTGGACGTGGCCTCCCGCCTGGGCTGCGAGATACTGACCGATCCCGATATCGACCAGCTGGCGGATCTCGACGCCTTCGCCGCCCAGGTCCAGGCGATGGACCAGGTCGTTTCAGTGTCGAACACGACCGTCCACTTCGCGGGCGCCCTGGGCGTGCCCTGCATCGTCATGGTCCCGCCGAACAGGGGACGGCTCTGGTACTGGGGAGCGGACGGCGAGACGACGCCGTGGTACGCCAGCGTCCGGGTTCACCGCCGGTCGCGCGACGAAGGCTGGGCCGACCAGATCGCCGCCGTGGCGCGGGCGACGGGACTCCAGCCGCTCAGTCCGTGAACACCACGGTCTTCCGGCCGTTCAGCAGCACGCGGTCTTCCAGCGCCCAGCGCAGCGCGCGGGCCAGCACGCGGCGTTCGATGTCGCGGCCCTTGCGGACCAGGTCCTCGGGCGTGTCGCGGTGGCTGATGCGCTCGACGTCCTGTTCGATGATCGGGCCTTCGTCGAGGTCGGCGGTCACGTAGTGGGCCGAGGCCCCGATCACCTTCACGCCGCGCGCATGGGCCTGGTGATAGGGCTTGGCGCCCTTGAAGCCCGGCAGGAACGAGTGGTGGATGTTGATGCAGCGGCCTTCCAGCTTGGCCGCCAGGCCGTCCGACAGGATCTGCATGTAGCGGGCGAGCACGACCAGGTCGGCGCCGGTCTCGCGGATGACCTTCCAGACCTCCGCCTCCTGCTCCAGCTTGGTGTCCTTGGTCACCGGCAGATGGTGGAACGGCAGGTCGCCGAGATCGACGTTGCGATACGTCTCGCGCGGGTGGTTCGAGATCACCCCGGCGATGTCCATGTCCAGCTCGCCGATGCGCCAGCGGTACAGCAGGTCGGCCAGGCAGTGGTCGGACAGGCTGGCGAGGATCATCACCTTCTTTCGCACCGCCGGATCGCGCAGGCTCCAGCGCATGGCGTAGGCGGTCGCCACGGCCTCGAACTGGCCGCGCAGGTCCTCGGCCGTGTGGCCGTCCGGCGCGAACACCACCCGCATGAAGAAGGCGCCGGTCTCGGCGTCGTCATACTGCTGGGCGTCGAGAATGTTGCAGTCCCTCTCGGCCAGGAAGGCGGACACGGCCGCCACGATGCCGCGGCGGTCCGGACAGGACAGGGTGAGGATGAGGCCTTTGGTCGACATGAGGCGTCGGCTTTAGGGCGCGAACCGGCCTGGGGCAAGGGCTTGCGCCGTAATGGGGAAGGATCGCGCGGCGGCCTGGCCTGGCGCTATCCCACCGCCACGATCTCCACCTCGCCGCCGGCCACCATCGCCAGCTCGCCGACCGTCTTGCCCAGCACCGCCTGGGCCAGCGGCGAGACGTAGCTCACCGAGCCCTTCGCGGGGTCGGCCTCGTCC
Source organism: Caulobacter sp. (assembly GCA_041917095.1). GTDB lineage: Bacteria > Pseudomonadota > Alphaproteobacteria > Caulobacterales > Caulobacteraceae > Caulobacter. Next base: position 271,171 of record JAYRYI010000003.1, on the reverse strand, counting down.
TCGCCGACGATGCGCCAGGTCTGACGGCGGCCGTCCTCGCGCTCGACGGTCACCGCGCCGCCGAAGCGGACCGTCCCGTCCGGCTCGGCCGGCTCGACGAGCTGGGCGCTGGCCCGGCGCGAGGACCAGTAGCGCAGGTCGCGGGTCGCGCGGGCCATGGCCGTGCGGTCGTCCTTGACGTCTCCGCCCTGCGCCGCCGTGTAGGCGGCGCGCGCCGAGGCCAGCTCCGCCTCGATAGCGGCAAGGCCCTCTGGCGTGACGAGGTTGGGATGCGGGGACACCGGCCGGTCGGGCAGGTTTGCCGCGACCGACTCGTAGTCCTCTTCCTTGGTGAAGGCGACGCTCATGGGCGTAATCTACCATCACGCTTGACCGACGTACCGTCAGGCGCCGACCTGTGATCGAAAACAGGGAGACACGCCATGACCTTCAAGCCCGACGACCTGATGTACCGCCCCGGCCTGATGACGGGCGAGCGGATTCTGATCACCGGCGGCGGCACGGGGCTCGGCAAGGTGATGGCCGAGGCCTGCCTGATGCTGGGCGCCGAGGTCTACATCTGCGGCCGGCGCGGCAATATCCTGGAGGAGACGGCGAAAGAGCTGATGGCCGCGCACCCGGACACGGGCGGCAAGGTGGTCGGCATCGCCTGCGACATCCGGGTGCCCGAGGCGATCAAGGACATGGTCGACACCATCTGGGCCGACGGCGGTGCGCTGACGGGTCTGGTCAACAACGCCGCCGGCAACTTCATCAGCCGCACCGAGGACCTGTCGCCGCGCGGCTTCGACGCCATCGCCAACATTGTGTTCCGCGGCTCGTTCTTCGTGACGCTGGAATGCGGCAAGCGCTGGATCGCCGAGGGCCGCAAGGCGTCAGTGATCTCGATCCTGACGACCTGGGTCTGGAACGGCGGTCCGTTCACCGTGCCGAGCGCGATGTCGAAGGCGGGCCTCAACGTGATGACCCAGTCGCTGGCTGTCGAGTGGGGGCCCAAGGGCATCCGCTTCAACGCCATCGCGCCGGGGCCCTTCCCGACCGAGGGCATGAGCGCCCGCCTCAACCCGGGCCAGCAGCAGACCGCCTATCAGAACATGAGCGGCAACCCGATGAACCGGGTGGGCGAGATGGCCGAGCTGGCGAACCTGGCGGTCTATCTGTTGTCGAAGGGATCGGAATATGTGAACGGCCAGACGATCGCCATCGACGGCGGTCAGTACAACGCCAGCGGCGGCAACTTCGCGCGCATGACCGAATGGGGCGACGACCAGTGGCAGGCCGTGAAGGACATGATCAAGGCGACCAACGAGAAGGACCGGGCCCAGCGGACGGTCTAGTTCCGCGGGACCGGCCGACCGTCCGGCTGCTGCTGATGTCGCCGGCCGGGCGGCTGCTGCTGATGCGGTTCGAGGACGAGCACACCGAACCGGGCGGCTGGTGGTGCACGGTCGGCGGCGGCGTCGACGAGGGCGAGGCGCTGGAGGACGCGGCGCGGCGCGAACTGTTCGAGGAGACGGGCCACACGGAGGTCGAGCTCGGCCCGGTGGTCTGGGTCCGCGAACACGTCCTCCGCGTCGACGGCGAGGTGCGCCGGCTGGTCGAACACTACTTCCTGGCCACGGCGCCGCATGAGGAGGTGGTGGACGACCACTGGACCGAGCTGGAGCGGCGGGTGGTCAAGGATCTGCGCTGGTGGTCGCCGGACGAGATCGCCGCGAGCGACGCGACGATCTTTCCGGACGGGCTCGGCGGACTGCTGCTGGCGCTGCTGCGGGATGGGCCGCCGGAAGAGCCGGTGCGGATATCCTAGTCTTCCCCCGGTGGGAGAGGAAAGTTACGCCAGATAGATCCACGCAAGGCCGCCGGCGCCGACCGCGATCCGCCACCAGCCGAACGGCGACAAGCCGCGCTTGCTGACGAAGTCGAGCAGCACCTTCACCACCACCAGGCCCGACAGGAACGAGACCACGAAGCCGACCGCCAGGACCGGCAGATGGTCGCCGACCAGCAGGCTGGCCCGGCTTTCCCAGGCGTCCTTGGCGAAGGCGCCCATCATGGTGGGGATGGCCAGGAAGAAGCTGAACTCCGCCGCCGCGCGCTTGTCGACGCCCATCAGCACGCCGCCGACGATGGTGGCGCCCGAACGCGACACGCCCGGGATCATCGACAGGCACTGGATCACGCCGATGGCCAGCGAGGTCTTCAGGGGCAGCGTCATCGCGTCGTCATGGCGCGGCGCCGGGCTCCAGCGATCCAGCGCCAGCAGGCCGAAGCCGCCGATCAGCAGCGACCAGCAGATGATCTCGGGGCTGGCGAACAGCACCTGCTTGATGAAGTCGTAGAGCAGAACGCCGAGGATCACCGCCGGGATGAAGGCGATCAGGACGCTGAGTGCGAACCGCCGCGCCGCGGGGTCGGTCGGAAGGCCGATCAGCACCTTCCACAGGCGGCTGAAGTAGAGCGCCACCACGGCCAGGATCGCGCCCAGCTGGATCAGCACGATGAAGCTGTCCCAGGAGGGATCCGTCAGGCCGAGCGCCATCTTGGTCAGCAGCAGATGGCCGGTCGAGGAAACCGGGATGAACTCGGTCAAGCCCTCGACGAGACCGAGGATGACGGCGGCGAGAAAGTCGCTCAAGGCTGCACCTGAAACGGGCTGTGGTCTCGAAAGTAGACCAAATGTGACAAATCGGACGGCGAGGCCTGTGCAAACGACTCGCAACGGACGGGATATTGGTCTGTTAAGTTGACCATCGCATTTTTCGTGCTGTTTTCAGGCCGTAAGAGCCGCGGCAAGCAAGGTTTTTCTCCAACACGGCGGGGCAGCGGCATGGCCGAGCGCATGCTGAAATTCACGACCATCGAGCGCCGGACTCCCGAGAAGCGGGAAGCCGAGACGCGGGGCCGCGACTTCCTGGAGATCTACGCCGACTTCATCGACGCCAAGGCCGCCGAACAGGCCTCGCGCTGCTCTCAGTGCGGCGTCCCCTTCTGCCAGACGCACTGCCCGCTGCACAACAATATCCCGGACTGGTTGCGCCTGACGGCCGCCGGCCGCCTGGAAGAGGCCTACGGTCTGTCGCAGGCGACCAACAACATGCCCGAGATCTGCGGCCGCATCTGCCCGCAGGACCGGCTGTGCGAAGGCAACTGTGTCATCGAGCAATCCGGCCATGGCACCGTCACCATCGGCGCCGTCGAGCGCTATCTGAGCGACAAGGCCTGGGAAGAGGGCTGGGTGAAGCCGCTTCGCCCGCTGGCCGAGCGCGGTCAGTCGGTCGGCATCGTCGGCGCCGGTCCCGCCGGCCTGGCCGCCGCCGAAACGCTGCGCGAACAGGGCTACGCCGTCACCGTCTATGATCGCCACGACCGGGCCGGGGGCCTGCTGATCTACGGCATCCCGGGCTTCAAGCTGGAGAAGGACGTCGTCGAGCGCCGCACCCGGCGCCTGGCCGAGGGCGGCATCGAGCTGAAGCTGAACTTCGAGGTCGGCCGCGACGCCACCTTGCCGGACCTGCGCGAGCGTCACGACGCGGTGCTGCTGGCCAACGGCGTCTACGCCGCGCGCGACCTCGAGGTTCCGGGCGGCTGGTCGAGCGGCGTGATCGCCGCGCTCGACTATCTGATCGCCTCCAACCGCGTCGGCCTTGGCGACACGGTCGCCGACTACGACAGCGGCGCCCTGAACGCGTCGGGCAAGGACGTCGTCGTGGTCGGCGGCGGCGACACGGCCATGGACTGCGTCCGCACGGCCGTCCGCCAGGGCGCCCGGTCGGTGACCTGCCTCTATCGCCGCGACAAGGAGAACATGCCGGGCTCGATGCGCGAGGTCGCCAACGCCGAGGAAGAAGGCGTGGTGTTCGAATGGCTGGCCGCGCCCCGCGCGCTGCTCGGCGACGCCGACTCGGTGACCGCCGTCCGCGCGGTCCGCATGCGGCTCGGCCCGCCCGACAGCTCCGGCCGACGCGCGCCCGAACCCGTCGAGGGCTCGGAATTCGACCTGCCGGCCCAGCTGGTGATCAAGGCCCTCGGCTTCGACCCCGAAGACCTGCCGTCAACCCTCGGCGCCGACGATCTGTCGGTCAGCCGCTGGGGCACGGTGAAGATCGACCGCCGCACCCAGGCCGCCAACCTCGACGGCGTGTTCGCCGCCGGCGACATCGCCCGCGGCGCCTCGCTGGTCGTCTGGGCCATCCGCGACGGCCGCGACGCCGCCGCCTCCATCCACAGCTACCTGCAGACCAAGGCCGAAGCCCCGGCCCTGGTCGCCGCCGAGTGACCGCCATGAGCCAAGAACTCGACCGTTATCTCGCCAATCGCCAGCGGCTGATCGACGGGCACGCCTACGATCCGTCGATGGAGCGCGACAACTGCGGCGTCGGCCTGGTCTGCGCCATCGACGGCAAGCCGCGCCGCGAAGTGGTCGAGCTGGCCATCAAGGCGCTGAAGGCCGTCTGGCACCGGGGCGCCGTCGACGCCGACGGCAAGACCGGCGACGGCGCCGGCATCCTGCTGTCCGTGCCGCAGGACTTCTTCGCCGCCCAGGTGAAGAACACCGGCCACAAGCTGCGCCCCGGCCCGATCGCGGTCGGCCAGGTTTTCCTGCCGCGCACCGACCTGGGCGCCCAGGAGGCCGCCCGGACCATCGTCGAGAGCGAGGCCCTGCGCTTCGGCTTCTACATCTACGGCTGGCGCCAGGTGCCGGTCGACACCTCGGTGATCGGCGAGAAGGCCAACGCCACCCGGCCCGAGATCGAGCAGATCATGCTGTCGCCGCCGGCCGGCATGGACGGCGAAGCGCTCGAACGCGCGCTCTACCTCTGCCGCAAGCGGATCGAGAAGCGCGTCGCCGCCTCGGCGATCGGCGAGTTCTACATCTGCTCCCTGTCGGCCCGGTCGCTGATCTACAAGGGCATGTTCCTGGCCGAGAGCATCGACGCCTTCTACCCCGACCTGCAGGACGAGCGGTTCGCGGCGGCGACGGCGATCTTCCACCAGCGCTACTCGACCAACACCTTCCCCCAGTGGCGGCTCGCCCAGCCGTTCCGGATGCTGGCCCACAACGGCGAGATCAACACGCTGAAGGGCAACGTCAACTGGATGAAGAGCCATGAGATCCGCATGGCCGCCCAGGCGTTCGGCGAGTTCGGCGAGGACGTGAAGCCGGTCGTCCAGTCGGGAGGCTCGGACTCCGCCGCGCTCGACAACACCTTCGAGATCCTCGTCCGCGCCGGCCGCGACGCGCCGATGGCCAAGACGCTGCTCGTGCCCGAGGCCTGGAACGCCAAGTCCGACGAACAGATGAAGCCGGCGCACAAGGCGCTCTACAGCTACTGCAACGCCGTCATGGAGCCCTGGGACGGTCCGGCCGCCCTGTGCGCCACCGACGGCCGCTGGGTGGTGGCCGGCAAGGACCGCAACGGCCTGCGCCCGCTGCGCGTCGCCTACACCGACGACGGCCTGGTGATCATGGGCTCCGAAGCCGGCATGTGCGGCGTCGCCGAAAGCCGGATCGTGCGCAAGCTGAACATCTCGCCCGGCCGGATGATCGCCATCGATCTGGTCGAGGGCCGGCTCTACGACGAAGAGGCGATCATCGACCGCCTCGCCGAGCAGCATCCCTACACCGAGTGGCTCGGCAACATGGTCGAGCTGGAGAGCCGTATCGGCCCGGGCCCGGAGCCTCGCAAGTACGCCGGCGAGGAGCTGGTGCGCCGCCAGGCCGCCGCCGGCATGACGCTGGAGGACCTGGAGCTGGTCCTCTCGCCGATGGTCGAGGACGGCAAGGAAGCCGTCGGTTCGATGGGCGACGACACGCCGCTCGCGGTGCTGAGCGATTCCTATCGTCCGCTGTCGCACTTCTTCCGGCAGAACTTCAGCCAGGTGACCAACCCGCCCATCGACCCGCTCCGCGAGACCGGGGTGATGAGCCTGAAGACCCGCTTCAAGAACCTCGGCAACATCCTGGCGGAGGACGAGGCCCAGACCGACGTCTATGTGGCCGAGAGCCCGGTGCTGACCACCGGCATGTACGACCGCATCCTCGGCTTCATCGGCGACAAGAACCTCGGCGTCATCGACTGCACCATGCCGATCCCGGCGGGAGAGGCGCGAGCCGGCGACGCCCTGCGCGCCAACCTCGACCGCATCCGGGCCGAGGCCGAGGACGCCGCCCTGCGCGGCTGCTCCACGATCGTGCTGACAGACGAACACACCTCGGCCGAGCGGGTCGCCCTGCCGATGATCCTCGCGACCGGCGGCGTTCACGCGCATCTGGTCGCCAAGGGCCTGCGGTCCTACGTCTCGATCATCGTGCGCTCGGCCGAGTGCATGGACACCCACTACTTCGCGGTGCTGGTCGGGGTCGGCGCGACGGCGGTCAACGCCTGGCTGGCGCAGGAGAGCTTCCAGGACCGGCTGGACCGGGGTCTGCTGGGCGAGGCGACGCTGCGCGACGTCTGCGTGAACTTCAAGACGGCGATCGAGCAGGGCCTGCTCAAGATCATCTCGAAGATGGGCATCGCGGTGATCTCGTCCTACCGCGGCGGCTACAACTTCGAGGCCGTCGGCCTGTCGCGGTCGCTGGTCGCCGAGTTCTTCCCGGGGATGCCCTCGCGCATCTCGGGCATCGGCCTGGCCGGCCTGGAGAGCCGCGCGGTCGAGCTGCACCGCCGGGCCTGGGATCCGTCGTTCGTGGCCCTGCCGGTCGGCGGCTTCTACAAGGCCCGTCGCAAGGGCGAGGCCCACGCCTTCGACGCCCGGCTGATGCACACGCTGCAGCACGCCTGCAACACGGGCGACTACGACAGCTACAAGCGGTTCTCCGAGGGGATGGGCCAGCTGCCGCAGATCCAGCTGCGCGACCTGCTCGACTGGCGCAGCGACCGCCCGGCGATCAGCGCCGACGAGGTCGAGAGCGTCAACGAGATCCGCAAGCGGTTCCTGACGCCCGGCATGAGCCTGGGCGCCCTGAGCCCGGAGGCGCACGGCGCGCTGAACATCGCCATGAACCGCATCGGCGCCAAGAGCGTCAGCGGCGAGGGCGGCGAGGACCGCGCGCGCTACCGGCCGCTGCCCAACGGCGACAACCCCAACAGCGCGGTCAAGCAGATCGCGTCGGGCCGCTTCGGCGTCACCGCCGAGTACCTGAACGAGTGCCGCGAGATCGAAATCAAGGTCGCCCAGGGCGCCAAGCCCGGCGAGGGCGGCCAGCTGCCCGGCTTCAAGGTCACCGAGATGATCGCGCGCCTGCGCCACGCCACGCCCGGCGTGATGCTGATCAGCCCGCCGCCGCACCACGACATCTATTCGATCGAGGATCTGGCGCAGCTCATCTATGACCTGAAGCAGATCAACCCCGACGCCCGGGTGACGGTGAAGCTGGTCGCCATGACCGGCATCGGCGCCATCGCCGCGGGCGTGGCCAAGGCCAAGGCGGACACCATCCTGATCTCCGGCAGCGTCGGCGGCACCGGCGCCAGTCCGCAGACCTCGATCAAGTACGCCGGCGGTCCCTGGGAGATGGGTCTGTCGGAGGCCAACCAGGTCCTGACGCTCAACAACCTGCGCCATTCCGTCCGCCTGCGGACGGACGGCGGCATCCGGACCGGCCGCGACGTGGTCATCGCCGCCATGCTGGGCGCCGAGGAGTACGGCATCGGCACCGCCAGCCTGATCGCCATGGGCTGCATCATGGTCCGCCAGTGCCATTCCAACACCTGCCCGGTGGGGGTCTGCACCCAGGATGAGGGCCTGCGCGCGCGGTTCACCGGCACGCCGGACAAGGTGGTGAACCTGTTCACCTTCATCGCCGAGGAAGTGCGCGAGATCCTGGCGTCGCTGGGCTTCCGGTCGCTGCAGGAGATCGTCGGCCGCACCGACCTTCTCACCCAGGTCAGCCGCGGCGGCGAGCATCTCGATGATCTCGACCTCAACCCGCTGCTGGTCCGGGCCGACCCGGGCGCCAACAAGCCCTACTGCACGGTCGAGGGCCGCAACGAGGTGCCCGACACCCTGGACGCCCAGATCGTCCGGGACGCCTCGCCCTTCCTGCAGCGCGGCGAGAAGATGCAGCTGACCTACACCGTGCGGAACACCGCCCGGGCGATCGGCGCGCGCGTCTCCAGCCACATCACCCGCAAGTTCGGCATGAGCGCCCTGCCGTCGGACCACCTGACCGTCGAGCTCAAGGGGTCGGCCGGCCAGAGCCTTGGGGCGTTCGCCGTCCGGGGTCTGAGGATCGTGCTGACGGGTGAGGCCAACGACTACGTCGGCAAGGGCCTGTCGGGCGCGACCATCGTGGTGAAGCCCTCGCCCCACCTGCTGGCGCCGGAGAGCAACGCCATCCTCGGCAACACCTGCCTTTACGGCGCCACGGACGGCAAGCTGTTCGCGGCCGGCCAGGCCGGCGAGCGGTTCGCGGTTCGGAACTCGGGCGCGACGACCGTGGTCGAGGGCTGCGGCGCCAACGGTCTGGAGTACATGACCGGCGGCGTGGCGGTGATCCTCGGCACGGTCGGCGGCAACTTCGCGGCCGGCATGACCGGCGGGATGGCCTACGTCTTCGATCTGGCCGGCCGCTTCCCGGCCCAGGTCAATCCTGAGAGCGTGGTCGTCCAGCGCCTGGCTTCGCCCCACTGGGAGGAGCAGCTGAAGCGGCTTGTCCGCGAGCATGCCCGCGAGACCGGCTCCGCCTTCGCCGAAGGGCTGATCAACGACTGGGACCGCATGCGCGAGCACTTCTGGCAGGTCTGCCCCAAGGAGATGGTCGGCCGCATCGACCATCCCCTGCAGGCCGAGGAACGGGCGCACGAACGGGCCTAGAGGGCCGGGGACAGCTACCGGCGATGCCGGAAGCAGTCCCCAGGCGCCTCCCTCACTCCGGCGTCGGCCCCACATAGCGCGCCCGCGGCCGGATCAGCGCGCCGGTCTGGACCTGCTCGACCGCGTGGGCCAGCCAGCCCGCCGTGCGGCCGACCGCGAACAGCGCGAACGGCGCGTCCGGCGGCAGGTTGAAGCGCGCGCCGAGCGCGGTGAGCAGGAAGCCGATGTTGGCCGCCTCGCCGGCGGTCTCCTCCACGGCCGCCTTCAGGCTCCCATAGGCCGGCGGCAGGTCGAAGGCGCCCAGCAGGGCGGCCGCGCGGGGATCGCCCTCCGGATAGAGCGGATGGCCGAAACCGGCCAGCGGCCCGGCGCGCGCCAGCCGTCCCGCCACCGTCGCCTCCGGCCCGATGCGCAGGCTCTCGTCGACCAGATTGCGCACCCGGTCGGCGATGCCGCCGTGCAGCGGCCCCGACAGCGCTGAAAGGCCCGCCAGCGACGCCGCCGCCAGCGACGCGCCGGTCGAGGCCGTCACCCGCGCCGCGAAGGTTGAGGCATTCAGCTCGTGGTCGGCCAGCAGCACCAGCGCCCGGCGGATGGCGTCGGCCGCCTCAGGCCGCTCCCAGGCGGCGGCGATGCGGACATGGATCGGGCCGTGCTCTATCCGGCCGGCCGCGGCGTCGGCGACGAGGTCGAGCAGCGCCGTCGCCTCGGCCGCCAGCGCCAAGGGCGCGCGTCCCCGGGCCGGCGCGTCGATGCCGGCGCGGGCCGACAGGGCGGTGAACAGCCGCGCCCGGATCGAGGCGTCGTTCGGCGGCGGCGTCCGCGCTACGCCCTTGATCGCCGCGCCATGGCCGCCGCGCAGAAGCCGGGCGGTCGCCTCCAGGGAGGCATGCTGGGCAAGCTCGACGGCGTCCCGCCCGCGATAGAACAGCCGTCCGTGATCGATCGTGGTGATGGCCGAGGTCAGCACCGGCTCGCCCCAGGCGATGGCGCTGGCCGCCACCTCCGCCGCCTTGCGCCCCCGCCGTTTGCGCTCCGCCAGCTGGCCGACGTCGGCGAGGCGATAGCGGCTGCGACGGGGGTCGTCCGGATCGGGACGCGCCTCGATCCGGCCCCGGCTGACATAGGCGTACAGCGTCTGGGGCCGCACCCCGAGCTGCTCCATCGCCTCTTCCGCCGTCAGCCAGTCGCGCTGCATCGCTTCACATTGATTATATTGATCAAGATTGACGATATCACGATCAAGGCGGATTTGTCTCGCGAAAGAAGGTCAGAAAAGGAGTTCCGCCATGTCCGATGGTCTCGAGAATGTCGTCGCCGCCCACACCGTGCTTTCGGAGGTCGATGGCCTGGCCGGGCGGCTGGTGATCCGCGGCCGCTCGCTGGACGACCTGGCCGGATCGGCGACCTATGAGGACGTCGTCCAACTGCTGTTCGACGGCTTCTTCGACGATCTGCCTGCCGACGTCGCCCCGGCGCTGGGCGCGGCCCGCCTTGAGGTGTTCAACGAGGTCGCCGCCCTGGACGACGACCTGCTGAAGCTCGATCCGGTCGAAGCCATGCGGGCCCTGACCGCCCGGCTGCCGGAGGGGCACGATCTCGACACGGCGCTGAAACTGATCGCCGCGCCCGCCGTGTTCATCCCCGCCGTGGTCCGCGCCCAGCAGGGCCTCCACCCCATCGCCCCGTCCGCCGACCTCGGCCACAGCGCCGACATCCTGAGGATGCTGCGCGGCAAGACGCCCGGTGAGCCCGAGGCCCGCGCGCTGGACGCCTACCTCGTCACGGTCAGCGATCACGGGCTCAACGCCTCGACCTTCGCCGCCCGGGTGATCGCCTCGACCCGCGCCGGCCTGACCTCGGCGGTGCTGGGCGGCGTCTCGGCGCTGAAGGGCCCGCTGCACGGCGGGGCGCCGGGCCCGGTGATCGAGATGCTCGACGCCATCGGCACCCCCGGCCACGCCCGGGCCTGGCTGGAGCAGGCGCTCGACTCCGGCGAACGGCTGATGGGCTTCGGCCACCGCGTCTACAAGGTCCGTGATCCCCGCGCCGACGCCCTGAAGGGCGCCGTGCGGCGGTTGACCGACGGCTCCAACACCGCCCCGGGCCGGCTGGCCTTCGCAGAAGCCGTGGAGGGTGCGGCGCTGGCCATCCTGCGCGAGCGCAAGCCTGACCGGTCTCTGCAGACCAATGTCGAGTTCTACACCGCGCTGCTGCTGGAGGCCCTGGCCTTCCCGCCGGCCGCCTTCACCGGCGTGTTCGCGATGGGCCGCGTCGCCGGCTGGCTGGCCCATGCCCGCGAGCAGCTGGCCGGCGGTCGACTGATCCGGCCCCAGTCGGTCTACGTCGGGCCCAAGCCGCGCAAGGCGGCCTAGACTTTCGGCGGACACGCCCCGGAGGCGCTGTCCCAGAATCGGTAAATCGCCGGGGAACCGTCGCGGTAAACGCGCCCTTAAGGGGGTCGGGCGCTTCCTGCCGACTCGATTCGCCGGACGAGCCATGAGCGTAGACCGCACCCTGCACCACTTCCCGCTCGACCCCGCCTCCCGGCAGGTGCGGCTGGCGCTGGGCGAAAAGCGGCTGCCGTTCGCCGAGCAGCAGGTCCGCTGGTGGGAACAGCCTGACGACTTCCTGGCCCTCAATCCCTCGGGCGTACCGCCGGTGCTGGTGGAAAAGGGCCCGTCCGGGGAGGTGGTGGTCTGCGAGACCCGCGCCATCCTCGAACATCTGGAAGAGCAGAATCCGGAGCCGCCGCTGCTGGGCCGCGATCCGGCGGAACGCGCCGAGGCCCGCCGCCTGCTGCAGTGGTTCGATCGCAAGTTCGACGGCGAAGTCTCCGCCTTCCTGCTGCACGAGAAGATGGAAAAGCGGCTGCTGGGCCTGGGCGCGCCCGCCCTGGCCAACATCCGCGCCGGCCGGGACGCCCTGCGCCATCACCTGAAGTACATCGAGCATCTGCTGGCCGAGCGCGACTGGCTTGCCGGGCGGCGCATCTCGCTGGCCGACATGGCGGCGGCGGCGCACATCTCGGTCATCGACTATTTCGGCGACGTGCCCTGGAATGACGTGCCGATCGCGCGGACGTGGTACATGAAGATCAAGTCGCGGCCCTGCTTCCGTCCCCTGCTGGCCGATCGCTGGCCGGGGATGGCGCCGGCGCCGCACTATCACGATCTGGATTTCTAGGGGCCGCGCTTGTTCCGAGTCATCGTTCTCGCCGCCATCGTCGCCCTCGCGCCGATGAGCCAGGCCATGGCCGCCGCCCCCCCTGCCTCGGTCGCGGAAATGAACCGGCTGTTGGCGCAGGTGGCGGACTACTCCGCCCCGCACCAGGCCGCGCTCGTGGAGACCTCCGAGCTGATCAGCGCCACGATCGCCGGGATGGATCCGATCATCGCCGCCGGGGACACCCGCATAGACAGCGAGACCACCGGCCGTCAGGTCGATGTCTGGGCCGCCGACCTGCAGGTCCGGATCGCCGCGCTGAAGGCCCGGCGCGCGGCGCTGCCGCCCTATCCAAAGGCCGTCATCGAGCGCCTTCTGGCCTACGATCCGACCATGCGGTCCCGGGTCGACAGCTACCGCCAGGTCAAGGTCGAGTGCGAGAAGGCCATCGACGCCGCGATCGCCTACGCCGAAAGCGCAATCCCGGCGACACGCGCCGCTGTCGGCGGCGACGCGGACGCCTTGGTTGAGCTCGTCGTCACCACCTTCGAGGGCATGAAACTGACCCTGGCCGCGGAGAACGCCATGCTGGACATCAGCATCTCGAGCGCGCCGCCCCGCCACCCCCAGACGGCGCTGGCCCGCAGCATCCGCAACAGCAACCGCGCCATCGAAGTCTACCTCGACTACCTGATGGCGAGCTTCGCAACGGAGACGCCGAGCGCCGCGGCTTCCGCGAAGGCCGCGGCGGAAATGGAGCGCCTGCTCGCGACGGCGCGTACCGAGGCCGGCCTGGTGGCGAGCCTGGCCAAGGCGCTGGAACCGGAAATGCGGGCGATCCCGGATGCGGCCACCCGCGGCCGGTTCCTAAGACTGATCGCCACCTACGAAGGGAGCGGCAAGGCCGAGCTCGAGGTCATCGCGGTGATCTCGGACGCCGCGGCGATGCTCGCGGCCGGGAAAACCGACACGGACGAACTGGACGCCGCGCTGGCGAAGCTGGACGCTCCGATCAACCGTCGCCTCGCGCTGCAGACCCAGCGGCTGGCGCTGCTCAAGCCGTGACTCTCGAAGTCAGGGCCGCGATCCGCAAGCGGGCCGCCAGCCTGGGCTTCGACATTGTCGGCTTCGCCTCCGCGGCCGATCCCTGGCCTAACGGCGAGCGGCTGCGGACTTTCGTCGCCGAAGGGCTGCACGGCGACATGGTCTGGATGGCCGAAACGCTTGAGCGGCGGTCTCACCCCACCGGCATGTGGCCGCAGGCGCGAACGGCCGTGATGCTGGGCATGAACTACGGTCCGGCGACTGATCCGCTCGAAGCGCTCAACGACCGCTCGCGAGGCGTCGTCTCCGTCTACGCCCAGGGCGACGACTATCACGAGCTGATCAAGGGGCGGCTCAAGAACCTGGGCGGCTGGATGAAGGCGAAGTTCGGCGGCGAGGTGAAGGTGTTCGTCGACACCGCGCCGCTGATGGAGAAGCCGCTCGCGCAGCGGGCCGGCATCGGCTGGCAGGGCAAGCACACCAACCTGGTCTCGCGCGATCTGGGCAGCTGGCTGTTCCTGGGCTCGGTGCTGACGTCGGTCGAGATCGAGCCGGACCTGGCCGAGATCGACCGTTGCGGCAGCTGCGCCGCCTGCCTCGACATCTGCCCGACCAACGCCTTCCCCGCCCCCTACCGGCTCGATGCGCGGCGCTGCATCTCCTACCTCACCATCGAGCACGAAGGCCCGGTCCCCGAAGACCTGCGTCCGGCGATGGGCAACCGGATCTACGGCTGCGACGATTGTCTGGCGGTCTGCCCGTGGAACAAGTTCGCGCAGGCTTCTCGCGAAGTTCGCCTCCAGGCCCGGCAGGCGCTGACGACGCCGTCTCTGGCCGAACTGGCGGCCCTGGACGACGAAGGCTTCCGGTTCGTGTTCCGCAAGAGCGCCGTCCAGCGGATCGGCCGCGACCGGTTCGTGCGGAATGTCCTGTACGCCATCGGCAACAGCGGCGAGGCGGCGCTGCTCCCGGCGGCGGAGCGGCTGCTGGAGGATGCGGATTCGGTGGTGCGGGATGCCGCCGGATGGGCGGTCAGGCGGCTGCGCGCCTAGCAGCCGTCTCCCATAGGGGAGGAAACTCCTGTGGCGGCGTCCATCTCAACTCGTGCGAAGCGCCTCCGCCAGCCGGAGCATGAAGGCCGCGCCCTGCCGCATCTGGTCGACGGCGACGTACTCGTCGGGCTGGTGGGCCTGGTCAATGGAGCCGGGGCCGCAGATCACGGTCGAGAAGCCGGCGCCCTGGAACTGGCCGCCCTCGGAGGCGAAGGGCACGACGCGCATCGGGCTGTTGTCGCCGGTAAGGCCCCGCACAAAGGCCTCTGCTGCGCCATGCTGCTCGGGAGCCATCGGCGGCACGTCGGCGATGACCTCGAATTCGGCCGAGGCGTCCGGGTCGCGGGCCTTCAGCCGCGCATCGAGATCGGCCACCTGGGCGATGAAGGGCGCCAGCTCGTCAAGGGCGCGGGTCTTGCCGGGCGCGGCGCGCAGATCGAAGACGATCTCGCAGCGGCGGGCCAGGATGTTGGCCGCGGTGCCGCCGTCGATGCGGCCGATGGTCAGGGTCGAGCCCTTCGGCTCGAAGGGCGACGCCGGGTCGGCCTTGGCATCCAGCCGCGCCGACAGCGCCATCAGCGCGTCGAGCAGTTCGACCGCGGCCATGTTGGCCGACAGGCCCAGGTGCGGCTGGCTGGAGTGGGCCTCCCGCCCGGTCACCACCACGCGGAAGAAGGCCGCGCCCTTGTGGCCGCTGACGGTCTGCATCAGCGACGGCTCACCGACGATGGCCAGGGCCGGCCGGGGCAGGTCGCGGGCGATGACCGCGATCATGTCCGGCGCGCCGAAACAGCCGGTCTCCTCGTCATAGGAGAGGGCCAGATGGGCGGGCCGGCTTCCCGCCTTGAAGACAGGGACGGCGGCCAGCGCCAGCGCGATGAAGCCCTTCATGTCGGAGGCGCCGCGGCCATAGAGTTTTCCGCCCCGCTCGGTGAGGGTCCAGGGATCGGAGGTCCAGGGCTGGCCGTCGACCGGTACGACGTCAGTGTGGCCTGACAGGATAACGCCGCCCTCGGTCGCCGGACCGACGGTCGCAAGCAGGTTCGACTTGTCGCCGTGATGGTTCGGAATCCGGCGCGAGGGGATGCCCTGATCCGCCAGATAGGCTTCCACCCAGTCGATCAGCGCCAGGTTTGAGCCGCGGGACGTGGTGTCGAAGCTGACCAGCTTGCCGAGGATGTCGATGGCGCGATCGGCGAGGGCGTCGGGGGAGACAGGAGAGACGGGCATGGCCTTCACCTACTTCATCCGCCCCCTCTCCCAAAGGGCGAGGATCGACTATAGAGCGGCCGTGACCGACCTGTCCCCCACCCACGCCGTCTTCGGCGCACCGCCGCGCGAGGTGGTCGAGACGCCCGCCGGAGCGACGCGCTTCTCGCCGCTGGCGCCGGGTTCGCCCATGCTGGAAGACCTCGCGCCGGCTTCGCTCGACGGCCTGACCATGCTCGCCCCGCCGGGCACGATCGAGCGCCGCTACGCCATCGCCCTGGCCCTGCGGGCGCTGAAGGACGGCGGCCGCCTCATCGCGGCGGCGCCCAAGGACAAGGGCGGCTCGCGGCTGCGCAAGGAGCTGGAGGCGTTCGGCTGTACGGTGAACGAGGACAGCCGCCGCCATCACCGCATCGCCACGGTGAAAAAGCCGGCGGCGCCGACCGGGCTGGACGAGGCGATCGCCGAGGGCGCGCCGCGCCTGCATCCGGGCCTGGGCCTGTGGACCCAGCCGGGTGTGTTCAGCTGGGACCGGGTCGACCCCGGCAGCGCGCTGCTGATCAAGACCCTGCCGCCGCTGAGCGGCAAGGGCGCGGACCTGGGCGCCGGCGTCGGCCTGCTGGCGCACGCCGTTCTCGCTTCGCCCAGGGTCGAGCAACTGACGCTGGTCGAGATCGACGGCCGGGCGGTCGAGGCCGCGAGGCGCAACGTCGCCGAGCCGCGCGCCGAGGTCCTGTGGGCCGATGTCCGGTCCAGCGGCCTCGCACCGGCCAGCCTCGACTTCGTGGTCATGAACCCGCCGTTCCACGACGCCGGGAGCGAGGACCGGTCGCTCGGCCAGGCCTTCATCCGCCAGGCTGCGTCGCTGCTCCGCAAGGGCGGCGTCCTGTGGCTGGTCGCCAACCGCCACCTCCCCTACGAACAGCTTCTGGGCGAGCTGTTCCGCAACAGCCAGGCGCGCGCCGACATCGGCGGCTACAAGGTCATCGAGGCCGTGAAGTGAGCAAGGCGCCGACCGTCCGGCTCGACCGGCTGCTGGCCAACCTCGGCTATGGCTCGCGCAAGGAAGTGCAGGCCCTGGCTCGCCACGGCCAGGTGACGATCGACGGCGAACATGTCCGCGACGCCGAGCAGCGCATCGCCCTGACACCCGATCTCCAGGACCGGTTGCGCGTGAACCAGCAGCCCGTCGACCCGTTGCCGGGCATGGCGCTGATGCTCAACAAGCCGCTGGGGGTCACCTGCTCGCACAAGGAGTCGGGGCCGCTGGTCTACGACCTGCTGCCGACCCGTTGGCGGGCCCGCGATCCGGCTATCTCGACGATCGGCCGGCTCGACAAGGACACGTCGGGCTTGCTGCTCATGACCGACGACGGCGGGCTGCTGCATCGGGTGATCTCGCCGAAGCACCATGTGGCCAAGCGCTACCTCGCCACGCTCGACCGACCCCTGCGCGGCGACGAGGCCGAGGCCTTCGCGTCCGGGACCCTGATGCTCGAGGGCGAGACGAAGCCCCTGCTCCCCGCGGAGCTGGAGGTCCTGTCGCCGACCTCGGCCCGGTTGACGATCACCGAGGGGCGCTACCACCAGGTCCGCCGGATGTTCGCGGCCATGGGCAACCATGTAACCGCCCTCCATCGCGAGAGCCTGGGCGGACTGGCGCTGCCCGAGGACCTCGAGCCGGGCGGCTGGCGGCTGCTGACCGCAGCGGACATGGCCGCCATATTCGCCTGATGGCTCTGCGTCCTTCGGCACGCCCGCTGCGCGGGCTGCTCAGGATGACGTGAGAATGAGCTTCCCAACGACGTCATGCTGAGCAGCGCTGAAGGCGCGTGTCGAAGCACGCAACAGGCCTTCCGCCTGACCACGCATGGGCGGCCCGAACAAGTCGGGCCATGACGTCGTTGAGAGTTGGGCGGCCGGCAGCTGTCAATCTACCGGCGGCGGCCGGTCGCGCCAGGCCGCGTGCATCGCCTCCATCGCCCTGCGCCATTTGGCGCGCAGGATCGCCGGGCGCTCCGGGAAGCGGTCATCCAGAAAGAAGGCCTCCGCCACCCGGTCAGTGCGGAACGTCCTGAAGTCGGTCCTCAGCTCGCACCAGCCGATCAGCAGGCGCTTGGTCTCCATGTAGCCGACGGTCACCGGCCAGATCACCCGGTCGCTGGCGCGGCCCTCCTCGTCCCGGTAGCTGAGCTTGATCTTGCGGCCGGCGTGGATCGCGGCGCGGACCTGGACCATGTCGATGTTGTCCGGCTCGTTGCGCCAGCTCGGCGTCGCCCGCACCGACGGCTCCAGGACGATGGGGCGCAGATTGTCCGGCACCGCCTCGGCGATCTTGGCGATCAGGTCGTTGGCGGCGCGGGCGAGGGCGGGATCGCCGCGCCCGGCCACCCACTGGGCGCCCAGCACGGCAGCCTCGATCTCGTCAGGCGTCAACATCAGCGGCGGCATGTCGTAGCCGTCCTCCAGGACATAGCCGACGCCGGCCTCGCCCCGGATGGGCGCTCGCTGGCCGACGAGGGCGGCGATGTCGCGATAGATCGACCGTTTCGACGTCTCCAGTTCCCGCGCCAGAGCGTCGGCCGTCACAGGCGCGCGTCCGCGCCGCAGGATCTGGATGATCTGGAACAGTCTCTCCGCGCGTCTCATCTCATCCCTCGCACAATCCTGCTGACAGCATTCTGGCAGCAGGGTCGGCGTGGCAAGCTGGACTTGCGAGACAGCCGATGTGACGCCGGGAACGGTCGCCGGAGACGCTAGTCGGCGTCCTGGTCGCCTTCGGCCATGCTCCGGGCCAGCTGCATCAGAGCCGCGCGCGCGCGCGGGCTCTGGATGGCGTTGTAGGCTTCGACCAGTTCGGCGACGCCGGTGCTGGCCAGCCGGGCCAGCTGGGCGCCCTCGAGGTCGCCGCCCGATCCGCCTTCCTCGCCGACCAGATAGCCGACGGAGCATTGCAGCTTCTCGGCGATCCGGACCAGCATCGAGGCCGACACCCGGTTCGCGCCGCGCTCGTACTTCTGCACCTGCTGGAATGTCAGGCTGAGGTGGTCGGCGAGTACGCCCTGGCTCACCCCCAGCTCCCGCCGCCTGATACGAATGCGGGCCCCCACGCCCACGTCGATGGGATCAGCCATCAGTCACCTCTCGAGCCGGCGCCGCTCAACCTAGGTCGACGCCTCCATTCCGACTCTCACGGTCGGATGCGGCCAAGACTAGTGCGTCGTGGGAGTTGTGGCGAGAATCGATGAGACATCGTCGATGAGTCACAATGCCGCAGTCTCACCGTCGGTCTCCTCGACGGTCGCAAGTCTTCGCAGGAGCACGTCGATGATTCGCCGCCTGTCGGGCGTCAATTGTCTGATGAGATCGAGAAACGCCTCGTTCTCATCAGGCCCGAACAGGTTCTCGCTGTCGAATGGCGCGCTCATGCGGTCGCGGCTTCCTGGAGGAGGGGGCCGCGCCAGGCCATCTCCAGACCTGCCGGCGTCGTGAGCGGTTCGATGTGGGCCGACTCCAGCTCGAACGCCGACCGCCGCGTCAGGCCGTAGGCCCGCCGGAGGCGTTCGATGAGGTCCTCGGTCACCGGAATCTCGTAGCCGACCGCCGCGCCGCCCTCCGGATAGACCACCGGCAGGCCGAGCGGCTTGAGATCGAGCCAGGCGCGGATGCCGTGGGCGAGCAGGCCCACGTCCACCGACCCGACCAGCCGGGTGACGCCGTGGTCGAGGGCGGCCTCCAGCATCGCGACGCGAAACTCGCCCGCTCTTTGCTTGGCCTCGCCGACCGAGCGGCCCTGGCGACCGGCCAGATGGCGGGCCATTTCCCAGACGTCCGGCCGCCGTAGCCTTCCAACGTCGCCTTCGACACAGCCCGGCATTTCGTCCAGCAGGATCGACCAGTCCATCACCGGTCGAACCCGGGCGCTGACCTGCAGGTCGCCGTCCCGATCGAGCATCAGGAAGTAGACGGCCTTCTCGTCATCCCCGCGGTCGTACTCGCCGCCGTCCTCGCGGATGTCGAGCTTCCAGCCCCGTGTGCCGATGAAGACCTCGCGGCGCATGCGGTGCATGGCGCTCAGCTGCTCGGCATAGACCGCGCGCTGGGCGTCGGTGACGACGTGGATCATGGCCGGCTCCTGCTGAAGGAACCGAAGCGTCGCGCGGGGCGCGGACGCGGCCTATGGGGCGTTTACCCTATTGCCCGACGCCGGCGGAGGCCGGCCGTCAGAAGAGCGGCGGCTGGACCAGGCCCAGCGCGAAGGCGCGCCACGACAGGGCGGCCCGGCTGGAGACGCCGAGCTTGGTCTTGGCCGCCTCGATGTGGTGATTGGCGGTCTTTCGGGAGATCGACAGGATCTTGCCGATCTCTTCGTCGGACTTGCCGAGGCAGACCCAGTAGACGCATTCCGCCTCGCGCCAGCTCAGCGGCTTCTCGAGCTCGGGCGGACAGGCCGGCCGTTCGAGAAAGCCCTCGCCGACGACCGCGTAGAGGCTCGCGAGCGCATGGGCCGTCGAACGCTCGACCTCATGGAGCTCGCGTCCCCTGTCCATCTTGAGATCGACAATGGAGAGACCGCCGTTGATGCCGCGCACCGGGCAGATCAGCACCTCCGACCCCCACCATTCGAACGCCTCCCCGAACAGCGTGCCGGTCTGCTTCTCCATGCCGCGCGCGGCGGCCTCGCTCCAGGTGAACGGATCGCGGGACTGGAAGGCCAGCGGGATGGCGGTGTCGAATCGCGCGTAGCTGTGCGCGAAGTAGTGGTCGACCCAGCCTTCGGGCGCGCCCTCGCCGAACACCGGCCGGGGCGGCAGCGCGTGACCGTCCGCCGACAGGCGGATGTAGACCGCGCCGGTGAAGCCGAGCGCGGCGACGGCCTCCTTGAACCGGTCGTTCAGCTCGTCGAGCGAGGTCAGGCCCTGGGCTTCCTGGAGGAAGCCGAACACGGTCGCCCGGGTCGCGTCATCGAAGTTGGCTTGCCCCATAACGGGTAGCCTAGCCCCGCATCCCGAAAATTAGAACCAGTCGCGACGAGGGATTCCGCAGCGATGCCGTCGATTTCCGACGGGCGCGTCCCGGCATCCTCAGTCCGCCAGGGCCTGCAGCGCCTCCGCGCCGTGCGGCGCGCGGACTTTCCCCTCGTGAATGATGAAGGCGAACACATCGCGCGGCGTCTTCGCCGCGGTGTGGGCCGGATCGACCTTCGGCAGATCAGCCGGCTCGCCGCCGCTGGCCCAGGTCTTCAGCCGGCCCGCCCACTGGTCCAGCGTGGCCGCGTCGTAGGCCGTCTCCACCTCGTCCGACCCGGTCTGCAGCCGGGCATAGATGAAATTCGCCGTGACGTCGGCGATCTCCGGATAGGTGGCGTGGTCGGCGTAGACGCAGGCGACGCCATACTTGCGGAGCAGGGCGGGGAAGTCCGGCGTGCAGAAGCTGTCATGCCGCACCTCGACCGCATGGCGCAGGGTGCGGCCGTCGAGCGTCCTGGGCAGCAGGGCCAGAAAGCCCTCGAAGTCTTCCGGGTCGAACTTCTTTGTGTTGGCGAACTGCCAGAAGATGGGGCCGAGCTTGTCGCCCAGTTCGCCGATCCCTTGCGCGAAGAACTTCTCCAGGCTCTCGCCCGCCTGGGCCAACACCTTGCGGTTGGTGGTGAAGCGCGAGCCCTTGACCGTGAACACGAACCCGTCCGGCGTCTCGTCCCGCCACTTGCGCCAGCTGTCGGGCTTGAAGCTGGAATAGTAGGTGCCGTTGATTTCGATCGACCGCAGCCGGCGGCTCATGTAGCCGAGCTCGTCCTTCTGCTTGACCGTGTCCGGATAGAACACCCCGCGCCACGGCTCGAACGTCCAGCCGCCGCAGCCGGTGCGGATGGTTCCGGCGGTCATGGCCGACGGTCCTCGGTGCGACGCATCGTCGACTCTGCTCCCACGACGGTCCGCAGGCTATTCTTCCAGCTCCTGCGCCTCGGCCTTGCCCGTCCGTTTGTCGAAGAGACAGACGAACCGCGCCTTGGCGCCCTTCATTTCCTTCTGCCGCCACACGCCCTCAACGATCGCCACGGCGACGCTCTCGAAGGTGTCGACGTAGCCCGTGACCTTTGCACCCTTGAGGCCGGTGCTGGCGATGCAGGCCTTGCTGGAACGTTTGCGCAGCTCGGCCCAGGCGTCAGGACTCGAGGCGTGGGCGACACCGGCCAGGGCCGTCGCGGCGACAAGGGTGACGATCGAGAGGCGCATACCGGGCTCCAGATTGAGGTTGGTCCGGACGACAGCGCCCCCGATAGCCGGGTCGTCTCTCCGGAGTCCTCATCCTAGCATCTGATACTGCCTTACCAACGCCTTTCCGGACGACGAAGCCAGGGGCCTCCCCGCGGCCGGGCAGACGAGCGCCTCAGCACTCCACCCGGTTCACGGCCAGCCCCACCGCCAGGCCGCCGAGCGAGGTCTCCTTGTAGATCTCGTTCATGTCCTCGCCGGTGCGCTTCATGGTGGCGATGACTTTGTCGAGCGACACCGAGTGCTCGCCGTCGCCGAGCAGGGCCAGGCGGGCGGCGTCAATGGCCTTGATGGCGCCCATGGCGTTGCGCTCGATGCAGGGGATCTGGACCAGCCCGCCGATCGGGTCGCAGGTCAGGCCCAGATTGTGCTCCATGCCGATCTCGGCGGCGTTCTCGATCTGGCTGTTGGTCCCGCCCATCGCCGCGCAGAGGCCGGCGGCGGCCATCGAGCAGGCGACCCCGACCTCGCCCTGGCAGCCGACCTCGGCGCCGCTGATCGAGGCGTTCTTCTTGTAGAGGGCGCCGATGGCGGCGGCGGTCAGCAGGAAGGTCCGGCGCCCCTCGGGCGTGCCCTGGTAGAAGCGGTCGTAGAAGCGCAGCACCGCCGGCACCAGTCCGGCCGCACCGTTGGTCGGCGCGGTGACGACGCGGCCGCCTGCGGCGTTCTCCTCGTTCACCGCCAGCGCCCAGAGGTTTACGAAGTCCATGGCGGCGAGGGGATCGCTGATCGACTTCTCGACCTTCGCCATGATCGCCTGGTGCACCTGCCGCGCGCGCCGCTTGACCGACAGGCCGCCGGGCAGGACGCCCTCCATCCGCACGCCGCGATCGATACAGGCCTCCATGGCCTGATGGATGGCGTCGAGGCCGGCGACGACCTCGGCCCGCGAGCGGCGCACCGTCTCGTTGGCCATCATCACCTCGGCGATGGTCAGGCCGGCGGCGGCGGCCATGGCCAGCAGGTCTGCCCCGGATTCGAACGGGAAGGGGACAACGGGACCCTCCTCGTCGCCGGTGTTGCGGAAGATCTCGTCCTCGTCGCGGACAAATCCTCCGCCGACGGAGAACCAGGTGCGCTCGGTGACGACGGCTTCGTCCGCCAGGGCGGTGAAGGTCATGGCGTTGGGGTGCTGGGGCAGCCGCTCGCGGCCGGCCCAGATCACGTCGGATGTCGCGTCGAAGGCGATCTCCGGCCCCTCGGCGCCGCCCAGCCGCATCCGCCCGCTGGCCCTAAGGCCGGCCAGCGCCGCCTCGCCCGCGTCAGGGTCCAGCGTCGCCGGCTCGAAGCCCATCAGGCCCAGCAGCGTGGCGGTGTCGGTGGCGTGGCCCCGGCCGGTCAGCGCCAGCGAGGCGTAGAGCTTGACCCGAATGCCGGTGACGGTCGCCAGCAGGCCACGCTCGCGCAACAGGCCGACAAACCGCACGGCGGCGGTCATCGGCCCCATCGTGTGTGAACTCGAGGGACCGACGCCGGGCTTGAACAGGTCGAAGACGCTGACGGTCATTGGAAAGGCTGGACCCCGGCGTTCGCCGGGGCCTTCGCTTCGCTACGGCTTCCGCTCGGCCTTGCTGGCGTCGCGGGTGGCCTTGAACTCGATGCCTTCGCCCCACTCCGGCCAGGCCTTCGAGTTGGCCAGGTCGCGGCCGAGCGTGAACAGGAGCTCGACGTCGGTCGCCATGCCGGTCAGCGGCCAGCTCGGATCGAAGTTGTCCGCCTGCTGATGGTAGCGATCCTTCCGGTACGCCTCGGCCGAGGCCTTGCCCGCCTCGATGCCGCCCTCGACCCAGTCCTGGCCGCCGCCGAACGAGATGGCCGGCACGCCGCGCTTGGCCAGCGAGAAGTGGTCCGACCGGAAGAAGTAGCCGGCGTAGGTGTTGGGATCGGGGGTGTACTTCCGGCCGCGCCTGGCCGCTTCGGCCGTCAGCATGTCCAGCAGCTCCAGCCGGGTGCTGCCCGAGATGGTGAAGTCCCTCGTCGGGCCGAACACGTTCATGCCGTCGGCGTTCAGCACGCCGGCCGTGGTCGCCAGCGGGTACAGCGGGTTGGCGGCGTAGTATTCCGAGCCGAGCAGGCCCTTCTCCTCGGCCGTGACCCACAGGAAGACGATCGAGCGGTCGGCCGGGCCGGCGGCCTTCTGCAACCGCGCCAGCTCGAGCAGGCCGGCCGTCCCCGTCGCGTTGTCGATGGCGCCGTTGTAGATCGTGTCGCCGGTCGCGTCGGCCGGGCCCATGCCGATGTGGTCCCAGTGGGCGGTGTACATCACCGTCTCGCCGGGACGGGTCTTGCCGGGGATCACGGCGACGACGTTCTTGCTGACGATCTGTTCGGCCTTGACCTTGTAGTCGCCCGACAGGGTGACGCCCTTCAACTCGACAGGCTGGAAGGCGCGGGTGCGGGCGGCGGCCTTCTGGGCCTCGAAGTCGAGCCCGGCGGCCTTGAACAGTTCCACGGTCAGGTCGCGCTGGATCCAGCCCTCGACCGTCGGATGCGACGCGGTCGGATCCTTGCGGACGATGTCGAACATCTCGTTGGTGTTGGAGTTCTTGACCGTCGCCCAGCCGTAGGAGGCGCCGGAGGTCTCGTGCACGATGATCAGGCCGAGCGCGCCCTGGCGGGCGGCCTCCTCGTACTTGTAGGTCCAGCGGCCGTAGTAGGTCATCGCCTTGCCGCCGAAGTCGCCTTCACCCCCACCGAGAATGGGGCCCTCGAAATCGGGATCGTTGATCAGCACGACGGCGATCTTGCCCTTGAGGTCGACGCCCTTGAAGTCGTCCCAGTTGCGCTCCGGCGCCTTCACGCCGTACCCCACGAAGACCAGCGGCGCGTTCTCGAACTTCACCGCGCTCGCGCCGGTCATCGCCGCGCGGATGGCCAGGTCGTCGCCCTGCGAAAGCGGGCGGGCGAGCCCGTTGACCGTCGCGGTCAGGGTCGGCTTGCCGACGATCTCGAACCGCGCCAGGGGCACGTCCTGGGTCCAGGCGCGCTGGCCGTCCTTGAGGTCGCCGCCGGGCTGGAGGCCGGCCTTCTTCAGCTGCTCGACCAGATAGGCGACCGTCTTCTCCTCGCCCGCGCTGTTGGGCGCGCGCCCTTCGAAGGCGTCAGACGACAGGATCCTGATGTCCTCGCGCATCCGCGTGGCCTCGGCCTTCGGCGCCGGCGGCGTGGCGGCGAGGGCGATCATCGGCGCGGCGCAGACGGCGACCGCGAGCAGGAACTTTTTCATGTAACGGCGCTCTTCCCAGCGATGTTTTTTGCGGGCGGACCCTATCGCCGGGGAAGGCCGTTCGCCAAGGGGCGAGTCAGAGGATCAAACCGCCGTCGACGACGATCGTCTGGCCCGTGATGTAGCCGGCCAGCGGCGAGGCGAGGAACAGCACCGCGCCGGCCATGTCCTCGGGCGTGCCCAGCCGGTGCATGGGGATGCCGCGAAGGGCGCCGGCCAGCCGCTCGGGGTTGTCGGTGGTGACCTTGGTCAGCTTGGTGTCGACCAGGCCGGGCGCCAGGCAGTTCACCCGCACCCCGTCAGCGGCCCACGCCTGTCCCAGCGTCCGGGTCAGGGCCACGACCCCCGCCTTGGAGGCGTTGTAGGCCGGATTGCCCCGCGTGGCGTGGAAGGCGGAGGTGGAACTGACGGTCACGATGTTGCCGCCCGACGCCTTGAGCTCTTCCAGGAACCGCATCGAGCAGGCCATCATGCTGTCGAGGTTGGTCGAAACCACCTTGCGGAAGCCGTCCATCTCGAACTCGCCCTTGCGGTAGATGACCGTGCCTTGGGCCAGCACCAGCACGTCGAGGCCGTCGAACGGCGAGGCGGCATTGGCGACCGCGTCGGAGTCCGAGACATCGACCCGGGCGAACTCCAGGCCCGACAGGTCCGACCCGTCCTCGACCCTGTAGTCGCTCTTCTCGCGGGTGCCCCAGACGGCGACCCGGGCGCCGCGCAGGCGGAAGCCGTGGGCGATGCCGTTGCCGATCCCGCTGGTGCCGCCGACCACCAGCACGCGCTTGCCGGTGAAATCCAGGTCGTTCATCGCGTCCTCCCGAGTGTTTATCCAGTTGTCTTAAACGGGCGCCGTCACGGCAACGCAATGGTGTTCGCCGGGCGCGGTCGCATTCAAGCTTTCGCTTCAGCGAATATTTCGGCACAGTACCTGCCAAAATATCCTCGGGAGGAAGCCATGTACCGTCTCTATGGGGGCCTTGGATCGCCCTATTCCATGAAGATGCGGGCGCTGATGCGCTACCGGCAGCTGCCCCATGCCTGGATCAGCATGGGTGATCCGGCGACGGCGCAGACCCTGTTCGCGAAGGTGAAGGCCCCCGTCATCCCGGTGCTCGAGTTCCCGGACGGCACGGTGATGAACGACTCCACGCCCCTGATCTACGAGCTGGAGCGGCGGCATCCGGAGCGATCGGTCATCCCGGCCGATCCCGGCCAGGCCTTCCTCGCCTACCTGCTCGAGGACATGGCCGACGAGTGGGGCACCAAGCTGATGTTCCACTACCGCTGGTTCCGCGAGCGCGACCAGAAGCAGATGAGCGAGTGGCTGGCCTTCGACCGCTTGCGCGGCAAGGGCCGGAGCATGGTCGAGGCGGCGGCGGCGGCCTTCCGCGACCGTCAGGTCGGCCGCATGGCCCTGGTGGGCTGCACGCCGCAGAACGCGCCGATCATCGAGGGGACGGCCGAGCGGATCTTCGCGCTGCTCGACCAGCACGCGCTCGATGGCCAGTACCTCTTCGGCTCTCGGCCGTCGCTCGCGGACTTCAGCTGGATGGGCCAGCTGTCGCAGCTGGCCGTCGACCCGACCCCCTACGACCTGATGCGCGAAACGGCGCCCTATCTGATGCGCTGGCTGGCGATCCTGGACGATGTCTCGGGCCTGGAGGGCGACTGGGCCGATCCGGCGGCGCCGCTGGCGCCGGCGACCGAGGGTCTGCTGAAGCTGGCGGGCGAGGTCTACTTCCCGTTCCTGCTGGCCAACGCCGAGGCGGCGGCGAGGGGCGCCGAGACCTTCAATGTTGAGCTGCTCGGCAGGACGTACAGCCAGGGCGTGTTCAAGTACCAGGTGAAGTGCCTGCAGCAGCTGCGCGACGCATTCGAGGGGTTGCCGGCGGATGCGAAGGCGCGGGTGACGCCGGTGCTGGAGAAGGCGGGGTGCCTGGCTGGGCTCGTGGGTTAGGCCCCTCCGGCCTTTCTCGCGCTTTCAGCGCGCTCGAAAGCCCGCCTCCCCATGAATGGGGAGGAGCAAGTCGCCGGCTCTTCCCCGCTTGCGGGGAAGTGTCGTCTGGAGCGCGCGGCAACCCCGGACTTGATCCGGGGGATCAGACGACGATGGGGTCAGCCGTCAGCTCACCCGTCGGCCATCCACGGCCCAGCGTTCCCAGGTCCCGTCTTCGGCCACCACGTGCAAAGCGTCGTAGAGGTTGATGGTCGGGTCGATGTGGCCGGGCTGGAGCCAGACCGTGTCGCCGGGCCTGGGCGCGTCGGCCGGGAAGGGCGCTGAAGCGTCGGCGTCGAGCGCGTCGACGGCGTCGACGAAGTTTCCGCCCTTCAGGAGCGGAATGGCCGAGGGATGCAGGATCATACCGTGCTCGTCGCCCATCGGCCGCCACAGCGAGCCCTTCGCCGCCCCGGCCGCGACGCGGGCCGGCGGGCCGTCCACGGAGTTGGCCTTGAAGCCGACGTCAACGACGACATGGCTCTTGTGGACGACGCTGATCACGCCGGCGGCGATGAACAGCGACTGCTCGAACGGCCAGCCGCCGTCCGGAGCGCCGCAGTCTTCGTACTCGACGTCCATGAAGGCGTACGATCCGGCCTGCAGCTCGGTGAACACGCCGCCGGCGAGGTCATAGCTGTGGGTGCCCGTGCCGCCGCCGGTCACCGCCGCCGGCGCCAGGTTGGCGGCGATGAGGTCGCGGACCACGCCGGCCACCATCGCATGGACGCCGTCGTCACCGGCCCTTCGGCCCGACACGTCGGCGATATGCTGCAGATGGCCGGCATAGGACTGGATGCCGGCGTAGTTCAGCCCCTCGGTCGCCGCAGCCATCCGCGCCAGCCCGACCGCCCGCGAGGGATGGCAGCCGGTGCGGTGCGTGCCCGGATCGATGTCGATCACGCAGTCCAGGGTCACTCCGGCCGCCCGCGCCGCGGCGCCGAGACGCTCGATCTGGTTCTCGTCGTCGACGGTCGCGCCCACGCGGGCTCCACCCCTGGCGAGGTCGGCCAGCCGCGCGGAGCCCCAGGCCGGATGCGGCGCGGTGACCAGCACGTCGACCACCCCGCCGCGCACGAAGGCCTCGGCCTCGCCGACCGACTGGGCGCAGAGTCCGACCGCGCCTTTCTCGACCTGCAGCCGGCCGAGCGTCGAGCACTTGTGCGTCTTGCCGTGCGCCCGAAGCCGGACGCCGGCCGCGCGACAGAGTCCCTGCATGGTGGTCAGGTTCCGTTCCAGCGCGGCGCGGCGGACCATCAGCAGCGGAGTCTGGGGCGGGACGAAGCCGGCGATCATGCTCAGAGCTCCCCGGCCAGGATGCGCGCGAAGAGGCCCGGGTCGATGTTGCCGCCCGACAGCACGACCCCGGCGGTCACGCCCTCGACGTCGACCGCGCCCGACAGCAGCGCCGCCAGACCCACCGCGCCGCCCGGCTCCACCACCAGCTTCAGCGTCGTGTAGGCGTAGCGGATCGCCTCGGCGACGTCGGCGTCGCTGACCGTGGCGATGCCGTCGGCGTTGGCCCGGTTTATCGGGAAGGTGATCGCGCCGGGCGAGGGCGACTGCAGCGCGTCGCAGATGCCGCGGGCGGCCGGGTCGATCTTCTCGCGCTGGCCGCTCTCGAACGAGCGGCGGGTGTCGTCGAAGTCCTCCGGCTCGACGCCCAGGATCGAGGTGCGGGGCGACAGTTTGCGCACCGCCGTCGACACGCCCGCCAGCAGGCCGCCGCCGCCGACCGGGGTCAGCACAACGTCCAGCGTCGCGCCGACCTCCTCCGCCTGCTGGACCAGTTCCAGTCCGGCCGTGCCCTGGCCGGCGATGACGTCCTCGTCGTCGAACGGCCAGACGATGGTCATGCCGCGCGCCTCCGCGATCTTGGCGGTGATCGCCTCGCGGTCCTCGGTGTAGCGGTCGTAGTGGATGACCTCGGCGCCGTACGCGCGGGTGTTGGCGACCTTCATGGCCGGCGCGTCGGCCGGCATGACGATCACCGCCGGCGCGCCCAGCATCCGGGCGGCGAGGGCCACGCCCTGGGCGTGATTGCCGGACGAGCAGGCGACGACGCCGCGCTGGCGGGCGGCCGCGTCCATGCGCTGGATCCGGTTCATCGCGCCGCGGAACTTGAAGGCGCCGCCGCGCTGCAGCGTCTCGGGCTTGAGCAGCACGCGCGCGCCGAGCTCGGCGTTCAGCGCCGGGCTCTCGATCAGCGGTGTCTTCACAGCCAGGCCGTCCAGGCGGGCGGCGGCGGCTTCGATGTCGGCGAAGGTCACGGTGCTCATGCCTCCTCCTAGACCGCCGGCGCGAAAAGCGCGACGGTGTGGCGATCACATCCGGAGTCCTTTTATGAACGCCCTGACCATCGACCGCGAAGGCTGGACAGCCGCCGGCGACGCCCTGCTTCACGACGCCATCGAGCTGCGCCGCGCGATCCACATGGAGCCGGAGCTGGGGCTGCACCTGCCGAAGACCACGGAGAAGGTGCTCAAGGCGCTCGAAGGCCTGCCGCTCGAGATCCGCCAGGGGCCGTCGACCACCGGCGTGCTCGCCATCCTGCGCGGCTCGCCGAACGGCCGGACGGTCCTTCTGCGCGGCGACATGGACGCCCTGCCGCTGACCGAGGACACCGGGCTGGACTTCACCTCCAGGGTCCAGGGCGCGATGCACGCCTGCGGCCACGACACCCACGTCGCCATGCTGGCCGGCGCCGCCAGGGCCCTGTGCGCCAAGCGCGAGCAGCTGAACGGCACCGTGATGTTCATGTTCCAGCCGGGCGAGGAGGGTCACCACGGCGCCCGCTTCATGCTCGACGACGGCCTGATCGATCCGATCCCCGACGCGGCCTTCGCGTTGCACATCTCGCCGACCATGCCGACCGGCGTGTTCGCCGGCCGCGCCGGCCCGTTGCTCGCCTCTTCGGACGTCATCGAGATCCGCGTCGTCGGCGCCGGCGGCCACGCCTCGATGCCGCAGGACGCCACTGACCCGATCCCCGTGGCCTGCGAAATCGTCACGGCGATGCAGACCATGGTGACGCGCTCGATCTCGGTGTTCGACCCGGCGGTGATCACCATCGCCAATATCGTCGCCGGCACGACCAACAACATCATCCCCGAGGACGCGTACCTGAAGGGCACGCTGCGGACCCTGTCGGAGCGCACCCGCGAGAAGGCCCATGAAGGCATCCGCCGTGTCGCCGAGAACGTCGCCGCCGCCCACGGCTGCAAGGCCGAGGTCGAGATCATCCGCGGCTTCCCGGTGACGGTCTGTACGCCGAAGGAGGTCGCGCTGGCCGAGGAGACGGCCAAGGCCCTCTACGGCGAGAGCGCCTGGATGACGATGCCCAGTCCGATGATGGGCGCGGAGGACTTCTCCTACGTGCTGCAGAAGGCGCCGGGCGCCATGGCCTTCCTCGGCGCGGCCCCGGTCGGCGTCGGCGGCGACTACCGCGCCTGCTGCGCCCTGCACTCCAACCGCATGACGCTGGACGAGCAGGTGATGGCGCGCGGCATCGCCATGCACTGCGCGTTCGCCGAGGCAGTGTTGTCGGGCGCGCTGAGCGACTAGGGGGAGGCGGCCCCATCGTCGTCTGATCCCCCGGATCAAGTCCGGGGTTGCCGCGCGCTGCAGACGACACTTCCCCGCAAGCGGGAAGAGCGCTGTGCTCCTCCCCATTCATGGGGAGGTGGGCTTTGGAGCGCGCTGAAAGCGCGACAAAGGCCGGTGGGGTTCCTCGCTCCCTACTCCGGCGGCCGGCCGGCCATGGTGTCCTGCACCTTGATGATCGCCGGGCCGAGGATCACCACGAACAGCACCGGCAGGAAGAACAGGATCATCGGCACCGTGAGCTTGGCCGGCAGGGCCGCGGCCTTCTTCTCGGCGGCGGCCAGGCGAAGCTCGCGGTTTTCCTTGGCCATGGTCCGCAGCGCCACGCCCAGCGGCGTGCCGTAGCGCTCGGCCTGGATCATCGCCGTGGCCACCGCCTTGATGCCCGGATGGTTGGTCCGCTTGGCGAGGCCCTCGTAGGCCTGGCGGCGGTCCGGCAGATAGCTGAGCTCCGCGGTCAGCAGGGTGAGCTCCTCGGCCAGTTCGATGGAGGAGCCGCCGACCTCGCCGCTGACCTTCTGGATGGCCGCTTCGATCGACATGCCGCTCTCGACGCAGATCAGCAGCAGGTCGAGGGCGTCCGGGAAGGCGGCGACGATCGACTCCCGCCGCTTCTGGGCGATGTTGGTGATGTAGATGTTCGGGCCGTAGTAGCCGAGCACCATCCCCGCGACGCTGAACGTCACCCGGCTCATCGTCGGAAGGCCGAAGTCGTTGACCACGAACAGATAGAAGGCGGTCAGCGCGAGGAACGCGAACGGCGTCACCAAGCGGAAGAAGTAGAAGGCGCTGATCGGCTTGGGCCCGCGGAAGCCGGCCTGGGCCATCTTCTCGGCGACCTTCGGATCCTCGAGCAGGCGCGACAGCTGCAGCCGCTCCACGACCTTCTTGTACAGACCCTCGTCAACCTGGCGGATGCTGTTGGAGGAGGCGGCGCCCTGGCCGCGCTTGGCGATCTCCTCGCGGGATCTGCGCCGCAACTCCTCGCGCCGGTTCGCCACCGACTTCAGGCGGGTCTCCAGGCCCTGGGTCTTCAGCATCGGCGCGGCGAGCGTGACGATCGTGCCGAAGGTCACCGCGGCGACGAAGGCCGTCAGCAGGTTGTCGGGGTCGGTCAGGGTGCGGACGATGCTCATCTGCGACCCCTAGAACTTGAAGTTGATCATCTTGCGCATCACCAGGATGCCCATGCTCATCCAGAACGCGGCGCCCAGCAGCATCAGGTGGCCGCGCGGGTCGCTGAACATCGGCGCCATGTAGCTCGGCGTCGTGACCGTGATCAGGATCACCACGCCGGGCGGCAGCGAGCCGATGATGAACGAGGAGGCGATGGCTTCCGACGACAGCGCCTTGATCTTCTCCCGCATCATCTTGCGGGCGCGAAGCACCGTGGAGAGGTTGTTGAGCGCCTCGGCCAGGTTGCCGCCGGCCTTCTGCTGGATGGCCAGCACGATCGAAAAGAAGCGCAGTTCGCTGGTCGGCATGCGCTCGTACATCTTCTCGAGGGCCTGATCCATCGCCATGCCCATGCCGACGTTCTCGACCATGCGGCGGAACTCTCCGGCCAGCGGCTCGGGGCTCTCGCGGCCGATGATCTTGAGACAGTCGTGCACTGGCAGGCCCGACTTGATGCCGCGCACGATGATGTCGATGGCGTCCGAGAAGGCCTCGGTGAACTTCTTGATCCGCCGGTTGGCCAGAAAGCCGACGACCCAGCGGGGCAGGCCGAAGCCCGCAGCGAAGGCCAGCCCGAGCGCGATCAGCGGCTTCTGTGTCGCCAGCAGGACGATGGCGGCGACCACCAGTCCGAATACGCCCGATGCGATCCAGAAGGTGCGGACGGTCATCCCGAGACCAGCCTGCTGGAGCCGCGCGGCGATGGCCAGAGTCGCCTTCTTCTGCTGCCTTTCTTGTTCCTTGAGCGTCTTCAGGATCTGCTTGCGCCGGGCTTCCTGGCTGTTGGTCACGGCGGTCCGACCGCGGGCGCGGGTCTCGCGCGGACCGCCGCTGACGATGGCCTGGGCGCGCTTGGCGGCCCGGGCGCTGCCCGAGTCGCCGCCGGCGAAGACCCAGCCGATGCCGCCTATGGTGATGAAGGCGAGAACCGCGACGATGGCGACCAGCATGGGCTACTCCGCCGCGTCGAGGGCTTCCGCCAGCTCGCGTTCGAGACCGTAGTAGCGGGCCCGGTCCCAGAAGCGCGGACGGGCGATGCCGGTCGAGCGGAATTTGCCGGAGACGCGGCCCTGCTCGTCCTCGCCGGTCATCTCGTAGACGAACAGGTCCTGGGTGACGATGACATCGCCCTCGAGGCCGACGACCTCGGTCACGTGCGTGATGCGCCGGCTGCCGTCGCGCAGGCGGGCGGCCTGGATGATCACGTCGACCGAGCCGACGATCATCTCGCGGATGGTCTTGGACGGCAGGCCGTAGCCGCCCATGGTGATCATGCTCTCGATGCGGCTGATCGCCTCGCGAGGGCTGTTGGCGTGCAGGGTGCCCATCGAGCCGTCGTGGCCGGTGTTCATCGCCTGCAGCAGGTCGAACGCCTCGGGCCCGCGGACTTCGCCGACGATGATCCGCTCGGGACGCATCCGCAGACAGTTCTTGACCAGGTCACGCATCGAGATCGCGCCCTGGCCTTCCAGGTTGGGCGGCCGGGTCTCCAGGCGAACCACATGCGGTTGCTGCAGCTGCAGTTCGGCCGCGTCCTCGCAGGTGATGACCCGCTCGGTCGGATCGATGAAGGCGGTCATGGTGTTGAGCAGCGTCGTCTTGCCCGAGCCGGTGCCGCCAGAGATGACGATGTTGCAGCGGCAGGCGCCGATGACGCCCAGCACGCGCGCGCCTTCCGGACTGATGGACTTGAAGTCCACCAGATCCTTCATCGTCAGCTTGTCCTTCTTGAACTTCCGGATGGTCAGCGTCGGGCCGTCCAGCGCCAGCGGCGGCGCGATGACGTTGACGCGGCTGCCGTCCGGGAGTCGGGCGTCGCAGATCGGCGAGCTCTCGTCGACGCGTCGGCCGACCTGGCTGACGATCCGCTGACAGATGTTCATCAGCTGGGCGTTGTCGCGGAAGCGCACGTTGGTCAGCTGGACCTTGCCGCCGACTTCGATGAACACCCGGTTGGCGCCGTTGACCATCACGTCGGCGATGTCGTCGCGGGCCAGCAGCGGCTCCAGCGGGCCGTAGCCGAGGACGTCGTTGATGATGTCCTGGACCAGATGATCGGTCTCGGCGACCGACATCGACACGTTCTTGATCGCCACCAGTTCGGCGACGATGTCCTTGATCTCCTCGGCCGCCGTCTTCTGGTCGAGCTGGGCCAGCTGGCTCAGATCGATGGTGTTCAGCAGGGCGTTGAAGATCGTCGTCTTGGTGGCGTGGTAGTAGTCGCTCTGTTCACGGACGATCTGCGCCGTCGGGCCGCCACTGGAGGCGCCCGCCTGGGCCGCGCGCAGCTGCTCGAGGCCCTTGGACGGGGCGTTGCTCCGCTCTTTCGGTACGGATCCTCCGGCGAGCGTCGCCGGATCGATGCCTTCCCGCCGGGTGGCCGGTGTTCCGGACTGGGTCGGCGCGGGATCGGACTGGGGACGCGTGGCGATGGGCGCGCCGGCGGGCGCGGGCGGCGGCGCCTTCAGCGCGGGCGCGGTATCTCCATCGGATCGCTTGCCGAACACCGGGCGCTACTTCTTCTTGAACAGGCCGCTCATCAGCGACGACTTCTGGGCGGGCGGAGGCTCGCGGCGGGCGATCAGCTGGGCGAGCTGGGTCACGCCTTCAGCCGCCTTCGACTTGGGGGCGACCTCGCCGATCATCTGGCCGTGATTGGCGGCCTGGCCGAACGCCTTGGGCTCGAAGGGCAGGCAAAGGGACGGCGCGAGGCCCAGCGCCGCGCCGAAGTCCTTGACCGGCACCTCGGGGCGGCCGGGCACGCCGACCTGGTTCAGCACCAGGCGGGGCGGCGCGTCATTCGGCCGGGCCGCCTTGACCAGGTCGATCATGTTCTTGGCGTTGCGCAGCGAGGCGAGGTCGGGCGTCGCGACGATGATCAGGTCGTCCGAGGCGATCAGCATCTTGCGCTTCCAGGCGCTCCAGGCGTGCGGCAGATCCAGCACGACGAACGGGGCGGCCGAACGGATCTTGCCGGCCACCTCCTCGAAGGCGTCGGGATGGATGTCGAAGTCCTGGTCCAGCGTGGCCGGCGCCGCGAAAAGCGACAGCCGCTCGGTCACCCGCACCATCATCCGGTCCATGAGGACGGGGTCGAGGCGATCCGGCTGGCCAAGCGCGTCGGCGACGCCCTGCAGCGGATCCTGGTTGAAGTTCAGCCCCGCGGTGCCGAACGGCAGGTCAAAGTCAGCCAGGACGGTGCCCGCCTGGATTCGCTCGGCCAGCGCCCAGGCCAGGTTGTGCGCCAGGGTCGAGGCGCCCACGCCGCCCTTGGCGCCGACCACGGCGATCTGGCGGCCGGTGAACGGCGCGGCCGGGTCCGCGTAGAGACTGGTGATCGAGTGGATGATCTGCAGCGGGCCGAGCGGCGGCACCAGATACTCGCTGACGCCGCGGCGCATCAGCTCGCGGTACAGGGCGATGTCGTTGGCCGAGCCGATGGTCACGACCTTGGTGCCCGGATCGCAGACCTCGGCCAGCCGGTCCAGCTGGTTCAGCAATTCCGGCGCGCTGTCGAGGCTCTCGACGATGACGAGCGAGGGGGTCGGCTGGTTCTGGTAGTGCTCGATGGCCGCCTGGACGCCGCCGGGTCGCACCAGGGTCGCCGCCCGCGACATGCGACGGTCGCCGGCGGCCTTCTCGACCATCTCAGCCGTTTCCGGCCGGGTGCAGAAAACATGGATCGTGATCCGCGGAACGCTCGCTTCGCCGCCGGCGTCGCCGCCGCCGATGATCTCGGCGGCGTAGGCGGAAGCTGAAGGATAGGCCGGGGAATGAGACACGGGAGACGCTGCTGGGGACGAAGGACTCAAGGGGTCGGCGAAGGGGTCGTCGTCGGAGACCGATCTCGCCGGCGGAAAGTCCGCGAAAGGATCGAGGCCGGCTTCGGCCGCCGGCCGCACCAGGGGCGCGTCGTCCCTCCAGGGATCGCCGACCGCCGGCGCGAACTCGTCGTCGGCCTCGAAGCCCAGGTCGAACGGATCGTGATCAGCGGATCTGTTCATGACTACTCGATCGCCTGCGAGACCGCGCCCGAGGCCTGGGCGTCCTTGGCTGTGGAGGTCGTCTCGCCCTTTCGATACTTGTCGAACACCGTCGCACGCCGGCCCGGGTCGGCAGGGTCCATCGTGCGCGGAGCCACGAGATCGCCGGGATTGGCGATCTGCGACGCCATGTTGGAGGTCACGGCGCAACCGAGATTGCCGTAGGGGCGGTTGCCGGCCGTGCCGCTGAGGCTTTCCCAGGACCCGCAGTTGGGCGTCGTGACGCTGTATCGCTTGTAGCCGACGATGACCGGCGCATCGGCCTTGCCGCCGGAGTCGTATCCGATGAGCCGCACCGCGCCGGCCGGCGCGCCCTGACCGACGAGGTAGGCGCGGGCCTCGGTTCCGACACGGTAGCCGCCCTCGTTGGGCGCCGAGACGGTGATCTCTCCGCCCTCGGATTGCATCCAGCGGACATGGAACTCGGACAGCGCGCGGGCCTGGTTGCCCGACAGGCCTGTCGGATGGGCGGCCAGGCGAATCTCGTCCGGCTGCGGCGTCACCTGGATGGCGCCGCTCCAGGCGTCCAGCGCGTTGGAGGCGACGCCGAAGGCGGGATCGGGTCCGGCCTGCACCGAGGCACAGGCGCCGAGCGCCAGGGCGGCGGCGAGGGGCGACAGGCGGACAAGGGACAGCTTCGGCATCGCGCTACTCGATCACGTAGCCGATCGGACCCTGCCAGGTCCGGCCGGCATTGGCGCCCGGCGGGGCTTGCACGGTCTTGTTCAGCTTGCCGAGCAGGATGGTCTCGGCGTCGTTGGCGAACCGCAGGCCGTCGGCCGGCGTCTGGAACGCGTTCGGATTGTTCGGATCGACCAGATAGGCAGTGACCAGAACGACCATCTCGGTGTCGCCCGACAGGTAGTCGCGCGACCGGAACAGCGAACCGAGCACCGGAATGCTGCCGGCGCCGGGCAACGAGTCCAGGTTCTCGCGGGTCTGCTGCTGGATCAGGCCGGCGATCATCATCGAGCCGCCGGACGGGAGCTCGACCGAGGTTTCGGCCCGACGCACCGTCAGGGCCGGGATCGTCAGGCTGGTGTTGCTGCTGCCGCCGCCGCCGAGCGTGAAGGCGCCCTGGGTGGTCAGCTCGGAAATCTCGGTCGAGATCTTCAGCGAGATGCGGCCGCCCGACATCACCACCGGGGTGAAAGCCAGGCCCACGCCGAACGGCTTGTACTCGACGGTGATCGAGCCGGAGGAATTGTCCTGGTTGACCGGCACCGGATACTCGCCGCCCGCCAGGAAGCGGGCCGCTTCGCCCGAGACAGCGGAAAGGTTGGGCTCGGCCAGGGTCCGCACCAGGCCGACCCGCTCGAACGCACGGATCGAGCCGGTCAGGCTGTCACCGCCCTCGGCATAGGTTCCGCCGATCGAACCGCCGCCGGGCAGGGTGCCGTTGATGCTGAAGTTCGCGGCCTGGCCCAGCGTGATTGAGCCGGAACCCTGCTGCAGGACGGCGTTGAGATTGACGCCCAGCTGCTTGATGACGCTGCGCTGGACCTCGACGATCCGCACCTTCAGCATCACCTGGTCCTTGCCGGCGACGCTGAGCATGTTCAGCACCTGCTCGGGCTTGGCAACGTAGCGGGCGGCGATCTGGCCGGCGCGCTCGGAGTCGATCGGATTCTGGACCAGGCCGGTCAGGATCACGGCGTCGCCGATCGACTCGACCTTGACCCGTGCGCCCGGGATTACCCGGTTGATCGTCGCCGCCAGCGCGCCGCCGTCGGCGTCGACCCGGATGTTCAGCGACAGGATCCGGCGACCCGAGGCGTCGAACAGGATGGCGTCGGTCTGGCCGGACGCCAGGCCCAGCACATAGATCCGGCGCGGCGTGCGAAGAACGGCGTCGGCGACGGCCGGATTGGTGATGAGGACATCGCGGACGTCCACCGGCAGCTCGACGATCGCCGACTTGCCGCGTGGCAGCGACAGGTCCTGTGAGGCGCCGCCCGCGCCCAGGTCGACGCGGACGACCGAGCCGCCGCCCGCGCCGGCCAGACCCGCGGCCTGACTCTCGACGGGCAGGGTCTGGGCGGAGACGACCGGCGCGGCGGCCTGGGCCAGCGCCGCGACGATGACGGCCGGCGCCAGCGTTCTGAAGAGGCGGGACTTGCTCATCGGGACACCGTCACCTGGGTTTCCTGGCCGGCCTTCAGAACCCGCACGGTCTGGCCCGCCCCGGTCGGAGCGGACCCGCGCGTGGTCGGGGCGCCGGCGTCGGCGTAGGAGCGCAGGGCGAGGCTGAGGGCGCCGCCGCCCTTGGCCTTGGTCTGGGCTCCGGCCACCAGCTCGGTGTCGGCGGCGGACACCTCGAGCGTGGCCACCGCCCCGATCATCGTCTGGGCGTCCTTGGCCGGCTGGGCCGCCTGGTCGATGGCCAGCACCTTGACGTTGCGCAGCACCGTTTCGGTGACGATGCCCTTGTCGCCGTCGTCGTGGCTGACGATCAGGTCGACGCGGTCGCCGGGCAGGATGAAGCCGCCGGCGGCGGTGTCGACGTTCACGCCGACCGACATCGCCCGCATGCCGGGAGCGAGGACGACGGCCATGAAGTTTCCTTCGCCCTGCTTGACGATCTTGCGCGCGACGATCGGTTCGCCGGCCAGGAACGGCTCACGGACGACCGACCCGTCGAGGGCCTTGATCGCGGCGTCGCCGAACAGTCCGCTGGCGGTCGCCGCGGCGTCCTGCGCAGCGCCGGCCGCGCCGGACGCCTTGACCGTCGGCGGCGCGCCGTCGGTCGTGAAAGTCGGGTTCAGGCCGCCGACAGGCCAGTCCTGCCAGCCCACGTCGCTCGACGACAGCCGCGTTCCGGTCGGCAGGTCGCGCTTGGCGACCAGGACGCGAACAGTGGGCTGCGCCGGCGTCGGCGCAGCCGCGGCGGCGGCGACCGGGGCTTTCTTCGGCGAGAAGGCGCCGCGCACGACGAACGCCAGCGCGATGGCGGCGATGGCGGCGATCACCAGGATGAGGAGGCGGACGGCGCTCATTAGGTCGGACTGACCCCGGAAGGGACTCTAAGGTATTCGAGCGTCCGGCCGGTCCGGCGCGGGCGCATGGGCGATTCGTCGCCGTCCCTTCTGGCGGCAGCTCACCATTTGGCGGGCATGGTTAACGCCCGCCTAAGCCCGCGTTAAGAAAGACCGGGAAAGAGCTGCGCGGTGAAGCTCATCGGAAAGGCGGCGAGCGCGCCGATCGCGATGGCGACCCCATAGGGCACGTTCTCGCCGGGCGTCAGCAGCCGGCCGGCCCAGCCGCGCAGGCCGATGGTCACCGGCCGGAACCAGCCCGAACGCGCGATGAGCAGCGACAGCGCCAGGCCGCCGCCGGCCAGGGCGGTCACGGCCAGGAAGGGAAGCAGGGCCGACCAGCCCAGCCACAGCGCGACGGCGGCGAACAGCTTGGCGTCTCCGCCGCCGATCCAGCCGGCCGCGAACATGCCCATGCCGACGATCAGGGCGCCGAACGCGATCAGGACGGCGAGGCCGATCTGCGGCAACGGGGCCCCGAGGATCAGCGCGGTCGGAAAGAACAGTCCGATCAGGGCCAGCGAGATCCAGTTCGGGATCGTGAAGCTCGTGGCGTCCCGCATCGCGGCCACGATGGCCAGGGCGGGAAAGGCGACGAGTAGCGCGAACTGGAGCAGCGGAAGCATGGAACGTCCGGGACCTGAAACGAGGGAGAAATCTTGCGCCCGCAGCGGTGAACCGAAGGTTACGCCGGGCGGTGATCGGGCCCCGAAAGCAGAAGGGCCGCGGATTGCTCCGCGGCCCCCTGTTTTCCGAAGCGACGCCTGGGCTTAGCCGAGGCCTTCGTTGATGTCATCGAACGCGGTGTTGAGCTTGCCGCCCAGCGTGGTCACGGCGGTGATGATCACAACCGCGATCAGGGCGACGATCAGGCCGTATTCGATGGCCGTGGCGCCCGATTCATCCTTGGCGAAGCGCGTCATAAACTTGGTCATTGCTTGATCTCCTCATCAGCAAGCTAGCGGTTGCGGGTTCAAGCCGCTTGGCCTGCCTGCCCCCGAAAACAAGGCCACTCTCGCAGGGTGCGTTTAATGGCCAGTAAACAGTAGAAGACGGGCGAATATTTTTCTATGGTTTACTTGGATTTACTCTTAAGATCGCTTAACCACGCGCCTCGAAAAGGACCGGGATTCTCTATAGGAATCGCGCCCGCCCGCGCGTGAGTCTTTTTCAGTCTTTGTTGACCATTCGGGACGACCCTCGCCGTCGATTTCAGTCGCCGGAAAATCGTCATGCGCCGCTTCCTGAGCCTCGCCGCCGCCCTGTTCGTCGTCTCCGCCGCCGCTCCGGCGGTCGCGCAGAGCCTGCCGATCCGCATCGACCAGGCGGCCCGGGTGACCCTGAGCGCCACCGCGAGGGACGTGATCATCGGCAATCCGGCGGTCGCTGACGTGACGGTGCTCGACGGCCGCACCCTGGTCGTCACGGGCAAGGGCTACGGCATCACCAACCTGATGGTGGTCGACGGCGTCGGCCGGACAATCCTGGACCGGCAGATCATTGTCTCGGCCAACGACGAGGGCCGGATCACGATGTATCGCGGTCCCGACATCTACAACTACGCCTGCGCGCCCCGCTGCGAGCGTACGCCCATGCCGGGCGAGAAGGACGCCACCTACCAGCAGTCGGCGGCGCCGTTCACGGCGTCGGTGCAGCGCGCCGCCGGCGCGGCCACCTCGCAGGGCGGACAGTAGGCTAAAGCTTCTCGGCGCGAGTAAACCGCCGGTTAGGGACGCCGCGCTAAGCTCCTCCGCGAGTTCGAGGGGAAGACGCGCTGATGGCCCAGGCGGCCCGCAAGATCAGGTCGCTGTACCGACGCTTCGCCGCGGCCCGCCGCGGCGCGACGGCCGTCGAGTTCGCCCTCATCGCCGCGCCGTTTCTGGCCCTGATGTTCGGGGTGCTCGAACTGGGCATGGTGTTCATGGTGTCGACGACGCTCGACAACGCGGCCGAGGCCGCCGCCCGCAAGATCCGCACCGGCGAGTTCCAGACCAACGGCGGCTCGTCCTCGACCTTCAAGACCGCGATCTGCAACGAGATGTCGTGGCTCAGCTCCACCTGTGAAACCAAACTCCAGGTCGACGTCCGCACCTTCCCGAAGTTCGCCGATGTCACCCTGACCGACCCGCTCACCAACGGGGCCTTCGACGCCACCAAGACACAATTCGTGCCGGGTAAAGGCCAGGACATCGTCGTCGTCCGCGCCTACTACGAGTGGACGCTGGTCACGCCGATGATGAACGCCGGGCTCGCCAGCGTCGGCGGCACCAAGCGGCTGATCTACTCGACCGTCACCTTCCGCAACGAGCCGTACGATTCATGATGCGTTTCCTGCGAAAGCTGGGCCGCGACAGGCGCGGCGTGTCGGCGGTCGAGTTCGCGCTGATCGCCCCGGCCATGATCGCCTTCTACTTCGGGCTGGCGGAGGTCACCCAGGGGCTGCTGGCCGAACGGCGCGCCGCCCACGCGGCGTCGGCCATCGGCGACCTGGTCGCCCAGTCGTCGACCATCACCGACGCGGAGATTTCCGACATCTTCATGATCGCCAGTACGATCATGAAGCCGTATCCGACGGGCAGCCTGAAGATGCGGGTGACCAGCGTCTCGGCGGACGCCAGCGGCGCGACGACGGTGGACTGGAGCAGCGCGGAGGGTGGTCTGACGGCCCACACAGCCGGCGCGTCGATCACGATCCCTGCGGGCGTGATCGCCGCGAACCAGAGCGTGATCATGTCGGAAACCAGCTACGCCTACGACTCGCCGGTCGACTTCTTCATGCCCAGCGCCGTGACCTTTGACCGCGAGTTCTACCTGCGGCCCCGGAAGTCGGAAAAGGTCACCAAGACCTAGACCAGGTCCCCGAGCGACCGCGCGATCGCCTCGCCCAGCTCCTGCACGATCGGCAGGCCGGGGATATCGGCGCCGTCCAGCCAGTGGACACGCCGCACCCCGATCAGGCTGTTGGTGATGAACACGGCCTCGGCCCCGGTCAGGGCGCCGGGCGGAAAATGCCCCTCGCGTACAGACAGTCCGAACCCCGGCGCCCTGGTCAGCACTTCCCGCCGCATCACCCCGTCGAGCACGCCGCACTCGAGCGCCGGCGTGAAGAGCCGCCCATCCTGGATCCAGAAGATATTGGCGGCGGCGGCGCAGGCGATGTGCCCGTCGGTGTTGAGCATCAGCGCCTCCGACGGCGCCGCCTCGCGACGGGCGAGGATGTTGTCGAGATAGGAGAGCGTCTTCAGCCGCGCCGCCGGCGAATGCTGGTTCCGGCGCACGGTGGCCGTCCAAAGTCCGATCGATCCTTCAGGGCGCGGCGCGCGGGAGACCGTGGCGAAGATGTGCGGTTCGACGACGTCCGGCCGGTCCAGCCCCCGACCGCCGGAGCCTGCCGTCAGCGTCAGCCGGACGGCCACACGGCCCGTGGTCATGCCGGTGTCGCCCAGAGCGCGCTCGCACAGCTTCTGGGCCGCCTCGGCCTCCGGCAGCGGCAGGTCCAGGAACCGGCAGCCCGCGCGCATCCGCTCGATGTGCCGGTCGAACAGCACCAGGTCGCCGTCGATCGCCAGGATGGTCTCGAACAGGCCATCGCCCAGCAGCAGGCCCCGGTCGTCCAGCGGCATGGTCATGCGGTCACTCCGTCAACGCGCGGAGCAGGGCCGCGATCTTGGCTTCCGTCTCGAGCCGCTCGGATCGCGGGTCGCTGTCGGCGACGACGCCCGCTCCGGCGCGGCCCTCGAAGCGCCAGCCGTCGGCGTCTTCTATCAGGGCCACGGTGCGAATGAGCACGCTGGAATCGAACGCGCCGTCGAACCCGGCCCAGAACAGCGATCCGCAGTAGGGGCCGCGCGGGGGCTCCAGCCGGGCGATCGACTTCATGGCCTGGACTTTCGGCGCGCCGGTCACCGACCCCGGCGGGAAGGCGGCCCGCAGCAGGTCCGCCGCCGTCATCCCCGGCGCCAGCACGCCGCGCACCGTCGAGACCAGGTGGTGGACGTTGGCGAAGCTCTCGACGCGGAACAGCTCCGGCGTGGTCACCTTGCCGGGCGAACAGACGCGCGACAGGTCGTTGCGCATCAGGTCGACGATCATCAGGTTCTCGGCCCGGTCCTTCTCGCTGGCCAGCAGCTCGGCGGCCAGGGCGAGGTCCAGCTCCGGCGTGCGGCCGCGCGGCCGGGTGCCCTTGATCGGCCGGGTCTCGACGGTCAGCGCCCGCCCCGCGCCGACGCTGACGAACCGCTCGGGGGAATTGGAGACCAGCGCCCGGCCCGGCGTCCGCAGATAGCCGGCGAACGGCGCGGCGCTCTGGCCGACCAGGCGCGCGGCCAGATCGAACGGCGCGGCGCCGCCGGCGAGACGGCCGGTCCACAGGCGCGCGATGTTGGCCTGGAAGTACTCCCCCGCATGGATCCGGGCGACGACGTCGGCGACAGCCGCCTCGTAGGGCTCCGCCGGAGAGGCGTCGACCGCGTCCGACAGCCGTCCCGGACGGCCGGCGCGCCCGGGAACCTCGAGCCAGCGCGCGGCGGCCTCGGCCTCGTCCGCCGTGCGGCCGACCGCCAGCACGCGCCGGCGCTCATGATCGAAGGCCAGCAGCGCCGGATAGCGCCCGACCAGCAGGTCCGGCCAGTCGTCATGCCGCGCCAGATCCAGCGGTTCGACGCGGTCGCCGAGTTCATAGGCCGCCAGGCCCGCGAGACCGCCCTGGAACGGAGGCCCGTCGGGATGTGTCGGCCGCTGGGGGCCCAGCAGGTCGGCGATGAGGTCGAAGGGATCGCGCCGGTCGTCGGCCGCCAGGCTCAGCGTCGCATCAGGATCGCGCAGCACGTAGGACCAGCGCGCGTTCTCTCCGGCCCCGCCCGACAGGAAGGCGCAGGTCCAGGGATCGTCGGCGAAGCCCGACAGCACCGCGTCCGGCGCCCGCCAGGGCCTCTCCAGGATGGCCGCCGCTTGCATGGGCGCCAGATAGCCCTCCCGGGCTCCGGCCGCAAATCGGTCAGGCCCGCTGGCGACCGCCGCCCTTGACGAAGAACATGCCGATCAGGCCGAGCAGCAGCAGGCCGGCGATCGGAATGAAGCCGCCGGTCTGGCTTTGCGTCAGCGCCGTGAACATCCCGACCAGCAGCGAGCCGATCCATACCGTCAGGCTGCCCGACAGCGCGTAGAGGCCGAAGAAGGCGGGCAGCTTCTCCGCCGGCACCAGCCGCGTCAGCAGCGTGCGGCTGGAGGCGTACTGGGCGGTGACGAAGATCGCCACGAGGAAGCCGATTCCCAGATAGATGATCTCGGGGAGAGTCCGGAACATCGGCCCGTCCCACAGCGGCGCATGGGCCGAGGCGTCATAGGGAATGACGTACAGGATCTGGTCGCG
Source organism: Caulobacter sp. (assembly GCA_041917095.1). GTDB lineage: Bacteria > Pseudomonadota > Alphaproteobacteria > Caulobacterales > Caulobacteraceae > Caulobacter. Next base: position 227,153 of record JAYRYI010000003.1, on the reverse strand, counting down.
GCGCATGCCCAGCCAGGCGACCAGGCAGACCAGCGAGCCGGCGATCTCGATCCGCACCGCGTTGCGCGGCCCGAACAGGTTGTCGAACACCGCGCCCGACAGGCCGCCGACCACGGCGAAGATGCTCAGCAGGATGCCGTAGGCCAGCATCTCGAGGATGCCCCACTGCATGATCCCGGCGGTGTAGATGCCGGAGAAGATCAGCAGCGCCGTCATGCCGTCGTTGAACAGCATCCGGGCTCCCAGATAGATCACCGCGTCCCGCTCTGTGACCAGGACGCCCAGCACGGCCTTCAGCTTCGCCCACCCCTCGAAGGCGGCGGAGATGAGGGACCAGACGACCTTGCCCATCTCCTTCGCCGTCTCACCAAAGGCCTTGAAGAACCCCATGCCGGTCTTCGGCGCGTCGGGCGTGAAGGCGAACAGGGGGATGGAGAACAGGATCAGCAGGACGGCCGCGATCGGGGCGACGATGCGCGACGTCTCGGCCTGGCTGGGGTCCAGCCCGAACAGCGGCTTGTCCGGCACCAGCGGCCAGTCGGCGACCGCCGGATTGCCCGGCAGCGCGAACGCCACCAGGCAGAAGCTCAGGGTCAGCACCGAAAAGAAGTTGCCCGCCGAAAGCGCCAGCCCCGAGGCCTGCGGCGCATGGCGAGGACCTGCGGCGTTCATCAGCATCGCGTTGTGGATGACCTCGCAGTAGGCGAACAGCACCCCGATGATCCCGAACAGCCAAAGGGCGCCCATCACCGGCAGGCCGACGCCGCCCGGCTTGGCGAACCACAGGGCGAAGATCAGCGGCGCCATGGCGGCGACGACGAACAGCATCAACGGCTTGCGCGCGCCGTAGCGGTCGATGGCCGCGCCGAGGATCGGGGCGGTCAGGGCGATGAAGATGCTGTTGATCGTACTCTGGGTGGCGATCAGCGCCTGACCCTTCACGGGGTCGCCGACCACCGCGGTCGTGAAGTAGGGGGCGAAGATGTAGATCGTGATCAGGATGACGTAGGGATCGCGCCCGCCCTGGAAGATCGACCAGGCCCAGGCGCCCAGCGGCATTCCGCCGAAGCCGGCGCGTGCATACCCGGCGGCGTCGGCCATCGCCTCGGATCCCGGCTCGAGCACGGGCGGCAGCGAATCCTCCGGCGCGACAGCTGTCGGCCCGTGACCCTCTCTCATGCGGTCTGTTCTCCCGGAGACCGTCATGCACGCGGTCCTTGTCCGCCACGGTGAACGTCAAACGGACGTTTGTCACCGGGCCCCGGGCAGGAATTCGCAGGCCTACTCGAGGATCTTCGCCTCGATCGCGGCCCGGGTCCTGGAGTCCACGCCCAGCACCGTCTCCAGGTAGTGGTCGAGCGAGGGATGGGCGTCGTGGATCGCCGCGAAGGCGGTCTCCAGATAGTGCTGCTCGACGCCCAGCGCGGTGATCAGCGCCTCGTCGCTGGCCAGCCGGCCGGTGCCGTCCAGGATCACCTGCCGCATCATCGGCACCCGGCGCTCGAAGCGGGCGGGGTCGTTGGTCAGCAAGAAGTCGGCGATGATGTCGTCCTCGTGGACGCCGGCGATGTGGTGGGTCAGGGCGGCCAGGATGCCGGTGCGGTCCTTCCCGGCCGCGCAGTGGATCAGCGCCGCGCCTTCGGTATGGCCGAGGCGCTGGAAGTAGCGGCTGTAGAGATCGACGTGGCGGCCGACGAACGGCGCCTCGCGGTAGTAGTTCACCATGTAGTCGGTGAAGGCCTTCGAACTCAGGTCCGAGCTCATGATGAACCGGTGCCAGGGATCGTCGTCCTCGGCGCCTTCGCCGTTCTCGATCAGCTCGGCGGCGAAGCCGTTCCAACGGCGGCTGGGGCTGCGCACCCGCTCGTTCGGCCGGCGCAGGTCGACCAGCAGGCTGATGCCCAGGCCGGCCAGCGCCTCGAGGTCGGCGTCGGTCGCCTCGGCCTGGTGGGCGGCGCGGTAAAGCACGCCCTTGCGGATACGCCGGGCCCCGGCGCCGTAGTCGCCGAAGTCGCGGAAGTTCTCGATCGATTCAAACGGCAGTTTGCGGGTCATGGCCCGTTTCCTAGCGAGGCGGCGCGACAAAGGCGAGACACCGGGGGCCGCATAAATCTTCTTTCACTTGCCCCACGCCGCCTCCGCCTGCGAAGACGAAGGCGGGGGAGTGCTGGCGTACCAAGGAATCCACTCTGTGGGGGCGAGCCTAGAGTCATGCTGATCATCGAAGACCTGACGCACGTGTATCCGAACGGAACGGTGGCGCTCGATTCCGTCGATCTGGCCGTGGAAAAGGGAATGTTCGGCCTTCTGGGCCCGAACGGCGCCGGCAAGTCGACGCTGATGCGCACCATCGCCACGTTGCAGGCGCCGACCTCCGGCCACGTCCGTTTCGGCGACATCGACGTGCTCAAGGATCCCGAAGCCCTGCGCCGCACGCTCGGCTACCTGCCGCAGGACTTCGGCGTCTATCCCCGGGTCAGCGCCTGGGACATGCTCGACCACATGGCGATCCTGAAGGGCGTCTCGAACGCCAAGGACCGCAAGGAAACCGTCGAGACCCTGCTCAACCAGACCAACCTCTGGAACGTGCGCAAGAAGGCCATCGCCGGCTTCTCCGGCGGCATGCGCCAGCGGTTCGGCATCGCCCAGGCACTGATCGGCGATCCCTCGCTGATCATCGTCGACGAGCCGACCGCCGGCCTCGACCCCGAGGAGCGCAACCGCTTCCTGAACCTCCTGGCCGAGATCGGCGAGAACGTGGTGGTGATCCTCTCGACCCACATCGTCGAGGACGTCTCCGACCTCTGCCCGGCCATGGCGATCATCTGCGACGGCCGCATCGTCGCCAAGGGCGCCCCGAGCGAGATGGTCGGAGCCCTCAACGGCCGCATCTGGAAGAAGACCATCGACAAGGCTGAACTCGAGGCGCACCGCGCCCGGTACCAGGTCATCTCGACGCGCCTGTTCGGCGGCCGCACGGTCATCCACATCGTCTCCGACGGCGACCCGGGCGACGGCTTCACCATGGTGCAGGGAGATCTGGAGGACGTCTACTTCTCCACCCTCTCCAGCCATCGCAAGGCCGCCTGAGCGGGAGGCCCGGCATGTTCGGCAAGATTGCGGGTTTCGAATTCCGCTACCAGCTCAAGTCGCCGGTCTTCTGGGTGGTCGCGGGCGTCTTCTTCCTGCTGACCTTCGGTTTCGTGGCCAGCGATGTGATCAGCATCGGCGGCGGCGGCAACATCCACGAGAACTCGCCGTACGCGATCGCCCAGACGCACCTGATCCTGTCGATCTTCTACATGTTCGTGACGACGGCCTTCGTGGCCAACGTCATCGTCCGGGACGACGAGACCGGCTTTGGCCCCATCCTTCGGGCCACCCGTATCCGCAAGTTCGACTATCTGTACGGCCGTTTCACCGGCGCCTTCGCCGCTGCCGCGCTGTCCTTCCTGGCGGTGCCGCTGGCGATCATCATCGGTTCGGCGATGCCGTGGCTGGACCCGGAGACGCTCGGGCCGTTCGACCCCAGGGCCTACCTGTTCGCCTACTTCGTGCTGGCGCTGCCGGCGCTGCTGCTGACCTCCTCGCTGTTCTTCGCCCTGGCCACCATCACCCGCTCGCTGATGTGGACCTACATCGGCGTGATCGTTCTGCTGGTCGCCTGGCTGGTGGCGGGCTTCGCGCTCGAAAACCCCCGCTTCGACAAGGTCGTCGCGCTCTGGGAGCCCTTCGGGAGCGGCGCGTTCGGTCTGGCCACCAAGTACTGGACGGCGGCGGAGCGGAACGCGATGACGCCTGCGCTCGAGGGCGCGCTGCTGTTCAACCGCCTGTTCTCGCTTGCGCTGAGCGCGGGCTTTCTGGCGCTGTCGTTCGCCCTGTTCCGTTTCCAGAGCGGGGCCCTGTCCGGAAGGAAGGCCAGGCGCGACAGGCTCGCCGCCGTGGCCGCCGCGGACGCGCCGCCGCCGCCGCTGCGCAAGCTGCCCAGGCCGGTGTTCGACGCTTCGACCGCCTGGCAGCAGCTGCTGGCCCGAACGCGGCTGGACATGCACCAGGTGTTCGGCAGCCCGGCCTATCTGGTCCTGCTGTTCATGGGGCTCACGAACGCGCTGGGCGGCCTGTGGTTCGCGGCCAACGAGGCCGCCTATGGCGGGGCGATCTATCCGGTCACACGGGTCCTGATTCCGACGCTCGCCGGAACCTTCAGCCTGATCCCGATCATCATCTCGGTCTACTACGCCGGCGAGCTGGTCTGGCGCGAGCGCGAGAAGAAGACGCACGAGATCGTCGACTCAACACCGGTGCCGGACTGGGCCTACATCGCCCCCAAGACGCTCGCGATTTCGCTCGTCCTGATCTCGACGTTGCTGGCCAGCGTCGTCGCCGCTATCGGCGTCCAGGCATTCAAGGGCTTTTTCGACTTCCAGCTCGACAAGTACCTGGTCTGGTACGTGGTTCCGCAGGCTGTCGATTTCGTCCTGCTCGCCGCCCTGGCCGTGTTCTTCCAGGTCCTGTCGCCCCACAAGTTCATCGGCTGGGGTCTGATGGTGCTCTACTACGTGGGCGCGATCACGCTTGGAAACCTAGGGTTCGAGCACAACCTCTACAACTACGGCGGCGTCCCCGGCGTGCCGCTGTCCGACATGAACGGCCAGGGCAAGTTCTGGATCGGCGCCACCTGGTTCCGGGTCTACTGGAGCGCCTTCGCCCTGATGCTGCTGGTGCTCGGCTACGCGCTGTGGCGGCGCGGGACAGAGACGCGCCTGTGGCCGCGCCTGCGGCGCCTGCCGCGCCGCCTGACCGGCAAGGCGGGCCTGACCTTCGCGGCGGCGGCTGTCGTCTTCGTCGGGACAGGCGGCTGGATCTACTACAACACCAACGTCCTCAACGCGTACCGCACCAACCTCCAGGAAGAGGCGTGGCAAGCCGATCTCGAGAAGGCGCTGATCAAGTACGTGGATACGCCACGGCCCAAGATCGTTTCGATGACCCTCGCGGTGGACATCTATCCGCATGAGCCGCGACTGACGACGCGGGGGTCCTATCTGGTCGAGAACCGCACCAGCCAGCCGCTCAAGGAAATTCACCTCGCCTTCGACCGCGACCTGAAGGTCACGGCGCTGAACATCCAGGGCGGCCGCGCGACCCAGACGCCCTACGACCGGTTCAACTACCGGATCTTCGCGCTCGACACCCCGATGCTGCCCGGCGAGCGGCGGACGATCACCTTCACGACCGAGCGGTCGCAGAAGGGCTTCCGGAACCGGGGCAACGAGACGCGCGTCGTCGACAACGGCACCTTCGTGAACAACGCCGAGTTCGCGCCGATCCTGGGCATGGAGCGCAGCGGCCTTCTGCAGGACCGCGCCAAGCGCCGCAAGTACGGCCTGCCGGTCGAGCAGAGGATGCCCAAGCTCGACGACGGCCCCTCGCGCCAGTTCAACTACCTGCGTCACGACGCCGACTTCGTGATGGCTGACATCACCGTCAGCACGGTCGCCGACCAGACGCCGATCGCGCCGGGCTACAAGGTGTCGGAGACCGTCTCCGGCGGCCGGCGCACCGCGCGGTTCGTGACCGAGGCGCCGGTGCTGCCGTTCTTCTCGGTCCAGTCGGCCCGCTACAAGGTGTCGAAGGAGACGTACAAGGGCGTCGAGATCGCCGTCTACTACGACCCGGCGCATCCCTGGAACGTCGAGCGGATGAAGAAGAGCGCCCGGGCCTCGCTCGACTACTTCGGCGCCAACTTCAGCCCCTACCAGTTCCGCCAGCTCCGCTTCCTGGAGTTCCCGGCCTACGACGATTTCGCCCAGGCGTTCGCCAACACCATGCCGTGGTCGGAGAACCTCGGCTTCATCGCCGACTACAAGGATCCCTCGAAGATTGACATGGTCACCTACATCGGCGCCCACGAGATCGGGCACCAGTGGTGGGCGCACCAGATCATCGGCGCGGACCAGCAGGGCTCGACGGTGCTCTCCGAGACCCTGGCGCAGTACTCGGCGCTGATGGTCATGAAGCACATGTACGGCGAGGACCAGATCCGGAAGTTCCTCAAGTTCGAGCTGGACCGGTATCTCCGCGACCGCGGCGGGGAGGTGGTCGAGGAGCTGCCGCTCTACCGAGTCGAGAACCAGGGCTACATTCACTACCGCAAGGGCTCGCTGGTCATGTACCGGCTCCAGCGCGAGATCGGCGAGGCTGCGGTGAATCGCGCCCTGCAGCGGCTGCTGCGCGACCATGCCTTCAAGGGCGCGCCCTATCCGACGAGCCGCGCGCTCATCGCCGCCCTCCGGGCCGAGGCGCCGGCTGACAAGCAGCAGCTGATCACCGACCTGTTCGAGGCGATCACCCTCTACGACATCCAGACCCAGGCGGTGGCCGTGAAGAAGCGGCCCGACGGCAGGTTCGACGTCCGCCTGACGGTCAAGGCGCGCAAGCTGCACGCCGACGGCAAGGGCAAGGAGACCGAGCGGCCGTTGGCCGAGACGCTGGACGTCGGCCTGTTCACTGCCATGCCCGGCGACGGCGCCTTCAAGAGCAAGGACGTGGTGCTGATGGAACGGCGGCCGATCCGGTCGGGGGTCCAGACCCTGACCTTCACGGTTGATCGGGCGCCGAAGTACGCGGGGGTCGATCCCTACAACTACCTGATCGACCGCAACGCCGACGACAACGTCGCCGCCGCCGAGAAGTAGGCCTCGCGCCTCCTGCGTTGACATGGCCCGGCGAGCCCTCCAAGCGAGGGCTCGCCGTTCCTGTACCCGGAGGTCCGATGAGTTCCGACACCCCGATCGCCCATCGCCCCGGCCCGCTCGACGGCCTCACGGTCATCGAGATGGGCACGCTGATCGCCGGGCCGTTCTGCGGCCAGATTCTCGGCGACTTCGGCGCGACCGTGATCAAGATCGAGGATCCCAAGGCGGGCGACCCGATGCGCCAGTGGGGCCGTTCGCTGCCGAAGGGACATTCACCCTGGTGGCCGGTAATCGGGCGCAACAAGCGTTCCCTGACACTCGACCTGCGCACAGCTGAGGGCCAGGACATCGCCCGACGCCTGATCGGGGGCGCCGACGTGCTGGTCGAGAACTTCCGGCCCGGTTCGATGGAGAAGTGGGGCCTGGGCTACGAGGCCCTGTCCGCCGCCAATCCGGGACTGGTGATGGCGCGGGTCTCAGGCTTCGGCCAGACCGGCCCGATGGCCTCCCGCGCCGGCTACGCCCTGGTCGGCGAGGCGATGGGCGGGCTGCGCTACATCACCGGCGAGCCCGACCGGGCCCCGGCCCGCGCCGGCATCTCGGTCGGCGACAGCCTGGCCGGCCTGCATGCGGCGCTCGGCGTGATGATGGCCCTGCACGCCCGCCACCGCACCGGCCGGGGCCAGATCGTCGACGCCGCGATCTATGAAAGCGTCCTGTCGGTGATGGAGAACCTGATCACCGAGTACGGCCTGACCGGCTACGTCCGCGAGCGGTCGGGCTCGGTCCTGCCGGGCATCGCGCCGTCGAACGCCTATCCGACCCGGGACGGCGCGCTCGTCGTTATCGGCGCCAACCAGGACACGCTGTTCAAGCGGCTCGCCGAGGCGATGGGCCGGCCGGAGCTGGCCGCCGATCCGCGCTATGCCGGCCATGCCGCGCGCGGCGCCAACCAGGCCGAGCTCGACGCCTTGATCGGCGCCTGGACCGCGACCCTCGACGCCCAGCCCCTGCTCGACCTGATGGAGGCCAGCGGCGTCGCCGCCGGCCGCGTCTATCGCGCGCCCGACATGCTGGACGATCCACAGTTCGCGGCCCGCGAGGCGATCGTGGAGGTGCCCCATCCGGTGTTCGGCGAGGTGAAGATGCAGAACGCCTTCCCGAAGCTGACGGAGACTCCCGGCGCCGTCCGGTGGCCGGGTCCGGCGCTGGGAGAGCACACGCAGTCGGTGCTGGCCGAACGGCTGGGGATGACGGAGGCCGACATCGCCGCCCTGCGCACGAAGGGCGTGATCTGAGGCGGCCCCATCGTCGTCTGGTCCCCCGGATCAAGTCCGGGGTTGCCGCGCGCTTCAGACGACACTTCCCCGCAAGCGGGGAAGAGCACACCGCTCCTCCCCATTCATGGGGAGGTGGGCTTTGGCGCGCGCTGGAAGCGCGACAAAGGCCGGAGGGGCTGACGCGTCACCGGATCGGCGATAGAGCAGACTCCATGACCCAGACCGCTCCCTCTCCCGTGAAGATCGCCATCGCCGGCGCGAACGGCCGCATGGGCAAGGCCGTGGCGGCGACCTGCGAGGGGCGGGACGACGTGGTCGTCGCCGCGCGCTACGAGCGGCCCGGCGTCGAGGGCGAGGGACTGGTCACCATCGACGAGGCCCTGGCGCTGGCTGACGTGGTGATCGACTTCACCACGCCCGAGGCCTCCGTCGCCCTTGCCGAGAAGGCGGCCGGTCGTGGCGGCGTGGCCCTGGTCATCGGCTCGACCGGCCTGTCGCAGGACCAGTCCCGTCGCATTGACGAGGCCGCCGGGCGCATCGCCATCGTCCGGGCGGGAAACTTCTCGCTGGGCGTCAACCTGCTGATGGGCATGGTCCGGCAGGCGGCCGCCGCGCTGGGGCCCAGGGACTTCGACATCGAGGTCCACGAGGCGCACCACAACCGCAAGGTCGACAGCCCGTCGGGCACGGCCCTGATGCTCGGTGAGGCCGCCGCTTCGGGCCGGGGTGTGCAGCTGAAGGACGTGCTGGTCCCGGCGCGCCATGGCCTGAACGGCCCCCGCGCCGAGGGCGAGATCGGCTTCTCCGTCACCCGCGCCGGCGGCATCATCGGCGAGCACAGCGTCCTCTTCGCCAGCGAGGAAGAGCTGATCACCTTCAGCCACTCGGCGAGGGACCGCGGCCTGTTCGCGCGCGGCGCGCTGGTGGCGGCGAAGTGGGCGGCGGGTCGAAAGGCGGGGGCCTACGACATGCAGGACGTGCTCGGATTGCGCTGACCACCGGTTGGCAAACCCATGGGGCCGGCTAACCTCCCTCTGATGATCACTGTTCCGGGGGGAGCCACATGGACAGTCTCAGTCTCCAGAATCCGCTTTTCCAGACCTACGCCGTCGCCGCGTCGCTGATGATCCTGAAGGTCGTCGCCATGTCCTGGCTGACGGTGGCGAGAATGATGCAGGCCAAGGGCGGCTACCGGTCGCCGGAAGACCTGCGCAAGACGCCGCTCAATCCCGAGCCGGATCCCAAGCAGCTGGAGCCCGACGAGCGGGTCGAGCGGATCCGGCGGATCCACCTGAATGACCTGGAGAACATCCCGTTCTTCCTCGTCGCCGGCCTGCTGTTCGTGCTGAGCGCGCCGCCGCTGTGGCTCGCCCAGTGGCTGCTCTATGGCTACGTCGTCTCGCGGCTGGCGCACTTCGTCGCCTATTTCACCGCCCAGACCCACGACCTGCGCGCCACCCTGTGGACGATCGGCTCGCTGATCATCGTGTTCATGACGGGATGGGTGCTGTGGGCGGCGCTTTAGGGACTGCTTCCGGTGTCCCTTCAGGGACATCGGTAGCTGTCCCTGATCTTGCTGCGCTGGTCGGGACAGGAAGTCATGTCCCCTGCGGGGACACGAAATCCAGTCCCCGGCCTACCCGCCCCGCGCCACGAACCACTCGTTGAGGAACCGCTTGTCGGCCTTGCCGTAGACGAACGGCGCGTCCTTGTAGCCGCGTACGCTGCCGCCGGCCGCTTCAAGCACCGCCTGGGCCGCCGCGATGTCCCACTCCGACGTCGGGCCGTGGCGGGGGTAGATGTCGGCGGCGCCCTCGGCGATGCGGCAGAGCTTGATCGAGCTGTCGAGCGCCAGGCGCTTGTCGAAACCGTACTCAAGCTGCAGGGCCTCGACGGTTTCCGGCTTCATGGTGTGGCTGATCAGGCAGACCGCCTCGCCCTTCGGCCACGGCCGCACGCGGACCGGCTGCTCGGCGCCGCCGTCGGTGCGCTTCATTGTTCCCTGGGCGGTGGTGAACCAGGTCTCGCCGCTGGCCGGGGCGCTGACCGCGCCGGCGACCGGGCGTCCGTCGACGACAAGGCCGATGTTCACGGTGAAGTTCGGGTCGCCCTTCATGAAGGCCTTGGTGCCGTCGACCGGGTCGACCAGGAAGAAGCGCGCGCCGACTTCCTCCGGCGTGCCGAACTCGCTGGCGTGCTCCTCGGCCACGACGTGGACGTCCGGGAACCGCTCGGCCAGCCGGGCGACGATCAGCTTCTCGCCGGCCTGGTCGGCCTCGGTCACCGGGCTGTGGTCGGCCTTGCTGGTGTGGGCGACGGTCCCGCCGTGCGACCAGAAGGGCATGATCACCCGGCCGGCCTCTTCCACGATGTCGGCCAGGATGCGGCCGATGTCGGCGTCGTCGCTCATTCCGTTCACTGCCCCGGTCAGCGGTCGCGCGGATCGTCGGCCACGAAGGCCAGCCGCACGACGGTCGTATCGATGGTCTGTTTGCCGGCTTCCTCGAAGTCGACGGTCACGCGGGCGCCGACCACCGACTGCACCTGCCCCAGCCCCCAGTCCGGCCGATCCGGATGGCGCACCAGCGCGCCCGGTTCGAGAAAGGGGTCCATGGCCAAGCGCATAAGGGCCCGCGCCCGGTTTGCCAACGCTTCAAATCAGGGCAACTTCCGGCGCGATGAGCGAGACCGATCCACTCCCCGCCGAGACCGCGCCCGAGACCCCGGCCGAAGCGCCGCCGCCGGCCCTGCCCGACGCCGCCGAACTGGCCGCCCAGATCGCCGCGCGCCTGTGCCACGACTTCATCAGCCCGGCCTCTGCCGTGGTCTCCGGCCTGGACCTGCTCGAGGATCCGACCGCCCAGGACATGCGCGACGACGCCATGAACCTGATCACCCAGAGCGCGCGGAAGCTGGCCGACATGCTGCAGTTCGCGCGGGTGGCGTTCGGCGCCTCGGCGACGGCGGAAACCTTCGACGCCCGCGAGCTGGAGGCGCTGGCCAAGGGGGTCTACGCCCATGTGCGGCCGGAGCTGGACTGGAAGGTCGAGCCGACGGCGGTCAACAAGCCGACGGCGCGGGTGCTGATGAACCTCGCGCAGATCGCCGCCAGCGCGCTGCCGATGGGCGGCACGGCCACGCTGCGCGCCGTCGAGGCCGACGGCCGCGTCGCCATCACCATCGACGCCGCCGGGCCCCGCGCCAGGCTGAAGCCGGAGGTGCTGCGGGGCCTGCAGGGGCTGGACCGCGGCGACGCCGTCGGCGGCGCATGGGTTCAGGCCTACTACCTGTACCTGATCGTCAAGGGCGTCGGCGGCCAGCTGGCGGCGGACGTCGGCGAGGACAAGGTGACGTTGGCTGCGGTGACGCCGGCCGGTTGAGGGTTGAAAGCGCCGCGCCGCACCCGTTCTCCGGGTTCTCACACGAGGCGTTAACCGACACAGGCGAGAACGGATTCAAGGGGAAGGAGCGTTCCGTCTTGAAGACCTGTCTTCTGGTCGACGACAGCAGGGTGATCCGCAAGGTGGCCCGCCGCATCCTGGAGGAGCTCGGCTTCGAGATCGCCGAGGCGTCCGACGGGCTGGAGGCGCTCGCCTGGTGCCGCGCGGCCATGCCGGACGCGATCCTGCTCGACTGGAACATGCCCGTCATGAACGGGCTTGAGTTCCTGCGCACGCTGCGGGCCGAGGCCGGCGGCGACCACCCCAAGGTCATCTTCTGCACGGTCGAGAGCACGCCGGAGCGCATCCGCGAGGCTCTCGCGGCCGGCGCGACCGAGTACATCATGAAGCCCTTCGACGGCGACATTATCGCCGCCAAGTTCGCCGAGGCGGGTCTGGCATGACGCCCGAGGACATCCAGCTGGTCGTGGCGCTGTGCAAGGCGCGGGCGGGTCTCAAGATCGACCCCGCCAAGACCTACCTGATGGAAAGCCGATTGGCGCCGCTGGCCCGGCGCGAGGGCTACAACAGCATCGAGGAGCTGATCGCGGGCCTCAAGCAGCGGCGCGAGGAGCCGCTGATCTGGGCGCTGGTCGAGGCGATGACCCTCAACGAGACCTCGTTCTTCCGCGACCGGGCGCCGTTTGACCAACTGCGCGAGGAGATCCTGCCGACGCTCAGCCGGATGCGCGGTCCCGAGCCGATCCGGATTTGGAGCGCCGCCTGCGCCACCGGCCAGGAAGCCTATTCGCTGGCCATGATCGCCGAGGAGGGCCACGACCTGGAAGCCGGCGCCAGGATCGAGATCTACGGCTCCGACATCTCCGAACGCTGTCTGGAGAAGGCCCAGTCGGGGGTCTATACCTCGTTCGAGGTCCAGCGCGGCCTGCCGATCCGCCAGCTCGTGCAGCATTTCGAGAAGGTCGAGGACAACTGGCGGCTGTCGCCGCGCATCCGCCAGCGGGTTCGGTGGCGGCGGATCAATCTGGCCGCCGACCTGTCGGCGGTGGGCCGCTTCGACGTCATCCTGTGCCGGCATGTGCTGGGATCGCTGGACGACGGCATCCGCCGGCGCGTACTGGAGAGCCTTGCCGCCGCGCTGCCCGCTGACGGCTTCATGCTGCTGGACGCCGATGTCTCGCCGCAGGACCTGACGGACGCCTTCCGACCGGTTTCCGGCCGCCCCGGCCTGTTCGCCCGCAACCCTTCGTTCAGGGCCGCCGCCTAGAGCGGGACTTTTCTTCCGTTGCGTCACGAGGGCATTCTCCGGCCCAGGCAGGAGACACCCGATGAGCGTCGCAGAACGCATTCCCGAAGAGATCGCCTTCAAGGCCATCGACCCGAAATCCTACGCCGACGACAGCGTGCATGACGCCTTCCGGTGGCTGCGGGCCAACAACCCGCTGGGCCGCGCCGAGCTCGAGGGCGTCGCGCCGTTCCGGATCGTGACCCGCCACGCCGACATTCTCGAGATCAGCCGCCAGAACGACCTGTTCCACTCGGGCGACCTGGCCTCGACCTTCACCACGCTGGAGGGCGACCGGCTGGTTCGCCAGATGACCGGCGGCAGCCCGCACCTGGTGCGGACCCTGGTCCAGATGGACGCGCCGGATCACCCCAAGTACCGGGTGATGACCCAGTCCTGGTTTCTGCCGCAGAACATCCGCAAGCTGGAGGACCGCATCCGCCAGATCGCCCGCGAGCACGTCGACCGGATGGCCGACCTGGGCGGCGAATGCGACTTCGTGAACGAGATTGCGCTCTACTATCCGCTGCGTGTGATCATGGAGATCCTCGGCGTGCCGCCGGAGGACGAGCCGCGCATGCTGAAGCTGACGCAGGAGCTGTTCGGCGCCCAGGATCCGGAACTCAGCCGCTCCGGCGGCAACGAGAACCTGCAGGGGCCCGAGGCGATGGCCGCGCTGCAGGGCGTGATCGCCGACTTCTTCATGTATTTCAAGGCGATCACCGACGATCGGAAGGCCAACCCCCGGGGCGACGTCGCCTCGGTCATCGCCAACGGCACGATCGACGGCCAGCCGATCAACGACTTCGAGGCGATGAGCTACTACGTCATCGTCGCCACGGCGGGACACGACACGACCTCTTCGTCCACCGCCGGCGCGGTCTGGGGCCTGTGCGCCAACCCGGGCGAATTCGCCAAGGTGAAGGCCGACCCCTCGCTGATCCCCGGGCTGGTCGACGAGTCGATCCGCTGGATCACGCCGGTGAAGCACTTCATGCGCTCGGCCACCGCCGACGCCGAGGTCGGCGGCCACCGGATCGAAAAGGGCGAGTGGCTGTGGCTCGCCTATCCGTCCGGCAACCGCGACGAGGCGGTGTTCCAGAACCCCGACGCCTTCCAGGTGGACCGCAAGGAAGGCAAGCACCTGGCCTTCGGCTATGGCGCGCACCTTTGCCTGGGCCAGCACTTGGCCAAGATGGAGATGCGGATCCTGTTCGAGGAACTGTTGCCGCGCCTCAAGTCGCTGGAGTTCGGCGGCGAGCCGCGCCTGAGCGCCGGCAGCTTCGTGTCCGGTCCCAAGCACCTGCCGATCCGCTACGCCTTCGCCTGAACGCGAAAGGCCCCCCGCCCGTCGGGCGGAGGGCCTCTCCCGCAGTCCGGATCCGGCCTGGGACTACTTGGCGTCCTGGGCCGTCTCCTCGACCGCCTGACCGGCGGCCTTCACGTCCTTGCCGGCGCCTTCGATGGTGTTGCAGGCGGCGGCCAGCATGCTGGTGGCCGCGAGGGCCAGAATCACGAGCTTGCGCATATTCGATCTCCTCGGCCCGACTACGGGCGATTGAACTAGCCCGGAGAGAACGCTGTCTGGCGGGTCAGGTTCCGACCGGCCCCGCCTCGGGCGTCGGGAAAATCAGCCGGGCAGTCAGTCCCCCGGCCTCGTTTCGCTCCAGCACCGCCCGGCCACGGAGCTGGCGGGCGAACGCGTTCATGAGGGTCCGGCCGACCCCCTTGATCGCTTCCGGATCCGGAGGGCTCACCGAGCCGTCGCCCCCGTCGGCGATGGCCAGTTCGGCCTCGGGGCCATTCACGGTGAACAGCACCGTCAAGGTTCCGCCCTGCGCGCTCAAGGCATGCTTCTGGGCATTGGTCACGGCCTCGACCGCGAACAGGGCCAGCGGCGCCAGCTTGTCGGGATCGATCACCAGCCGGTCGGCGCGAACCTCGGTCCGGACGCTGCCGTGCGCCGCCATATCGCCGGCCAGCAGCTGGCCGGTGAGCTCCTCGAGGAAGGGCTTCAGGTCGACGTGCTTGATGTCCGAGCCCTGGTAGAGCGCGCGGTAGATCAGGGCCAGGGCGGTGATCCGCTGGCGCGTGTCGCTCATCGCCTGGCGCGCCGCGTGATCGCTCAGCGCCCGCTCCTGCATGCTGAGCAGGGAGGAGATGACCTGGAGGTTGTTCTTCACCCGGTGATGGATCTCGCGCATCAGCGCGTCCTTCTGGGCGAGGTTGTCGTGCAGCGCCGTGTCGCGGGCGACGATGGTGGCGGCCATGTGGTCGAGCGTCTCGGCCAGCTCGCGGATTTCCGGCGGGGCCCGATCGGCCTGCAGCGGCCGGACGGTGAAGCGGCCGCGCGCGTAGATGGCCGCGATGCGCTGCAGGTAGGCGATCCAGCGCCCGACGCCCTGCTCGGCCGCGAAGAAGACCGCGACCAGGGCGACGACGAACCCGATCAGCGGAAAGACGACACCGGACAGCGGGTCCAGCCAGGCCGTCGCGAACAGGCCCCGCGCCGGCGCCGACAGCACCACGAACAGGCCGTCGTACAGGCGCGCCACGGAGTAGGCCCGGCGCACGCCGTCGCTGTCGTCGGCGTAGATCAGGTACTGGCCGCGCTTCGCCGCCCGGTCCACCCAGGGCTTCATGCGGGTTGGAAAGCTGTCGGCGGCGGTCACCTGCAGAAGGCGGCCGTTGGTGTCGACGATCGCCACCTCGACCTCGTCCCGCAGGGAGGGGTCGGCCTCGCCCGGCTGCAGGCTGGTCAAGGGGATGACCGCCGCCAGGATGCTGAAACGGTACTGCGGATCGCGCGCGCGGACGGCCATGAACACCGACGGCTCCGAAGCGTAGCTGACGCCCGGCGTAAGCGTCACATACCGTTTTCCGTCCCGGTCGAGCGCCTTGAACCACTCCCGATCGGTGCGGCGCGGATCGGCGGGCACGGTCTTGGCTGAGCAGGCGACGCGGCCGATGCTGTCGAAGCGGATGAGGTTGGCGTAGCCTGGCAGACGTTCCTTGATGTCGGCGAGCCGCTGCGAGCAGTCCAGGCCGATGGAGCCGGGGCCGAGTGTTTCCAGCAGGACGCTGGCCGCCTCCATGCTGGCGCGGGCGGTGGCGGCGCTGCGCTGCGCGGCGGCCTCAAGCACGCGCTGGCGGTCGGCGGCCTCGCGCTGGTAAGCGAGGATCGACTGGCCCGCGCCCAGCAGCAGGACGGGCGCGAGCGCGAGCGCCAGCGCCACGCCGAGGCGTACGCGGATGGTGGTCGCCGGCCCCCAGCGCAACCGCCGAAACAGCTTCACCGCGCGGCGCTCAACCGCTCCGCATCGCTCAGGATGGACCGCATGGCGTCGCCGGCGTTGCCGCCGTCACGGTCGTAGTCGCCGGCCTCGAGAATGCCCTGCAGCGCCTTGCGCGCCCGGCTCACGCGGCTCTTCACCGTGCCGACCGCGCAGCCGCAGATGTCGGCCGCCTCCTCGTAGGCGAATCCGCCGGCCCCGACCAGGATCAGCGCTTCACGCTGCTCATCCGGCAGCATGTTCATCGCCAGGCGAAGCTCGTCGAGCGCCACCGGCGCTTCCGGGTCGTCCACGGCCACCAGCGTTCGTTCGGCGGCTTCCTGGTCGAGCTGGGTCGAGCGCCAGGAGCGGCGCTTGTCCGAATAGAACTGGTTACGCAGGATCATGAAGGTCCACGCCTTCATGTTGGTGCCCAGCTGGAAGCTGTTGCGCGCATCCCACGCCTTGATCATCGCATCCTGCGCCAGGTCGTCGGCCTGGGTCGCGTCGCCGGTCAGCGTGCGGGCGAAGGCGCGCAGATGGGGGATCAGCTTGACCAGCTCACGCTGGAACACGCCGTCCCGTTCGCGTTCGCTCAACCCAGCGAACCGGTCGTCCCGTGGGGCGTCCATCAGCGGTCTCCGGACTGGTCGTCGGCCTTGCGCAGAATGTCCAGAAACTCGTCCGGGACTGGCTCGTTGACCACCTCGTCGAACATCTGGCGCAGTTTCACCCCGATGGCGCGCTGGCGCAGACGGGTTTCATCCAGAAGGGCGGAGCCCTTGCGACGTTCTTCCATAGGGTTCTGTTCGATCATCATGTCAGCGCGGACGAGCGCCTGCCCCCTTCTCGGAACTGTACTTCGCTCGCTCAACGCCGTGTCCGCCCACCCGGTTCCCGTAACCCTGTTCTTGATGATGACGGAGACTCTCCGATATGGGAACCTTCCTCCGCCGGAGACGTTGCAGGTCAAGAAGGGGTGCGCTCCCGTCCTTCACGGGCGGTTCCACATGCCTTCAGGAAGAGCTTCAAAACGGGAGGGGTCATGAGTCTTCTTGCACGTCTTGCACCGCATTTGCCCTACATGCGTCGCTATGCACGAGCCCTTACGGGCGACCAGCGGTCGGGCGACCAATACGTGCGAGTCGCGTTGGAAGCCCTCGCCGCCGGCGACAAGCAGCTGGACAGCCGCTTTTCGCCGCGCGTGGCGCTGTATCATGTGTTTCACGCCATCTGGTGCACGTCGGGCGCGCGCCTCGAGGACCGTATCGACGAGTCGACCGGTCATGACGCCAGCCAGCGGCTGCTGCGGATCGCGCCCCGCTCGCGCCAGGCGTTCCTGCTGACCGCGCTGGAAGGGTTCACCCCGACCGAAGCAGCGCAGATCCTGGACACCGATTTCCCGGACGTCGAACGGCTGATCGCCGAGGCGCAGAACGAGATCGACGCCGAACTGGCCACCGACGTGCTGATCATCGAGGACGAACCGGTGATCGCGGCCGACATCGAGGCGCTGGTCCGCGAGCTCGGCCACAACGTGGTCGACATCGCCGCCACCCGCACCGAGGCGGTGGAGGCAGTCGCCAGCAAGATGCCGGGCCTGGTGCTCGCCGACATCCAGCTGGCCGACGGATCCTCCGGCATCGACGCCGTGAAGGACATCCTCGGCCGCTATGACGTGCCGGTGATCTTCATCACCGCCTTCCCGGAGCGCTTGCTGACCGGGGAACGTCCGGAACCGACCTTCCTGATCACCAAGCCGTTCCAGCCGGAAACCGTGAAGGCGGCCATCGGCCAGGCTCTGTTCTTCCACCCCGGCGGCGCTCGCAAGGCGGCCTGAAGGCGGTCGGAGCCGTGACTGGGGCGGCCGGAACCTCGATCGGGGCTCCGGCCGCTTCTCGTTGGACGGCCTTACTGCCTGACGGGCGTTGCCGGGCCTGTCGTCGCGGCCGCCTCGGCCGCGGTCGGCGTGCTCTTGGCTCCCGCGACGGCCAGGTCGTCCGCGCGGAACGCCCAGCTCGAAAGCAGCGCCACGGCGGCGAGCGTGGTGGAAATCACCAGCACCCAGAGGACGTGTCGCCCCCAGCGGCCCTGACGAGCCTCGGTCGCGCCGAGTACCTCGTGGCCCTGGTTCGCGGTGCGAGGGAACCGGCTGAAGAATACGGCCATGAGACGCTTCCTTTTCCTGTGTCTGTCGGAAAGGGAAACGTCTTCGCGGCACACGCCGTTCCTTGTCACGCAAGGCTTCGCTCAGGCCCCAAAGAAATTTCGTGGAGGGCGGGAACGGACTTCGCCGGGACCGCGTTACTGGATTGCGGAGGCGGCGACGCCCCCCCCGACTTGAGGCTGGCGATAGTCAGCCTGCCGTCTCCGCACCCCTTTTCTCGATGATGCGAACTTCAGGGGCGGGTCCAGTGGCCCGCTCCTTTTTTTCACGCCTATTTGCCGGCGCTCCGGAACACGACGTCGGCGCGGCGACGCAGCGGCCGCAGCTCGCCATCGCCGGTGGTCGAGCCGCTGGCCCCGGCCGCGGCGATATTGACGTTGCCGAAGCCAAGGCCACCCAGAGCCTGGGTCACGCTCTTCGCACGCTTTTCGGACAGCGCGAAATTGGCCTGTGGATCGCCGACCGCGTCGGCGAGGCCGAGCACGTCCACCACGCCGAGGGCGCAACCCCGCCGCATCCGGGCGGCTTCGCCCAGCACCTGTTTGGCTTCGCGCGTGATCGCCGCGGAATCCTTTTCGAAATAGATCGAGACCTTGAGATCCTCGCACAGGTTGGTCGGCGCGACCTTGCCCCGTCCCAGGGTGTTGCAGCCCGCCAGCGCCACGCTCGACAACAGCGCTGCGACCAGAAGTCCGCGCTTCCACACACCGCTCATGCCAAACCCTCACCCAAGGAAAAGACGGCCGGCCCGAAGACCGACCGTCTGATCGTCTCTGAAAAAGCGTCGTTCGTCGATCCGTTAGCGAGGACGACCATCCTCCCAGTAATAGCGGCCCGACGCCTGGTCGTAGAAGTAGTACCGGCCGGCGGCGTCGTCGTAGTACTGGCGGCGGTTCGGCGTCGCGCCGCAACCGCCGTCTTCGCGGCAACCCTTGATGGCGCCGGCCGCGCCGCCGACCACCGCGCCGATCGCCGCGCCGCTACTCGCATCGCCGCTGCCCACGTTGTTGCCGATCACCGCGCCGGTGATGGCGCCGAGCGCCGCGCCGCCGACGGCGTAGGGCAGGTCGGGCAGGACGAACATCCGGGCTCACTCCGGGGCGGGCCCGGACGTGAGGGCGGCGCCTAGTGTTTGGGGTTGGACGGCTTGTCCATGAACGCGCGAAGCACCGCAGCGATCAGTTGCGGGTTGCGCAGCGCGTAGATTCCGGCCGCCACAGCGACGCCGGAGGCCATGATCGGCCGCTCCCGGACCAGACCGATCACCGTGTCGACCAGTCCCGCGTCGACGGGGCTGCTCTGGGCGGCGTGGCTCTTGCCGCTCTCGGCCTTGCGCGCCGCGATCAATGCGGCGAGCCCGACCAGCAGGGCGGCGGCGCCCGCGACGGCGCACGCAGCCCAGGCCGGCCCGATCAGGGGCAGCAGGGCCGCGTACAACGCGAAGGCAAGGGCGACGACGCCGACGGCGGCGGCGGCCGCGATAGCGGCGGCGGCCGCAAGGGCCATCAGCGTCCGTTCCATCATCAGCGGCGATCGCTCCGGCCGGCCAGCAGCAGGCCGATCAGCAGACCGACGCCGAGACTGGCGAGCGCCGCGGTGACCGGACGTTCCTTGACCCGGTCGATGACGTACTGCGAGGCGACGTCGAACTGCTCGCTGGCGGTGTCGGCGTAGGCGCGGCTCTGGGCGCGCAGGGTCTCGATACCCTCGCGCACGGCCGCCTCGGTGCGCGCGGCGGCTTCAGTCAGCTTCTCGCGCGCCTGGTCGGTCGCTTCCAGCAGGCTGCGCTCGGCGCTCTTGGCCGCGCTCTTCAGGGCCGCCTTCGTCTGTTCGGCGTCGCTGAGGCCGGTGGCGTTGGTGGGCGGAGTCGACGGGGTGGTGGGCATGTGAATCTCCAGGTTCGCGGACGCGCCGGGTCCGGCGGCCCTTCCGGGGGGATGGGTCACCGGTCCAACGCGACGCCGCGAAGGCGGTTCCACCCTAGCGGCCAAGGCTCGCGGAGGGAACGGCGATTCTTGGAGAGGCCTGCGCGCGCCTGTCGCCGCCCGAACAGTTTCGCGCCTCGCGCGAGCCCTCCAGGGCGGCTATGGTGACGCCATGGATGACGCCGCGTTGCAGGCGAACACGGAACGCGAGGCAGCGAGACTGCGGGCGCTTGAGGCCCTGCACGCGCTCGACAGCGGGTCCGACAGCCGGTTCGACCGCATCGCGCGCACCGCGGCCCTGGTCCTGCGCGCGCCGCGCGCCGCGATCGTCCTCGTCGATGGCGACCGCCTCTGGCACAAGGCGCGGGTCGGCATCCCCTCCGGCCAGTATCCGCGTCGGGGCAGCCTGGCGGATTACATGGTCCGGACCGGCAAGACGCTGTTCATCGAGGATCTGCCCAACGATCCGCGGTTCGACCCGGTCCGCGACGACCTTGGCCAGGTCGACGTCCGCTTCTTCGCCGGAGCGCCGCTCGTGGCGCCCGGCGGCGAGATCATCGGCCTGCTGGCGGTCGGCGACCCGGAGGCGCATCCGCCACATCCGGAGGCCGAACGGCTGGCGCTCGAGGATCTGGCCTCGCTGGCCATGGAGCTGCTCGTCCACGACGCCGAGACGATCGACGCCCAGCAGCGCGCGCGTCTCGACCAGCAGCGGGTCGAGCTGGCGCTCGACGCCGCCGGACTGGGCGAATTCGAATGGGACATGGGCCAGGACCGCGTGTTCGTCAGCGAGCGCATGAAGGCCCTGGTCGGCATCAACCGCTCTGCGGCCCCCGGCGAGGGCGGCGATATCTCCTTCCGGTTCGTCCATCCCGACGACGTCGAGGCGCTGCGCAAGACGGTCGAGGAGGGCCTGCGCACGCAAGGCCGCTATACCGCCCAGTACCGCATGGTCCGGCCCGACGACGGCCGGATGCGGTGGATGCAGGGCGCCGGGGTGCTGGGCCGGGACGAACAGGGCAGGCCGCTGAGGGTCATCGGGGTGGTGCGCGACATCACCGACTCGAAGGACGAGGAGGAGCATCGCGAGGTGCTGCTCGCCGAACTCGACCACCGGGTGAAGAACGTGCTGGCCGCAGTGCAGTCCCTGGCGGCCCAGTCGGCGCGCAAGACCGCCTCGACCGAAGGGTTCCTGGCGGCCTTCGCGGGGCGGCTGAATGCGATGGCCTCGGCCCACGAACTGCTGACCGCCACCCGCTGGCGCGGCGCCAGCCTCGCGCACATCGCCGCCGCGGAGCTCGGCGGCCTGGCGCCGGGGCAGGCCCGATGGGAGGGACCGGACATCACGCTGCGCCCCCGCGCGGCGAACGCCGCCTCGCTGGCGCTGCACGAGTTGGCGACCAACGCCGTCAAGTACGGGGCCCTGTCGATGGAGACAGGACGCATCGAGGTGCGCTGGGCCCAGACGCCGGACGGCGGATTCCAGCTGGACTGGACCGAAGCGGGCGGCCCCAGGGTCGCCCCTCCGGACCGGCGCGGCTTCGGCTCGACGCTGCTGGAGCAGGTCACGGGCCGCGAGCTCGGCGGCGCGGTGACCATTGACTACCACCCCGACGGCGTTCGCGCCCGGATCACCGGCGACGCCGGCGCGATCCTCGGCAAGGCCGCCGCCGACACCCTGCTGGCGCCGGTCGAGCAGCCCGGCGGTCCCACCGCCGGCGCGTCCCTCGGCCAGCCCTCGGCGGAAGCCAATATCCGGGGCCTGAAGGTGCTGATCGTCGAGGACGCCGTGCTGCTGGCGCTCGAACTGGAGGCCGGACTGGAGGAGGCCGGCGCGATCGTCGCCGGCAACGCCGCCGAGCTCGATGAAGGACTGTCGATGATCGATCTCGACATCGACGCCGCCGTCCTTGACGCCAATCTCAACGGGGCCTCGGTCGCGCCGCTGGCCGAGGCGCTGCGGGCGCGCGGGACGCCGTTCGTGTTCGCCACCGGCTATGGCGAGCGCGGCGCGCCCGAAGGCTTCGACGCCCCGGTGGTTCGCAAGCCCTACAACGTCCACCAGATCGTGCGGGCGCTCGCCGAGGCGGTGTCGCGGTAGGCTCCGCGTTTCCTCCACGCCTGTCGGCCTGACTTCAAGGCGCAAGGAAAGGCCTGGCGGCCGGCGCCGTTGCGGAAAGTTCCGCCCGGTCACGGTTGTCCCCAACCGTCACGGTCGCTAGGTTGCGCCCCCTATCGCCAAAATCAGGGACGCGCGGCTGCTCCGCAGCGTTCCGACCCGTTGGGAATGCCGGACCACCGATGAGCGACGCCGAGAAGAAGACCTTCACCGACGAAGAGGCGCTGGCCTTCCACCAGTTCCCGACGCCCGGGAAAATCGGGGTGCAGGCCACCAAGCCGATGGCGACCCAACGCGACCTGTCGCTGGCCTATTCGCCGGGCGTCGCCGTGCCGGTGCTGGCCATCGCCGACAATCCGGACCTCGCCTACGACTACACCTCCAAGGGCAACCTGGTGGGGGTGATCTCGAACGGCACCGCCATCCTCGGTCTCGGCGACCTCGGCGCGCTGGCCTCCAAGCCGGTGATGGAAGGCAAGGCGGTGCTGTTCAAGCGCTTCGCCGACGTCGACGCCATCGACATCGAACTGTCGAGCAAGGACGCCGAAGAGATCATCACGGTGGTCAAGAACATCGGGGTGACGTTCGGCGGCATCAATCTCGAGGACATCAAGAGCCCGGACTGCTTCATCATCGAGCAGCGCTGCCAGGAGCTGCTGGACATCCCGGTCTTCCACGACGACCAGCACGGCACGGCGATCATCAGCGCCGCCGGCCTGATCAACGCCTGCGAGATCACCGGCCGCAAGCTGGAGGACGTGAAGGTCGTCCTGAACGGTCCCGGGGCGGCCGGCATCGCCACGCTCGAGCTGATCAAGGCCATGGGCGTGCGGCACGAGAACGTCATCGCCGTCGACCGCAAGGGCGTCCTCTATCGCGGCCGCGCCGAGGACATGAACCAGTGGAAGTCGGCCCATGCGGTCGACACCCCGCACAGGACCCTGGCCGAAGCCATCAAGGGCGCCGACGTGTTCATCGGCCTGTCGGCCAAGGGCGCGCTGACCAAGGAGATGGTCGCCAGCATGGCGCCCAATCCGCTGATCTTCGCCATGGCCAACCCCGATCCGGAGATCACCCCGG
Organism: Caulobacter sp.; assembly: GCA_041917095.1. Taxonomy (GTDB): domain Bacteria; phylum Pseudomonadota; class Alphaproteobacteria; order Caulobacterales; family Caulobacteraceae; genus Caulobacter. The sequence goes on along the minus strand of JAYRYI010000003.1, from coordinate 203,926 downwards.
AAGAAGTGGCCCAGGTGCGCGGCGACGCCATCATCGGCACCGGCCGGTCGGACTACGCCAACCAGGTCAACAACGTGCTGGGCTTCCCCTACATCTTCCGCGGCGCGCTCGATGTGCGGGCGCGGCGGGTGAACATGGAGATGAAGATCGCCTGCGCCAACGCCCTGGCGCAGCTGGCCCGCGAGGACGTGCCCGACGAAGTCGCCGCCGCCTATCACGGCCGCCAGCTGAAGTTCGGTCCGGACTACATCATCCCGACCCCGTTCGACCCGCGTCTGATCTGGTACATCCCGCCTTTCGTCGCCCAGGCGGCGATGGACACCGGCGTCGCCCGCCGGCCGATCGAGGACATGGACGCCTACCGGGCCGCCCTGGCCCAGCGCCTCGACCCGACGGCGGCCTTCCTGCAGAAGCTCAGCGGCTCGGTCATGAGCGGGCCGAAGAAGCGCATCGTCTTCGCCGAGGGCGAGGAGCCCAGCGTCATCCGCGCCGCCTACGCCTTCGAGACCCAGGGGCTGGGCGAGGCCATCCTGCTCGGCCGCGAGGAGCTGGTCGCCGAGAACATGAAGCTGGCCGGCCTGAACCCCGCCGACGTCAGCCTGCAGGTGATCAACGCCCGTCTTTCGGACCGCAATCCGGACTACGTCGACCATCTCTACGCGCGCCTGCAGCGCGAGGGTTACCTGAAGCGCGACGTCCAGCGCCTGATCAACCAGGACCGCAACAGCTTCGCCGCCTCGATGGTCGCGCTCGGCGACGCGGACGGCATGGTCACGGGCGTGACCCGCGCCTTTGACCAGGCGCTGGAAGAGGTGCTGCGCGTCATCGACCAGGCTCCCGGCGGTCGGGTGATGGGCATGTCCATCGTGCTGGCCAAGGGCCACACCCTGTTCATCGCCGACACCAACGTCACCGAGATGCCCGAGGCCGAGGAGCTGGTGGAGATCGCCTGCGAGGCGGCCCGCGCGGTCAGGCAGCTGGGCTTCACGCCGCGCGTGGCCTTCATGAGCTATTCGACCTTCGGCAACCCGATGGGCCTGCGCTCGGAGAAGGTGCGCGAGGCCGTCGCCATGCTCGACGAGATGGACGTCGACTTCGAGTATGAGGGCGAGATGCCGCCGGAACTGGCGCTGGAACCCGAGCGTCGCGGCAACTACCCGTTCATGCGCCTGACCGGCCCGGCCAATGTGCTGATCATGCCGGCCATCCACTCGGCCTCGATCTCGACCAAGCTGGTCCAGAGCCTGGGCGGAGCGACGGTGCTGGGGCCGATCCTGCTGGGCCTGACCAAGTCGGTGCAGATCGCGCCGCTGTCGGCGTCAGTGTCCAAGATCCTCAACATGGCTCTGATGGCGGCTTACGAGAAGCCGCTCGAGCCCGCGGCGGAGTAGGGTCATGGCCTCATGAGGATCGGCTCCGTGTTCGCTTTCGCCATTTCCATCGACTGACGACGCGCCCCGGCGGGACCGGAGGCGCGCGCCTCCGCTTCCCGCAGGACGATCCCCATGAGCTCCCCCGACGCCGCGATCGGCTTCGATTTCGGCACCACCAACACCGTCGTCGCGCTCGAGCGCGAGGGCCAGGCGCACCTCGCCGGCTTCAGCCACGACGGCCAGGCCTTCAACGCCTTTCGTTCGGCGCTCAGCTTCCACGCGCCGGACCATGACCCGACCGCCCGCGTCGTCGACGCCGGGCCCTGGGCCATCGACGCCTATGTCGAGGAGCCGCTGGAGACGCGGTTCATCCAGTCGTTCAAGAGCTACGCCGCGAGCGCCCTGTTCACCGACACCGAGATCCTGCGCCGGCGGTTCACCTTCGAGGACCTGCTCAGCGCCTTCCTGCTGAAGGTGCGCGAGCACGGCGGCGAGGCGCTGGCCGATCTCCCGAAGCGGGTGATCGTCGGTCGCCCGGTGACCTTCGTCGGCAACCGGCCGGACACGGCGCTCGCCCTGCGCCGCTACGAGACCGCCTTCCGGCGCCTCGGCTTCGAGGACATCCGCTATGTGCCCGAGCCGGTCGCGGCGGCCTTCTTCTTCGCCCGGCGGCTGGAGGGCGACGCCACGGTGCTGGTCGCCGACTTCGGCGGCGGCACCAGCGACTTCTCGCTGGTCCGCTTCACGCACGAGCACGGCCATGTCCGCTCCCGCGCGCTGGCCAACGCCGGCGTCGGCGTGGCGGGCGACGCCTTCGACTACCGCCTGATCGACCATCTGGTCTCGCCGAAGCTCGGCAAGGGCAGCAGCTACCGCGCCTTCGACAACATCCTGCCGATCCCCAACCGCTACTTCACCGCCTTCGCGCGCTGGGAGCAGCTGGCGCTGCTGCGGGCGTCGAAGGACATGAAGGACATCCGCAAGCTGGTCCGCACGGCCACCGAGCCGGACAAGATCGCGCGGCTGGTCGAGCTTCTCGACGACAACCACGGCTACCGGCTCTACCAGGCGGTCTCGAGGCTGAAGGAAGCGCTGTCGGGGGCCGAGGAGGCCGAGTTCGCCTTCGAAGGCGGCTCGGTCAGGATCGGCGGGCCGGTGAAGCGGTCGTCGTTCGAGCGCTGGATCCAGCCGGAGCTGACCGCCATCGAGGGCGCCGTCGACGAGGCCCTCAGGCGCGCCAACATCACCGAAGCCGGTGTCGACCGCGTCTTCCTCACCGGCGGCTCGTCCTTCGTGCCGGCAGTCCGCGCCATCTTCGAACGCCGCTTCGGAACCGCGAAGATGGAGTCGGGCGCCGAGCTGGTCTCGATCGCCACCGGCCTCGCCCTCATGGGCGCCCAGCCCGACCTAGACGACTGGAGCGAACGGGTCGGTTAGGCGGGTCTTCGCCCATTCCCGACCATCCGTCATGGCCCGGCTCGTCCGCGCCACCCATGCATGATGATCCATACGACGAGGGCGCGGCCGATCAGCCGCGCCCCCGATTGCAGGTGTTCGTGGGCGGCCCGGACAAGCCGGGCCACCCTCTGGGATCGAGGCTAACCCGGCCGGTGCATGGCGCAGAGCTTGTTGCCGTCCGGGTCGCGCAGGTAGGCGAGGTACATCTTGCCCATGCCGCCTTCGCGGAAGCCGGGCGGATCTTCGCAGGTCGTGCCGCCCGCCGCGACGCCGGCCGCGTGCCAGGCGTCGACCTGTTCGGTCGAGCCGCAGCCGAAGCCGATGGTGCCGCCGTTGGCGAAGGTCGCGGCCTTGCCGTCGATGGGCTTGCTGACGCCCAGCACGCCGGTCGCGGTGCGGTAGAAGATGCGGCGGCCGTCGTCGACATAGCCGGCGGGCACCCCCAGCGTGCCCAGCAGGCTGTCGTAGAAGGCCTTGGCCTTCTGCACGTCGTTGGTGCCGATCATGATGTGCGAGAACATCGCGCGTCCTTTTCCCTGTGGGCCATCGGCCCTGTTTTCGTTGCGGCGCAGTTGAGCCCGACCCGCGCCCGACTCGCAACAGCCATCCTTGCGTCTGGCGTCGCCCGCGGCGCCTGAGCGAATTTGTCCGCTTGAGAATGCGCACCCGCGCCCTGACCTCCATTCTGCTTGCGTCTTCCGCCCTGGCGACCGCCATGGCCACGCCCGCCTTCGCCCAGTCGGGCGACGACGACGCCGTCGACGAGATCGTCGTCGCCGCCACTGTAGATAGCGATTGAAAACCTACCCTTGGTCCGGCAGGGTCGCGCCAACGGAAAAAGGGAGAACGCCATGTCCATTTCGCTCTACGACATCACCGTGGGTCAGTACCTGCAGACGGCCGGCGCGGTGGAGGCGTTCCTCGCCCGCGGCCTCGCCCATTGCGGCGACACCGGCGTCGATCCCGAGACCCTGCTGGCCGCGCGCCTGGCGCCCGACATGCTGCCGCTGGCCTTCCAGTGCGCCTCGGTCGCCCACCACTCGTTCGGCGCGATCGAGGGTGTGAAGGCCGGCGCCTTCGGTCCTCCGGGCGGCGCGCCGGCGACCTATGCCGAGGCCCAGGCCCTGATCTCCTCGACCATCGCCAAGCTGAAGGCGCTGACCCCGGACGAGGTCAATGCGCTGGCCGGCAAGGACGTCGAGTTCGCCATCGGCAGCTTCAAGCTGCCGTTCACGGCGGAGGGCTTCCTGCTCTCGTTCTCGCTGCCGAACTTCTACTTCCACGCCACGACCGCCTACGACATCCTCCGCGCCAACGGCGTGCCGCTCGGCAAGCGCGACTTCCTCGGCGCTATGAAGCTGAAGGGGTGATCTGAGGCCCCTCCGGCCTTTCTCGCGCTTTCAGCGCGCTCGAAAGCCCACCTCCCCATGAATGGGGAGGAGCGGTGCTCTTCCCCGCTTGCGGGGAAGTGTCGTCTGGAGCGCGCGGCAAGCGCGACAGACGACGATGGGGCAAAAAATCAGCCCCCCGACCGCGCCGCGAACCAGGGCGTCAGGCGGCGCAGGGCTTCCTCGACCTCCGGGGTCGAGACGGCGAAGCTGATGCGGATGAACCTGCGCCCCTCGATGGGGTCGAAGTCGACGCCGGAGGCCGTGGCCACGCCGGTGTCGCGCAGCAGCTCGTGGCAGAAGGCCAGGCTGTCGTCGGTCAGGTGCGCCACGTTGGCGTAGATGTAGAAGGCGCCGTCCGGCGGCGCGATCTCGCGCAGCCCCAGCGCCGGCAGCGCCTCCAGCAGCAGGGCCCGGTTGCGGCGATAGACCTCGACATGGCCCTCCAGCTCGTCGCGGCAGTCCATGGCGATCAGGCCGGCGTGCTGGCTGAGCGACGGCGCGGTCAGGAACAGGTTGCCGACATAGGCGCGGGCGGCGGTGATCAGGTCGCGCGGCGCCAGCAGCCAGCCCAGCCGCCACCCGACCATGCTGAAATACTTCGAGAAGCTGTTCACGATGATCGCCGACGGCTCGTACTGCAGCATCGAGGCGCAGGGGCCGACGTAGCTGAGGCCGTGGTAGATCTCGTCGGAGACGATGCGGATGCCGCGCGCGCGGCAGACCGCGGCGATCGCCTCCAGCTCGGCCGGCGCGATCACCGTGCCGGTCGGATTGGCCGGGCTGGCGATGATCACGCCCTTCGGCGCCGGATCGAGCGCGGCCAGATGGGCGGCGGTGAGCTGGAAGCGGTCCTCGGGCCCGCAGGCGATTTCGACCGGCTCAAGGTGCAGCGACTTCAGGGTGTTGCGATAGGCGACATAGCCGGGCCGCGCCAGCGCCACCCGGTCGCCCGGCTCGAAGGCCGACAACAGCGCCAGCACCAGGGCCGGCGAGGCGCCGCAGGTGATCACGAACCGGTCCGCCTCGACCGCCACGCCGTACGCTTCGGCATAGTGCTTCACCAGCCGCTCGCGCAGCGCCGGGCTCTCCCAGTAACCCATGCCGTCGGTGTCGAGCACATGGTGCGCCCGCGCGACGGCGGCCTTCGGCGCGCCGGTCGAGGGCTGGCCGAATTCCATATGGATGATCGACCGCCCCTCCAGCTTCAGCTCGTGCGCGAGCCGGCTGATGGAGATGGCGTGAAAGGGATCGATGCGGACGGACATGTTCCGCTTCTGCCTCAAGAGCGGGAGGAACGGTAGCGGGGGGACAGTCTAAGGTATCCCTTGGGACACCCTAAACTGTCCCCGACCCCTACTTCGCCGCCGGCGCGCCTTTCAGGGACGGGACGTCGAGGTTCAGCTCGCCGATCGGGATGAGCTCGGCGTCGGGCAGCGCGGTGGTCAGCGCCGGGCCGAACAGCTTGCTGTCGCCGACCACGATGACGCTGGCCTTCGCGGGATCGAAGATGTCCGCCGAGAAGGCCTTCACGTCGTCTGCGGTGACGGCCTCGACCTTTCCGGTGAACAGCTTGATCTCGCCCAGGTCGACGTTGGAGATCGCCAGTCCGCCGAGAATGCCGGCCAGCCCCTCGGTCGTGCCGATGTCGCGGCCGAAGTCGCCGATCAGCACCGACTTGCGCGACGCCAGCTCCGCGTCCGAGGTCGGGATAGCCGCCATGCCCTTCATCTCGCCGCGGATCAGCTCGACCACCTGGCCGGCCGACTCGTTCTTGGTCTGGGTCTGGGCGGCGAAACCGCCGACCACGCGCCGCGCCGAAAGGCCGGAGCCGGCGCCGTAGGCGAGGCCGCGCTTGATGCGGATCTCCTGGTTGAGGCGCGAGGAGAAGCCGACGCCGAGCACGGTGTTGGCGACCATGCCGGAGTAGTAGCGCGGGTCGTTGCGGGCGATCCCGCGACGGGTGACGACCACGGCCGCCTGGCCGGCGTTGGGCAGGTCGATGATGATGTTGCGCGGCGCGGCGACCTTGTCGGCCGTCGGCGCGGCCGGCAGCGGCGCGTCGGGCTTCTTCCATCCGCCGAACGCCTTCTCGGCCAGCGCGAAGCCCTCGTCCGCGGTCAGGTCGCCGACAATGACCAGCACGGCGTTGTCCGGCCGCCACCAGGTCCTGTGGACCGCGATCAGGTCATCGCGCGTCAGCTTCGGTAGCGAGCCCGGCGTGCCCCCGGCCACATGGCCATAGGGCGTGCCCTGGTACAGCACCGGCGTGGAGACCAGTCCGGCGACCGCGCCCGGGTTCTTCAGCGCGACCTGGAAACCGTCCAGCGACTGCTCGCGCACGCGGTCCAGCTCTTCCTGCTTGAAGGCCGGGTTCAGGGCCACGTCGGCCATGATGGCCATGGCCGCGTCGAGGTTCTGCGGCATCACGTTCAGCGAGACCGACGAGGCTTCCCAGCCCGAGCCCGCGCCGAGATTGGCGCCCAGCGCCTCGGTCGCCGTCGCGATCTGGGTCGCGCTGCGCGTCGTGGTGCCCTCGGTCAGCAGTTCGGCCATCATCGCCGAGGCGCCGGCCCGGTCGGCGGGGTCAGCCGCGGCGCCGGACAGCACCGACAGCTCGGCGCTGACCAGCGGCAGGTCGCTGCTGCGCGAGACGATCACCCGCAGGCCGTTGGCCAGCACCTTCTCCGACGGCGTCGGCAGGGTCGGCGAGACGGCGGCGCCGAGCGGCGGCGGCGCCTGGCGGGCGCCTTCCGGCGCCAGGGTCCAGACCTTGCCCTTGAACTTCGCCGTCTTGCCCGGCTTGACCGGCTTCTCCGCCTTCGCCGCTTCGCCGGCCGGACGCTGCGACTCGTCGAGATAGCGGATGACCACCATCGTCTCGGGGTTCAGGTACTTGCGGGCGACCCGCTGGACGTCCTCGGCGGTGACGGCCTGCAGGGCGGCGATGCCGCTGTTGGCGCGGGCCGCGTCCCCTTCGAAGATCAGGGCCGCGCCGATCGCGTTGGCGCGCCCGTCGATGGTCTCGCGCTCGCGCACCTCGCCGACGACCAGTTCGGTCTTGGCCTCGGCCAGCTCCGCCGCGGTCGGCGGCGCGTCGCGCAGGCGGGCGACCTCGGCCAGCAGCGCCTTCTGGCCCTCGTCCGCCGTCTTGCCGCCGGCCATGATGGCGGCGACGTAGAACAGGCCCGGCTGCGCCGCGCCCTCGTTGTTCGAGAAGGCGTTCTGGGCGAGCTGCTGCTCGTAGACCAGGCTGTTGTAGAGGCGCGAGGACTTGCCGCCGGACAGGATCGCGTCGAGCACCGTCAGGGCGGCGGTGTCCGGATCGGACGCGGCCGGCGCCTGCCAGGTGATCGCCACCGCCGGCAGGGGCACATTGGGCGCATAGGAGGTGACCACCTTGCTGCCCTTGCGCGCCGGCTCCTTCACCGTCACGCGCGGCATGGCCGCCTTCGGCGTCGTCAGCGGGCCGAAGTACTGGTCGACCCAGCCGTTGAACTGCGCCTCGTCGAAGTTGCCGACCACGATCAGGGCGGCGTTGTCCGGCCGGTAGTAGGTGGCGTGGAAGTTGAGGACGTCGTCGATCGTCGCCGCGTCCAGCTCCTCGATCGAGCCGATGCCGGGGCGCTTGTACGGGTGGACCGTGTACGACGCCTTCGGGATCTCGATGCGGAAGAATCGGCCGTAGGGGTTGGCCAGCACCCGTGAGCGCAGCTCCTCCTTCACGACGTCCCGCTCGGACTTGAAGCTCGCCTCGTCGACGACCAGCGAGCCCAGGCGGCTGGCTTCGGCCCACAGCAGCCGCTCCAGATGGTTGGCCGGCACGACCTCGTAGTAGGCGGTGGTGTCGTTGGCCGTGAAGGCGTTGTTGAACCCGCCCACGTCCTCGGTCATGCGATCGATGCTCTCGGTCGGCAGGTCCTTGGTGGCCTTGAACATCAGGTGTTCGAACAGGTGGGCGAAGCCGGAGCGGCCCTCCGGATCGTCCTTGGCGCCGACGCCGTACCAGACCTGGACGGTCACGTTCGGCGTGGTGCGGTCGAGCGCGTAGAACACCTTCATGCCGTTGGGCAGGGTGCGGCTCTTGTAGGCGATCGGCGGAACCTCGGCGGCGGCCGGCGCCGTCTGGGCCAGGGCGGCGGCGGGAACGAGCGCGCTGGTCGACAGCGCGAGGGCGAGGAACAGGGCCTTGGCCGAGCGGTTCATGAAGGGCTCCGGAAACACGGGTCGCGCGGACCCTAGCACCGGCTGACCAGCGCCGTGGATTACGGTCCTGTCATGAAGCCGGGTGGACGGCCTGGCGCCCCCGGCGCAAGCTCGCCCGATCATTGGCGAGGAGACGGTCATGAAAACCATCGCGGCTCTGGCGGTCGGCGGGTTGCTGCTGTGGGGCGCCGCCCCGGCGTTCGCTCAGGACACCGGCGTCGAAGAGATCGTCGTCACGGCCCAGCGCCTGACGGAGTATGACCCCAATGAGACGCCTTCAGTCGCGCTGCGGAGGCGGGCGGACAACCTGATAGTCACGGTGCGGGTGATCTGCGACACCCGTGACCCCGGCCAGCGAAAGAGCGAACTCCTGGCCACCCTCAAGGCCCTCGTGAAGCTCGCCGGTCAGCAGGGAATCGCACTCGGCATCGAGGACGAAGACGAGGAAGACGTGATGGTCTCGCTCGATCCCGCGACGCTGGACGAGATGATCGTGGCCGGTGGAAAGCCGGACACGAGCATGGTGTCCTTCACCCTTAAGACGAAGATCCTGCCTTCCGACACCTACGGCTCTGCGACCGGTCGAATCGAGACGTTCGTGGAGAGGACGCCGAAGGTCGGCCGCACCGAGGTTCTGCTCAGCGACGACTGGAACCTCACTCTCTTCGGGCCCGAGCAGTATCGCGACCAGATCATCGCCCTGGTCGCCGCAGACGCCCGCAAGACGGCGGCCGCCTTCGGTTCCGACTACGGCGCCAGCGTCGAAGGCCTCACCCTGCCGGTCACCTGGTACCAGTCCGGGCCGCTGGAACTGGCGCTGTACATTCCCTACCGCCAGAGGGTCGAGCGCTGATCAAGGCGTACCGCCTTCCGCTTCCCGCTTCAGCGCCTTGAGGGCGCGAGCGACGTCCCCCCGCATCGCGGCGCGGGTGACCAGGGCCGGGGCCGAGATCGGCGAGGAGGCGCGGTTCTCGTAGAGGACGCGCGTGCGGCCGCCGGGCAGGGGCTCCAGCCGCCACTGCCCCTGGCACATGCGGATGTCGCCGGCCACGCAGCGGAAGCGGATGCGGCGCTCCGGCTCGAACTCGGACCGGAACACGGTGCGGAAGGTCGGCGTCAGGGTCGCCCAGCGCACCGTCATCTCGCGGACGTCCCAGCGGCCCTGGGCGTCGCGTTCGGTCACCCGGCACGAACGGACGCCGGGGGCCATCCGTCCCGCCCGGCCGCAATCGAGGATGGTGCGCCAGACGATGGCCGGCGACGCGTCGATATCGACCGCGCCATGGACGACGCCGGCCGCGCCGCCCGGGTCGGGCATGACGTCGGCGTGGACCTCGCCCCGCGCGAGGCGAGCCAGGGCCTCGGACGGCGGCGACCAGTCGCCTGAAGCCGGCGCGGCGGCCGCGAGGAACAGCGAAGCGATGGCGAGGCCGATGCGCATGGTCATCGCCCCCGCCAGGCCTCAGCGCACGATCCGGTTCTGGACCAGATCCTCGACCACCGCCGGATCGGCGAGGGTGGAGGTGTCTCCCAGATTGGAGAGGTCATTCTCGGCCACCTTGCGCAGGATGCGGCGCATGATCTTGCCCGACCGGGTCTTGGGCAGGCCCGGCGCGAACTGGATGGCGTCCGGCGCCGCGAAGGGCCCGATCTCGTGCCGGACCCAGAGCACCAGCGCCTTGCGCAGGTCTTCCGTCGGCTCGATCCCGACCTTCAGCGTCACATAGGCGTAGATGCCCTGGCCCTTGATGTCGTGCGGGAAGCCGACCACGGCGGCCTCGGCCACATCGGTATGGCCCACCAGCGCGCTCTCGATCTCGGCGGTGCCCAGGCGGTGGCCCGAGACGTTGATCACGTCGTCGACCCGGCCGGTGATCCAGTAGTAGCCGTCCTCGTCGCGCCGGCAGCCGTCGCCGGTGAAGTACTTCCCCGGGTAGGTCGAGAAATAGGTGTCGAAAAAGCGCTGATGGTCGCCGTAGACCGTGCGCATCTGTCCGGGCCAGCTGTCGGTGATGCAGAGGTTGCCGCTGACCGCCCCCTCCAGCACCGCGCCCTCGGCGTCGACCAGCTGCAGGTTCACGCCGGGCAGCGGCTTGCTCGCCGAACCGGGTTTCAGCGCCGTCGCGCCGGGCAGGGGGCTGACCAGGCAGGCGCCGGTCTCCGTCTGCCACCAGGTGTCGACGATCGGGCAGCGGCCTTCGCCGACCACGCGGTGGTACCAGAGCCACGCCTCCGGATTGATCGGCTCGCCGACGCTGCCCAGCAGACGCAGGCTCTTGCGCGAGGTCTTCTTCACCGGCTCCTCGCCCTCGCGCATCAACGCGCGCAGCGCCGTGGGGGCCGTGTAGAAGATCTCGACCTGGTGCTTGTCGATCACCTCCCAGAAGCGGCTGGTGGTCGGATAGTTGGGCACGCCCTCGAAGATCAGGCTGGTCGCGCCGTTCGCGAGCGGGCCGTAGACGATGTAGCTGTGGCCGGTGACCCAGCCAACGTCGGCGGTGCACCAGAAGATCTCGCCGGGGCGGTAGTCGAACACCAGTTCGTGCGTCCAGGACGCCCAGGTCAAGTAGCCGCCGGTGGTGTGCAGCACGCCCTTCGGCCTCCCGGTCGAGCCCGAGGTGTAGAGGATGAACAGCGGGTCTTCCGCGTTCATCGGCTCGGGCGGGCAGTCGGGCGAGGCGGCGTCGCGCTGCGGCTCATAGACCACGTCGCGGCCCGCCTTCATCGGCACGGCCGCGCCGGTCCGGGTGATCACCAGAACCGTCGACACCTCCGGGCACTGCTCCAGCGCCTTGGCGACGTTCTTCATCAGCGGCACGACCCGGCCGCCGCGCAGGCCCTCGTCGGCGGTGATGACCACCCTGGAGTCGCAGTCCTGGATGCGGCCGGCGATGCTGTCCGGCGAGAAGCCGCCGAAGATGACCGAGTGGATCGCGCCGATCCGGGCGCAGGCCAGCATGGCGTAGGCGGCCTCGGGGATCATCGGCATGTAGATCGTCACCCGGTCGCCCTTGGCCACGCCATGCGCCTTCAGCACGTTGGCCATCCGGCACACCTGCTCGTGCGCCTCGGCGTAGCTCACCGTCTTCGACTGCGAGGGATCGTCGCCCTCCCAGATGAAGGCGATGTCGTTGGCGCGGGCCGGCAGGTGACGGTCGAGGCAGTTGACCGAGACGTTGAGGACGCCGTCCTCGAACCAGCGGATGTGGAAGTCCTCCTTGTTGTAGGAGACGTCCTTGATCTTCGTCGGCGCCTTGATCCAGTCGAGTCGGCCGGCGACGTCCTTCCAGAAGCCGTCGGGGTCGGCCTTCACCCGCGCCCAGGCGGCGTCATAGCCGGCGGCGTCCATATGGGCCCGTTGCGCCCACTCGGCCGGAACCGGAAAAACCTCGCCCTCGCTCACCGCGCTCTCCCTTGTTTCGTTGGCCGGGATTTATGCGGGAGTGACGCGAGGGCTGGCAAGGCAATGCGTCCGTCGACACACCGCGCCTTGGAGTCACGTCCTGCCTTCGAAGTCGGGGCCGGTCTGGTTCTGAGCGTGGGTCTTCGCTATCTCCACTCGCATGGCGGCGGCTTCGGTAGTACGCCCGCCGGCAGGCCCCGACCACGCAGGGAAGTTCGAGATGCTCTTGGCGAAATCCACCTGGCCCGAGATCGAGACCTGGCTTCAGCGTTCGAAGACGGTGGTGGTGCCGATCGGCTCCAACGAACAGCACGGTCCGACCGGCCTGCTCGGCACCGACTGGATGTGTCCCGAGATCATCGCCCATGAGGCGCAGAAGGACGGCGACCTGCTGGTGGCGCCGACCTTCAACGTCGGGATGGCGCAGCACCACCTGGCCTTCCCGGGCACCATCTTCCTGCGGCCCACCACCTTCATCGCCGCGATCGGCGACTGGTGTCGGTCGCTCGGCGCGCACGGGTTCGAGAAGATCTACTTCCTGAACGGCCACGGCGGGAACGTCGCCACCATCGAGGCCGCGTTCAGCGAGCTCTACGCCGAGGCCAGTTTCGCCGGCCGCCGCCGCGGCTTCGCCTGCAAGCTCAAGAACTGGTGGGATCTGGCGGGCGTCAACGCCCTCGCCAGCCGGCAGTTTCCCTCCGGCCACGGCAGCCACGCGACCCCGTCGGAGATCGCGGTGACCCAGTGGGCCTATCCGGACGCCATCAAGTCGGCCGACTACGCGCCGCAGATCGCGCCGACCGGCCCCATTCGCGAGGCGCTCGACTTCCGCGCCCGCTACCCCGACGGCCGCATGGGTTCCGACCCGGCCCAGGCCACGCCCGAGAAGGGCGGCGAGCTGGTGGCCCTGGCCGCCAGGGCGCTGATCGAGGACGTCGCGGCCTTCTCGGCGGAAGTGGTTCCGGCGTAGGGCGTCGACCGGGGACACGCACTGAAGTGCATATCCCCGCTCAGGCCGTCACCACCGCCCCGTCCACGACCGCCACCGGCCACGGCCTCAGGGACCGTCCCGCGCACGGGCCGCTGGTCGCCAGGCCGTCCTCGATCCGGAACAGCGCGCCGTGCGCGGCGCACAGGATCAGGTCGCCTTCGCGGGTCAGGAACCGCCCCAGCGGATTGGCCAGCGGCGAGCCGGCGTGCGGGCAGACGTCGACATAGCCGAACACGGCCCCGGCCTTGTGGACCACGAAGCCCAGGAACATCCGCTCGCCCTCGCGGAACACGAACCCCTTGGCGCCCGGGTCCGGGATGTCGGCCAGGGCGCAGAGCGCAGTCCCGGCCGGCGGCCTGGCGGGGTTCATTCCTTCCAGGGCAGGGTGATCCGCCAGGGATCCACCCGCGAGGACTCGAACAGGCCGGCCCGGGTGTAGGGATCGGCGGCGTGGAAGGCCTCGGCGGCGGCCAGGTCCTCGGCCTCGATGATCATCAGCGAGCCGGCCATGCCGTCGTCGGCGTTCAGGAACGGTCCGCCCAGCTTGATCTTGATCGGCTGGTTCGCGACCCAGGCCAGATGCTCGGCGCGGGTGGCGGCGCGGATGTCGGCGCCCTCGGGAACCTTGTCCTTCCACTGGACGATGAAGAGCGGCATCGGAGATTCCCTATCGTTCGGCTTTGATGGGCCGCGACAGCAGGCCCAGGATGGCTTCGTCCACGCCGACCTCGCCGGCCAGGATGGCGGCGACGGCTTCACAGATCGGCGTTTCGACGCCCAGCTTGCGGGCGAGGGCGCGGACCGCCGGCGCGGAGGCGACGCCCTCGGCCACGGTCAGCTTGCCGGCCAGCGCCTGGTCCAGCGTCTGGCCGCCGCCGAGGGCCAGGCCGACGCTCATGTTGCGCGACTGCGGGCTGGAGCAGGTCAGGACCAGGTCGCCCAGGCCGCACAGCCCGGCCACGGTCTCGGCCTGTCCGCCGAGCGCCTCCGCGACGCGGGTCATCTCGGCGAAGCCCCGTGTAATCAGGGCCGCGTGGGCGGACCGGCCCAGCTGCCTGCCCTCGACGATGCCGCAGGCGATGGCCAGCACGTTCTTGATCGCCCCGCCGGCCTCGGCGCCGATCATGTCGGCGGCCAGGTAGGGCCGGAAGGTCGGGGTGGCGATGGCCTCGGCCAGCTCGCGGCCCAGCATCTCGTCAGGGCAGGCCAGGGTCACCGCGGTCGGCAGCCCCCGCGCCACCTCGCCGGCGAAGCTGGGGCCCGACAGCACCGCCGCCGCCGCCTCCGGCATGGTCTGGGCCAGCACCTCGGTCATCAGGTTCAGCGTGCCCTGCTCCACGCCCTTGGAGCAGAGCAGCACCGGCAGGCTGGCGCGGACGTGCGGGGCCAGGGCCTCCAGCGTCGAGCGCAGGTGCTGGGCCGGCGGCACCGCCAGCACGAAATCGCAAGGGGCGAGGTCGGCCAGGTCGGTGGTCGCGGCGATCACCGGATCGAGCGCCACGCCGGGCAGGAAGACCGGGTTCTCGTTGCGGGTGTTGATCGCCTCGACGACGTCGAGCTCGCGGGCCTGCAGCGTCACCGCCAGGCCGGCGCGGGCGCAGACCTGGGCCAGGGCCGTGCCCCAGGCCCCGCCGCCGATGACGCCCGCATACTTCAGTTCGCTCATGCCTTGGCGCCCTTGCGGCCTGGAACGTGGGTGGGATTGGCGTCGGCCGCCGCCTGGTCCAGCGGCCAGCGGGGCCGCGCGGCGGCGTCCAGCGGATCGCTGAGACCCAGCGCCAGCCGCTCGGCGGCGGCCAGCGCGATCATGGCGGCGTTGTCGGTGCAGTATTTCAGCGGCGGGGCATGAAAGCTGAAGCCGTACTTGCCGCAAAGCGTCTCCAGCCGCTCGCGCACGGTCCCGTTCGCGGCGACCCCGCCGGCCACCACGAAGCGCAGGTCGCGGCCCTCGTGGCGCTCGCGGTAGTCGGCCATGGCCATTTCGGTCCGCTCGGCCAGCTGACGGGCGATCGCGAACTGGACGGAGGCGGCGAGGTCGCGGTGGTCTTCGTCGCTGGTCAGCCCGGCGGCGGCGCGGGCCGCGGCGGTCTTCAGGCCCGAGAACGAGAAGTCGAAGTCCTTGCGGCCCAGCAGCGCGCGCGGCAGCGGGAAGCGCTCGACGTCGCCGCCGACCGCCAGCTTCTCCAGCTCCGGGCCGCCGGGGTAGGGCAGGCCCATGGTCTTGGCGATCTTGTCGAAGGCCTCGCCGGCCGCGTCGTCGATGGTCGAACCGAGCCGGCGGCAGGCGCCGACCCCGGCGACCTCGAGCAGCTGGCAGTGTCCGCCGCTGACCAGCAACAGCAGAAAGGGATAGGCGACCTCCGCGCCGAGCCGCGCCGACACCGCGTGGCCCTCCAGATGGTTCACGGCGACCAGCGGCAGGTCGCGGGCCAGCGAAACCGCCTTGCCGAAGCTGAGGCCCACCATCACCCCGCCGACCAGCCCCGGCCCAGCGGTCGCGCCCACGCCGGTCAGGTCGCTCCAGCCGACCCCGGCGTCGCGCATCGCCCGCGCCACGATGCCGTCGATGCTCTCGACATGGGCGCGGGCCGCGATCTCGGGCACCACCCCGCCGTACGGCGAATGTTCGGCGATCTGGCTGTTGATCACGCTCGACAGCACCTCGACACGGCCGTCCGCATCGCGCCGCAGGACGGCGGCGGCGGTTTCGTCGCAGCTGGTTTCGATGCCGAGGACGGTGATGGCGGTCATGCAGGTTGCGGCCTTGTGACCCCTCCTGTAGCAGCGGGGGTCTCATTTCCATCCCGAGGTAACGTCCCAGCCGTGCCCCCGCAACAGCCCATCCGGATCGGCACCCGCGGCTCGAAGCTCGCCCTGACCCAGAGCGGCATGATGCGCGACCGCATCGCCGCCGCGCTCGGCTGCCCGCCAGGGGCCCCGGCGGACGAGGTGGCCGCCTACGCGGCGCTGGTGGTGATCACCACCACCGGCGACCGCATCCAGGACCGGCGCCTGCTCGAGGTCGGCGGCAAGGCGCTCTTCACCAAGGAGATCGAGGAGGCGCTGCTCGACGGCCGCGTCGACGCCGCCGTCCATTCGATGAAGGACGTGCCGGCCGAGCAGCCCCCCGGCCTCTGCATCGCCGCCATTCCGGAGCGCGAGGATCCACGCGACGCCTTCGTGTCGGTCAAGTACGGATCGCTGGACGCCCTGCCGCCCGGCGCCCGCCTGGGCACCGCCTCGCTGCGCCGGCAGGCCCAGGCGCTGCACCTGAGGCCGGACCTCGAGGTCGTGCTGCTGCGCGGCAACGTCGATACGCGGCTGGCCAAGCTCGAAGCCGGGGAGGCCGACGCCATCCTGCTGGCTGCTTCCGGCCTGAACCGGCTCGGCCTGGGCGGGATGGTGAAGGGCTTTCTTGATCCCGTGGCGGCCCCGCCGGCCCCGGGACAGGGCGCGCTGGCGATCCAGACCCGCGAGGCAGACCGCGACGCGCCATGGGCCGTGGCCCTGCGTTGCCGCGAGACGACCCTGGCGGTGGCGGCCGAGCGCGGCGCCCTGACGGCGCTGGAGGGGTCGTGCCGCACGCCGGTCGGGGCCCACGCGGTGATCGACGGCGATCGTCTGACCCTGGTGGTCGAGGCGCTCAGTCCGGACGGCGCCCACCGCTTCCGCCGCGAGGGTGCGATCGCGCTCGGCGGCGAGGCGGAGGCCCATGTGCTGGGTCTCGACATCGGCGCGCAGGTCCAGGCGGCCGGTGGCGACGCCATCGTCCTCAAGGATTGATACGGCCGAAGGCCGGGAGCAGGGTGCCGGGATGTCTGGGGGGGCTCTCAAGGTCTGGATCACGCGCGCCGAGCCGGGGGCGACCGCTACGGCCGAGCGCGTCGCCGCGCTGGGCCACGCGCCGGTCGTGGCGCCGCTGTTGCGAATCGCGCCGCTGCCTGAGCCGCAGATCGACCTCCGCGGCGTCGCCGCCCTGGCCTTCAGCAGCGCCAACGGCGTGCGCGCCTTCGCCGACCTGGAGGCCTCGCGGACGCTGAAGGTCTTCGCGGTCGGGGCCGGCACCGCGGCGGCGGCCAAGGCGGCAGGGTTCCGGGATGTGCTGTCGGCTGACGGCGACGTCCATGCCCTGGCCCAGCGAATCGCCGCGCGAAAGAGCGAGCTGAAGGGCGCCGTACTGCATCCGGGCGCCGCCGAACCGGCCGGCGATCTGGTCGGCGATCTGATCGCGGCGGGCGTCGAGGCGCGGGGCGTGGCGCTCTACGACTCGGTGGAAACCCTGCCCGACGAGGAATTTTTTGCGGGCCTGCCGGAACTGGACGTGGCCCTCGCGCATTCGCCCAAGGCGGCGAAGGCGCTGGCGGGCGTGCTGCGCAAGCGCGACGCGGCGCACCTGAGGGTGCTCTGCCTGTCCGCCGCGGTCGCCAAACCGCTCGCACGCGCTAAAGTGCGCGAAGTCGTCAGAGCGCCGTTTCCGATCGAGGCGGCGCTGCTTAATCTGATCGGCAGGGGACGGAGCGACAGCGCGCCGCCGCCATCCAAGGGGGCTTTGAAACGCAGGCCATGACCACCGCGCCCGATCCCGCCGAGATCACCCCGCCGACCGACCCGGCCCGCTATGGCCGACGCCGGGCCTTCGGGGTCGCGTTCTGGGCGGTGGCCGCGCTGGTCGTGGTGGTGTTCGCCGTGGGCGTCGCCGGCGCCCGGCTTTGGCCGCGCATCACCGGCGCCGACCCCGCTGCGCCGGCCGTCGGCGACCAGGCCGCCCTGCCGCTCGCCGATCCCGCCGCGCCGCGCCTGCCCGCCGCGCCGGTCCTGCCGGCCGCTCCGCCCGAGACCTCCGCCGAGATCACGGCCCTGCAGGCGCGTGTCGCCGCACTGGAGGCCGGCCAGACGCGCACCGTCAACGCGGCCGCCGCGGCCCTTGCCGCCGCCTCGCTGGCCGAGGCGACCCAGGGCTCAGGTCCCTTCGAGACCGAGCTGGCGGCGCTGGAACGGCTGATGCCGCTGTCGGCCGAGATTCGCGGCCTGAAGACCTACGCCGAGACCGGCGCGCCCAGCCGCGCGGCGCTGGCCGCCGAGTTCGACAGCGCCGCCGCCAGGGCGTCGACCGCCGCCCGCGATCCCGGCGAGCGCGGCGGCTTCTTCGCTCGACTGCGGCACGCCCTGTCCTCGATCGTCACCATCCGCCAGGTCGGCTCGACGGTCGGCGGCGCGCCGGACGCCGTGCTGGCCCGCGCCAACGCCGCCGTGGCGGAAGGCGATATCGACGGCGCGCTGCACATCCTGCGCGACCTGCCGCCCGCCTCGGCCAAGGCCATGGCGCCCTGGCAGCTGCGCGCCCAGCAGCGCGTGGCCGTCGACCGGCAGGTGGCCGCGATCCGGGCCCAGGCCATCGCCGATCTGGTGGCGGTGACGCGGGAGCAGCCATGATCCGCACCGCGATCGTCCTGTTCATCGTCGCCTCCTTCGCGGTGGCCGCGCTGGCGCTCGGCGGCGACGCCGGCTCGGCGCGGCTGCTGTGGTTCGGCTGGCAGGTCGACATGACGGCCGCCGCCGCCGCCCTACTGGTGCTGTTCGTTTCGCTGCTGGCGACCATCTTCTGGAGCGGCCTCAAGTGGATCCTCGAGGCGCCGCAGCGCGCCGCGAAGGCCCGGCTCGATTCCCGCCGCAAGCAGGGTCAGGAAGCCCTGGCGCGCGGGTTCCTGGCCGCCGCCGCCGGGGACGGCTCCGAAGCCCGCCGCCTGGCCCAGAAGGCGGCCGAACTGGCCGACGACGCGCCAGCCCTGGTCCGTGTTCTGGCCGCCCAGGCCGCCGAGGCCGCCGGCGACCTGCCCGCCGCCAAGGCCGCCTATTCGGCCATGCTCGGCTTTCCGGACATGCGGCTGGCCGGCCTCAAGGGCCTGATGCAGACCGCCCAGGCCGAGGGCGACAAGGCCGCCGCCATCCGCCACGCGCAGAGCGCCTACGGCCTCGCCAAGACCGCCCGCTGGGCCTGGCGCGCGCTGCTCGAGGAGCGGCTCGAGGCCGGCGACTGGGCCGCGGCGCTGGACCTCGTCTCGACCGCCCAGGAGCGCAAGATCGTCTCGCCGATCGTCGCCGACCGGACCCGCGCGGCGCTGCTCGCCGCCTCGGCCGCCAGCTTCGAGACCGATCCCCAGGAGCGGCTGCGCGCCCAGGCCCTCGACTTCGCGCTGCAGTCGGCCAGGCTCAAGCCGGACTTCGCGCCCGGCGTGGTCATGGCCGCCCGGCTGCTGGCCGCCGATGGCAAGGCCGGCCGCGCGTCAGGCCTGATCGAGGCCGCCTGGAAGGCGCGGCCCCACCCGGCGCTCTGGCTGGCCTATCGCGACCTCAAGACCACAGAGACGCCGCGCGAGCGGGCCCGTCGCCTGTCGGGCCTCGCCGCCCTCAATCCCGAGCATCGCGAAAGCCGTATCCTCAGGGTCGAACAGGCGCTGATCGCCGGCGAGGTCTCCGCCGCCCGTGATGCCGCCGCCGCCCTGGCGGACGAACCGCTGACCCAGCGGCTGGCCGGCCTGCAGGCGCGCGCCGCCAACGCCGCCCACGCCGCCGATGAGGCCCGCGCCTGGATGGCGCGGGGCGCCGCCGCGCCCCAGGAGCCGGACTGGTCCGACCTCGATCCGGAGGGCCGCGCCTTCAACTACCGCGCCGGCGACTGGACCCGCCTGGTCGCCACCTATGGCGAGACCGGGGACCTGATCCACCCGCGCCTGGAGCGCCGAGAGCGCGGTCTGAGCGACCTGCCCGAGCTGCCGGCCGCCTATGTGGAGTCGACGCCGTTCGTGCGCGCCGTCGAGGGCGACGCGCCGATCATGCCGATCCCGGACGATCCCGGCGTGCCCGACCGCGGCCCGCCCAGGACCGATCCGCCGCCCCGCCCGCCGACACCGCGACGTCGGCGCTTGGCAAGCGCCACACGCCCCGCTAAATAGGCGCCCTTCCGGGGACGCCTTCCCAAAGAGGGCCGCTTTAGCTCAGCCGGTAGAGCGGCGCATTCGTAATGCGTAGGTCAGGTGTTCGAGTCACCTAAGCGGCACCACTCTTTCTTCCCTCCGACAGTTCGATAGCGGTCCGGCCGTCCTTCGGCGCGCCCTGCCCTTACGGCGCCATTTCCCGCGTCGGTCCCGCCCTCTAAGGTTGTTACAACAAGGGAGCGCGGCGCGATGCATTTCGAACTCAGCGAAGAGCACCGGATGATCAAGGAGCTCGTGCGGAACTTTGTCCGCGACGAGCTGATCCCGCTCGAGCCGGTGGTGCTGAAGCGCGAGGCCGAGGGCGGCCCGGCGGCGCTGACCGCCGAGGAGCAGGCGAAGATCGACAAGGTCTCGCGCGAGCTCGGCCTGTGGGGCCTGGATGCGCCCGAGGACGTCGGCGGCGTCGACCTGCCGGCGGTGGCCATGGTCGGGGTCAATGAGGAACTCGGCTACAGCTGCACGCCCTACACCCTGCCGCCGGACAGCCCGAACCTGCGGATGCTGATGGCCACGGTCGATGACCGCCAGCGTGCGGCCTACCTGGCCCCGTACGTCGCCGGCGAGACGATCTCGGCGATCGGCATTTCCGAGCCGGGCGCGGGCTCCGACCCGGCGGGCATGATCACCCGCGCCGACCGGGACGGGGACGACTGGGTCATCAACGGCCGCAAGATCTGGATCACCCGTGGCGCCGAGGCGGATTTCACCATCGTCATGGCCGTGACCGACCGGCAGAAGGGCGCCCGCGGCGGCATCAGCGCCTTCCTCGTCGACAAGGGGACGCCCGGCTTCAACATCCAGCGGCGGATCCCGATGCTCGGCGGGCAGTACAGCTACGAGATCGCGCTCGAGGACTGCCGCGTGCCGGGCTGGAAGCTGCTGGGCGCCGAGGGCAACGGCTTCGGTCCGATGCAGGTCCGCCTCTCCACCCGGCGGATCGAGATGGCCAGCTGGTCGATCGGCATGGCCCAGCGGGCGCTCGACATGCTGATCGAGTACGCGCCGCAGCGCGTCACCTTCGGCGCGCCGCTGTCGGAGCGGCAGCAGATCCAGTGGTGGATCGCCGACGCCGCCACCCGCATCCACGCCTGCCGGCTGATGACCTACGACTGCGCCTGGAAGCTCGACCAGGGCCGCGACGTGCGCAACGAAATCTCGATGATCAAGGCCTACGGCACCGAGATGGCCTACGAGGTCGTCGACAACGTCATGCAGGCCTTCGGCGCCATGGGCATGACCCGCGAGCTGCCGCTGCACCTGATGCAGAGCAAGCTGCGCACCATGCGAATCTATGACGGACCGACCGAGATCCACAAATGGGTCGTGGCCCGCAACCTGCTGGGGCTGAAGCGATGAAAGCCGCCTATGGCGAGGTGAAGGCCTCGATCGAGGGCCATGTCGCGGTCCTCGAGATCGACCGGCCGCCGAACAACCATGTCACCGTCCAGCTGATCCGCGACCTGGCCGATGCGCTCGACGACGTCGACAGCGACCCGGCGCTCAGGGTCAGCCTGCTCTGTTCGGCGGGACGGGTGTTCTGCGGCGGAGCGGACCTCGTCACGCCGGGCGAGGCGGGCGTCGTCGACTCGACGAAGGATCTCTACGCCCAGGCCACGCGGCTGTTCGGCACGAAGAAGCCGATCGTCGCGGCGATCCAGGGCGCGGCGGTGGGCGCGGGCCTCGGCCTGGCGCTGGTCGCCGATATCCGCGTGGCGGCGCCCGAGGCGCGGTTCTCGGCGAACTTCGTGAAGCTCGGATTTCACCCGGGATTCGGCACCACCGCCGCGCTGCCCCGGCTGATCGGCGAGCAGCGGGCGTCGCTGATGTTCCTGACCGGTCGCCGGGTCAAGGCCGACGAGGCGCTGGCCTGGGGTCTGGTCGACGACGTCACCGACCTGTCGGGTCTGCGTGCCGACGCCATGGCCTGGGCCAGCGAGATCGCCGAGAACGCGCCGCTGGCGGTGCAGGCGACGAGGGCGACGCTGCGCGCCGGCCTGGTCGACCATATCCGGGCCGCCACCGACCGCGAGGCGGCCGAGCAGGCGGTGTTGCGCAAGACCGCCGACTTCGCCGAGGGCGTGAGAGCGGTCGCCGAGCGCCGGCCCGGGAAGTTCACGGGGACCTAGCGTCCTCCCCCGCTTGGGGGAGGGGGACCAGCCGGAGGCTGGTGGAGCGGGCAGTACGGCCGTCGAAGGGTACGGCGATGCATCCGTGACGCTGAACACGGCGCCTGACTGTCGGGCCGCCGCGCCTCCCCACCTTCACAGGCGAAAACCGTGAGGCCGCGAAGCCGTGCCCCACCGCTTCAAGTCGCAGGGGACACGTACCGAAGTCGGCACATGTCCCCGGTCGGCGCCCATTGCCCTCGCCCGCCCGATGGCGCATCCCCTGCGCATGAGCAAGACCGCACCCACCGTCGCCGTCATCGGCGCGGGCCCCGCCGGGCTGATGGCCGCCGAAATGCTGGCCGGGGCCGGGGCCAGGGTCATCGTCCACGAGAAGATGCCGACGGTCGGCCGCAAGTTCCTGATGGCCGGGCGCGGCGGACTGAACCTGACCCACAGCGAGGGCCTGGACGCCTTCAAGGCCCGCTACGGCGCGGCCGCCGACCGCATCGCACCACTGCTCGACGCCTTCCCGCCGGCCGCCCTGGTCGACTGGGCCGAGACCCTCGGCCAGCAGACGTTTGTCGGCAGCAGCGGCCGGGTCTTTCCCAGGGCCATGAAGGCCTCGCCGCTACTCCGGGCGTGGCTGGCGCGGCTCGAAGGGCTGGGCGTGGAACTGAAGACCCGCAGCGAATGGCTCGGCTGGGACGCCGACGGCGCGCTGCGCTTCCGCACGCCGGAGGGCGAGTCTGTCGAACGGCCCGACGCCGTCGTCCTGGCGCTCGGCGGCGCCACCTGGGCCCGGCTGGGCGCGGACGGACGCTGGGCCGCCCTGCTGGCCGATCGCGGCGTCGCGCTGGCGCCGTTCCGGCCGTCCAACGGCGGCTTCACCGTCGCCTGGACCGACCTGTTCCGCGACCGCTTCGCCGGCCAGCCGCTCAAGGCCGCCGGCTTCACCCATGGCGATGCGACCGTGCGCGGCGACGCCATGATCTCGGGCTATGGCGTCGAAGGCGGCGCGATCTACACGCTTTCGGCGGGACTGCGCGATGCGATCGAGGCCGAGGGCAGGGCGATCCTGACCGTCGACCTGCGCCCGGCCATGACGCGCCAGCAGCTGACCGGCCGGCTGCATCGCGGCGAGAAGGGCCAGTCGGTCGCCACCCGGCTGCGCAAGCTGGCGCATCTGTCGCCGCTGGAGATGAACCTGATCCGGGAAGGCCACGGCCTCGACCTGCCGCTGGATCCGGGCGCGCTGGCGACGCGGATCAAGGCCGTGCCGCTGACCCTGACCGGAACCGCCCCGATGGACCGCGCCATCTCGACCGCCGGAGGCGTCGCCTTCGACGCCGTCGACGAGATGCTGATGCTGAAGGCCCTGCCGGGCGTGTTCGTGGCCGGCGAGATGCTGGACTGGGAAGCGCCGACCGGCGGCTACCTGCTGCAGGCCTGCTTCGCGAGCGGGGCGGCGGCCGCGAAGGGGGTTCTTTCTTCCCTCCCCTTCATGGGGAGGGACAGACCCGCATAGCGGGTCAGGGTGGGGAAGTATGGGGCCAATCACGATTGTCGGTGGTTGGCGTCCCGGTCCCCCACCCGGTCGGCTGCGCCGACCACCCTCCCCATGAAGGGAGGGGAAGCTAAGGATCAGTGCGAGCCCGCGAACACCACGCCGACCATCACGGCCGCGTACTGCAGGGCCGCGCCGGCGACCACGTGACCGTGCCAGACCGCGCGGCGGAAGCGGAACCGCTTCATCAGGTAGAAGATGACTCCCGTCGAATAGGTCAGGCCGCCGATGCCGAGCAGCAGCAGGGCGACCCAGTGGACGCCGTCGATCATCGGCTTGATCGCCACCAGCACGATCCAGCCCAGCATGACGTAGAGGGCCACCCAGAAGCCGCGCCCCAGGCCCGGGAGGAACAGCTTTCCGGCGATGCCCAGGCCGGCCAGCGTCCAGACCCCGGCGGTCATGCCGATCGACCAGGCGCCGGTCAGGTTCTGGGTCGTGAACGGCGTGTAGGAGCCGGCGATCATCAGGAAGATGCCGGCGTGGTCGAACCGGCGCAGCATCGGCCGCCAGTTCCACTTGCCGAAGTTGTAGGCCAGCGAGCAGCCCAGCATGGTCATCATGCCGACGGCGTAGATGCCGATCGCTGCCGTCTGTCCAAGGCTGCCGAAGCCCACTGACAGACCGAGCAGGATGCCGCCGCCGAACAGCGCGAAGGCCAGACCGATGATGTGCACGACGAGATCCGCGCATTTGGCGCCGGACGTCGGATAGTGGGTCGCGGGTTTGTCGGTCAGGTCCATGAGGCGACACCGTAGCGAAGGGTTGGCCCGGCCAGAAGGGGCGAACCGGCCACAGTTGGCGCCGGATTGTTACAGCTTGAAGGCGGCCAGCCGCTCGTAGTGGGGCCGCGCGGCCTCGGCGATGGCCGCCAGCTCGTCCGACAGGGCCGGCGGCGCGGTCTCGTCCGGCGGCGGGCCGAAACCCGTCGAGCGCTCGACCGCGTCGTACCAGGCCGGCGCCCAGACCCCGTCGCTGTCGCGCCGTCCGGCCGGCCAGGCCAGCATGTCGTCATCGAAGGGAATGCCCAGCGCCGCGCAGAGGCGGCCCAGTGTCCCGGCCGGATCGGCCAGCACGTCGCGGCCCTCGACGACCGGCGGCGGCGCGCCCAGCCGGTCGGCTTCGCGCTCGAACAGCTCGCGCTGCCGTTCCACCCCGATGTCCGCAAGGGTGACCTCGCCGCGCTTGACCACATAGGAGGCCAGCACCCGCGCGGGGTCGCGGATCAGGAAGGCGCTGCGGCAGCCGTCGGCCCAGTCGAGGCCGAACCCCTCCAGCATGTGGTGGGTCATGTGCTTCTGGTACCAGACCGCCGCCCCGCCGGGCGCCGGACCGGTCAGCTCGCTCGCCACCGCCCGCCAGTGCGTCGGCTGCGAGGCCAGCACCTCCGCCCGCATCGGGTGCTCCAGCCCCGTGGCGGCAAGATAGGCGGCGTAGAACGGCTCGTCGCTGACCGCGCAGTCGGCCCGGTTCTCGAACGACCGCATCATCGCGGTGGAGATGTTTCGCGGCCCCGACCACATGCAGATGCGGATGGTGTCGCTCACAGCCCCGCGTCCCGGTCCTTGAGCCCCTCGTACAGCGCCCGCAGCTGGGCGGTGCGCGGGCCGGGCAGGGCGTGGGGCAGGGTCCGGCCGTCGATCTCGCGCACGGGGGTCAGCCCGCCGAAAGTGCCGGTGACGAAGGCCTCGTCCGCCATCCGCGCGTCCTCGACCGGGAAGCGGTCCATGCGCAGCGGGATCTTCGCCTCGCCGCACAGGGCGATGACGTTGGCGCGGGTGACACCGTTGAAGCAGAACTCGCCCGTCGAGGTCCGCACCTCGCCGTCGCGCACCCAGAAGAAGTTGGTGGCGTTGCAGCTGGACACGAATCCGTCCGGATCGAGCATCAGCGCCTCGTCGGCGCCGGCGCGGATCGCCTCGTTCAGCGCGATGATCAGGTTCAGCCGGCTGTGGCTGTTCAGGCGCATGTCGAACATGTGGGCCGGGGTGCAGCGGACGCCGACGGTGGCCAGCTTCAGGCCGCTGGTGACGATGGCCGGACTGGGAACCTTCCATTCGGCCAGGATCACGACGGTCGGCCTGCCCAGCGCGTTGCGGGGATCCTGGTTGGCGCCGGTCTTCTCGCCGCGGGTCACCATCAGCCGCAGGTGGACGCCGTCCTCCATGCGGTTGGCGCGCAGCAGCTCATCCAGCGCTGCGGTCATCTGCTGGCGGCTCATGCCGATGTCGAGGGCGATGGCGTCCGCGCCCTGGTAGAGCCGGTCCAGGTGTCTCTCCAGGAACAGTAGCCGCCCCCGGTGCAGGCGCAGGCCTTCCCAGACGCCGTCCCCGACCACGAAGCCGGCGTCGAACACCGACACCTTCGCCGCGTCGCGGGTGACCAGCCGGCCGTTCAGCCAGATCAGCGCGTTGGCGTTGCGGGGATCGGCGACGAAGTCCTGGCTGCCGGCCATGGATCAGGCTCCTGAAGGACGGGGGCCGAAGGCGGCGGCCACGGCGGCCTCGTCCACGCCCTCGACATCGATCTGCTTGAGGCGACCGGTCTCGCCGGCGGCGATGCGGACCGCCGACCTGCCCACGCCCAGTCGCTTCGCCAGCAGCGCCGTCAGCGCGGCGTTGGCCTCGCCCTCGACGGGCGGCGCGGCGACGCGGGCCTTCAGGAAGGGCCGGCCGTCCGCGCCGGCCGCCCAGCCCTCGACCGCATCGCGGCCGCCGCGCGGGGTGAGGCGGACGGCCAGCCGCACGGTCAGTAGAGCGCCGTAAGCAGCGCGTACCTGAGCGGCGGAAGCAGATAGCCGCGGATACCCATGATGATGAGGATCAGGATGATCGGCGTGATGTCGACGCCGCCCAGCGGCGGGATGACCTTGCGCAGCGGCGTGAGCAGCGGCCGCGTCACCGCCTCGAGGAAGTAGGCGAACTGCGAGACGAAGCGGTTGCGCAGGTTCACCACGTCGAACGCGACCAGCCACGACAGGATCGCGCTGATGATCAACGCCAGCACCAGCAGGCCCAGCAGCGAATCGATGATGAAGAAAACGAAGCCGATGAGGGCGGACATGACGTCGGGTTCCTGCCGAAGGTTCGTCCGCTTCTAGCCGCCCCCCCGCGCGCCAGCAAGGCGCTCGCCCGACCCCGCTTGACAGCAAGCCGGACCCCGCCGTATGTGCCGCCCTCTTCTCTCGCCTGAGAGGGGGCCGTAGCTCAGTTGGTAGAGCGCCTCGTTCGCAATGAGGAGGTCAGGGGTTCGACTCCCCTCGGCTCCACCAGGGGACCTCTCCGGTCCGCTAGTGTCAGTTCTTAGGCAGGACGTAGATCTTCACCATCGCCCCGATCTGCTCCGGCTGTACGGTCGGCGGGCCGTCGTGGATGCTGACGACCACCGTGTCGCCGAACAGGCTTCGGCGTGAGAAGGCGACGCCGCCATCGATCTGCTGGCGGTTCCAGGCCGCGAACCGGCCGGCGACCTGCTTGTTGAAGACTTCGCCGGGGACGCCGAGCAGGAAGACCGTGCAGGAGGCGTCCGACGACGAGGTTCCAATGTGAACCACGCCCTGGTCGAGGCGGCGGCTGTACCAGCGCAGGTCCGTCGTTGTTGGATAGAAAAACTGCTTGAGGCGGGCGTGAGGCTGCGTCTGCGGCGCCAGCCCTGCCCGGGACAGCGACGGATCCGGGGCCGCCTTGGCTTCGATCACCGTCAGGCAGCCGCCGACGGCGTCATAGTAGGCCGGCCCCGATTGGGCGATGGCCGGCGCCGCGTTCGCGACCAGCGTCAGCGCGGCCATTGCAGGGGTAGCAAGGATTCTCGGGATCATGTGCAATCCTACGGCCAGTGACCGGAGATTGCCTTGGCGCGACGAAAGTCGACACCCCCGAAAAAGGGGCGTTCCTAGAACGCCCCGTTCATCAGTCGCATGAGGATCAGCGCGGCGATCGCGGTCGCCGGTACGGCGAAGCTCCAGTACAGCACGTCCTTCACGGCAAGCCCTCCAAGTCCCGGCCGGAGGGTCAACGTCGCTCGCGACGTCAGCGTTCCCCCGAAGCGCCCCCATGCCGCCGCGTCTTCGCGCGGCAGGCGATTCGAGCCTGTCGGATTCTCGCGGCGGCGTCGAGCGACGCGGTCGGGTCTGCGGCGCCAGGCCGCCGTCGGGCATCGCCTCAGGCGTCCGGCGTCTCGCGCGGGTCGCCGGCGACACGACGGCCGTGTTCGAGCCATCGGGCCAGTCCGGGCGTCAACTCCGTCTCGACGCGGCGGCGATAGAGGGCCAGGTCGTCGTCCGTGAGTTCGGTCTGCCAGCGGCCGTTGGTTCCCTTGTTTAGGAAGGTGTCGTGGCCGCCCTCGAAGGACATCTCGGCGCCGGGCATCAGGTCCGCGCCGGCCTTCTTCATGGCGTCGAACCCGGCCGCCTCGACCAGCGACGGCCAGATCGACTCGTCGACCGGCATGTCGAGGAAGCCGCTGATCCGCCGCATCTCACCGTCGAGGTCGGCCTTCAGGTCGGCGTAGTGGACCAGCAGCAGGTTCGGCCGCGACCGCTCGGCCCACCAGGCGCGTTCGATCTCGAAGAAGCCGTCACCCATCTGTTCGGCGGCGCGCGTGCCGCCGGGCGCGATCCAGTGGTGGAAGAAGCCGCGGGTATCGCGCGGCGGACGGGGCGCCGGCGCGGGCAGGTCCGGATCGGCGTTCGCCGCGGCGTCCAGCCGCTCCCAGACGACCGGCGTGTAGGCGTTGTTGTGGTTCATGAAGGACAGGCAGGCGTCGCGGCCGTCGCGGGCGACGTGGATGTACTTCACCTCGTCCCACACCGGCAGGGCGCTGAGCGGCAGGTGGGACTTGATGTACCGCCGGTGCGTCTGCGTCTCGAGCAGCGCCAGCATCTGGTCGAGGTTGTTGCGCAGGCGGCAGTCCAGCCAGGGCGAGATGATCTGCAGCGGCTTCGGTTCGGTCGACTGGAAGACCAGCAGGCTGACGATCTGCTGCATCCAGGTGGTGCCGACCTTCGGCGCGGTGCCGATGACGATATCGCCCTCGCGCGGGACATACGGGTCCCACTGCGCGCTGTCGCAGTAGTAGCCGCGCTGGTGCGCGAGCGGCGGACGGCTGAGCATCGACGCTTCCCCCGGGATCGGAGAGCGACGCTATACGAACGACGCCGGCGCGGGAATGAACCGGATCGAACTTGCGCCTTGGCGTGGGGCCCGACGCAGGAAATGCTGATCGGCAGACAAGCGCAGGAGGCTGCCATGACCGCGGAGACCGTCCTCTACCAACAGCCCGCGCCCCATGTGGCCCGCATCCTGCTGAACAGGCCAGAGGCCCGCAACGCCCAGGACACGCGGCTGCTCTATGCGCTCAACGACGCCTTCGACCGGGCTGCCCAGGACTCCGACATCCGGGTGATCATCCTCGGCGCGACCGGCCCGCACTTCTCCTCGGGACACGATCTTCGCGAGAAGAGCGAGGATGCGGACATGAGCCGGTACCCGACGGTGGGCGTCTGGTGCGGCTTCGAATGCGGCGGCGCCGAAGGACGCATGGCGCGGGAGAAGGAAATCTACATCGGCTTCAGCGAGCGGTGGCGCAACATTCCCAAGCCCACGATCGCCCAGGTCCAGGGCAAGTGCATCGCCGGCGGCCTGATGCTGGTCTGGCCCTGTGACCTGGTGGTCGCCGCGGACGACGCGTCCTTCATGGACAATACCGTTTCGATGGGCGTCGGCGGCGTGGAGTACTTCGCCCACGCCTGGGAGATCGGGGTTCGCAAGGCCAAGGAGCTGCTGTTTACGGCAGACTGGCTGTCAGCGCAGGAGGCCCACAGGCTGGGCATGGTCAACCACGTCGTGCCGGCGGCGCAGCTGGGTGACTTCACGCTCGCCCTGGCGCAGCGGATCGCGCTCAAACCCCTGTTCGCCCTGAAGCTGGCCAAGGAGGCCGTCAACGCGGCGCAGGACGCCCAGGGCCGCGTCTCCGCGCTGCAGACCGCCTTCGCCCTGCATCAGCTGGCGCACAGCCACAACATGCTGGTCCATGGCTTGCCGATCGATCCGTCCGGCGTTTCGTCGGCGGTGTCCGGTGGGGGCCGCGAGTCCCGGGAAGCCGCGACCTAGTGCGCTTCGTCCCAGTTGTCGGCGGCGCGGGCGTCGACGACCAGAGGGACGGTCAGGTCGACCGCCGGGATCGCTGCCCTCTCCATGACCGGACGGATCACCGCCATCGCCGCCTCGGCCTTGCCGGCCGGAGCTTCGAAGACCAGTTCGTCGTGGACCTGCAGCAGCATCTTTACGTCGCCGAGGCCGGCCTCGGCCAGGGCTGCGGGCATCCGCATCATCGCCCGGCGGATGATGTCCGCCGCCGCGCCCTGGATCGGGGCGTTGATCGCGGCGCGCTCGCCGAACTGGCGCTCGGCGTTGGACTTGGAGTGCGCCGCCGGGATGTGGATCTTGCGGCCGAAGATGGTCGAGACATGGCCCGCCTCGCGCACGGCGGCCCGGGTGCGGTCCATGTAGTCGCGGATGCCGGGGAAGCGTTCGAAGTAGGTCTTGATGTAGGCGCCGGCCTCGCCCTGGTCGATGCCCAGCTGGTTGGCCAGGCCAAAGGCGCTGATGCCGTAGACGATGCCGAAGTTGATGGCCTTGGCGCGGCGGCGGGTCTCGCCCGGCATCCCCTCGACCGGCACGCCGAACATCTCCGAGGCCGTGGCCGCGTGAATGTCGAGCCCGGCCTTGAAGGCGCGCTTCAGTTCCGGGATGTCGCCGATATGGGCCAGCAGCCGCAACTCGATCTGACTGTAGTCTGCGCTGATCAGGACATTGCCCGGCGAGGCGACGAAGGCCTGGCGGATCTGGCGGCCGATCTCGTTGCGGACCGGAATGTTCTGCAGGTTCGGATCTGACGAGGCCAGGCGACCGGTCGTGGCGGCGGCCAGCTGGTAGGAGGTGTGGACACGGTTTGTCGCCGGGTCGGCCGCCGCGACCAGGGCGTCGGTGTAGGTGCCCTTCAGCTTCGACAGCTGCCGCCAGTCCAGCAGCGTGCGCGGCAGGTCGTGGGTCAGCGCCAGCTCTTCCAGCACGCTGGCGTCGGTGCCCCATTGGCCGGTGGCCGTCTTCTTGCCGCCGGGCAGGTCCATCTCGCCGAACAGGATGTCGCCGATCTGCTTGGGGCTGCCGAGATTGAACGGTCGCCCGGCCAGTTCATGGGCCTTCGCCTCCAGCTCGACCATCTTCATGCCGAACTCGTGGCTCAGCCGGCGCAGGCGGTCGGGATCGATCCGGATTCCCTCCAGCTCCATGCCGGCGAGAACGGCGGGCATGCCGCGCTCCAGCGTCTCGTAGACGGTCAGCAGACCTTCGCGCGCCAGGCGCGGCTTGAGGATCTTCCAAAGGCGCAGTGTGACGTCGGCGTCCTCGGCGGCGTAGCAGGTCGCCGGCTTCAGCTCGACGTGCTTGAACGACTTCTGCGCCTTGCCGACGCCGGCCACCTGCTTGAACGGAATCGGATCGTGGCCGAGGTGCAGGCGGGCCAGCTCGTCCATGCCGTGGCCGTGGAGGCCGCCTTCCAGGACGTAGGAGATCAGCATGGTGTCGTCGATCGGCGCCACGCGGATGCCGCGCCGCGCCATAACGGCCATGTCGTACTTGCCGTTCTGCGTGACCTTCAGGACCGTCGGATCCTCGAGCAGGACCTTCAGCCGGGCCAGCGCGGTCGGCTTGTCGATCTGGGTGATCGGCTCGCGGGTGTCCTGGACGTCGCCGAAATCAAGGCCCCCGGCGCCTTCCATCGGGGGATGGGCGTGGGTCAGCGGAATGTAGCAGGCGTCGTTCGGCCCGATGGCCAGCGACACGCCGCACAGGCCGGCATGGGTCGCCGACAGGGCGTCGGTCTCGGTGTCGAATCCGACCACGCCGGCTTCGGTCGCCCGGGCGATGAAGGCGTCGAGCTCTTCCAGCGTCTGGATGCAGCGATAGGCGTCGAGATCGAACGGCTGGGCCGCGACGTCGGTGTTCACCGCCTGGGGCGCGTAGCGCGGCGAGGCGACCGGCGCGCTCGGGATCGCGGCGCGGGCGCCGCCGGCGAAGGCCTTGCCGTCATGGGCTTCGTGCTTGCCGTCGCCGACCCGGCGCTGGAGGCTGCGGAACTCCATCAGTTCCAGGAAGGCCGACAGGGTCGCCGGATCGGGATCCTTGACCGCGAAATCGTCGATCGGCTCGGGCGCGGGCGCGTCGCAGGTCAGGCGGACCAGCTCACGGCTCAGCAGGATCTGGTCGCGGTATTCGATCAGCGTCTCGCGGCGCTTGGGCTGCTTGATCTCGCCCGCCCGGGCCAGCAGCGTATCGAGGTCGCCGTACTCGTCGAGCAGCGCCGCGGCGGTCTTCGGCCCGATGCCGGGCGCGCCGGGCACGTTGTCGACGCTGTCGCCGATCAGCGCCTGCAGGTCGATCATCTTGTCCGGGGTGACCCCGAACTTCTCCATGACCGCGTCTTCTTCCAGCCGCCGGTCCTTCATCGGGTCGTACATCACGACGCCGTTGCCGATCAGCTGCATCAGGTCCTTGTCCGAGGACACGATCACCGCCTCGCCGCCCAGGTCGCGCGCCTTGCAGGCGTACGTCGCGATCAGGTCGTCGGCCTCGTAGCCGGGCAGCTCGACGCAGTGCACGCCGAACGCCTTCGTCGCGTCGCGCACCAGCGGGAATTGCGGAATCAGGTCCTCGGGCGCCGGCGGGCGGTGGGCCTTGTACTGGTCGTACAGGTCGTTGCGGAAGGTCTTCTCGGAGTGGTCGAAGATGGCCGCAAGGTGGGTCGGGCCGTCGGCGCCCTTCATGTCCTTCAGCAGCTTCCAGAGCATGTTGCAGTAGCCCTGCACCGCCCCGACCGGCAGGCCGTCGGACTTGCGCGTCAGCGGCGGGAGCGCGTGATAGGCCCGGAAGATGTAGGCCGAGGCGTCGATCAGATAGAGCCGCAGCGCGGGTCCGTCCTGGGTGAGCGGGCGATCGGCGGGCGGCGCGTCGGCGGTGTCGGTCATGGCCCGAATGTAGTGGCTGAGTCGCCCCGGGTCAGCAGGCGATCATGGTTGCGCGGAA
Source organism: Caulobacter sp. (assembly GCA_041917095.1). Lineage (GTDB taxonomy): Bacteria > Pseudomonadota > Alphaproteobacteria > Caulobacterales > Caulobacteraceae > Caulobacter. The sequence continues at coordinate 171,357 of JAYRYI010000003.1, read as the reverse complement.
CACCATCGCCATACCACTATGAAGAGAGTGGGGGCGAGGGAAGCGTGATGCGTGGCGTTCTATCGGGATTGGTCTTGGTCGCCGGAACGGGTGTCGGCGGATTTGTCGAGCCGGACCGGCCGCCCGAGTGGGCCGCCAAGCCGGGCGCCGAAGTGATGACCGGCTACTATCCCAAAGAGGCGATGGACAAGACCGTCAGCGGACGGGTCATCGTCGGCTGCAAGACGAACCTCGATAGCAGCCTGAGCGATTGCGAGGTTCTGGAGGAAGCGCCCATCGGCATGGGCTTTGGCGAGGCGACGCGCCGGATGGTGGAGGCGGAGTTCCGCATCAGCCCGGCGATTGTCAATGGAAAGCCTGAAGGGGGAGGCTCGGTCCGTGTACCGATAAGGTGGGTGACGCCGATGACCGGCAGCCGAGCTGTAATTTTCAAGGCCATCTGGGCCGAGGCGCCGACCTTCTCCGATGTCGAGGCCGCTTGGCCGGCAGCCGCGGGTGACCTGTCCGAAGGCGTGGGCGTGATCCGCTGCCGCGTGCAGCCGGACGGTCGTCTGAGCAACTGCGGCATCGCCGGCCAGACGCCCTGGGGCAGCCCGTTCGGCGGCGCGGCCCGGACTCTGGCCGAGAAGTTCCGTGTCCGGCTCACGCCGGAGGAGGCGAAGGAATTCACGGTCGCCGACCTGACCTTCAGCGTTCGCTTCTTCAATCCGGCCACGGCTCCGGGCAAGGCGCGACGGATCGTCGGGCCCGAATGGATACGGAAGATCAACCCGGAGAAGATCGTCGCGCTCTACCCGGCGGCCGCCGCTGACAAGGGCGTCACCAGCGGTGTTGGCGTTGCGGATTGCTTTGTGGCGCCCGACGGAAGCCTGACCGACTGCAAGGTCGCCCGCGAAGGCCCTGAGGGCCTGGGATTCGGGGCGGCGGCGGTCGCCGTGGCCGGGATCACCCAGATGAACCCCTGGAGCCCCGAGGGCAGGCCGTCGCACGGCGTTCGGATCAAGCTGCCGATCAACTTCAGCCTGGCGCCGGAACCGGCTCCGCCCGCGGCGGACTAGCCCGGCAGCCGGGCCAGCACCTCGGCGGCGAAGGTCGACAGGGTGTCGTCGCGGGCGCCCATGATGACGACGCGGTCGCCGGGGCGGGCCAGCGCGACCAGCCGGTCGCCGGCCGCCTCGCGGCTTTCCAGCGCTTCCGCAATCCGGCCCGCCGCCGCCACGTCGCCGGTGATGTCGGCGCTGGTCACGTCCATCACCGTGGTGCCGCCGTGATAGACCGGCGGCGGCATCAGCAGCACGTCCTCGGCGGCCAGTCCGCTCGCGAAGCCCTCGACGAACTCGCGCCGCATCATCCGCAGCGGCCCGAAGCCGTGCGGCTGGAACATCACCAGCAGTCGGCCGGGGAAGGCGTGCAGGGCCTCCAGCGTGGCGGCGATCTTGTCGGGGTTGTGCCCGAAGTCGTCGATGACGGTGATCCCGCCCTTGCGGCCGACGATCTCCATCCGCCGCTTGACGCCGCTGTAGCCCTGGAGGGCGGCGGCGGCCTTCGCCACATCGAGGCCCAGCGCCTTGGCGGCGCCCAGGGCGGCCATCGCGTTGGCCACATTGTGACGGCCCGGAACGCCCAGCGTCACCGCCACATCCAGCCCGCCGCGCCCGGTCAGGCGGAAGGCGATCGACTCGGGCGCGGGCGTGATCTCTGACGCCTCGAGGTCCGCGCCGAGGTCCGACAGGCTCCAGGTCACCTGGCTGTCGGGCCGGCCCTTGGAGGCCAGCAGCGCGGTCTCCTCGTTGTCGAGGTTGAGCACCACGCGGTGGGCCCGCGCGGCGAAGCCGGCGAACAGGGTCCGCAGCTCGTCCATCGACTTGTGGTCCTCGGAGATGTTGTTGATCACCGCCACCGTCGCGTCGTAGCGCGCGATCGAGCCGTCGCTCTCGTCGACCTCGCTGACGAACAGGTCGCCCTTGCCGACCAGTGCGCTGGCGAAGGGAATGTCGCCGGTGACGAAGTTCTTCATCACCGCGCCGTTCATGACCGTCGGATCCTGGCCGAGGCTGTGCAGGATCCAGGCGATCATCGCGGTGGTCGTCGACTTGCCGCTGGTGCCGGCCACGCCGACCGAGCGCGGCGCGCCGTTGAACAGGTCGGCCAGCAGTTCCGGCCGGCGCAGGACCGTCGCGCCGAGCTGGCGGGCGCGGACCATGTCGGGGACGGTGTCCTCGACGGCGGCGCTGGCGACCAGCACCTGGTCGGCGCTGACGAGACCGCTGCCGTCCTGCGGATGCAGGCCGATGCCGCGGTCGGCCAGGAACTGGAACTTCGCCCCTGTCATGCCCTTGTCGAGCGCCCGGTCGGAGCCCTCGACCCGCTCGCCCATGGCCTGGACGATGAGGGCCAGCGGCAGCATGCCGCTGCCGCCGATGCCGGAGAAGAAGTAGGGTCTGTCGCGAAGCATGTCCGGCCAATATACGGTCGGGGGCAGGGCGGCAAACGGCCGGAAGGACGCGGGCGGGAATGGGCGAGAAGGTCAGGATCGGAGTCGTCGCGCCTTCGTCCTTCATCGACCCCGCCGTGCCGGACGAGGTCGCGGCCTTCGCGAAGGCGCGATACGGCGACCGTGTCGAGCTGGTCTTCGACCCCCAGTGCTTCCTGCGCCACGGCCACTTCGCCGGCACCGACGCCGAGCGGGCCGAGGGTTTCCTGCGGATCGCCAACGATCCCGCCATCGACGCGGTCTGGTTCGCGCGCGGCGGCTATGGCGCCTGCCGTCCGGCCGAGGCGATCCTGGCCGGCCTGACCGACGCGGCGCGGTCCAAGACCTTCATGGGCTACAGCGACGGCGGCGCGCTGCTGGCCGGGCTCTACCGCGCGGGGTTTCCGCAGGTGGTTCATGGTCCCCTGCCGCATGACATCCGCCGCGCCGGGGGAGAGGCCGCCGTCGGCCGGGCGCTCGACTGGCTGGTCGCGCGCGACGCCTCGGCGCTCGAAGGTTCGCTGGTCCCGGGGGAGAAGGCCGTCGCCTTCAACCTGATCGTCCTCGGCCAGTTGCTCGGCACGCCGCTGGAGCCGGACCTGACCGACCACGTGCTGATGATCGAGGAAGTCGGAGAGTACGCCTACCGCATCGACCGTACGATGTTCCACGTGACGGGCAACCCGGCCATTCGCCGCCTGAAGGGCATCCGCCTCGGCCGCTGCTACGTCGAGGAGAACCCGACGGCGGACTTCGGCATGACGCCGGAAGAGATCGTCCGCTTCTGGTGCGAGCGATCGGGGATCGCGTTCCTGGGCGCCGCCGACATCGGTCACGACGCGGCCAACAAGGTGGTGCCGTTCGGGGCGGTGTAGCGACCCTTCCCTCCCCAAAACCGTCATGGCCCGACTTGTTCGGGCCACCCATGAACACCGGCGTATGTAAGGTGGGCGCGGATCGCCTCTGCGCCCTGCTGCTTTGGCTCACCACGCATGGGTGGCCCGGACGAGCCGGGCCATGACGGATGGAGAGAACGCGCCCTACAGGAACAGCCTGTTGTAGTCCGTGGGCTCCCCGCCGGCGGCCGCCAGCGCGTCCGAATCGCCGCGCGCCAGCCAGTCCGCCGTGGACGCCTTCAGGGCGTTCAGCGCCGCACGCGCCAGTCCCGTACCCGACGAAAGCCGCCGGGCGCCGAGCTGCTCCAGCCGCGCCGCCGTCGGCATGCCGGGTTTTGCGATGACGTTCAGCGGCAGACCGCACCCGGCCGCCAGCGTCGCGATGTCCGCCTCCTCGACCGCGAACGGCGCGAACAGGCCGCTGGCCCCGGCGTCGCGATAGATCGCCGCCCGGCGCAGCGTCTCGGCGAGCCTCTGCTCCGGCGGGACCAGCGCCTTGAGGTACACGTCCGTGCGGGCGTTGATGAACAGGTTCACGCCGGCCTTCGTCGCGGCCTCGCGCGCGGCCTCGATCTTGCGGGCGTGGTGATCGGGCGGCACATCGCCGTCCTCCAGGTTCACCCCGACCGCGCCGGCGCCGATGACCCTGGCGATGTTGTCCGCGACCTGCGCCGGCGCGTCCGCGTACCCGCCCTCGAAGTCGCAGGTGACCGGAATCGACACCACGCGGGTGATCTCGGCCACCGTCTGGATCAGCAGCTCGACCGGCAGGTGGTGGCCGTCCGCATAGCCGCGCGCCCAGCAGACGGCGGCGCTCGACGTCGCGACGGCGCGCGCGCCCAGGGTCTCGATGATCCGTCCGCTGCCTGCGTCCCAGCCGTTGGGCAGGATCAGGAAACCGGAGGCGTGCAGGTCGTGGAAAGTCTCGGCGTTGCTCATCCGCCGACCATAGGTCCGGGTCGGCGTCGGGTCAGCCCCGCCGGTCGCGGAAAGCGGACCTCAATGCCCGGCCGAGCCCTCGTAGACGCCCGGGGCCAGGCGCTCGTCCTCGTCGCCCGGGGCGGTCGCGGCCACGAAGCGGCGGTCGCAGTAGGGGCAGTCGACCCAGCCGGCCTCGCCCATCTCCAGCCACACCTTCGGATGGCCCAGCGCGCCGCCGACGCCTTCGCAGGCGATGCGGTGCGAGCGGACCACGACCGTCTCGGGCGCGGCGTGGGCCGCGGCCTGCGGCGGGGTGGCGGTCGGCGTGGTCGCCTTGGGCTTGCGGGCCATCGGGAGTCTTCCGTGCAAAGCGCGCGGACGCCCTTGGCTGGACGGCGCGCGAGGCATACCTATGCGACGCGCCGCTTTGGCGTCAACGACCCGGGTCCCCATGCAGCTCCCCGACTACGCGATCGAGGCCGAAGGTCTCTTCAAGACCTACGCCGGCACCAAGACCTCGCCGCCGAAGCAGGCGCTCAATGGTATCGACCTGAAGATTCCGCGCGGCTCGATCTTCGGCCTGCTGGGACCGAACGGGGCGGGCAAGTCGACCTTCATCAACATCCTGGCCGGCCTCGTGAAGAAGACCTCGGGCACGGTGCGGATCTGGGGTCGCGACATCGACGAGCGCTCGCGCGACGCCCGCGCGGCCATCGGCGTGGTGCCCCAGGAGCTGGCGGCCGACGTCTTCTTCACCCCGCGCGAGTCGCTGGAGGTCCAGGCCGGCATGTACGGCGTTCCCCGCAGCGAGCGCCGCACCGACGAACTGCTCGCCGCGCTGGGGCTCAGCGACAAGGCCGGCGCCTACGTCCGGATGCTGTCGGGCGGCATGAAGCGCCGCCTGATGGTGGCCAAGGCGATGGTCCACAGCCCGCCGGTGCTGATCCTCGACGAGCCGACCGCCGGAGTTGACGTCGAGCTGCGCCGCCAGCTGTGGAACTACGTCGTCGGCCTGAACCAGCAGGGCGTCACCATCGTGCTGACCACCCACTACCTCGAGGAAGCGCAGGAGCTCTGCGACCAGATCGCCATCGTCAACCGCGGCGAGGTCACGGCCTGTGAACCGACCGAGACCCTGCTGAAGCGGCTGGACACCCGCAATGTCGTCGTGACGCCAGAGGAGCCGGTGGCCACGGCGCCCGACCTGACCGGCTTCGAGACGCGCCTGCGCGGCGGCGGCTCGTTCGCGGTCACCTACAAGACCGGCCAGTCCAGCGTCGAGCAGGTGCTGGCGGCGGTGCGGGCCAGCGGCCTGCACATCAAGGACATCGCCACCGAGGATCCCGATCTCGAGGATGTCTTCATGGCCCTGACCTACGACAACGCCGCGGCGCTGAACCCGACGCGGGACTGAGGCTTTCCGGCAATCTGGGCCGCTACAGCTCGATCATGTCGAAGTCGGATTTCGGCGTCCCGCACAGCGGGCAGACCCAGTTCGTCGGAATATCCGCCCAGCGCGTGCCGGGCGCCAGCCCCTCGGCCGGATCGCCGGCCTCCTCGTCGTAGATGTAGCCGCAGGTGCGGCACTGCCAGGTCTTGAATGATTCGGCGGTCATCGGCGGGTTCCGGACTGGGCGGCGAAGCTGAGCCGCAGCGTCGCGAGGCTGGTCTCGCGGATAGGGTCGAGGTCCATGGCCGGATCGACCAGGCACTGCACCGACAGGCCGAGCAACAGGCTGCCGACCATCAGGGCTGCTGCGTCAGGGTCCAGGTCGGCGCGGATCGCGCCGACGTCCTGGCCGCGGATCACCAGCCCCTCCAGCATCCGTTCGACCCGCGTATGCGAAGCCGCGAAGGCCGCGCGCAGGGCGGTGAGGTCGGCGACGGCGTCGGCCAGCAGCATGAAATAGGCGCGGCCCTCCGCGTCCGTGCCGAGCTGGCGCAGGTAGTGGTCGACGTAGCCGAGCAGGGCCTCGAACCCTGGCGTCGCGTCGATGCCGGCGGCGGCCAGGGCCTGGTCCTGGCGCTCGTGCAGGTGACTGATGAGCGCCTCGATCATCGCCTGCTTGGAGCCGAACTTCTGGGTCGCCAGGCCGCGGCTGTATCCGGCCCTTTGACCGATGGCGTCGAACGTGGCGGCGCTGACCCCTTGCTCGGCGATGACCTCCACGGCGGCGCGCAGCAGGCGGCGTTCGGATTCATCCCGGCGCTCGGCCTGGGTCCGCCTGGCGGTGATCGTGTTGCGGTCGGGCATGACCAAGTCCTAACTTAATTGTTGGCCGTATAGCAACTGAATGATAGCGTCCGCGATGAAGCCGCCCCGCCAGAGCGGCCGCCAGCGTCAGGGGAGACAGGGATGATTCCGCAGGACATCGCCAACACAATCATCGATCCGAAGGCCTATGCCCATTGGGATCGCTCCCATGACGCCTTTCGCTGGCTCCGGGCCAACGCGCCGTTCGAACAGGCCCAGCCGGAAGGCTGTGATCCGTTCTGGGTCGTGACCCGCTTTGCCGACATCCAGGAGGTCGAGAAGCAGAACGAGCTGTTCCACAACGGCGACCGCTCCACCGTGATCACGACGATCGAGGGAGATCGGAAGGTGCGCGAACTGACCGGCGGTTCGCCCCACCTGGTGCGCTCGCTGGTCCAGATGGACAACCCCGACCACTTTGCCTACCGGCGGCTGACCCAGGCGTGGTTCCTGCCGCAGAACCTGCGCCAGCTCGAGGCGCGCATCCGCGAGATCGCCCGGGGCTTCGTCGACCGCATGGCGGCCAGCGGCGACCGCTGCGACTTCGCGCGCGACGTCGCCTTCCTCTATCCGCTGCACGTCATCATGGAGGTGCTCGGCGTCCCCGAATGCGACGAGCCGCGGATGCTCAAGCTGACCCAGGAACTGTTCGGCAGCGCTGACCCGGAGCTGAACCGCTCGGGCGGCGCGGTCACCGACGTCGACGCCGGCATCGCCAACGTGCAGGCCACGGTCATCGACTTCATGACCTACTTCAACGCCATGACCGAAGATCGGCGCCTGAACCCCAGGAACGACCTGGCGAGCGTCATCGCCAACGGCCAGATCGAGGGCCAGCCGCTCGGCCATCTGGAGGCCATGAGCTACTACATCATCGCCGCCACCGCCGGGCACGACACCACCTCCAGCACCACCGCGGGCGCGCTGTGGGCCCTGGCCGAGAACCCCGACCAGTTCCGGAAGGTGAAGGAGAATCCCGCGCTGATCGCCGGCCTGATCGAGGAGTCGATCCGCTGGGAGACGCCGGTAAAGCATTTCATGCGCACGGCGACGGCCGATGCGGAGGTCGCCGGACGCAAGGTGGCCAAAGGCGACTGGCTGTACCTCAGCTACCCGTCCGGCAACCGCGACGAGTCGGTCTTCACCGACCCCTACCGGTTCGATATCGAGCGCACGCCGAACAAGCACGTCGCCTTCGGCTACGGCGCCCATGTCTGCCTCGGCCAGCACCTGGCGCGGATGGAGATGCGCCTGTTGTGGGAGGAACTGCTGCCCCGGCTCGAGAGCGTCGAACTCGACGGCGAGCCGCGCCGCATGGAGGCCGGCTTCGTCTGTGGGCCCAAGGCGGTGCCCATCCGGTTCAGGATGAACTGATCCCGGCGCGCCCTGCCGGCCGGTGAATCCTTCGACACGCTCTTTCCGGTCCATGACCGGCAGGTGGATCAAGCGCGCGATGAACAAGACAGGCGCCGCGGAGCGCGGCGGCGCGGGGGTAGCGCAACGCCCGGACTTCCGCTAAAGACCCGCCTCCGCCAGCGATCCGCACCCGTAGCTCAGCTGGATAGAGCGTTGCCCTCCGAAGGCAAAGGTCACACGTTCGAATCGTGTCGGGTGCGCCATCGGGCGCCGGGTCTTTCCTGATCGTCTCAGAACCAGCCGGCGGTTCGAAGCGCCTTGGCGTAGGCGCGGCTGACCGGCGCTTCGGATCCGTCGGTCAGGGTCAGAGTCGCCTTGCCGTCGCCGCGCCGGGCGCTCGCCACCGCGCCGCGCGCCACCCACCAGGATCGGTGGACCTGCGCGCCCTCCAGGCCCTCCAGCTCGATGACGGCGTCGGACAGGCGCATCAGGATCAGGTCCTGTCCCTTGCTGGTGTGGAGCCGCAGGTAGTGGTCCTCGGCCTCGACCGCGTAGAGCTCGCCGCCACGCAGCCTGGCGGGCAGGCGGCCCAGGAACCGCGCCGGCGCGGCGCCGGCGGGCGCCGCGTGGGTCTCGGCCGGTGCGCGCTGGGTGAAGTAGTTGAGCGCCGTCATCACGCAGGTGACCACGAACACCGGCCCGACGAAGTAGCGCAGCGTCCGGAGTTCGGGGACGCCCTGGAAGAACAGGCTCGACAGCAGCCAGATCGCCAGCGTCAGCGGGATGGTGAGGCAGATTGCGATCAGTGCGCCCTGCAGGGCCGGGCGGTCATCCAGCCATCCGCCCCGGTCGACGATCTCCGATACCACAATGCCGCCGACGCCGCCGGTCAGCATGGCGAGCATCCAGTAGGCCAGCCGCACCCCGAGCGGGGCGTCTCCGCTGCCGAACGCGCCGACCAGCGCCATGAACACCCCGGCGCTGGCGGCGATGACCAGCCCGCGCCAGTGGCGGGACCCCAGGACGGCGGCGATCGGCGAAGCGCCAACGGCGCCGGGTGGCGTTTCGCGAACCGGACCGGGGTTTCCACGCATGTCGGGCTGCACGTCCGGATCGCTCCCCCTAAGCCTCGGTCATCGACAACCCGCCACCACAGGCAGACCTCAGATGACCGTCCCCCGGATGAAGACCGCCGCCCTCCTCCTGTCAATCGCGACCCTGCACGGCGTCGTCCTCGCCACGCTGCCGCTCGACCAGGCGCGGGCCCAGGACGCCGCCAGCCTGACCGTGACATTCCAGGGCATCACCCGGCCCACAGGCGCCATTCTTGGCCAGGTTTTCGACAGCGAGGCGGCCTGGGGCGGCAAGGCCGAGGCCGTCGCGGTGTTCGCCCTGCCGGTGGCCGGCGACAGCGTCTCGACCGTGGTTCCGGGGCTGAAGCCGGGCCGCTACGCGGTGCGCGCCTTCCACGACATCGACGGCGACGGAACGCTGGCGACCAATCCCTTCGGCATCCCGACCGAGCCGTTCGGCTTCTCCAATGACGCCAAGGGGGCCTTCGGTCCGCCGGCCTGGAGCGACGCGGTGTTCGAGGTGACCGCCGGCGAAAGCGCCGCGGCCATCACCATCGACTGAACCCTGAAACTCGCGATCTCCCGGAGCCGCGCCATGAACCGCCGTGACTTTCTCTCGACCGCCGCCGCCGGCCTGGCCGTCGCCGCCCTCAATCCCGACGACCTGCACGCCGCGGCGGCCAGCGGCGGGGACTGGACGCTGGGCGTCGCCGACGTCGAGTCCGACGTGCCGCGGCATGCGCTGCGCCGCCTGCGCGGCCGGGCGCCGGCGGGCCTGGCGGGGACCCTGTACCGCAACGGCCCGTCGAAATTTCACCGCCCCGGCGGCTCGGCCGGTCACTGGTTCGACGGGGACGGGATGGTGCGGGCCTTCCGCATCGACGACGGCGAGGCCTTCCTGGCGGCGCGCTTCCTGGACACGCCCAAGCGCCGCACAGACATCGCGGCGGACGCCGTGGTCACGTCCGGCTTCGGCACGCCGACCCGCAGGGGCGCGAGGGTCGCCAACAACGACGACGTCAATCCGGCCAACATCTCGGTGATGGCGGCGGGCGGCGAGATGTGGGCGTTGTGGGAGACCGGCTCACCGATGCGGTTCGATCCGGAGACGCTCGAGACAAAGGGCTTCCACACCTTCCGGCCCGACCTGAAGCACATGCCGTTCCTGGCCCACCCGCGCGTGGAGCCTGACGGCCGGGTCTGGAGCCTGGGCCTGTTCGGCAAGCAGGCGATGGTCTGGCGGCTCGCGCCCGACGGCGCGCTGGAGGCGGCGACGCCGATCGAGCTGCCGCGCGCCAGCTACATCCACGACTTCACCGCCACCGCGCGGCATCTGGTCATCGTGCTGCAGCCCTGGATCCAGGACCGCTTCGCCATGCCCTATGTGAACAGCCTGACCTGGAAGCCGGAGCTGGGCACGCAGATCCTGGTCATCGACAAGGCCGACTTCAGCCAGCGCCGGGTCTACGAGGCGCCGCCGCTGTTCTTCTTCCATCTCGGCGACGCCTGGGAGGAGGCCGACGGGACGATCCGCTTCGACATCGCCACGGACAGGGATCCGACCTTCGCCGTCACCGGCGCCGCCGCGCTGATCGAGGGACGGGAGGTCGGCGTCGCCGACTCGGCCTTCGCGCTGGTCACCCTCAAGGCCGGCGGCGATGTCCGGATCACGCCCGCCGGCATCGGCGAGTTTCCGCGTACCGATCCCCGGTTCGCCGGCCGCGTCCGTTCGCGAACCGTCCACCTGACCAAGGGCTCGCCCAGCCATCCGCTGATGCAGGCGGTGGCGGTCACCGACTGGCGGCGGGAGAAGACCGAAAGCTTCGACTTCGGCCCGACCCAGATCGTCGAGGAGCAGGTCTTCGTGCCGCGACCGGGCGGCAGCGCCGAGTTCGACGGCTGGCTGGTCGGCACGACGATCAACCTCCTGTCGCGCCGCACCGAGCTGCATGTGTTCGACGCCCGCCGCGTCGCGGCCGGCCCCCTGGTGAGCTGGGAGGCGAGCCTCGCCCTGCCGGTCACCTTCCACGGCGTCTTCGTCGGAGCCTGACCCCCATGACCACGACCCCCTCGCGCATCCTGCCGCGCAGCCATCTGGCCGGCTGGCTCCTGGTCGGCGCCGCCGGCCTGACCGTCGCGGTCCTGTTCGGCGAGGACATGCTGCGCGTCGCGACCGGCGCGCGGCTCCACGGGCCAGACCTGGCCCTGCTGGCCGCCCAGCCGTGGATCATCCAGCTGCATCTGCTGGCCGCGATCGGCACGGTGGCCCTGGGCGGCGCGATCCTGTCGCTGCGCAAGGGCGACACGCGTCACCGGACCATGGGCTGGGCCTGGGTGGCGCTGATGGGGACGACGGCGCTGTCTTCGCTGTTCATCGTCGGAATCAACGGCGACGTCTGGTCGCTGATCCACGTGATGAGCGGCTGGGTGCTGGCGCTGCTGCCGGTCGGCGTCTGGGCGGCGCGGACCGGCCGGATCGTCCGTCACGGGCGGATCATGAGCGGCATGTTCTGGGGCGCCTCGATCGTGGCCGGCGGCTTCACCTTCCTGCCGGGCCGGCTGATGTGGAACCTGTTCTTCGGCTGAGCGCCTTGCCATCCGCGTACGGCGGGGTCTATCCGGACAAGGGCGGCGCCGGGACCGCCCGTCTGGACGCGCCATGACCGCAGCCAAGCCCCGCAACGGCGGCCGAGGACGTCCCTCGAAGTCGACCGGCGTCGATCTCAAGGAGGCTATCCTCGACTCGGCGGAGTCCCTGTTCGCCCGTCACGGCTTCTATGGCGTCACCACCCGGCAGGTCGCCTCCGACGCCGGCGTCGACACCGCCCTGATCCATTACTACTTCGGCGCCAAGCGCGAGCTGTTCGACGCGGTGTTCCTCCGCCGGGCGGAAATCATCAACCGCGCCCGCGCCGACGCGATGACCGCCTACGAGGCCGCGCATCCTGGGACGATGACCGCCGAGGGCGTGATCGCCGCCTTCATCGACCCGCTGATCGAGCTCACCCTGAACGGCGGGCAGGGGTGGAAGAACTGGCTGGCCCTCGTGGCCCAGATCGCCATGACCCCGGCGTGGGGCGGCGAGATCATGCACCGCTTCTTCGATCCGGTGGTCCACCAGCTGGTCGACACCCTCAAACGCGCCATGCCGGAGGCCGAGCTGACCGACCTCTACTGGTCCTACCAGTTCCTGACCGGCTCGATGATGATGACGGTCGCCGAGACCGGTCGCATCGACCAGCTGTCCGACGGACTCTGTCACTCCAGCGACCTGGAAGCCGCCCGACAGCGGCTCTACGCCTATTGTGCGGCCGGCTTCGAGGCCGTCATCGCCAAGGGCCGCCGCTGAGGTCGGCGGCGCCCATGTGGCGCCAATTCATCACATGATGAAAAATATCGGCGTTCGCCGCGCGCGCCCCTTTCGCGCGCGCCGGGTTTGACCGACTGTCCGATCAATTCGCGTTCTGGTGAATTTGGAACTTTGACGGCCCCGACAACAGGAGCCGCTCGGGAGGATGATATGAGAACGATGTGGAAGGCCGCCTTGCTGGCCGGCGCCGCCTGGAGTGCGTGCGCGACTTTCGCCGTGGCGCAGGACGCCCCGACCGATGAAGCCGAAGTCGATGCGATCGTGGTGACCGCCCGCCGCACCGAAGAGACCCTGCAGTCCGTTCCGGGCGCCGTCTCGGCGTTCAATGGAGCCGCGCTCGAGCGCCTGCAGGCCACGGACGTCACCGCCCTGCAAGGCGCCGTGCCGAACGTGAACCTGGCGCAGGGCCGCGGGTCGTCGAACTCGACCAACATCTTCATCCGCGGCGTCGGCCAGCCCGATGCGCTGCAGACCTTCGATCCCGCCGTCGGCGTGTATGTCGATGACGTCTACTACAGCCGTATTCGCGGCACCCAGTTCGACCTGTTCGACCTCGAGCGGGTCGAAGTGCTGCGCGGCCCGCAGGGCACGCTGTACGGCAAGAACACGATCGGCGGCGCACTGAAGGTCGTCTCGCGCAAGCCCGGCGACGAGTTCCGCGGCGGCCTCTCCGCCGCTTACGGCAGCTACAACCAGATGGAGCTCAAGGGCGCCGTCTCCGGTCCGGTCAGCGAGACCCTCTCGCTCGGCGTGTCCGGCCTGATGTCCAGGCGCGACGGCTTCGTCGAGGATCCGGTCACCGGCGCCGAGTACAACGACAAGAACACCTGGGCCGTTCGCGGCCAGGCCCGCTGGAAGCCCGCTGACGGCGTCACCGTCGACCTGTCGGCCGACTATGCCAAGGACGACGCGGCCATGACGGTCGGCCAGCCGACCAGCACGCTGACCACCATCCTCGGCGTGCCGCTGGTCACGGTCGCGGCCACGCCGCCGGTCTTCGACTTCAAGACCCGCACGACGGCCGGCCTGCCGAACTCGACCAAGCTGACGCACTACGGCTTCTCGGGCGCGGTGACCTGGGACCTGACCGACAGCCTGACCCTGAAGTCGATCACGGCCTACCGGAACCTCGAAACCGACGACTACGTCGACATCGACGCCACCCAGCTCGAACTGGGCGACGTCTTCGTCGGCGTCGATCAGGACCAGACCAGCCAGGAGTTCCAGCTCACCTACCAGGAAGGCCCCTGGACCGTCGTCGGCGGCGTCTACTGGCTGCAGGAGAACATCACCTCGCACCAGGAAGCCTACGCCGACGATTTCCTCGGCGCGGCCTTCGGCAACGCCACCTTCCTGCGCACCGTCGATGACGACCTCGAGACGACCAGCAAGGCGGCCTACGTTAACGCCAGCTTCGACCTGACCGAAACGCTGCAGGTCACCGCCGGCCTGCGCTACACCGAGGAAGAGAAGACCTATTCGCGGTCGACCTCGACCTTCTCGTCGAATGCGCTGTTCACGGCCAACCCGGCGTTCGCCTTCAAGGGCCTGAACGAGACCTGGGACGACCTGTCGCCGATGGCGGACCTGCGCTGGATGCCCTCGGACAACGTGACGGTCTATGTGCGCGGCTCGAAAGGCTTCAAGTCGGGCGGCTTCAATGGCCGCGCCAACAACCCCGGCGAACAGGCCCCCTACAAGCCCGAGACGGTGACCAGCTACGAAGGCGGCATCAAGACCACCTGGGACGGCGGCCGCTACCTGCTGAACCTGACCGCCTTCACCAACGACTACCAGGACTTCCAGGCCCGGGTCTCGGGGACGGTCGTCGATCCGGGCACCGGCCTGCCGAGCCCCGAGCTGACCGTCATCAACGCCGGCAGCATGAAGACCTCGGGCTTCGAGGTCGAAGCCGTCGCCCGTCCGGTCCCCGGCCTGATGCTCGACGCCCAGATCGGCATGCTGAACGCCGAGTACGAGGACTTCAAGGACGCGCGCTTCACCGGCACCGCCGGCAGCCGCACGTTCCAGAAGCCGGCTTTCGCGCCCAAGTGGACCGCTCGCTACGGCGGCCAGTACACCTTTGACCTGGCCGGCAGCGGTTCGCTGACCCTGGGCGCGGCGGCCCGCTTCCGCTCTGAAATGGCCCTGGCGGTCGACAACACCGCCGGCATCACGACGGTCCGCCTGCCGGGCATGTGGGACGACGATCACTGGATCTGGGACGCCCGCGTCGTCTGGGAAAGCGCTGACCGCCGCTACAGCGCCGGGCTCTACGGCCAGAACATCGGCGACGAGCTCTACAAGACCGACGCGCAGGAATTCTCGTCTGTCGGCGGCATCCGCACGGCCTACTACGGCGCGCCGCGGACCATCACGCTGCGCGTGTCGGCCAAGTACTAGAACGTCGGGCCATCGCGGCCCTTCGCGTACGCAACATTGGACCCCGCCGGGAGACCGGCGGGGTTCTTTTTTCCTATCGCTTCCATCGGGTTGCGCCTTCCGCGCGACCGCGCCATAACCCGGCCCGACCTGCCGAGGCGGGTCTTCCCTAGCGGCATACGCGAGACCCCAAGAGCGCGATGAACATCCACGAGCATCAGGCCAAGGCCGTCCTGGCCGAATTCGGCGTTCCCGTCCCCAAGGGCTTTGCGGCCTTCACTCCCGATGAGGCCGAGAAGGCCGCCGAGAAGCTCGGCACGCCGGTCTTCGTGGTGAAGAGCCAGATTCACGCCGGCGGCCGCGGCAAGGGCCGCTTCGAAGGCCTCGGCCCGGACGCCAAGGGCGGCGTCCGCGTCGTCAAGTCGGTCGACGAGGTCCGCAAGAACGCCGAGGAGATGCTCGGCCGCGTGCTGGTGACCCACCAGACCGGTCCCAAGGGCAAGCAGGTCAACCGCCTCTACATCGAGGAAGGCGCGGCCATCGCGAAGGAGTTCTACCTGTCGCTGCTCGTCGACCGCGCCTCGAGCAAGGTCTCGGTCGTCGCCTCGACCGAAGGCGGCATGGACATCGAGGAGGTCGCCCACGACACTCCCGAGAAGATCCACACCTTCACCATCGACCCGGCGACGGGCGTCTGGCCGACCCACCAGCGCGCCCTGGCCAAGGCCCTGGGCCTGACCGGCGGCCTGGCCAAGGAAGCGGCCACGCTGCTGACCCAGCTCTACACGGCGTTCCTGGCCAAGGACATGTCGATGCTGGAGATCAACCCGCTGATCGTCACCGCCGACGACCACCTGCGCGTCCTCGACGCCAAGCTGTCGTTCGACGGCAACAGCCTGTTCCGTCACGCCGACATCCGCGAGCTGCGCGACGAGACCGAAGAAGATCCCAAGGAGATCGAAGCCAGCAAGTACGACCTGGCGTACATCGCCCTGGACGGCGAGATCGGCTGCATGGTCAACGGCGCCGGTCTGGCCATGGCGACCATGGACATCATCAAGCTGTACGGCGCCGAGCCGGCCAACTTCCTCGATGTCGGCGGCGGCGCCAGCAAGGAGAAGGTCACCGCGGCCTTCAAGATCATCACCGCCGATCCGGCCGTGAAGGGCATCCTGGTCAACATCTTCGGCGGCATCATGCGCTGCGACATCATCGCCGAGGGCGTGGTGGCCGCGGTCAAGGAAGTCGGCCTGAAGGTTCCGCTCGTCGTCCGCCTCGAAGGCACCAACGTCGAGCTGGGCAAGAAAATCATCAACGAGAGCGGCCTGAACGTCATCGCCGCCAATGATCTGTCGGACGGCGCCGAGAAGATCGTCGCCGCCGTGAAGGGCGCCAAATAATGTCGGTTCTGATCGGTTCCCACACCAAGGTCATCTGCCAGGGCGTCACCGGCTCGCAGGGCACCTTCCACACCGAACAGGCCATCGCCTACGGGACGAAGATGGTCGGCGGCGTGACGCCGGGCAAAGGCGGCACGACGCACGTCGGCCTGCCGATGTTCGACACGGTCGGCGAAGCGAAGGAGGCCACCGGCGCCGACGCCTCGGTGATCTACGTCCCGCCGCCGTTCGCGGCCGACGCGATCCTGGAAGCCATCGACGCCGAGATCCCGTTGATCGTCTGCATCACCGAAGGCATTCCGGTGCTGGACATGGTCAAGGTGAAGAAGGCCCTGGCCGGTTCGAAGTCGCTCCTGATCGGCCCGAACTGCCCCGGCGTCCTGACCCCGAACCAGTGCAAGATCGGCATCATGCCGGGCGGCATCTTCTCGGAAGGCAGCGTCGGCGTCGTCTCGCGCTCCGGCACCCTGACCTATGAGGCGGTGTTCCAGACCACCAACGCGGGCCTGGGCCAGACCACCGCGGTCGGCATCGGCGGCGACCCGGTCAAGGGCACCGAGTTCATCGACGTGCTCGAGCTCTTCCTGGCCGACGAAGCCACCAAGTCGATCGTCATGATCGGCGAGATCGGCGGCAGCGCCGAGGAAGACGCCGCGCAGTTCCTGATCGATGAAGCGAAGCGTGGCCGCAAGAAGCCGATGGTCGGCTTCATCGCCGGCCGCACCGCCCCTCCGGGCCGCCACATGGGCCATGCCGGCGCCATCGTGTCGGGCGGCAAGGGCGGCGCCGAGGACAAGATCGCGGCCATGGAAGCGGCGGGCATCCGCGTTTCGCCGTCGCCCGCGCGGCTCGGCGAGACGCTTCTCGAAGTGCTCAAGGGCTGATCGAGTACGGTTGATCCCGGGTCGGGGAGGCCCGGGGTTTCCCTTTTCTGCGTCGGGGGGCCGGTTTCCACGGGAAATCGGGCGCGAGAGACTATATTTACGCCGGGACAGCTAAGCCGCTGCTCCCAGGCGGCTGACAGGCGCGAGACCGATGGCGGACGACGCAGGCATCATCAATCAGGTTCTGACCGAAACTTCCTTCCTATACGGCGCCAACGCCGCGTTCGTTGAGGACCTCTACGCCCGCTGGTCGAAGGACCCGGGCTCGGTCGACGCCTCGTGGGCCGGCTTCTTCGCCACCCTGCACGACAAGGCCGAGGAAGTTCAGAAGGCCGCCGGCAAGCCGTCCTGGACGCCGCGCCAGGCGCCCGCCCAGCGTCCCGACTGGCTGTCGGCCATCGACGGCCTGTGGCCCGCGGTCGAAACCAAGCTCGGCAAGGCGATCGAGGCCAAGCAACCGACCGCTCCGGCCGGCGACGTTCGCGCCGCCACCCTCGATTCGCTGCGCGCGATCATGATGATCCGCGCCTACCGGATGCGCGGCCATCTGCGGGCCAACCTCGATCCGCTCGGCATGGCGACCCCTCCGGGCGACGCCAGTGAACTGGACCCTGCGACCTACGGCTTCACCGAGGCGGACTACGACCGTCCGATCTTCCTCGACTATGTGCTGGGGCTCGAGACCTCCACGCTCCGCGAGATCCTCGCCATCCTGCGCCGCACCTACTGCGGAACGGTCGGCGTGCAGTACATGCACATCTCCGATCCGGCCGAGAAGTCGTGGCTGCAGCAGCGTATCGAGGGGCGCGACAAGGAGATCTCCTTCTCGAAGGAGGGCAAGGTCGCCATCCTCAAGAAGCTGATCGAGGCCGAGGGCTTCGAACGTTTCCTGCACAAGCGCTTCCCCGGCACCAAGCGGTTCGGTCTCGACGGCGGCGAAGCGCTGGTCCCGGCCATGGAGCAGATCGTCAAGCGCGGCGGCGCGCTGGGCGTGAAGGACATCGTGCTGGGCATGCCGCACCGGGGCCGCCTCAACGTCCTGGCCGCCGTGATGGGCAAGCCCTACCACGTCATCTTCCACGAGTTTCAGGGCGGCTCGTCCGTCCCCTCGGACATCGAGGGCTCGGGCGATGTGAAGTATCACATGGGCGCCTCGTCGGACCGCAGCTTCGACGGCAACAACGTCCACCTGTCGCTGACCGCCAACCCCAGCCACCTCGAGATCGTCAATCCGGTCGTGCTGGGCAAGGCCCGGGCGAAGCAGGCGTTCACCCTGCGCGAGACGCCGGACGCGGGCCGCGGCCACGTGCTGCCGGTGCTGCTGCACGGCGACGCCGCCTTCGCCGGCCAGGGCGTGGTGGCCGAGTGCTTCGCCATTTCCGGCGTGAAGGGCTTCCGCGTCGGCGGGACGATCCACTTCATCGTCAACAACCAGATCGGCTTCACCACCGCTCCGGCCTACAGCCGCACCAGCCCCTATCCGTCGGATGTGGCGCTGATGGTCGAGGCGCCGATCTTCCACGTGAACGGGGATGACCCCGAAGCGGTGGTGTTCGCCGCCAAGGTCGCCACCGAGTACCGCCAGCAGTTCGGCAAGGACGTCGTCGTCGACATGTTCTGCTACCGGCGGTTCGGCCACAACGAGGGCGACGATCCGACGATGACGTCGCCGCTGATGTACGCCCGCATCAAGGACCAGCCGTCGACCCGCGAGATCTACGCGCGTCGTCTGGTCGGCGAGGGCGTGATCACCGAGGCCGAGGGCGAGGGCTGGGTCGAGGAGTTCACCGCCTTCCTCGACGCCGAGTTCGAGGCCGGCAAGACCTACAAGGCCAACAAGGCCGACTGGCTGGACGGCAAGTGGGCCGGCCTGAGTCTGCCGGGTGACGAGGAACGGCGCGGCCAGACCGGCGTGCCGATGCAGAAGCTGATCGACCTCGGCCGCAAGATCACGACGATCCCGGACAGCGTCGACGCTCACAAGACTGTCCGCCGCGTCGTCGAGGCGCGCCGCGCCGCGATCGAGGCGGGGACCGATCTCGACTGGGGCACCGCCGAGCACCTGGCCTTCGCCACCCTGCTCGACGAGGGCTACCCCGTCCGCCTGTCCGGCCAGGACAGCGTGCGCGGCACCTTCACCCAGCGCCACTCGGACCTGATCGACCAGACGACCGAGGAGCACTACACGCCCCTCAACAACATCCGTCCGGGCCAGGCCCACTACGAGGTCATCGATTCGGCCCTGTCGGAAGAGGCGGTGCTGGGCTTCGAGTACGGTTTCTCGCTGGCCGACCCGAACACCCTGACGCTGTGGGAAGCCCAGTTCGGCGACTTCGTGAACGGCGCCCAGGTGGTCATCGACCAGTTCATCAGCTCGGGCGAGCGCAAGTGGCTGCGCATGAGCGGCCTGGTGATGCTGCTGCCGCACGGCTACGAGGGCCAGGGTCCGGAACACAGCTCCGCGCGCCTCGAGCGCTTCCTGCAGGCCTGCGCCGAGGACAACATGCAGGTCCTCAACTGTTCGACGCCGGCCAACTACTTCCACGCCCTGCGCCGCCAGATGAAGCGCGAGTTCCGCAAGCCGCTGGTCATCATGACGCCCAAGAGCCTGCTGCGGCACAAGAAGGCGGTCAGCAACCTCAGCGATCTGGCGGAAGGCTCCAGCTTCCACCGCGTGATGGTCGACGGCGCCGAAGCGCATTGCGACGTCGGCGGCATCGTCCTGAAGCCAGACGCCGAGATCAAGCGCGTGATCATGTGCTCGGGCAAGGTCTACCACGACCTGGTCGACGCCCGCGCCAAGGCCGGCCGCGACGACGTCTACCTGCTGCGCATCGAGCAGTTCTATCCCTGGCCGCTGAAGTCGGTCAGCCAGGTGCTGAACCGCTTCAAGAACGCCGAACTGGTCTGGTGCCAGGAAGAGCCGAAGAACATGGGCGGCTGGACCTTCATCGACCCGTGGCTGGAACTTACGCTCGACCGTCTCGATGTGAAGGCCAAGCGCGCCCGCTACGTGGGCCGCCCCGCCTCCGCCTCGACGGCCGCCGGCCTGATGAGCCGCCACCTGCGTGAACTCGAGACCTTCCTGGCCGAAGCCTTCGCCTGACCGCGACCCGCCTCGACCCGACGACAGTACGAACCAAAGAAAGACGACCGATGGCCGACATCATGACCCCCGCCCTGGGTGAATCCGTCACCGAAGCGACGGTGGCCCGCTGGACCAAGAAGCCGGGCGAAGCGGTCAAGAAGGACGAGATCCTCGTCGAGCTGGAGACCGACAAGGTGAGCCTCGAAGTGGCTTCGCCGGTCGACGGCGTGCTGGAAGCCATCACCGCCGCCGACGGCGAGACCGTCACGCCGGGCGCCGTCCTGGGCAAGGTGACGGAGGGCGCCGCCGCCTCCAAGCCGGCCGCCGCGCCGGCTCCGAAGGCCGAGGCCGCTCCGGCCGCCCCTGCTCCGGCCGCGAAGGCCGAAGCCGCGCCGCTGGCCCCCTCGGTGCAGCGCATCGTCACCGAGACCGGCCTGAACCCGGCGACGATCGCCGGCACCGGCAAGGATGGCCGCATCACCAAGGGCGACGCCCTGGCCGCCCTGGAAGCCCGCCCGGCGGCTCCGGCCGCGCCCGCCGCCCCGGCGGCGCCGCGTCCGGTGCACGAGCGCGAGGACCGGGTGAAGATGACCCGTCTGCGCCAGACCATCGCGCGCCGGCTGAAGGAAGCCCAGAACGCGGCCGCCATGTTGACGACCTTCAACGAGGTCGACATGTCGGCGGTCATGGCCCTGCGGAACCAGTACAAGGACCAGTTCGAGAAGAAGCACGGCGTGAAGCTCGGCTTCATGAGCTTCTTCGTGAAGGCCTGCACCAACGCGCTGAAGCAGATCCCGGACGTCAACGCCGAGATCGACGGCACGGACATCATCTACAAGAACCACTACGACATCGGCGTGGCCGTCGGCACCGACAAGGGCCTGGTCGTTCCGGTCGTGCGTGACGCCGACCAGATGAGCCTGGCCGAGATCGAGAAGGCCATCGGCGACCTCGGCAAGAAGGCCCGCGACGGTCATCTGACCATCGAGGACATGCAGGGCGGCACTTTCACCATCTCGAACGGCGGCGTGTACGGCTCGCTGATGTCGACGCCGATCCTGAACGCGCCGCAGTCGGGCATCCTGGGCATGCACAAGATCCAGGAGCGTCCGATGGTGGTGAACGGCCAGATCGTGGTCCGCCCGATGATGTACCTGGCCCTCAGCTACGATCACCGCATCGTCGACGGCCAGGGCGCGGTGACTTTCCTGGTCAAGGTCAAGGAAGCCCTCGAAGATCCGCAGCGCCTGCTGCTGGACGTCTAGGGCCAATTCACCGCTCATCCCCGCGAAAGCGGGGACCCAAGCGGCGCTTGTGGAGAAAGCGCCGTTTGCTCGGCTTGGACCCCCGCCTGCGCGGGGATGCTCGGAGTTTGAGTAGGCTCATGGCGAAAGACAGGCTCTATCTTCTGGCGCCCGGGTTCGACGACCCGGCGATCGACAGCGGCGGCAAGGGCTGGGTCTGCCCGGCCTGCTGCATGGTCGAGGGCTTCCTGGCCGCCTTCCCGGCGGTGCGGGAGGCGCTGGACATCACCTACTATCCGTTCCCGAGGCCCCGGCAGGCCATCGTCGACCTCGTCGGCGAGGGTCATCAGGGCATGCCGGTCCTGATCCTCGCCGAACCGGCGGAGGGTGACGACATTCTCCAGGCCGGCGGCCTGAGCTTCATCTCCGCCGAAAAGGCGATCCTGCGCCACCTGGCGCGCAAGCATGGCGTCGCCGCGCCGCATCCCTGAGACGACTGGACGGCCGGAGCACGTCGAGCGATGTTCGACGCGAAATCCAGGGGAGCGCCGTTGTCACTCGTCCAGATCGCGAGGTTCGCGGATCTCCATGAAGCCCAGGTCGCGGCAAGCCTGCTGCGATCCGAGGGCATCCTGCCGTTTCTGCCGGAGGAGTATCGGGGCTCGACCGACTTCTTCCTCTGGCAGGCCATGGGCGGCTTTCGTCTGCTTGTCGTCGAGGAGGAAGCCGAGGCAGCGCTGGCGCTGATCCGCCCCTTCCGCAAGTCTGATCCCGAGGCCATGAACTGGACCGCCCACCCGGAAGCCAGAAGCGCGGCGCTGCCGTCTGTGTTCTGGGCGATCTTCGAGCCGAGCGGCGGCCTCGCTCTGGCCCAGTTGCGCCGCGGTCGGCGCCCCATGGCGATCGCGATGCTGGCTATAGCGTGCGTGTCGGTCGCCGCCCTGTTCATTAGCGCTCTGGTGGGGCTGCTCGGATGAACGACAACCGCCGCAATATCGTCGAGGGACCGTCAAGGCCCCCGTGGCCCTGGAACAGCGGGACCGATCTCGATATCGGCTCGCGCGACGGCTCGCTGTTCGGCGACAGCACGGTCGAACGGCCAGCCAAGGCGCCCAAGGTCCGGCGCGCCCGGGTCAGGCGGGCGCTGCAGCCCGCGACGGCCACATCAGGCGCGGCGCCCTGGCACAGGTCCTTCCCGGTCCAGGCCGTGATCCTTGTCGCGCTGTTCTATCACCTGCTCGGTCCAGGCGCGGCGCTGATCACCGGGTCGGAGGTCGGCGCACGGGGCCTGCTGGCGCTGGCGGACACCCTGATTCCGACCGTCGCCGGCTTCGACCCCGGTCGTTGGCTTGTCCCCGGCGCGGCCGCGTGGATGTGGCAGCCGCTCGTCGCTGCGGGCGGCGCGGCCCTGATGCGGCTGACCGCGCTGAACACCGCCCAGCGGGATCCGTTGGGCGCGGTCTGGATCGCCGCCGCCGCGACGGCGATCGACACCGCGACCTGGCTGTTCGTGGGCCTCAAGTTGTCGGGAACCGCCTTCACCGCCGAGGAGGCCGCCGCGCTGATCACCCTCCTGAAGGTCGAGGGCGCCGCGTTGCTGGTGCTGTTCTTCGTCCTCGCGCCGGTCGGCAGGCGGCGGCTGGGCCAGACCGACGCCGACTGGCATGGCGACAACTGACGCCGTTTTCCGGGCCTCTTCTGTTGACCTAGGGGCGCGAGGGCTTAAACCGCCTCGCGAACGGGCCCGTGCGCGCCCATATATCCGGTCAGCATCGAGACAAGGCGGCTTATCCCAATGGCCCAGTACGACGTCGTCATCATCGGGGGCGGCCCCGGCGGCTACAACGCGGCGATCCGCGCCGGCCAGCTGGGCCTGAAGGTCGCCTGTGTCGAGGGACGCGAGACCCTGGGCGGCACCTGCCTGAACGTCGGCTGTATGCCCTCCAAGGCGCTGCTGCACGCTTCGGAGCTGTACGAGGCCGCGGCCGGGGGCGAGTTCGCCAAGCTCGGCATCGAGGTCGCGCCGAAGCTGAACCTCGGTCAGATGATGGCCCAGAAGGCCGAGAGCGTGACCGCCCTGACCAAGGGCATCGAGTTCCTGTTCAAGAAGAACAAGGTCGAGTGGGTGAAGGGCTGGGGCCGGCTGGACGGTCCGGGCAAGGTCGTGGTCACCGCCGCCGACGGGGCCGAGACCACGCTGGAAGCCAAGAACATCGTCATCGCCACGGGCTCGGAGCCGACTCCCCTGCCGGGCGTCGAGATCGACAACCAGCGCATCGTCGACTCGACCGGCGCCCTGTCGCTGCCGGAAGTGCCCAAGTCGCTCGTCGTCATCGGCGCCGGCGTGATCGGTCTCGAGCTCGGCTCGGTCTGGCGTCGCCTGGGCGCCGAGGTGACGGTGGTCGAGTTCCTCGACCGCATCGTCCCGGGCACGGACGAGGAGACCGCCAAGGCCTTCCAGCGCGCCCTGACCAAGCAGGGCTTCAAGTTCAAGCTGGGGAGCAAGGTCACCGGCGCGAAGTCGATGGGCAAGGCGGTCGAACTGACCGTCGAGCCGGTCGCCGGCGGCGCCGCCGAGACCCTGACCGCCGACTATGTCCTGGTCGCCATCGGCCGCCGTCCCTACACGAAGGGTCTGGGCCTGGAGACGGTCGGTGTCGAGACCGACAAGCGCGGCGTCATCCATCACCAGCACCATCACACCACCGCGCCCGGCGTCTGGGTGATCGGCGATGTGACCAGCGGCCCGATGCTGGCCCACAAGGCCGAGGACGAGGCGGTGGCCTGCATCGAGCTGATCGCGGGCAAGGCCGGTCACATCAACTACGATCTCATCCCGGGCGTCATCTACACGGCCCCGGAAGTCGCCACGGTCGGCAAGACCGAGGAGGAGCTGAAGGCCGCGGGCGTCGACTACAAGGTCGGCAAGTTCCCGTTCGCCGCCAACAGCCGCGCCAAGATCAACCACGAGACCGAGGGCTTCGTGAAGGTGCTGGCCGACGCCAGAACCGACCGGATTCTCGGCGTCCACATGATCGGGCCGAACGTCGGCGACATGATCGCCGAATACTGCGTGGCGATGGAGTTCTCGGCCGCGTCCGAGGACGTCGCCCGCACCTGCCACCCGCACCCGACCCGCTCCGAGGCCCTGCGCCAGGCAGCGATGGGCGTCGAAGGCTGGACGATGCAGGCCTGACCTGGACGCCGTCGCGCGACGATCGCGGGCTCCAATCTCACGATGGGAGCCCGTTTTCGTTGCGGCTACGACGCCCGCCGACCTACCCTCCCTTAAGGATGCAGGGAGCGAACCATGGCTGATGGCGAGAAGACCTACAGGGATCCGGAGATCGCGGGCGTACGGGCGCTACTCGCCGCGACGCCGTCGGCGCTGGAGGAGGGAGCCGGCGACTGGACGACCCGCCGCGCCGGGATCGACGCCTTCGGCGACATGTCGCCGTTGCCGGAAGGGCTGACTGTCGAGCTTCTGGATATCGCCGGTCTGCCCGCCGAGCGGCTGACCCCGGTCGGCGCCGACGAAGAACGGGCGCTGCTTTACCTTCACGGCGGCGGCTATTGCATCGGCAGTCCGCGCAGCCATCGGGGACTGGCCGCCAACCTCGCCGCCGCGATCGGCTGTCCGGCGCTGGTTCCGGACTATCGACTGGCGCCCGAGCATCGCTTCCCCGCCGCCGTCGACGACGCGGTGAAGGCCTATCGCCACCTGCTCGGCGAGGGAATCGAACCCGGCCGCGTCGTCATCGCCGGCGACAGCGCCGGCGGCGGCCTGACCTTCGCGGCGGCCATCGCCATCCGCGACAGCGGCCTGCCGCAGCCGGGCTGCCTGTTCGGCATCAGCCCCTGGGCGAACCTGCGCCAGACCGGCGCGGCCTACGCCGCGGTGCTCGACGACCCGATGCTGACCCGCGAGGACCTCCAGGCCTTCGCCGACGCCTATCTGCAGGGCGAGGGACCGCACCACCCGCTGGCCAGCCCGGCGCTCGCGGACCTGCACGGCCTGCCGCCGATGCTGCTGCACGCCGGCGGGGCCGAGATCCTGGCCTCCGACACCGCCCTGCTGGCGGAACGCGCGGGCCTCGCCGGGGTCGAGGTCCGGGCCGAGATCTGGCCCGAGATGATCCACGTCTGGCACGCGTTCAGCCCGTGGCTCGGTGCCGGGCGGCGGGCGATCGACGAAGCGGCGGCGTGGATCCGGGGGAAGCTGGCTTAGCGATGAGGCGGATCGGCCCTCTGATCTGGATCGCGGCCTTGTGGCTTCCAGCGCTCGTCTTCGGCGGGGCCTGGTACGTGTACTATTGGCGCCAGCGGTCCTGCTTCAACGAAGAGGGACGTTGTTTCGATGGCGTTGTCGTCGCCCAACTGGAGACGGCCGAGATGATTCTGGCGTTGTTCGTTGCCAGTATGGCGTTGGCAGGGGTGGTGACCGCCTTAGCGATTCGCCGGACCAGGTCTCGCTAAGCCCGTGGATGCGCCTTCCCGTACGCCGCCAGCAGGCCCTCGGCGTCGACCGCCGTGTACTTCTGCGTCGTCGACAGGCTGGCGTGGCCGAGCAGTTCCTGGATCGAGCGCAGGTCGGCGCCGGCGCCCAGCAGATGGGTCGCGAAGCTGTGGCGCAGGGCGTGCGGCGTGGTCCGGTCGGAGAGACCCAGCCGGCCGCGCAGGGCCTGCATCCGCGCCTGCACATGGCGGGGACTCAGCGGTCCCCCGCGCGGCGCGCGGAACAGCGGCTCATCCGGCGACAGCGCGAAGGGGAGTTCGGCCAGATAGGCGTCGATCTTTTCCCGCACCGCCGGCAGCACCGGCACGATACGTGTCTTCGACCCCTTGCCCAGGATACGCAGGCTGTCGCCCAGCGGCGCGTCTGACCGTTTCAGCGACAGCGCCTCGCTGATCCGCAGGCCGCAACCCCAGAGCAGGGTCAGCACCGCCTCGTCGCGGGCGGCTTCCCAGTCCTCACGGTCCGGATCGAGCGCGGCCTCGCCGATCAGTCCCCTCGCATTGTCCTCGCTCACCGGACGCGGCGCGCCGGGCTTGACCCGCGGCCCTTTCACCAGCGTCAGGGCAGCGTTGGAGACGCCGTGCCGACGGTCGAGGAAGCCGTGGAACCCCCGGATCGCCGACAGCGCCTGCGAGACCGACCGCGCCGACAACGGATGATCGCCGTCGCGGCGATGGGCGAGATAGGCCCGCACCTCCGCCGGCGTGATCGTCCCCATCGCCGACAGGCTCAGGGTCTCTCCCCGGTGCTGCTCGAGGAAGGCGACATAGGGCGAGACGCAGTTCAGATAGGCCTCGACCGTGCGCGGCGAGACCCGCCGCTCGTTGGCGAGGTGGTCCAGCCAGGCGCCCAGCGCCTCGCGCGCGGAGGCTACAGGACCGGCCATCGCTCCGCCGTGCGTTCGACCACCCGGGCCAGGAAGGCGACCAGTTCGGCGCCCATGTCCTGGGTGAAGCCGTTCTCGTCCGGCGAGCCGAAGGCCAGGACGCCCTGACGGGCCGGTTCCCAGAGCGCGACGCGGACCAGCGCCATCGACCGCACCCGCTCGGCCCTGGGGCCGAACAGGCCGAGCGACGGCGCGTGGAAGCCCATGCGATGCAGTCGCCGCTCACCCAGGATCATGTCGCTCTGGCCCTCGACCAGCGCGAACCAGCCGGCGGGCACCCGTTCGGGTCCCTCGAGGGCCAGCGTCGCGCCGGCCAGGCCGAAGCGCAGGGTGGCCATGTCGTCGATGCGTCGGGCGAGGTCGGAATGGTTGCGCGCCTCGAGCAGGTCGATGACTGCGGCGTGGGTCTGGGCCTGGGCGGCGAAGTTGGCGCGGGCGGTGGCCTCCAGCTGCTTGCGGGCCTTGCTCTCGCGCTTGTGGGCGGCATGGACGCGCGCCAGCGCGGCCGGGCCGAACTCCACGATGTTGGCCGCATCGACCCGCAGGCCGAGATCGGCCAGCAGTTCCTCGTCGTCCCGGATCAGGTGCGGGTGTTCCCGCAGGACGCGGCGCAGATCATCCGCAGCCGATTCCTTCCGCTTCGCGTCAGACATTCTCGCCCCCGAGCCGCGCAGGTCCGCAGGGCGATTCTGCCCTACAGGATCGACTGGCCGGTCTTGGCCCAGTCGCTCAGGAACTGTTGAAGCCCACTTTCGGTTAACGGGTGCTTGAACAGGCCCTCGAAGACCGCCGGCGGGATCGTCGCGCAGTCGGCGCCGGCCAGCGCCGATTCCGTGACATGGGCAGGGGTGCGGATCGAGGCGGCGAGGATGTCGGTGTCGAAGCCGTAGTTGTCGTAGACCGCGCGGATAGCCGCGATCAGCTCGATGCCCGAACCCTGGGTCTGGTCGTCCAGCCGGCCGATGAACGGCGAGACGTACGTCGCGCCCGCCTTGGCGGCCAGCAGCGCCTGGTTGGCCGAGAAGCAGAGGGTGACGTTGGTCTGGATGCCCTCGCGGGCGAATTCGGCGGTGGCGATCAGGCCGGCGCGGGTCAGCGGCACCTTGACCACCACGTTGGGCGCGATGCCGGCGAGCTTGCGGCCCTCGGCCAGCATGCCCTCGGCGTCGGTGGCGACAGCCTCGGCGCTGACCGGTCCGGGCACGATCTCGCAGATCTCGGCGATGACCTCCGCCATCGGTCGGCCGGACTTGGCGATCAGGGTCGGGTTGGTGGTGACGCCGTCCACGAGGCCCGTGGCGGCGAGATCCTTCAGGACGACGGTGTCGGTGGTGTCTAGAAACAGCTGCATGGGATCGCTTTTAGCGGTTCAATCGGCCATGGACCACCTGTGACCCGCATCGCCTCCATCCTTCTTCCGATGCCGCTGCCGGAGGCGTTCGACTACGCCGAGCCGGAGGGGATGGACCTCGCCGTCGGCGACCATGTCGCGGTGCCGCTCGGGCCCCGGACCGCGCGCGGGGTGGTGACGGCGCTGAGAGAAGGCGCGGGCGGCAACCGGCCGCTGAAACCGGTGCTCGAGCGGATCGACGATCCGGTCATGCCGGAGACGACGCTGCGCTTCGTCGAATGGGCCGCGAAATACTCGGTCGACGCGCCGGGCCAGCCGCTGGCCATGGCGCTGCGCGGGCTGCGCGCGCCCAGACCCCGGCCGATCAAGCTGCTGCGGGCGACGGGCGCGCTGCCCGCCCGCGCGACGCCGGCCCGTCAGAGGGTGCTCGACGCGGCTGTCGAGCCGATGACCGGCCCCGAGCTCGCCGAACGGGCCGGGGTGTCGTCCGGCGTCTTGAAGGGCCTGCTCGACGAGGGCGTGCTGGCGCTGGATCTGGTGACGCCGGAGCACCGCTTCGATGATCTCGACTGGACCTCTCCCGGTCCGAAGCTCAACGCCAGCCAGACGGCCGCGGCAGAGGTGCTGGTCGGGATGGTCCGCGAGGGCGGCTACCAGGCCGCGCTGCTCGACGGCGTTACGGGTTCCGGCAAGACGGAAGTCTATCTGGAGGCGGTCGCCGCCGCCCTGGCCGCCGATCCGGCCGCCCAGGTGCTGGTGCTGCTGCCGGAAATCGCGCTGACCCAGGCCGTGCTGGCGCGATTCGAGGATCGTTTCGGCGGGGCGCCGGTGGAGTGGCACTCCGCTGTCGCTCCGCCGCTGCGCCGGCGAGCTTGGGAGGGCGTCGCGTCCGGCCAGGCCCGCATCGTGGTCGGAGCCCGTTCGGCGCTGTTCCTGCCCTATCGCGATCTGCGCCTGATCGTCGTCGACGAGGAGCACGACGGCTCGTTCAAGCAGGAGGAGGGCTTCATCTACCAGGCCCGCGATCTGGCCGTGGCCCGCGCGCACATCGAGAAATGCGCCATCGTCCTGGCCTCGGCCACGCCGTCGCTCGAGACCATCTGGAACGCGCGTCAGGGTCGTTATCGCTGGCTGAAGCTCGGCGCCCGACACGGCGCGGCGCGGCTGCCGGACGTCGATCTGATCGACATGCGCGAATATCCGCCCGAGCCCGGCCGCTGGCTGTCGCGGCCCCTGGTCGAGGCGATGGCCGAGACGTTCGGGCGGTCGGAGCAGACTCTGCTGTTCCTGAACCGGCGGGGCTATGCGCCGCTCGTCCTCTGCAAGGCCTGCGGCGAGCGGATGAAGTCGCCGGACACCGACAGCTGGCTGGTCGAACATCGCTACACCGGGCGGCTGGTCTGCCACCTGACCGGTTTTTCGATGCCGCGGCCGGACAAGTGCCCGCACTGCGGGGCGAGGGACAGTCTCGTGTCGATCGGTCCCGGCGTCGAACGGGTCGAGGAGGAAGTGCGCGCGCTGTTCCCCGAGGCGCGGGTGGCGGTCTTCTCCTCCGACACGGTGTTCGACGCCGAGGGCGCACGGTCTCTGGTCGGCGCCATGGCGGCGGGCGAGATCGATGTTCTGGTCGCCACCCAGGCGGCGGCCAAGGGGCACGACTTTCCCAATCTCACCCTCGTGGGCGTGGTCGACGCCGACCTCGGCCTGCGCGGGGGCGACCTGCGGGCCGGGGAGCGGACCTTCCAGCTTCTGGCCCAGGCCAGCGGCCGCGCCGGACGTCGCGAGCGGCCGGGCAGGGCGCTTCTGCAGACCTACGCGCCGGAGCATCCGGTGATGCAGGCGCTCAAGGCCCAGGATCGCGACGCCTTCATCGAGGCCGAGATGGAGGCGCGCGAACTGGCCGCCCTGCCGCCGTTCGGCCGGCTGGCCGCGGTGATCGTCTCCAGCCCCGATCCCGTGGCGCTGGAGGCCTACGTTCGGCAACTGGCGTCGGTGGCGCCCAATGCAGACGGGGTCGACATCTTCGGCCCTGCCGACGCGCCGCTCGCGCTGGTGCGCGGGCGGCGGCGCAAGCGGTTCCTGGTGCGGGCCGACCGGACCGTCGACCTGCAGGGCTTCCTCGCCGCCTGGCGCGCGCGGGCGCGCCCGTCGGGCGCCATACGGGTCACTCTGGACGTCGACCCGTACAGCTTCCTCTGACGGCTAGTGGCCCGCCGGCGGCACGCCGCCGGAAGCTTCCTTCAGCGCGGCGGCTTTCCTCGCGGCGTTCCGGCGCGACCACATGTTCAGGCCCTCGACCAGGGCCGAGAAGGCCATGGCCGCATAGATGTAGCCCTTGGGCACATGCACGCCGAAGCCGTCGGCGATCAGCACCAGGCCGATCATCAGCAGGAAACCCAGCGCCAGCATCACCACGGTGGGGTTGTTGTGGATGAAATTGGCCAGCGGATCGGCGGCAAGCATCATCACCGTCACCGCGGCGATCACGGCGATGATCATGACCGGCAGGTGGTCGGTCATGCCGACGGCGGTCAGGATCGAGTCCACCGAGAACACCAGGTCCAGCAGGATGATCTGGAAGATCGCCGAGCCGAAGTTCGAGATGGCGAGGTTCTTGGTGTCCATGACATCGCCGGTCGGCGCGGGGTCGACCGTGTGGTGGATTTCCTTGGTGGCCTTCCAAAGCAGGAACAGGCCGCCGGCGATCAGGATCAGGTCCCGCCAGGAGAACGAGGTCTCGAAGCTGGGTTCGCCATGCTCTCCGACCGGGCCGGTGAAGCCGAGGTCGAAGACAGCGGCGGTCAGCCCGACGATCCAGCTGATCGAGAACAGCAGCGCGATGCGCATGATGAGGGCCAGCGAGATGCCGATGCGCCGGGCTTTCTGGCGTTGTTCGACCGGCAGCTTGTTCGAGAGAATCGAGATGAAGACCAGATTGTCGATCCCCAGCACGACCTCCATCACCACCAGGGTGATGAGCGCCGCCCAGACGGTGGGATCGGCGGCAAGTTGAAGAAGACTGTCCATCGGGGCTTTGTGACCTTCACGTCTGGTGAACCGGGTTGCGCTTATGTAGCGGACATCGCGCCGGGTTGTAGCTGTTTCGGAAGATTCCCGTGGCGCACGATTTGCACTCGCCCCGAAGGGGCGCCTCGCTCGGCGCCGCGACGGGACAGGAGACCGCCATGCCCGACGGCGCGAACATCAAGCCGCTGACCGCCCTCCGCTTCTTCGCGGCGATCTGGGTGGTGCTCTTCCACTACTGGCCCAAGCTGGACGTGAGCTTCACGCCGCAGCTGGTCGAGAAGGGATATCTCGGGGTGGAGCTGTTCTTCACCCTGTCGGGCTTCATCCTCTGCCATGTCTATCTGAGCGCTTTCGGAGAGGGACGCTTCAGGTACGGCGACTTCCTCTGGAACCGGCTGGCGCGGGTCTATCCGCTGCACCTGGCGACCCTGCTGGGCATGATTGCGCTCGGCGTCGTGGCCGGACTGGCGGGCTTCGCGGTTGACGCCGAGCTGCTGCGCTGGGACGCCCTGCCCGCCAATCTCCTGCTGCTGCAGGCCTGGGGCTTCGCACCGGCCGCGGCGTTCAATCATCCGTCCTGGTCGATCTCGGCGGAGTGGTTCGCCTATCTGACGTTCCCGCTGTTCGCCTGGGCGGCCTGGCGACTGCGCGGCAAGCCCTGGCTGTTCGCCGGACTGGTGATCGCCGCGCTGGCGGCGATTTATCCGGTTTTCGAGCGCCTCACCGGACTTTCGCTGACCCAGGCGACCATCCACTGGGGCGCCCTGCGAATCGTGCCCTGCTTCGCGCTGGGCTGCGCCATGCACGCCCTGTGGAAGGCCGGCGCCGTGCGCAGCCTGTCTGCGGCGGCGATCGGCGCCTCGTTTTCGGGCGCCGGAATGCTCATCGCGGCGGCGTCGGGCGCCCCGGACGTGGTCTGTGTGATCGCCTTCGGCGGGTTGATCCTGGGTCTCGCGGGCCTGGCCCAGCATGGTTCCAGCTTCGCTTCGCACGCCGGGTTCGTTTACCTGGGCGAGATCAGCTATTCGACCTACATGATCTGCGTGCCCTGGAAGATCATCTTCGTGAATGCAGCGGCGAAAGCTTTGAATCTACCGTCTGAAAAGCTTCCCCTGGGCCTGTGGATAATCTTCCTCGTCGCCGTGGTTCCACTGTCCGCCGCCTCGTATCATCTGATCGAGAAACCGGCCCGGACCCGCATGAAACTGTGGGCCGACTCATGGCGAGCGCGACGCGACGCCGCGGCGACAGCGTGAAAAGACTCTTTTCATTCGTGCGTGAGATGAGTATCCCCTCACCTTCAGTACCACGGGGGAGCGCTCCTGATGCGTCAACGGACCAGAACCATCCTCGGTTCCCTGGCCGCCGCAGCGGTGATCAGCCTTACGCCCACGGCTAACGCCCTGGCAGACATCTATTGGCAATGCGTGCCCTTCGCGCGCCTGCTGTCTGGCATCCAGATCTATGGCGACGCCCGCACCTGGTGGGGCCAGGCGTCCGGCAAGTATGAGACCGGCCGCCTTCCGCGGATGGGCGCGGTGCTGGCCTTCAAGCCGACCGACCGCATGCAGCTGGGCCATGTCGCCGTCGTCAGCAGCCTCGTCACCGACCGCGTCATCCAGATCACCCACGCCAACTGGTCCCGCATCGGCGGCGCCCGCGGCCAGATCGAACGCGACGTGACGGTGATCGACGTGTCGCCGCTGGGCGACTGGTCTCTGGTCAAGGTCTGGTACGACCCGATCCGCGACCTCGGCACCTCGGTCTATCCGACCCACGGCTTCATCTACCAGAACGCCCAGGCCGTGAAGGTCGCGCAGACCGACCCGCGCTACTGGTCGGCCCAGGGTCTGACCATGGCCCGCACCGCGGCCAACCAGACCGCCGGCGGCGTCGGCCCGCTGCCCTCGCCGCTGGGCGTGGTCAACCAGGCCGCCGATGCCACCGACCGTATCGCCGCCCTGATCGCGGCCGCCACCGGCCAGGGCCAGTCGGACCAGCAGGACTGATCTTCCGCGCATTGACGCCGTAGCCCGCCCGCGCCATTCGAGGGCAGGGTGCGAGCCTGTGCCGGTCGGCTTGCCCACCGGGATCAACGGGCTCGCAACTTGGGTTGGGCGGCCTGCTCGCCCGGTCAGGACGTGACCGGCAAGGCCTCCGGGGAAGACGCGCGCATGCTGAAGGTGCTCCGCAAGGGCGATGGCGGTCTCTACGAGGTGGACGAGAGCGACCCCGACTGGTCCCTGCCGGGCGACGCCGCCTGGGTCGATCTCTACCAGCCGACCCGGGATGAGGAACTGGCGGCCGAGAAGGCGCTGGGCGTGCTGCTGCCGACCCGCGAGGAGATGGACGAGATCGAGGTCTCCTCACGTCTCTACCAGGAGGACGGCGCGCATTTCATGACCGCCTTCGTGCTGATCGGCGCCAGCGACGACGAGCGGACGCCGGCGCTGGCTCCCGTCACCTTCGTGCTCGCCGACGGAAAACTGGTCACCATTCGCTACGTGCAGCCCAAGGCTTTCGAAGCCTACGCGAACCAGGCCCTCCGGGACGCCGACTTCTGCACCGGCGGCACCAGCGCGTTCCTCGGCCTGCTCGATGCGGTGGTCGATCGGCTGGCCGACATACTCGAGCGGTTGTCGGTCGAGGTTGACGCTCACTCGGACGAGATCTTCCGCCGGGACCGCAAAGGGGCCTTCAAGCCTATCCTGCGCCGGCTGGGCCGCAGCCAGGCGGTCACGGCCAAGGCGCGTAGCAGCCTGGTCAGCCTTGCGCGGCTGGTGTCCTTCGCGTCGCTGGCCGACGACATCGCCAGCCTCAAGGACAACCGCGAGCGGCTGCGCTCGCTGCAACGGGACATCCAATCGCTCACCGATCACTCGGCCTACCTGACGGAAAACGTCACCTTCCTTCTCGATTCGGCCACCGCCCTGATCAACACCGACCAGAACGAGATCA
Organism: Caulobacter sp.; assembly: GCA_041917095.1. Taxonomy (GTDB): domain Bacteria; phylum Pseudomonadota; class Alphaproteobacteria; order Caulobacterales; family Caulobacteraceae; genus Caulobacter. The sequence goes on along the minus strand of JAYRYI010000003.1, from coordinate 137,278 downwards.
TGAAGGTGTTCTCGGTCTGGGCCGTCGTGCTGATGCCGCCCACGTTGATCGCGTCGATCTACGGCATGAACTTCGACGCTCTGCCGGGGCTCCACTGGGGCCCGGGCTGGATTCTCGCCCTGGCGGCCATGGCCGTGGCGATGGCGGTCCCGCTGTGGTGGTTTCGCAGGAAAGGCTGGCTCTGAAACTGCCGTTTCAGGAATTTCACACCATCCATTAAGGCCGGTGCGGCAAAAGTGCGCAGGGGAAGGACCCGCCGCCACATGTCCGCCGATACGCCAAACCTTGTCCGAAGCTATGACTTCGGCACCGTCCGGAAGGTGCTGGACGCGCATGCGCGATACCTGACCGGCCGCAGCGGCGGAATGCGCGCGAGCCTGAACTACGCCGACCTTTCGAACATGGCTCTGGACGGCTTCGACCTGACCGATGCGGATCTGACGGGCGCCTGGCTGAACGGAGCCGGCCTGAAGGGCGCAAAGCTGCACCGCGCGACGATGTTCGGCTGCGACCTGCGCGAAGCCGACCTGCGCGAAGCCGATCTTTCCAGCGCCGATCTTCGCGGCGCCTGCCTGCGCGGGGCCAATCTCGCCGGCGCCAACCTCATGGGCTGCGACCTGCGCGAGGGCCGGATCGCCCTGCAGGGTGGCGGCTCCGGCTGGCGCGTCCTCAAGCACGACCGCAGGCCGGGTGAACTGGACTATGCCGTGATCAAGGACGCCAACATGACCGGCGTCCAGATGTCGGGCGGCCCCTCTATCGCCGCTGATCTGACGGACGTGGACCTGCGCGGGGCCTGCCTGAACGGCGCCCGGCTGATCAACGCGGTCCTCGACGGCGCTGACCTGAGCAGCGCGGACGTGTTCGGCAGCGACCTTTCCGGCGCATCGCTGAAGCAAGCCGTGCTCGTCGGCGTGCGGCTCGATGACGCCAACTTCGAGAACGCCGACCTCACCGAAGCGCTGAGGGCGCCGCCGGCGATCATCTATGTCGACGACACGCCGCTGCAGGACCTGCTTGGCGAGCACGAGGCTTTCTGCGACAGCGACGGCCGCGAGGGGCGGACGATGAAGCTGACGCGGGTCGATTTCCGGCCGCTGCGCCAGCTTCGCAGTCGCCGGCTCTCCGGGCTCGGAGCCGCCCGGTCGGTCTTCTTCGGCATGGTTCTGGACGGCATCCAGCTCCAGGGCGCGGACCTGTCCGGCGCGGACCTGCGGAATACATCGCTGAAGGGCGCGGACCTGCGCGGCGCCAAGCTGGTCGGAACGCTGCTCCACAAGGCCGACCTGCGCAACGCCAATCTCGGACCCCTGATGATCGCCGAGGGCCGTTTTCTGCGCACCGACATGACCAGGGCGGTGTTGCGCGGAGCCGACCTGCGTGGCGCCCAGGCGCGGAAGGTGCGGTTCCTCGAAGCCGACCTCGCGGGCGCTCGTCTGGACGACGCCGACCTGCGCGACGCCGAGATGGAAGGCTAGCCGCCACTTTGCTACCGCCTCCGCCTGCTGCAGATTGCGGCCAACCGGTCCTGCCGACCGGAGGGGGGCCTGAGGAGGGGGCATGATCATCACCGACGAGATGCTGATCGCCTATCTGGGCGGCAAGCTGTCCGAGACCGAACGCCTGGCGGTCGAGGCCGCGGTCGAGGCCGATGCGTCGGTGGCCGAGCGGCTGCGGCGTCATCGCGAGGTCGGTGCGATGATCCAGGACGCCATCTCCGCGGGAGGCCGCTCCACCCGCCGCCGTACCGCCGCCGAGACCCCCGCGCCGGTCGTTTCGCTGGCCGACGCTCGCAAGACCCGGGAAGCGTCCCCACCGCCGAGGCCCGCGCCGGCCGTCAAGGATCGCAAGCCGATTGACCCGCGCTGGGGCGCGCTGATCGCCGGCGTCGTCGTGGGCATGACCCTGGGTCTCTTCGCGCCGCGTCCGACCCAGCAGCTGGTCGACGGCGACCTCTACGCCCGGGCCGCCCTGGCCTCGACCCTCGAGCGGCGTCTGACGTCCGAACAGAAGGCCGGCGCGCCCGTGCGCATCGTGGCCACCTTCCGGTCGCCGGAAGGCGCCTGGTGCCGGTCGTTCGAGAGCGAGGTCGGGCTGTCCGGAATCGCCTGCCGCAGCCGGGATGGCTGGCGGGTGCTGCTCGCCGAGATCGGCGCGGGGCAGCCCTCGCCCGGGCAGGTCGCGACGATCGCCAATCTGCGGCTCGGCAAGCCGGTCGACGCCGCGGCGGAGCGCGGCGCCCGGGCGGCCGGCTGGCGCTAGAGCCCCCGCCTCAGCGGCAGCAGGTCCGGGAACACCGGCTCGCGCTTTTCCTGCTTGGCGGCGAACGTCTCGGCCATGTGCGGGCCCGAGAACATGCCGACCTGCCACAGGGCGATGTAGTCCAGCGCATCCTTGATGGTGTGGTCGCGGGCGTAGTTGATCATCACCTTGCTGCCGGTCACCGCCAGCGGCGACTTGGAAGCGATCTCCCGGGCGGTGGCCAGGGCGTGGGCGACGACAGCCGCGTGGTCCGGCAGAACCTCGTTGACCAGGCCGATGTCGCGGGCGCGATGGGCGGGCAGGCGGCGGCCGGTGTAGGCCAGCTCGCGAACCCAGCCCTCGGGGATCAGCTTGCACAGGCGCGGGAAGGTGCCGACATCGGCGGTCATGCCGATGTTGATCTCCATGATCGTGAAGAAGGCGTCCTCGGTGCAGTAGCGGATGTCGCAGGCGCTGGTGAAATCCACCGCTCCGCCGATACAGCCGCCGTGGATGGCGGCGATCACCGGCATCCGCGCCTCATCCAGACAGCTGAAGGTGTCTTGCAGGTGGTGCACGTTGCGACGGAAGCTCTCGCCCGCCACGTGGCGGTCGACCGGTCCGCCGTCGCGGTCGCCGACATTGGCGAACACCGACAGGTCCATGCCGGCGCAGAAGTGCTTTCCGGTCGAGGAGATGACGATCGCCCGGGCGCGGGCGTTGTCGTCGATATCCTTCACGATCGCCGGCAGTTCGCGCCAGAAATCCTTGTTCATGGTGTTCATCGCTTCGGGCCGCGTCATGCGGATGTGAGCGACGTGGTCCTCGATGGTGACCTCGAAACAGTTCCACTTCGTCTCGGCGGCCGAGATGGCGGCGTGAGCGGTCATGGTCTTCCTCCCGTTTTCCCCAGTGTCGCGCCTTGACCCGGGGAAAGCCAAGAGCCCCCCGAAACGGAGGGCGCGGCGACGCTTCGCCCGTGGTCCAAGGCGACATGGACGCGATCGATATCACGGCTCGCCTGATCGGCGCCTTCTACGCTTTCGGCGGCGTCCTGACGCTGCGCGCGATCGCCACGGACGCGGTGCTGGACAAGGCCCTGGCCTCGCTCACCCTCAGCGAGCCCGACCGCGACGAGGATCTTCGTCGGCGCGTTCTCACGGGGCTGGCCGTGGCCACCGGCGTCAGCGGCGGCGCCCTGGTGCTGCTGAGCGGCCTGGCGGCATGGCTCTTCCTGCTGAACCTGGGGCTGCAGGCAGCCTGGCTTGTATGGGCGCGGACCCGTTTCCCGCCGCTCGAGGCGGACGAAGTCCGGGGGCGCCGGCAGGTGGCCCGCGCCGCCCTCGTCTGGGCCGGCGCGACAGCCATCGTCCTGTGGCTGGAATTCGCCGGGCGACTGGGATCGGTCCTCGAATTCTGGCCGGCGGCGGTGCTGGCGGTCGGGGCGGCGGCCATGCTGATCTGGATCGTGCCGCACCTGACCTGGAAACCTGGCCCGGCGCCGGCCTTCGACGCCGAACCGGATGCCGAGCCGGCCGAGATCGCGCCGCCCCGTCGCGTGAGGCTGGCCCTGCGTTACGGCTATCAGACCCTTTGGGACGCCGAGGACGGACGGCCGCTCAATCCCTACGATCATCTGCCGACCGGGTTGGCGACGCGCCTGCTGACCTGGGAGGACGATTTCCATCTGGCGGTCGATCCGCATGATCCGGACGCAGGGCCGAAGTTCGCGGCGGGCGAAGAGGCGCGGCACGAGGCCGAGGGCGAAGCCATAGCCGAAGCGTTGCGCGGCGTCTTCGGACCCGACGCGGTCGACGGACCCTTCATCCAGCAAGGTCATGGCGGCGGGGAACTATAGGCAGGTCGAAAGCGTTGTTGCGTCAAGGCGGGACAGGTGGGCGCACAATCGCGTGAGGTCATGGCGGGGACCGCCAGCCGGCGCGTGCTTTCCCGGGCCGCCGGTATAGTTTTGACCAGACGACCGATCCAACGTGACACGAGGAGCTCGCCCATGCGCGTCGCCATCACCGCTTCCATCCTCCTGACCGCCGCAGCGGCGACGGCCCTGCCCGGCGCGGCCCAGGCGCGCGGCGTCTTCGGCTGCGACGCCGACGGCGGAAAGCAGGAAGGCGCCGCCGTGATCGGGGCGATCGTCGGCGGGATCATCGGCAACAAGGTGGCCAAGAATGAACGCGGTCTCGGCACCGCCATCGGCGCGGGCCTCGGCGCCGCGGCGGGCTCGGCCATCGGCTGCAAGATGCAGGAGGCCGACAAGCGCAAGGCCGAAGCGGCGCTCGAGGAGGCCCTGGTGACGGGTCGCGCCACCAACTGGCGCAACCCCGAGACCGGCTCGCGCGGCGACGTCACGGTCCAGCCCTGGAGCGCCTACGGCGACGGCTACGGCGAGCCCTACAACCTGCAGAGCGTCAGCTTCGCGCGCGGCGTCACGCCCCAACGCTACTGGGAAGGCGGCGGCGGCTGGTGGCGCACGACCAACACCGTCAATCTGCGCGGACGTCCGTCCACCTCGGCTCCGGTGGTCGGCAAGCTGGCCGGCGGCCAGGACTTCCAGGTCCTCGCCAAGGTTCAGGGTCAGCCCTGGCTGCTGGTCGGACAGAACGGTTACGCCACCGGCTACGTCTCGCAGTCGGTCGTGCAGCCGCGCGGTGGCGACAGCGGCGACTGCCGCCGGATCGAGCAGACCGTCTACACCAAGAAGTACGGCACCGAGCGCGAGCGCTACCGCGCCTGCCGCGAGGCCGGCGGTTCCTGGCAGCTGACCAGGATCTAGGGCTCTCGACTCACGCGAGGGGAAGGCTCTAGGCAGGGCGGATGACCAATGCCGCCCTGCCTGACGTCGCCCCCGCCCGCCGCCGCATGATCTCCGTCCCCGGGGGCGAGACGGCGGCGCTGGAGTTCGGCCCCGCCGACCGGCCGCTGGATGTCGTGTTCCTGCACGCCAACGGTTTCAACGCCTCGACCTATCGCACCATCCTGGCGCCGCTGGCCGACCGCCTGCGCATCCTCGCGGTCGATCAGCGCGGCCACGGGCGGACGACCCTCGACGCCGATCCCGCAGCCCGGAATTCCTGGCTCGGCTTCCGGGACGACCTTCTGGCGTTGCTCGATGCGCTCGGCGAGACGCCGACGGTGCTGTCGGGACATTCGATGGGCGGCACCGCCTGCGTCCTGGCCGCCGGAGAACGGAACGACGCGGCCCGGCGACTGGTGCTCTTCGATCCCGTGATCATCACGCCCGAGCGGGTCGCCGCGTTCGGCCCGGAAGGGCTGAGGGACTCGCCGCTGGCCCAGGGCGCCCGCCGTCGCCGCGCGAGCTTCCCGAGCCGCGAGGCGGCGTTCGAGGCCTACGTCGGTCGAGGCGCGTTCAAGACCTGGCCGGAAGGAATCTTGCGCGATTACCTGGCGGACGGCCTCGTCGAAGACGGAGAGGGCGGGATGCGCCTCAGCTGCGCGCCCGAATGGGAGGCGGCCAACTTCGGCGCCCACTTCCACGACACGCTCGGCGCCTTCGCGGCCGAGAAGGCGCCCGTCCGCATCCTGAAGGCCGAGCACGCCTCGACCTGCCAGTTCGACATCCACGAGCCGAAGATCCTGGCGCAGGGCGTGCGGCTGGAGATGGTCCCCGGGACCAGCCACTTCCTGCCGATGGAACGGCCGGACCTGGTGCGCGAGGCGCTGCTGGAGGCGGCCGGCTGATCCGTCTATCCCGGCGATTGCCGGGATAGGCGGAGCCTTTCACAACGCCAGCCCCGGCGTCGCCTGCTTCATCAACTGTTCGCGCGCCGCGTCGCTGATCGGGACGATCTTGCGGGCGTCGAGGTCGAAAGTGATCGCGACGGCCTCGGACGTGCCCCAGGCCTTGCCGGTGTCGGGATCGACCATCCAGTGGACCATCGTCTTGGTGCGGGTGTCGGCGGACTTCAGACCCGACCGGATTTCGAGGCGCTGGCCGGCGCGGGGCCAGTCGAGATGGACCAGCCGGTACTCGAGCACCGCACCGCCGACGCGTTTGGGCTTCTCCTCGGCGTCGCTGGTCACGGTCTCCCGGAACCCGCGGACCAGCCGCGCGATGCCGTCGGAGACGCGACCGATGAACAGCTCCGGCATCATGCGGCCGAAGATGTCGCAATCCTGCGGCGCCACCGCGCCCTGGGCGATGCGGACCAGGCCCAGCTCATCGGCTCGGGCCAGGCTGGCGGCCGAGGTGAACGGCGCCAGCGACACGCTGCGCGCGGCCGCCTGCTCGGGGACGGCAAGCTGCAGGGCCTCGGCGAGATCGCGCGTGCGATGGCTCCAGGGGAAGGGGCGACCGTCGCGCGGCGTCACATGGGCGACCACGGTCTGGAAGGCGGCGGCCAGGGCGCCGGTCTCGCTGTGCCACAGCAGCTGTATCAGCCGCGCCTCGTCCGCCCCCATTTCGATCACGCCGCCGGTCATGTGCAGCGCCGCGCCGGCATGGGCCTCGCGCAGGAAGCGGATGTGCTGCTCGCGGACCAGCAGAGTCGATTCGGCATGCGCCGTGAATGCGTGCGGCAGGCCGAGCGCGGCGGCCATGCCGACCAGGCCCTCGGCCGCCTTGGCGACGTAGAAGCGCACGTTCATGTGCCCCATCTCGTCGCATTCCCAGGTGTTGACGCCCCCGCGCCAGATTTCGATTCCGGCGTCGGACATCAGGCGCGGCATTCCGCGCAGCGGCCGTGCGCCTCGACGGTCAGGCCGGTCAGGGTGAAGCCCTTGTCCGCGGCCAGGCGGGCGATCTCCTCGGCGCCGACCGGCGCGATCTCCCGCGTCCGGCCGCAGCAGTCGCAGATCAGGAACGCGGCAGCATGCCCGTCCGCGCCGCCGCCACAGGCGATGTAGGCGTTCAAACTCTCGATGCGGTGAGCAAAGCCGTGCTTCGACAGGAACTCCAGCGCCCGATAGACGGTCGGCGGTTTCGCCGGCTCGCCGCCCGCGCCGAATGAGGCGATCAGGTCATAGGCCTTGACCGGTTGGCCGGCTTCGAGAAGCAGCTCCAGCACCCGGCGGCGCGGGGCCGTCAGCCGCTGTCCCGCCGCTTCGCAGCGCGCCTCGGCTGCGCTCAGCCCGGCTGTCAGCGCGCCCCCGGAGAGGCCGCCGTGGTCGTGGTCGTGATCGCAGGCGTGCGTGTGAGCCATGGCCTCACAGGTAGAGACGGGGCGGCGTCAGGGCAAGCGGGGGTCTACCAGGCCGGCTGGGCGATCAGCGCCTCTTCCGCGGCGCAGCGTTCGGGCGGCTTGCTCCTGGCTCGCAGCTCGTCGAGCTCGGCTCTCGCTTCCACCATATCCTTGCGGAAGGCTTCCGAGCCGTGAAGAGCGGCGACCACGGCCGTTCCGTTGTCACGGCCGGCTGCGACGGAGCTGGCGTTGTGCACCCCGCAGACAACGCGACTTTCGCCGAACGCCCGGGCCCGGCGGAGGATCTGGGCGGCTCGATCGGGTGCGAGTTCGGCCAGGATCAGTCCCGTGCCCCAGCCCCAGCTTGCGTGACCGGACGGATAGTCGGGGCTGGCGGCGAGGGCGTCGCTCCTGGGCACGCAGATGTTGCCCTCGTCCACGAGGTACGGACGCTTGCGGGCGTAGTAGGCCTTGGGCCGGTCGACCGCGGTCGTAAGGTCCGGAGCGAACTTCAGCAGCAGGCTGTAGAGTTTGGGGGTGCTCGCCATGGAGATTTCCGCGCCAAGGGCGCAGGCCATCGCCTTGCCGATCTCCCGCTCGTGCGAATCGGCGATCGCCATTTCCCAGCGCGGTGTGCCTTCCAGCGCGCGGGTCGCCTTGAAGATCGCCCGGTCGGCCTCGGCCTGCGGCGATCCCGGCTGCGGCGCCGGCGCGATCACGAAGGTGGTGTCGGGCGCGGTCTCGCCGAGATAGCCCTTCCACGGAAGCTGAGCCGAGGCAACGCCGGCCGCCATCAGCGCGGCGCCCGCCGCCATGAGAATCATCCGTGTACGTTTCATTGTTGTTCCTCCCGACCGGTGCAGCATCGCCAGCCTGGAAAGCGGTGGCAAGGCCCGGCTCAGCCGGTCGGCCGCGTCCAGGTCAGGCTGACGCTCGAGCCCGCGCCTTCCCCGCTGACGATCACCTGGATCGACCGTTTGCTGGCGTCGTCGGTAGCGCTCAACATCCGGGCGGCGCCCATGTTCATCTCGGCAGTCTCGCCCATGCCGGCGGCCTTCACCCTGTCGCGGTAGAAGGCGAGGACCTGATCCGGCGTCGCCGCGGCGGTGTAGACGATCATGCCGCCGGCGCCTTCGCTGCTGGCCACGGTCGTCGCTGACTGCTGGGCCTGGGCCCCGGGATACAACGGCGCGAAGTCGGGAAGATCGACTTTCACGCCGGCGCCGGACTGGACGACTGCTCCATCCTTGCCGGTGATGGTCACCGCCCCGCCGGGACCGACCTTCACACCGGGCTTGGGGGCTTCTTCCTTCTTGCCGCAGGCGGCCAGCGACACGGCTGCGACGGACAGGACGACCAGGAACGGACGCATCTTCAAATCCCAAAGAAAAGCCGCGCGAGGGGCGAACCCTCGCGCGGCGATTTCAATCTGGCAACTGTGCGATCAGGCGAACAGCTTCTGCCAGCGCGGCTTGGTGCGATTCTTCCAGGCGCCGCGGTGGTAGGCGTCCGAGCCGATCAGCGGCACGACCGTGGTGGCTTCGGCGAAGACCATCTGCTCGTAGGTGGTCGAGACCTTGCCCCAGGACGCGGCTTCCTTGAGCGTCGAGGAGCTGCAGGCGCCGTCGCGCACGTCGGCCACGGTGATCTGGACCGCGTACTTGTGCATGTCGGCCTCGACGCCGAGGATTTCGGCGCAGACGACGGTGTCCTGGGCGAAGTTCTTGGGCACGCCGCCACCGACCATGAACAGGCCGGTGGTGCCGGCCGCGATCTTGATGTCGGTCAGTTCGCGGAAGTCGGCGATCGCGTCGAGCATCAGGTAGGGCTTGCCGGCGGCCGCGCGCTCCTTCTGGTGCTTGACCAGGCCGAAGCCGGCCGAGCTGTCGACGAAGGCGGGGCAGAAGATCGGCACGCCCTCTTCATAGGCGGTCTGGATCAGCGAACCGGGCTTCTTGGCGTTGCCCTCGCTCAGCCACTTGCCCATCTCCCAGATGAACTCACGCGAAGAATAGCCACGCGGCTCCAGGCGGTTGGCGATCTCCAGGATGGTGTGGTCGCAGGCCTGGAGCTCTTCCTCGTCGATGTAGGTGTCGTAGATGCGGTCGATGTAGTTGTCCCGCAGCACGTTGTCGTCGACCGGGCCGGCGGCCTGGTAGTGCTTGAAGCCGAGGGCCTCGAAGAAATCCATGTCGACGATCGAGGCGCCGGTGGCGACCACCGCGTCGATCATGCCCAGCTTCACCATGTCCCGGTAGACGTGCATGCAGCCGCCGGCCGAGGTCGAGCCGGCCAGGATCAGCCACGGCGAGCAGGCCTTGTCTTCCAGCGCCATGTTGAAGATGTCGGCGGCGCGGGCGGTGTCGCGCGAGCTGAACGACATCTTGCGCATGCCGTCGATGATCGGCCGCGCGTCGAAGCTGGTGATGTCGATGTGCTCGACGGTCGTGCCGAGCAGCTGGGCCTTCATGTTGGTGGTCGGAGCGTTCATCGCTTCGGTTTCCCTGACAGTGAGCGCCCGTCCAAAGAACTGCGGCGCCAGCCCGGACGGAGCGACGGGCTGGCGCTGAACCTGATAGAACCGCCGTGCGGGCGGCTGGATGCGACCTACTTCTTCCGCTTCCTCTGGCCGGCCTTGCCCTTCGGGCGCGACAGCCGGACGACATTGGTGCTTTCCGCCGTGCGGGGCACGGGGATCGAGCGGCGGGCGAGACCGAACATCGAGGCCATCGGCGCGTCGCCGACCTCGACCTCTTCCACGGCGCCGAAGCCGTTGAAGCGGGTCTGCATCGCCACGCCATAGGCGCCCAGCATGCCGATCTCGACGAAGTCGCCTTCGCGGATGTCTTCCGGCAGCCAGAACGGGCCGGGCATGTGGTCGATCGAGTCGCAGGTCGGACCGTAGAACTCGAACGGCTTCAGATTGCCGTCCAGCTCACGGGCGTCGTCCCCGCCGCGATAGCCCTTCACGGGGAACGGCCACTTGGCGTGCGCGGCGTCGAACAGCGAGCCGTAGGCGCCGTCGTTCAGGTACAGCGCGTTGCCCTTGCGCAGCTCGACGCGCGTCATCAGCGAGGTCGACTCGGCGACGAGGGCCCGGCCGGGTTCGCACCACAGCTCGGTCGTCTCCGACACCGGCATCTCGTTGAAGCCGCGGTCGATGGCGGCGATGTAGTCGCCCAAGTCCGGCGGGATCATGCCCGGGTAGACCGACGGGAAGCCGCCGCCGACGTCGATGACGTCCGCGAACACGCCGGCGCGCACCAGGGCGCGGCCGGTCTGGGCCATGGCCGCCTGGAAGGCGGTCGGGCGCATGCACTGGCTGCCGACGTGGAACGACACGCCCATCAGGTCCTGTGTCGCGCGGCGGGCGGCGAGCATCAGATCGGGCGCGCGATGGCTCTCGACGCCGAACTTGCCCGAGAGCGAGTAGGCCGCGCCTTCCGCCGAAACGCCCATGCGGACGATCAACGTCAGATCCCTGGCCTGGCCCGTGGCGTCGAGAATCTTCTCGAGCTCCTCGTGCGTGTCGAAGGAGAAGGTCTTCACGCCGTGGTCGAAGTAGGCGGCCGAGATGGCGGCGCGCGACTTCACCGGGTGCATGAAGGCCATGCGGGACCCCGGCGCGTGCTCCGCGACCAGCTCGACCTCGTTCAGCGAGGCCACGTCAAACCCGGTGACGCCGTTCTGCGCGAGGGTCTGGATGACCCAGGGCGAAGGATTGGCCTTCACCGCGTAGAGGACGTCGCCCTTGAAATTCGTCTGGAACCAGCGCGCTGCGACGGCTACGGCATCGCGTCGCACGAGGGCGACGGGACGTTCCGGAGACCGCTCACGGACCAGGTCCAGGGGCAAATGGTACGTGCGCAATTCACGTAACCCCCTGTTAGTTGTTAAACCCAGACCGGCGTTAGCGGCGCAGCAAACAGACCTACGGGGTCCGCCGGAGCGCGCGATTTAGGGTCGATTGCCCCCCATGTAAAGCGGTAAAATTCCCTTGCCCGGCCAAGGGCCGCGTGGGGATCGGCGTGCAGCGCCCGTGACACTCGCCGCGTACGGAACTTTCGTGTAAGCGGCGCAAGGTCGCGACGGCTTTTCCCGCAAGGCGGGGAGACAAATGCCTCGCGTCATGAAACTTTCGCATGCCCCTTCCATGACGGCCGGGCAATTGTGTTAAGGACTCTTCCCGGAAAGCCATGACGTCGGAAGCCGTTCTCTCTATTCGCCAGGTCTCCAAGACCTTCGGCGCCCGCCGCGCCCTCGACGGGGTGTCGCTCGACGTGGCCCGCGGCGAGATGGTCGCGCTCATCGGTCCCTCGGGCTCGGGCAAGTCGACGCTGCTGCGTTCGATCGACGGCCTGCAGACCATCGACAGCGGCGAGGGCGTCATCGAAGCCTTCGGCGTCAAGACGCAGATCAAGGGCAAGGTCGGCGACAAGGTGCGCGACGCCCGCATCCGCATCGGCTTCATCGCCCAGCAGTTCAACCTGGTCGGCCGGCTGTCGCTGTTCACCAACGTCGCGCTCGGCTCGCTGGGCCGCATTCCCTACGTCGCTGGCCTGCTCGGACGCTGGCCGAAGGAAACGCAGCAGGCGGCCATGGCGGCCCTGCACCGCGTCGGGGTCAGCGACTACGCCGGCCAGCGCGCCAACACCCTGTCGGGCGGCCAGCAGCAGCGCGGCGCCATCGCCCGCGCGCTGGTCCAGAAGGCCAAGATCATTCTGGCCGACGAGCCGGTCGCCTCGCTCGACCCCGTCTCCGCGCGCAAGGTCATGGAGATCCTGCGCGAGCTGAACACCAAGGACGGCCTGACCGTCATCGTCACCCTGCACCAGGTCGACTACGCCCTGCGCTACTGCGACCGTGTCGTGGCCCTCAAGGGCGGCAAGAAGGTCTACGACGGACCCTCGTCCGACCTGAAGCGCGACAAGCTGATCGAAATCTACGGCCCGGAATTCGAGGACGTCTTCTGGGAAGGAGCCCCCCAATGATTCTCCGTCGTTCGCTGCTCGCGCTCGGCGCCGTCGCGACCCTCGCCCTGGCCGCCTGCGGCGGGGACGACGCGAAGAAGGCGCCGAAGAACGAGGTGACCTTCTCCATCCTGTCGACGGAGTCGGCCCAGAACATGGAGTCCTACTGGGCCCCGATCCTGGCCGACATGGAGAAGCAGACCGGTCTCAAGGTGAAGCCGTTCTTCTCCGGCAACTACAGCGCGCTGATTGAGGCGATGCGCTTCAAGCAGACGGACCTGGGCTGGTTCTCCAACCAGTCCGGCCTGGAAGCGGTGCGTCGCTCGGAGGGCGAGGTCTTCGCGCGCACCTTCGATCCGTCGGGCGAGGACGGCTACAAGTCGGTGATCATCGTGCCGATGAACAGCCCGATCAAAACCATCGCGGACCTGTTGAAGTGCGACAGGTCTCTGGACTTCGGCATGGGCGACAAGAAGTCGACCTCCGGCACCCTGGCCCCGATGACCTATGTGTTCATTCCGGCCGGCAAGAAGCCCGAGACCTGCTTCAAGACCGTGCTGACCGCCAACCACGCCGCCAACCTGTTCGCGGTGGCCAGCGGCCAGCTCGACGCGGCCACCAACAATTCGACGGCGATCCGCCTCAACGCCCAGCGCGGCCAGGGTCAGTCGGCCAAGGTTCGCGTGATCTGGGAGTCCCCGACGTTGCCGGAAGATCCGATCATCTGGCGCAAGGACCTCGATCCGGTGATCAAGGAGAAGCTGCGCCAGTTCTTCCTGACCTATGGCCAGGGCGATACTCCCGAGGCGGCGCTGCAACGCGAGCACCTCGCCAAGCTGAGCATCGGCGGCTTCCTGCCGGCTGACGCCACCCACTTGCTGACCGTGCGCGAGATGGAGGCGACCGAAGGCCTGCTGCTCGCCCGCGAAGGTGGCGACGCCGGCAAGATCGCTGCAGCGGAGAAGCTGCTGAAGGAGGTCCAGGCCGAGCGGGCCGCCGCTGATGCGAAAGCGGGGGCCGTCCCCGCCACGCCGGTCGCCAACTGATCGCGCCCGCCATGACCGCTGTCGCCGAACCCGTCCTCACGCCGCCGCAGCGCGCCCTTTCGGCGCAGCTGTTTGACATCGCCCTCTTCAGCGGCGTGGCGATCCTCCTGATCGTCAGCTTCGGACCGGCCGAGATCGCCAAGTTCCCGCTGCTCTTCAGCAGCGAGAGCAAGATGGGCGAGTTCGTCTCCGGCTTCTTCGGCCCGTTCAGCTTCTGGAAGGAAGGCTGGACCGCGCACGATCTGACCGGGAATGACTGGGGGCTCTACGTCGCCAAGATGTGGCAGACGATCCAGATGGCCCTCTGGGGCACCTTCCTGGCCATCATCGTCGCCATTCCGCTGGGCCTGCTGGGCGCCAGCAACATCACCCCGGCCTGGATCCAGCAGCCGGTCCGCCGCGTGCTGGACCTGATCCGCTCGATCCCCGACCTGGTGGTCGCCATCATCTTCATCACCGCCGTGGGCCTGGGTCCGTTCGCCGGCGTCATGGCCATGATGTTCAACACCGGCGGCGTGCTGGCCAAGCTGTTCTCCGAGGCCGTCGAGTCGATCGACAAGGGCCCTGTCGAGGGCGTCCGCGCCACCGGCGCCGGCAAGCTGGCCGAGATCATCTGGGGCGTCATTCCGCAGGTGGCCCCGCTGTGGACCAGCTACGCCCTTTACCGCTTCGAATCGAACAGCCGCGCCGCCACCGTGCTCGGCCTGATCGGCGCCGGCGGCATCGGCCAGGTGCTCTACGATTCGACCCAGAGCTTCGAGTACGGCCAGACCGGATGCATCGTACTGGTCATCGTCGTCGCGGTGTCCGCGATCGACCTCCTTTCGCAGGCGATCCGCAGCCGCCTTCTGTGACACAGAGCCCGCCTGTGTGATTTGAGACACGCCTCGGGTCCCGACCGGCCCGGGGCGTTTTTCTTTGTGCGTTCAAGGCTTTCGGCGGGTCGTCCGCGTCACCGCCTTCGCCGTCGTCATACAACTGACATCCGGCTGTCGCGGAACCTTCGACCTTCTGTCGTCTGACCGTCGCCCCGCGGCCCTAGAGCGTGGATCGCTCCCGATACGAGGGGCGTGGGGATACACGACGAGGATCCGACGATGAAAACGAAGACCACGCTGGTGTGCGGGTCTGCGCTGGGCGCGCTGATGGCGCTGACCCTCGCTTCGGGCGCGCAGGCCCAGGAGACGACGACGTCCTGGAAGGGCGCGCCGCAGTTCCAGAACGACAGCCTGACCTTCAAGGTCCGCGGCCGCGTCTACATGGATGTCGTGAGCCAGGAGGTTGATCGCGAGACCGGCGCCGACTTCAGCTCGCAGGTCAGCCGCGTCCGTACGGCCCGTCTGGGCGTCGAGGGCACCTGGAACCAGAACTGGGCGTACAAGGCCGAAGCCTCGATCTCGAGCGGCGGCGGCACGACCCAGTGGGAAGACCTGATCCTCGAGTACAAGCCCAACGACAACGCCTCGATCATGGTCGGCAACTTCAAGACCGTGTCGCTCGAGAACATCTCCTCGTCGCGCTACATCACGTTCATGGAACGCGGCGCGTTCAACGACGTCATCGACGCCGGCCGCGTGATGAACATCTCGGCCAAGATGAACGGCGAAAACTGGACCGCGCAGGTCGCGGTCGCCGGCGATTCGCTCAACTCGGCGGATCCGGCCGTCGTCGGCACGGCCGGCGGCAGCGAAGCGATCGCCCTGACCGGCCGCGTCACCTGGGCTCCGGTCATCACCGACAACCAGACGCTGCACCTCGGCCTGTGGGGCCGCCAGCGTGATCGCGGCGACTCGGCCGCGTTCAACTACCAGGTTCGCAACAACACCAACTACGGCTCGCGCTACGTGACGTCCGGCGCCATCGGCGACTCGGATACGATGATCGGCGTCGAGGCGTTGTGGATCGCGGGTCCGTTCTCGCTGCAGGGCGAGTACGCCGACATCGGTGTCACCCGCACGACCGGCGTCGAGCAGGACGCCCGCGCCTACTACGCCGCCGCGAGCTGGTTCGTGACGGGTGAAAAGCGCAACATGGACGTCAAGAAGGGCGAACTCGGCCGCACCAAGATCCTCAGCCCGGTCACGGCCGGCGGTTGGGGTGCGCTGGAACTCGCCGTTCGCTACGACAACACCGATCTGACGGATTTCACCGGCATCGGCACGGCGGGCGAGTACAAGGCCTGGACCCTCGGCGCGACCTGGTATCCGTTCCCCTACGTCCGCTTCATGACCAACTACACCCAGTCCCAGAACCAGAACCCGGCCGTGGGCGGCGACGTCGACGTCGACACGCTGCAGTTCCGCGCCCAGTTCGACTTCTAACTGCTTCCTCCCCAGGAGACTCCCATGAAGAAGCTTCTCGGTACGGCCGCCGCCATCGCGGTGATGGCCGTCGCCTCCCAGGCCCACGCCGCCCGTGACTACGTCTGGGCCGCGGGTTCCTCCACCGTCTTCCCGTTCACCACCCGCGTGGCGGAGAACTTCGCCAAGAAGACCGGCTCCAAGGCGCCGAAGGTCGAATCGCTCGGCACCGGCGGCGGCATCAAGCTGTTCTGCTCGGGCACCGGCGACGGCTTCCCGGACATCGCCAACGCCTCGCGTCCGATGAAGAAGTCGGAGTTTGACGCCTGCGCCGCCAAGGGCGTGAAGGACATCATCGCCCTGAAGATCGGCTTCGACGGCATCGTCGTGGCGGTCGACAAGGACGGCGCCGACTACAACTTCAAGCTCGAGCACCTGTACCTCGGCCTGTCGGCCAAGGTGCTGCGCTTCGGCAAGTTTGTTCCGAATCCCTACAAGACCTGGGACGAGATCGGAACCGGCCTGCCGGGCAACCGCATCGTGGTCTACGGCCCGCCGCCGACCTCGGGCACCCGCGACGCGTGGATCGAACTCGGCATCGAGGCCGGCGCGCGCAAGTTCCCGGTTCTCGACGAGATGCGCAGCAACAACGAGAAGGGCTTCAAGGGCCTGGTCGACCCGCTGCGCGCGGACGGCTGGATCGACGCGGGCGAGAATGACAACGCCATCGTCCAGACCCTGACCAAGACTCCGGGCGCGCTCGGCGTGTTCGGCTACTCCTTCCTCGAGGAGAACGGCGACAAGGTGAAGGGCGCCCGCATCAACGGCGTTGAGCCCAACGCCCAGACGATCGCCAACGGCTCCTACCCGCTGTCGCGCTCGCTCTTCATCTACGTGAAGAAGTCGCAGCTCGGCGTTACCCCGGGCCTGCAGGAGTTTGTCACCGAGTACCTGTCCGACGCGGCTACGGGTCGTGGCGGCTACCTGCAAGGCCGCGGTCTGATCCCGCTGCCGCCCGCCCAGCACGAGGCCGCCAAGGCCGCGTTCAAGGCCGGCACGGTGATGACCCGCCCGGCTTCGTAAGCCACAAAGTCAGTAAGCGTGGCGAGCGCCGCGGAGGAGACTCCGCGGCGCTTTGCGTTTCCCTCCCTCCCCCTTGTGGGGAGGGACAGCCGCGCGAAGCGAGGCAGGGTGGGGCAAGTGATGGCCACCTTCAGCGTCGGGTGAGGATCGCTGCTTGCCCCACCCGTCTCGTCTCGCTGCGCTCGCCGATCCACCCTCCCCACAAGGGGGAGGGAGACCAGTCTCACGCCGCCGGCTTGCGCCGCAGCCGCGCCAGCCGGCGCAGGCGACGCCAGAAGCGGGTCTTTTCGGGCTCGGGGTAGGGCTCCAGGTTCTTCACGAACTGCTCGGCGCAGGCGCGCCAGCTGAAGCCCTCGGCGAACTTGCGGACCTGGTTCCGGTCGAGGTCGAGGCAGGCCAGGCAGGCCTCCGCCAGGCCGTCCGTGCGTCCCGGGGCCAGCACGCCGGCGCCGGAACCGGGGATGATGTCGGCGGGCCCCGGCGCGTTGAAGCCGGCCACCGGCGAACCCGTGGCCATCGCCTCCAGGATCACCAGCCCGAAGGTGTCGGTCAGCGAGGGGAAGACAAAGACGTCGGCGCTGTTGAAGTGGGCGGCCAGCTCCTCGCCGAACTTGGCGCCGGTGAACACCACCTCGGGGTACTTCGCTTCCAGCTCGGCCTTCTGCGGGCCGTCGCCGACGACGACCTTGGTGCCGGGCAGGTCGAGGCAGGCGAAGGCCTCGATATTCTTCTCCACGGCCACGCGGCCGACGTTCAGGAAGATCGGCTTCTTCAGGTGTGCGAAGACGTCGACCTCATCGGGCCGCCGCGGATGGAACAGCTCGGTGTCGACCCCGCGCGACCAGGCCGAGATGTTGCGGAAGCCATGGCTCTCCAGCTCCTCGCGCATGGTGTCGGTGGCCACCATCATCCGGCCGGACGGCTTGTGGAACCACTTCATGTAGGCGTAGCCGGCCGCCAGCGGGACGGGCAGCCGGGCCGAGACGTACTCGGGGAAGCGGGTGTGATAGCTGGTGGTGAAGGGGAGCTTCCACTCCAGGCAGACCCGCCGCGCGGCCAGGCCGACCGGACCCTCGGTGGCGATGTGGATCGCCTCGGGCTCGAACGACTTGAACTTCTCCTGCACCGGCTCGTAGGCGCCGACCGCGAGCTTGATCTCCGAGTAGGTCGGCAGCGGCACGGTGTTGAACTGGTCGGGACTGATGATCTCGACCTCATGGCCCATGGCGCGCATCTCGTCGACGACGCGCGTGAGGGTGCGGACGACGCCGTTGACCTGGGGTTCCCAGGCGTCGGTGGCCAGAAGGATACGCATCAGGCGGCGACAGGCTCCAGGGCGGCGGGACGGGCCGCGCCGGTCACGGAAGACGCCCGGCGCGCCGCCCATTCGATGATTTCAAGGCTGCCGTCATGGTGCTCGACCAGAGCGGTGCAGCTTTCGACCCAATCGCCGTCGTTCACGTACAGGATCCCGTCCATGTCGCGCATCTCGGCCTTGTGGATATGGCCGCAGATAACGCCGTCGACGCCGCGCCGACGAGCCTCGTCGGTCACGGCCTGTTCGAAGTTCTCGATGAACTGCAGGGCGTTCTTCACCTTGACCTTCAGATAGGCCGAAAAGCTCCAGTACCCCAAACCCATCCGGTGGCGGACTCGCGCGACCAGAGTGTTCAGCATCAGGAGGGTTCTATAGGACCAATCGCCGAGGAAGGCGAGCCAGCGCGCGTGTTGCACGATGCCGTCGAACTCGTCGCCGTGGACGACCAGGAAGCGCCGGCCGTCGGCGGTCTCGTGAACAGCGTCACGAACCACCACCACGCCCCCGAAGTGGACGCCGCAGAAATCGCGGGCGACCTCGTCGTGGTTGCCGGGCACATAGATCACCTTTACGCCCTTGCGGGCCAGACGCAGCACTTTCTGGACCACGTCGTTGTGCGCCTGCGGCCAGTGCCAGCCGCCCTTCAGCTTCCAGCCGTCGATGATATCGCCGACCAGGTAGAGCTGTTCGCACTCCAGGTGCTTGATGAATTCGAGCAGCAGCTCGGCCTGGCATCCGCGGGTGCCCAGGTGCACATCGCTGATGAACACCGTGCGGCAGCTCAAAACTTGGGCTTCGGCCGTCATCGTCGCTCCCCCGGCAGGCGCCGAACGGCTCCGAGCTATGATGATTGCATGTCAGTCTCGTGAACTGGGGAGTGGCTCTGTTGCGGCGCAGCAATCGAGCCCCTAGATCAGCGTCGTGATGGCTGAAGTGACCACAGTACCGCGCGACACGCCCAAGTCGCGACGCACCCGGGCCCGTATCCTCGACGAGGCGGTCCGTGTCATCGCCGGGGCCGGTTACGCCGCGACGACCAACGCCGCTGTCGCCGAGGCCGCCGGCATCACCCGCGGGGCGATGCTCTACCACTTTCCGACGCGCGAAAGCCTGCTCGAGGCGGCGATCGAACATATCCAGCGTCAACGCGCGAGCCTGTTCAAACAGGCGACGGAGAGCCTCCCGGCCGGCGGCGATGTCACCGAGCACGCCATCGAAAGTTACTGGGAGCTGCTCCATACCGAGCCGTTCATGGCCTTCGCCGAGTTGGAGACCGCCGCCCGCACCGATCCGATGATCCGCGATCTGCTGGCGCCGGCCCAGGCCGAGTTCGACCGGGCGCAGATCGGCGATCATTTCCTGAAGATGCTGCACGCGGGGGCCGGCCCCCGCTTCCAGGCCAGCCGCGACCTCGCCCGCTTCATGCTCGAGGGCATGGCGAGGGCGAACGTCACCTACGACAAGGACCAGCGGGTCGAACGCCTGCTGGCGGTGATCAAGCGGGCGACCCACATGCTGAACCGCAAGGGCGGCGTGACGGACATCTGGGCGGAGTAGAGCCCGGTTGACCCTCCGGCAGGGATGGGCGAAGCCTGCTCCATTCCGTGCATCCGGAGCGTTCCGATGAATCCCTTCACCCACCACCCCAACGCCGTCGGCGAGAGCTATGGCGAGCATTTCGGCGTGGCGACGACATTCGGGACGACGCTGATCGTGGCGGGGATCGCCTCGGTGCTGCACGGCGTCTTCCCGTGGATGTTCGAGACCACCGGCAGCCGCACGGTGAAGAAGCTCTACCACCAGATCACCGGCCGCGGCCCGGCGCAGCACGGCGCCGGCGACTGGGAAGGTGCGGGGGTCTGACTGGCCCACCTCATCCGCATCATCGCCGTTCCGCCTGGCGAAGCGCCCGATTGGGTCCGCGAGAAGTGGGTCGGATTGGCGCTCAAGACGTCCAGCGGACCAGGGCCGGAGCGAACGCATGTGTTTGGCGTCCTGAATCGGCGCGGCATGAACAGCTGGACGACGCTTTGGGAGTTGTTTCGGGGGCGGTCCGAAATCTGGACCGGCTATCGTGTTGCGATAGACGACACCGTACGGGCGCTGGAAGACGCTAGTCCGGAGGCCGCGCAATGGTGGCGCGACAACACTCCGCATATCTTCCAGCCGGGCGGCGCGCTGTTGTTCCCGACGGATGTCTGCCGCGTGATCGGCTAGCGAGGTAAAATGCTGACGCCGCCTGTCAGCATGGATGGCGCATAGGGGCTCCAACCAGGAGCCCTCATGACCACGCCGATCGTCGAACTTCGCCAGTACACTCTGTATCCCGGCCGCCGCGACGGGCTGATCGAGCTCTTCGATCGCGAGTTCGTCGAAAGCCAGGAGGCGCTCGGCGTCACGGTCATCGGCCAGTTCCGCGATCTCGACGATCCCAACCGCTTCGTCTGGCTGCGCGGGTTTCCGAGCCTGGAAGCGCGGCCGGAGATGCTGACGCCGTTCTACGCAGGCCCGGCCTGGCAGACACACCGCAACGCCGCGAACGCGACCATAGTCGACTCGGACAACGTGCTGCAGCTGCGCCCGTTCGGGCGAGCGGGCGGCTTCGATCTGTCCGGCGCGCAACGTGGCGATGATCCCGGCGAGACGCTGGTCGTTGCGACGATCCACTACCTGACCGAAGCCGAGGCTGCGCACTTCGCCGCTTTCTTCGAGACCGACATGCGCCCGGCCATCGGGGCCGCCGGCGCGCCGGTGCTGGCCGCGTTCGCCACCGATCCCAGGCCGAACAACTTCCCGGGCCTGCCGCTGCGCGAGGACGAGAGGGTGTTCGTCTGGTTCACGCGCTTCGACGACGCGGACGCTCACGACACCTGGCGCGCCGCCCTGCCGGACTGGCGCGCGAAGGTTCCGCCGGAACGCTTCGCGCCCTTCATGCGCAAGCCGGAGATCCTGCGCCTGTCGCCGACGCCGGGATCGTTGCTGCGTTAGCGGGTCCGCGCCTTCTCGGCCGCGATCCAGCGGTCGATGCGCTGCTCCAGCAGGTCCATCGGCAGGGGGCCGGCCAGCAGCACCGCGTCGTGGAAGCGGCGGATGTCGAACTTGTCGCCCAGCGCCGCCTCGGCCCGCGCGCGGACCTCGACGATCTTCATCTCGCCGATCTTGTAGGCCAGCGCCTGGCCCGGCCAGGAGATGTAGCGGTCCAGCTCGACGCGGATGTTCAGCGGCGACAGGGCGCTGTTCTCGGTGAAGCACTTTTCCGCCTGCTCGCGGCTCCAGCCCTTCCAGTGGATGCCGGTGTCAGCCACGAGGCGGCAGGCGCGCCACATCTCGTAGCTCAGCCTCCCGAACCGCTCGTAGGGGTTCCGGTAGATGCCCATCTCGATGCCGAGCTTCTCGGAATAGAGCCCCCAGCCTTCGGTGAAGGCGGTCATGTCGGCGTCGCGGCGGAAGGCGGGGACGTCCTCCAGCTCCTGCGACAGGGCGATCTGCAGATGGTGCCCCGGCACCGCCTCATGCAGGCTCAGCGCCGGCAGTTCGTAGAGGCCGCGCTGGTCGAGGCGCGAGGTGTTGACCATGTAGCCGCCGGCTATGCCGAGACGGGGACTGCCCGGGAAGTAGCGGCCGGTCGTGTAGTTCTCGGCGATCTCGGCCGGCACGGGCCGCACGCCGTAGGGCAGGCGGGGCAGGGTGCCGAAGAAGCGCGGCAGCTGGTCGTCGATCCGCTTGGAGATCTCGCTGGCCTTCTCCAGCAGATCCTCCGGCGTCTGGGCGTAGAACTTCGGGTCCTTGCGCAGGTAGGCGAGGAATTCGGCGTGGCTGCCGGTGAAACCGGTCTGGGCGCGGATGCCGTCCATCTCGGCCCGGATGCGGGCGACTTCCTTCAGGCCGATCTCATGGATCTCGTCCGGCGTCAGGCTGGTGGTCGTGTAGCGGCGCGCCAGCCAGGCGTAGTATTCCTTGCCATCCGGCAGGGTGGCCGCGCCGAGCCCCGGCCGGGCGGCGGGCAGATATTCCTTTTCCAGGAAGGTCACGAAGCGCTGCTGCGCCGGGCGCAGGCCGTCCTTCACCAGCTTGGTCGCCCGCGCCTTGAAGGCGGCCTTGTCGGCGGCCGGGACGGTGTTGGGCAGACGATCGAAGGCGGCGATCGACGGGTCGGCCTCGACCGGCGAGGCGGCGGCCTTGCGGGCCTGGTCCAGCACGATCAGCGCGATCGGTCTGGGCTGGGTGAAGCCGGTCTTCACGCCGCGCCGGGCGTTCTCGGTGTTGTTGGCGTAGTAGGTCGGCAGCTGCTCGACGCGCGCCATCCAGGCCTCGGCGTCGGCCTTGGAAGTCATCGGCGCGACCTGGGCCATGTAGGCGATGTAGCCGTCCCAGGAGTCGTCGCTGGAGAAGGCCAGCCGGCCCGTGTCGAAGCGGATGGCCTGCAGCTGGTCGCCCACGACGCGCTTCAGGAAGGCGTGGTTCAGCTTGCCGTCCTCGTTGAGCCCGGCCGCGTCGATGGCGGCGATCCGTCCGGCGAATGCTTCAAGCGCGACCTTGCGCTTGGCGTCGGCGGCCAGGGTGACGTCCGGCAGCTTGCTCAGCGCGGCGGCGTCGCCGTTGGCGCCCGCCGACAGCGGGTCCTCGGACAGCCGCCAGGCCTCGTAGTCAGCCATCAGGGTTGCCAGCATCGCCTGGTCTTTCGAAGCTCCGGGCGGGGGCGTCAGGGCGGCGGCCGGCGGCGCGGTCTCGCGCGCCATCGAGGCGGAGCCCAGGGCCAGGACGCTGGCGGCCATCAACAGGACGGCGGCGGTACGATTGATCATTGATACTCTCCCCACGGATCGGGCGGCACGCTGGCCCAGCCGCTCGCGGTCCGCAAGCGGGGGCTTGGCGAAACCGTCCGGAGCGGTCCATGGTCCGGCCCGAGAGTGACCCCGGGGGAGGGACCCATGAGCTTCCTGACGCGCCGCATCGCCATCGACAGCCATGTCGAAGGTGGTCACAAGCTGAAGGCGACGCTGGGATGGCCGCATCTGGTCGCTCTCGGCGTCGGCGCCATCGTCGGCACGGGCATCTACACGCTGACGGGAACCGGCGCCGGCATGGCTGGTCCGGCCGTGATGCTGTCGTTCGCGATCGCCGGAGCGGTCTGCGCCGCCGCCGCCCTCTGCTACGCCGAGATGGCGACCCTGATGCCCCGGGCGGGCAGCGCCTACACCTACAGCTACGCGGTGATGGGCGAGACGGTCGCCTGGATCGTCGGCTGGAGCCTGATCCTCGAGTACACCCTGGTTTGCGCGGCCGTGGCGGTCGGCTGGGCCGGCTACGCCGGAGGCCTGGTCCAGGGGTGGTTCCCCAACTTCCCGACCGCGCTGCTGAACGGCCCCCACGTCCCGGGCGGGATCGTGAACCTGCCGGCGGTCGTCATCTCCCTCGCCGTGGGCGGACTGTTGAGCCTCGGCACCCGCGAGAGCGCGACCGTCAACTTTGTGCTGGTGATCGTGAAGATCGTGGCGTTGGCCATCTTCGTCGCCCTCGCGCTTCCGGCCTTCGACGCCTCGCACTTCGAACCCTTCTCGCCGCATGGCTGGGCCTCGGTCGGCGCGGACGGCGCCAAGCTTGGCATCCTGCCGGCGGCGTCGCTGATCTTCTTCGCCTTCTACGGCTTCGACGCCATCTCGACGGCGGCGGAGGAGGCGAAGAAGCCGGAGCGCGATCTGACCATCGGCATCGTCGGTTCGATGCTGCTCTGCACGCTGATCTACATGGTGGTCGCGGCCGCCGCGATCGGCGCCTCGGCCCCGGCCGAGTTCAGCAAGAGCACCGAGCCGCTGGCCTTCGTGCTGAAGTCGCTGAACCAGGACTTCGCCGCGATGGTGATCGCCGGCGCCGCCGTCGTCGCGCTGCCGACCGTGATCATGGTCTTCATGTTCGGCCAGAGCCGGGTGTTCTACGCCATGGCCCGCGACGGCCTGTTGCCCGGCGTGCTGGCCCGGGTGAACAGCAAGACCGGCACCCCTGTGCTGGTCACCATGTTCACCGCCGTCATCTCGGCCATCCTCGGCGGCTTCCTGACGCTGAAGGAGATCGCCGAACTGGCCAACGCCGGCACCCTGGCGGCCTTCGTGGCGGTGGCCCTGTCGGTGATCGTGCTGCGCATCCAGCAGCCGGCCCGCCCGCGCAAGTTCAAGACGCCGCTCTGGCAGGTGGTCGCGCCGCTGGCGATCATCGGTTGCGCCTACCTGTTCTGGAACCTGCCGGACAAGACCAAGCTCTGGTTCCTCTACTGGAACCTCGGCGGGCTGGTCGTCTACCTGCTGTGGGCGCGGACCCGGAGCAACCTGGCCAAGCTCTAGTCGTCCAGCAGGTCGCCCAGCGCGTCGAGCGCCGCTTCCATGGCGCTCTCCAGCACCGGGCGCAGGCGCGCGGCCCTGGCGGGGTCGATCCTCCGGGTCGCCTCGTCGAGGTGGGTGGTCTTGGCCAGCTCCATCTGGATGGCGTGGACGCCCTTCGCCGGCGCGCCGTAGTTCCGGGTGATGAACCCGCCCTTGAAGCGGCCATCGAGCACGGCGTTGAAGCCGCTGGCCCGGCAGACGCCGAACGCCGCCGCGCGGGCCTCCTCGCCGCAGGCCGCGCCGTCGGCCGTGCCCATGTTCAGGTCCGGCAGCGTCCCCTCGAACAGTCTGGGCACGACCGGGCTGATCGAATGGGCGTCCCAAAGCAGCGCGAAGCCGTGCGCCTCGACCGCCGCATCAACGGCGGCGCGCAGGGCGTCGTGGTAGGGCTTCCAGTAGCGGTCGCGACGGGCGGCGATCTCCGCCTCGTCGGGCAGAGCGCCCTGATACACGGGCTCGCCAAGGAAGGTCTCGTTCGGAACCAGGCCGGCGCCCCACTGGCCGGGGTAGAGCGGCTTGTTGTCCGGCGGGCGGTTGACGTCGATGACCAGCCGCGACCAGCGCGCCTGCACGGTCGAGGCCTCCATCTCGGCGACGAAGTCATAGAGGGCCGGCTGCTCGAAATCGGTGTCCTCGAGACGCAGGGCCGCCGGCGACATCCGCGCGGCGACGCCGTCCGGGATGTCGGTTCCGACGTGCGGGAAGCTGACGACCAGCGGGCTGGAGCCTCGGGTGACGATGACGTCGGTCATGCTGTGCGTCCTTCGACACGGTCGCTGCGCGACCTGCTCAGGATGACGTGCTCTGAATACGTCATGGTGAGCAGCGGCGGAGCCGCGTGTCGAACCACGCAGAGCCTCACAGCGCAAACCTTCCGTCCAGCACCAGCGCCGTGACGGCGGCGATGTCCGGCGCGAAGTAGCGGTCGCGATCGTAGGCCGCGGCGGCCGAGCGGACCAGCGCATGGGCCTTCTCCAGCGGCGGCGACGAGCGCAGGGGCCGCCGGAACTCGATGCCCTGCGCCGCCGCCAGCAACTCGATCGCGACGATGGCGGCGCTGTTCTCGGCCATCTGGGTCAGCCGCCGCGCCGCGTAGGTGGCCATCGAGACGTGATCCTCCTGGTTGGCGCTCGTCGGCAGGCTGTCGGTGCTGGACGGGTGGCTGAGGCTCTTGTTCTCCGACGCCAGCGCGGCGGCGGTCACCTGGGCGATCATGAAGCCCGAGTTGACCCCCGGCTCGGCCACCAGGAAGGCCGGCAGGCTGCTCATGGTCGGGTCGACCATCAGCGCCGTGCGCCGCTCGCTCAGCGCGCCGATCTCGGCCAGCGCCAGCGCCAGCGTGTCGGCCGCGAAGGCCACCGGCTCGGCGTGGAAGTTGCCGCCCGACAGCGCCTCGCCGGTCTCGGCGAAGACCAGCGGGTTGTCGGTCACGGCGGCGGCCTCGATCAGCAGGGTCCGCTGGACGTTGTCGATCAGGTCGAGCGCGGCGCCCATCACCTGCGGCTGGCAGCGCAGGCTGTAGGGATCCTGCACCCGGTCGCAGTCGTCGTGGCTGTGTCGGATCTGGCTGCCGTCGAGCATTTCGCGCAGAGCAGCCGCGACGGCGATCTGGCCCGGCTGGCCGCGCGCGGCGTGGATGCGCGGGTCGAACGGCGTGTCGCTGCCCAGCATGGCGTCGGTGCTGAGCGCGCCCGCGACTAGAGCCGCCTCGAAGATGCGGCGCGTCAGGATCAGGCCCTTCAGCGCCAGGGCGGTCGAGGCCTGGGTGCCGTTGATGAGCGCCAGACCTTCCTTGGCGCGCAGTTCGATAGGCTCGAGACCGGCGGCCTTCAGGCCTTCGAGCGCCGGGACAGCCTTGCCGTCTACCCGTAACTCGCCGACGCCCAGCAGGGTCGACGCCAGGTGCGCCAGCGGAGCGAGATCACCGGAGGCGCCGACGGAGCCCTTTGACGGGATCACCGGCAGGATGTCGGTCTCCAGCAGCCGCAACATCATCTCGATCAGCTGCGGCCGCACGCCGGACAGGCCGCGCGACAGGCCCGCCGCCTTCAGGAGCAGGATCAGCCGCACCACGTCGTCCGGCAGCGGCCCGCCGACCCCGCAGCAGTGCGACAGGATCAGGTTCCGTTGAAGTTCGGCCAGCTGGTCGGGGCCGATCGACTGCCTGGCGAGCAGGCCGAAGCCGGTGTTGACGCCGTAGACGGTTTTCCCGGCCTTCAGGATGTCGTCGATGGTCGCGCGCGAGGCGGCCACGGCCCGCGACGCTTCCGCCGAAAGGGTCGCCTTCACCGGTCCGGCGAGCGCCGCGCTGATGTCGTCCAGCCCGATGAGAGGGCCGCCGATGGTGACCGCGTACATCATCGGTCTCCGAGTGAGGGCAGGTCGAGGCCCTGCTCGCGGGCGCAGTCGACGGCGATGTCGTAGCCGGCGTCGGCGTGGCGCATGACGCCGGTGCCCGGGTCGTTCCACAGCACGCGTTCCAGACGCTTGGCGGCCTCCGGCGTGCCGTCGGCGACGATGACAACGCCCGAGTGCTGGCTGTAGCCCATGCCGACCCCGCCACCGTGGTGCAGCGACACCCAGGTGGCGCCGCCGGCGGCGTTCAGGAGAGCGTTCAGCAGCGGCCAGTCGCTGACGGCGTCCGAGCCGTCCTGCATGGCCTCGGTCTCGCGGTTGGGGCTGGCGACGGAGCCGCTGTCGAGGTGATCGCGGCCGATCACGACCGGCGCCTTCAGCTCGCCGCTGGCGACCATGTCGTTGAACATCAGGCCGGCCCGATGGCGATCGCCCAGGCCGATCCAGCAGATGCGGGCCGGCAGGCCCTGGAAGGCGATCCGCTCCCTGGCCATGTTCAGCCAGCGGTGCAGGTGCGTGTTGTCCGGGAACAGGCGCTTCATCGCCTCGTCCGTGCGGTAGATGTCTTCCGGATCCCCTGACAGGGCCGCCCAGCGGAACGGGCCCACGCCCCGGCAGAACAGCGGCCGGATGTAGGCCGGTACGAAGCCCGGGAAGTCGAAGGCGTTCTCCAGCCCCTCGTCCCTGGCCACCTGGCGGATGTTGTTGCCGTAGTCGACGGTCGGCACGCCCATGGCCTGGAAGTCGAGCATCGCCTGCACATGCTCGACGATCGACGCGCGGGCCGCGCGGTCGACGGACGCGGGATCACTGATGCGGGCCTTTTCCCACTGCTCGACCGTCCAGCCCTTGGGCAGGTAGCCGTTGACCGTGTCATGGGCGCTGGTCTGGTCGGTGACGATGTCTGGACGCACGCCGCGACGGACCAGTTCTGGGAACACGTCGGCGGCGTTGCCGAGCAGGCCGACCGAAACGGCGCGGCCCTCGGCCTTCGCCCGCTCGATCCGCGCCAGGGCGTCGTCGAGGTCGTCGGTCGTCTCGTCGAGGTAGCGGGTCTCCAGTCGGCGCTCGATGCAGCGGCGCTGGCATTCGACGGCCAGCATCGAGGCGCCGGCCATGGTCGCGGCCAGCGGCTGGGCGCCGCCCATGCCGCCCAGGCCCCCGGTCAGGATCCACTTGCCGGTCAGGTCGCCGCCGTAGTGCTGGCGCCCGGCCTCGGCGAAGGTCTCATAGGTGCCCTGAACGATCCCCTGGGTGCCGATGTAGATCCAGCTGCCGGCGGTCATCTGGCCATACATGGCCAGACCCTTCCGATCGAGCTCGTGGAAGTGCTCCCAGGTCGCCCACTTCGGGACCAGGTTCGAGTTGGCGATCAGCACACGCGGCGCGTCGGCATGGGTGCGGAACACGCCGACCGGCTTGCCGGACTGGACCAGCAGGGTCTCGTCGTCTTCCAGCCGCCGCAGGGTGGCGACGATACGGTCGAAGCTGTCCCAGTCGCGCGCCGCCTTGCCGATGCCGCCGTAGACGACGAGGTCTTCGGGACGCTCGGCGACCTCGGGGTCGAGGTTGTTCATCAACATGCGGACGGCGGCTTCCGTCAGCCAGGACTTGGCTGTGCGTTCGGTTCCGCGCGAGGCGCGGACGATGCGGCTGTTGCTGGCCATCAGGCGGTGTCTCCGAAACGGCCGGCCAGCTGGAAGGCGTGGCCGGGGTGGATCAGGCGGGCGGCGGAGGCGACCTGCCCCCGGCTCCAGGTGCGACGGGCGACGGTCAGGACCGGCGCCGATTCGGCGAGGCGCAGCAGGGCGGCGGTGCGCGCATCGGCGGCCTCGGCGCGGACGATCTGCTCGCCGGCCTCGATCGGCGCGGCGGCGAGCAGGTGGGCGGCAGGGGTGCCGGCCGTGAAGTCCTGCGCCAGGTAGTCGGGGAAGATGTCCGGCGAGACCCAGCGCCGCTCCAGCTGGATCGGCGCCTCGCCCTCGAAATGGACGATCTCGGAGCGATAGAGCTTGGCGCCGGCCTGGACGGCGAACCAGCGCGCGAGATCCGCGTCGGCGCCGACGGCCTCCAGCGCCAGGACCTCGGCGCGCCAGACATGGCCGCGGGCAGCGACCTCCTCGGCGATGTCGCGGATTTCGAGGGGGTGGCTCTCGGCCAGCGGCTCGCCGGCGACGAAGGCGCCGACCCCGGCGCGACGAACGATCAGGCCCTCGCGGGTCAGCTCGTCCAGCGCCCGGCGGACGGTCATGCGGGCGACGCCCAGCTCGCGGACCAGCTCGTGCTCCGAGGCGATGCGGTCGCCGGCCCGCCAGCGACCGGTGCGGATGGCGCCCAGCACGTGGCGCTTCACGGACTGGTAGCGGGCGGCCCGGGCGGCGGTCATGCGGTCAGCTCGGCCACGGCCTTGCGGTAGGCGGCGGCGATCGTGTCGCGATGGATGTGGCGGCCGCCCTCGACGATGCGTTTGCCCGCCGACCAGACCTCGCGGATCGCGCCGGAGCCGGAGAACACGAGGCTGTCGAGGATCAGGTCGCCCTCGCGACCGGCCAGCACCGGATGGTCCGTATCCAGAACCACCAGGTCGCAGCGCGCGCCGACGGCGATCTCGCCGGCTTTTCGACCCGTCGGCGCCGAGCCGTTGCGCGCGGAGGAGAGCCACAGGCCGGCCCCGACATGCTCGCCCGTCCCGCCGCTGAGGGTGCGTTTGCGCAGCTGCAGACGGCGGCCGTACTCGAACCAGCGCAGTTCCTCGGCGGCGTTGGTGGTGACGTGGCTGTCCGAGCCGATGCCGAACCGGCCGCCCGCGCCCAGGAAGGCGTCGGCGTTGAAGAAGCCGTCGCCGAGGTTGCCCTCCGTCGATGGACAGAGCGCCACAGTCGCGCCCGCGCGCGCCAGTCCGGAGGCTTCGGCGTCGGTCATGTGGGTGGCGTGGACCAGCGTCCAGCGCTCCGACACCGGCGCGTTGTCCAGCAGCCATTCGACCGGGCGCGCGCCCGACCAGGCCACGCAGTCGTCGACCTCGCCGGTCTGTTCGGCGGCATGGATATGGATCGGCATGAACGGGTCGACGGCGGCAAGGGCGTCCCGGATCTGTTCGGGCGTCACCGCGCGCAGGCTGTGGAAGGCCATCGCCTCGGCGCCGGACAGGTCCAGCAGCCGCAGGAACTGTTCCGTCGTCTTGATGAACCGCCGCTGGCCATGTTTGGGCGGCAGGCCGCCGAAGCTGGAATGGCTGTAGAGCACAGGCGCCAGCGTTAGGCCGAACCCGGCCGCCTCGGCCGCGCGGCGGTGGGCGTGGGCGGTCTCGGCCGGATCGGCGTAGGCGGCGCCGTCCGGGTCGTTGTGCAGGTAGTGGAACTCGACGATGCCGCCGTACCCGCCCTCCGCCAGCTCGGCGTAGAGCATGGCCGCGATAGCCTCCATCTGCGGCGGCGTGATCCGGTCCAGGAAGCGGTACATGGCTTCGCGCCAGGCCCAGAAGTCCTCGACGCCCGCCCTCGCCCGCTCGGCCAGGCCCGCCATGGCGCGCTGGAAGGCGTGGCTGTGCAGGTTGGTGATCGCGGGGACGACCGCGCCCTTCAGGCGCTGCGCGCCGTCGACGGCGACGCCGGTCTCGACCCCGGTGATGACGCCGTCGGCCACAGTCAGCCGCACGTCGCGCGCCCAGCCGTCGGGCAGCCGCGCCTGGTCGAGATGAAGGGTGTTGGCCACTTGTCTAATCCTGTCTAGACAGCGGCACTCTATCCACGATGGCCGACGGGTGGCAAGACAGGACCGATGCAGCAGGTCGACCTCCTCCTCACCGACTGCCGCGCGGCGACCATGGTCCCGGGCGGAACGCCCTATGGCGCGATCGAGGATGCGATGATCGCCGTGGCCGCAGGTCGCATCGTCTGGATCGGCCCGCGCGCCGCGGATCCCGGCTTCCGGCCGGCGGCGGTGACCCGGCTGGGCGGCCGGTGGGTGACGCCCGGGCTGATCGACTGCCACACGCATCTCGTCTTCGGCGGCGACCGCATCGGCGAGTTCGAGGCGCGGCTGGGCGGGGCAACCTACGAGGAGATCGCGCTGGCCGGAGGCGGCATCCGCTCCTCGGTCGCGGCGACCCGCGAGGCGTCCGAGGCCGAGCTGATCCGCCGCGGCCGCCGGCGGCTGGAGAACTTCGTCGCCGAGGGCGTCACCACCATCGAGATCAAGTCGGGCTACGGCCTGGACCTGGAGACCGAGCTGAAGATGCTGCGCGTCGCCCGCTATCTCGACGGCGACGCCCGGGTGGTGACCAGCTTCCTCGGCCTGCACGCCGCGCCGAAGGATCAGCCGCGCGAGGCGTGGATCGACATGATCGTCGACCAGGCGCTGCCGGCCGCGAAGGCCCAGGGTCTGGTCGACATCGTCGACGCCTATCTCGAAGGGATCGCCTTCACCCCGGCAGAGGTCTCGCGGCTGTTCGACAAGGCCAGGAGCCTCGGACTTCCGGTGCGGCTGCACGCCGACCAGCTGAGCGACGGCGGCGGGGCGGCGCTTGCGGCCTCGCATGGCGCGCTGTCGGCCGACCATCTGGAGTTCACGTCCCAGGCCGGCGTCGAGGCGATGGCCAAGGCCGGGACGGTCGCCGTCCTGCTGCCGGGCGCCTTCGTGGCGCTGGCCGAGACCCGGAAGCCGCCGGTCGCAGGGCTGCGAGCGGCGGGGGTCGACATGGCGGTGGCCAGCGACTGCAACCCCGGCACATCCCCGCTGCTGTCGCTGCGCGCGGCGATGATGCTGGCGTGCGCGCAGTTCCGCCTGACGCCCGAGGAGACGCTGGCCGGCGTGACCCGCAACGCCGCCAGGGCGCTGGGTCTCGGCGCCGAGACCGGCACGCTGGAGGCCGGCAAGCTCGCCGACATCGCCTGCTGGGACATCGAGCGTCCGGCCGAACTCAGCTACTGGCTCGGCGGCAAGCTGCTCAGCCGGAGCTGGCGCGCCGGCGTCCCGGTGGTCGCCTGATGGAACCTGTCCCGCGGCCCGCTCGCCCAATCGGACGGGATTGGCGGGTTTGGGGGAGGCGGCCCGGCATGCTATATGCCTCTCCCCAAGGGCGGCCGAGCGGCCGCCCGACTTCGTTTGCGACATGGCCAAGACCCTCTCCATCCCCGCCGAGCTCGAGGACGTGCAGGTCGTCACCTTCGGGTGCCGGCTGAACGCCTATGAGAGCGAGGCCATACGGGCGCGGGCCGAGGCGGACGGGCTGCAGGACGCCGTCGTGTTCAACACCTGCGCTGTGACGGGCGAGGCCGTGCGGCAGGCGCGGCAGGCGATCCGCAAGGCGCGGCGCGAGCGGCCGGGCGCCCGGCTGATCGTCACCGGCTGCGCGGCGCAGATCGATCCGCAGGCCTTCGCCGCCATGCCCGAGGTCGACCTGGTGCTGGGCAATGCCGAAAAGGCGGCGCCGGGCGCGCTGGCGGACACCTCGGCCCGGGTTCGGGTCAACGACATCATGTCGGTGCGTGAGACGGCCGGGCATCTGGTCGACGGGCTCAAGGACCGTGCGCGGGCCTATGTCGAGGTCCAGAACGGCTGCGACCACCGCTGCACCTTCTGCATCATCCCCTACGGCCGTGGGAACAGCCGCAGCGCCGCCGCCGGCGAGGTCGTCGAGCAGGTGCGCCGCCTGACCGCCGAAGGCTACCGCGAGGTGGTGCTGACCGGCGTCGACATCACCAGCTGGGGCGCCGACCTGCCGGGCCAGCCGACGCTGGGCCAGCTGGTGGCGCGGATCCTGAAGCTGGTCCCAGAGCTGCCGCGCCTGCGGCTGTCGTCGATCGACGCGGCCGAGATCGACCCGGACCTGATGCGCTGCCTGGCCACCGAGCCGCGGCTGATGCCGTACCTGCACCTGTCGCTGCAGGCCGGGGACGACCTGATCCTGAAGCGCATGAAGCGCCGCCACCTGCGGGCCGACGCGCTGAAGCTGGTCGCCGACGTCCGGGCCGTGCGGCCGGACACCGCCTTCGGCGCTGACCTGATCGCGGGCTTCCCGACCGAAAGCGACGCGGCCTTCGAGAACACGCTGAAGCTGGTCGAGGAGGCCGGCCTCAGCTTCCTGCACGTCTTCCCCTACAGCGCCCGGCCCGGCACGCCGGCGGCCAGGATGCCGCCCGTGAAGGGGCCGGTGATCAAGGATCGCGCCCGCCGCCTGCGCGAGGCCGGTGAAGCGGCCCTGCAGCGGCACCTGCAGCGTCAGGTCGGGCGCACGCTGAACGGTCTGGTCGAGCGCGACGGTATCGCCCGCGCTGACGACTTCACCGAGATCGCCTTCTCTGGCGACGCGCCGCAGGGCGAGATCGCGAAGATGCGGATCACCGGCGTGTCCGGCGACAAGGTGGTCGGCGAGGTCGTCGGGTGACGATCACCGGCGGCTGCCAGTGCGGCGCGGTGCGCTACCGGATCGAGGGCCAGTTGGGCCGCGCCTCCATCTGCCATTGCCGCATGTGCCAGAAGGCGTTCGGCGGGCCGTTCGGACCTCTGGTCTCGGCGCGCAAGGCGGAACTGACCTGGACGCGGGGCGACCGCAAGCGGTTCGCCAGCTCCAACAAGATCCAGCGTGGCTTCTGCGGCGATTGCGGCTCGCCCCTGACCTTCGAGTACGCCGGTGACTGGATCGACGTCTCGATCGGCTCGCTGGACGATCCGTCGCTGGCCGCGCCGACGGTGCAGCTCGAACGTAGCGCGCGCATGCGCTGGACGGACGACATCCCGGGGCTGGAGGAAATCCATCCGCCGGCGGGGTTCTACGAGACCATCCGGTCGAACCAGCATCCAGACCACGACACGTGATTCCCGGTTCCTCCTCTTCAGGGGAGAGGGACCATGCCGGAGGCATGGTGGAGAGGGCCTGACGCGACGGCCTGATCCCGGACTGCGGAAGACTTTCACCCACCGCCCGGGCCCGCTCCACCACCCTTCGGGTGGTCCCCCTCTCCCAGGGGGAGAGGAACGTTTGGTCGTCGGCCTCTGCGGGTCTAGGCTGATCCCGTTCTTCGGCGTTGGGAGGCGGCGATGACAGGCAACATCAGACGCTGGGCGATCCTGACCGCCGCGGCGGGCGTCGCGACCCTGGCCGTGACGGTCGGCTTCCGGATCCTGCCTGAGGTCACCGCGGCGCAGGCGGTGGGCTGCGGCGGGCCTCAGGTGATCGCCTTCGAATTCGCGCGGACGGTCAGCGAGGCGTTACGGCTGTTCCAGCCCGAGAATTGCCGGGCCACGCTGGTCACCGCCATGGACGCGGCCAACACGCTCGACGTCAGGGCCTACATTCCCGCCTACACGCTGTTCGGTGTGTTCGGGGCGATCTTCGCGGCCCGCGGCCGGCGAACGCCGCTGGTCCTGATGGCGATCCTGGCCTCGATCGGCGCCCTCGCCGCCGACTATGTCGAAACGCTGGAGCTGCTGGCCATCACCGCCGACCTCGACAAGGCGACCGACGCCATGACCCGGCGCGCCTCGACGGCGGCCTGGATCAAGTTCGGACTGCTGGCGGTCCACGGCCTGCTGGTGGCGGGCGCCTGCGTCCTGGCGACGCCCAGGCGCTGGATCGTCGGGGGCGCCATGATCGCGCCGGTGATCGGCTTCGCGGCCGGCGCCATCGACCCGGCTGCCTACGCGGGCGTGATGACGCTGGGCTATGTGATCGGCTGGACGACGCTGCTCGTCGTGGCGGCGAAGGAAGCGGTGTGGCCGTCTAAACTTTGAACCGTCATGGCCCGACCTGTTCGGGCCACCCATGCGTGATGCTTCGGAAGGTTCGTTGCGTGGTTCGACAAGCGCCTTCGGCGCTGCTCACCAAGACTACGAGGGCATAGCTATCTCACCAGTCATCCTGAGCAGCCGCCTCCGGGTCGCGCGAAGCGCGCCCGAGGATAAACTCCGCGGCGTGTCGAGGGACGCACGGCATCTCCCGTGTTCATGGGTGGCCCGAACAAGTCGGGCCATGACGCGAGCTAGGAGGGGCTTTTCCTCCCGAACGCCGGCAGGCTCCAGCCCCAGCGCAAGGCGGCGCCGCGCAGCGCAAGGCCGGCGACGAAGCCGGCGGCGCCGGCGGCCAGACGGTCAACGCCCAGGCCGGCCAGCAGCACGAAGACGGCGGCCGCCAGCAGTGCGGCGGTGACATAGATTTCCCGTCGCAGCAGCACCGATGGCTCCCCGGCCAGCACGTCGCGAATGACGCCCCCGAAGCAGGCGGTCAGCACGCCCATCACCGTCGCCGGAATCGGATGGACGCCGAGGCCCAGCGCCTTGGCCGCGCCGACCACGGCGTAGGCGGCCATGCCGACCGCGTCGAGCCAGAGCAGCGCCCCCATCCGCCAGGTCCGCTCGCCGACCAGCCAGACCCCGACGGCGGCGGCCAGGCAGGCGATCAGGTAGCCGGGGTTGGCGATCCAGATCACCGGGGCGTCGAGCAGCAGATCCCGCAGCGTTCCGCCGCCGACGCCGGTGATCGCCGCGAAGAAGGCGAAGGTGACGATGTCGTGCCGCTCCCGCGCGGCCGCCAGCGCGCCCGTGGCCGCGAACACGGCGACGGCGGCGTAGTCGAACACGACGTAGGCGGTCTCGAGGGCGGTCATTGGAGGTCGTTGTAGCCGAGGCCGGAAGCGTAGGGGACAGTTTAAGATGTCCCTTGGGACACCATGAACTGTCCCCGATCCTCTCCGCGTGACGTCGCCGCCCGCGCCCGCTAGAAGCCCCTCATGGCTGAACAGAAACAAGGCTGGTTCAAGCGGCTGACCTCCGGGCTTTCGCGGACGACCCGCGAAATGACCGAGCAGGTCACCAGCGTGCTGGTGAAGAAGCCGCTCGACCAGGACCAGCTCGACCAGCTGGAAGAGATGCTGATCGAGGCCGATCTTGGGCCGCACGCGGCGGCCAAGATCGCCAGGGCGTTCGGCGAGGCGCGGTTCGGCAAATCCTCGACCGAGGACGAGATCAAGGAAGCCCTGGCCGACGCCGTGGCCGCCGAACTGGTCACCCGGGAAGGCGTCTTCGATCCGCTCTCCGGCCCCCGTCCCTACGTCGTGCTGTTCGTCGGGGTGAACGGCTCGGGCAAGACCACGACGCTGGGCAAGATCGCCTCGGACCTGACGGCGCGGGGCGCACGGGTCCTGATCGCCGCCGGCGACACCTTCCGCGCCGCCGCCGTCGAGCAGCTGAAGGTCTGGGCCGAGCGGGCCGGGGCCGACTTCATGAGCAAGGGCATCGGCGCCGACAGCGCCGCCCTGGCCTTCGAGGCCGTCGAGCGGGCGAGGGCCGAGCGCTACGACGTCGTGCTGATCGACACCGCCGGGCGGCTGCAGAACAAGCAGGACCTGATGAACGAGCTCCTGAAGGTCATCCGGGTGATCAAGAAGGTCGACCCGGACGCGCCGCACGAGACCCTGCTGGTGCTCGACGCCACCGTGGGACGTAATGCACTGGCCCAGGAGAAGATCTTCGGCAACCAGGTCGGCGTCTCGGGCATCGTGATGACCAAGCTGGACGGCACCGCGCGCGGCGGGGTGCTGGTTCCCGTCGCCCAGGCCTCCGACTCGCCGATCAAGCTGATCGGCGTCGGCGAGGGGATCGACGACCTGCAACCCTTCGACGCGCGCGCCTTCTCGCGCTCGCTGGTCGGACTGGAGACCTGAGCATGACGGCCCGATCGAACACGCGCTGGGTGCGGACCGCCGTCGACTACGGCGCGCCGATCGCCTTCGCGATCACCTTCTTCGGCTTCGGCCGCGACATGCTGCTGGCCACCGGCGTGCTGGTCGCGGCCTCGGCGCTGGCGCTGATGGTCGGCTATCTGGTCGAGCGGCGGATCGCGCCGCTGCCGCTGATCGCCGGCGTCTTCGCGCTGGTGTTCGGCGGGCTGACCCTGATCTTCGACGATCCGAGCTTCGTGAAGATGAAGCTCAGCTTCCAGAACGCAGCGTTCGCCGCCGCCCTGCTGGGGGGCGTCGCCTTCGGCAAGAACCCGCTGAAGCTGCTGCTCGGCGACAGCCTGAAGATGGCCGACGCCGCCTGGCGCACGCTGACCATCCGATACGGCCTCTACTTCGTCGCCATCGCCCTGGCCAACGAGGCAGTCTGGCGCACCCAGACCGACGAGGTCTGGGTCGGCTTCCGGATCGCTGTGCTGCCGTTGGCCATTGTCTTCTCGCTGACGCAGGTGCCCTTCATGATGAAGAACCTTCAGCAGCCGGAAGAGCCGGTGGCGGCGCCCGAACCGCCGGACCCCGGCGTCTGACGGACTGGATCGTCCGTCGTCAAACCGTCGTGTAGGGTGGCTAGTGTCCGCACCGCTCAGCGGGAGGGATCTGCCATGGCCAAGGACAAGTCGGCGAAGCGCGCGGCGGCGCCCGCTTCCGTGGGACACCTGCTCCATCGCGCCGCGCAGCGGGCGCTGGATTTCTATGCCGAGGAAGCCGGCCAGGGCGCGGTCACCCAGCGCCAGCACGCGGTGCTCGCCGCCGTCGCCGCCCGCGAGGGCGCGGCCCAGGCCGACCTCGTCGCCGCCACCGGAGTCGACCGCTCGACCCTGGCCGACATGGTCGCCCGCATGATCGACAAGGGCCTGCTGGCCCGCGAACGCTCCAACCTCGACGCCCGCGCCAACGCCGTGCGCCTGACCGACGCCGGCCGGGTGGCGCTGGAGGAAACCGGGCCGAAGGCCGCTGCCGCCGACGGTCGCCTGCTGGCGTTGCTGCCCAAGGGCAAACGCAAGGCGTTCCTCGAGACGCTCGACGCCCTCGCTACCGGCGTCGTCCCGGTCAGGAAGGCCAAGGCCGACAAGCCGCCGAAGGGCGAGAAGAAGAAAAAGAAGAAGGCCGCGAAGGCGGACGGCGCGGCCGAAGCGGCGGCGGCGGAGTAATCCAGCTCCGCTCGTCCCGGCGTCTGCCGATATGAGCGGATTGAGGGCTAGACCTTGATATCCAGCAGCGAGCCCGGGCGCAGGATCTTCTGCGGCGGCTCCGACGACGGCGTGAAGGTCGTCCGCACGCGTTCGGCATGGGGCTGGGGCAGGGTGTCCGGACGAGCGACGGCCGGGCGAGCCGCCTGGGTCGCCTGCCGGGTCTCGGGAGCGGCGCGGCCCAGCGCCTGCTCGAAGAACGCCCCTCGCGCCGAGACACGCCCGGAAGCCGGACCGCCGGAGGCGGGCGGCTGGACGGTCGGCCAGACAGGAGGGCGAACGGCGGTCACGGGCGAATCCCAAACATGGTTAACGCCCCAGAAACTATGATCGCTCCCGTGAAGTGGGAGTTAACGCGACGGTCAGCGCGCCTTGGCGAGCAGGGCGCGGGCGTCCTCGATGGTCAGGGGTCCGCTGTGCTTGGCCAGGATGGCGCCGTCGGAGCTGATCAGATAGGTCTCCGGCACGCCGGTGACGCCGAACTCCAGTCCGGCGCGGCCGTCGCGATCGACCAGCCGCTCGCGGAAGGGATCGCCCAGCCGGGTCAGGAAGGCCTGGCTGTTCTCCGGCGCATCCTTGTAGGCGACGCCGACGATCGGCGCGCCCTCGGCCTTCAGCTTCATCAGCACCGGATGCTCGATCTCGCAGGGCGCGCACCAGGAGGCGAAGAAGTTGACCAGCACCGGACCGCGCGCCGCGTCCGCCAGAGCGACCGGCCGGCCGCTGTCGAGCGCCGGCAGGGTCAGCGCGGGCATCGGCTTTCCGACCATCGCCTGCGGCTGGACCTGCGGATTGCGCTTTAGGCTGTAGCCGACGAACAGCACCGCCAGCAGGACAAGCGCGGCCAGCGGCAGGAAGGCCAGCAAGCGCTTCATTCGCCGGCCCCGCCCTCGGACCTGCGGCTGGACAGCCGGTCGAGCTCGCGCTTCCAGCGGCGCGCCCGCACCACGGTGTCCGCGATCATCCACCCCAGGACCACGACGGTCGCCGCGAAGGACGACCAGACGTAGAAGGCATGTTTGCCGGCGTCGAAGTCGAGCATCAGGACCCCGCCGCCTTGAGCGCCAGAACCGTCGCCCGGCGGCGACGGACCTCGGTCTCGATCCGCGCCAGCCAGAGCGAGCCGAACAGCGACATGTAGCCCAGCACCATCAGCGCCAGCGGCAGGGCGTAGACCGGCGGCAGCACGTCGCCCTTGTCAGCGAAGAAGGTCGAGGAGCCCTGGTGCAGGCTGTTCCACCAGTCGACCGAGAACTTGACGACCGGCAGGTTCACCAGCCCGACCAGCGCCAGGATGGCGGCGGCGCGGCCGGCCTTGGTCTCGTCGTCGATGGCCGAGCGCAGCGCGATGTAGCCGAGGTAGAAGAGCAGCAGCACAAGAACCGAGGTCAGGCGGGCGTCCCAGACCCACCAGGTCCCCCACATCGGCTTGCCCCACAGCGCGCCGGTCAGCAGGGCCAGGCCCGTGAAACCGGCGCCCAGCGGCGCGGCGGCGCGGGCGGCGGCGTCGGCCAGCGCATGGCGGAAGATCAACGACAGAAGGCTGGCGACGCCGAGACAAAGGTAGACGAAGCTGGCCAGGATGGCGGCCGGCACGTGGATGAACATGATCCGGACCGTGTCGCCCTGCTGGTAGTCCTCCGGCGCGGCGAAGCCCAGCCACAGGCCCACGGCCATCAGCAGCGCCGCCAGCACGCCGAACAGCGGCGTGCCCCAGCGGGCGAAGGCCATGAACCGGTCGGGGTTGGCGAGGAAGGCGAACATCTCACCGGCGGCTTACGGCGAGGGGCTCGCGCGCGCAAGGGGAACGCCGCCGGCCTCTCTCCGGAGGACGGCGGCGCCCGGCGTTAGCGAGACGACGGCGGCGGCGGCGGCGGCGCGGGCGGAGCCGGGGGCGCCGGGGGAGGGGGAGGCGGCGGAGGCGGCGGAGCGATCATGACGTCGAACTCGGCCATCTCGCCCAGTTCGCCGACGAAGATGGCGTCGCCGTCCATCTCGTCCTCGGTCTGCCAGGTGACCTTGCCGTCCGGCCCGCCTTCGCCGCGGATGATCCTGACCCGGCGCTCGCCGCCGGGGCCGCCAGGATGCCGCATCATGCCCGGGCCATGCATCATCGGCCCGTGCATCATCGGCAGGGCGTCGAAAACCTTCTTCTGCGAGGGCGTCAGCTGGGCGTAGAAGGCCCGCGTCGCGGCCGCGCGCCTGGCGAAGGCGGCCTGGTGTTTGGCCATCATCTCGGCCTGGCGGTCGAGACGCTCGGGCGTGGTGAGACGCTTGTGCTCGGGCTTGTCGCCGTCCTTGCCCCCGTCCTTGCCCGGATGGGGATGAGCCATCTCCGGCGGCCTGGTGGCGTCCAGGAACGCCTGCAGCGCCGGCTCCTGGGCCGGGGTCAGCTGCAGCATGTCGCGCAGGTGCTCGGCCCGCTTGGCCGGGTCGCCGCGATGATGGAAGCGCATCATGCCCGGGCCACCCGGATGCGGAGCGCCGCCGTCGCGCACGATCACGACGCGCTTGTCGACCTTGGCCTCGGGCGCGGCGGGCGCGGCCGTAGCGATGGCCGCGAGGGCCAGGGACATCGCGCCGCCGAGCAGCGCGGATTTGCGAAACACAGAAGTCATGGGATCTCCCCTTTGTCTGTTGACGCCATCAGGTTGGGGGAACTCTGTGTCCGGCGTTTGTCCGAAGACCGCCGGTTTGTTTCAGTTCTGACTTGCTGAATTCCTTGTAATGTTTGGACGATTCGGCCCTCTGACCTGTCAATCGACCGCGTTCCGGCAGGCCGCCGCCATGGCCAGCGGACTCAACGCCACGGCCGCCGCCGTCCAGCCCGCCAGCAGCGCCAGGCCCGCTGTCCAGGGCAGGCCCGCCGCGAACTGGCCCAGCGCGCCGCCGCCAAAGATCACCGGCGGCGCGAACAGCGGCAGCACGACAATGGCGATCAGCAGGCCGCCGCGCCGGCTGCCCAGCGCCAGCGCCGCGCCCAGGCCGCCGACGAACGCGAAGGCGAGACCGCCCGCCGCCGCGCAGAGGAAGACCAGCGGCGCGAGCGCGACCGGCGCGCCCAGCGCGATCGCCGCCACCGGCGCCGCAGCCGCCAGCGGCAGGCCGGTCGTCAGCCACTGCGCCAGGCACTTGATCGCGCAGATCGCCTCCAGAGGCGCCGGACCCAACGCCAGCAGGTCCAGCGTGCCGTCCTCGTAGTCACGCTCGAAAAGCCGCTCCAGCGAGAGCAGCGAGGCGAGGGCCAGCGCCAGCCATGCGAAGCCCGGCGCCACGGCGCCCAGCCGCGCGGGATCAGGTCCGATGGCGAACGGCAGCAGGGTCGTCACCCCGGCGTAGAAGGCCAGCGCCGGCAGGGGTCCGCCGCCGCGGCCCCAGGCCAGCGACAGCTCGCGGCCCAGCAGGATGGCCAGCGGCCTCATGCGCCGACCTCGACCGTCCGGACCGGCAGCGGCAGCGGGTCGTGGACGGCGGCGAGGACCATGCCGCCGGAGGCGACGTGCGCCGCCATCAACTCTCCGATCCGCTCGCGCCAGACCGTGTCGAGCGGGGCCAGCGGCTCGTCGAGCAGCCACAGCGCGCGGGGCGCCGCCAGCAGTCTGGCGAGCGCCAGGCGCCGGCGCTGGCCCGCCGACAGCTTGCGCACCGCCAGCCCGAGCAGGCGATCGAGCTCCAGCGTGGCGGCGGCCTGCCGGGCCGAGGCTTCGGTTCCGCCGCTCCACAGCGCCGCGAACAGCAGTTCCTCCCAGGCCGTGCGGCCGCCCTTGAGGCCGTCGAGATGGCCGAGCAGATGAAGCGATCCGGCCGCCGCCTCGGCCTCGACGCCCTCGAAGGCCACCCGCCCGGCCGCCGGCCGCAACAGGCCCGCGACGGCGCGCAGGAGACTGGTCTTGCCCGCGCCGTTGCGACCGACCAGCGCGATCGCCTCGCCGGCGCGCGCCGTAAAGGTCAGCCCTTCGAACAACAGCCGGTCGCCACGCCGGATGGACAGGTCATCGACGAGGAGTCCGGTGATCACGACGCCACCTGCGAGAGGCTCGCAAAGCCCCTGACGTCAACATGGACGTTTGGCCCAACGCGGAGTAGACACCCGCCCATCGGCCCCGCGCGCCCGCGCGCGGACGTCCGCCGCGCCGGCCGGGACGCTGTGTGTCCCGATCGAGCGCGCGATCCCGGAAGTGGTTTTCGGGCGGCCGTAAGCAGGAAGGGACTCTCCGCAAATGGCGTCTATCGACAGCCTTCAAACCCGCCGCACGCTCACCGTCGGCGGGACGTCCTATGTCTACTACAGCCTCAGCGCCGCAGAGGAAGGCGGTCTGAAGGGAATTTCGAGACTTCCGGTCTCGATGAAGATCCTCCTCGAGAATCTGCTGCGCAACGAGAACGGCGTCGACACCACCGAGGGCGACCTGAAAGCGGTCTCCGCCTGGCTCGACAACAAGGGCGCCATCGAGCACGAAATCAGCTTCCGCCCGGCGCGGGTGCTGATGC
The DNA here is from genome assembly GCA_041917095.1 of Caulobacter sp. Classification (GTDB taxonomy): domain Bacteria; phylum Pseudomonadota; class Alphaproteobacteria; order Caulobacterales; family Caulobacteraceae; genus Caulobacter. The sequence continues at coordinate 95,014 of JAYRYI010000003.1, read as the reverse complement.
AGGACTTCACCGGCGTGCCCGCCGTCGTCGACCTGGCCGCCATGCGCGACGCCATGAACGGCCTGGGCGCCGACCCGACCAAGATCAACCCGCTGATCCCTGTCGACCTGGTCATCGACCACTCGGTGATGGTCGACTTCTTCGGCAACGCCAAGAGCTACGACGCCAACGTCGATCGCGAGTACGAGCGCAACATCGAGCGTTACCGCTTCCTGCGCTGGGGCAGCTCGGCCTTCAACAACTTCCGCGTCGTGCCCCCGGGCACAGGCATCTGCCACCAGGTGAACCTGGAGTACCTGGCCCAGACGGTCTGGACCGCGTCCGACGCCGGCCTCGAGCACGACGTCGCCTATCCGGACACCGTGGTCGGCACCGACTCGCACACCACCATGATCAACGGCCTGTCGGTCCTGGGCTGGGGCGTGGGCGGCATCGAGGCCGAGGCCGCCATGCTCGGCCAGGCCATCCCGATGCTGATCCCGGAAGTCATCGGCTTCCGCCTGACCGGCGCCCTCCCGGAAGGCGCGACGGCGACCGACCTGGTGCTGACCGTCACCCAGATGCTCCGCAAGAAGGGCGTGGTCGGCAAGTTCGTCGAGTTCTTCGGCTCGGGCATCGCCAACCTGACCCTCGAGGACCAGGCGACGATCGCCAACATGGCTCCGGAGTACGGCGCCACCTGCGGCTTCTTCCCGATCAGCCAGGCGACCATCGACTACCTGCGCGCCACCAACCGCGACGCGGCCCGCGTCAACCTGGTCGAGGCCTACGCCAAGGCGCAGGGCCTGTGGTTCGATCCGGAAGCCGAAGAGCCGGTGTTCACCGACGTGCTCGAGCTCGACCTGGGCCAGGTGCAGTCCTCGCTGGCCGGTCCGAAGCGTCCGCAGGACCGCGTCCTGCTCAGCGACGCGGCCGCCGCCTTTGAAGCCGCCCTCGGCGACGAGTTCGGCAAGAAGGAACAGGCCGACCGCCGGGTCGCCGTCGCCGGCGAGAAGTTCGACGTCGGCCACGGCGACGTGGTCATCGCGGCGATCACCAGCTGCACCAACACCTCCAACCCGAGCGTCCTGATCGCCGCCGGCCTGCTGGCCAAGAACGCGGTGGCCAAGGGCCTGAAGGTGAAGCCGTGGGTGAAGACCTCGCTCGCTCCCGGCTCGCAGGTGGTCACCGACTACCTGGCCAAGGCCGGCCTGACCAAGCACCTCGACGCCCTGGGCTTCAACCTCGTCGGCTACGGCTGCACCACCTGCATCGGCAACTCGGGCCCGCTGCCGGACGCGATCAGCGCGGCGGTCAACGAGGGCGATCTGGTCGCCTGCTCGGTGCTGTCGGGCAACCGCAACTTCGAAGGCCGCGTGAACCCGGACGTGCGCGCCAACTACCTGGCCTCGCCGCCGCTGGTCGTGGCCTACGCGCTGGCAGGCTCGATGCGCATCGACCTGGCCACCCAGCCGATCGGCCAGGACAAGAAGGGCAACGACGTCTTCCTGAAGGACATCTGGCCGTCGTCCAAGGACATCGCCGACCTGCAGCGCAAGTCGGTGACCAGCGAGATGTTCGCCAAGCGCTACGGCGACGTCTTCAAGGGCGACAAGCACTGGCAGGCCATCAAGGTCGAGGGCGGCCAGACCTACAGCTGGGACATGGGCTCCACCTACGTCCAGAACCCGCCCTACTTCGAGGGCATGACCATGACCCCCGACCCGGTGAAGGACATCATCGAGGCGCGGATCCTGGGCGTGTTCGGCGACTCGATCACGACCGACCACATCAGCCCGGCGGGCTCGATCAAGAAGACCTCGCCGGCCGGTGAATACCTGCTGGAGCGTCAGGTCCGCTTCGAGGACTTCAACGGCTACGGCAGCCGCCGCGGCAACCACGAAGTGATGATGCGCGGCACCTTCGCCAACATCCGCATCCGCAACAAGGTCACCCCGGAGATCGAAGGCGGCGTGACCAAGCACTTCCCGTCGGGCGAGGTGATGTCGATCTACGACGCCGCCATGCGCTACGAGCAGGAAGGCCGCCCGGCCGTCGTGTTCGCGGGCAAGGAGTACGGCACCGGCTCGTCGCGCGACTGGGCGGCCAAGGGCGCCAAGCTGCTCGGCGTCCGCGCCGTGATCGCCGAGACCTTCGAGCGGATCCACCGGTCGAACCTCGTCCAGATGGGCGTGCTGCCGCTGCAGTTCCTGTCGGACGGCTGGCAGCGCCTGGGCCTGACCGGCGAGGAGATCGTCTCGATCCGCGGCCTGCAGGACCTGTCGCCGCGCAAGCAGCTGATCGTCGAGCTCTACCGCCCGTCGGACGGCCGCATCGCCCGCTTCCCGGTGCGCTGCCGCATCGATGGCCCGACCGAGCTGGAATACTTCCAGGCCGGCGGCGTCATGCCCTACGTGCTGCGCAACCTCGCCAAGGGCGAGGCGTAAGAGACAGGGGACATGTTCGCCCGCAGGGCGTACGTGTCCCCGCTCCTCCTGCCGAAAGGGGACACGTACCGGCTGCGCCGGACATGTCCCCGCTTCACGGCCTCGTGAAACGCGCCGCCGCCTCTTTCTCGCTTAAGTGCGGCGCAATGCGTCGCGCCCTGTTCGCCATCCTGCTGCTCGCCCTGATTCCCACCGTCTCGACGGCGCGGATCTCGCGGCCGCCTGTCGTCGTGGAGCTGTTCACCGCCCAGGGCTGCTCGTCCTGCGTGAAGGCCAACGCACTGGTCTCGGAGCTGTCGGAGCGTCCGGACGTCCTGGCCCTGACCTTCGCGGTCGACTACTGGGACTACATGGGCTGGCCGGACACCTTCGCGCGGCCGGAGTTTACCGAGCGCCAGCGCGCCTACGCCCGCAAGCTGGCCCTGCGCGAGGTCTACACCCCGCAGGTGGTGATCGACGGCAAGGTCCAGGCCTCCGGCGTGCGCCCCGACCGCATCGAGCCCCTCGTCGACCAGGTGGTGCGGGAGAGCCGCAATCCGCCGGACATGCTGTTCATGGGGGCGCGCCGCGTCGCCGTGGGCTCCGGCCCGGTGCCGCGCGGCGGCGCCGAGGTCTGGCTGATCCGCTATGACCCGCGGCCGGTCGAGGTGACCCCCCGGCGCGGCGACACCCGCGGCCAGACGCTGGTCCAGCGCAACGTCGTCCGCGAGATCGAGCGTCTCGGCGCCTGGCGCGGCAAGCCGACCGCCTACAGGGTGCCGGCGGCCGAAGCCGAGGGGCTTGAGACCGTGGTGCTGGTCCAGGCCGCCAAGGGCGGCAAGATCATCGCGGTGCTGGCGAAGTAGGCCGTGCGTCCTTCGACACGCCGCTGCGCGGCTGCTCAGGATGACGTGGTGAGCGTGCTTCCAGATACGTCATGCTGAGCAGCGTCCGCAGGACGCGTTTCGAAGCACGCAAAGCCTTAAACCCGCAGCATCAACCCTCCGTCGACCCCCAGCGCCTGACCGGTCACGAAGCCGCCGTCGTCGGACGCCAGGAACAGCGCCGCCCGTGCGATGTCGATCGGCTGGCCCAGGCGCTTGAGGGCGGCCTTCTTCGCCCAGATGGCGGCGACGTCCTCGCGCTGGAAGCTGCCGGCGGTCATGCCGGTGGCGATGGCGCCGGGCAGGATGGCGTTGCTGGTCACGCCATGGCGGCCGAGCTCCAGCGCAAACGTGCGCATCATCCCGACCACGCCCGCCTTGGACGCCGAGTAGGCGACAAGGCCGTTGTCGGTGTGCCGCGCCATGATCGAGGCGGTGAAGATCAGTCGCCCGACGCCGGACTTCACCAGATGCGGCGTGGCGTCCCGCGCGATGCGGAAGCCGGCGCGTAGATTGACGCCGTACTGGCGGTCGAACTCCGCGTCGCTGGTCTCGCCGACCGGCGTTGAACCGGAGACGCCGGCGTTGCTGTAGACGATGTCGAGCTTGCCGAAGGCGTTGACGGCGCCGCCGATGATGGCGGCCGGCGCGCCGTCCTCGCTGATGTCGACGCCCAGCGTCTCGATCGCGCCGTGTTCGAAGGTCAGGTTGGTTCCCGGCCGGTCGACGGCCAGCACATTGGCCCCTTCCGCCGCGAACAGTTCGGCGCTGGCCCGGCCGATGCCGCTCGCCGCGCCCGTCACGATCGCTACCCGCCCCTGAAGCCTGCCCATCCCGTCTCTCCCGCGTCTGTTCTGCCGTTGCGGACAAAATGAAGCCCGCGTTGCCGGAGGGGAAGGCAACGCGGGTTCATCTGAGGGGACACTGAGGGGGCAGTGCGTCGGCCGGCCGGTCCCGCGATCCGGGGGGCTGGGGGGCTGTTCAGGATCCTGGACCACAGGATGCCCGGCCGGCCGACACTGCCAATCTGGGGGGCGCTTCTGGCGGTCGCGGGGCGCAATTGGGGTCATTGTGGGGCCCTGTGTTGCAGCTTCCGCTCAGCGCGGCGGGTGGAACGGGATCGCGACGCCTCTCGCCAAGCCCGCTGATTTGGCGTTAGCCTCGCTTCGGGATGGCGCTAGATCCGACATACTCCTCGCCGCGAGCCGCCACGGTCTTCTTCGAGCGGCGCGAACTGGAACGGCTCCTGAGGCTCTACGGCCGGGAGGTCGCTGCCGGCGAGTGGCGCGACTACGGCATCGGCGGCGGGACGGACGCGGCCGTGTTCAGCGTTTTCCGCCGGTCGGGCGAGGCCCCCCTCTACCGCATCGAGAAGCGACCCGCCCTGCAGCGACGACAGGGGCAGTGGGCGGTGCTGAACCAGTCCGGCCACATCCTCAAGCGCGGCCACGAGCTGGACCAGGTGCTGAAGGTCTTCGACAAGGGCCGGCTGACGGTGGTGGAGTAGGGACTGGATCTCATACCTCCACGCCTCGACTTCTGAGTTCGGCGATGAAGATGCGGATAGCTCGGCGGAGCATCTCCGAGCCGTCGTGATCGTATCCGCTCATGACAGCGCTATCCTCCACACCGCTCAATGCGTTCAGAAGAAAAGCTCCATCGCAACCCTCGCTTTCCGCTCCGGCTTCGGCCGAGGGAAGCGGCTGCCCTGGCCAGCGTTCCGCGAACTCGGCGAGAAAGCGGTCACGGCCTCGGGATAGAAGATCGACCCCGGCGGGATCCCAGCCCGCATTCCGCGCGTCCTCGATCACCCCCCGGAGCTCGAGCAGAAAGAAGCCGTAGTAGTCCGCATCGGTGTGTGGCGGCGGGATGTCGTCGTTGGTCGGCGGCATGATCCGAGACTGCGGCGCCTCGGGCCCGACCACCAAGAAAAAAGGCCCCGCCGATCGCTCGACGGGGCCTCTTAGATCTAGTCTGTACGACCGCTACTCGCGGCGGGCGCCCAGGAAGGCGAGCAGGAACTGGAACAGGTTGATGAAGTCCAGATACAGGCTCAGCGCGCCGTAGTTGGTGGCCACGGCCTTGCCGACCTCGTCACCGCCAATGGCGTAGTAGGTCATCTTCAGGCGCTGGGTGTCGTAGGCGGTCAGGCCCGCGAAGATCAGCACGCCGATGGCGTTAATCGCCCAGTAGAGCATCGGCGCTTTCAGGAAGATATTGACCACCGAGGCGATGATCAGGCCCCACACGCCCATGATCAGGAAGCTGCCGAAGCCGGTCAGGTCCTTCTTGGTCGTGTAGCCGACCAGGCTCAGCGCGCCGAAGGCGGTCGCCGTGATCAGGAAGGTCGTGGCGATCGACATGCCGGTGTAGCGCAGCACCCAGACGGCGCCGGAAGCGCCGATCAGGCTGACGATCGTCCAGTACAGCGCGGCCGAGCCGGCCGGGCTGGGGTTGCGCATCGCGAAGCCGGCGACCAGCACCAGCACCAGCGGCGCGAAGGCCAGCACCATGCCGGGCAGGGTGTAGCCGCGGAAGGCGCCCGTCTCGCTGACCACGTACAGCAGGTCGCGGACGGCCGGGACGCTCGAGACCACGTAGGCGAGGGCGGCCGAAACGACCAGGCCCAGCGCCATCTTGTTGTACACGCCGAGCATGAAGGAGCGCAGGCCAGCGTCCATCGACATGTCTACGGTCTGCGGAATCGAGCGCGCGTAGCCGCGTTCGAAGTCGCTCATGGGAATTGCCCTTTTTCAATGTGTCCGGAACGGACGTCCGATAGATATCGGGTGTGCGACGTCCTGACGCAAGCTCCCCGCTCTATTCGCTGCGCAACACGGGGGCGGGGCGGCGGGACAGGGCCTGCATGGCGGCCAGCAGACCGCCGACGAACGCCAGGCCGGACGCTCCGCCGAGCAGGGCCGCGACGCCGCCCCAGTCGACACTCCAGGTCGCCTCGAACACCTTGACCACCACCGGCCAGGCGGCGGCGTAGCCAAGCGTCACGCCGGCCAGGCCGGCGATCAGTCCCACCGCGCCGTACTCGATGCCGTACGCCATCAGGATCTGCGCTCGCGAGCCGCCGAGCACTTTCAGTGTGGCCGCCTCGCGCGCCCGGGCCCGTGCGCCGGCGGCGATGGCGCCGGCCAGAACCAGCAGTCCGGCCAGCGCCGCGACGCCCGCCGCGCCGCGCACGGCCAGGGCCAGGCGGTCGAACATCTCCGTGGCCGCCTCCAGCTGTTCGCGGACGCTGATGACGTTGACCATCGGGAATGACTGACCGAGCGCGCGGATGGTCCGCTCCTCCTGGGCCTTGTCGGCCTTGGCGATGGCGACGTTGCGCAGCGCCGCGCCCTCAAGCGCGCCGGGGTTCAGCATCACCGCGAAGGCAGGGCCGAAGCCGCCCCATTCGACCTTGCGCAGCACGGCGATCCTGGCGTCGATCTCGCGGCCCAGGACGCTGATGGTGATCTTGTCGCCGACCTTCAGGTCCGCGCCCTTGGCGGCGTCGGTCTCCATGGCGACCAGCGGCGGGCCGGCGTAATCGGCCGCCCACCATTTTCCGGCCACCACCCCCGCGCCCTGCGGCTCGCCGGCGCTCGCCGACATGCCGATATCGTTGTCGTAGGCCCATTTCTCGCCCGGCGAGATCGTCGACAGATCGACCGGCTGGCCCTTCACCCGCACGATGCGACCGGTGAAGTAGGGGCCGCGCAGCCAGTTATCCTGCGTCAGCGCGACGCCGAAGGCCTGTCGCACCGTCGCGTCGAACTCGGCGGCCCGCTCGCCGGGGATCTCGGTGAACACCATGGCCGGCGCGGTGCGCGGCGCGACGCTGCTGATCTGGTTGAGCAAAGCCGACTGGATCAGGACCACGGCGCTCAGCAGCGCGACGCCCAGGCCGATGGCCGGAGCGGCCGTGCGGGCCGCCGATCGCGGGCCGGCGAGGTTGGCGATGCCGATCCTCGCCGGGCCCCGGGTCAGGCCCCGCGCTTTTCCGGCCAGCCAGGCCGCGCCGCGTCCCAGCGCCCAGAGCAGGCCGAACGAGACGGCGACGCCGGCGATCATGATCGAGGCGGCCAGCGGCGTCGGCGCGGTCGCGACCGCCAGGCCCGCGAGGCCCAGCCCGGCGAGCACGGCGACGACCAGCTCAGCGCCGAACCGCAGACGTCCGCTGAGGTCGCGCCGGAACAATGACGACGGCGGCGTCGAACGGGCGCGGGCCAGCGGCGCCAGGCTGAAGGCGGCGGCGGCCAGCATCCCGAATGCGGCGGCCTTGAGCAGCGGAACCGGGTAGACCGCGAACAGCGCCGGGACCGGCAGGTCGTCGCCGGCCAGCTTGCCGAGGATCAGCGGCGCGACGGCGCCGACGGCCAGACCGATGCCGACGCCGAGCGCCGACAGCAGGCCGATCTGGATCAGATAGAGGTTGCGGATCAGCACGCCCTCGGCGCCCAGCGCCTTGAGGATCGCGATCGACGGCTTGCGTTGCTCGAGATAGGCGCTGACCGCGCCCGCGACGCCGAGCCCGCCGGCGACCAGCGACGCCAGGCCGATGAAGCCGAGGAAGTACTCCAGCTGGTCGATCAGCCGCTTGATCCCGCCGGCGGCCTCGTTGCGGCCTCGCGCGCTGTAGTCCATGGCCTTGAAGGCCTTCACATAGCGGTCGACCTGCGCGTTCGAGGCCTGGTCAGGCTTGAGCGCGATGCGCACCGTCTCGCCGGTGTCGGGCATACCCTCCTGCAGGAAGCCGCCCTTCTCGACCGCGCCGACCGTGGTCAGCACGCGCGGGCCCAGCGAAAAGCCCCGGCCGAGGCGATCGGGCTCGGACAGCAGCACGGCGCGGGCGACGAACCGGGCCTCGCCGACCAGGAACTGGTCGCCGAGCTTCAGGTTCAGGCGGTCGAGCAGCGCCTGCTCCACTGCCGCGCCGGCCGCGTCGCCATCGGGTCGGAAGGCCTCGGCAAGGGACTTCGCGCCGCTGAGCTCGACGGTCCCCGCCAGCGGATAGCCGTCGGACACGCCGCGCAGCTCGACGAGGCGGCGATCACCGGCCGGGGTCTCGGCCATGGCCATCGAGGCGACCGAATAGGCCGTCTGGCCCATGCGGTCGAAGCGCCGCCGGTCGGCGTCGGTGAAGCGGCGGCCCTCGACGCTGATGCGCAGGTCGCCGCCGAGAATCTCGCGGGCCTCGCTGGCCAGACCCCGCCGGAAGGCCTCGGCCGTCGAACCGGCGGCGGCGATGGCCGCGACGCCGAGCGCGAGGCAGGCCAGGAAGATTCGGAAGCCAGCCACGCCGGAGCGCAGCTCGCGTCCGGCGAAACGGAGGGAAAGGGGCGGATCGCTCACGCCGGCTCCACCACCTTGCCGCCGCCCATCACCACCTGGCGGTCGGCGCGCGCGGCCAGGGCCGTATCGTGGGTGACCAGCACCAGGGCGGCGCCGGTCTCGGCGACCAGCTCGAACATCAGGTCGGCGACGCTGCCGGCGTTGGCGGAGTCGAGGTTTCCGGTCGGCTCGTCGGCGAACAGCAGTTCCGGCTTCACCGCCAGGGCGCGGGCCAGGGCGACCCGCTGTTGCTCGCCGCCGCTCAGCTGATGCGGATAGTGGCGCAGGCGCTCCGACAGGCCGACGCGGGCCAGCCACTCGCGGGCGACCTTGCCGGCGGTGCTCCAGCCGGCGATCTCCAGCGGCGCGGCGACGTTCTCCTCGGCGGTCATGTTCGGCAGCAGGTGGAACGACTGGAAGACCAGCGCCGCCTTGCCGCGACGCAGCTTCGCGCGGCCGTCCTCGCCCAGCCGGCCCAGATCCTGGCCGAACAGACGCACCACGCCGGAGGTCGGCTGTTCCAGTCCGGCGGCCACCGCGATCAGCGACGACTTGCCCGAGCCGGACGGGCCGACGATGGCCACACGTTCGCCCGGGTCGACCTCCAGGCTGACCCCGCGCAGGATTTCCACCGGTCCCGCGGCGGACGGCAATGTCAGGGTGACCGCTTCGAGGGACAGCGGCATCGGCGGCGTCGTGGAGTCAAACATGCGAGGAGGGCGTTTTCCGGTGGGCGTCTTCACCCTATGTAGGACGAAGCCATGGTTCGCACACCTTACGGTCCCTTCACGCGCCGTGCTTTCGGCGGTCTCCTGCTCGGCGCGGCGGCCACGACGGTCTGCGCCCAGCCGCGCCCCGCGGCGCGTCCGCGCGTCGTCACCGTGCTCGGCGACTCGATCACGGCCGGCTACGGCCTGCCGGCGCGGGACGCGCTGCCCGCCAGGCTGGAGACCGAACTGGCGAAGCTGGCGCCCGGCACGCGGGTGCGCGGCGCGGGAGTCAGCGGCGACACCACGGCCGGCGGGCTGGCCCGCGTCGACTTCAGCGTCCAGGCCGACACGACCCTCTGCGTCGTCGCTCTCGGCGGCAACGACCTGCTGCAGGGCATCGATCCCAGGACCACCCGCGCCAACCTCGACCGCATCCTGACGCGGCTGGGCCAACGCCGGATTCCCGCCGTGCTGTGCGGCATAGCCATCCCGCAGGCGCTGGGCCGCTCCTATTCGCGCGACGTCGCCGCCCTGTACGCCGAACTGGCGCGCAAGCATGGCGCGCCGCTCTATCCGAACCTGCTGGCCGGCGTGGCCGGGGACCGGCGCCTGAACCAGCGCGATGGCCTGCATCCGAACGCGGCCGGCGCCGCCATCATCGCCGCCCGGCTCGCGCCGGTCGTGGCCCAGGCGCTGCGGCGCCGCTGACCATCTACCGGGGGACTGGATGCAATACTCGAAGCTGGGCCGCACCGGCATCACGGTGAGCCGGTGCTGTCTGGGCACCATGACCTGGGGTTCGCAGAACACCGAGGCCGAAGCGCATGAACAGATGGACTGCGCGCTCGAACGTGGCGTGACGTTCTGGGACACCGCCGAGATGTACGCCAGCCCGCCCCGGCCGGAGACGCAGGGCCGCACCGAGGAGTACATCGGGACCTGGTTGAAGAAGACCGGCAAGCGCGACCAGATCGTGCTGGCCTCAAAGGTAGCCGGGCGCGGCTCGGTGTTCGGCGGCCTCGACTGGATCCGCAAGGACAAGTCGAACGCCCGCCAGACCAGGGTCCAGATCGACGAGGCGGTCGAGAGCTCGCTGAAGCGGCTCCAGACCGACTACCTCGATCTCTACCAGCTGCACTGGCCGGACCGGGCAGTGCGCACATTCGGCGGCATGACCTTCCGCGACTACGACGACGACTACGAGCCGTTCGAGTCGATCCTTGAGGCGCTGGACCGCCACGTGAAGGCTGGCCGCATCCGCGCCATCGGCCTCTCCAACGAGTTTCCGTGGGGCGTGATGCGCTTCCTGCAGGAGAGCGACAAGCGTGGGCTGCCCCGCGTCGCCTCGATCCAGAACGCCTACCATCTGGCCAACCGCGTCTACGAGTACGGCCTGGCCGAGATGGGCGTCCGCGAGGACATCGGCCTGCTGGCCTACTCGCCGCTTGCCCAGGGCTGGCTGACCGGCAAGTACCTCGACGGCGCCCTGCCGGACGGGTCGCGCAAGGCGCTCTACAACCGCATGCAGCGCTATGAGGGCCCCGGCGCCCACGAAGCCTTCAAGGCCTATGTCGAGCTGGCGCGGGAGCGCGGGATCGACCCCGCGCACCTGGCGTTGAAGTTCTGCGACAGCCGCCCGTTCGTCGCCTCGACCATCATCGGGGCGACCTCGGTGGAGCAGCTGAAGACCAACATCGACGCCTTCGACCTGGACTGGACCGAGGAGCTCGAGAAGGCCGTGGACGCGATCCACGCGCGGCATCCGAACCCTTGTCCGTAGCGGCCCTGCGTGCTTCGACACGCGCTCTTACGAGCGCTGCTCAGCATGACTAGGGTGGATACGCTTCTGATTCAGTCATCCTGAGCAGGCGCGCAGCGCCGTGTCGAAGGACGCAAGGACCATGATCCGCCTGTTCGCCGCCATCGCTGTTCCCGAGGACATCGGCGAGCCCCTGCTCGCACGGATGCACGGACTGGACGGCGCGCGGTGGCGGCCGCTGGAGGCGCTGCACATCACGCTGCGCTTCTTCGGCGACGTGGCCGAGCCGATGGCCGATGACATCGACAGCGAGCTGTCGATGATCGGCGACCCGCCGTTCGCGCTGTCGCTCGAGACGGTCGGCGCATTCGGCGAGGGCCGGGATATCCACGCCGTCTGGGCGGGTGTCGCGGAGAGCCCGCCGTTGCGCCATCTCGCGGCCAAATGCGAGACGGCCGCGCGGCGCGCCGGGATGAAGGCGGAGACCCGGCACTACCGGCCGCATGTCACCATGGCCTACCTGAACCGGCCGGCGCCCGACGCTGTGGCCCGCTGGATCCAGGACAACAATCTGCTGAAGTCGGCGCCGTTCGGCATCGACCGATTCGGGCTCTATTCGAGCCACCAGACCTCGGAAGGCTCCCGCTACCGGCTGGAGCGGGAGTACCGGCTCTAGAACTACGGACTAGTTGCCGCCGTTCCAGATATCGACGGTCGGGCTGCCAAGGACGCCGTCGCCGCCGGGCGTGCCGGTCACCTTGTAGCCGAAGTTGCCGCTGCCGCCGCCGTTGTCGATCAGCAGGAACTGGATCGTCTGCGGGGTGGGCGGGGTGAGCATCTTCACCTTGGTGTACCCGGCGTCCGTCCCGTCGACCTGCGGACGGGTGTAGGTGACCCAGCCCTCGGCGTCGGCGGCGGGGATGTCAGCGGCCGGGCGGCAGCCGAAGAACTTGATCGGCGCCTGCGTCGCATCGACCTCCCAGGCCGAGTCGGACAGGCACTTGGGGTCAAGGATGACGCCGGCGTTCCCCATGGCGGAGGCCGTGGGCGCGAAGGCGAGTGCGGCGAGCGCCGCGAGCACGAGACGTTTCATTGTAACGGGTTCCTAGGACGCCGAACGAAGGCCGAGAGTGATGGTGTAGTTCATCTGCGCCGGGGTCGGCTTGCAGCTGGCCGTGGGCGCGTCTTCGCGGCAGACGCCCTTGGGGGTTTCGTAGCCGACGCTGACCGCGACCAGCTGCGAGCCCTGCTTGTATCCGGCCGCAGTGCCGGTCGTGCCGTCCGCATCGGCGTTCGGGTCGCGGGTCCAGCCCTGGCTGGTCAGCATCGCATCGAGCTTGCCGGCCACGGCCTGAAAGCTGGTCCCGAAGGTCGCGCCGGTGCCGGTGAAGGTGACGGTGCAGCCGGGCGCGTCGGCCATGCCGACATAGCCGACGTTGCCGGCCGCCGCGGAGCCGCTGGCTCCCAGCGCCGCCTCGGCCGACGCCTCAAGGCCCGCGCAGGCGCTGGCGCCGCCCTGTGCCTGCGCCCCCGCGCTGAGTCCGGCGGCGAGCGCGAGACCGGCAGCCGCCGCGATCCCGTACGGAGTGAAACGCTTCATAGAACTCCCCCATCTGTCGAGTCCGGCGCCCGTGAGCCCAGGACCGCGGAGGCGGGAGCCTATGCCGACAGTGAAGTTCGCGGAACCGTGATTCTCGGGATTTGGGTCAGGCGTGGAGCGTGCTGTTCACGGCGCGTTCCCGTCAGAACCGGCCGCTGAACTCCAGCTCCACCGGGCCGGTCATGATCACGTGACCGTCGCTCTCGCGCCAGTCGATGGTCAGCTCGCCGCCGTCGAGCTCCAGCGTCGCCTTGCGGCCGGTCAGGCCGCGCCGCGCCGCCGCGACCAGCGCCGCGCACGCGCCGGTGCCGCAGGCCAGCGTCAGGCCGGCGCCGCGCTCCCAGACCCGCAAGCGGATGCGGTCGCTGGCCTTGACCCATGCGAAGCCGACGTTGACGCCTTCCGGGAACAGCGGGTGGTGCTCGATCAGGCTGCCCGACCCGCGCACCAGGGCGTCGTCCGGCTCCCTGTCGACGAAGAAGACTACGTGCGGGTTGCCCATGTTGACGGCGCCCGGCGTGTGCAGGTGCGGGGCGTCGATCGGCCCGACCTGCAACTCGATCCCCCGGGTGTCCATCTCTTCCGCCAGCGGGATCTGGTCCCAGGCAAGGCGCGGTTCGCCCATGTCGACGGTGACGACATGGTCGCCGGCCCGCTGACCGCTCAGCCGGCCGCCGTCGGTTCCGAACGCCACCTCGTCCTTGCCGCCGGCTTCCATCAGCAGCCAGGCCACCGCCCGGGTGCCGTTGCCGCAGGCGCCGACCTCCTCGCCGGTGTTGTTCCAGAAGCGCACGAAGGCCGCCTCGCCCGCGGCGCGGGACGGCTCGATCGAAATCAGCTGGTCATAGGGCGTGCGGGCGTTGATCGCCCGAACCTCGTCCGGCGACGGATCGAACGGCTGCTCACGCGCCTCGACAACGACGAAGGCGTTGCCCAGGCCGTTCATCTTGAGGAACGGACGGCTCATCGAAGCCCTATATAGAGCACCGCGACGGGTTCGTCAGAGGGCGGGAGCGACATGGCAGCGGAAGTAGTCGATGGACGCGGGCGGCTGTGGCGGACGCGCGCCATCCTGCGCAGCCTCTACCATGGCTCCTCGCCGACCGCCGTGCGGTTCCGGTTCGGCGTCCTGATCATCGACCTGGCGATCATCGCCTTCTTCGTCGCCGCCCCGGTCATGCGCGAGCACCAGCGGCTCTTCTACGTCATCGACTATGTGGTCGCCGTGATCATGACCCTGGACCTGGCGGCCCGGGCTCTGGCCTGGCCGAGCCTGAAGAGCTGGTTCCGGCGTCCGATCGTCTGGGTCGACGTCTTCATCCTGGCGACGCTCCTCTTCCCGGCCTGGCTGGCCAACTTCGGCTTCCTGCGGGTTCTGCGCCTCTGGACGCTGGTCGAGAGCGAGTTTTTCTGGCGCACGGTCGGCCGCAAGTTCGACGACACCCGCTGGGAAGAGCTGACCAAGGCCCTGACGCGGCTGATCACCTTTGTCTTCGTGATGACCGGCTTCGTCTACGCCACCTTCGTCGGAAAGCACGCAGGGCTCAGCGGCTGGATCGACGCGCTGTACTTCACGGTCACCAGCCTGACGACCACCGGCTATGGCGACATCACCCTGCCTGGCGTCTGGGGCCGGCTGTTGTCGATCTTCATCATGCTGGTCGGGGTGTCCCTGTTCATCCGGCTGATGCAGCTGCTGGTGCGGCCGCACAAGGTCTTCCACCCATGCCCCGCTTGCGGCCTTCAGCGGCATGATCTCGACGCCGTCCACTGCAAGGCGTGCGGTCAGATTCTCAACATACCCAACGACGAGACATGATCCCGCTCTGGACGTCCGCCGACGTCCGCAGCATTGTCGCGCGCCTGTTGTATCGGGATAGGTCCTCCATGAAATCCAAAGCGTTCGCCGCGGCCCTGCTGCTTGTCGCAACCCCGGCGCTCGCCGCGACCACGCCGTTCGAATGGCTGGAGGCGGTTGACGGCAAGGAGGCGATGGCCTGGGTCCAGGCCGAGAACGCCCGGACCTTGCCGGTGCTGACCGGCGACAGGCGGTATGAACCGCTGCAGGCCGACGCCCTGGCCATTCTAGCGGCCAGGGACCGCATCCCGACCCCGGCCTTCCACGGCAAGCACATCTACAATTTCTGGCAGGACGCCACGAACGTCCGCGGCGTCTGGCGGCGCACGACGCTGGACAGCTACCGCACCGACAACCCGGTCTGGGAGACCGTGCTCGACATTGACGCCCTGTCGAAGGCCGAGAACGCCAACTGGATCTGGAAGGGCGCCGAGTGCCGGCCCAAGACCCACGATCGGTGCCTGATCTCGCTGAGCAACGGCGGCAAGGACGCGGTCGAGATCCGCGAGTTCGACCTGAAGACCAGGACCTTCGTCGACGGCGGCTTCCGCCTGCCGGAGAGCAAGCAGACCGTCGAATGGCTGGACGGCGACACCCTGATTCTCACGCGGAACTGGGGCGAGGGGACGACCACCGAGTCCGGCTACGGCTATGTCGTGAAGATCCTCAAGCGTGGGCAGCCGCTGGCCGAGGCCAGGGAAGTCTTCCGCGGCGACCGGAAGGACGTCAGCGTCACGCCGGCCGTCTACCGGGATCGTACGGGCGAGCGCGTCGTCATCCTGCAGCGCGGGATCGACTTCTTTCACACGGAGTACTCCCTCCTCACCGACCGGGGCGTCGTGAAGACCCGGCTGCCGCAGCGCTCGACCATCCAGGGCTTCGTCGGCGGCGATCTGATCGTCACGCTTGAGGAGTCGTGGTCGTACGCGCGCTTCGCCAACGACCGCGAGCCCCGGGTCTTTCCGGCTGGCAGCCTGGTCTCGATCACCCCCGGCAAGGTGCTGGACAAACCGGTGAGCGGCCCGAACGGCGAGATCGTCATCAGCAATGACTGCGACCCCTGCACCCTCTTCCAGCCCGGGCCGCGACAGTCGATCGACCAGGTTTCGGTGACCGACAACCGCGTCGCCGCCGTTGTCTATGACAACGTGCGCGGCCGGCTGATGACCTTCGAGGACCGGGGCGAGTGGGGCTGGCGGGCGACGACGCTGCCGACCGCCGACAACGCCGCCATCGCGCTGGTCGCGGCCGCCGACAGCGGCGACGACCTGTTCTATTCGGTCGAGACCTTCGTCACGCCCACCCAGCTGAGCTTCGCCGAGCTGACCACGGGCAAGGCCGAGGTCGCCAAGACCCTGCCCGCGCGGTTCGACGCCTCGACCCACGTCGTGGAGCAGAAGGAAGCGGTCTCAAAGGACGGGGCCCGGGTTCCCTACTTCGTGATCCATCCGAAGGGTCAAAAGCACGACGGCCAGGATCCGACCCTGATCCACGCCTACGGCGGCTTCCAGCTCAGCAAGCTGCCAGTCTACGACCCGTTGGTCGGAAAGCTGTGGCTGGAGCGCGGCGGCACCTATGTCGTCGCCAACATCCGCGGCGGCGGCGAATTCGGTCCCGCCTGGCATGAGGCGGCTCTGAAGGCCAATCGCCAGAGGGCCTATGACGACCTGTTCGCAGTCGCCGAGGACGTCATCCGGCGCAAGATCACATCGCCGCGCCGCCTGGGGTTCTATGGCCGCTCGAACGGCGGTCTGCTGGCCGGGGTGGCGCTGACCCAGCGGCCGGACCTGTGGAACGCCGTGGTGGTCGAAAGCCCGCTGCTGGACATGCTGCGCTATCACCTGCTGCCGGCCGGCGCGTCCTGGATCGGCGAGTACGGCGACCCGACGAAGCCGGAGGAGGCGGCGTACATCGCCAGGTACAGCCCCTTCCAGGCCATCAAGCCGGGCGTGACCTACCCGCTGGCCTACGTCACCACCTCGACCAAGGACGATCGCGTCCATCCCGGCCATGCCCGCAAGTTCGCCGCGCGGCTCGGCGAGGTCGGCGCGCCGTACCTCTACTACGAGAACACGGACGGCGGTCACGCCAATGCCGCCGACCCCAGCGCCAACGCCAGGCGCTGGGCGATGCACTACACCTACCTCGCCCGCCAACTGATGGATTGAGTATGCGTTTCCTGCTGCTTGCCGCCGCCATGAGCCTGACCGCCTTGACCACCAGCGCCACCGCCGCCGCGCCCGCGCCGACCGCCGATGACCCCTACACCTGGATGGAGGAGATCGAGGGCGACCGCGCCATGGCGTTCGCCCGGTCCGAGAACGAGCGGTCGCTGCCGCTGCTGCAGACGGACGCGCGCTACGCGACGCTGCGCCAACAGGCGCTCACCATCCTGCAGGCCAGGGACCGCATTCCCGGCGTCAGCTTCTCGGGCGACGGCAGGCTTTCCAACTTCTGGCAGGACGCCACCCATGTGCGCGGCATCTGGCGCAAGACGACGCTCGACAGCTACCGCACGGCCGAGCCGGTCTGGGAAACGGTGCTGGACGTCGACGCCCTGGCCAGGACCGAGGGCAAGAACTGGGTCTACAAGGGCGCGGCCTGCCTGGCGCCAGAGGACCGCTACTGCCTGGTCTCGCTGTCGGACGGCGGCAAGGACGCCGTCACCCTGCGCGAGTTCGATACGGTGACGAAGACCTTCGTCGACGGCGGCTTCGTCGCGCCCGAAGGCAAGCAGAACCTCACCTGGATCGACAGGGACACCGTGCTGATCTCCCGCGACTGGGGCGAGGGCACGATGACGAAATCGAGCTATCCCTTCGTGGTGAAGCTCTGGAAGCGCGGCCAGCCGCTGTCGGCGGCGACCGAGGTGTTTCGCGGAACCGCCGACGATGTCTCCGTCTCGCCGTTCGCGCTGCGCGATCCGGACGGCAAGGTGCAGGCGGTGCTGATCAATCGCGCGGTCAGCTTCTTCGAGGCCGAGACCTATCTGCTGACCGACGCCGGCGCGAAGAAGCTGCCGTTCCCGCTGAAGAGCTCGATCCAGGGCCTCGTCAACGGGCGTATGCTGATGACGCTCGAGCAGGACTGGGCCGAGCAGGGCCTCAAGCAGGGCGACCTGGTCTCGCTCGACCTCGCCGCCGTGAAGGCCGACGCGGCCGCGGCGAAGGCCAGCCTCGTGCTGCGTCCGACCGCCCGCCAGTCGATCGAGGGCGTCAACGTCACCCGCAACACGCTCGTCGTCGCCCTCTACGAGGACGTGAAGGGCAAGGCGCTGGTGTTCACGCCGGGCGCCGGCGGCGCCTGGACCAGCAAGGCGCTCGATCTGCCGGCCAACGCCTCGATCGGTCTGGGTTCCGCCGCCGAGACCGACGACCGGCTGTTCGTCACAGTGACCAACTACCTGACGCCGTCGACCTATTGGCTGGCCGACGCGGCCACTGGGAAGGTCGAGACCATCAAGGCGTCGCCCGCGCGCTTCGACGCGTCGACCCATGTGGTCGAGCAGTTCTTCGCCACATCGAAGGACGGAACCCGGGTGCCGTACTTCGTCGTCCGGCCGAAGGGGCTCAAGTACGACGGCCAGGCCCCGACCCTGCTGTACGCCTACGGCGGCTTCCAGGTCTCGCAGACGCCCGGCTATTCGGCGACCGCCGGCAAGCTGTGGCTGGAGCGCGGCGGCGTCTATGTCGTGGCCAACATCCGGGGCGGCGGCGAGTACGGCCCCGCCTGGCACCAGGCGGGCCTGAAGGCCAATCGCCAGAAGGTCTATGACGACTTCTTCGCGGTCAGCCAGGACCTGATCGACCGCAAGATCACCAGCCCGCGCCGCCTCGGCGTGATGGGCGGGTCGAACGGCGGGCTGCTGATGGGCGTGGCGCTGACCCAGCGGCCGGACCTCTACAACGCCATCGTCATCCAGGTGCCGCTGTTCGACATGCTGAACTACACGCGCATGGGCGCCGGCGCGTCCTGGGTCGGCGAGTACGGCGACCCGGCCATCCCGGAAGAGCGGGCCTGGATCGCGGCCTACGATCCCTATTCGAACCTCAAGGCGGGCCAGAAGTACCCGAAGGTGTTCCTGGAGACCTCGACCAAGGACGACCGCGTCCACCCCGCGCATGCCCGCAAGGCGGCCGGGCGGCTGAAGGAACTGGGCTACGACTACGTCTACTACGAGAACATCGACGGCGGTCACTCCGCCGCCGCCAACCTCGACGAGACGGCGACCCGCCTGGCGCTGGAGTACACCTACCTCAGCCAGCAGCTGATGGACTGAGGCGGCCGCCGTCAGGCGCTGGTCCGGGTCCAGGCGAAGGCCAGCGCGCCTTCGCGGAACGCGAAGCGGTTCAGGTGATCGGCGACGACGTCCTCGAGCCGGGTCAGCACTGCGTCGTCGTCGGCTTCGATGACGACGCCCAGCTTGCCTGGGCCGGCGGTCAGCAGGCAGACGGCGGGACCCATCTCGATCCGTCCGGCCGTGGCGTCGAAGGCCACGGCGAAGCGGTGCGACCAGTGCTTGCACAACTGGGTCAGGTACCTGGCCGCGTTGGCGGTGGAGACGGAGGCCAGGCTCTGCATCAGGCGCGCTCCACGGCCGCCGCGGCCGCATCGAGGGCGTCGCAGATGGCGGCGATCTGCTCCTTCGACAGCGCCCCGCCGGCGGTCAGCTTGAGCTTCAGCGCCGTGCGCAGGTTCTCGCGGGCCCGCAGGATCTGCGGCGAGAAGGCGGCGCTGGACGCCGCGACTTCCGCCATCCGCTGGAAGATGCCGGTCGCCTGCGCCTCGTTGGCGCGCAGGTGCGCCTCGCCCTCGGGGGTGACCGTGTAGAGCTTGCGCCCGCCCGCCGCGTCGGCGGCGGTGACGAAGCCCATTTCCTCGAGCCAGGTCAGGGTCGGATAGACCACGCCGGGCGACGGCGAATAGGCGCCGCCGGCCTGCTCCTCGATCTCCTTGATCAGCTCGTAGCCGTGGCGCGGCTTGTCGGCGATCAGCCGCAGGATGACCAGCTTCAGGTCGCCATGGTCGAAGAACCGCCCGAACTTGCCGCGAACGCCGCGGGGTCGGTGATGATGATGTCCGCCCCAGCCGTGGCGACCCCAGCGGTGATGCTTGTCGTGATGGTGGAAACCGAAATGGCGATGCATGGATTAGAGCCTTTCGAGATATATCGAAATGCAAGATATATCGGAAAACTGCGTCGTCAAGATCGATATATCGAAATTGCATCGGATCGGTGACACGCACTGAAGTGCTTGCCCCGACTGTCAGACCCCCCGCAGCACCTCGGCCAGCAACCGCCCCTCCGCCGCGCGGCTGGAGCCCGCGCGCCAGGCGACGACGATCTCGCGGCTGGGATGGTCGGCCTGGAGGGGACGGACGGTGACCGGCACGTGCTCGGTCAGGCCGGCCTTCACGGCCATCGCCGGCAAGAACGAGACGCCGAGGCCCGAGCCGACCATTTGCACCAGCGTCGGCAGGGAGGTGGCCGCGAAGGTCTCCTCATCCGTGGACTTCGGCGGCTCCAGCCCGCAGGCGGCCAGGGCGTGGTCGCGCAGGCAGTGGCCGTCCTCGAGCAGGATCAGATCCTTGGGCGACAGGCGTTCGGGATTGACGCGGGTGTCCTTCAGAATCGGGTGGCCGTCCGGCGCGGCGGCGAGCAGTTCATCGTCGGCGACATGGGCCCAGTCGAGGCCGGACATGTCATAGGGCAGGGCGATCAGGGCGGCGTCGAGCTGGCCGGCGCGCAGGGATGCAATCAGCCGGTGGGTCAGGTCTTCACGCAGGAAGAGCCGCAGCTTCTGGAATCGCTCGCGCAGCACTGGCAGGGCGCGGGGCAGCAGGAAGGGCGCGATCGTGGGGATGACGCCGAGGCGGAAACGGCCGCTGAGCGGCCGGCCCGCGCCCTGGGCGGCCTGAACCAGATCCTCCGTCTGGTCGAGGATGGCGCGGGCGCGACGGACCGCCTCCTCGCCTGCGGCGGTCAGGATGACGCCGGAGCGCGCCCGATCGACGACCGGCGCGCCTAGGACCTTCTCCAGCTCGGCGATGCCGGCCGACAGGGTGGGCTGGGTAACATGGGCCGCCTGGGCCGCGCGGCTGAACGAGCCGTGGTCGGCGAGGAGCGTCAGGTACTGCAGCTGGCGGAGCGTGGGGATCATGACCGATAAATAGGATTTCTCTATTCAATCGGAAAGAAATATCGATTGGACCAATGTTGCGGCGCACACTATCTCAACGCTCACACCGGCGAGGCCCCCCCCTCCGCCGGTTCCCTGTTTTCACGGTCCTCACTCCAGGAGTCGCATCCGCATGCTCGGCGTTGGTCAGAAGCTTCCCGAATTCAAGGTCGTCGGCGTGAAGCCCGGCTTCAACCGTCACGAAGAGAACGGCGAAAGCGCGTTCGAGGCTGTCACCAATGAGTCGTTCCCGGGCAAGTGGAAGGTCATATTCTTCTACCCGAAGGACTTCACCTTCGTCTGCCCGACCGAGATCGCCGAGTTCGCGCGCCTCAACAAGGACTTCGCCGACCGCGACACCGTCGTCCTCGGCGGCTCGACCGACAACGAGCACAGCAAGCTCGGCTGGCGCCGTGAGCACCCGGATCTGGACAAGCTGCCGATCTGGAACTTCGCTGACAACAGCGGCAAGTTCGCGCGCGCCCTGGGCGTCCTGGATGAAGAAGAAGGCGTCGCCCTGCGCGCGACCTTCGTGGTCGACCCGCACAACGTCGTGCAGCACGTCTACGTCACCAACCTGAATGTCGGCCGCGCGCCGGCCGATACGCTGCGCGTCCTCGACGCCCTGCAGACCGACGAGCTGTGCCCGTGCAACCGCGCGGTCGGCGGCGACGTTCTGAACCTGGCCGCCGAATAGGGCCGACCAGAATGACGCGACGCACGCCCCCCGAGCGTCGCGTGACCCCGGGGACCCCGCGCCACTCCTCCCCCCTGAGGCGCGGGGTCCCCGGCCCCTGTTCCTGACAAACGAAGCCATTCTGACGGAGCCGACCATGTCGCTGGACGCCGTGCGCGATCTGCTGCCCGCCTACGCCAAGGACCTGAGCCTGAACCTGTCGTCGCTGGGCAGCGAGACGGTCCTCACCGACCAGCAGAAGTGGGGCGCCTTCGTCGCGTCGGCCCACGCGGTGGGCACGCCGGCCGTGGTCAAGAACCTCGAGGCCGCGGCCCGCGCCGCCGGCCTGACCGAGGAGGCCCTGACCGCCGCCAAGGCCGCAGCCGCGATCATGGGCATGAACAACGTCTACTACCGCGCGCTGCACCTGATGAAGAACAAGGAGTACGGCACGCTGCCGGCCAAGCTCCGCATGAACCTGCTCGCCAACCCGGGCGTCGAGAAGGTCGACTTCGAGCTTTGGTCGACCGCTGTCTCGGCCATCAACGGCTGCGGCATGTGCCTGGACGCCCACGAGGCCGAGCTGAAGAAGCACGGCGTGCCCAATACCTCGGTCCAGGCGGCGCTGCGTATCGCGGCGGTCGTCAACGCCGTCAGCCGCGTGGTCGCCGGCGAAGCGGCGGCGGCCTGACGCCACGCGCCCCATCGTCGTCTGGTCCCCCGGATCAAGTCCGGGGTTGCCGCGCGTTCCAGACGACACTTCCCCGCGAGCAGGGAACAGCGAGGCGCTCTTCCCCATTCATGGGGAGGTGGGCCTTCGGGCGCGCTGAAAGCGCGAGAAAGGCCGGAGGGGCCGCTACTCCGGCTTGCCCGTCTCGACGTAGCTCTTGAAGCGCGTCAGCTGCTCGCCGAGTACGCGGTCGAACACCGGCGCCGCCTTCACCATCTCGGGACGCAGGCCGCCGATCGCGTAGGTCTGGGTCACCTCGGTCCCGCCCTCGACCTTCTTGAGGTTGAAGGTCAGGGCCCCGCTGGCGCCCTCGTCCTGCAGCGGGCCGAAGCCGCCCTGGATACGAAGTGTCTGGTTCGGCCAGGCGAGGATGACCTCGCCGTGCTTGACCCCGCCGCCCGGCAGCGCCTCGCAGAAGCAGCCCCCGGGCTTCAGCTGGATGGTCATGTTGTCGGACTTGCCGGAATAGCTGTGCGCGCCGTTCCACCAGCGGCCGATTTCGCCCAGCGCGAGGTAGACCTGCTCCGGCGGCGCGGCGATCACGACCCGGTTCTCGGTCCGCAGACCGGCCTCCCAGGTGGACTTCACCTCGGCCGAGGCCGCCCCCGCGCCCAGCGCCAGGGCGGCGCCCGCCAAGACCGCGATCCTGAATGTCATGACGACGCCTCCCGTCTGTTCAAGGGGAGGGAACCACCTCTTGATTGATCAATCAAGAGGTGCTCAGGCCGCCTCGAACCGCAGCGGTGCGCCCCAGAAGGCAGCGACCAGGGCGTTCTGCTCGCCGGGGTCACCGGTGGTCAGGAAGCGCCGCAGGCCCGACGAACCCAGGTCGTACTCCGGATGCCGCTCGAAATAGCGGGCCAGCGCATCGGCCGATGAGTCCGGCTGGTGGATCAGCGGCGTGCCCGGCGGCAGGGCGTCGCGGAACAGGTCGGCGACGATCTCGTAGTGGGTGCAGCCCAGGATCGCCCGGTCCGGATGCCGGCCGATGCGGCGGCGGAGGGCGTCGACGTGGCCGGCGATCTCGGCGGCCAGGGTCTCGCGCGGCGCATTCTGTTCGATCAGCCGCGCCAGGTTCGGGCAGGGCTCGGAGAAGACGGCCAGATCCTGCTTGCGCTTGTCGATCTCGATCTCGAACACGCGGCTGCTGGCCGTGCCCGGCGTGGAGAAGACGCCGAGCACGTCGACCTTCTGCACCTGCTCGCCCCGCCGGTCGGCTTCGTGCTCCCAGGGCAGGCCGGTGGCGGCCTCGATGGTCGGCACGATGATGCCCAGCACATTCAGCGGTCGCCCGGTCGCGCGCCGGTAACCGGGCAGCCAGGTCTGCTGCAGCCGGCGCAGGGCGATGGCGGAGGCGGTATTGCAGGCCAGCACGACGAGGTTCGCACCGCCTTCGAACAGCCGCACGCAGCCGGCCCTGGTCAGTTCGACGATTTCCTCGCCGGGGCGACCGCCATAGGGAGCGTTGGCCTGGTCGGCCAAGTAGGTGAAGTCGGCCGTGGGGAAACGCTCAACGAGCGCTCTGTGGACGGTCAGGCCGCCCACGCCGGAATCGAAGACGCCGATGGACATGGCATCCGCTTTAGAGCGCCAGCCGTCCCCGGGAAAGGCGCCGCTCCGATCCGTAAGCAGATTACAAGTGGTTCATGTGACGTACAGGGAAGGTAGGGATAGGGTCCGCCCAAACATTCCCGCACGGAGTCACCATGCATCGTCGCCATGTCCTCGTCGGAGGCGCGAGCCTCTTTCTCGCGCCGGCCTTCGCGTCGGCCGCCGCCGCCGACTCGCCGGCCGCCGGCGTCCTGAAGAAGGACGCCGCCGAAGCGCGGGCCGTTCTGCCCAAGCAAACCCCGAAGGCCGAGCTGCTTCAGCCCTGGACCGGGCCGTACGGCGGCGTTCCGCCGTGGGACAAGGTGACCGCCCCCAAGCTGCGCGAAGCGATCCTCGAGGGCATCGAGCTGCAACGCGCCGAGGTGAAGGCCATCGCCGAGAACAAGGCGGCTCCCACTTTCGCCAACACCCTCGTCGCCATGCAGATGGCCGGTGAACCGCTCGACCTGGCCCTGAACCTGTTCGGCGTCATGACCTCGAACATCGGCTCGGAAGACTATGAGAAGCTCGACGCCGAGCTGTCGCCGATCCTGTCGGCGGCCTTCGATGAAATCACCTTCAACGAAGCCCTGTTCAAGCGTGTGAAGGCCGTCGCCGACGGCGCCAAGGCCGCGAAGCTGGACGCCCAGCAGACCCGCCTGGCCGAACGTCGCCGTGACGCCTTCATCCGCAACGGCGCGGCGCTCGACGTTGCCGGCAAGGCCGAGCTGGGCAAGATCAACACCGCCCTGTCCGCCGCCTTCACCAGCTTCGGCCAGAAGGTGGTCGGCGACGAGAAGACCTGGACCGTCATCCCGACCGAGGCGGGCATGGCCGGCATGCCGGCCTCGAACAAGGCCGCCGCCGCTTCGGCCGCCAAGGCGCGCAACGTCCCGGGCTGGGTGATCGTCAACACCCGCTCCAGCGTCGATCCGTTCCTGACCTTCGCCGACGACCGCGGTCTGCGCGAGAAGGTCTGGCGCGCGTTCGTGGGCCGCGGCGACAATGGCGACGCCAATGACACCAACGCGACCATCGCCGAGATCGTGAAGCTGCGCGCCCAGCGCGCCAAGCTGCTCGGCTACGCGCACCACGCCGCCTGGCGGATGCAGGACACGATGGCCAAGACCCCGGCCGCGGCCAACAGCTTGATGGAACGCGTGTGGGCTCCGGCCAAGGCGCGCGTCGCCGAGGAAGTGGCCGACATGCGCAAGATCGCCGGTCACGACATCGAGCCGTGGGACTACCTCTACTACGCCGAGAAGGTCCGGAAGGCGAAGTACGACCTCGATCAGAACGAGCTGAAGCCCTACTTCGAGCTCAACAACGTCAAGCAGGGTGCCTTCTATATGGCGGGCCGGCTGTACGGCTTCGAGTTCACCAAGGTCCCGGCCGGCTCGGTGCCGGTGTTCCACCCCGACGTCGAGGTGTTCGAGGTCAAGGACAAGGCCACCGGCAAGCACGTCGGCCTGTTCTACAGCGACGACTTCGCCCGTCCGGGCAAGCGCTCGGGCGCCTGGATGACCTCCTACCGCGCCCACACCACCTTCGACGGCGCCAAGAACGTCCTGGCCTCGAACAACAACAACTTCATCAAGGCGGAGGGCGGCCAGCCCCTGCTGATCTCGCTCGACGACGCCCAGACGCTGTTCCACGAGTTCGGGCATGCGCTGCACTACCTGTCGTCGGTCGTGGTCTACCCGGACTTCGGCACCACGCCGCGCGACTATGTCGAGTACCCCTCGCAGGTCCACGAGCACTGGGTGCTGAGCCGGCCGATCCTCGACGGCTTCATGAAGCACGTCGAAACCGGTCAGCCGATGCCGCAGTCGCTGGTCGCCAAGATCGAGGCCTCGGGCACCTTCAACCAGGGCTATGCGACGGTCAGCTACCTGTCGTCGGCGATGGTCGACATGGATCTGCACACCCGCGCCGATCCGCCGACCGACATCGACGCCTTCGAGCGCGAGAGCCTGGCGCGCCTGGGCATGCCCAAGGAGATCGTGATGCGGCACCGCCTGCCGCAGTTCAATCACCTCTTCACCTCGGACGCCTACTCGGCCGGCTATTACTCCTACCTGTGGTCGGAAGTGATGGACGCCGACACCTGGGCCTACTTCGAGGAGTCCGGCGACGTGTTCAATCCGGAGATCGCCAGGAAGTACAAGGCGATCATCCTGGCGCCGGGCAACACCACCGACCGCGCCGAAGCGTATCGCGCGTTCCGCGGCCGTGATCCGGACGTGAAGGCGCTGCTCAAGGTCCGGGGTTTCCCGACCTCGTAAGCCGTCAACGACAGGGGCCGCGGTTCGAAGGAGCCGCGGCCCCTACTTCTTTTCCAGTGGGGGAGGTCTGCCTAGACCGCCGGCGTCGCCGTGATCCGGGTCAGTCCGCCCTGCGAGTCGGTGGAGAAGCGGATCGAGGCGCCGGCGATGTCGGCGCCGCCCCGGCGGCCCCAGAAGTAGTAGAGGTTGCTGACCGCCGCATCCTTTTCGGCATAGGTCGCCTCGGGGGCCACGACCTCGACCATGCGGCGCATGGTGTCGGCGGCCTGCTGCGAGCGCGGATCGATCACGCCCTGCCGCTGGCCGACCGAGATCCTGACGATGCGATCGCCGACCCCGCAGATGGTCCAGGCGCGGCCGGTCTGCATGTCCCCGCGGTTCATGACCGAGCAGGTCAGGCCGGCCGGGCTGGTCCCCGTGTCAGTCCAGTCGAACAGGCTGGCCCCGGGCTCCTGAAGGCTGACCCGGGCCATGGCCTGCCTGCGCGTGAACGCCATGCCGCGGACGTCCAGCGCCTCCTTGGCGGCGGCGGCCGTCATCCAGTGCTGGCTCAGGCGATAGACCAGATAGCCGCCGCCGAGCAGCACCGCGACGACCAGGGTGATCATCAGGATGACGACCGGACTGGTCCCGTCCCGCCGCGTCTTCTGCAGATCGACCATTCGCCCCCTCCAGCGCGCGCCGGCCACAGGCTAGACAGCCGGAGGGAAAACTCGCAAGGCGTGACCATGCTGCGGATAGCAGGAATCGACCATCTCGTCCTTCGCGCCCGCGACCAGGAGGCGCTGGTGCGGTTCTACGTCGAGGTTCTGGGCCTGACCGAGGAGCGGCGGCAGGACGCCATCGGCCTGGTCCAGCTGCGCGCCGGCTCCAGCCTGATCGACATCGTCGGCGTCGACGGCAAGCTCGGCCGGATGGGTGGCGCGGCGCCGGACGTGGAGGGCCGCAACCTCGACCACTTCTGCCTCAACGTCGTCGGCTTCGACATAGAGACCGTGCGGGCGCATCTGGAGGCCCACGGCGTCGAGGTCGGCGAGGAAGGCCTGCGCTACGGCGCCGGCGGCGAGGGCCTGTCGATCTACCTGAAGGACCCGGAGGGGAACGGGGTGGAGCTGCGGGGGTGATGCCAGCGCCGTCAACTGGACCCGCGTCAGCCTTACAAAGCGACTATGGCTGTGTAGGTTGTTTTGGGGGGAGGATCACTATGCCGCAGATCTATCGCTATCGCGACTATGAGGTTGAGCTGCGCGAAACAGGCGAGTCGTTTGTAGGGCTGTTCACGACGGACCCTCTTGAGCGACGCGTCATGATAACTGCGACGGTGTCGGAAGGTATGGACGTGCTTAGGGCGCGTGTTCGCTTGTTGATCGATTTTGAGGTCGATCGCCGCCAGACTTCAAGCTGAGGCGCCGCCTCTGACTCCCTTCCCTTGATTTCCCGGCCTTTTCCGCGCATAAGGCCCGCCTTCCGGCGCAGATGCAGTTCAGCGCCCTCCACCGTCACGACCCCGGCGCCTATCTCATGGCCGGACGAGGACGGCGAGGCCCCCCGTCGACGTGATCGTCCACGGGGGCGAATTGCGTTTGGCCAATCGAGGTTGGAATGTTCGAAGGTCTTACAGAACGGCTCAGCGGCGTCTTCGACCGGCTCTCCGGTCGCGGCGTGCTCGGCGAGAAGGACATCGACGAAGCGCTGCGCGAGGTCCGCGTCGCGCTGCTCGAGGCCGACGTCGCCCTGCCGGTGGTCAAGGACTTCATCGCCAAGGCCAAGGAAGCGGCCACCGGCGAGGCGGTGATCCGCTCGATCCGCCCCGCCGACCAGGTCGTGAAGATCGTCTACGACGGCCTCGTCGACATGCTCGGCGGCGAGGAGCCGGAAGGCCTCAAGCTCGCGCTGAACCCGCCGTCGATCATCATGATGGCCGGCCTGCAGGGCTCGGGTAAGACCACCACCGCCGCCAAGCTGGCGCTGCGCCTCAGCAAGCTGGACCGCAAGAAGGTCCTGATGGCCTCGCTCGACACCCGCCGTCCGGCGGCGATGGAGCAGCTGGCCACGCTGGGCAAGCAGATCGAGGTCGAGACCCTGCCGATCGTCGCCGGCCAGAGCGCCGTCGACATCGCCCGCCGCGCGTTGCAGGCCGCCAAGCTGTCCGGCTTCGACGTCCTGATCCTCGACACCGCCGGCCGCACCACGCTCGACGAGCAGATGATGGCCGAGGCGGCGCAGATCGCGCAGATCGCCACGCCGACCGAGACGCTGCTGGTGGCGGACAGCCTGACCGGCCAGGACGCCGTCCGCACCGCAAAGGCCTTCCACGAGCGCCTGCCGCTGACCGGCCTGGTGCTGACCCGCGCCGACGGCGACGGGCGCGGCGGCGCGGCCCTGTCGATGCGGGCCGTCACCGGCCTGCCGATCAAGTTCCTCGGCGCCGGCGAAAAGGTCGAGGCGCTCGACGTCTTCGACGCCCGCCGCGTCGCCGGCCGCATCCTGGGTCAGGGCGACGTCGTCGCGCTGGTCGAGAAGGCGGCGCAGGACCTCGACCAGGCCAAGGCCGAGGCCATGGCCAAGAAGCTGGCCAAGGGCCAGTTCGACCTGGAGATGATGTCCGACCAGCTCGCCCAGATGGAGCGGATGGGCGGCATGGAAGGCCTGATGGGCATGCTGCCCGGCGTCCAGAAGATGAAGAAGCAGATCGCCGACAGCGGCATCGACGACAAGGCGATCCGCCGCCAGCGCGCGATCATCGGTTCGATGACCAAGGCCGAGCGGAAGAAGCCCGACATCCTCGCCGCCTCGCGCAAGCGCCGCATCGCGGCCGGCGCCGGGGTCGACGTGGCCGAGGTCAACCGCCTGCTCAAGCAGCACCGGCAGATGGCCGACGCGATGAAGATGATGACCCGCAACGGCGGCGCCGGCTTCGCCCGGATGGCCCAGATGCTGGGCGGCGGCGGCATGGACCGCCTGAAGAACCTCGGGGGCGGCAAGATGGCCGCGCCCGATCCCAAGGACCTCGAACAGCTGCAGCAGAAGCTCCAGGGCCTCGGCGGCGGCGCACCTGCCCCGGGAGGCCTCCCCGGCCTCGGCGGCCCTTCGCTGCCTCCCGGATTCAACCCCTTCAAGAAATAGATTCAGACCAGAGGACTACCCGTAATGCTGAAGATCCGTCTCGCCCGTGGCGGCGCCAAGAAGCGCCCCTACTACTCGATCGTCGTCGCCGACAGCCACTCGCCGCGCGACGGCCGCTTCATCGAGAAGGTGGGCACCTACAACCCGCTCCTGCCGAAGGATGGCCCGACGCCGCGCGTCACGCTGAAGCTCGAGCAGATCAACGCCTGGATCGCCAAGGGCGCCCAGCCGACCGACCGCGTCGCCCGTTTCCTGGCGGCCGAAGGCGTCGGCAACTGGAAGGCCGGCAACAACCCGACCAAGGGCAAGCCGGGCAAGAAGGCCGAGGAACGCGCCGCCGAGCGCGCCCAGCGCGAAACCGACCGCATCGAAGCCGAAGCCGCCCGCAAGGCTGAAGCTGAAGCCGCCGCCGCCGAAGCTGCCGCCAACCCGCCGGCTCCGGAACCTGAAGCCGCTCCGGCTGAAGAAGCGCCGGCCGCCGAGGCCGCCGCTGAGGAAGCCGCTCCGGAAGCCGCCGCTGAAGAAGCTCCGGCCGCCGAAGAGCAAGCCTGACCTACTGCCGTGCGTCCCCGCGAAAGCGGGGACCCAAGCTGCCTTCGACGGAGTACGGCCCATGGCTGCCGCAGACCCGGCTTGGATTCCCGCTTTCGCGGGAATGATCGGATAGATGGCCGACCGCCTTCTCGCTGTCGGCCGTGTCGCGGGCGCCTTCGGCGTCCGCGGAGAGGTGCGGATCAGCACCTTCACCGAAGAGCCCCTGGCGCTGGCCCGCTTCCGCGAGCTGAAGCGCCAGGACGGCTCACCGGCCCTCACCATCACCTCCGCGCGCGAGGCCAAGGGCGGGATCATCGCCCGCTGCCCGAACGTCGAGACCAAGGAACAGGCCGACGCCCTGCGCGGCCTGCGCCTGTACGTCTCCCGCGACGCCCTGCCCGAGCCCGACGAGGATGAGTTCTATCTCGCCGACCTGATCGGGCTGTCCGTCGTCGGCCCGGCCGGCGAGGCGATCGGCAAGGTGAAGTCCGTCCAGGACTTCGGCGCCGGCGACATTCTCGAGATCATCCCCGACGAGGGCGGACCCACCTGGTACCTGCCCTTCACCCGCGAGGCCGTGCCCGAGGTCCGCATCGCCGAAGGCTTGATCGTCGCCGTGCGGCCGGTCGAGGTGGAGTAGGGTTCAGGCTACGCCTTCACCCGCATCAGGCATTCCTGGGCCACACTGGCCACCAGGGCGCCGTCCTGGCTGTACATCTCACCCCGGATGAAGCCGCGGCCCTGCGAGGTCGACGGGCAGTCCTGGTCGAACAGGATCCAGTCGTTGAAGTCGGTCGGACGGTGGAACCACATGGCGTGGTCGAGGCTGGCCGACTGCATGCCCCGGGTCCGCCAGGTCAGGCCATGGACGCGCAGGGCGGTCTCCATGAAGGCCATGTCGGAGGCATAGGCCAGCGCGGCTTGCTGCCACTTCACATTGTCGCCGAGCGGGGCCTTGGCCCGCATCCAGACCTGCTTGCGGGGCGGCTTGGCCACCGGCTTGAACATGTTCTGCGGATCGGGCCAGCGCACTTCGACCGGGCGGCGCTTCATGTGCTCGATCATCGCCGGCGGCATGTCCTTGTTCTCGGCCAGCGCCTGTTCCATCTCCGTCGCCACCGATTCCGGCGAGGGGTGGGGCGGCATCGCCGACTGGTGCTCATAGCCCTCTTCCGGCACCTGGAACGAGGCGGCCAGGTTGAAGATCTGCTCGCCGTTCTGGATCGCCACCACCCGCCGGGTGGTGAAGCTGCCGCCGTCGCGGGCGCGGTCGACCTGATAGAGCACCGGGATGCGCACGTCGCCCGGCCGGATGAAGTAGGCGTGCAGCGAGTGGCAGACCCGGTTCTCGACCGTTTCATAGGCCGCCAGCAGCGCCTGGGCGATGACCAGGCCGCCGAAAATCCTGGGGAAACCGTCGTTGGGCGAGCGCCCGCGGAACAGGTTCATCTCGATCGGCTCGAGGGCCAGGGTCTCGATCAGGTTTTCGCTCTCTTGCATGAAACCCGCATTAGGCCGGTGAGGGGGAGGGGGCAAGTGTCGCTCGCGAGAGGCGGCCTTGCTGTCGCCCCATGTCGCGGGGCAGGGTGGTCCGGCATCGGAGACACCCCTTGTTCCTGCCCCTCCTCGCTTCCGCCGCCGTCCTGTTCGCGATCTCGCCGGACACCGCGCTGTCCTACGCCGAGGCTCTGGCCCGGGCGGAGCGGTACGAGAAGGATTCCAGGGCGCAGATGTATCGGCTCAATCAGCTGTACCCGCCGCTGGGCAAGGCGATGCCGGCCATCTTCCAGGCCTGCGCCCCGGGCGAGACCGCGACCGGCCGGCCGGACTTCACCGTGGTGCTCAGCTTCAAGGGCGGGGCGTTCGAGGCGATCCGCAACACCAGCGACCACCCGATCGCCCTCTGCGTCGCCGAGAAAATGGCCGCCCTGAAGTACCCCGCGCCGCCCTACCCGGACTTCGCCGAGGAGATCCACCTGAAGATGGCGAACTAAGAATCCTCTCCCAAGAGGGAGAGGTAGGAAGAGAGCGGGGAGGATTCGCGCTTCAGACTTCCAGCCGCTACAAGCCCCGCCCATGCCGTTCACCGCCACCGTCCTGACCATGTTCCCCGAGGCCTTCCCC
This sequence comes from Caulobacter sp., assembly GCA_041917095.1. Lineage (GTDB taxonomy): Bacteria > Pseudomonadota > Alphaproteobacteria > Caulobacterales > Caulobacteraceae > Caulobacter. The sequence continues at coordinate 63,226 of JAYRYI010000003.1, read as the reverse complement.
GGGCCGCTCGGCGTTTCGCTGATCGGCACGGCCTGGCGCGAGCAGGACCTGTGGCGCCTTGAAACAGTGGACATTCGCGCCTTTTCCAAGGATAAGCGCGGCTTCCTCGACGACACCCCTGCGGGTGGCGGTCCTGGACAGGTGATGAAGGCGGACGTGATCGCGGCGGCGCTCGACAGTGTCGACCTCGCGGGACGGCCGCTTTTGTACATGAGCGCACGGGGTCGGCCCCTGACCCAGGCGCGTGTGAAACAGTGGGCCGAGGCGCCGGGGATCATCGTCCTCTGCGGCCGGTTCGAGGGGGTGGACCAGCGGGTGCTCGACGCCCGGGGGTTCGAGGAGGTCTCCGTCGGAGACGCGGTTCTCGCCGGTGGCGAGGCGGCGGCGATGGTGGCGATCGAGGCGTGCGTCCGACTGGTTCCGGGGGTTCTCGGGCAGCCGGAGTCGCTGAGTGAAGAAAGCTTCGAGGACGGTCTCCTCGAGCATCCGCAGTACACCAGGCCGCGGACGTTCGAAGGGCTCGACATCCCCGAGGTGCTGCTGTCCGGCGACCACGGCAAGGTGGCGGCCTGGCGGCGGACAATGCGTGAAGAGACGACCCGCGAGCGGCGGCCCGACCTCTGGGAAGCCCACCTCGCCAACCGACAACCAAAGGGCAGATAAAGCCCGACGACAGAAAGGACTACGACGATGGCCAAGAACATCATCGCCGAACTGGAACAGGAAGAAACCGCGCGCCTCGCCGGCCTCCGCTCCACCCCCGACTTCCAGCCGGGCGACACCGTCCGCGTCAACGTCAAGATCAAGGAAGGCGACCGCGAGCGCGTCCAGGCCTACGAAGGCGTCTGCATCGCCCGCTCGGGTTCGGGCCTCCACGAGAATTTCACGGTCCGCAAGATCAGCTTCGGCGAAGGCGTCGAGCGGGTGTTCCCGATCATGTCGCCGATGATCGAGTCGATCGAGGTGAAGCGTCGCGGCGTCGTCCGTCGCGCCAAGCTCTACTACCTGCGCGACCGTCGCGGTAAGTCGGCCCGGATCGCCGAGCGCCAGATGGCCCGCAGGGACGAGACCGCCGACACCGCCGGCGAGTAAGCCTTCTGGCCCAGGCCGGAAAATGAAGAGCCCCGGACGGCGACGTCCGGGGCTTTTTCGCATTCAGTCACTGCGTCCTTCGACACGCGCCTTCGGCGCTGCTCAGGATGACGTGGTCAGAAGGCCATTCTCCTATGTCATGGTGAGCAGGCCCGAAGGGCCGTGTCGAACCACGCACCGCTCCTACCGCCCCCGGAACACCGGCTCGCGCTTCTCCAGGAACGCCGCGACGCCTTCCTTGTGGTCCTCGGTCTTCATCAGGGCGCGGATGGTCTCGATGGCCCAGCCGCCGAGTTCGCGGGCGTCGCCATAGGTCCCCCTGCGGAGACCTTCCTTCATGTAGCGCAGGGCCAGCGGCGGATTGGCCGCGATGCGGGCAGCCAGCGTCTTGGCGCGCGCCATCAGCTGGTCGTGCGGCGTCACCTCGGACACCAGGCCGATGCGCAGCGCCTCTTCGGCGCCGATGACGTCGCCGGTGAACAGCAGCTCGGCCGCCTTGGCCGGTCCGACGATGGAGGGCAGGCGGTAGAAGCCGCCGACGTCGCAGACCAGGCCGCGCTTGATGAACAGCTCGGCGAACTTCGCCTTCTCCGAACAGATACGGATGTCGGCGTAGAGGGCCAGCTCCATGCCCCAGCCGACGGCGGCGCCGTTGACGGCCGCGATCATCGGCTTGTCGCATTCCAGCGCCGCCATAGCCGCCGGCGTCGGCTTGTGGCGCACGACGGGCGCGGTGTCGGCCGACACCGCCTTGGGTCCGGCCATGATCTCGCGCACGTCGTCGCCCGAGCAGAAGGCCGGGTCCGCGCCGGTGACGATCACGCAGCGCGCCTCGGTGTCGGTCACCGCCCGGCGCAGGTGCTGCTCCAGCTTCGCATAGGCGTCCCAGTTCAGCGCGTTGCGCTGCTCGGGCCGGTTCAGGGTGATGATCGCGACGTGGTCTTCGACCGCGTAGGTGACGGTGTCCTGGCTCATCGACGTCTCCCGGGGCGCTCTGACGGCGCCGTCGGCAGGATCGTGCGGCAGGGGAAGCGGGGCTTCAATGGCGCCGTGGCGTCAGCCTCAACTCAATCCTCCCCGCTCGCGGGGAGGGGTACCATGCGGAGCATGGTGGAGGGGCAGCGCCGCCGACTGACGTCGGCCCGCTTCTCACGCCATCTTCTGAAAATCCCGCGCCGGCCCCTCCGACCCGGCTCCGCCGGGCCACCTCCCCCTCGCTTCGCTCCGGAGAGGAATGCGAATGGTCTACCCCTTCGCCTCCGCGATCCACGCACTCACCCGCTCGTCCAGCACGTCCAGCGGCAGGGCGCCATCGCGCAGGACCGCGTCGTGGAACGCGCGGATGTCGAACTTCTCGCCCAGCGTCTTCCTCGCCTTGTCGCGCAGCTCCATGATCTTCAGCTCGCCGATCTTGTAGCTGGTCGCCTGGCCGGGCCAGCAGATGTAGCGGTCGACCTCCTTGGCGATGTCGCGTTCGCTGAGCAGGGTGTTCTCGCGGAAGAACTGCCGCGCCTGTTCGCGCGTCCACTTCTTGGCGTGCAGGCCGGTGTCGGTGACCAGGCGCACCGCGCGCCAGGCCTCGGTGGTCAGGCGGCCGAAGTCGGAATAGGGGTCCTGGTAGAAGCCCATCTCCTTGCCGAGCCGCTCGGAATAGAGGCCCCAGCCCTCGCTGTAGGCGCCGTAGCCGCCGAACTTGCGGAACTTCGGCAGGCCCTGCGTCTCCATGGCCAGCGCGATCTGGAAGTGATGCCCGGGCGCGCCCTCGTGATAGCTGATGCCCTCGATCTGGGGCTTCAGCACCTGGGTCATGTCCGACAGGTTGACGTAGTAGATGCCCGGCCGCGTCCCGTCGGGCGAGGGCCGGTTGTAGAAGGCGATGCCGGCGGTCGCCTCGCGCCAGGCCTCGACCGCGCGGACCTCCAGCTTCGCCTTGGGCAGGCGCTGGAACCACTTCGGCGCGGCGTCCATCACCTGGCCCACGAAGGCGGTGGCGTCCTTCAGATAGGCCGCCTTGCCCTCCGGCGTGTTCGGGTACTGGAACTTCGGGTCGGTCTTCAGCAGCGTGAAGAAGTCCTGCAGCGAGCCCTTGAACCCGACCCTGTCCATGATCGCGCGCATCTCGCCCTGGATGCGCTTCAGCTCGTCCAGACCGGTCTGGTGGACCTGGTCTGCTGTCATGTCGGTGGTGGTCGAGACCTTCAGGCGGAAGGCGTAGTAGGCCTCGCCGTCCGGCAGCGACCAGGCGCCGTTCGCGCCCCTGGCCTTCGTCTTCAGCTCGGCCTGGGTGGCGATGAACTGCTCGTAGCCGGCCTTGAAGTCGCCGGTCAGGGCGGCGGCGGCCTCGCCCAGAAGCGCGGCCTTCTCGGCCTCGCCGATCTTCAGCGCGCCGACCTTCTTGTTGATGTCGGCCCACAGGGCGCTGTCGGGGCCCTTGTCGAACGGCGCGCCGCTGATGACCTTGCGGGCGTCGGCCTCGATCGGCGCGAAGGTGAATTCCGGCGCGATGATCCCCTTGGCGGCGGCCTCCTTCAGGTTGGCGGAGATCTCGCTCATCACGCGCCGCACATCACGCAGGCGGGCGATGTAGGCCCTGGCGTCCTCGACGCTGTCAACGCGGTGCTGGTTGATCAGGAACACCGGGAACTGGCCGGCCGGGCTGCTCTGGGTCGTGGCGATGTAGTTGTGGAAGCGCCAGGTGTGGCCTTCCTTCGCCCGCGCGACCTGCTGCTCGAACAGCGTCCAGGAGATGCGCGACTGCGGCGACAGCTTCGCCGGGTCGAAGTCGGCCTTCATCCGGGCCAGCTGGCCGATCGCCAGCGCGAGCGACAGGGCCTCGAAGGCGTCGGTGTAGTTGTCGAGCTTGTCGTAGTCCTTCTTGATCCCGAGGCCGGTCAGGGTCTCGGGGCTCAGGGCGGCGCGCTCGTCGAAGGCGGCGTCGAGGAAGGCGTTGAAGCGGGCGTCTTCGTCGGTCTGCGCGAAGGCGGAGCCGGCCATCGGGCCGGCGAGAGCGAGACCGGCGAGCGCCAGGCGGCGGGTGATGATCGGCTGCGGCAAAGCGCTTACTCCCCAAAAGCAAGGGCGGGAGGAGGCCACGGATCGAATGGCCTGTCATCCTTACCGATCTGTCACGTTGGGAGCGCACGATCATGCCCCCGGATGCTGCATTGCACTGGACGGCGGGGCACGTCCGGCCCTAGATGCCGCGCATGTCCGGCAAGACCCTTTACGACAAGATCTGGGACGCTCACGTCGTCGCTGAAGAAGGCGGCGAGGCGATCCTCTACATCGACCTGCACCTGATCCACGAGGTGACCACGCCGCAGGCCTTCGCCGGCCTTCGCGCGGCCGGCCGCAAGGTGCGCCGGCCCGACCGCACGCTCGCCGTGGCTGACCACAACACCCCGACCGAGAAACAGGCGCTGGGCGTCGACAAGGTCGCCGATCCCGAGGCGCGGCTGCAGCTGCAGACCCTGGGCCGTAACGTCGCCGACGCCGGGATCGAGTACTTCCCGATGGGCGACATCCGCAACGGCATCGTCCATGTGGTCGGGCCCGAGCAGGGCCGTACGCAGCCGGGAATGACGGTCGTCTGTGGCGATTCCCACACCTCGACACACGGCGCCTTCGGGGCCCTGGCGCACGGCATCGGCACCAGCGAGGTCGAACATGTGCTGGCCAGCCAGACGCTGCGCCAGCGCAAGTCGAAGAACATGCGCGTGACGATCGACGGAACCCCGGGCCCGGGCGTGAGCGCGAAGGATCTGGCCCTGGCCGTGATCGGCGAGATCGGCACCGCCGGCGGCACCGGCTATGTCATCGAGTATGCCGGCGAGGCCGTGCGCGGCCTGACGATGGAGGGCCGCATGACCCTCTGCAACCTGACGATCGAGGGCGGCGCGCGCGCCGGCCTGATCGCGCCAGACCAGACGACCTTCGACTACATGATGGGCCGTCCCGCGGCGCCCAAGGGCGCGGCCTGGGAGATGGCGCTCAGCTACTGGATGACCTTCGTCAGCGACGACGATGCTGTCTTCGACCGCGAGGTCCGGCTGGACGCCGCCGACATCGCCCCGACCGTGACCTGGGGCACCAGCCCCGAGGACGTCATCCCGGTCACCGGCGTAGTGCCCGATCCGGCGACCTTCGCCACCCCCGACAAGCGCGCGGCCGTCGAGCGTGCGCTCGACTACATGGGCCTGAAGGCCGGTCAGCCGATCACCGAGGCCCGCATCGACCGGGTGTTCATCGGCAGCTGCACCAACAGCCGGATCGAGGACCTGCGCGCCGCCGCGGCCGTGGTCCAGCGCGCCTTCCTGGAAGGCAGGCTCGTGGCGCCGCACGTCCGCGCGATGGTCGTGCCCGGTTCAGGCCTCGTGAAGGAGCAGGCGGAGGCCGAGGGGCTGGATGCGATGTTCAAGGCCGCCGGCTTCGACTGGCGCGAGCCGGGCTGCTCGATGTGCCTGGGCATGAATCCAGACAAGCTGGCCCCGGGCGAACGCTGCGCCTCGACCAGCAATCGAAACTTCGAGGGCCGCCAGGGCCGGGGCGGACGCACCCACCTGATGAGCCCCGCCATGGCCGCCGCCGCCGCCATCGCGGGCCACATCGCCGACGTCAGGGACTTCCTGTGATCCAGGCGCTCGACCACATCGCCTATGTCGTCAACGACCTCGAGGCCGCCCGTGACGGCTTCAGCCGGCTGTTCGGCCGGACCCCCAACTGGCGGGGCGAGATGCACGGGGCCAGCCAGGTCTGGTTCCAGCTCGGCAACATGGCGCTGGATGTCATCGCGCCGACGGGCGAGGGCCCGACCGGCGACGCGATCCGCGCCCGTCTGGCCAGTCACGGCGAAGGCATCTGGGGCGTCGGGTTCGCCGTGCCGGAGGTCGCCGAGGCCGCCCGCCGGTTCGATCGGGTCGGACTGAAGACCCGTCTCGGCGAAGAAGTGACCACCCATCCGGAGACCGGCGCCACACGCCGGTGGGTGATGGCCAATCTCAGCCCCAGGGTCACCCACGGGGTGAACCTGTTCCTGGTCGAACAGGCGCCGGGCGCTGAGCCCTGGCCGGTTGCGCCGGTGACGGTGGACGAGGGCTCGTCCGTGTCCGGACTGGACCATATCGTGATCCGCACGCCGGACCCTGACCGCGCCGCCGCGCTCTACGGCGCACGGCTGGGCCTCGACATGCGGCTGGACCGCAGCAACCCTGACTGGGGCACGCGGCTGATGTTCTTCCGGGTCGGCGACCTGGTCGTCGAGATCGCCCACGACCTCAAGGCCGGCGTCTCCCCCGGCCCGGACGAGGCCTGGGGCCTGAGCTGGCGGGTCGCCAACATCGAGGCCGCGCACCACCGGATGGCGGGCCAGAAGGTCGCCGTCTCGGAGATCCGCAAGGGCCGCAAGCCCGGCACCCGCGTCTTCACCATCAAGGGCGCCCCCGGCGGCGTCCCGACCATCGTCATCGGACCCGACGCATGAAAGCCTTCACCCGCCTCGATGGCCGCGCCGCGCCGCTGAGCCTGGCCAACATCGACACCGACCAGATCATCCCGGCGCAGTTCCTCAAGCGGATCGACCGCGACGGGCTGGGCGAGGGCCTGTTCTTCGGCTTCCGCTTCAACGCCGACGGCAGCGAGAAGCCGGACTTCGTGCTGAACCGGCCGGAGTACAAGGGCGCCTCGGTGTTGATCGCCGGCGACAACTTCGGCTGCGGAAGCTCGCGCGAGCACGCGCCCTGGGCGCTGCAGGACTTCGGCATCCAGTGCGTGATCTCCTCGTCCTTCGCCGACATCTTCTTCAACAACTGCTTCAACAACGGCCTGCTTCCGGTGGTGCTGAAGCCGGAGGAGGTGCAGGCGCTGATGGACGAGGCGCTGGGCGGCAACCATGTCTTCTCAATCGATCTGGAGGCCCAGACCGTGACCGCGCCGTCGGGAGCCGTCTTCCGGTTCGAGATCGATCCGGGCCGCAAGGAGAAGATGCTCAAGGGCCTCGACGCCATTGGCGAGACCCTGCAGCACGCCGGCGACATCGATGTCTACGAGATGAAGCGCGCCATCGGGACGCCGTGGCTGGAGGCGGGCGCGTGACCATCCTGGTCATCGGCACGGTCCGCCTGCCGCCCGAGAACATCGAGAAGGCCCGCGCCGCGATGGAAACCATGGTCGCGGCCAGCCGCGCCGAGGACGGCTGTTTCGAGTACGCCTATTCGCACGATCTTCTGGAGCCCGGGCTGGTCCGCGTGACCGAGGCCTGGCGCGACCGGGAGGCGCTGGCCGCGCACTTCCAGACCCCGCACATGGCCGCCTGGCGCGCCGTGTTCCCGGATCTCCAGATCACCGACCGCAAGCTGGCGCTCTACGAGGCCGGCGAACCCGAGCCTGTTTGAGACCCCGAGCCATTCTGAAATCATGACCCAGACCCTGCTTCTTCTCCCCGGCGACGGCATCGGGCCGGAGGTCATCGACCAGGTGCGCCGCGTCGCCGCCGCGCTGACGCCGGACCTGAAGACCGACGAACGCGATTTCGGCGGGATCTCCTACGATCGGCACGGCGTGCCGATCACCGAGGAGGCGATCGCGACGGCGCTGGCCTCGGACGCGGTGTTGATGGGCGCCGTCGGCGGGCCGCAATGGGCCGGCGTCGAGCGCGGCAAGCGGCCGGAGATGGGTCTGCTCGGTCTGCGCAAGGCGATGGACGTGTTCGCCAACCTGCGCCCGGCCCTCTGCTTCGACGCCCTGGCCGACGCCTCGACGCTCAAGCGCGAGGTGGTGGCGGGCCTCGACATCATGTTCGTGCGCGAGCTGACGGGCGGCGTCTACTTCGGCCAGCCGCGCTTCATCGAGACTCTCCCGGACGGTTCGCGCCGCGGCGTCGACACCCAGGTCTACACGACCGCCGAGATCGAGCGCGTCTCGCGGGTGGCCTTCGAGCTCGCGCGGGGGCGCGGCAACAAGGTCCATTCGCTCGAGAAGTCAAACGTCATGGAGACCGGCCTGCTCTGGCGCGAGGTCGTCACCGACCTGCACCGGCGCGAGTACGCCGACGTCACGCTGGAGCATATGCTGGCCGACAATGCCGCCATGCAGCTGGTCCGCCAGCCGACCCAGTTCGACGTCATCCTGACCGACAACCTGTTCGGGGACGTACTGTCGGACGAGGCGGCCCAGCTGACCGGCTCGCTCGGCATGCTGCCCTCGGCGGCGCTCGGCGCGGCCGGCAAGCCGGGGCTCTACGAGCCGATCCACGGCTCTGCGCCGGACATCGCCGGCCAGGGGGTGGCCAATCCGCTGGCGGCGATCCTGTCGTTCGAGATGGCGCTGCGCTGGTCGCTGGACCGCAAGGCCGAGGCCGACCGGCTCTACGCCGCCGTCGGCAAGGCGCTTGAGAACGGCGCCCGCACCCGCGACCTCGGCGGCGCCCTGTCCACCGTCCAGATGGGTGACGCCGTCCTGGCGGCGCTCTGACGGGCATGACCGCCGCCGACACCGCCTACGAAGCCGAGGCCCGCCGCGAGCTCGAGGCCTGGCGCGAGGCGGTGCTGAGGCCGCCCTCGCGGCTGCAGGCGGCCGCCAAGGGGCTGCAGACCCGGATCAACGCCCTGATCCCGGAGAAGGTGCACGCCGCCGTCACCGCCGCGATGGAGCAGATGACGCGCGCCATCCTGACCGGCGCCGACTACACGACCAGTCCGCCGGCTCCGAACCTGTCGCTGCGCGAGCGCGAGGCGCTGGTCCGCAAGGCGATCGACGGCTACCGAAACGTCGCGACCGTCGAAGGCGGCGTCGCCGGGGCGGGCGGCTTCCTGATGGCCGCCGCCGATTTTCCGGTGCTGATCGGCATCAAGATCAAGCTGCTGTTCGAGATCGCCGCCCTCTACGGGCACGACGGCGAGGCGTGGAACGAGCGGCTCTACATCCTGTCGATCTTCCAGCTGGCGTTCTCGAGTCCCGACCACCGGCGCGTCGTGTACGAGCAGATGACGAGCGATCGGCAACCCGCCACGCCGGACGATTTCGACTGGCGGCGGTTCCAGCAGGAGTACCGCGACTACATCGACCTGGCGAAGCTGGCGCAGCTGCTGCCGGTGGTCGGCGCGCCGGTCGGCGCGATCGTCAATTTCCGGCTTCTCGAACAGCTGGGAACGACCGCGATGAACGCCTACAGGTTGCGCCACTTCGCCTGATGATGCGCTCCCGGTCCGTAGCATGATGCGTGCTCCACACCGGCGACCTGCGGACGCGGCGAGGCCCTGAGCCTGGCTTTACCCCTATGAGTCCAGGGCGCGAATCAGCCGTCAGACGATTTTGTCTGAAACCATTGTTCGCTAGCCGTCGATCGTCATCTGGGTCTGGGTGATCAGCGCGACCAGCTTGCCGTCCTCGCCCTCCAGACGTGTCTGCCAGACGCTGGAACGCCGGCCCACGTGAAGGGGCGTCGACACGCCCCGCACCACCGTCCCGACCCTGGCCCCGGCGATGAAGTTGGTCTTGCTCTCCAACGTGGTCGTCCGCGCGCCGGGCGTCAGGTTCAGGAACGCCCCGACCGCGCCGAGGCTGTCGGCGAAGGCCATCATCGCCCCGCCGTGCAGGATGCCGCCGGCCGTGCACAGATCCTCGCGGACCGTCAGGCGGCCGTCGACGCGGTTCCTGTCAGCGGCGGTGATCTCCACCCCCATGAGCTTCGCGAAGGGCAGGGCGGCGATGTCGAAGGCCATGGGCGGGGTTCCTCTCGGTTCGCGCCATCATGACCTGCGCTGCGGCGCCCGCCACTACCTCCCGGGTAGTCGGGGAGCGAACCCTGCGGATGTTCGTGGACTTTCTGCATCAGCGCCGGGCGAAGGGCCGGGTTAACGAAGGTTAACTTGCCGAACGCCGATATCTGACGGCCTTCGAGGGCAGGGAGACCACGATGCGCGATGCGAAACCCGGACGGAACTCCAGCCTCGCCGGCATCGGCGCGGCCTTCATCGGCGCCGGCGGCAGCCTGGTCGCCGCTGGCTTGACGCTGGGCGACAGCGTGGCGCTGGCCGCGGCCGGGGCGGGGATCATGGGCGTCGGCTTCGTCTATCTGCTGCGCGGCGCCTGGAGGCTCGGTTGAAAACGCTTCTGCTCTCCGCCGCTGTTTCCCTGTCCGGAGCCGTCGCCATGGCCCAGACGCCGCCACCGCCGGCCGCGCCGCCGCCCTGCGAGAGCGCCGCGCATCGCGCCTTCGACTTCTGGGTCGGCCGCTGGGACGTCTATCCGACCGCCCAGCCGGAAAAGCTGGTCGCCCACAGCCTGATCGAGCGGCTCTACAAGGGCTGCGCCATCCGCGAGAACTGGATGCCGCTCGGCGGCAATGACGGCGGCAGCCTGAACAGCTTCATCGGCGGCGACGCGAAGGACGGCTGGCGCCAGACCTGGGTCGGCTCCGGCGGCGAGCGCGTCGACTTCAAGGGCGGCTGGGACGGCAAGGCCATGGTCCTGACCGGCTTCTGGGCGGGCGTGAACGGGCCCGGCCAGGACGCGCTGGTGCGGATGACCTACACCCGTGAGCCCGATGGGGCGGTGCGCCAGCTCGGCGAAGCTTCCACCGACGGCGGCAAGACCTGGGGCCCCAGCTTCGACTTTCTCTACCGCCCGGCGAAATAGGATCGCGGACATGTACCGACGTCGGTACGTGTCCCTGGCAGCTTGAAGCGCCCAAAGCGGCGGGGGACACGCACTTGAGTGCATGTCCCCGACGGAGCTACTCGACTGGTTTCACCACCAGGAATTCCGGCGCGTCGGCGAAGCCCATGAACTGGCCCATGATCCCCTGGACGACCGCGCCCGGCATGTCCTCGCCGACGAAGCCGTCGAGGTCGACAATGTCGAACACCTCGACATAGTCGACCGACGGCGAACCCTCGCCGATCAGCAGCCGCTCGGCCCGGTGGTTGACGTAGGACGCCACCCGCCTGAGGCCGCGCATGGCCGGATAGTCGGTGTTTCGCACCCAGGTCTCGAAGTCGTCGCGGCTCACGCCGGGTTTGAGCTTGTAGAGCAGCATCACGTTGGCCATCGGGCCCTCCTTCGTCGCGGGGATCGAGGCTAGGTCGAGGATCGGCGCCGGCCATGTCCAGAAAAGGGGGGCTTACAGCCTTGCGAGGTTTCCTCGACTTGCGCCCGTGGACGGGGAGGCCTAACTGTCGCCCGCTTCAGGCAAAATGGAGATATCTCGATGGGTTACCGGGTGGCCGTCGTCGGCGCCACGGGCAACGTGGGCCGTGAACTGTTCAACATCCTCGAGGAAGTGAACTTCCCCGTGGACAAGATTCACGCCATCGCCAGCCGCAAATCCATCGGTGTCGAGGTCAGCTTCGGCGAGAAGATCCTGAAATGCCAGGATCTGGAGCAGTTCGACTTCTCCACCGTCGACATCGTGCTGATGAGCGCCGGCGGCGCGGTCTCGAAGGCCTGGTCGGAGAAGATCGGCGCGGCGGGCCCCGTGGTCATCGACAACAGCTCGACCTGGCGCATGGACCCCGATGTGCCGCTGATCGTGCCGGAGGTGAACCCCGACGCGGTCGAGGGCTTCCGCAAGAAGAACATCATCGCCAACCCGAACTGCACGACCGCGGGCCTCGTCGTGGCGCTGAAGCCGCTGCACGATCTCGCGAAGATCAAGCGCATCGTCGTCTCGACCTACCAGTCGGTGTCCGGCACCGGCAAGGAAGCCATGGACGAGCTCTGGGAGCAGACCAAGGGCGTCTTCGTCCTCGGTGCGCCCGAGCCGAAGAAGTACCCCAAGCAGATCGCCTTCAACGTGATCCCGCAGTGCGACGTCTTCCTCGACGACGGCTCGGGCGACACCAAGGAGGAACGCAAGATGTCGGACGAGACCCACAAGATCCTCGATCCGGACATCAAGGTGAACTGCACCTCCGTCCGCGTGCCGGTCTTCGTCGGCCACGGCGAGAGCGTGAACATCGAGTTCGAGAACGCCATCGACGATGACGAGGCCCGCGAAGCGCTGCGCGACGCCGACGGCGTGGTGGTGATCGACAAGCGCGAGGACGGCGGCTACGCGACGCCGAAGGACATCCAGGGCGAGTTCCCGGTGTTCGTCTCGCGCATCCGCAAGGACCCCACCGTCGAGCACGGCCTGAGCCTGTGGGTGGTGTCGGACAACCTGCGCAAGGGCGCGGCCCTGAACGCCGTCCAGATCGCCCAGCTGCTGCATCAGCGCGGCCTGCTCAACAACGTCCCGGCCTGACCTGTCGCCCGCAAGAAGCGGGTGGAGATCAGAGGGCCCGGGACATTAGTTCCGGGCCTTCTTCTTTGGGAGTGAACCCTCGTGACCGAGGCGAAGGACGAAAGTCGCGCGGCGCTACTGGCCGGCATCGGCTGCTACGGCCTCTGGGGCGTGCTGCCGCTGTGGATCCTGGCGCTGAAGGTCGCCGGCGTCGGCGCGGTGGAGGTCACCGCCCAGCGCGCGGTCTGGGCCGTTGTCTGGGCCGCCGCCCTGGTGCTTGTCGCCCGCAAGCTGCCCGAGCTGGGCCGCATCGTGCGCGAGCCCCGGACGATGGGACTGTTGCTGATCTCGGCCGCGCTGATCGGCGCCAACTGGCTGATCTACGTCATCGCCGTCAGCAGCGGGCGCACGCTGGAGGCCAGCCTCGGCTACTACATCAATCCGCTGATGAACATGGCGGCCGGGGCGCTGTTCTTCCGTGAGCGGATCGACCGGTTCGGCTTTGCCGCCATTGCGCTGGCGGCGGCGGGCGTGGCGGTCCAGACCGTCGCCGTCGGCCACCCGCCGCTAATGTCGCTGGCGCTGGCGGTCACCTTCTGCGCCTACGGCCTGATCCGCAAACAGGTGACGGCCGACGCGCAGACCGGGCTGCTCGTCGAGACGGCCATCCTGGCCCTGCCGGGCCTGATCTGGGTCGGAATGCTGCAGTCGAGCGGCGAGGGCCACATGGGCGCCGGCGCCTGGACGACCCTGCTGCTGCTCGCCGCCGGCCCGCTGACGGTGGCTCCGCTGGCGCTGTTCTCCTGGGCCGCCCGGCGCATGCCGCTGGTCTGGCTGGGCTTCGTCCAGTTCCTCGCCCCGACGCTGGCGTTCGGGATCGGCGTCTGGGCGGGCGAGCCGTTCACCCCGCTGCGAGCGGTTGCGTTCGGCTTCATCTGGATCGGGGTGGCGGTGTTCGCGTTCGGCGCCTGGCGCGGCACGCGACGGCTGGCGGCCTAGAGGCTCGCGTAGGCCGCGTCGATCAGGCGGCGCGAGCGGGGGTCGCCGATCAGGTGCACGTCCTGCCTGTTCATCACATAGGCCCCGGCCACGCGGCGCTCAGGATCGGCGAACGCGCAGCTGCCGCCCCAGCCGCTGTGGCCGATGGTGGTCGCGGTTGGGCCATAGAAGAAATTGGGCTCGTTGCGCATGAAGCCGGCGCCCCAGCTCATCTCGTAGGGCAACACCAGGTCCTGGCCGCGGATGCGCTCGCGGCCGGCCTCGGCGACGAAAGCCGGCGACAGCAGATGGACGTCGCCGAGCTTTCCGTCGGTCGCCAGGGCGCCGAAGAAGCGGGCCAGCGCTTCGGCCGTGGCGTGGCCGTTGGCGGACGGCACCTCGATCTCCCGCCACTCGCTGCCCCGCCGGCCGCTGGGCCCGGCCCAGGTTGAGAGGAAAGCGGCGCGCTTGGGGTCGGTGACCTCGCCGAACTGGGGCAGGGCGCTGGGCGGCTTCAGGTCGGCGACGCGGCCGTGCTCGCCTTCCGGCAGGCCGATCCAGAGGTCGAGGCCGGCCGGTCCGGCGATGTCCTCGCGCAGCGCGGTTCCGAGGCTGCGGCCGTCGGCGCGGCGGTAGATCTCGCCCACCAGATACCCGACCGTCAGGGCGTGGTAGCCGCTGGCCGAGCCCGGCGCCCACATCGGGGCCTTGGCAGCCAGCATCGCGGCGATGACCGGCGGATCATACCAGAGGGTCGGGTCGATCTGTTCAACGAAGCCGGGCAGGCCGGCCTGGTGCGACAACACCTGCTCGACGGTGATCGCGCCCTTGCCCTCGGCGTCGAACTCCGGCCACAGCTCGGCGACCGGCGTCGTCCAGGCGATCACGCCGCGCTCCACAAGGCGGGCGATCATCGTCGCGGCGACCGCCTTGGTCGTCGAGAACACCATCGTCAGGGTGCGCTCGTCGAACGGGACCTCGCCCTTGCGGTCGGCGTGGCCGGCCCACAGGTCGGCGACGATCTCGCCCTCGACGCTGAAGGCGAAACGGGCGCCCAGTTCCTCTCCGCGTGCAAAGTTGTCGGCGAAGGCGTCGCGGACGGGCTCGAAGCCGGCGGCGACATGCCCGTGGATCTCGATGCTCACGCCAGCCTCTCGATGCGGACGGTCGGGCTGGCCTGCTTGATCCGGGCGCCCATCGCGACGATCGGCAGCTCCGGCGAGGCCCAGATGCCGGCCGAGGTGATGGTTTCCGCCAGCCCGCCGACGGCGCGGGCCAGGCCGTAGGACGGCGTCTGCCCCTCCAGCTGGGCGGCGGCGAACAGGGCCGTCAGCAGGTCGCCGGTGCCGCTGGGCACGGCGGTGGCCGCCTTCTGGTGGGCGGCCAGCCAGGCTTCCTTCTTGTCGGCGTAAACGACGCCGATCTCGCCGCCGCGGACGACCGAGGAGACCAGCACGGCCTTCCCGGTCAGGCGCGCGGCGCGCACGGCGTTGGCCGGATCGCGGCTGTCGCTGCCAGTGATCCGCTGCAGCTCCCAGCTGTTGGGCGCGATCAGGTCGGCGCGGGGCAGCAGCTCGTCCTGGATCGCCTGGGCGACCTCCGACGGAATGAACAGGCCCTTGCCGGAGTCGCCCATCACCGGATCGACGACCACGAACGGCTTGCGGTTGAAGGCGCCCTCGCGCGGTGCGGCCCGCACGGCGTCGATGGCGCGGCCGGCGGCGCGCACCTGTTCGACGCTGGCGAAATAGCCGGTCAGAACGAGGTCGCAGAGGCCGAACAGGCCGTTGGCCTCGATGCCGTCGAGCATCCCCTCGAACGCCTCGACCGGCACCTGCGCGCCGCCGGGCGCGCCCCAGCCGGGGTGGCGGCCGTACAGGACTGTGGGCACGACCACGGGGTCGATCTTGAACTGGGTCAACGCAAGCGCCTGGGCCGTGGCGCCGACACGGCTCCCGGCCACGTGGCTCGACATGATGAGGGCCATGGGCATGGCATGCGGCTTAGCGGAGCGCCCCTGACTTGGGTAGTCCTCGTTTGCGGGGTTAGGATACTGCATGAAACGGTTGGCCCTTCTTCTGGCGAGCGTCCTCGTGGTTGGCGCCTGTGCTCGCGGAGATGAGGTCGCGGAGGCGCCGACCCCAGCGCAGGCCGAGACACCCGACGGTGGACGCCTCGCCCCGGAGCCGGCCGAAGTATTTCCCGTCCCCGTCGGCACAGCCTGCGCCATCCGGGGCGGATGGTCGGAGGACATCGATCCGGCCGGTCTGAACGTCCGCGCCGGACCGTCCGAGACAGCGACTATCGTCGGCAAGCTGCCGCCGGCCCGCTATGTCGCCGAGTTCGAGCGGGAGATGCGGTCGGGCTTCGGCATTCGGGAGGTCCGGGGCGGTTGGGTGCGCATCGCCGATCCGGTCGACCCGGAGGGCAAGGCCCTCGGCGTGAAGGAAGGCTGGGTCAGCGCCCGCCACGTCGGTTTCGACCTACAGACCGACAAGGCCTTCGCCGAACCGGATCCGTCGTCGGCGGTGGTGAGACGGACGACCTTCGTGGACGGTCGCGAAGAGCGGTTCGCCTGGCGCGATCTCGCCGAGTGCCGCGGCGAGTGGGTGCGCATGACCTTCACCGCCGTCGGCGCGCCGCCGAGGCAGGGCTGGGCGCGCGGCGTCTGCGACGGCCAGGAAACCAGCTGCGACGGTGCGAAGGGCGACAACCTCGGCCCCGACGAGGCGGGCTGATGGGCCACGAAAAAGGGCGGCGACCCGTGGCCGCCGCCCTCTCAATGCTCGCCGGAGCGAAGCGTCCTAGTACCGGTAGTGGTCCGGCTTGAACGGACCCTGTTCCGGCACGCCGATGTAGTCGGCCTGGTCCTTGCGCAGCGTGGTCAGCTTGGCGCCCAGCTTCTCGAGGTGCAACGCGGCGACCTTTTCGTCGAGGTGCTTGGGCAGCGTGTAGACCTGGTTCTTGTAGGCCTTCAGGTTGGTCCACAGTTCGATCTGGGCCAGCGTCTGGTTGGTGAACGAGGCCGACATCACGAAGCTGGGGTGGCCCGTGGCGTTGCCCAGGTTCACCAGGCGGCCCTCCGACAGCAGGATGATCTTCTTGCCGTCCGGGAACTCGACGTGGTGGACCTGCGGCTTGATCTCGTCCCACTTGAAGTTCTTCAGCCCGGCGACCTGAATCTCGCTGTCGAAGTGGCCGATGTTGCAGACGATGGCGTTGTTCCGCATCTGCCGCATGTGGTCGACGGTGATGACGTCCTTGTTGCCGGTGGCGGTGACGAAGATGTCGGCCTTGCCGGCGACGTCGTCCAGCGTCTGGACCTCATAGCCTTCCATCGCCGCCTGCAGCGCGCAGATCGGGTCGATCTCGGTGACGATCACGCGAGCGCCGCCCTGGCGCAGCGAGGCGGCCGAGCCCTTGCCCACGTCGCCGTAGCCGCAGACCACCGCGACCTTGCCCGACAGCATCACGTCGGTGCCGCGACGGATGGCGTCGACCAGGCTTTCGCGGCAGCCGTAGAGGTTGTCGAACTTGCTCTTGGTGACGCTGTCGTTGACGTTGATGGCCGGGAACGGCAGCTCGCCCTTGGCGGCCAGCTGGTACAGGCGGTGGACGCCCGTGGTGGTCTCTTCGGACACGCCGGTGATGGCGTCGCGGATCGCCGAGTAGAAGCCCGGCTTGTCCCTCAGGTAGGTCTTCATCACCGCGTAGAGGGCTTCTTCCTCTTCGTTGGTGGGGTTGTCGAGCAGGGTCGGATCCTTCTCGGCCTTCGGGCCCAGCACGCAGAGCAGGGTCGCGTCGCCGCCGTCGTCGAGGATCAGGTTCGGGTAGCCGCCGTCGGCCCACTCGAAGATCTTGTGGGTGTACTGCCAGTACTCGTAGAGGGTCTCGCCCTTGACGGCGAAGACCGGCGTGCCGGTCGCGGCGATGCCGGCGGCGGCGTGGTCCTGCGTCGAGAAGATGTTGCAGCTGGCCCAGCGCACATCGGCGCCGAGCGCCTTCAGCGTCTCGATCAGCACGGCGGTCTGGATGGTCATGTGCAGGGAGCCGGCGATGCGGGCGCCCTTCAGCGGCTGCTGCTTGCCGAACTCGGAGCGCAGCGCCATCAGGCCCGGCATTTCGGTCTCGGCGATGGCGATTTCCTTGCGGCCGAAGTCGGCCAGGGAAAGGTCGCGCACGATGCTGTCGGTCACGCGGATAGCTCCTGTTGCGGCGTGGGGGCTCTATAGCCGCCTGACGCCACTCTCGCAACCAGGATATAAGGATATCTTTATATGCTGGCGATGAGCCTGTAGCCGCGCTCGGCCTTGGTCACGCGGCTCGGCGTCAAAGGCGCGGCGGCGGACAGCCGGTCCGCCAGAGCGCCCAGAGCTGTCGGGACGCCGGAGACCAGCTCCAGCTCCAGTTCGAGCAGCGGCTCGAACCGGTCGCCGGCCCGCACCTCGCCCTCGTCGATGACCAGTTCGATGACCGATCCGGCCTCCTCGACCATCCTCACCGTCCGGCGGCTGACGACGGTGAACAGCGGAACCAGAACGGCGCCGGCGGGCAGGGCGGCCGGCGTCGCCGCCAGCAGCGTCGTGTCCGGCGCATCGGCATCCACCGGCCATTCCCATTCGTCCCGGCCGCCGTCCTCGCCCGCGGCTGATTTCAGCGTCTGGATCCGCTTGTCGCCGGAGCGTCGCACCCGCAGGCCGAAGCCGTTGCGGCTCAGCCAGTGATCGGCGGTGTCGAAGTAGACCGCATGGAGATCCTTCACCACGGTCTCGCCCGGCGGAAGCGCGGCCAGCACCTTTTCGGCCGCCTCCGCGTCCAGCAGGAACTTCAGTTCGATCTCGCGTGCAGGAGCGGTCATGTCTCCGCTTCGCGCGTCGGCGGGCTTCCCGCAAGGGGCCGCAGCGCCTAGCCTGCCGGCGCCATCTGTTGGGGAGCTTTCGATGATACAGAGACGAGGCCTGCTGGCCGCCGCCGCGGTCGCCTGCGCGACCCTGCTGACCATGTCCGCCTCGGCGCGCCAGGCGCCGGCTGAGGTCATCATCGTGCACGCCGGAACGCTTCTCGACCGGCCCGGCCAGGCGCCGCGCAAGAACGCCAGCCTGATCATCCGCGGCGGCCGTATCGAGGCCGTGCGCGACGGCTTCGTGCCGGCCTCGGAAATCCCGGGCGCGAAGGTGATCGACCTGTCGGGCAAGTTCGTGTTGCCGGGCCTCATCGACAGCCACGTCCACCTGGTCAGCGACCGGGCCGGCGTCGAGGGCCAGCTGGCCGCCGTCACCGACACCACCGCCGACTTCGCCTTCGAGGCCGCCTGGAACGCGCGCAAGACGCTGGACGCCGGCTTCACCACGGTCCGCAACCTGGGCGACGACGACGGCGTCACCCTGGCGCTGCGCGATGCGATCAGCGCCGGCCGGGTGCCCGGCCCGCGCATCCTCGACGCCGCCAAGTCGATCTCGACTACCTCGGGCCACATGGACGGGCGGCTGGGTTTCAATGACGTGCTGGCCGACATCATCCCGCACGAGAATGTCTGCGACGGCCCCGAGTCCTGCCGCCAGGCGGTGCGTCTCCAGATCGGCCGGGGAGCCGACCTGATCAAGATCGCCACCACCGGCGGGGTGAACAGCCGGATCGGCGCGGGCCTCGGCGCCCAGATGTTCGACGACGAGGCCAAGGCCCTGATCGAGACCGCGCATCTGTACGGCAAGAAGGTCGCGGTCCACGCCCACGGGGCCGACGGCGTCAAGCTGGCCCTGCGCTACGGCGCCGACTCCATCGAGCACGGCACGATGATGGACGAGGAGACCATCAAGCTGTTCCTCAAGACGGGCGCCTACTACGTGCCCACGCTGTCGACGGTGAACGGCTACCTGGAGCGGATCGCCAAGGATCCCAACGCCTATCCGCCCGAAGTGCGGGCCAAGGTCGACTGGCGGATCAAGATCACCGGCGAGTCGCTGAAGGTCTGCTATCCGCGCGGCGTGAAGATCGCCTTCGGCACCGACGCCGGCGTCTCCAAGCACGGCCGCAACGCCGACGAGTTCGAGCTGATGGTCAAGTACGGCATGACCCCGATGGACGCGATCAAGGCCGCCACGGTGAACGCCGCCGACCTGCTCGGCCTCGCCGACATCATCGGCAGTCTCGAGGCGGGAAAGCAGGCCGACCTCATCGCCGTCGACGGCGATCCGCTGGCCGACGTGACGGTTCTGAAGAAGGTCGGCTTCGTGATGAAGGGCGGCAAGGTCTACAAGGGCGGGTGACCCCACGGCCGGGATGACAGGGGAGGGGGGCGCTGCTAGGACGCCCCCGACCGCCCGGAGGACCTCCCCATGAACGCCCCCGTCCGCTTCGTTGACCCCGCCGAACCGCGCAATGACTGGACGCGCGACGAGGTCGAGGCGCTGTTCGACCTGCCGTTCATGGAGCTGGTCTTCCAGGCCGCCCAGGTGCACCGCCGCTGGTTCGACCCGAGCGAGCTGCAGCTCAGCCAGCTGCTGTCGATCAAGACCGGCGGCTGCGCCGAGAACTGCGGCTACTGCAGCCAGTCGGCTTCGTTCAGGACGGGCCTGAAGGCCGAGAAGCTGATGGACCTCGACACCGTCGTGGTCGCCGCCAAAGCCGCGAAAGCGGGTGGAGCGCAGCGGTTCTGCATGGGCGCCGCCTGGCGCGACCTGAAAGACCGCGACCTGCCCAGGGTCGCCGAGATGATCACCGAGGTGAAGGCGCTCGGCCTGGAGACCTGCGTGACGCTGGGCATGCTCAAGGCCGAGCAGGCGGTGGCCCTGAAGGACGCCGGCCTAGACTACTACAACCACAACCTCGACACCTCGCCGGAGTACTACGACAAGGTCGTCACCACCCGCACCTACGACGACCGGCTGCAGACCCTGCAGCACGTGCGTGACGCCGGCATCTCGACCTGCTGCGGCGGGATCGTGGGCATGGGCGAGAGCCGCCAGGACCGCGCCAGCTTCCTGCACCAGCTGGCCACCCTGCCGGTCCATCCCGACAGCCTGCCGGTCAACGCCCTGGTGCCGGTCGCCGGCACGCCGCTGGGCGACAGGATCCGGCGCGAGGGCGAGATCGACGGCCTGGAGTTCGTGCGCACGGTCGCCGTCGCGCGTCTGGTCTGTCCGAAGTCGATGGTCCGGCTTTCCGCCGGGCGGGACGACATGAGCCGCGAACTGCAGGCCCTCTGCTTCCTCGCCGGCGCCAACTCGATCTTCGTCGGCGGCAAGCTGCTGACAACCCCGCTGCCGGGCATGGACCAGGACAGCGTCCTGCTCCGCGACCTGGGCATGCGGCCGTTCGGGGAAGCCCGCGCCTAGTCTCCCTCCCCCTTGTGGGGAGGGTGGATCGGCGAGCGAAGCGAGACGAGACGGGTGGGGCCAGTAGCGATCCTCACCTGACTCCGAAGACGGCCATCACTTGCCCCACCCTGCCTCGCTGCGCGAGGCTGTCCCTCCCCACAAGGGGGAGGGAGAATCCATGAGCCGCGTCTTCGGGAAGGTCTGCCAGAACGGCTACGTCGTCCGCGACATCGAGGCGGCGATGAAGCACTGGATCGAGGTCATGGGCGTCGGCCCGTGGTTCTACATCGAGGACGTGAAGACCGACTGGTTCATCCATCGCGGTCAGCCGTCGGACGTGAAGATGTCCATCGCGCTCGCCAACTCCGGCGACCTGCAGATCGAGCTGATCCAGCAGCGCAACGATGCGCCGTCGATGTACCGCGAGTTCCTCGATGCCGGTCTCGAGGGCCTGCAGCACATGAGCTACTGGACCACCGACTATCAGGGCCTCTACGACAAGGCTCTGTCGCTCGGCTACCGCGTCGGCCACGAGGGCCAGATCGGCGGCGAGCAGGGCCGCTTCGCCTACTTCGACACCCAGGCGCATCCCGGCACGGTGATCGAGATCTCCGACATCAGCGGGACCAAGGGGCGGACCTTCGCGCACATCCGCAAGGCGGCGGAGGGCTGGGACGGGTCGGAGCCGGTGCGGTACTTCCGGTAGCTGGTCTCCCTCCCCGTCTGGGGAGGGACAGCGCTGCGCAGCAGCGCAGGGTGGGGCGGGGGTTGGCCGCGTTCAGCGCTGACCGGTGACCGCGGGTTGCCCCACCCGTCTCGTCTCGCTTCGCTCGCCGATCCACCCTCCCCATGCGGGGAGGGAGAAGATCACCGCTCCTCGTCGAACTTCCGCCCCACCAGGTCGCAGAGCGCCTCCAGCGCGGTCTCGGCCTCGGGGCCCTCGGCGCTGATCTCGATGGTCGAGCCGATGCCGGCGGCCAGCATCATCAGGCCCATGATCGAGCGGGCGTCGACGGTCGAGCCGTCGCGGCTGACCTGGACCTCGGCGTCGAAACCGGCGGCCAGCTTGACGAACTTGGCCGAGGCGCGGGCGTGCAGGCCGCGCTCATTCACGATCTCGACGGTGCGACTCAGGCTCACTTTTCGCCGGCCAGCACGTAGGAGGCGACGGAGATGTACTTGCGCCCGGCTTCCTGGGCGTTGTGCACGCACTCTTCCAGGCTCATGCGGGTGCGCAAGCTGGCGAGCTTGATCAGCATCGGCAGGTTCAGGCCGGCGATCACCTCGGCCCGGGTCTGTTCCATGACGCTGATGGCCAGGTTCGACGGCGTGCCGCCGAACATGTCGGTCAGCAGGATGACGCCCTTGCCGGACTCCACGGCGTCGCACGCCTTCAGGATGTCCTTGCGGCGCTTTTCCATGTCGTCGTCGGCCCCGATGCAGATGGCGGCCACCGCGTCCTGCGGGCCGACCACATGCTCCATGGCGAAGACGAACTCCTCCGCCAGCCGACCGTGGGTAACGATCACGAGCCCTATCATCTGTGGGCCCAACGCCTTGTCATGATCAAACCGGGTATCCCCTGCCCGACAGCCCCGCGGCGAGAAATGGAGACCGCGAAGGCGCCTAGATACGCCCGTTAATGTTCGTGTCCAAGATGCTCGATGATGCGGCGCAGTTTCGCGGGCGCAGCGCGGTCAAAAGGCCACAGCGCGCGCAGGGCGACGGGCCCGCCCGGCAGGTCCAGCGTCTCGTCCCCGGGCATCCGCTCCACGGCCTCGGCGGAAGACTCGCAGCGGACGGCGACGACAATGGCGGCGAACGGCAGCGTCGGCGCCGGCAGCACCCCGGCGCCCCGGCTCTCGAGCAGACCGCCCAGAGCGTCCGGGGCCCGGCCCCAGGATCTTCCGCCCGAGCGCCAGACCAGGACCCGGTCGTCGGCGACCAGCCGGAAGCCGGCGTCCAGGCAGCGCAGGGCCAGGTCGCTCTTGCCCGAGCCCGAGGGTCCCTCGATCAACGCGCCCCGCCAGTCGCCGCCGACCCGCAGGGCCACGAGGCTCGCATGCCGGATCACGGCCGCCGCTCGGGCAGGGTGACGACGAATCGCGCGCCCCGCACCGGACCTCCGGCCTTCTCGCCGTTCCCGTAGCGGTTCTCGGCGTTGATTTCGCCGCCGTGAGCGGCGACGATCTGTCGGGCGATCGACAGGCCGAGGCCCGAATTGCCGCCGAACGCCGCGCCCTTGGGCCGCGAGGTGTAGAACCGTTCGAACACCGTCTCGAGATTGTCCGGCGGGATGCCTGGGCCGTCGTCCTCGACAATGACGCGGGCCTGGCTCTTGTCGCGAACCAGGGAGACCCGGACGACTCCGTCCGCCGGGCTGAAGGAGCGGGCGTTGTCGATCAGGTTGCGGAACACCTGCCCCAACGGACCATCGCGGCCGGTCACCAGCACCGGCTCGCCCGGCTCGATGGTCAGCGCGACGGACGCCTCGCCGGGCTTCGCGCCCGCCTCGTAGACGGCGACGATATCGGCGAGCAGGACGCCCAGATCGATGCGGCGCGGGGCGTCTCGCGACAGCTCGGCGTCGAGACGCGAGGCGTTGGAGATATCGGTCACCAGCCGGTCAAGCCGCCCGACATCCTGTTTCAGGATGCCCATGAGCCGCGCCCGCCCGGGTCCGTCGCCGACCAGGTCCAGCGTCTCCACCGCCGAACGGATCGAGGTCAGCGGATTGCGGATCTCGTGCGCCACGTCGGCGGCGAAGCTCTCGATCGCGTCCATCCGTTCGGACATGGTTTCGGTCATGTCCTCCAGCGACCGTGACAGGTCGCCGATCTCGTCGTCACGGCGAGCGAGGTCGGGCAAGGAAATGGAGCGCGCGCGCGCCGCCTTCACCCGGTCAGCCGCCCGCGCCAGCCGCAGGACCGGCCGCGCGATCAGAACGGTCAGCAGGATCGACGACAGCAGGGTCACCCCGCCGGCGATCAGGATGAAGGGGATCAGGTTCCGGCGCTCGCGGGCGATGATCTCGTCGACGTCTCCGGCTTCGAGCGTGAGAACCCCGACCACCGCGCGGACCCGCTTGATCGGCAGCGATACGCTGATCACCTGCTCGCCGTTCTCCGCGACGCGCCGACCCTTCACGGTCTCTCCGTCCCGCGCGAGCGCCAGCTCGGCCTGGAGAGCCCGGCCGGCGCGCTGCTCGGTGCGGCTGGGCGAGTCGTCCCTGGGCTTCTGCCCGGGCTTGCGGGGCGGCGGCAACGGAGCCCACTCGACGCGATCGGCCACGGAATAGGAGTCGGTGATCAGAACGCCGTTCCGGTCGAACAGCCGCACCCGCGCATCGCGGGGCAGGTGCAGCAGCTGCAGCAGCGTCGCGGCGCGTTCAGGCTGCAGGGCCGGTTCCGGCTCGCCCACGGTCGCGGCGTCGTCGATCAGCCGTGCGATCCACTCGCCCTGGGTGATCAGGCTTTCGATCCGGGCGTTGACCAGCCCGCGGCGCATCTCATTCAGCGTCAGCGCGCCGCCGACCAGGATCGCCAGGCTCAGCAGGTTCAACGCGATGATGAGCCGCCCGAGCCGGGATCCCTGCGGCCACCAGCGTCGCCGGGCGCGCGCTTCGGGGTCAGGACTCGCGATAGCGGTATCCGACGCCATACAGGGTCTCGATCGCGTCGAAGCTGGAATCCACCTGGCGGAACTTCTTCCGCATCCGCTTGATATGGCTGTCGATGGTCCGGTCATCGACGTAGACCTGATCGTCGTAGGCGGCGTCCATCAGGTTGTCGCGGCTCTTCACGAAACCGGGTCGCTGGGCCAGTGACTGCAGCAGCAGGAACTCGGTGACGGTCAGGCGCACGGGCTTGCCGTCCCACAGGCTGTCGTGGCGCTCCGGGTCCAGGGTCAGCTTGCCGCGGCGCATGGCCTTGGCGCCGGGCTCGGCCGGCGGCGCGCCGGGCGCGGCGTCCGCCTCCGCCACGTCCGCCCGCCGCAGCACGGCCTTGACCCGTTCCAGCAGCAGCCGCTGGCTGAACGGCTTGTGGATGTAGTCGTCCGCGCCGAGGTTGAAGCCGAGGATCTCATCGATCTCCTCATCCTTCGACGTCAGCATGATCACCGGCAGGTTGGACGACTGCCGGAGCCGACGCAGCAGCTCCATGCCGTCCATCCTCGGCATCTTCACGTCCAGAATCGCAAGGTCGGGGGGATTGGCCGTGAGGGATTCAAGTCCGGACGCCCCGTCGTGGCAGGCGGTCACGGTGTGACCATGGCTTTCCAGCGCCAGCGAAACCGAAGCGACGATGTTCTCGTCGTCGTCCACCAGAGTGATCCTGGCCATGCATTTCCTTCTGTGTGACTGACCCGTCTGGGCCTTCATGCCTGAACTGACGTCCCGGAGCAGGGAATTCTCCCGACAGCGTGGCGTCAATGGGGCGAGCGCATCGTAAACGAGACCTTAGGGTGTTTCCCACATAACGCGGTTCATGGGAGGCAAGGTCCACTACGAACTGTTCGTCCGCCGCCAGCCGGGTTCCGGCTGGACGCTCGACCTTGCGACCGAGGACCGGAAACGCGCGCTGGAAGTCGCCGAGGAGCAGCTCGCCGAGGGCCGCGTCGCCGCCGTCCGGGTGACCAAGGAAGTCCTCGACGACGAGACGCGCGAGTTCACGTCCGTCACCATCCTGAGCAAGGGCGCGCCGGAGCGCGCCAAGCCCAAGAAGGTTGTCGAGAACAACGAGCCGCTCTGCGTCAGCCCTTCGGACCTCTACACGATCCATGCGCGAGACCGGATCGGCCGGCTGCTCGACAACTGGCTGCTGCGCAACAAGGCCACGCCCTTCGAACTGCTTCACCGGCCGGACCTGGTCCAGAAGCTGGAAGCCTCCGGCGTCGAGCTGCAGCACGCCATCCAGAAGATCGCCATTCCCGAGGCCCAGGCGCGCGGCATCGGCGTTCACGAAATCATCCGCTCCTTCCAGGCCCTCGTCGAGCGCGCCATCGAACGCGTGATCAAGGACCAGAAGCGCGGCCAGTTGCCGAATCTCGACAAGGAGGGCTTCGCGGCGGCGGCCGAGCGGCTGGTGTCCGAGCCTGACCGCGCCTACCTGCTGGGCGCCGGCGTCGCGGCCTCGATCGCCCCCGCCAGGAGCTGGGCGGAAAAGGTCGGCCTCCTGCTCGACCTCGCCGACGCCGCCCCGACCAACCCCCAGGCCCGTGACCAGGCCCTGCAGGTGCTCGAACAGCCGTTGACCGAGATTCTCGGTTCGCGGGCCGGCGTCGCCGACCTGCTGGGAGCGGAGCTGGATCTGGGTGAGCAGCTCGCCGCCTTGACCCGGCTCGCCGGCGCTGATGCGGTCGAAGCGCTGATCAGCATCGAGAGCTCGGTGGGCAAGGTGATGCCCGCCCTGGAAGGGCCCGCCGCGCGACTGGCGAACTGGCTGGCCGGCCCACACTTCGAAAGCTGCCGTGCGGCGATCGCCCAGCGCGTGCTGCGCGAGCTGACCGGCCCGCGGCGACTGAAACCCGGCAACGCCGAGGAGGAGATCGACCTGCTCCGCGGCCTGGCCATGGCGCTGACGGCGGCCGGCGGGCGTGTGCTGTCGATCGAAAGCATCCACGAGGCGTTCTCCGAACGCTCCAAGACCATGGTCACCAGCGACTTCGTCGACGCCCTGCTGGGCAAGGACAAGGGCGCCCGGGAAGAGATCGAGCTGCTCGTCCGCCTCGTCGAGAACGTGACCGGCGCCGCCAACAAGCGCCAGGCGGCGCGGTGGCTGGGGGCCAATATCTCGGCGCTGCGCTTCGAGAAGGAGATGCGGTTCGGCCCTGACTCGCCGGCGCAGAAGCTGGCGACGCTGGCGGCCATCCAGCGGGCCGTGAACCGCGTCGGCCTCGCGCCGGAGGAGACGGCGGTCCTCCAGGGGAAGATCGGCGAGATCGGCGGCCTGATCGAAGCGGACTCGAAGTTGGTCGTCACCGTGGCCAAGGCGCCGGCGCCCGCCATTCATCGCCTTCAACTGCTGCTGCGACTGGCTGTCGGCGAGGCCGGTCCGACCGGGCCGGTGAGCGATCGCGCCCGCGCCGAGGCCGGCCGTCTCATGCGCGCGCCGGAGGTCCGGGACGAGCTGGTCAAGTCACCAGAAACCCTCGACAGGCTTCGGGGCATGGCCCAGGCCTGCGGGCTGCTGGCGGCCTAGAGTTTCAGGGCCGCGCGCAGCGCGCCGGCCACCCGCTCCACATCGCTGTCTTCCATGGCCGGATACAGCGGCAGGCTCAGACACCGTGCGTACCAGGCCTCGGCCCCGGGAAGCGACAGCTCGCCGTTGCGGGCCCGCCAGTAGGGCTGGGTGTGGACCGGGATGTAGTGGACCTGGGAGCCGATCCCCCGGGCGTGCAGGGCCTCGACCGCCTCGCGGCGCGTGACGCCTGCGGTCTCGAAGTCGATCAGCGCGACCAGCAGGTGCAGAACCGGGTCCGACCACGGCATCGCCGGCGGCAGCGACACGATCGGCGCCAACGGAGCCAGCGCCTCGCGGTACAGCGCCGTCAGGCGCCGGCGGCGCTCGGCGAAGCGTGGCAACTTCGCCAGTTGCGACATGCCCAGCGCGCAGGCGATGTCGGGCAGACGATAGTTGAAGCCCGGCTGCTCCATTTCATACAGCCAAGGATCGGCGCCCGGCGTCCGCGACATGCCGTGACTGCGGAAGCGGCGCAGGCCGTCGGCCAGGTGGCTGTCGTTGGTGGTCAGCATGCCGCCTTCGCCGGTGGCGATGGTCTTCACCGGATGAAACGAGAAGCTGGCCAGGTCGCCGTAGCGACCGTCGCCGACCTGCCCCGCTTGGCCGTTGAACAGCATCCGGCTGCCCAGCGCATGGGGCGCGTCCTCGACGAGCGCCGCGCCCGCCGCGTCGGCCAGGTCCTTCAGGGCCGGAAGGTTGCAGACCTCGCCGCGCAGGTGGACCGGCAGCACGGCCTTCACCCGGCGGTCTCCGGCGCGGGCCATCGCCTCGGCCAGCGTCTCCGGCGTCATCAGGCCGCTGTCCGGATCGACGTCGGCGAACACGACGTCCGCGCCGACGTAGGCTGCGCAGCTGGCTGTGGCCAGGAAAGTGATCGAAGGCGCGATGCAGACATCGCCGGGGCCGACGCCGAGGGCCAGCATCGACAGATGCAGCGTCGCCGTGCCGTTGCTGCAGGCCACCGCATGCTCCGCGCCGACCGTCTCGGCGAAACGCTCCTCGAACTGCGCGACCCGGGGGCCGGTGGTCAGGAAGTCCGCCCGCAGCGCCTCGGCCACGGCGGCGACGTCGTCGTCCTCGATGGTCTGGCGGCCGTAGGGGAGGAAACCCTCCGTCACACGCCTGTCTCTTCGAGCATCGCCCGCAGACGGTCAGCGGTCAGCCAGTCGTCGTTGTTGTCGCTCGAGTAGGCGAAATCCTCGCCGACCGGCTTGCCGCCCTCGCTCGCGAACGGCGTGCGCGTGTATTCCACGAAGGCGGGTTCGATGGCGTAGCGGTCGCCCAGGTCGGCGGTCTGCCGGGCGTCGTCGGCCCCGACCATGATCTCGTGAAGTTTCTCGCCCGGTCGGATGCCGATGATCTTGATGCCGGCTCCGGGCGCCATGGCGTGAACCAGGTCAGGCATCGCCATCGACGGTATCTTGGGCACCAGGATCTCGCCGCCGCGCATCATCTCCAGCGACGACAGCACGAAGTCGACGCCCTCGTTCAGGGTGATCCAGAAGCGCGTCATGCGCGGGTCGGTGATCGGCAGTTCCGTGGCGCCCTGGGCCAGCAGCCGCCGGAACAGCGGCACCACGCTGCCGCGCGAGCCGACGACGTTGCCGTAGCGCACGACCCCGAACTTGGTGCCGATGTCGCCTGACAGGTTGTTGGCGGCCACGAAGGTCTTGTCGGAGGCCAGCTTGGTCGCGCCGTACAGATTGACCGGGTTGCAGGCCTTGTCGGTCGACAGGGCGACGACCTGCTTCACATGGTTGGTCAGACTGGCCCAGACGACGTTCTCGGCCCCCATGACATTGGTGTGGATGCACTCCGACGGATTGTACTCCGCCGCCGGCACCTGTTTCAGCGCCGCGGCGTGAATGACGATGTCCACCCCGCGCAGGGCCAGGGTCAGCCGCAGGCGATCACGCACGTCGCCGAGGAAGAAGCGCATCCGCGCCACGTCGTCCGCGTCAAAGCGTTCGCGCAGCTCCTGCTGCATCTCGCTCTGCTTCAGCTCGTCCCGAGAATAGACGATCAGCTTGCGGGGCTTGTAGCGGGTCAGCACGGTCTCGACGAAGCGGCGGCCGAACGAGCCGGTGCCGCCGGTGATCAGGATCACCTTGCCGTCGAGGTCCAGGTTCCCGGGCGCGAAACGGCCCATGGCGGCTCCTTGCGTGAATCGAACCCGAGTCTCGATTGAGTCGGCCCCTCGGTCACGTCTCGCGGGGTCGCAGGCCGTCGCGGGTAAACGGGACGTCAACCGTGTTGCGGCATGACAAGGGCATGAACCGTCGTCTCGCCCTCGCCGCCGCCCTCGCGCTCGCCCCCGCCGTCGCCTCGGCGAGCGGCGGAGAAAAGAAGAAGGGCGGCGGTCCTTCGTTCGTGCCGGTGAAGGCGGTGGCCGCCACCATCCTGCGCCGCGACGGCAGCCGGGGCGTGATCACGGTCGAGCTCGGTGTCGATGTCGCCGACACCGCCCTGCGGGCCCGCGCCAACGACCTGCAGCCGCGTCTGCGCGACGCCTACGCCGGCTTCCTGCAGACCTACGCCGGCAGCCTGCCGAAGGCGGCCCTGCCAAACGCCGACTACATCGCCGGCGAACTGCAGAAGGCCACCGATCGCGTGCTGGGCAAGAAGGGCGGCCGGCTGCTGCTCGGAACGATCCTGATCAACTGATCGCCGCGAAGCCCTACTCGAAGATCAGGTCCGTCGCGGCCGAGAGTTCGGCCAGGGCCTGGTCGACGCCGCCGACCTTGATGGCGCGCATGCCCAGCATGGCGGCCGGCTTGCAGTTGATGCCGAGGTCGTCGAGGTAGACGCAGTCGGCCGGGTCCACCGACAGCAGCTCGCACATCATCTGGTAGATGCGCGGGTCGGGCTTGCGGACGCCGGCCTTGCTGCTTTCGATCACCGCGTCGAACAGCTCCATGACGCCGGCCACCTGGGCGGCCTTGTCGCTGGTGCCGGCCATGCCCGCGCCATGACCGGTCTGGACGTTGTTGGTGATGCAGCCGACCTTGAAGTGTTCCTTGCACTGTTTCAGCGCCGCCACCATCCGAGGCCGCACGTCGCCCGACAGCCGGGGCAGGATGTCCGCGCCCCGAACCGCGTGGCCCAGCGCGGTCGCCTCCTCCAGGAACTTCGCGTCGAAGCCGGCGGCGTCGATCTCGTTGCGTTCGAACAGGGCCCAGGCGTTGGTGTCGGGATTGGTCGCATTGATGCGGCGGATGAAGTCCCGCGGCAGGCCGCGCTCCTCCTCGTAGCGGTTGAACGCCTCGAAGGGCGAGGAGGTGATCACCCCGCCGAAATCCCAGATTACCGCCGCTACAGCCACGAACCGCTCCCCTGCTTTTTCCGGCGCGGACGCTAGACATGCGAGGTGGGTGGTGCAACCCGTCGCGGATGATCCCTCGCCCGCTTCGCATCGTCGTCTTCCTGGCCGCCAGCGCCGCCATCATCTGGCTGTCGATCGCCCCGACCACGGCGATTCCGGGCGTCAGCCTCTGGGACAAGTTCGAGCACGCGGCCGCCTACATGGCCCTGGCCCTGCTCGGCGTCTGGGCGTTCAGGGCGAAGTCCTGGCGCCTCGCGCTCGGCCTCTTCGTGCTGGGCGTCGGCGTCGAGGTCGCCCAGGGGACGATGGGCTGGGGTCGGCAGGGCGACGTGCTCGACGCGGTCGCCAACAGCATCGGCATCGCCCTTGGCCTGGCGCTGGCGCGCGTGGTCGGCGAACTGCCCATGGTTAAATCTCGCGCTCGCGGGGAATGATCCCGAAGGCCGCCTCCATCGAGGCTATCCTCTTGGTCTCGTTAAGGTTTTCGAGGCCGTCATGCAGTTCGTCAAAGTTCCGCTCGCCGCCGCCGTCGCGGCGCTGACGCTCACCGGCTGCAATCTGCAGAAGGACTGCTGCTGCACGAAGACCGAGGCCAAGGCTCCCGCCGAGGCCGGCAAGCCGGCTGCCGGGGCGACCGGCGCGTCGAAGACGACGAAGACCGTCGCGACCCGGACGACGACCACGAAGGTCCATGGACCGGCCGGCCGCGGCAAGCGCGTCGAGGGCGGCTATCGCTACGCCTCGACCGGCGGCGGCTATGTCGCCGGCGGCGGGCGCTACGTCGGGTCCAGCGTATCGGTCAGCGAGACCGAGACCTCCAGCAGCGGCTATCGCTACAGCAGCAGCGAGGAGCGCTACGGCTCGCGCGGCGGGGCCGTCGTCTATGGATCGAGCAGCGGCGGCGGCTATGCCTATGGGTCGGGTTCGGCGTCCGGTGGCGGCTACGCCACGACGGGCGGCGGCGTCTACGCCCCTCCGCCTACCGCCGGCGTTCCGGCGCATCATCCGGGCTACACGCTCGCCAGCACCGACCGGAACGGCTACCTGACCTGGCCCGGCAAGGTTCAATAGGCGTTCGGCCTAGCCCGGACGCGCCAGCACGCCGAAGCCGTACTTCCTGAAGACGGCGCCCGCCTCGCGTCCCTGAAGCCAGCCCAGAAGCGCCGCTGCGGCGGGGTTTCGCGAACCGGCGGTGACGGCGCCCGGGTAGACGATCGGCGGGTGGCTCGACGCCGGCAGGGTTCCAACCACCCGCACCTTCGCATCGGCCCTGGCGTCAGTGGCGTAGACGACGCCGAGCGGCGCCTCGCCGCGCGAGACGAAGGCGAGGGCGGCGCGCACGTTTTCGGCCGGCAGCAGCTTGCGCTCGACCGATGACCAGACCCCCAGGGTCGCCAGCGCCGCCCTGGCGTACCGGCCGGCCGGGACCGTGGTCGGGTCGGCCACGGCGAGACGGCCCGATCCCAGCGCCCTGGCCAGCGGCATGCCCTTGCCGATCGTCAGCGCCGTCTTCGAGGCGGCCGGCGCGATGAGCACCAGGCGGTTGGACAGCAGGTTCCGGCGCGAGGCCGCGACGATCAGTTTCCGCTGCGCCAGCCAGTCCATCCACTCGAGGTCCGCCGACAGGAACAGATCGGCCGGCGCCCCCTGTGAGATCTGGCGCGCCATGGCCGAGGAGGCGCCGAAGCTGAACTTCACTGCGGTTCCGGAGCCCCTGGTCCACAGCCCGCCGGCCTCTGTCAGCGACTCCTGCAGCGAGGCCGCCGCGAAGACCGTGACGGTCCGCGCGGCCACGGCCGGAAAGGCCGCCGTCAGCGCGCCGGCGCCGAGCAGGAAGCCGCGTCTGCCGAGCATGGGGAAAGTCTCCTGATGGCGCGCGCCTTGCCGACGGTTCTCTCAATTGAACCAGAACGGGACAGGGGAAAAGGTCATGCGTTCGCCGAACGGTCCGCTCTTCAAGCGCTACGAGATCATCGCGGTCATCGCCTTCGTGACGCTCGCCATGGCTCTGGCTGCGATGAAGGTGGTCTACTAGCGACAGCCCGGCGCGGAACGCATCCGCGCCGACGACGCTTGATCGACCCGGGGCGGGCAGGAGACCTTCGAGCTTGCCCAACGCCACGCCTGCTCGGAGGCCGTGTCCCGGTGGGTCGTGCCGATGGCGAGGGCGGGCTACATCGGCCGGGGCCTTGCTACGCTGCCGCTCGGTCTGTTCATCTTCCGGGCCGGCATTGACGCCCGGTCTTCAGAGGCGCGCGATTGGGCCGGCGCGTTGCAGGCGGTGGAGGCCCAACCTCTTGGTTCCCTGATCCTGTCCCTGGTGGCCGGCGGACTCATCGCCTTCGGGCTGTTCGGCCTCGCCGAAGCGGTGTTCCGCCGCATCGAGTCGCCGACCCGGCTGGAGCCGGCGTGACCTACTCCGGCAACAGCTCGGCCAACGCGTTCCAGTCCGGGTCCTCGAAAGCCTCGAACTCGAGCGGATACTCCGGATGCTTGTCCAGCGCGGTGTTGAGGGCGTCCATGAAGGCGTCCGGGCCGATGCTGTAGAAGCGCCACTCGCGCACCCCGGCGCCGGTGATCGAGGCGACGAGCACGCCGGCGCCGGACGCCTGCAAGGCCGGCTGAACCGCCTCCTCGAAAGCGTCCATCTGCCGGTCTACGGCCTTGAGCGGCATGCCGGTCTCGTCAGCCTCGTAGGTCCAGCCGACGATCACCAGGTGCTCCCAGCCCTTGCGCGCGGCGGCGTCGGGCACCCGCGAACGACAGCGGATGATGAGGCCGCCGTCATCGTCTTCGTCGGTCTGGCCGACCAGCCAGCCGGTATCGTCGGGATAGGGTCCGGCCATCGCCGAGTCTCCTGCGCAGATGCGGCTTCTGGTTAGAGCCCGGCCGTGCCGACGGCAACAAGGTGACGCTACGTCCAAACGACTGTTCAAGCCGCGGCGGCCGATATATTATCAGCGTCAACTTACAGGAACCGGGGGGCGGGAACGACATGGCCAAGGCGCAGCTGACCGAGCATTTCGACGTGGTGATCATCGGCGCCGGCATTTCCGGGGTCGGCGCGGGGTACCACCTGCAGGACAAGAGCCCCGGCAAGTCCTACGTCATCCTCGAAGGCCGGCAGTCGATGGGCGGCACCTGGGATCTGTTCCGCTACCCGGGCATCCGGTCGGACTCGGACATGTACACGCTCGGCTTCGCCTTCAGGCCCTGGAAGGAAGCCAAGGCGATCGCCGACGGTCCGGCCATCCTCAAGTACGTCAAGGAAACGGCCGCCGAGTACGGCATCGACAGGCACATCCGCTTCGGACACTGGGTCAACAAGGCGACCTGGTCGACCGAGGATGCGACCTGGACGGTCGAGGCCGCGCGGGGCGAGGGTGAGGTCGTCCGCTTCACCTGCAATTTCCTGTTCCTGTGCGGCGGCTACTACAACTACGAGGCCGGCTACACGCCCGACTGGCCCGGCATGGACAGCTACAAGGGGACGCTCGTTCACCCGCAGCACTGGCCCGAGACCCTGGACTACAGCGGCAAGAAGGTCGTTGTGATCGGCTCCGGCGCCACCGCCGTGACCCTGGTTCCGGAGATGGCCAAGGACGCGGCGCATGTCACCATGCTGCAGCGGTCCCCGACCTACGTGGTCTCGCGCCCGGCCGAGGATCCCGTCGCCAACTGGCTGCGCACGAAGTTCAAGGCGATGACCGCCTACCGCATCACCCGCTGGAAGAACGTCCTGCTCGGCATGCTGTTCTACC
The DNA here is from genome assembly GCA_041917095.1 of Caulobacter sp. GTDB lineage: Bacteria > Pseudomonadota > Alphaproteobacteria > Caulobacterales > Caulobacteraceae > Caulobacter. The sequence continues at coordinate 29,297 of JAYRYI010000003.1, read as the reverse complement.
GCATGGCGCGCAAGAACCCGGAGAAGACCAAGCAGCGGATCATCGGCATGGTCCGCGAGCATCTGGGCCCGGACTACGACGTCGATACCCATTTCACGCCGCGCTACAATCCGTGGGACCAGCGCCTGTGCCTGGTGCCGGACAACGACCTGTTCGACGCCATCAAGGCGGGCTCGGCGTCGGTCGTCACCGACACCATCGAGACCTTCACCCCGACGGGGCTGAAGCTGAAGTCGGGCGAGACTCTCGAGGCGGACATCATCGTCACCGCGACGGGCCTCAATCTGCAGGTGCTGAACGGCGTCGACTTCATCGTCGACGGCGTAAAGATCGATCCGGCCAAGACGCTGAACTACAAGGGCATGATGTACAGCGACGTGCCGAACATGGCGTCCTCGTTCGGCTACACCAACGCGTCCTGGACGCTGAAGTGCGACCTGACCTGCGAGTATGTGACCCGGTTGCTCAACCACATGGACCGGACCGGAACGCGCCAGTGCACGCCGCGCAATACTGACCCGAACCTGGGCGCCGAGCCCTGGCTCGACTTCTCGTCCGGCTACGTCCAGCGCACGATCGACAAGTTCCCCAAGCAGGGCGCGAAGAAGCCCTGGAAGCTGCACCAGAACTACGCCCGCGACCTCATGGCGTTGCGCTACGGCGCGGTGGATGACGGCGTGATGGAGTTCAGCAACCCCGTTCGGGCGGCCGCGAAGGCGGCCTGATCCCGCTCAGGCGCGCTCGCGCACCTGGCGCGGCTCATAGATCGCCCAGTGGCGGCCCGACATCGCCAGCCGGTCGCGGCTGGAGACGGTGAAGTCCAGCGTAACGATTCGGTGGCCGTTCTTCTCGAGGTTCTCGGCCACCGTGGCGCGGGTCTCCAGCCATTCGCCGTCGCGGATCAGTCCGTGGAGACGGACGTCGCTTTCCAGGTGGATCCAGGGACCCAGCTTGACACTCTGGGCCAGAACGTAGTTGGCGCGGCGCAACAGGTAGGCGGGATTGGCGATGTCGCCGCCGTCGAAGACCTCCGGCTGCTGGCGCGTGTTGTCGATGTGGGTCCGGCCGACGTCGGCGAAGTAGATTTCCTTCAGCGAGCCCAGCACCCGACCGGCCGGCAGGCTCGCGGGAGACGCGGGCGGACGGTCCTCTGGCCTCGGCAGCTCGGCTTCGGGCCGGAGGTCCGGCGCGGAGCTCTCGTCCACGCGCCAGGCCGTGCCGACGCCGCACGTCTCGCCTCGCGCTGACAGGGCCAGCCCCAGTTCGTCAGCGTCGCCGGCCGCCGACAGCGTCGCCTCGTCGCCGTCGTAGACCGGACGGTTGAACCTCGCGCGGATGCGGCCCTGGCTCAGCCAGTCGCGGCCCCAGGTCTCCAGCGGGGCATGGGTCATGTAGGCGAAGACGTCGACGCCCGGCACCAGTCCGCCGGTGAAGCCGAACCGGCTGGCGACATCGTCGGCGTGGATACGGTTCTCGCTGGCGGTAGCGGTATTGAAGGCGACGATCGTGCGCTGGAGCGTCAAGGTCTTCCTGCCTCTTCCTCCGCCTCAGCCCGCGGCAACTTCCTGATGCTCGACCAGCCTGACGAGATTGCGGATCAGCTGTTGCTCACCCGCGTCGCCGATCGTGACGCCGCTGGAGAGCAGCTTCAGCGCATCAATATGTACGTCTACCGGCGGCCAGTTCCAGACACCGGTCTCGATGGGGGTTTCCAGGAGGTCGCAGAGGCAACGCGCGGCGGCGGCCAGCGCCTTGGGCTCCAGCGGCGCGCAGGCGTCGATGATGCGCAGCGAAATGTCGTACAGAGCCTGGGGCGAGCGCGCATGACGGTCGTCGACCCGGGCCGAGAAGCCGGCCTCGATCTCCTCGATGCACACCCTGACGGCGTCCATGCAGGATTCGGCGAGGGCGGCCAGCGCCACGTCCGCGTCGGCGACGGCTTCATCGATCCGCTTGCCGGTTCCGTTGAACAGGCTTTCACGGAGGCGGTTGTGGATCCTGAACTTGCGGACGACGCTCATACCGTCACCTTCTGCGGCTTCATGATCGAATCGATTTCGTCCTGCGACATGCTCGGTTCCTGGGGGATGCCGACCTCACCCTTCAGGTCGTCCTTGCGCCGTCCCTCGATGCCGACCGGCGGTCCGGTCCGCTTGAAGCGTCTGTCGGGGCCGACATAGGATTCGCACTCGATACCCATGCGATCGGTGCGCGCGACCCAGAGGATCCGGTCCATCATGGTCTTCGGGGTGATCGGCTTGGCGATGATGAAATTTGCGCCGCAATCCCGGGCCTTGGTGACCTCGTTGCGCGGCGTATGGCCGGTGACGACGATGACCGGGATCATGCGGTTCTGCTCCGGCGCCTCGCGCCGGATCCATCGGGTCAGGTCGTATCCGTCCATCTCAGGCATGCGGGCGTCCGTGATGACCATGTCGACATCGCCGACCGACAACACCCGCTGCGCCTCCTCGGCGGACAGGCAGCGGCTGATCTTCTTGGCCCCGAAGCCGCTTATGACCTGGACGAGGATGTCGAGCGACTGCTGGTTGTCATCGACGACGACAAGCGAAAGCGCATCGAAGTTGATCCGAGACAAGAGAGGCTTGGATGCCGAGCCTGAGGTCATGTTCTAGCTGGAGGCGCGTTGACGGTGATTCGGAACAATGCCCGAAAAGATGTTCACGGAACGTGAGCGGCCGGGGGCCGGAGGGTAATGGCCGAAACATTCGACTACATCGTCGTCGGCGCGGGATCCGCCGGTTGCGTGCTGGCCAACCGGCTGTCGGCCGACCCGCGCCGGCGGGTGCTTGTGTTGGAGGCCGGCGGCAAGGACGACTGGATCTGGTTCCATATTCCGGTCGGCTACCTGTTCTCGATCGGCAACCCGCGCGCCGACTGGATGTTCGAGACCCAACCGTCGGACGGGCTGAACGGCCGCAGCCTGAAGTATCCGCGCGGCAAGGTGATCGGCGGCTCCTCGGCCATCAACGCCATGATCTACATGCGCGGCCAGGCGGCGGACTACGACGGCTGGCGGCGGCTGGGCCTGGCCGGCTGGGGCTGGGACGTCGTCCTGCCGCTGTTCCTGGCCCAGGAGGACCACATCGCGCCTCCGGGCGAGCATCACCGATCCGGCGGCGAGTGGCGGGTCGAGCATCCGCGCATGCGCTGGCGCGTGCTCGACGCCTTCGCCGAGGCGGCGGCCCTGGAAGGCATTCCGACCGTCCCGGACTTCAACGGCGGCGACAACTTCGGCGCCGGCTATTTCCAGGTCAACCAGAAGGCCGGCCGCCGCTGGAGCGCGGCGCGCGGGTTCCTGAAGCCGGTGCTGAAGCGGCCGAACCTCAAGCTTGAGACCGGCGTCCACGTAACGCGCGTGCTGATCGAGGACGGACGCGCTGTCGGCGTCGAATGGTTGAAGGACGGCCAGCTCCTGACCGCCCGCGCCGCCGGAGAGGTCGTGCTGGCGGCCGGCGCTGTGGGGACGCCTCAGCTGCTGGAGTTGTCGGGCGTGGGCGACGGCGAGCGCCTGGCGAGCCTGGGCCTCGAGACCCGCCGCCATCTGCCCGGCGTCGGCGAGAACCTGCAGGACCATCTGCAGATCCGGCCGGTCTACCGGGTCGACGGCGTTCCGACGATGAACGCCCTCTACGCCTCACTCTGGCGGCGGCCGTTGATGGCGCTGGAATACGCGGCGTTCCAGCGCGGGCCTATGTCGATGGCCCCTTCGCAGATGGGGGCCTTCGCCAGGTCCTCGCCGGACCAGGCGACCGCCAACCTGCAGTTCCATGTCCAGCCACTGTCGCTGGACCGCTTCGGCGAGCCGCTGCATCGCTTTCCGGCGATCACCATCAGCGTCTGCAACCTGCGTCCGACCAGCCGGGGCTCGATCCATGCCGCGAGCCCTGATCCTCGCCGGGCGCCGTTGATCGCGCCGCATTACCTGTCGACGGCTGAGGACGAACGGGTCGCCGTGGACTCCCTGCGCCTGGTCCGCCGGATCGTCGCCCGGGCCCCGCTGGCGCGCTACCATCCGCGCGAGATGAATCCCGGCGAGACGGTGGACGACGACGCGGGCCTGCTGTCGGCCGCGCGGGACCTCGGCACGACGATCTTCCACCCGGCGGGCACGGCGAAGATGGGCCTGTCGTCGGACCCCCGTGCGGTCGTCGACGAGCGGCTGCGGGTCTTCGGCCTCACGGGGCTGCGGATCGCCGACGCCTCGGTGATGCCGACGATCACCTCCGGCAACACCAACTCGCCGACCATGATGATCGCCGAGAAGGCGGCGCGGATGATCGTCGAGGATGGCCGCTAGGCGCCGACAGCGGCGGGGGGCAGGGCCGCGGTCTGGCGAAGGCCTTCGAACAGCCCGATCCCCGCGCTGACCGAGAGGTTGGCCGAGCGGGCCCCCGGCATGATCGGGATCAGGATCCGCGCGTCGGCGACGGCGTGGACGTGGTCGCCGACGCCGGCCGTCTCGCTGCCGAACAGCAGGATGTCGTCGGGCTGGAAGGCGAAGGCGTCGAGCCGCGTCGCCCCCTTCGTCGTGAACAGCACGATCCGCCCGGCGGGCCGGTCGGCCAGGAAGGCCTCCCAGTCCGCGTGCCGGGTCATGTGGGCCAGCGGGCCATAGTCCAGCGCCGCCCGCTTCATCGCCCGATCGTCGAAGGTGAAGCCGGTGGGCCCGATCACATGCAGGTCGACGCCGAAACAGGCCGACAGCCGGATACAGGCGCCGACGTTCTGCGGGATCTGCGGCTGGTAGAGCGCGAGGCGCATCCTGAACCGGTCAGGAGGCAATGGCGGAGAGGGTGGGATTCGAACCCACGGTACCCGTCAAGGCACGCCGCATTTCGAGTGCGGTACATTCGACCACTCTGCCACCTCTCCGTATGCCGGGTGTCGAAGACCCCGAAGGGCCTTGAGCGGAAGGCGCGGAACCTAGCGATGCGATTTCGTTTTCGCAAGCGCCTGTTTTGATGCTGTCAGGACTTCGGCCAGAGCACGCTCTGGGTGCAACGGAACAGGGCGATGAGCTTGCCCGTGTCCTCGTGCCGGACCTCGGCGTCCCAGAGCTGGGTCGTGCGGCCGCCGTGGACCATGCGAGCCTCGCAGGTCACCACGCCTTGTCGCGCCGTGCCCAGGAAGTTGGTCTTCAGCTCGATGGTGGTGAAGCCGCTCGCGCCCTCGGGCAGGGACACGACGCTGCCGTAGCCGCAGGCGCTGTCGGCCAGGGTGATGACGCTGGCGGCATGCAGGAAGCCATTCGGCGCCATGTGTCGCTCTGTCACCGTGAAGCGGCCGCGGACCAGGCCGCGCTGAACCGTCTCCCACTCCATGTCGAGGATGCCGGGCAGCTTGCCCTGCTGGCGCTCGGTGAAGAGGGGCGCGAAGTCCTGTGGGGTGTCGGCGGTCATCTCAGAACTGTCCTCCGCGGCCTTCGCCGCCACTGAAGCGGGTCGCGCCCTCGACGGCGGAACCGGTGCTCAGGGTCTCGAGCCCGACCCCTGTCTCGAACGCGGTCGCGGCGTCCCAGTCCAGGCTCCACTGCTCCATTGCCGACAGCCTGTCGTTGCGCAGACAGGTCTGCGGGAAGCCGGCGATCTGACAGGCGAGGGTGATCGCCGCCTCCAGGGCCTCGCCGTCCTCGACGACCCGGTTGGCGAGGCCCATGGCCAGCGCCTCCTCCGCGCCGACCGGGCGGCCGGTCAGGATCAGGTCCATGGCCCTCGAGGCGCCGATGAGGCGCGGCAGCCGCACGGTGCCGAGGTCGATCAGCGGCACGCCGAAACGGCGGCAGAAGACGCCGAAGGTCGCGCCTCTCGCCGCCACCCGCAGGTCGCACCAGGCGGCCAGCTCCATGCCGCCGGCGACGGCGTAGCCCTCGACGGCGGCGATGACCGGCTTGGAGAGGCGCAGGCGGGTCGGGCCCATCGGGCCGAAGTCGCCGGTGCGCTCGACGCGGTTGCCTTGGCCCGTGGCGACGGCCTTCAGGTCGGCTCCGGCGCAGAAGTTGCCGCCGGCCCCGGTCAGCACGGCGACACTGGCGGCCTCGTCGGCGTCGAAGGCCTTGAAGGCGTCGTACAGGGCGCGGGCCGTCGGGGCGTCGACCGCATTGCGGCGGTCGGGGCGGTCGATGGCGATGACGGTGACCGGCCCGTCGCGCGAGATGGTGATGCTCATCCTGAAGGTCTCCTCTGAACGAGTATGACCGTCAGGATGCGCCGGCGCCCCGCGCGTAACGCAAGTCTTTTTTCAAAACTCTCTAGAGCGAGGGCGCGGGTTCCGGTTCCTTGTCCGGTACGGCGTCGCCCAGCTGCTTCTCCCACTTGGCCACGACCGCCGAGGCGACCGAGTTGCCGACCACGTTGGTGGCGCTGCGGCCCATATCCAGCAGATGGTCGACCGCCAGGATCAGCGCGATGCCGGCCTCGGGCAGGTCGAAATAGGCCAGGGTGGCGGCGATGACGACCAGCGACGCGCGGGGGACGCCCGCCATGCCCTTCGACGTCACCATCAGCAACAGCAGCATGGTGACCTGCTGGCCAACGCTCATCTCGATCCCGTAGATCTGGGCGATGAACAGGGTCGCGAAGGTGCAGTACATCATCGACCCGTCCAGATTGAACGAGTAGCCCAGCGGCAGGACGAACGAGGCGACCTTCTTGCTGACCCCGAACTTCTCGAGCTGCTCGAGGGTCTTGGGGTAGGCGGCTTCCGAGCTGGCGGTGGCGAAGGCCAGCAGGATCGGCTGCCGCACCATGCCCAGCAGCTGGAGGATGCGCGGGCCGACGATCAGGAGGCCGGCGACGGCGAGAAGGGTCCAGAGCACGCCCAGCGACAGGTAGAAGCCGCCGATGAACTTGGCGTAGATGCCGAGGATGTCGACGCCGTACTTGGTCACGGTCCCGGCGAGGGCCGCGAAGATGGCCAGCGGGGCCAGCTTCATCACATAGCCGGTGACCTTCAGCATGATCTGGGCGATCTGCTCGACCAGGGTCAGGATCGCCGGGGCCTTGTCGTCCAGCGCCGCGACAGCGACGCCGACGAAGATCGAGAAGACCACGATCTGCAGGATTTCGTTCTTCGCCATGGCGTCGAAGATCGAGCTCGGGAAGACGTGGGTGATGAACTCCTGCAGCGTCAGCTTGGTGGCGTCCACGCCGGTCGCCGCCGTCTCCGGCGCGGGCAGGGTCAGGCCGACGCCCGGCTGCAGCAGATGGACCATGACCAGGCCCAGCAGCAGCGAGAAGATCGAGGCGGTGATGAACCAGACCATGGTCTTGGCGCCCACCCGGCCGACGCTGGCCGCGTCGCCCATGTGCGCGATGCCGGCCACCAGGGTCGAGAACACCAGCGGCGCGATGATCATCTTGATCAGGCGCAGGAAGACGTCAGTGACCACCTTGAACCAGCCGACGATCTCATCGGCCTGCGGCGTACCGCCGTACTGCTGGTTGAAGTACCAGCCGACCCCGATCCCGAGGACCATGGAGAGGACGATCAGCACGGTGAAGATGCGGTTCATTCGGGTTCCCCGACGAAAGGACGTCGCCTCTGTTTGGCCGGGATTTGCCCGTCCGTCCATACGCCGGCCGTTCGGGCATCCGGGCCTTCAGGCGGTTTCCACCTTCATCGGCATGAACCGGCTGTTGCGCAGCAGCGCGGCGCTGACGATCGACACGATCAGCCCGACCGGGAAGATCTCGGTGAAGGTGACAGGCATCCGGTAGAGCGGATTTGCGTAGTCCTCCGCCATCTTCGCCAGCTCGGCCGTTTTCGCCGCCAGTGCTTCCGGCGACGCGCCCGCGGCCCGCTCGGCCTCGAGCAAGGCGGCGCTGTAGTCCTTCATGAAGGCGTAGTCCGTGGCGGCCAGCGTGATCTCCCAGCCGATGACGTACACGATCGAGGCGACGGCGCTGATGCCCAGTCCGATGAGGAGCGCGGGCAGGAACCGGATTACGCCGCCCAGCGCACGGTCGCGGTGGCGCTTCACGCCCACGAAGACGAGGCTGAAGGCCAGGAACATCACCGCGAAGCCGGTGATCATCGAATGGCTGGCCTGGCCGAACTCGCCAAAGGTCATCATCAGGCCCATCGGGACGATAACGAGCAGGCCGGCGACGACGCCGAAGGTCAGGATGGTGCGGAGCATGGGTTGGTCCCCCTCGTGGATCGATGGCCCATGCAAGGCGGCGGCGACCCGTCCGGACAATCGCCCGAAAGGGTGATTTCGTACAACTCACCCGAAAACGTCAGGGGATGAGGCGCAACGCCCGGGCTCGCGACACGGCGTCGGTCCGGCGTACGGCCTCAAGCTTCCCATAGAGCCGCGCGATGTGGGTCTTGACCGTGTTGGGGGCGATGCCGAGCTTGCCGGCGATCTCCTTGTTCGACTTTCCGGCCGCGAGCAGGCCGAGCACCTCGCGCTCGCGGCGGGTCAGGCCCAGCTGCTCGGCGGCGGCCTCGTTCGGCTCGAAGCCCGATGTGATCCTCGGGCGCAGCGCCCAGGCGCCGATCCAGACGCCCAGCGCCAGGAAGCCGCCGGCGACCAGGCCGATCCAGAGCTCGATCGCATGGGTGCGGGCCCAGAACTGGTACTGCATCCACTGCAGCGCGATCGCGCCCAGCGCCAGAACGCCGCCGTAGATGAGGATCGTGCGAACCATCGCAGCGAGCCTAGAGCCCGCCGCGACGCCGCGCCAGACTCAGCTCCAGGGGCCTCTCCGCGAGCCGGTCAGGGGAACAGAGGTCCCGCCGCGCCGGATCGACCCGGCCAGCTTCATCAGCGCCTCGATCCGGTTCTGCGTCGCCGGGTGGGTCGAGAAGAGGTTGTCCGCCCCCCGGCCCGCCAGCGGATTGATGATGAACATCTGGCCCGTCGCCGGATTCCGCTCGGCGGTCTCGTTGACGGTCCGACGGCCGTAGGTCTCCATCTTGGCCAGGGCGTCGGCCAGGGCCTGCGGGTCGCCGCTGATCTCGGCGCCCGCGCGGTCGGCCTCGTACTCGCGGCCGCGGCTGATCGCCATCTGCACCAGCGCCGCGGCGATTGGCGCCAGGATCGCGATCAGGATGGTCCCGATCATCCCCATCGGCCGGTCGCGGTCGCCGCCGAAGAAGAAGGCGATGTTGGCCAGGGCCGAGATCGCGCCGGCGATAGTCGCCGTGACCGTCATCGTCAGGGTGTCGCGGTTCTTCACATGCGCCAGTTCGTGCGCCATGACGCCCCGGATCTCGCGGCGGTCGAGCATGCGCAGCAGGCCTACGGTCGCGGCGACGGCGGCATTCTCCGGGTTGCGCCCGGTGGCGAAGGCGTTCGGCTGGTCGGTCTCGATCACATAGACCTTGGGGCGGGGCATTCCCGCGCCGTCAGCCAGCGCCAGTGTGTCGGCGACATAGTTCCGGATCAGCGGGTCGGGGTGGCTCTCGTCGACCTGGACCGCGCCATACATGCGCAGCACGATCTTGTCCGAGTTCCAGTAGCTGAACAGGTTCATCGCGCCGCCCAGGACGAGCGCGATCAGCATGCCGGTCGTTCCCCCGATCAGGAAACCGGCGACCACGAAGATGGCCGTCATCGCGGCCAGCAGCATGAAGGTGCGAAGCGAGTTGTTCATGGCCCCTTATGTGGCACCGGTTTTTCGCGCCGCAAGCACCCCCTCGGCGCATGTCTCGCCATGGTCATGCGACATCGCTATAAGTGGCCATGAACCATGAGAAAGAAGCAGCCGCCATCGTCGAGCGGCTTATCGAAGAATACGACCGTTCCGTCTCCGCCCTGCGGGGCGCGCTCAAGGCCTTCCTGGCCGACGGACTTCGTCCCGATCCCGCTGACCGCCTGAACGGAACCTACGCCTATCCGGAGCTCCGGCTGCACTGGAGCGGCGAAAGCGGCTACCCGCGCATTAGCCGCGCCTACGCCCGCATCGGCCTGCCCGGCCACTACGCCACGACGGTCACCCGGCCGGCGATGTTCCGCGACTACCTGGTCGAGCAGCTGGCGCTGATGATGCAGGACTTCGGCGTCACCGTGGACGTCGGCCGCTCGCTGCAGGAAATCCCCTTTCCCTACGTGCTGGACGGCGGCGACCTCGCCCTGGCCGACGTCTCGGCCGCCGAGATCGCCCGCTGGTTCCCGACCACGGAACTCGCCCACATCGGCGACGAGCTGGCCGACGGGCTCTGGAGCGAGGCGCTGGAGGACAACCGGCCGCTGGCCCTGTTCGACGGCCTGCGCACCGACTTCTCGCTGGCCCGCCTGAAGCACTACACCGGCGCGCCGGCGGAGCATGTGCAGCAGTACATCCTGTTCACCAACTACCACCGCTATGTGGACGAGTTCGTGCGCTGGGGCTGCGAGCAGCTGGCCCGGGAAGGTTCGCCCTACACCGGGCTGTCGGCGCCGGGGAACATCCTGGTCACCGCCGAGACGCCCGAGCCCGAGCTGGCGGTCGCCAACGGCCCGTGGCGCCGTCACCAGATGCCGGCCTACCATCTGATGGCGCCCGGCGGCGTCGGCATCACTCTGGTCAACATCGGCGTCGGTCCTTCCAACGCCAAGACCATCACCGACCACCTGGCGGTCTTGCGGCCGCAGGCCTGGATCATGATCGGCCACTGCGGCGGCCTGCGCGGCAGCCAGACAATCGGCGACTATGTCCTGGCCCACGCCTACCTGCGCGACGACCATGTGCTGGACGAAGTGCTGCCGCCGGACATTCCCGTGCCCTCGATCGCGGAGATGCAACGCGCCCTCTACGACGCGGCGAAGCTGGTCAGCGGCGAGAGCGGCGAAACGCTGAAGCGCCGGCTGCGCACCGGTACGGTGGTGACCACCGACGACCGGAACTGGGAGCTGCGCTACACCTCCAGCTCGATCCGCTTCAACCAGAGCCGGGCCGTCGCCATAGACATGGAGAGCGCCACCATCGCCGCCCAGGGCTACCGTTTCCGGGTGCCGTACGGCACGCTGCTCTGCGTGTCGGACAAGCCGCTGCACGGCGAGATCAAGCTCCCCGGCCAGGCCAACGCCTTCTATGAGCGCGCCATCAGCCAGCATCTCCAGATCGGCATCGCCACGGTCGACCTGCTGCGGGCCGAGGGCCCGAATTTGCACTCTCGTAAGTTGCGCGCGTTCGATGAGCCGCCGTTCCGGTAGAGCTGGACGCGTCGCCGATCGGGGTGTACGCTGCCGCTATGTCAAAGCCTCCGAAGCCCGATCCGAACCGCGGTGCTGGCGTCGAGGAAGCTCCGGCCGCATTTGTGGACCGCGAGCACGCCGAGACCCTCGCGGCGCTCGCGGAATACAGGCGCACTGGCATTTCCTACGACGCCGAAGAAGTCCTTCGTGAGTTCGTCGAGAACGTCCGAAGGCGGTCGGCTCGCAGGGTTTGACGCTTCGGGTTAGGATTTCGAACACAGCGAAGCGCGATCTTTCGCGACTGGAAGACTTTCTGATCGGGAAGTCGCCGGCCGCCGCCAACCGGGCGGCGAGCCTGATTGCGGAAGCGATACTGTCGCTCCGCGACTTTCCTGATCGAGGCTATGGCTACCCCCTGCAAGCTGTCCGGGAGTGGCCTGTGCGGTTCGGGAGAAGCGCATACATCGTGCGCTATCTGGTTGGACACGACGAGATCGTCATTCTGCGGGTATTTCACGGTCGCGAAGATCGGTGACAGGCCGCCCCCCATCCGCTATCGCCTCCGGCGCGCCCGCGACGGAGTTCCATGCCTTGACCGACAAGACCGAGGAAGCCGGCTGGGCCACCGCGAAGACGCTCGCGGAGGCGCTGCCGTACATCCAGATCTACGATCGCGAGACCGTGGTCATCAAGTACGGCGGCCACGCCATGGGCGAGGACGAGGTGGCCAAGCTGTTCGCCGCCGACGCCGTGCTGCTCAAGCTGATGGGCGTGCACCCGGTGGTGGTCCACGGCGGCGGGCCGCAGATCTCGCGGATGCTCGACCGAGCCGGCGTGAAGTCGACCTTCGTCGACGGCCTGCGGGTCACGGACGAGGCGACCATGGAGGTCGCCGAGATGGTGCTGTCGGGCGCCATCAACAAGGAGATCGCCAACTGGATCACCCTGGCCGGCCGCGAGGCCGATGTCCGGGGCGTCGGCCTGTCCGGCAAGGACGCCCGTCTGATCACGGTCACCAAGGCCCGCCGGACGAGGAAGGACCCGGACAGCAACATCGAACAGGTCGTTGACCTGGGTTTCGTCGGCGAGCCGCAGAAGATCGATCCGGCCCTGATCAGCGCCCTGATCCACGCCGAGAAGGACTATATCCCGGTCGTCGCGCCGATCGGCGTGTCGGAAAGCGGCCAGACCTACAACATCAACGCCGACACGGTGGCCGGCGCCCTGGCGGGCGCGCTCAAGGCCAAGCGCATGCTGTTGCTCACCGACGTGCCGGGGGTGAAGGGCGCCGACGGCGAACTGATCCGTCAGATGACCGTCGCCGAGGCGTTCGAGCTGATCCGCACGGGCGTCGCCAATGGCGGCATGATTCCCAAGCTGGAAACGGCGATCCAGGCCATCGACTCCGGCGTCGAAGCCGTGGTCATCCTCGACGGACGCCGGCCGCACGCCATGCTGGTCGAGCTGTTCAGCGAGCACGGCGCGGGAACGATGATCCGCAAGTGACCGACCTCGCCCACATCGACACCTGGCTGTTCGACCTCGACAACACCCTCTATCCGGTCGAGACCGAGTTCATGACCCTTATCGAGGGTCGGATGACCGACTTCATGGAGAAGGTCACGGGCCTGCCGCGTGACGAGGCCCGGGCGATCCAGAAGAAATACTACCATGCCCACGGCACCACGCTGGCCGGGCTGATGATGAACCACGACATCGATCCCGAGGACTTCCTGACCGAGGTCCATGACGTCTCGCTCGACCGCCTGACGCCGGACGCGGCGCTGGCCGCGGCGCTCGACCGGCTGCCCGGGCGGCGGCTGGTGTTCACAAACGGCTCGGCGGCCCATGCCGAGCGGGTGCTGGAGCGGCTTCAGATCGCGCACGCCTTCGAGGACGTGTTCCACATCAGCGCCGCCGACTACATTCCCAAGCCCGCGCCCGAGACCTTCGAGAAGATGATGGCCCGTCACGGCGTCGCCGCGGAGGGCTCCGCCTTTTTCGAGGACAGCGAGAAGAACCTCGCGCCCGCCGCCACACTGGGCATGACCACCATCCTCGTGGGGCCGCACGCGGCCGCTTCGACCGCCGATTTCGTCCACCACCGCACCAATGACCTGGCCGCCTTCCTGACCGGCGCCCGGGTGAAGGGGAACGCCGCATGAGCACCGTCAGCCTCGCCGACCTCGAGCTCGAGATCGAAGCCGCCTGGGAAGCCCGCGACAGCGTCTCCCCCGCGACCCAGGGCCCGGTGCGCACGGCGATCGAGGAGACGCTTTCGCTGCTCGACAGCGGCAAGGTTCGCGTCGCCGAGAAGATCGACGGCGAATGGGTCGTGCGCCAGTGGGCGAAGAAGGCGGTGCTGCTGTCGTTCCGCCTGAACCCCAACACCGTCATGCGCGCCGGCGCGATGGGCGGCGCGGTCGGCCCCTGGTGGGACAAGGTGCCCAACAAGTTTGACGGCTGGGAGGCCCCGCAGTTCGAGGAAGGCGGATTCCGCGCCGTGCCGGGCGCCATCGTCCGCCGGGGCGCCTATGTTGCGAAGAACGTCATCCTGATGCCCTCGTTCGTGAACATCGGCGGCTATGTCGACGAGGGTACGATGGTCGACACCTGGGTGACGGTCGGCAGCTGCGCCCAAATCGGCAAGCGCGTCCACCTGTCGGGCGGCGTCGGCATCGGCGGCGTGCTGGAGCCGCTGCAGGCCAATCCGACCATCATCGAGGACGACTGCTTCATCGGCGCCCGCTCCGAAGTGGTCGAGGGCGTGATCGTCGGCCAGGGCGCGGTGCTGTCGATGGGCGTCTACCTGTCGGCCACGACCAAGATCGTCGACCGCAAGACCGGCCAGGTCCACATCGGCAAGGTGCCCCCCTACAGCGTCGTTGTGCCGGGCAGCCTGCCGGACCCGCACGGCGTGGGCCCGAGCCTCTACTGCGCGGTGATCGTCAAGACGGTCGACGCCCAGACGCGGTCGAAGACCTCGATCAACGACCTGCTGCGCGACTAGGCGGCCATGACCCTCGACGTCCTCGACCTCGCCCGCGAGTTGATCCGCAAGCCGTCCGTCACCCCGGCCGACGAAGGGGCGATGGACGTCCTCCAGCGCGCGCTGGAGGGCCTGGGCTTCACCTGCCGGCGAATGAGGTTCGGCGAGATCGAGAACCTCTACGCGCGGCGCGGGACGGCGCGGCCGAACCTCTGCTTCGCGGGGCACACCGACGTCGTGCCGGTCGGCGACGCGGCGGCCTGGACCAGCGGTCCTTTCGCGGCCGACATCAACAGCGACGATGTCCTGATCGGCCGCGGCGCGGTCGACATGAAGGGCTCGATCGCGGCCTTCGTCGCGGCGGTGGCGCGCGTCGGCGAAACGCCAGGATCGCTGAGCTTCCTGATTACCGGCGACGAGGAGGGCGTGGCCCTCGACGGCACACGGAAGGTGGTCGAAGCGCTGCAGGCCGAGGGCGAGGTCATCGACCACTGCATCGTCGGCGAGCCGAGCAGCAGCGAGCGGCTCGGCGACATGATCAAGATCGGCCGCCGGGGCAGCGTCAACAGCTGGATCACGGTGGCCGGGAAGCAGGGCCACGTCGCCTATCCTCACCGGGCGGCCAACCCGATCCCGGTGCTGGTCGATATCCTGTCCCGTCTGCAGGCGCGGGTCCTGGACGACGGCTACGAGGGCTTCCAGCCGTCGAACCTCGAAGTCACCACCGTCGACGTCGGCAACACCGCCACCAACATCATCCCGGCCGAGGCGAAGGCGCGGATCAACATCCGCTTCAACCCGGCCCACAAGGGCGCCGAGTTGCAGAGCTGGATCGAGGGCCAGGCGGCCGAGGCGGGCGCCGGCTTCTCCGGCCGGGTCGAGGTGAAGACGCTGATCAGCGGCGAGGCCTTCCTGACCCGCCAGGGCGAGTTCACCGATCTGGTCGCCGAAGCGATCCGCGACACCACGGGCGAGGAGCCGGATCTGTCGACGACGGGCGGCACGTCGGACGCGCGGTTCATCCGCAGCCTGTGCCCCGTGCTGGAGTTCGGTCTGGTCGGCCAGACCATGCACGCCGTCGACGAGCAGGTGCCCGTGAGCCAGCTGCGCGCGCTGACCACGACCTACGCGGCGATCATCGAGCGCTACTTCGCGCGCTTCGGCGAAGCGGCGCGATAGCCACTGAAGAGCGGACCGGGGCGCCTTCCAACCCTGGCCGCGGAGCCGCTGCGCATCAGCCCTTCCGTTCAGCCGAAGGGCCGATCCCCGAGGCGGCCAGGTCCTCCACGACCGACATGGTCTGTCCCTGCACATAGCGGGCGAAGCGGATGATCTGCGGACTGCGGAGTGTTTCGCCCATCACGACGTAGCCGTTGTCCTCGACGCGCGTGCAGTGGCCGGATTCGACAAGGGCCAGCAGGTGCCGCCTGACGGTTTCGCGCGGCAGGCCCAGGAACTTGGCCACCGCGTAGGCCGAGGTGGGGCGGCGCAGGGCGTCCGGAAACAGGCCCTCAGACGCCAGGGGGTTGAGCACGCGCGGGGAATTCAGGTGGGAAACGTTCAGATGCGCCGCCGATACGAAGATCAGGCCGCGCAGGGCGTCGCCCTCGAACAACTCGGCGAGCGCCACTGCGATCCTGATGAAGAGATCGACGCCGAGGCGGTTCACGAATCGGGTGATATTCAGGTCTGTCGCGTCCATTGGATGTCTGTACCGGGATCATCGGACGCCGCAACCCGGCGACATGTCGCGGAAGTCGGCCCTGCCGGTTCAGTCGTCGTAGCGAACGCCCGTGAAGTAGAGCCCATCGGCCGGGGCCACCGGGCCGCAGGCGCGCCGGTCTCTGGCGTCCAGGGCGGCCTGAAGGTCCTCGCGCGTCCAGCGTCCGACGCCGACCTCGACCAGAGAGCCCGCCATCGAGCGGACCTGGCGGTGCAGGAAGCTGCGCGAGGCGAACTCCAGCAGCACCATATCGCTTTCGCGGCGCACGGCGGCGATGTCCAGCGTCTTCATCGGCGACTTCGCCTGACACTGCATGTCGCGGAAGGTGGTGAAGTCATGATGGCCGACCAGCACGCGGGCGGCGTCGTGCATCGCGCCGGCGTCGAGCGGCTTCTTGACGTGCCAGACCTTGCCCTGGTCGATGGCCGGCGGGGCGAGGCGGTTGAGGATCCGGTACTGGTAGCGCCGCTCCTTCGCCGAGAACCGCGCATGCCAGTCGTCGCTCACAATCACCGCATCGAGCACGGCGATCGGTTCAGGGACCAGGTGGGCGTTCAGCGCGTTGACCACGACCTCCGGCTTCCAGTCCCTGGCCAGGTCGACATGGATCACCTGGCCGGTGGCGTGGACGCCGGTGTCCGTCCGGCCCGCCGCGTGGATGCGCAGCGTCTCGCCGGTGAAACCCAGGATCGCCTTCTCGATCGAGCCCTGCACGCTGGGCAGGTCGCCCTGCGCCTGGAACCCTCGATAGGGCCCGCCGTCATACTCGATGGTCAGGCGATAGCGCGGCATCAGGCCAGCACCGTCCCGGCGGCCAGCGGGAAGCCGCGAACGAACTCGCCGGCGTCCTGGGCGCTCTTTCCCTCGCGCTGGGCGCGGAGCAGCCGGATTGCGCCTTCGCCGCAGGCGATCAGCAACGCGTCGTCCAGCACCGTTCCGGGCGCGCCCGAGGCATCCTCGACGCGGGACAGCAGCGCCTTGACCCGCACCGGCCCCTTGGCCGACGGCGCCTCGAACCAGGCCCCGGGAAAGGGCGAAAGGCCGCGGATGTGCCAGTCCAGCTCCCGGGCCGGCCGCGACCAGTCGATGCGGGCCTCGGCGGTCCTGATCTTCTTCGCGTAGGTCACGCCCTCGTCGACCTGCGGAGTCTCGACGGCGGTTCCCGCC
Source organism: Caulobacter sp. (assembly GCA_041917095.1). Lineage (GTDB taxonomy): Bacteria > Pseudomonadota > Alphaproteobacteria > Caulobacterales > Caulobacteraceae > Caulobacter. The sequence continues at coordinate 12,272 of JAYRYI010000003.1, read as the reverse complement.
CCGATGGCGGCCAGCGTCGGCGGCAGCAGCCGCGCCCCGGCCTCCGCCAGGCGCTCGCTCAGGCTGCCCGCCGTGTCGAGCGGGCCGATGCGGACTGTCTCCGTCGCGACGATGTCGCCCTCGTCCAGGCCCAGGCTCATCCGCATGACCTGTACCCCGGTCAGCGCGTCGCCGGCCATGATCGCGCGCTGGATCGGCGCCGCGCCGCGCCAGCGGGGCAGGAGCGACGCATGGACGTTGAAGCACCCGTGCTTCGGCGCATCGAGCACGCGCTGGACCAGGATCTGGCCGAAGGCGACGACCACGGCGGCATCCAGATCCAGAGCCTCGAAGGCGGCGATCTCGTCCTCGGCCTTCATCGAGGCGGGCGTCCGCACCGGCAGGCCCCGGCTTTCGGCGAAGGCGTGGACAGGGGAGGGCTGCAGCGTCTGGCCACGCCCGCGCGGGGCCGGCGGCTGGGAATAGACACAGGCGATCTCGTGTCCTGCCTCGAGCAGGGCGGCGAGGCTGTGGACCGCGAAGTCGGGGGTTCCCAGGAAGGCGAGGCGCATGGCGCGGCCTTTACAGGTGAGCGTCACACTCGGGAACCCGCTTCGGTCACAAACCGTTGATCGACCGGAAACCACGGAAGGGGCTCACCCATGCGCAAGATCATCACCGCCGCCGCCATTGTCGCCGCCGCCGGTCTTTCGGTCGCCGCCTGCAGCCGGGACGATCGCCAGGACATCAAGGAAGGCGCGGCCGCCGCCGGCGAGGAAGTCAGGGAAGCCGCTGGCGACATCGCCGACAATCCCGAGGTCAAGGAAGCCGGCGCCGCCGTCGCCAACGCCGGCGCGGAAGCCGCCGACGCGGTCAAGGACGGCGCGGCTGAAGTGCAGGAAGGCGTGTCAGACGCCTCTGACGCCGCCCGGCGCGAAGCCGACGAGGCCCGCGCGGCCGCCGGCGATACGACGAGGACGCAGTAGGAGGGCCCCATCGTCGTCTGGTCGCGCTTTCCGCGCGCTCCAGACGACACTTCCCCGCAAGCGGGGAAGAGCGATGTGCTCCTCCCCATTCATGGGGAGGTGGGCTTTGGAGCGCGCTGCAAGCGCGACAAAGGCCGGTGGGGCCTACGCCGCGCGCGCGGCCTTCTTGACCTTGGTGATCGCCCGGTCGCGCTTCAGGCGAGACAGGTGGTCGATGAACAGCACCCCCTCGAGGTGGTCCATCTCGTGCTGGATGCAGACGGCGAACATGCCGCTCGCTTCCTCTTCGACCGGGTCGCCCTGGTAGTTCAGGTACTTCAGCTTAACCCGGGCCGGCCGTTCGACCTCGTCGTAGATCTCCGGCACCGACAGGCAGCCTTCCTCGTAGGTGAAGAGCTCCTCGGACTTCCAGGTGATCTCGGGGTTCACGAAGTAGCGTGGGTTGCGCTGCGCCTTCTCGACGTCGCCGCCTTCCGGGACGGTGACCGGCGAAACCTCGCGGTCGCCCAGGTCCATAACGATGATGCGCTTGTCGACGCCGACCTGCACGGCGGCCAGGCCGATGCCGGGCGCCGCGTACATCGTCTCCAGCATGTCATCCATCAGGGCGCGGTGTTCGTCGGTCACGCCGCCCTCGACGGGCGTCGAAACGCGTTTGAGCACGGCCATGTCGGCGGGATTGTCGACGGTGAGGATGCGGCGGACAGTCATTGGGCACGAGGTAAGAGGCCCATTCCCGACCGTCAAGGTCGGGCAAGGCCAGGTCAGGCGCCGTCGCTGATGGCGCGCAGCGTGGCGGTCTCTTCGCCAGACAGCTTGGCGAGGGGACGCACAGCGGATTCGACCGGCTCGATCTGCGGGATTTCCTTGCCCTCGTGATCCACCTTCAGATCCTCGAAGCGGCGCGCCTGGGTCAGCACCTGGGTCTCCAGCGAGCCGACGAACTGGTTGTAGCGGCCGACGGCGGCCTCCAGCGCCTTGCCGATGCCGGCGGCGTGCCCGCCCATGACCGACAGCCGCTTGTAGAGCTCCCGGCCCAGCGCCGCGATCTTGTCGGCGTTGGCGGCCTGCTCCTCGACCCGCCAGCCGTAGGCGACCGCCTTGCAGAGCGCGAACAGGGTGGTCGGGGTGACCAGCAGCACGCGGCGGTCCATCGCCTCGGTCATCAGGTCCGGCATACGGTCGAGGGCGGCCGCCAGGAAGCCGTCGCCGGGTACGAACATCGCAACGAAGTCCGGCGAGCGCTCACCGGCGAACTGGTCCCAGTAGGCCTTGGCGCTGAGGCCCTGCATGTGGCCGCGAACGCTCTGGGCGTGTCGGGCCAGGGCGGCCTCGCGGCCGGCGTCGTCGACCGCGTCCTGCGCTTCCAGAAAGGCGTTCAGCGAGCATTTGGCGTCGATCGCAAACACCGCGCCGGCCGGCATCTTCACCTTCACGTCGGGCCGGCGGCGGCCCTCCTCGGTGTCGAGCGTGAACTGTTCGGAGAAGTCGTAGTGGGCGGTGAGACCCGCCGCGTCGAGCACGTTGCGCAGCGTCTGCTCGCCCCAGCGGCCTTGCACGCCGGCGCCCCGGCGCAGGGCGGCCGAGAGCTTGCGGGCCTCGGCCTGGGTAGCCGTCGAAGCTTCCATCAGGGCGGCGATCTGCTGTTTCAGGCCGCCGGTCTCCTCGGCGCGGGCTTTCTCGGCGGCGGTGACGTGGGCTTCGAACTTGGCAAGGCTCTCGGCCACGGGCTTCAGCTGGGCCTCCAGCTTCTGCTGGGCCAGCAGTTCGCGATTGCGGAAGGTCTCGTCGGTGCGCTTCAGCAGCTCTTCGGCGACGGCGCTGGCCGACTGGGCGGCCTGTGCGCGCAGCAGTTCGTTCTGGGTCGCGGCCTGGTCCTCGAACACCTTCATCCGCGCTTCGGTCTCGGCGTAGCGCTCGCGCAGGTCCCAGGCCCGCTGTTCGGCGGCCCCGGCGCGCCGGCGCTCCATCAGGGCCCAGCCGAGGAAGGCCAGCGCGAGAACGGCGACGGCGAGGGTGGTGATCAGGAACGGATCGGAGAAGTTCATGGTCCGTTCCTAGACGGAAATTCGATCTGGCGCCATTCCTCTCCGTCCTGGGAGCGGGGAAGGACGCCTCAATTTCGGCCTCGCCGCCCCTCAGACTTCTCCTTCATAGACTGGAGGGAATCTCATGGATCGATCCGGAGCCACGCGACGCGGGGCGCTGCTGGGCGTGATGGGGGCGGCTGCGCTCGCGCCGCCCTCCCAGGCCGAGACCGCCGCGCCTTGGGTCCTGCCGTACTCGACGGTCGTGCCTCTGACATCGGCCATCAACGGCATCGACTACCAGCTCTACGTCCGCACGCCGGCGACCTACGACCAGGGAGACAAACGCTACCCGGTGATCGTCACGCTCGACGCCGACTACTCATTCCCGATCTGCGCCAGCCATCTCGAACACCTCGCCGACCGTAGTGGTCAGGCGCCGGAGGCGATCCTTGTCTCGGTGGGCTATCGCGGCGTCTATCCGGACAGGAACCGGTATCGCGCCGAACGCACGCGCGACTACACGCCGATCTACTTCCCGTCAGGCGGCTACGGCCCCGAGTTCCAGAAGGCGTCCGGCGGCGGTCCGGATTTCCTGCGCATGCTGGAAGAGGAGGCGCTGCCGCTGATCGACGCGCGCTGGCGGACCGACCCGACGGATCGTACGCTGGTCGGCCACTCCTACGGAGGCCTGTTCGGCGCCTGGGTGCTGCAGAGCCGTCCCGATCTGTTCAGCCGCTATCTGCTGGTCAGCCCCTCGCTCTGGTACGCCGAGACGATGGTTCTCAACCGGGAGACCGTCGGAAATCCGGTGCGTTTGCCGCGCAAGACGCGCGTCTATCTCGGCGTGGGCTCCTGGGAGGAGCAGCCCGAACGGGGAAGCCACATGGTCAGCGAGATGGTTCGGTTCGCCGCTCTGTTGAACGGGCGCGGCGATCCCAACCTGATCATCAAGCACCGCGTCTTCGAAGATGAGACTCATGCCAGCATCTTCCCGGCCTGCTTCTCGACAGGCATCCGACACCTTTTCCAGACGATCGATGAGGTGGAGAGCTAAGCCGGCCGGCGCGCCCTCAGGGCCTGGGCGATCGTGCCGTCGTCCAGCCAGTCGAGGTCGCCGCCGACCGGGACGCCGCGCGCCAGCATGGTCACCTGGACTCCCGAAGGGGCCAGCCGTTCGGCGAGGTAGTGGGCCGTGGTCTGGCCGTCGACCGTCGCCGGCAGGGCGAGGATCACCTCGCGCACGACGCCGTCGCTCGCGCGGGCGGTGAGTTCGCCGACGCGCAGCTTTTCCGGCCCGACCCCGTCGAGCGCTGACAGCAGTCCGCCGAGCACGTGGTAGCGGCCGCGGAACGACTGGCCGCGCTCCATCGCCCAGATGGATCCGACTTCCTCGACCACGCAGATCAGGCCGGAGTCTCGCGCGCCGTCGGCGCAGATCGAGCAGGGATCCCGCGTGTCCAGCGAGCCGCAGGTGGTGCAGGTGCGGACCCTGTCGCGCGCCTCGACGATGGCGATGGCCAGCGGATCGAGCAGCTGCTCCCGCCGCTTCAGCAGCGCCAGCGCGGCGCGGCGGGCGGAGCGGGGACCCAGGCCGGGCAGCTTGCCCAGCAAGGCGATGAGTCGCTCGATCTCGGGTCCTGCGGAGGCGGCCATGCGTGCTCGCTGAGTCGGAGGTCGGGGACAGTTTAAGGTGTCCCTTGGGACACCTTAAACTGTCCCCTGTCCAACCCTCAGAACTTCAGCCCCGGGATGTTCATCCCGGCCAGCGGCCCCGCCGCCTCGCGCATCAGGTCGGCCTGCTTGGCGTCGAGCTTCTTCTTGGCGTCGGCGTGGGCGGCCACCAGCAGGTCGGAGATCACCTCGCCCTCGCCGGGGACCAGCAGGCTCTCGTCCAGCTCCACGCCCTTCAGCTCGCCGGCGCCGGTCAGGGTCACCTTGACCATGCCGCCGCCCGAGGTGCCCTCGATCTCCAGCGCCTTGAGGCGATCCTGGGCCTCGGCCAGCTTCTGCTGCATGGCCTGGGCCTGCTTCATCAGTCCGCCGAGATCCTTCATCGCACTACTCCTGTGGGGCGTTGAAGAGGCCGGCCTGCGCCATCTGGTCCCGGATCATCTCGGGATGCTGGGTGACGACGAGGTCGTAGGCCTCCAGTTCGGAGGGGACATACCAGTGGATCTTGTCGGTGTGGTAGGCCCCCCAGACCGCCTCGGCCACTTCGCGCGGCGGGGTCAGGCGCCACATGCCCTCGGTCGGGGCGTTGACCTTGGCCTCTTCTGGCAGGATCGGGGTGTCGATCAGGCCGGGCAGGGTGTCGGCGACCCGCACGCCGGCGGCCTTCAGTTCGACCGACAGCGCCTCGGTGAAGCCCTTCACCGCATGCTTGGTGGCTGAATAGACGGCGATGTTGGCGATGCCGAAGATCGCCGAGCTCGACGAGGTCGAGAAGCACAGCGATCCGGGCGTCGCCTTCAGCAGCGGGATGGCCAGGTGGATGCCGCTCAGCACGGCGACCAGGTTGATGTTGATCACCGCCATGGCGTCTTCCCAGGACATGTCCGCGAACGGACCGCCCCGGCCGATGCCGGCGTTGTTGAACAGCACGTCCAGCTTGCCGTCCGTCGCGGCGGCGAAGTCGGCCAGGGTCTGGCGGTAGGCCTCGCGGTTGGTGACGTCCAGCTCGCGGATCATGCAGTTGTCCCACCCGAGCTCCTGCTCGAGGGCCCGCAGGCCGTCGGCGTTGACGTCGACGCCGCCGACGTACCAGCCGTTGGACGCGAACAGCCGGGCGGTCTCCAGCCCCATGCCCGACGCCGCGCCCGTGATGAAGATCGCCTTGCGGCCGTTGGCCTTGGACATGTGCTTCGCTCCCACCGATTCCTCTTGTGATCCGCTCATCCTCGCGGAAGCGAGGACCCAGGTCTTCTGATGCAGCGGCTCATGGTGGTGAGTGGCGAACACATCCCTTGGAATGAGTGCACCGGCCGCAAACCTGGGTCCTCGCTTCCGCGAGGATGAGCGGGGAAAGAGGACCTCAGTCCTCCTCGCCGTCCTCTTCCGGGTCGACGCTAGCGGCTTCACCCTGCGGCATCGCAAGCTGCTTCACGCCGAGCAGTTCCGCGCCCGGGAAAGCGTCCATGACGGCCTTTACGAAGGGGTCCGCCAGGATGGCCTCGTTGGCCTCCTTCTGCTCGCGCTTCTCGCGCTCCCAGGCGCTCTCCGCGCCGCCGCCGCCCTGGGTGGCGACCAGCCAGGTCTGGCCGGTCCATTCCTTGAGGCGCTGCGACAGGCGCTTGGTCAGGTCGGCGGGCGCGCGGGGCGCCGGCTCGAACTCGATGGCGCCGGGCCGGAAGCTGATCGGCCGCACGAAGCGCTGGACGTCCATGTACAGGGTGATGTCGCGCCTGGTCTGGATCAGCTTCAGCACGTCGTCAAAGCTGGCCAGCGCCATGGTCGGTTGGGGCGCCGGCACGGGCGCCGAGGCCATCGCCGGCTGGACCGAGCTGAACATGCCGCCGCCGCTCGCCGTCGCCCCGCCGCCCGAGGGCGCCATGCCGCCGCCGCCGGAGCCGCCCGGGATCGGTTCGCCGTCGCGCAGCGCCTTCAGCGCCTCCTCCGGACCCGGCAGGTCGGCGGCGTAGCACAGGCGGATCAGCGCCATCTCCACGGCGGCCGACGGATCGGGCGCGCGGCGCACCTCCTCGTAGGCCTTCATCAGCATCTGCCAGACCCGCGACAGCGTCCCGGCCGAGGCGGTGGCCCCGATGGCCGCCAGCCGCGAGGCCTGGTCTTTCGGGAGGTGTAGCGCGTCCGGCCCCAGCGCCTTGGAAACCGACGCGCCATGGCAATGTTCGAGCAGGTCGAGCATCACCTGGGCGGGGTCGGCGCCGAAGCCCCACAGGGTGCGAAAGGCCAGGATGGCGGGGCCGCTCTGGCCCTTCATGACGGTCTCGAACAGCTCGATGGTCTGCGCCCGGTCGGCCAGCCCCAGCATGTCGCGGACGACGGCGGCGCCGACGATCTGCCCGCGCTCGGCCTGGACGATGGCCTGGTCGAGCAGCGACAGGCCGTCGCGCACCGAGCCCTCGGCGGCGCGGGCGATCAGGGCCAGCCCCTCGCTGTCGACGCGGGCGCCTTCCTTCTCCGCGATGCGGCCCAGGTGCCCGACCAGCACCTCCGGCTCGACGCGGCGCAGGTCGAAGCGCTGGCAACGGCTCAGGATCGTCACCGGCACCTTGCGGATCTCGGTGGTGGCGAAGATGAACTTGGCGTGCGGCGGCGGCTCTTCCAGCGTCTTCAGCAGCGCGTTGAACGCCGCGGTCGACAGCATGTGGACTTCGTCGATGACGTAGACCTTGTACCGCGCCTCGGTCGGGGCGTAGCGCACCCCGTCCAGCAACTCGCGCATCTCGTCGACCTTGGTGCGGCTGGCGGCGTCGAGCTCCAGCACGTCCATGTGCCGGCCCTCGACGATGGCGCGGCAGTGGCGGCCCTCGGCGGTCAGGTCGACGGTCGGCTGGTGGACAGTGTCGCTCTCGAAGTTCAGGGCCCGGGCCAGCAGGCGGGCCGTCGTCGTCTTGCCCACCCCCCGGACGCCGGTGAGCATGAAGGCGTGGGCGATGCGGCCGGTCGCGAACGCGTTGCTGAGCGTGCGGACCATGGCTTCCTGGCCGATCAGGTCCTCGAAGGTGCGCGGCCGGTACTTGCGGGCCAGCACCTGATAGGCCGCGCCGTCGCCCGGCGCCTGGCCCTCGGCCTGCCCTTCCGGCGGCTGCGGGGCGGGCGCGGGCGACCTTTCGGGTTCGGGCGCGCCGAAGATATCCGCCGTATTGGGGTCGCGCTCGTCAGCGGCGTCCTCTTCCCAGGGGGGCGGTTCGTTCGGGTCGGCCATTTCAGTCAGTGCGTCCTTCGACACGGGCCTTCGGCCCTGCTCAGGATGACAGAATCCCGAGAGGGCGATCCTACGTCATCGAAGCCTCGGCTCGCCAGCAGTGCGCCGTACATTTCATACGTTGTCATCCTGAGCAGCCCGCTCAGCGGGCGTGTCGAAGGACGCAGGACATTTCAGCGATGTAGGGAAAGGTGGAACCGGCGCGACCCGGAGCGAAACTCGTTGTGGCTGCTGCCTTCCGGCCCTGACCAGGTTGGCGAGGCGTCCGCCCGCGCCGGTTCCGACGGGGTATATCGTCCTTTGACGATCGCAACGCAAGTCTCCCTCCCCGTATGGGGAGGGTGGACCGGCGAAGCCGGGACGGGTGGGGAAACGCCTGGGCGCCGGTCAGCACCGACCTCGGCCAACCTTTGCCCCACCCGCTCCCTGCGGGAGCACCCTCCCCATGCGGGGAGGGAGGCTTGCCGAGTTCCCTTGTTTGCGCCACGAAGCCTTCCATGCCCATCTCGACCGTCTCCAACACCTTTTCCGGCAACCCCCTGAACCGCGCCAGCGAGCGGCGGGGCGACGAGGCCTGGCTGGCGGCGCTGCTCGATGAGCCGACCACGCTCTGCATCCCGCTGTGGAACGGTCAGCCGCTCGTCGAGAAGACCAGCGACGGCAAGACCCAGCTCGCCTACGTGCCCGGCGGCATGACCAACGAGCTGGCCGGCGGGAACGAGCGGATGCTGTTCATGGGCCTCTGGAAGGACACCGCCGTCTTCGCGGTCGACATGGAGGGCGCGCCCGACCCGACGGACGGGCCGCTGAACGGCCTCGGCAAGTTCTCCGACCTGCGCCAGGTCGCCATGCTGCTGCCGGCCACCGAGGCGGCCATCGCGGCGACGGCCAAGGGCATGTTCGAGTGGCGCCGCAAGCACCGCTACTGCGCGGCCTGCGGCGAGCCGAGCCAGGTCTCCGACGGCGGCTGGAAGCGCGTCTGCCCGGCCTGCCGCGTCGAGCACTTTCCGCGCACCGACCCGGTGGTGATCATGTTGCCGGTGAAGGGTGACAAATGCCTGCTCGGCCGCCAGGCCATCTGGCCCAAGGGCATGCACTCGGCGCTGGCCGGCTTCCTGGAGCCGGGCGAAAGCATCGAGGAGGCCTGCGCCCGCGAGGTGATGGAGGAGGCCGGCCTGACCGCGACCTCGGTCCGCTATCACTCGACGCAGCCCTGGCCCTATCCGAACTCGCTGATGATCGGCCTGATCGCCGAGGTCGACAGCGAGGACGCGCGGCCCGACCAGACCGAGCTGGAATCGGTCCGCTGGTTCACCCGCGAGGAAGCCCGCCAGCTGATCAACGGCGGCTACGACGGCTGTTTCGCCCCGCCGCCGTTGGCCATCGCCCACCAGCTGCTGAAGAGCTGGGCTGAGGAAGTCTAGCCCATCGCTCCACTGGCTGTGACCACCGTCAGCGCCATCAGGGCGATGGTCGACAGCGAGAACAGCAGGAAGCGGATCGGCACGGCGTTGATCGTCACCTGCAGCAGGCTGTGCAGCACGCGCAGCGCCACATAGGCCCAGGCCAGACCGCCTGTCAGCTCGTTCGACTGCCCCGCCAGGTAGGCGATCACCGCCATGGCGTAGAAGATCGTCGGCTGTTCCATCAGGTGATTGTAGTTGTCGGCCGCCTGCCGCGCGTCGTCCGGCAGCACGTTCAGGCTCCCCGGGAACCGCGCTTCCTGCGGGTTGATCTTGGCCTTGCTCATGGCCGGGATGCGCTTGGCATACATCCAGATCCAGATGAGCAGCGACCAGGCCACCAGCGCCGTGGCCGCCGCCAGCGTGGACTCAAAATACGGAACACCGTTGAACATCGTGTCGCCTCCCCAAGGCTTGTTGTGCGGGGGAGGCTAGACCGCGAACGGCGTCATGCGAAGGGGTGGCGGGACATGCACTTCAGTGCGTGTTCCGGGCAGCTTCGGGGGGACACGCACTGAAGTGCATGTCCCCGTCGGCGCTACACCCGGTCCCGGAACGGATCGGCGGGGAATACGCCGAGGATTTCGATCTTCTCGCTGAAGAAGGCCAGCTCCTCGAGCGCCAGGGCCAGGCCGCGGTCCTCCGGACGGCCGTCGACCTCGGCGTAGAAGAAGGTCGCCGTGAAGGCGCCGCCCTCCATGTAGCTTTCCAGCTTGGTCATGTTCACGCCGTTGGTCGCGAACCCGCCCATGGCCTTGTAGAGCGCGGCCGGCAGGTTCTTCACCCGGAAGCAGAAGCTGGTGATGCATTTGGTGGTGAACGGCGGCGGCGCGGGCGCCTTGTCGGCCGTCATGACCAGGAAGCGGGTGGTGTTGTGCCGCTCGTCCTCGATGTCGCGCATCAGGATGTCGAGGCCGTAGATCTCCGCCGCCAGGGCCGGCGAGATGGCGCCGCGGGTCGGGTCGGGATGCTGCGCCAGGGCCCGGGCGGCGCCGGCGGTGTCGCCGACGGCCTCGGTCTTGACGCCCAGCTTCTTCAGGCTGTTGCGGCACTGGTGCAGCGCGATGGCCATGCTGGAGACGGTCTTCACCTGCTCCAGCTTCACACCCTTGTTGGCCATCAGCTGGAAGCGGATCGGCTTGAACCGCTCGCCGATGATTTTCAGGCCGGAGCTGGGCAGCAGGTGGTGGACGTCGGCCACGCGGCCGGCGATCGAGTTCTCGACCGGGATCATGCCCAGTTCGCAGACGCCGCTCTTCACGGCCTCGAAGGCTTCCTCGAAGGTCGGGTAGGGGGCGGCCTCATGATTCGGGAAGTAGGTCCGGCAGGCCTCGTGGCTGTTGGCCCCGGGTTCGCCCTGGAAGGCGATTTTCGGCAGAACGCTCATGCGTCGAAGTCTTTCGCGTAGGCCCGCGCCGCCTCGAGGTCGGCCGGGTTGTCGACGGATATCGGGGCCTCGTCGGCGACGGCGGCCCAGTACGAAAGGCCCATTTCCAGGCCCCGCAGCTGCTCCAGCTTCTCGCGCCGTTCGAGGGGCGAGGGCGGAGCGGTGATAAATCGCGCCAGCGCCTCGCGCCGATAGCCGTAGATTCCGATGTGTCGCCAGACGGGGGCGTCCCCGTAGAGGGTCGAGCGGGTGAAATACAGGGCGCGGCCGGTCGTCGCGCCTTCGCCCAGCGCCAGGATCGCCTTGACCACGTCGGGATTGGACCGGTCGGCCGCCGAGGCCTCGGCCGCGACCACTGTGGCGACGTCGCAGGACGGCTCGGCCGCCAGCAGCCGCGCGCAGTCGGCGACGATGGAGGCCGGCACGAAAGGCATGTCGCCCTGCAGGTTGATCACCGCGTCATGCTCACCCGAAGGGTCGAGCGCCTCCAGCGCCGCCTGGATGCGGTCCGAGCCTGACGGCAGGGCCGGATCGGTCAGCACGGCCAGCCCGCCGGCGGCCTTCACGGCCTCGACGATCTCCGGGTCGCCGGCGGCGACCGCGACCGGGCCGACGGCGGCCTTTTCGGCCTGCCGCAGCACCCGGACGATCATCGGCAGTCCGCCGATGTCCGCCAGCGGCTTGTCCGGCAGGCGGGTCGCCGCCATGCGCGCTGGAATCAGGACGATCGGGTTCATTGGCGCGACCTGGGTCAAATCCGGCGGTCCGGACCCGGGGCCCGGCTTGCGCGAGGGGCGGTAGCGTGTAAGAGAGCCCGGCGCAACACAGGGCGCGTCGTGGGGATTCCCGCGTCGCAGGCATTGGCCCCCTGCCCGGGGCTTCTAGAGGACGAAGACAGCGGACATGAGCGATCTGACGTTCAACAAGATCGCCGGCGGCGTGCTGGCGGCCGGGCTCGTCATTTTCGGTCTCCGTGAGGTGACCACGATCGCCTTCGAGAAGGAGCCGCCGGAAAAGCCGGGCTACGCCATCACCGTGGCGGAAGAGCCGGGCGAGGGCGGCGCCGTCGCCGAGGTCGCGCCCGACTGGGGCACGGTGCTCGCCGATCCGGCCAACGTCGCCGCCGGCCAGGCGGTCAGCGCCAAGTGCGCCTCCTGCCACACCTTCACGGCCGGCGGGGCCAACGGCACCGGACCGAACCTGTTCGGCACGCTCGGCAAGACGCCCGCCGCGCACGCCGGTTTCGCCTACTCGCCGGCCTTCACCGGCTTCGCCGCCGGCAAGACCTGGACGTTCGACGAGATGGACGCCTTCCTGAAGGCCCCCGGCAAGCACGTCCCCGGGACCAAGATGACCTTCATCGGTCTCAAGAAGCAGGAAGAGCGCGTCGCGATGATCGCCTACCTGCAGAGCCTGGGCTCCACGCTGGCCATCCCGGCGCCGAAGCCGGCCGAGGCTGCTCCGGCGGCGGCCCCGGCCGAAGGCGCGGCCCCGGCCGCCGAAGGCGCGGCGCCCGCCGCCGCCCCGGCTGCCGCCCCC